>NZ_JACJSG010000002.1 GCF_014697625.1 Anabaena azotica FACHB-119 | reverse complement strand
TTCAAAGCTTTCACAAAGGAAAACTCATGTCTGAGAACCTTGCTAAGACGATACAAGTCTTTCTGCCCTACACCTCGGTTATCCATCCAAAAACGAATAGCTTTGTTGCGAACAAATTGACAGGTTCTCATCGCCTCATCAATGGCTGCATATTGAGTTGTTTTCCCTTTAACTTTAAACTCTAAAACAATCATTTCACGTGGAAAACTCCTACGCAATTATTATACCATAATCAAAGCCGTCCAAGAAGGACGGGGCTTTAGACCCAGTTTCTTGGTAAATTTAGAAACTGGAGATATAGGGTGGTTGACTATTGACTATTGACTGTTGACTATTGACTATTGACTGTTGACTGTTGACTATTGACTATTGACTGTTGACCCTAAAAAATAAAAATTACTTGTAAATCCCATTGTTGATTTTGACGTATAATTTCAATTTGACGGATAAATTCTCGCAAGTAAAATCTGCGCTCAGATTCTGATAAGTCTAACCAAAATTGAGGCAGGGAAACGGCTTGAGCAACAGATAGCAAATTTACTGGAGGAAGGGTTGCTAATTTTGCTTGTAGTGTAGAAATTTCTGTACGGAGTTTGTAAGTTCTTAACTTGGCTGTTTCTGTATCTAAAACACCAGTTTCTAATAAATTAGGTAACTGTTGCAGGATGTTTTGCTGATGGGCGATCGCTTCTTTTAAACTATTCTTAACTGTATCTAATTGGGGAAAATTGATCCCGGCTACCGCCAAAGGTAATTCACTACAAACCTTAGCAATTGTACATTCTAAAATTTCCTGGTAAGCAATAGCCTTACACTTGGGGTTTTGGGGACAGTTAAGAGGACGTAAGTAAAGATACTCCTTATCTTGATGACGTTGAGTCACACGGGTAACTGTCATGTGTGACTGACACTGATGACATACAACCAACCCAGCAAGGGAACGTGGGGCGCTAGCACTGCGAGAGGGTAAGCGACTATTACGGCGTAAAAGTCTGTCAACTTGGGCGGCTTCTTCTCTGGAAATAATGGGGGTATGGGTATCAGAGATAATTTCTTGATTTTGATAAGCAGTATCACCCCGATAAACGGGATTAGTTAACCATCGCTTACCAGTAGTCACAGAAATTTTCTTACCATATTTTTTGGCTAAGTAACGAACAGCACCCCGTAGAGAATTATAAAGTAAAAAGTTGTCAAAAAAATCCTTAACCACTGGAGCTGTACTGCGGTCAAGGATATATTTATCCTTACCTCTGCGATAACCATAAGGCGCTTTACCTGGAGGCGGTGCAGCATCAAGACGTTTACGGGCTTGTCCTTGACGAATGCGGCGACTGCGTTGTTGACGTTGAATTTCTTGGAGTAATGTCAGTAGATCAGCCCGCAGATGCGAAGTTGCTGAGTTGTAGGCTTGTTGGGTGGCGATGATTTCTATACCCATAGCTTCCAACTGATTGAGGCGATCGCTAACTTGGGCTAAATCATCCCCCAATTCCTCCAAACGCCGTACAATTAAATAATCGCAAGATTCAGTTTGACAATCAGTAAATAATTGTTGCAATTGCGATCGCTCACCCAAATCCTCATATACCCGTTCCACCTCCCACTCCCAGTTAATCTGCACAGGAGAAGTTTCTAGTAGCGGATCAGTGTATGTATAGGCAATAATTTTCATTAGTCAGTTATCAGTTGTCAGTTATCAGTTATCAGTTGTCAGTTATCAGTTATCAGTTGTCAGTTATCAGTTATCAGTTGTCAGTTATCAGTTATCAGTTATCAGTTATCAGTTGTCAGTTATCAGTTATCAGTTGTCAGTTATCAGTTATCAGTTGTCAGTTATCAGTTATCAGTTGTCAGTTATCAGTTGTCAGTTATCAGTTATCAGTTATCAGTTGTCAGTTATCAGTTGTCAGTTATCAGTTATCAGTTGTCAGTTATCAGTTGTCAGGTTTTGTTAACTGTTCACTGATAACTGTTCACTGTTAACTGTTCACTGATAACTGTTCACTGCTGACTCAACTCGATAATATTCCCATCTGGGTCTTGAGTGAACAAAGCCGGGCGACCGGAAGCGCTGGGTTGAATGGGATAATTTTGACTGAGTAATTCTTGCTTGGCGACTTCTAAGTCGGCGACGGAAAAAGCAACGTGGGGGTTGCGTCCCCATTTTTCGTTGGGGTTGTCGGTGGGTACATCTGACGCAACTATCAGATGAATTTGATAATCTCCAACTTGATACCATGCACCCGCATATTTCAATGAGCGGTCAATTTTGGATAATCCCAATACTTGACCGTAGAATTTTTCTGACCGTTCTAAATTGGTGACGAGTATGGCTGTATGGAGACTTTGGGTAATTTGCATTTTTTTATTTGGTTAGTCATCAGTTGACAGTTGACAGTTGACAGGTGACAGGTGACAGGTGACAGTTGTTATTCTCCCCTGCTTCCCCCACTTCCTCATCTCCCTCATCTCCCTCATCTCCCTCATCTTCCCAGTCCCCAATCCCCAGTCAAGAGTCCCCTAACTAAGTAGTATACTCAGCGTTAATCTTCACGTAGTCATAACTTAAATCGCATCCCCAAGCTTTCCCAGTGCTGTGACCATTGCCTATGTTGACGGAAATTAAGACGGTATCTTGTTGAAGATAAGCACCTGCGGCGGCTTGTTTCAAGTATGCGCTGGCGGCGGTGCGGTCAAAGGGGAGGGGTTGACCATTTTCTAATAGTAAAAAATCGCCTAGTTTAATTTGTAGGTTCTCTTGCTCGAAGGGAACACCAGCACGTCCGGCGGCGGCGGCGATGCGTCCCCAGTTGGGATCACGACCGAAGATTGCAGACTTAACTAAGGATGAACCAGCGATGGTTTTGGCGATTTGTCTAGCGGCTTGTTCATCATGTGCGCCTGTGACTTCCACTTCTATGAGACAGGTTGCACCTTCACCATCACGAGCGATCGCTTTGGCTAAATGTTGGCATACTGCTGTTAGCATGGCCTCTAATTTTTCCGATTCTACACCAATATCAGTAATAGCTGGGGTGCGGGATTGTCCATTGGCTAGGGCTATTAAACTGTCGTTAGTGCTAGTATCTCCATCTACGGTAATGGAATTGAAGCTTTTCTCTGCTGCTCTAGTTAACATCTGTTGCCAAAGATGAGGGTAAACTGCGGCATCACAGGTAACGAATGCTAGCATTGTTGCCATATTCGGGTGAATCATGCCTGAACCTTTGGCGATCCCACCAATGCGGACTGGGCGATCGCCTATAGTTGTTTCTAGGGCGATAGATTTTGTGACCAAATCTGTAGTGATAATTGCCCCGGCGGCTGCATCTGAACCTGTTGGGGAAAGGGAGGCTACTAGTTGCGGTATACCACTGCGTAATGCGTCCATTTTCATCCGTTGACCAATTACACCAGTGGAAGCCAACAGAATCAATTCGGGGGAAATATTTAACTCTTTGGCTAATAACTGGGCGCTTTCTTCGGCATCCTTCATACCGGCAATACCTGTAGCAGCGTTGGCTTGTCCGGCATTGCAGAGAATGGCGCGGGCGCTGGGCTTGGCTTGTAGGCGTTGACGACAGTAGTCTACACAAGCAGCTTTCACATGGCTGGTTGTAAATACACCAGATGCGATCGCTTCTACATCTGACAAAATCAAAGCTAAATCTGGCAACCCTGAAGGTTTCAGTCCTGCTATAATTCCCGTCGCCCGATACCCTTTTGGTGCTGTAACGCCTCCGCTAACTTCCCGCCAGTCTGCCATCTGCTTTCCATCCCCACAACTAAATTAGTTGACTGACTCGCGATTATACCAAAGTCATTAGTCATTAGTCAGTTGTCATTAGCAACTGATAACTGTTAACTGATAACCAAAAAAGGAGAGCCACTTGGGCAGCTCTCCAGATCATCAGGGTGCATCTACTTAGCACAGTATACCATTTTTGCACTGAGGAGTAACACCCATCATTTATTTTTTGTATAAAGATTATTAAGAAATTTCACGGGTAATACCAATTGGAAACAAGAATGTAACAAATACATGGGTGGGGGCGCACAGCTGTGCGCCCCTACAGATAATGGATGTATTGCGAAAATTTTTCAATTTAAAAAACCTACATCTGTCAGGACGAATAGCCGACGGGTGTAGGTTTTTGAACAGAAGGTAAGTATTCGGTTTCAAGATTGGAAAATACAACAACAAGGACAAGATAAGTAGGTAGACATAATTAAATATAAAATGAGTTGTTGTTCGTAGTCAGCGATTTATCGCGCTATTGCTGGGTTTGAAAGGACTAAAGTCCTGACTACAAACTTATATTTAATTAAGTGTCTCTAGTTAAAAGAGAGTCAAATTGTTAGGGGGAGATGAGGAAGAATTGCTGATTATAGTCTTCCTTGTCTCCCTGATCTGCCATCTATTCCGCAGCTGTGGAACTAAGACTCATCGTCTCCCACAGCACCATAGGAGGGGTTGTAGGTACAGGTTGATGTAAAGCTATTAATTGGGATAAGGTGTTTTTTAACTGGGTTCGGGGGACTATTTCATCGACAAAGCCGTGCTTGAGTAAGTCTTCTGCTGATTGAAAGTCTTCTGGCAGTTTTTCTCGTAGGGTTTGCTCAATTACGCGCCGACCAGCAAAACCAATTGTGGCTTTTGGTTCTGCTAAAATAATATCTCCCAACATGGCAAAGCTAGCAGTTACGCCGCCTGTGGTAGGATTGGTCAAGACAGGAATGTAGAGTAATCGAGAGTCTCTGTGACGTTCTAGGGCGGCGGAAATTTTCGCCATCTGCATCAGAGAAAGCATACCTTCCTGCATTCTCGCTCCCCCGGAGGTGCAGACGATGACTACTGGGTAATGGCGCTGGGTGGCTTGTTCGATTAAGCGGGTGATTTTTTCGCCTACAACTGAACCCATGCTACCGCCCATGAAGCGGAAATCCATCACGGCTAAGGCAATGGGTAAGCCATTGATTTGCCCCAAACCGGTTTTTACTGCGTCTAATAAACCTAGTTTATCTTCCATTTCCCGCAGGCGATCGCTATAGGGTTTGCGATCGCGGAATTTCAACGGGTCGGTAGCGCGGAGATTCTCATCCATCGGTCTCCAAGTATTTTGGTCTATCAATTGACGGATGCGCTCATCACTATCTACTCGATTATGATGTCCACACTCAACGCAGACCATTTGATTGGCTCGGAGGTCTTTTGTATATGTCAATACACCACACTTAGAACACTTGTGCCACAACCCATCGGCAATTTCACGTTCTTGGCGTTCGGGGTTAGTTGCTCCTGCTTTACGTCGGTTTGCGAACCAATCAAACAGAGACTTTAAACCGCGTGATTCTTCGTTGTTTGCCATTTTTATCTTATTCAAGTGAAGGTCAAAAACAAGTCAAGTAGTTTTGGGAGTTAATCATCACTAGTGCTTAACTAATAACTTTTTACCCTAGACTGTTGACTACATCGTCAAAATACGCGTTTAAGCAATTTAGACCTGAATTTTGGATCTTTGGTTGCCAGCTTAACGAAAATATTGATACCAATACAAGTGTCTGGTTCATGACATCTTGTAAATGTATCGGCTTAAACTTACGGGAATATATACCCTGCAACAAGAAGCTTTTCCCCAACCCCAGCTTGAATCCTTACTCCAAATATAAAAGTTTGTCTTGCTAGTTGATGAGCCATCAGCATCTTAGTACATTTAGTGGCGCTAACCAACAGGTACTTTTTGAGGACTTCCGTAAGCAAGCGAAAATCAAAAATTTGGGTAAGGAGTTTACGTATAATCTTTATACTCTCCCAAAGCAAAGAATTTCCGCAACGTCAGTCCTATCTTGTTAAGGGGGTGATCCAAGTCACAAGCTAATATTATCAAAATGTCAAGTGTCAATTGGGTAATGAAAGTTACATTTAGGGGAATAGGGTAAGGTCATTATATGACGGTTGACAGTTGACAGTTGACAGTTGACAAATTTTATCAGTAGCTATATGATTTACCTCTGCTAGACTTTTAACTACAGGTAATTGATGTGAGCAACCCAGGCACGAAGAAGGTTTTATGGAAACTGTTGTGCTAAATCTAAAACCGATCTTACAGAAAAAATATGCCAGTTGCGTAAGTCCTAACATAGTGGGAGGGTAAGTTGTAGGGTGGGCATTGCCCACCAAAATAATTACTCCCCTGTCCCCTATCACCTGTCCCCTGTCCCCTCTTCCCTAAAAGAACAAGCCTAAATAAGCAGCTAATATTGGTTTACCACCCAGTAGGGTAATAAAGGTTCCTAAAGCGAGGAATGGGCCGAAGGGGATTTTTTGCCCCCATTTGCGTTTTGACAGGATAATGGCTGCAATTCCTACAAATGCGCCTACTGCACAGGCTATAAATCCAGCTAGGAGCAAGTATCGCCAACCTAACCATGCGCCCATCATGGCGGCGAGTTTGGCATCTCCTGCACCCATTGCCTCTTTTTGTAGGAAGATACCTAATAGAGCGATCGCATCAAATAACCACAAGCCTAATACTGCCCCAACTATCCCCATCATCAGATGCCTAGCTATTCCTGACAAGCTGGCTTCGTTAGTATATCCCATGACTATTTGATAAATTAACCCTAATACCAACCCCGACTTAGTTAAGGGACTAGGTAGAGTCATAGTATCTAGGTCAATCAGGGTTAATGCTAACAACCAGCTACATAATATCCAATAACCTATGGTAATAATAGAAACTTTAAATATAAAAAATATGAGGAGAAAAATCATCCCTGTTGCAGTTTCCACCACAGGGTAACGCCAAGAAATAGGACTTTTACAATAACGGCATCGTCCCTTTAACCATATCCAACCTAGAACAGGCACATTATCATAGGCTTTGAGCGCCTTTAAACAATGGGGACAACGAGAGGGCGGCCACAGAAGAGATAAGCCAGCAGGTAATCTATAAACTACCACGTTAATAAAGCTGCCAATAGACGCACCCAAGGCGAAAACAAACACACTCGCCAGGGTAACTATCAAAGTATCCATAAGTCATTTGTCTGAAGTTCTGAGTCATTTGTCGTTGATCTTTTGCTGAATGTCGAGTATTACTCTTGACAACTGACCACTGACTAATGACAACTGACTAGTACAGATAGGATTCAATTTGACTTAATGGCACAAAACATTCTTGTGGTAAGAGTACGGGCTGACTTGTAAAAATTACTTTACCCCGATGAGTGACACGGTTAATTGCTACGCCTGAAGGCTGACCAACAATTTCTGGATGTACCTCACAGTGGATGTAGTAAATTTGCCCCGCAGCTCTGATGATGGCTGGATCAATCAAAGGGGAATGGCTCCTTGGGGCAGTGGGATTAACTTTTCCTTGTTCTTGTTTTAAAGCGTACACTATTGTGTTATGTGTGTGATTGCTAGATTTTGGTAACAGTTTAGCCGAAACATCTAGAATTGGTTGCCAATTTGGCGATTTTTCATGAAAGATTATTTTTTTCTAAAGCTTTTATTAATGAGTCACCCATAGCTCGGCAACCTAAGAGATTCATACCTGCTGATATTATATCGCCTGTGCGATCGCCTTGCTCTAAAACCTGTAGTACGGCTTGTTCTATTTTGTCGGCGGCTTTGGGTTGGTCTAGGGCGTAGCGTAACATCATCGCTGCACTCAAAACTTGGGCGAGGGGGTTGGCTTTATCAAGTCCGGCGATATCTGGGGCGGAGCCGTGGACTGGTTCAAACACTCCCGGCCCGGATGCGCCAAGGCTAGCGGAGGGTAACATCCCAATACTACCTGTGAGCATGGCGGCGGCATCGGAGAGGATATCGCCGAATAAGTTACCTGTAACGATGGTGTCGAATTGTTTGGGGGCGCGTACCAACTGCATAGCGGCATTATCTACATATAGATGGGAGAGTTCCACATCTGGGTATTCTTGGGAAAGTTTGGTGATGCGATCGCGCCACAATTGTGATACTTCTAATACGTTGGCTTTATCAACTGAGCAAAGTTTACCCCGGCGTTTGCGTGCAGTTTCAAAAGCTACCCGCCCAATTCGGTCAATTTCTGATTCGCTATAAACCATTGTATTGACACCGCGTTTCTCTCCCGTCTCAGTCTCAAAAATTCCCTTGGGTTTGCCAAAGTAAATTCCGCCTGTGAGTTCACGCACCACCATAATATCTACCCCTTCCACGACTTCCCGCTTGAGGGTGGAAGCGTCGATTAGTTGGGGTAAAATTTGGGCAGGGCGTAAGTTGGCAAATAAACCTAAGCCGGCGCGTAGTCCTAATAAGCCTGCTTCTGGGCGTTGGTGGGAGGGTAAAGCATCCCATTTATAACCGCCAATGGCGGCGAGTAATACAGCATCACTGTTGCGACAAGTTTCTAAGGTAGCGGCTGGTAGAGGTTCGCCAGTAGCATCAATTGCTGCACCGCCAATTAAAGCTTCTGAGAAATCAAACCCAATATCGAATTGTTCCCCTACGACTTTCAGCACATCTACCGCCACTGCCATAATTTCGGGGCCAATACCATCGCCGGGAAGTAGGGTAATTCGGTAGTTCTGAGTCATAGCTAAATTTCTTTTTTGGTAAATGCTTGCAAATTAAATATCATACCGAGCAAGGGTACAAATGTAATTCGTAATTCGTAATTCGTAATTCGTAATGTCATGTCCGCTTAAACATTTATCATATTTTGGGGGTTGGTAATGGGTAATTGGTAATGGTAGAAAGCAATTACCTATTCCCTATTACCTTCTGTTCGAGTTCTTGAACAACTCGCGTAAACTCCTGTGTCATCCAATCTGAACCTGTTTCATGGTATATTTGCTGCAACTGTCGATAAAACCATAAAGTACCCTCTCTACCGGCTTTAAACTGGCTCCAGATGTTGCTACCTTGTTGTTGATAGTCGGTGAGTAATGAGCGGGCGTTGTGCAGCTTATCTGCAAGCGAGACTCGCCGGACTGAGGGCGAAGCATGACGTAAGTTGGCTAAGTATCTTTGTTTACGTTCTTCCCAAGGTGGTTTGGGTTCACTATCGCATTCTGTGCAACCATCAACTATGGCTATGACTGTCTCACCAAAAAGTTGACGGACTTCTTCACGGGTGGATTTTCCACCTTGGTCTTCGATACTATCATGCAGTAATCCAGCGATCGCTTCTTCTTCTGTGCCTCCAACTTCTAGTACCAGTGCTGCTACACTCAGTAAATGCGCTATATATGGAACGCCGCTAATTTTGCGGGTTTGGTTGGCATGAAGGTGGGTAGCGTAGATTAATGCTGATACAAACTTATCTGTTAATTTTGTTTTGGTCATTGGTTATTAGTCATTGGTCATTGGTCATTAGTCATTAGTCATTGGTCATTGGTCATTAGTCATTGGTCATTAGTCAGTTGTTATCCTCATCTCCCTCATCTCCCCCTACTCCCTCATCTCCCTCATCTCCCTCATCTCCCTCATCTCCCCCAGTCCCCAAGCCCTGATGATAAAGCTGAAATTCTTTCGCTACATCCGCCGCGATTTTTTGTCTTAAATCAAAGGGAAAAATGACTTCACATTTAGGTCGCCATGCACGTAGACGCATGATAATACCGTTATCTTGATCGCGGTAATAAACTTGGTAGTAAGCGTCTTGTGGAGAACGGTTGTTTAATATATTTAATAACTCTTGTTGGTTTTCTGGTTGGGTGACTTCACGACGAATTAGACGCTGTGCTTGCTCTTTGGTGATGGCTTTAAAAGTTTTGTGGCGGATGGTATTTTGAATGTAGCGATCGCTATATTCACGGTCAAATCTCAGCAACATCAGCCGGGATGGTAAGTAAAAATCAAACCCCCAAGCATTCCCCATTTCCTGGGCAATATAATCTGGGCTTAAGGAAGATGGTTGTTGATAACGCTGTCGCAAATTTTGGGGTATGCGTTCATCATCCCATTCTAAGGATGTGATGTTTTGAATTCGGTCAAGACGGAAATTATACCAGTCAGTTTTTCGGTCTGGACTTTCACCATAAGCACAGAGGTAAACTGCTCTTTGCATATAATAAATGCAAACTGGATACACAACACAGTTCACAAATTTCCCTAACCTAGCGCTGTCATAGGTGAGTTGAATGGGAGGTACGGGGGTGTTTGTCCATAGTTTTCTTAATTGGTCTTGCCAATCTTCAACTAAGTCGATGGTGCTAAGGGGAATGACGTAATCTAGTTGTAGGAAAAAGCGCTGGATACCATTAATTTTGTGAGAATGATTTTGCGCGATCGCAACTAAGTCTTCGTGCAGAAAGTTCAATTCATACGCCCCGATTTTACTATAATCTGTATCATCTTTCACAGTAATTGGACGCGGGGGAAATTTTTCTACACGGTAATATTTTTCATTTTTATATTCCAACCAACCCAAATCTGCTAGGGTTTCTAAGTCACCTTGCAAAGAACGGCGAGTGATACCAAACAGTCTTTTATTTAATATCTCTGCTAATTTAGATTCTTCTATGCCAGTGTGAGCTAATAATATTTCTTGCCACTGGTTAGCGTCAATTCCTGTTTTTTCATTAAATAGCCACTGGGCGCTTGTTTTGGCGCATGGACATTGAGGATCGTGCAGTTGGGGAACTTCGTCTCCTGTGGGATGGGTGGGACTGAAGAAGGTGATGCGCCATTGGGCATAAATAAACCCATCATGCAATGGTAAACGGTCTTGAGGGTCGCCGTAAAGCGATCGCAACCACACCCACAACCGCATAGCCCGCAGCAGGTTTTGTTTGAGTGAACCGCGTGCTAGCCATTGTAATAATTCTACATTGGGGACATCTGGAAATATTAATTCAGACACTGGATCAATCTCAACTAATAACTGTCTTTAGAATACCAGTGCCTGGAAAAGGCTATTTCCAAGTACTTGTATGATATATCCATAAGAGTTACGCATGAAAAAGAAAAATCGATAGCTTAAGTAAGGGTGTAGCTGTTTAAAACTCTTACGTCCTTTGAACAGACAATTTTGGTGCATAAGTTCTAATCGAGTACAACAAGTGAATAAATATGAGTACTTATAAAATCGAGCTAAAAGATGCCATTATGCGAGTCAGTTTTGGGGAACCTGCCCAAAATGACCAAATTGTGCGTGATGCAGCCGCCAGATTAGAAGAAATGGCTGCATCGGGAGAACTGGCTGGCGGCCCATTGCTAAGAATTAATGGCCCGATATCTATCCCTGTAGCATTTGTTCTCGCGCATAAACTGGCGCATATCTATGGTGCGGTGGCTTTTTATGATCCTAAATTAGGAAAATATGTGATCTGTGTCACACATAACCCTAGTTATAAATTGGGAGACTTGATAGATTGAGATTTAGGAGACAAGTAGCTCAAAGATTAGTCTTGGAGCTGTTTTAAGCTGCCATTATGAGTAACTATCAGATCAGGCTACAAGGTGATATTCTCAGAGTAGGATTCGGAATTATACCAGCAACTGGCGATCGCATAGTCCGCGATGTGGCGGCGCAGTTAGATGAGATGATTGCTACCGGGGAATTACCCGGTGGTACTCTCATCAAAATCAATGGACGAGTTTCTGTATTAGTGAGTCAGGTGTTAGGGGATAGGTTAGGAAGATTGTATGATGCGATCGCCTTATTAGATCCGAAAATAGGCGCACCAGGAATTGATAGATATGTAGTCACAGTTAGCAGAAATCCTAACTATCAAGTCGGGGATGTGTTGGATGTGGTGCGAGAGTCGCAGTCACAAACCCATCTGAAAGTAGTCTTATGTGGCTTTGCAAATACAGGAAAGACCTGCTTCCGAGAAGGATTAAAACAAGCACTATCGCAGATTCCCGATGCGCCGGAATCCTATTGTATTTCTGGCTGTCCTGATGGTGACGGTTCTTGGTTTAGTGAAACAGCTAGGCGCGATCCTGATTTAGCGGCTTATATGAAAGCACAATACAAAGCTAGATTTACGCCAGAGTTCGCCCAACTAAAGGCGCAGGAAGTGAGGGGAGTGAATACGCCGATATTTGTCTTTGATGTTGGTGGGAGAATATCTGACGAGAACCGTTTGATGATGGCGGAAGCAACCCATGCGGTGATTTTAGTCAAAGATGAAGCGGAAATCGAGCCTTGGCAAAGGTTGTGTGATGAGTTGAAGTTGCAAGTTATTGCGATCGTTTTCAGCGACTTTTTTGGGAACAATGATGTGGTTGCGTCAAGAGAGCCAATTTTACGGGGTACGGTGCATAGATTAATGCGTGGCGAGGATGTATCGCAGCGTCCGATGGTGCAGGCTTTAGCGCAGGCTTTGGTGGCGTTGTGTAGGAGGGAGTAAGAGAGGGCGATCGCGCTCGTCTGAATAGTTAACGTAAATTAGAGGTAATGATGACTATAAACAATCCATTAAATTGGGAAAATCACCAAGTTGACTATCTTTTTTTATTAATTGGTGAAAATCCTTTACCAAACTACGTAGCAGCAAAAACACTACTTAGAGAAGGTGGTAAACCTTGTCTTGTTTACACTGAACACACTAAAGATGCAGCCAGAATATTACAGAAAAATTTAAACCTTGATGAGAATGACAAACTTCCTTTGGGTAAGCATGAGTCTAACGCATTTGAGATCAGAAAAGCTATCAAAAATAAAGTAGAAGAAATTAAAGACGAAAATATTAAGGCAGGAAAAGATCCCAGTAAAATTTGTTTTGCTTTAAATTATACAGGTGGCACAAAGGCGATGGCTGTCCATGCTTATCAAGCATTTTTGGAATCTGATATTTCTACTGAAATCAAATTTAGTTATCTAGATCCACGTAACTTAAAGATGCTAATAGATCAAAAAAATAGTTCTCCAATACGATTGGATATTTTTGATAAAAAAATTAAAACAAAAGTTGATATCCCATTTGAGAGACTCTTTGAATTACATGATTTGAGATGGAAACAGCATGATGCACCAATATTCCAACCTAGTCTGTATGATGCAGCTAAAGAAATTATTGTAATATACGAAAATAAAAATTATCATTATCGTAAAGAGGTTGCTGACAGTTATCAATCATGGTGTAAGGATGAACTTAGCAAAGCAAAAAAAGCCAATAAATATTGGCAAGAAGAATCAGATTTAGAGAAACTATCATTAAATATAAATGATGTTCCTCAAAAAATTAAACAAGTTTTTCAAAAATATATGGGAATATCTGGACAGCAACTTCATCTTAAAATCGCTAAAAATCTTGGATTTAACAGTTATCAAGATTTTTGCGGATGGCTTAATTGTGGATGGTTAGAACATTATGTATTATGGCAAATTCAACAAATACCTGATTCTCTTAATCTTAATATAGATGAAAGTGCAATGTCATTTCATATTGAAGATCCTGATAATAAAAATGCTATGTGGGATAAATTTGAGTTTGATGTTGCTTTTAGAAGAAGATACCAATTATTTGCAATTTCTTGTACAACATCTATTCATGATAATACTTGTAAAGAGAAACTTTTTGAGGCTTATGTTAGAGCCAGACAGTTAGGTGGTGCAGAATCTAAGGTAGCTTTAGTATGTTTACACCATGATACGAAACGTTTGGAAAAACAGATGAAGATTCTTACTCAGGATAATAAAATAGCTGTTTTTGGAATTAATCACCTCATGAATTTATCACCGAAGATTACAAATTGGATTCAAGGTAAGGATTATTAATAATAGTTATGAATAAATACATTGCAACGGTAATTGATACAACTGGTATCCAACGTTATATTTTTGGCAGCAACAGATTAAAAGAAAATGTTGGAGCTTCCTATTTAGTTAAATCAGCAACGGATAAATGGGTTGAAGAAATACTTAAATCCTTAGATAGTCTTTCTCCAGAAAATATTCATATTCCCGATAAAAGCAAACAGGAATTTAATCCACTGATTCATGACAATGAAAGTATAATGGCTGAATTAATTTATGCTGGAGGAGGTAATACAGTATTAGTTTTTAGAAAAGTTGAGCAAATTGATTATGCAAAAGAATTTACTCGTAAACTGAGTTTTAAAATTCTCAATGAAGCACCAGGCTTAAATATTGTAGTTGCACACCAAGAATTTGATTGGAATGAAAAATTATTACGCGAAGTAATTGATGATGAAATTAAAAAAAATAAATTAGACACTCAAAAAAGAGAAGCAAGAACATCTTCACCCGTTTTAGGTTTAGGAGTTACAGCAAGTTGTATTTCCACAGGATTAGTTGCTGTAGAAATGCGAGATATTGATGGTGAACCTAAGCCAATATCCAGAGAGATAGTTGCAAAAACTAATGATAATACAGTTAAAGGAGCTAATGAAGAACTAAAGAAAATTATTTTTGATTCTGATAAGTTAGCAAGATTTAAAATTCCTTTAGATGTTGATGATTTAGGAAGAACAGAGCAAGAAAGTAGTTACATGGCGATTGTTCATATTGACGGTAATCAAATGGGTAAAAGATTTGAAGATTACAGTAAATCTCAAGACCAGGAAAATAAGTCAGAGGCTAATAAAAATTATATTATTGCTATGCGTAAACTATCTTGGGGCGTAAATGAAGCTGCAATTAAATCTTTAAAAGCCGTTGTTGAGTTACTCATTGACTCAATAGTTAAAGAAAAATTTAGTATTAAAAATAAATTTTTACCTTTTCGTCCTATTGTGTATGGTGGAGATGACGTTACATTTATTTGTGATGGTCGTTTGGGTTTAGCACTTGCAATTAAATTTTTAAAGGAGTTTGAAAAGCACACAGAAAACTTACCCAACGCTAAAGGTGGAACATCTAAAGCTACAGCTTGTGCTGGTATTGCGATTGTGAAAACTCATTATCCATTTGCTAGAGCCTATCAATTAAGTGAAGCATTATGTAAAAGTGCTAAGAATTTTGTTAGCGAAAAAATTGATAATCCTTCCAAAAAAGAGCCAATATTTTCTGCTCTTGATTGGCATATTGCATCTAGTGGTATTTTAGGAACAATTGATCAAATTCGTGAACGAGAATATAAAGCACGCAATGGTGAAAAATTAACAATTAGGCCAATGAGATCCCATGAATATGGATCTGACTGGTTAACATGGACAGATTTTGCAGAAGTTATTAGACAATTTAAAGAAGAAGAACCTTGGAAAGATAAACGTAATAAAGTAAAAGCTCTCCGGGAAGTTTTACGGGAAGGAAAAACAGCAACAGAACAATTTTTAAAAGCTTATGGCGACGATGATTTACCAATTTTTATCAAAGCTAATAATCAGTTAAAACAATGTGGTTGGATAGATGGAGCTTGTGGTTATTTTGATGCAATTGAAGCAATGGATTTTTATATCTCTTTGGAGGACTAAAAAATGTACTCAATTAAAATTAAACTTTTGAGTGATACAACCTTTGGGCGTGGAGATGGAGTTGCTGGTTTAGTTGACCAAGAAGTAGAACATGATCAATATGGTTTTCCTTTTTTAAGAGGGCGTACCCTAAAAGGTTTATTAAGTGAAGAATGTGATAATTTAGTAATTGTGCTACCTGAAGGACATCAACGTAATCATTGGTTAAAAGTTAGACGTGATTTATTTGGTCAAGCTGGTAGTACGAATGAAAACATGGCCAAAATGCACGTTGGTGATGCTTGTTTACCTGAAGATTTACGTTATGCAGTGGCAAAACAACAACAACTAAATGATGGTATTCCTACTCGTGAAGATATACTAAATTCTTTAACTGCTATTCGCAAGCAAACAGCTATTGATCCCACAAATGGTGTTGCTGCTGACCACAGTTTACGTTCACTCCGTGTAATAGTACGCGATCGCCCTGAACCTCAATTTTCCCCATCTTTTCAAGCACTATTATTTTTTGAAGAAAACCCAACAACTGATATGTTAGCAGCTTTAGGAGTAGCTACTCTTGCACTGCGACGTATCGGTACTGGACGTAATAGAGGGCTTGGTCATGTACAGTGTACCTTACACTACCAAGAAGAAAATATTACTCGTACATACATTGAGAATTTTGGAAAAGTTAAATGAAAGCAGTCTCTTTTTTACTACATACCCAACAACCAGTTTTAGCAACCTCACTTCAAGGCGATCCTAACAGTGATGTATCTTTTTCTTATATTCCTGGAAGTATGATTCGAGGTGTATTAATTTCTAGATATCTTAAACAATACTCATGTAAAGAACCGGATATTCTACAAAATCATGACATTCAAAGACTATTTTTTGATGGCACAACTCGATTTTTAAACGCATATCTGTTTAAAGAACGAAGAACTTTACCTGTATCTTTATGCTTATATAAAGAGAAAAACCAGAAAAATAAAAAAGACGATAATTCAGAGACAATTCATATTTATAATTGCAGTAATCCAGATATTAAAGGTACAATAAAATCACCTCAAAGAATAAGCCATAGTTTTTGTATTATCGAGGATGGTTCGATTTCACTTTATAGTGAAAAAAGAAGAATCAATATTCATAATCAAAGACATAGGCAACGAGGTAAAGGTATTGAAGGCAATGGTTCTGTATTCCGTTACGATGCTATTGACGCAGGACAAATTTTTCAAGGTGTAATTTTATGTGATGTTGACGATGATGCACCTATTATCAAATCCTTATTAACATCGCCTGATGAAAACGAAAAAGTTCAGTTATGGCTTGGTGGTTCTCAAAGTGCAGGTTATGGTCATGTTACTGTTAAAATTTTACATGATGATAATGATGAAACTATATGGGATGAAGTCAAAAATGAGTTAGAGACAAGATTTTATAGCCAAAAAAATTTAGTTGTTACGCTTCTAAGTGATGTTATTTTACGGGATGAATGGGGACAAGTAAGTAGTCATAATGAGCTTTTCATTAATACAATGATTAACTTACTACATCCAGAGTTAAAACATTTAGATACTTATTCTAATAGCGTAATAGTTGGAGGTTTTAATCGTAAATGGGGCTTACCTTTACCCCAAGTTTCAGCATTTTCTTCTGGTAGCGTGTTTGTATTTAAAATACCTCAATTTCCAGATAAAATTAAAAGAATGGAATTTGTGAAGAAATTAGAAGAAATTGAAAACGCAGGTATTGGTGAAAGAAAAGTAGATGGTTTTGGTAGATTAGCATTTAATTGGTTACAAAACTATAGCAGTTCTGATGTTGGCTTAGATGGGAAAAAATATAATGATAACAACTTAAATGAACCCCAAAGTCTAAATCACACATCTAAAGAAATTGCTATCAAGATGGGAAAAAGAATACTAAGACAAAAACTAGATGATTTAATGTTAGAAAACATTAATGTTAACATACCTCAAGATAAAAAAGATAGAAATGCAATCAAAAATAGTCAGCTTTCACGTCTAATAGATATTGCAACAAAGGCTTTATTTAATAAAAATCCTGATGACTTATATCAATTTATTGGTAAAAATAAAAATTCTAGTAACCTGACCAAAAACGCCAGGGAACAATTTGAAAAAACAAAAATATCTGGTATAAGTCTCGATGAAAAAATTCGTCTTTTGTTGAGAGATTATAAGTTAGATGGTGAACAAGCTACTGATTATCACAACTGGATTCTCTATGCTTGGGCTACACATACACAACATAGTTCTCTAGTTAATGATGAGGGTTTACCTACTATTACCATCGCTGAACAACAAGTAAGTCTTGATAATGATTTATCTCTTGAATATACACTGCGACTAATTATAGCAATAGCCAAAAAAATTATGAAAGATAAAAATAAGGATGAAAAAAATAATGGACTTAGCTCATAGAAGTGATAACCGCAAGATTATTAAACGTATTATTATACGAGGTAATTTAATCTTGGATACACCAACTTGTTTAGGAAGTGGTGATAATGATAGTCCAATAGACTTGGCTTTATTAAGAGACAATCTTAATAGTAATTTGGCATTGCTAACAGGATCATCAATAGCTGGTGCATTAAGGAACTATTTACGCAAATTTTCTAAAAAAGATAATCAAAATGATTTGCGTAATGATTTAGTAAGCAAGTTATTTGGTGATTTATTTGTTTATGAAAATGAAATAAATATTCCTGATGAAAAAGAAAGAATAGAAAAGCGAAATCAAGATAACCAAAGTCTTTTAATTATAGATGATTCTATTAGCACTTCTCCTATCCAACCTGAATTAAGAGATGGTGTAAAAATTGATAGTGTCACTCGCACAGCAGAACCTAAAAAGAAATATGATTTAGAACTCTTGCAAGCAGGTACAGAATTTCCTCTATGTTTTGAGCTATTGATAGAAAAAGAATCTGATGAGTCTAGTTTACTAAAAGGACTAGCGATCGCCCTCCAAGGTTTAGAACCAGTTGAAGGTTTAGAACAAGGTGAAATCAGCTTAGGAATCAAAAAGCATCGTGGTTTTGGTCGCTGTCATGTCAACGAGTGGCAAGTATGGCAATTTGATTTAACAGATCATCAACAAAGATTAGATTGGTTAAAATTTGAACATTGGCACTCTGGTTTATTTCCTGATTATCCAACTCATACATCAATTGCACAAGCATTAAATGTATCTCTGGATGAAAAAGATGATCAGCGTGAGTTCTGTAAAATTGATGCTACATTTACCCTTGCTAGTCCTTTATTAATTCGTTCTGGTCAAGCATCCAGTGATAAAGCACCCGATGTAGTACATTTAAAATCACGACGTAATGGAGAATTAAAACCAAAACCTGTTTTATCTGGTACATCTTTAGCTGGAGTTTTACGTCATCGTGCAGAACGTATCATTAATACAATTGGTAAAAATGTCAGTATTATTGAAGATATCTTTGGTTCAGATTTATCTAAAAATAAAACTTCAGAAGCAAAAGCTAGTCGTTTAACTGTTCATGAAAGTGTCATTGAAAACTATACAGATTTAGTACAGAATCGTATAGCTATTGACCGTTTTACAGGTGGAACTTTGCATGGTGCATTATTTAATGAACAGCCAATATTTCCTAATAATGAAACCTATTTAAAATTAAATTTTGAATTACGTAATCCAGAAAATTGCGAAGTTGGGTTACTGTTGTTATTACTAAAAGACTTATGGACTGGTGATTTACCAGTAGGAGGTACAAGCAGTATTGGTAGAGGGAGATTGCAAGGTAAAGATGCAACTATTACTTTACGAAGAGAAGAAAAAACTGAAACATTTACTATTGAAAAATCTTCAGATAACTTAGTTGTAAGTGATGCTAAATCTTTACAAGAATTTGTTTCTGCATTAAATGAGGAAGTTAACAAATGAATAAACCAAAATGTGATCCTTTAGAAATACCAGATAATTCTGATTTTAAAGTATGGAAAGCATGGTTAGAAAAACAAGCTGAAGATAATCAATTAAAATACCTTTTAGCTCATGCTGATGATGGTGTAATATGGGGACATTTTAATAAAGGCTATCACTTAATAACTGCGGATAGTGTTTTTCCACAATTCCCAAAATTACATCCTGATACATTACAACAATGTCGTATTTTCGGTGATAAATCAGAAGTGATGATTTGGAAAATAGACGGAGGTTTTAAAGCACGTTTAATTCAAGATAATAATTTGAACAAGGATGATTATTATATTACTGAAAATCAAATGCTGTGGGGAACACAAAAAGAGCAAGAAAAAGATGGTTTTACATTAGTTTCCGATGAAAAGCAAGGTTTAAGACACGCTGTACCTTTAACTGATATTAATTTCAAGAACAATGAACGTCCTTTGCGTTTAACTGTTCATCATTACATTAATGAAGATGATTCAGGTGTTGCTCGTATTTATCTAAGTCGTTTAGTTAAAGTTTACTTTTAAGGAGATTAAAAAATGAATCCTAAACATATTGAAAAAATCACAGACCAAAATCGTATAGCTCATGCACCATATAACTTTATAGAATTACCAGAAGACATAGTTAACGCTCAACCTTTACCTCAATATAATTGCTATCATCAATATACTGAACATCAATTTGATGAGAATAAGATTAAAATTGATCGTCATACTGGTAGTATTGAATGTACATTAACAACAAAATCTATATTCTATACTCGTTGTGGATTAACTCCAGAAAATTTTGCTAAATACTCAGAACCTCCAAAATCTACTACAAAGGAGGAAAAAGAAAGATGGGAAAAAGAAGAAAAAGCGAAGTGGGAGAAAGAAAGAAAAGAAATTCTTGCACCATTTTTTAGTTATTTAGATAATCTTCCTGTTATACCTGGTAGTAGCATACGAGGAATGCTTAGGGTTTTAGTAGAGATTGTTAGTTTTAGCAAAATTGATAGAGTAACTGACAAAAAGCTATTTTATAGATCAATAGCTGATAGACAAAACTATACTAATCATTTCATAGAAGAGTTTGAATTACCACATCCAAATAAACCTAATAAAATGATTCCTTGCTATCATGCTAAAATTCATGCAGGTTTTTTACGAACTCAAGGAAGTTTATACATAATTGAAGAATGTGGTTATGGACGAATTAATTTTGACTTTAACAATCCTTCTGTAAAATCAGTAATTACTAATCTCTCTCATTCTCATTTATATCGAAATATTGGCTCAAAAAAAGTTCCTAATTGGCAATACCAATATAAAACTATCTATGTTGATATTGATATAAATGAAAAAGATCATTTTTTTGAAGAGAAATTTAACACTAACGGCATAAAACGCCATCCTGATATTTACCTGCGCTATCGTCAAGTTACATCTGCTAGTTGGGAAGAAGTTCCTAATTTTAAAAAAGCAAAGTTAGTAATAACTGGTGATATGCCACATAAACATTTGGAATTTGTTTTTTTAGAAGATGAGATATTAGGTAGATATCCAGTAGATGAGGATATTATATCACGCTTTCAAGATGATGACCAGGTAACAAAATGGCAAGAAACCGCCTTTCCAAAAGATAAGCCTTCTCCTGATTGTCGTGAACAAAATGGATATCTTAGAGATGGAGAACCTGTATTTTTCTTGCTAAATAATGATAGAAAAACTGTTCGTTTTTTAGGACGAGCGCAAATGTTCCGTTTACCTTACGAAAATTCTCCCTTAGATTTTGTACCCTCACAATTAAGAGATACTTCATGTACAGATATTGCTGAAGCAATTTTTGGTTATGTAAATGGTGAACCACCTAGAGAAAAAACTTGTGCTAGTCGAGTATTTATCACTGATGGGATAATAAAGGAAAAATATAAAGAAAAAGCACAATCATGTTTTAATAAAGAACCTCAGCAAATTCTTCTCTCAAGTCCAAAACCTACTACATTTCAGCACTATCTAGTACAACCAAAAGACACTAAAGCCTATCAGCAAAATCTCAAACACTATGCTAGTATACCACCAACTAAAACTGAAACAGGAGAGACTATAGCAGGAGAAACTGTTATTCGTGGACATAAGCTATACTGGCATAAACCATCTAAAATCGAAGTTCCCGAAAATTCAGATACACAAACCAGTTTAATTAAACCTATAGACCCAGATGTTGAGTTTACTTTCAAAATTTATTTTGAGAACCTAAGCAATATTGAATTAGGGGCTTTATTGTGGGTAATTGATAAAGCAGAACAACCAGAATACTGTTTATCTTTAGGAATGGGTAAACCTTTAGGAATGGGAGCAATTAAGTTAAAAATTGATAAATTATCTTTAGATCATCGTCACACTCGTTACAAACAATTATTCACAAATAACAATCAATGGGAATTAGGAGAAAGGTTGAATACAACTACTCAAAAACAAGATTGTATCAACGCTTTTGAAACCTATATTTTTCAATATATTCATGAAAATGAGAAAGAACAAGCCAGTTCTTTTGAGGAAGTGCGGCGTATTAGGATGTTATTGATAATGTTGCAGTGTAATAGCTTGGAATATTCAAAAAATCCAGATTATATGAGTCTCGACTCTTATCGAAAACGGCGTGTATTACCAAATCCACTTCAAGTAATGGGATGGGAAGGTAGTCGTAGAATTGATCAACTTCCGTCTTCACCTGCAAATTCAGGTAGTTCTATTGATCCTCCAAAACCCAAGCCAAAACCTAAAACTAAACTTCAAGAACCCCAAGGTCAAAGTAGCAATGTAGAAAAACCAATCAAAAAAGATAAACAACCTCAAAAGCCAAAGGAAAATTCTGAAGGAGGTAATTCCGCCGCTATAGCTAGACCACCAAAACCACCAAAAACATAAATGCGATCGCCCTTTCCCCACCCCTCCCAAACAGCGATCGCTCATCTCTCAAGCAACACAGGTAACAGGTGACAGGTGATAGAAAGGAAAAAAAGGGAATAGTTGTGTTTCTTCCCCTATACCCCACCCTCTTGACAAAAGCGCCATCACTTTAACCTTTCACGGATGGGGTTAAAGAGCGAATTATTAACAACTTGGTTAGATACGGCTAAGTACAGACCGATTAAAACGCCTATAAAACCCAAGCAGTTAGTGAAACTTAATCTTTCCGAAAATATCACAATAGCATAAAGGCTACTTAAGACCGGATCTAGTAGACGTACCAAGGACACAGTTACAGAAGAAAACCTAGCAAGGCTGTAAGTTATCAGTCCTTGTCCTACAACTTGGCATAGAAGGGCTAGAGAAGTAACGCAAAGCCAGCTATTTACTGAAGAGGGGAACAGCTGATCTTTATTTATCAAAAGTATGGGTAAGATAGTTAACGAAGCGATTACACAAATCCACAACTGAATTGTCATAGGGTCAAATTTAGCACGCAATTTTTCTATTGTTAATAAATATGCAGTGAGAAAAATTGCCGAGCCAATAGCAGCTAAACCTCCTTGGAATTCACTAGTAGCAATGTGCATTTCCTCAACTTCAATAGCAATTGCGCCGGCGATCGCAATCACCATACCGATGAAAAATATGCGGTCAAAACTTTGGCGAAAAAACAGGAAAGCCGCCATGCTAGTAAATATAGGCGCGAGATTATGTAAGATAGCAGAGACAGCCACACTTGTTTGAGTGAGCGACCAAGCCAACAAACCCAAAGTGATAGCCCAAAAAATACCAGCACTCAGCAGTAGCAATAGATCCTTAGCAGTGTAGAACTGTTGTTCCACAGGTTTGTCACTGAAGAATCTTTGATGTATTGCTTTGTATCCATGCAACAACAAGAAAACTACACTAGCAATCCAAAAGCGATTAAATATTGTTGTATTGGGGCTGAGTTCTACTTCACTTAATTTAATTAAGATAGAACCAAAAGAGATGACGCATACACCCAGAAACAATAAAGCAGATGCGATGAGCTTTTGAGCTAAAAGATTGGTGCTTAAGGTATAACTCGCTCTTTCTACAGAGTTGTACAAAAACTCTAATTTTATAAGATTAGAATTTTTGAGACTGAATGTTGATATCTTCATAAAAATGTAGTACCAATGTTTTGGTATGATTGGTGATAGTAGGAAGCAAAAAAATTATCTACTCCATCATAAAAATACTTGTTTGAGATTAGCTTGATATCTTCCTACTTGGGTTGTTTATCTTGATTATCTGCGTTGAATTCACATTGTCTCCAATATAAAACTAATCAACCTCTCAAAGCAAACATTATTACTTTTCCTAATCATAGATAAAATTGATAACTTACTTATGTTTACAGAAACTCTTTCTCTAAGTTTTGGTTTTCATCTGTGTAATTACACTTACAAATATCAAGATGAATTAAATTGCGATCGCTCAAATCTCATGAAAAAGCATTACCATTTTGGTAAAAGTTGAAACCTGCCGCTTTTTATCAGAATTGAGAATCCCAATCAAATTAGTATCCAGGGAAATATTTTGCGATCGTAACGAACTAAAAGCATAGCCATGAAGGGATTTTGAGCCAAATCATAACAGAGTAAACACCAGAGTCTAACAGTCAAATAGCAATATCATGATTTCAAAAAAATAAGAACAATCACTCTTTCTTTAGGAAAAAATCACCTAAATTCATGAAAAACAACTGTTAAAAATAGACCTCTTGTTGCACGAATACTGGAACAACCAGAATATATAAAATTCACGAGTTAATATTTTGCGTTCTTCTTTGCGCCTCTGCGTCTACCGCAAGCGGTTCCGCCTTAGCGGTATGCGTGAGCTTTTCAATAGTATTGTCAGCAACACCAAAGTATTTATGCAAGAGGTCTAATGTTAGGGAAAGAAGATAATTTTATATCTTGCACCTCCCTTGTAGAAGCAAGTGGCGATGCAATCCCCACCCTACGATTTCTAAAAAATAATCAAAATCAAAAACTCCATCCCCTTGTGAATGGAGTTTTTATGAGTAGTCAATGACAAAGATATTTTAAAACCGTCCACAAGAAAAGGTATTAAACGATATCCAATTAATTTTCATAGAAGCAGCACTAGATTATACAGAATCTTTGAAAGCATCCTTTGCCTCCGCTATTAAACATAAACCAATCAGTGCCACTGCCAGTACACTTAAACCACGATTTTCTAATGTGTGGCTATCAATCAAAATATAAGTACCCAATCCAATCAAAACAAAAGGAACAAAATAGCTACCGTAGCGCGTGAAGAGTTTGGCAAGTGCAGGAACTTGGGTGAAGCGATAAGCAGCATAACACCAAACCGCGACTAACGAAAAGAAGACTGTGAGAATCACTCCTAAATCTTCCCCTGTACTGCTGGCGAACAATGGCACGTAGATACTAAGATTATCACCGCCGTTGGCGATAGTGACAGCAGCAACCCCATAAGCTTGAGGAGAAAATAGACTAGACAACCAAGAATCATGGGATTGTTCTGTTAAGATTGGAGGTTCCTCTTCGTCAGCTTCCTGATTGAACAAGCGATTAACGCCAATAGCAATTGGCACTGTACCCAAAAGTCCAATCCAAGCTTCTGGAAATAGCCTACCACCAAAGAAACTAGGCAAACTAGCAAGCACAAGTGCCGTAAAACCGAGATACTGTCCAATGACAATATGTTTTTTTTGGAAGGTTGCATTCACTTGCGAGAAAAACAGTAGCAGAACTACAATATCGTCTAGATTGGTGGCAGTAAAAGCAGCAAAACCAGTTGAAATCGCAGAGATGAAGTCATCCATTTTAATTGGTGATTATTTTTCATGAAGCAGTGCAGCAGTCAGTTCCGAGCGAGATTCTACTCTTTGTTGATCGGGGTTTGTCTGAGCCGCTTTGACAATTTCATCCAGTTCTAATTGGAAGAGCCTGGTATTATCACCACCACCTGCTGAGATCCAAGGCATTCTACCATCCCATTTGGCGATCGCTTGTCGTTGTAAAATTGCTGGTGTCAGCGACTCCATAATTAATTGATGTGCTTTGGCTTCTCCAACAGCCAAATTCACTTTAGCTTTTGCTTGTTTTGCTGCTTTGATAGCTAAAAATCCGGCACGTTTGGCTTCTTGTTCGGCTATTTGTTTTGCTTCTACTGCCTTATTAAACTGATCTGAAAAATGAATATTCACCAGAGAAATATCATCTACTTCCATATCATAGCTGGCTAATCGGGATCTTAAAGCTCGATC
The DNA here is from genome assembly GCF_014697625.1 of Anabaena azotica FACHB-119. Lineage (GTDB taxonomy): Bacteria > Cyanobacteriota > Cyanobacteriia > Cyanobacteriales > Nostocaceae > Trichormus > Trichormus azoticus_A. The sequence goes on along the minus strand of NZ_JACJSG010000002.1, from coordinate 255,675 downwards.
TACCTCAGCTTTCACATCTGTGCGTGCGGTAATAATTTCTTCAGCTGTATACCTAGCCATCACTGCTTTTAGTACTTCTTTCACAGCTGGGTTAATAATGCGATGCACAATAGCTTCTTGATTACCAACACGCTGAAAAATGATATTGACTTTTTCGGGAACAATGTGCCAGTTCAGCGCCACATCCGTATAAATATTCTGAAGATCACGAGAAGAAGCCTCAGTAGAAATCTCCTGATTTTGCACTCGTATACTTAGCTGTTCAACAGTGTTAACAATCGGGATAACAGGGTGAATTCCTTCTGATAAAATCTCAGGTTGCACCTCGCCAAACCGCATCAGCACACCTCGCTGCCCAGGATTAACAATCGCAAAGAAACTACAAATAATGCTCAAAGCCAACAGTAACAAAACTATTCTGACAATTGCTTGAATATCTTTATTTGCCTTGGTCGCTGATTTTTTTTCCTTAATAGCCGTTGCCGATTCCAAATTCATCACCTCATTTTCCCAAGGAGAATCTGGCTTGGACACAGAATTTGAGTGGTTAATATTTGTCACAGATTCTAGGTTCATAACTTTATTCTCCATCACAGAAATGTCATTTGTGTAACTTGAGGTTATGTTCTTTTTTTTTCATAGCTATCAATATTTACTACTTCCTGAACTTCTGGTGTAACTCGCTTAGAAAATCCCCAGGTGAATAGAACTGCAATCAGTGTCAGCATCATCCATTGAGGCGGTGCATGGGCTGGTATTAATGCTTTAAACATCAATCTCGTGCCAACACCAAATACAGTCAAATAAGCAGCATCAAGTAAATAAGGAAATTCCGCCAGCCAGCGCACAAATAAACCAGCCATAAATCGCAGAGTAAAAATACCAATTATGCAACCAATCAGAACTAACCAAGTTTGGCTGGAAACGGCAACTGCGGCTGTAACACTATCCAAAGAAAACGCTAAATCTGTTAAAGCAATTAAGAGAATGATTTGCCCAAATTGATAATTTTTATCTGGAGAAGAGTGAGTAATTTCTTCTGTTGTGTCTGGGAAAAAATAGTTCCAAAAATGCTTACCGGATAGCCATAAAAGGTAAAGCGCCCCTCCTAACTCAAACTGCCAAAACTGAATCACCCATGTTGCTGTAAAAAGTAACGAAATCCGTAAGACAAAAGCAATGATTAATCCCCAATTTAAAGCTTGACGTTGTTGTTGTGGGTCTTCAATATCTTGAGCTATTGCTGCTAAAGCAACTGCATTGTCAGCAGACAGAACAGTTTCTAATGCAATTAGTACTAGTAAAATTCCTAATGTTTTTAGAGAAAAGTCTGTACTTAAATGCGTAGTTACTTGTTCTAACATTCAGTTTCTCCAATCATTACCATGTGAAAATTTAAGTTAATCAGATAATTGTGAATAGAAAAGCAGGGGCGGAAATTTGAGTAATGTAGAATTTAGTTTCAACCCTCTGCGCTAGTGATCACTGGGGAACTCAACATCTATCTCAGTAGAGCTGATAGATGCTGTCACAATTTCGCTTTAATCATTCTCGCCAGTTGCAAATGTGCTGGGAATGCGAGAATCAACAAATGCTTGCGATACATTTGGAATAAACCACTTACTTTCATCAGGATTAATGACTTTGGCAGATGGCTGATTTAATTCCAATTCTGAAGTATCTGGATTTTTCTTCACTGAAAGTTGCGTACCATCCATTACCTTAACGGCTACAGCACCTGTATTATCCAAGGAAGCTACTTTGACATCTTTTGGGAGATAAACGCCCTGACAATCCCATCCATCAGGTGTCGTTTGATCGTTTGCTAAGAAATAAAGTTGATTGTCATATTTAGAATTAGACTCTTCAGGTACAGGCCCATAAATTGCTATAGTTTTACCAGTTTGATTGCGGCACTGTCCCCAAGTCATCCCCGACTCAATTGCGGCTTTTTGAAACTGCAATTCGTCAATTTGGCTTTGTACATCTTCTGATACAGTACCTTGCGTATTTTCCTGCAATTTTTTGATAGTCTTGGTAACTTCGATGTAATCAGGATTTTTGGTGAAATTGGGTTTATCTGCCCAAGAAGGCTGGGCAAAAACCCAGTTAACCAATATTACTGTAACTACAAGAGCTACTTTTAGAAATTTCATAGTTGTCTCCTTCTACTGCTGACCTTGGCCTCTTTATTTAAATTTGTTGGTTATGTTTTGGCTTAGGTCTGTCTGTGTTATCTGTTTTTTAGGCTAGTTTTACTTTAGGTTTATAACTGGATAAAATCAAATATTATTTATTTTTAAATTGATAAACTAAAATAATTGATGAGAGTAAATAAATTCTAATTCTGAGTTTTTATTGTTCTTTAAACATCAGAAATTGTGATAATAACTCTCCCAATTCCTATTTACAATAATCTCTCAAAGTATATAGCAATCACATTTTTAGAGATGATTTATAACGTAAACCTTAAATTGTCGGGTGCTTTAAAGCAGCGCTTAACGCACCGTATTTGCTGGTGCGTTACGGCTAGTTCATAATTTCGCCAACGCTCAAATCTTGACATAGCCGTAACACACCCTACTTAATATTTACTTTATAAATAACCTCTTAGACAAGCAGAAAGCAGGACTAAAGTTGCAAAACAATCCTGCTTTCAATTTCTGTTGTGGTTTACAGAAAAATCTTATTCAAAATTTTTTCATCGACATCTGCACAACTTTTATTTAACCATTGTCACCACCACTAAATTGATTAGGAATACGGGAATCAACAAACGCTTGCGATATATTGGGAATCAACCAGTTACTTTCTTCTGGATTAACGATTGTGACAGATGGAAGATTTAATTTCAATTCAGAACTGTCTGGGTCTTTCTTCACTAAAAGTTGCGTACCATCCATTACCTTGATAGCAACAGCACCAGTTTTTTCCAATCCTGAAACCTTGACATCACCAGGGAAATAAACACCTTGACAATCCCATTGTTCTGGTGTGGTTTGACCGTCTGCTAAGAATTGAATTAGACTTTTTTCCGACTCCTCGGACTCCTCACTACCAGTACCATAAATCGCGAGATTTCCACCAGTTTCATTGCGGCATTGCCCCCAATTGAGTCCTGACTTGATAGCGTCTTTTTGAAACTTTAATTCACTAATTTGGCGTTGGACATCTTCTGGAATAGTACCTTGCGCGTTTGAGAGTAAGTTCTTAAGAGTTTTTGTCACTTCAATGTAATCAGGGTTTTCTTGGTAATTAGGATCTGCCCAGGAAGGCGGGGCAATTACTAAGTTAACTAACATGACTAAAACTACAAGAGCGATTTTCAAAAGTTTCATAGTTAATCTCCTTTGAGAGTTACACATTTTTTACTCAAAACTTGATTTTTTTTGACAAAGTTTAATTGTCCAAAATCTTAGTAATAGGCTCCAATAAAGCTATAAATTAGCCCAGAGAGGGCTAGAAATGTCATAATTGTGTAGGTAAAATCTCGTTGTTTGATAAAAGTAAACAGGGAAAGCACAATGCGAACGACAGGAATAGCAATTAGTAGTAGAAGTCCCAATACAATGATGCTATTATGACTACCTGACAAAATGCCTCGCCACAAAAGCCTTGGACAATATAACAGTGATGGTTGTCCTTGATAAAATTGGTACTCCGCAGGCTCTAAACCACATTGAGCTAAGTATAAAACTCCACCTACTAACACTGTAGAGCAAGCAATAATCACGCCATATTTTAATAGATTGCCAATCAATAGTTCCAATTGCTGCTCGTTCTCGTTTTTCGTATACTCATTATTACCATTTTGGAATGATTGTACTTCTGTTAACGCAGATTTAGTGATGTTTTGTTGATCATTCTCGTCACTGTTAAAGCTAGGTACGGTAAAAGAATCCTGGTGATTAAAATCGAATAGACGCATTTCAAAATCCCCCTGCTAAACTGTTGTAAACCATCTTCAATGACATTAATACAAGTACAACGCTAAAGATGCTTCTTAAAATATGAGTCTTAGCTCCTACTAAAACTTTTGCCCCTAATAAGGCTCCAGGCAATACACCCAACATTACGGGCATTGTTAGTCCTGGCTCAATATAACCCCATGCTAGGTAAACGCCTGTTGATGCTGCTGCCGTTACACCGATCATAAAATTACTGGTGCTTGTAGAAACTTTAAACGGCAAACCCATAGCTTGATCCATTGCTAGAACTTTGAATGCGCCTGAACCAATACCCAGTAGACCGGAAAGCACCCCAGCTATCAACATGATGCTAAATCCTGCTGGTACACTATTAACTTGGTAAGACATTAGTCCTTCAGCATTTGGGTATGTACTATTGAGTCTGAGATTAGTTGCTATGGGGTCGGGTGAATGAGTATCAGTGTGTTCTTCTTTGGGTTTTCCAGATAAGTAAGCTGAATATAGTAGCACAATTGCCAGTACGACTGTGAGTGCTTTGACAGAAATAAAAGAAGCAATCAAAGCTCCGATTAAGGCTCCAGTTATTGTTGCTACTTCTAAAAACATTCCTAGTCGGAGGTTGGTATAGCCTTTCTTAATATATGTAGATGCAGCAGCGCAGGAGGTAGCAATTACAGACACTAGTGAAGCACCAATAGCATATCGAATATCAACTCCAAATACTGAAGTTAATAAGGGAACAATAACTACTCCACCTCCTAACCCAGTCAACGACCCTAAAAAGCCGGCCATGAACGAGCCAATACAAACTAGCAGGGAAAATTCTAAGATGTTCATAAATAATTCTCTACTTGAATAAATGTATAAAATTTAATATTTTGTTGGACTCACAGCAGCAAAACTACCAACCTCAAAATGAGGTTGAATCTAGTAATGTGATGAGAATTTCTCGTTATAATGGGGAATTGTTTAATATGGCGGCTGCTATCCTGGTGAGAACAAGTCTGCTACGGATAGCTGTTACAGCCACCTTCTTAAGATTTGTCATTATCCTAAGCTGTCTGACCACTACTATACTTGAAAAACCTAGTTTTACTGTATATTTATTGACATCACGAATCAAATACTATTTTTGTTCAAAACAATAATTACAATTAATGCTTGCCCTTAAGTAGCTATCAATGAGGTGGTTTTCTGCTTGACCAGTCAAGCAGAAAACCAATAACAAACTAAACTGTTTAGTTTAAGCATTACCTTCGTAAAGATGATGGCGATCGCCACCCCCACCCAAAATGCGATCGCTCATCCTCTCACTAAGCTTAAAATATAGTTATGCGCTTGCCAATCTCACAGTTAAGACATGACTGTTGAGCAACTAGACATTATTTACTAATTGCGGTGATTGAGCGAAAATAAAATGACTAAACGACTTTTGGGTCTGGCTTACATCTGAGTTGGTGACCGTAACGGGGTTCAGATTCAAATCTTTGCCACTGTGATTTTCTACACTGTTCTCAACCATTTATCTCCTCAGATAGCGATCGCGTAGCTTGTGCGAAGCACTCTCGCACTGTCTCAGCCACTTGAACGTATTTCTGTGGAGATGGTCTTTCGCAGTTTGTATTACTTTGCTGCGGCTGTTTTCCGTGGCGAAACTAATGATGTTGTTGATTATCTAGTTTCCCATTACAAGCTTTTTGGTTTGCTTAAAGCCGAGCGCAAACGTCATCGTCAAATTCACTCGCGCTCGGCTCTTGTTTGGGCTGATGCTCCTTAAGTTGACACTAATGCACTGCTGTGCGCCCCTACAGATATTGGATGTGTTGTCAAGATTCTTGGAATTGGTATAAGATATTAGGTTTTTGGCTAATGCACAAGTTTAGTCTTGCCAGTCCACTACCCCATGTGCCAGTTGCTTAAGTCCTAATTCTCTACATTTATTCGATTTAATACTCTGGAACTGAAGGGTCTACTTCACGACTCCAAGCGGTAATTCCGCCTTTAACGTTAGTCCCCACAATACCCGATTCTTTGAGGATAGCTAGAGCTTTAGCTGATCGCCCGCCCATTTTACAATGAGCAATTAAGCGGTGTCCATTGAGTGCTTCTTTGACTTTGGCTACACCATGACCATTTTCAATCTCTGGTAAAGGCACTAATATCGAACCGGGAATTTTGGCTATTTCGTATTCGTTGGGGTTACGCACATCTAGCAGCACAAAATCCTTCGCCCCACTATCCAGCAATTCCTTGAGTTGTGTAACTGTCATTTCTTGGATTTCTTGCTGTTGTTGCGCCTCTGCTGCTTTGGCTTGAGGAATACCGCAGAATTGCTCATAGTCTATCAGCTTTTCAATGACTGGGCGTTCGGGGTTCGGACGCAATTTCAACTCGCGGAATGTCATATCTAAGGCGTTGTACAGCAACAATCTGCCACTGAGGGTATTACCCTTACCTAAAATAATTTTAACTGTTTCCGTTGCTTGAATCACACCAATAATTCCTGGTAGTATACCTAATACCCCACCTTCGGCACAGGAAGGGACTAATCCTGGTGGTGGTGGTTCTGGGTACAAGTCGCGGTAGTTCGGCCCGCCTTCGTAATTAAATACCGTTGCTTGTCCTTCAAAGCGGAAAATCGAACCGTAAACGTTGGGCTTGTTCAACAATACACAAGCATCGTTAACTAGATATCTGGTAGGGAAGTTATCTGTACCATCCACTACAATATCGTAATCCTTGACGATATCTAGGGCATTTTCCGAACTCAGGCGAGTTTCGTAGAGGTCAACCTGGCAGTAGGGGTTAATCTCATGGATACGGTTTTTTGCCGATTCAATCTTGGGTTTACCTACCCAGGATGTGCCGTGAATTACTTGGCGTTGTAAGTTGGAAGTATCAACCACATCGAAATCAACAATACCGATGCGTCCAATACCTGCGGCTGCTAAATATAACAATAATGGTGAACCTAGTCCGCCAGTACCGATACATAAAACACTGGCGGCCTTAAGGCGTTTTTGTCCTTCCATACCCACTTCCGGCAAAATTAAATGCCGGGAGTAGCGTTCATAGTCGTCTTTGGTCAACTGGATTTCTTCCAGATTAGGATTAAGCATAGCGGTTTGAATGAGGAAGCGCGGAATATTGATTGTATCTAAAAATGATATCTTTAGTCATTAGTCAGTTGTCAGTTGTCAGTTATCAGTTATCAGTTATCAGTTATCAGTTATCAGTTATCAGTTATCGTTAGTTTCTTTCCCCCTTCCCCCTTCCCCTTTCCCCTTTCCCCCTTCCCCTTCCCCCTTTCCCTTTTCCCCAGTCCCTCACCTCCTCACTCTCCCAGTCAAGGATGCGACCAAAGCCACTAGTTGCGAGGGGTCGATGGGTTTGGCGATGTGGGTTTGGTAGCCGGCGGCTAAGGCTTCGGCATATTCTGCTTGACCTGCATAGGCTGTGAGGGCGGCGGCGGGGATTTGTCCACCAATTTCTGCATCTAGCGCCCTGACTTGGCGCATGAGGGAGTAACCGTCTTCTCCTGGTAAACCGATGTCGGATAGGAGTACGTCGTAGCCGTTGGGATTTGCCATCAGGGTTGATAGGGCGGCGCTGGCTGATGCAACTGTTGTGACTTCGACACCATATTCTTCGAGGATTAACTTAAATAATTGGCGGATGTCGGCTTCATCATCTACCACAAGTACCTTTAGCCCTGCCAATGAAGCAATGTTATCAATGGATAATTCAGGTCTGGTAAAGGTATATGACTCGCTGGGGGTGAGGTAGGACATCTGACTCTGGATGCTTTGTAATGGCAGGCGAATTGTAAAGGTTGTGCCTTGGCCTTCGCCTGGGCTGGTGGCTTCTACTGTACCGCCGTGGAGTTCTACTAAGTGGCAGACGATGGAAAGCCCTAAGCCTAAGCCTGGATTTGAGCGGGTTCTGCTGCCATCGGCTTGACGGAAGCGTTCAAATATATGAGGGAGGAAGTCAGGTGTGATACCTTGACCTGTGTCTTTGACTTGAATTTGGGCTTCTATGGAAGTGTATTCTAGGGTGACATCAATTCTCCCTCGGACTGGGGTGAATTTGATGGCGTTAGAAAGTAAATTCCAAATCACCTGTTGTAAGCGCACGGGGTCGCCTACTATTGGTTTGCGTGTGGAGTCTAGGTTGGTGTAAATTTGGATGTTTTTGGCTTCTGCTGCTAGGCGGACGACGGCGATCGCTGCTTCAATAATCGGTACAAGTTCGACTACTTGGGCATCCATCCGCAGTCTACCCGAACTGATGCGGGAGATATCCAATAAGTCACTGATTAGGCTGGCTTGGGCTTGGGCGCTGCGTTCGATGGCTTCTAATCCTTGAGTTACTGATGCTGCGTCTATGTCGTGGGTGCGGAGTAGGTTTGCCCAGCCCAGCATGGCGTTGAGGGGGTTTCGCAGTTCGTGGGAGAGAATTGATAAAAATTCATCTTTGGCGCGGTTGGCTGTCTCTGCGGCTTCACGGGCTGCTTGTTCTTGTGCCAAAAGTTGCGTCCGTTCCGCTTCTAGTTGCTTCTGCTCGGTAATATCTTCAATTACTAGGAGTATCATCGGTGCGTCGTGGATGTGTGAGAGTTTCCGCGCATTCAACCGCATGATTTTCCGCCCAATCTCCTCAAATTCATGCTCAATTGCTAAGTTTTGGAACTGGCTTTGATGGGGGAGAATGTCTTCTAGGAGCGATCGCAATTCGGGTATATCCCACTGTCCATTACCAATCTCATAAATCAGTTGTTGTTCTGTCTCTTCTGGTGATACATGGAATTTTTCATAAAAGAATTGATTTGCGGTAATTACTTTTAATTCTGTATCTAACACTATCAGTGATTCCCGCACTGTGGCGACAATTGCCTCGGCGTAATCCCTGGCGGCGGTAATTTGCCTGGCGCTGCGTTTGAGGTCGTCGATATCAACTAATACTACTACTGCACCGTCGATTTTGTTCTCTACTGTGCGATAGGGGCGGATGCGTAAATCATACCAATGTCCCTCATGGTCTTGGATTTCCTGTGCTTTAAAGTTGAGTGTGTTGATGACACAGAGAATTTGCTGTTCTAAGTCGGGAATATTTAAGTTGTGATTTATATCACTAAATCGCCGCCCGACATCGGAGGGAATGAGGTTGAAAATCCTCTCGGCTACCGGAGTAAAGCGGCGAATGCGTAAATCACCCCCTAACATGAGGATGGGTATATTGATACTGCTGAGGAGGTTTTGTAAATCGTTGTTAACTTGGGAGGATTCCAGGTTGCGGCGTTGTAATTCGTCGTTAATGGTGTTTAATTCTTCATTAGTTGCCTGTATTTCCTCTTTCGCCGTTTCTAACTCCTCATTGGTGCTTTGCAACTCTTCGTTACTCGAAAGAATTTCTTCGTTAGCGGCTCTGAGGTCTTGATTAGTGGCTTGTTGTTCTTCAATAATTGACTGCAAATATTCTTTAGTAGTGGCTAACTCTTGTCTGATGTGGTTAATTTCTTTTTCTTCATCTGTGGGTTTACGTTTTCTGATAGCAGTAGGAGTTTTCGCCACATCTAACATAGGAGAGGTAAGCGGCCCCATATCCGTAAACATTACTAAAAAGTAGCGTTTTGTGGTATTGGGCGGATTAAATGGTAGTATATCTATCTGCACCAGTTTGAGGCGATCGCCATCGGCAATTTGTATGCCTTGTTTCCTCACCGCTAGATTGCGCTTTCTAGCTTGGTGAAAAGTGGTACGTAAATCTAGCCTTAATTCTTCCCTAGCCATTTTCAGCAAATTAAAGCTAGGTCTGCCTGATGGTGGTTGCAGATAGGGGCTAGTCTGTCCGCGAAATTGCAAAATTTCTAATTCGCTGTCAATAATTACACCAACTGGAGCGAACTGATCCAACACAATTTGGTCAGCTACTTTTGCCATTTCCAAATCATTCCAAGCTTCTTCGCTCCTTGGTTGTGGAAGTTGGACAGTTTCGCTCGGTTGGTTATTGCCAACTAAATCAATTCCCAGGGTAGTATTACCCAGTTTGCGGGAATAAAGTTTGTATTTTCTGTCAATCAAGGTGAACAATTCGGTAAACTCACCTACTGTTTCCGAAGTACCGAGCATTAAAAACCCAGTTGAATTTAAACCATAGTGGAAAATAGGCAGTAGTTTCTTTTGCACAGCCGAACTCAAATAAATTAGGACATTGCGGCAGGTAATTAGGTCAAGGTGGGAAAAGGGAGGATCGCCGATGAGGTTTTGTTTAGCAAAGACACACAACTCTCGCACTGGCTTGCTAATTTGATAGCCATCATCTATGGAGACAAAAAAGCATTGCAGGCGATCGCGTGAAACATCAATTAATTGGTTATGCTTGTAAATACCTATCCTCGCCTTCTCAATGGCTGATTCATTAATATCTGTAGCAAAAATTTGGATTGGTTTATTAATCCCCTGATTATGCAAATATTCCAGTAAGCAGATAGCAATTGAATAGGCTTCTTCCCCTGTAGAACATCCCGCCACCCACACACGGATAGGAAAATTGGCATTATGTTCTTTGATAATTTTCGGAAATACCTTAGTTTTTAAAGCATCAAAAGCTTCAGGATCTCGGAAGAAACTGGTAACATTAATTAGCACATCCTGAGACAGGGCTTTGACTTCCTCAGAATGCTCTTGCAAATAACTTACATAATCCTCTAATCTCTCCAACTTATATAAAATCATCCGCCGGAGAATGCGGCGCTTGAGGGTGGTTTCCTTATATTGGTGAAAATCAACTCCCGTCGCCGCCTTTAACAGATTAAAAATTGTCGCCAGAGCATCCCCTGCTTTGGGTAGAACTTCAGCCGATTTTCCCTTGCTGGAGCGACTGACGTAGGGATGACGACTGAGTTTAGCCAACTCCTGAGCAATTTCTTGTGGCCTTAATACAAAGTCTACCTGACCAGAAGCGACAGCCGTTTTAGGCATACTGCTGACTTGGGCTGTGTCCTCACACTGAGCAAAAGTAATCCCGCCAGCTTCCTTGATGACTTCCAGCCCCCTTGCACCATCAGCATCACCCCCAGACAACACAATACCAATAGCTTTACTTCCCTGATCCTCAGCCAAGGAAAAGAAGAATGTATCAACTGACATCACATGTCCCCGCACCTGCTGACGCGGACTCAGTTGCAGCTTACCACCAGAGATAGTCAGCATAACATTGGGCGGAATCACATATACATGATTTGGTTCCACCACCATGTCATTCTGGGCTTGCTCTACAGGCATTTGAGTTGTATTGGCTAAAATCTCAGCTAGAATACTTTTTTGGTTGGGACTGAGATGCTGAATTAATACAAATCCCATGCCCGTATCGGAGGGTAAATGGCTGAGTAACTGTGTAAATGCTTCCAACCCACCGGCAGATGCTCCAATCCCAACTATCGGAAATGATTGATTTTCGTTCCCTTGCTGCTCTCCATCAGGAGTATTCGACTGAGATTTTTTAGAGCGCCTAGAGTTCATTGCTTACAACCAAGCCAAAGTAGGAGAATTGCGTAATCTTTTATTAAAGTACAGTGTTTTTGACCAGATTCTATTAAACCATTAGATATATTTTTAGACGTTAGCAATTCTTATGTCAGCAGTTAGATGAAAGTAATATCTTGGCGTTGCTGATTAGAAGATGTCTCACAAGTATGCAATATTTCGCTTGATCCCCCCTAATATCAAGTTCGGATAAACACTGATAATTAAGCTTCCCTGGTTCTTGGCCACCAGTGGTAGCAAGTTAGACCAGAGATTAAATTATGTTGTTTCATCAGTTCTTGGCAACCAAGCACTAACAAAGCTTCTAATTCATCTAAAGAACTTGGAGAGTGATTAGCGACAATCTCGTTAGCTAAAGGCCACAAGCGTTCTGCGGGTTGTAGTTCAGGCGAATAGGCAGGTAAATAGATGATTTGGTTATAACGTTTTATTAATTGATAAATCCAAATTCTTGTATATCCTGTTACTTGCGCCACCTCATTCACTGTTTTTCCTGTGGCTAATAACCATATTATTTGGTAATGGCTACGTTCTGTTGCTTGTGTCGTCTGACGATAGCGAACCAACAGCTCCTCTGTACTCATGTGGTTAACGATCGCAATTCGTTTTAGATGCACAGCAACTGTTCTAATCTTATTATTATACTATTCATCCGAACTTAATATAAGAGTATGTTTTCAGCCGTTGATTGTGATATCAAGCACTAATTTATCCCCCTATCCCTCTTAAAAAAGGCTAGGGTTTACACTCCCAGTAGCGAATACTAGCGAACCTGCACAAGCACAGGCTTTGATAGCTGTGGTGAGAAATCCGGGAAAAACAACTGACTACTAACCACTGACAAAGGTAGTGCAAAAAAAATGGGGAAGATTGGTTTATCTCCCCCATTTTGATTATTCTTTTTGTTGTCTTGCTGGTTAGCTTCTTTGAGCTTTTGCCGCAACATTTGTCTTTGCTTTTTCAGTTGTCTCTTTCTGGCAGAACCGCCTCTACCTTTATCATTTCTCCCTTCTCGGCGGGGAGATTCCCATCTTTTTAATCGCATCTACTTTCTCTTTTTAGTAAACAGTGGGCAGGAGGAGAATCGAACTCCTATGACCGCAAGGTCGCCACATTTTGAGTGTGGTGCGTCTACCAGTTTCGCCACCCGCCCTTGGAGGCAACTTCACTATTATAGTACAGGCATTTAGGTTATGGCAAGGAGTTGGTTGAAATTAGTCAACAGTCCATAGTCCATAGTCAAAAGTTATTGCCCTCTGCTTCCTGTTCCCCTCTTGGGAGGGGTTAGGGGTGGGTTTCTCCCTCATCTCCCTCATCTCCCCTTCACTTAAAATGCAGGAAACTAGAATCGATCTCCGCTAGTGTAGAACAACCCATAAGAGCCATTGCTACATTTAGCTCTTTTTGCAGTAAAGATATTACATGAGATACACCCGCTTGTCCGCCTACAGCTAGTCCCCACAAAATTGGTCTACCGATTAATACAGCTTGTGCGCCTATAGCTAAGGCTTTGAGAATATCTGTACCCCGACGAATACCGCCATCTACTAGAACCTCGGCTCTACCATTGACGGCTGGTACTATTTCACTGAGAGCATCTAATGAGGCGATCGCACCATCTAATTGTCTGCCCCCATGATTAGACACTACAATGGCTTTGGCTCCATACTCCACCGCCCGCACTGCATCATCGCTGCGTAAAATCCCTTTAACTACTAACGGTAGAGGAGATAAAGATTGCAACCATTCCAAATCGTCCCAAGTCAAAGCCGGGTCTAGTTGTTGGGCGAAATAAGTAAATAATCCCGATTCTTCTTGCTCATCAGGAATTTCTAACCCGGATATGTTAACTAGATTAGCTAATTGTAGCCCAGCAGGCAAGGTAAACTCATTGTGGCGATCGCGTTCTCTTTGTCCCAACACAGGCGCATCCACAGTCAAGCAAAGAGCCTTATAACCTGCTGCATAAGCTTTTTCTACTAAAGCACGAGTCAATCCCCGGTCTTTATGGATGTAAAGTTGGAACCATTGCAGAGCATTGTCAAATTTACTCCCAACCTCTGCCACATCTTCTATACTTTGGGTAGACAAGGTACTCAACACCATACCCAAACCTGCTGATGCAGCCGCCGTTGCTGTGGCTAGTTCCCCATCAGGATGCGCCAAACATTGAAACGCCATCGGTGCAATTAGTAGCGGTAATTGCAAAGGCTCTCCCAACACCGAGGTAGTCAGGTTAATTTCGCTGACATCAACTAGCATCTTTGGGCGCAGCTTGACTCGCTCAAAAGCTGCACGGTTATCTCGCAGCGTCATTTCATCCCCAGCCCCACTGATATAATAGTCCAAAGCCATCTGAGATAGATGAGTTTTGGCTAACTGTTCATATTCCAACAGGTTGATGGGACTGGATATAGCTTTCATAGCGGTGATGATGAGTTAATCACAGTGATCATATTAGTCTACGATGCAGTATCAACTCTCAACATTTTTAACTGCAACTGTCGCCATTTCTCCTGTTGTCTGACTCTCTTCTCCTCAGTCAAACCATCAAAACACCAAGGACAAGAAATCCCCTCCTCATACTTCGCTGATGCTTTATCCTCCTCCGACAATGGATGTCCACAACAGAAGCATAAATCATGACTTCCCGGCTCTAACCCATGACCTACAGCTATGCGTTCATCAAAGACAAAACATTCACCTTCCCACAAACTGTCTTCCGGTGGAACTTCCTCCAAATACTTGAGTATCCCCCCTTTCAAGTGATACACCTCTGCAAAACCTTGAGACAGCATAAAAGATGAGGCTTTTTCGCAACGAATACCCCCAGTACAAAACATGGCAACTTTCTTTTGTTTACTAGGGTCAAGGTTTTGGCGGACATATTCGGGGAAATCCCGAAATGAATTAGTTTGGGGATTTTGCGCCCCTTTGAAAGTGCCAATATGTACTTCGTAATCGTTACGAGTGTCAATTACCGTTACTTCCGGGTCAGAAATTAACTCATTCCATTCTTGCGGCGTAACATAAGTGCCCACCTGTTCATTGGGGTCAACTTCCGGTAAACCCAAGGTAACAATTTCTTTTTTCAACCGCACCTTCATCCGCTCAAATGGTGGGTTGTCGGCGGTAGACTCTTTGTGTTCTAGGTCTTGTAAGCGGGGGTCAGAACGCAGATAGGACAATACAGCGTCAATAGCTGGACGCGAACCTGCAATTGTCCCGTTGATTCCTTCTTGGGCTAGGAGAATTGTCCCCTTGATACCTTGGTCTAAACAGTAGGCTAACAGGGGGTCTTGTTTCTCGGCGAAATCCGGCAAACTCACGAACTTATAAAATGTTGCCACAATTTGTGTATTTTTTTGGTTCATCCCTTTGTCAAAATCAGAGTCTTCGGTTATAATAATTATGGTTACTAATTTAATTTTACGGGGGTTTAGCTCAGTTGGTAGAGCGCCTGCTTTGCAAGCAGGATGTCAGCAGTTCGAGTCTGCTAATCTCCATTTTTATACGCAGAGTTGAAAAACTACGGAAAGGTTATTTGCAGGCATTTGGTAGACTTTTTGTAGTTGAAGATTCTGTTCTTGAGCTGCTGCAACCACATCTTCTAGGTTACGTACACCCCAGTCTGGATTTTGAGAGCGTAATGATTGATCGAAAGTGGCGTTACTGGGTGCGGTATGCTCTGTGCCTTGTTTGTAAGGGCCGTATAGATACAGGATACCCCCTGGTGGCAAAATCCGCCCAGCGCCAGCCATGAGTCCTAAACAGGCTGACCAAGGGGAAATGTGAATCATATTGATATTGACTATGGCAACAATGGGGGATGGTAAGTCTGCGTCTAGTTCTACTGGCCATATTGGCTGACTAGCATCAAGTTCTAGGGGTGGATAAAGATTATCGGCGGGAAATTGGGCTGTCCAAGCGGTTATGCTGGCTCGTAATTCGGGGTTGGGGTCGGAGGGTAGCCATTGACGCGGACTGAGGCGGGGGGCGAAGAAAATGGCGTGTTCACCAGTACCACTTGCTATTTCTAAAATTGTGCCACTGGCAGGTAAGACTTGTAATAGCACTTCTAAGATGGGTTCGCGGTTGCGCTGTGTGGCTGGGGCGTATTTGCGTGGGTCTGGTGGTGTGTTCATCTGGTTGGGTGGCGTAACTCATAATTTAAGCTAACAGCGATCGCTTGCTTTTAGAAGTGCCAAAATCAATTAGGCATATATTGTTAATTACACAGATGGGAGCATCACTTGCCTAAATTAATTAACTCCACCCAACCGCCCTTAAAATTTATCCCTCACAACTTTAATCTGCTGATCCTGCGACTAATGCAGTGGTGGCTACCCCTTGTATTGCGTTTTCGCACTCGCCCTTGGCTCCCGGCTGGTATTGTCGATATACAAGGGGAGAACGCTGAGGTCTTAGCCCAACTCTATCAACAATTCCAAGCGGGTAAAATTCGCTTCTTGTTGGCGTTTCGTCACCCAGAAGTGGAAGACCCCTTGTGTATGCTGTACTTCATTTCTCGCATTGTCCCACAGGTGGCGCGGCAAAAGGGCATCCAGTTGCAATATCCTGTCCACAGCCATTTTGTTTACGACCGAGGAATGACGATATGGGCTGGGAATTGGTTGGGTTGGTTATTTTCCCGGTTGGGGGGTGTTCCAATTCGTCGCGGAAGGCGGTTAGATAGACAAGCTATCCAAACGGCGCGAGATTTATTTGCTAATGCTCAATTCCCGATCGCTGTTGCCCCTGAAGGTGGTAATAATGGTCATAGTGGGATTGTCAGCCCTTTAGAACCGGGTGTGGCTCAATTGGGTTTTTGGTGTGTGGAAGATTTGCACAAAGCTAACCGCACTGAGGCTGTTATGATTGTCCCAGTATCTATCCAATATCGCTACGTTACACCGCCTTGGTCAAAGTTGGCTGGGTTGTTGAGTAAGTTAGAAGCTGATAGTGGTTTACCAGTACAATCAATTGCTGAGTCGGCAAAACATGAGCCAGAAATTTACTATCAACGCATTTGTCGGTTGGGTGAATATCTAATTACGGAGATGGAAGAGTTTTATCGCCGCTTCTACCATCAAGATATTCCCACAACTATTGTGACTGCGGAAACCGCTACGTCCAATGAAGTGTTAATTGCTAGACTGCATCGTTTATTAGATAAAGCTTTACAAGTATCTGAAAAATATTTTGGCATACCTGCCCAAGGTAATTTTATCGACCGTTGTCGCCGTTTGGAAGAGGCGAGTTGGAATTGGATTTACCGCGATGACTTACCCGATATCGATACTTTACCGCCTTTGCGACGCGGTTTAGCTGACTGGGTAGCCCAAGAAGCAGACTTACGAGTACAGCATATGCGTCTGGTGGAAAGTTTTGTCGCTGTCAACGCTAGTTATATTCAAGAAAAGCACAGTGCTGATAGATTTGCCGAGACGGCTTTACTGATGTTTGATATGCTGGCTCGTATACAACAATCCACTCTACCAGGGCGACCAAGGTTAGGTTTGCGTCAAGCGATAATTAAGGTGGGTACGCCTATTTCGGTTACGCAACGTTGGGAACAGGTACAAAATAACCGCCAAGCTGCTAAAAAGGCTGTGGGTATCTTAACTCAAGATTTACAGGTTGAGTTGGAGGGGTTGATTGATTAAGGTAGTTTTTGTTTGTGTTTAAGGGGTATTTTTCACCACAGAGACACGAAGACACAGAGGTTTTTGTGAAGGACTTTTAGATGAGGAGTTTAGAATTATAAAAACCCCACGGGTGCAGTGTGGGGTTGATATTGTTAGAGTCTCTTTTTATGGTAATATTGTACTATAAGAAGTTTCATACTATAGCAGGGGACAGGTTATAGGGCAATACAGTTCAGTTAAGACTAGATATAATGGCAAATTTGAGGGAAACATCCTGATTTATCGGCGTTTATCGGCGTTTATCGGCGGTTAATTATTCTTATCTGAACCGTATTGGGTTATAGGGGACTCTTGACAGGGCTGGAAGCCTTTGAAATTAAAGGTTTTAAAATTGTATGTTGTCCTAACCTATGCTTCGACTGCTATAACAGGACTTACGCAACTGGCACAGTAGTAGGGTGCGTCAGATGTGGAAAATCCTTTAATCTGTGCGAAATTATTGAAGCTGACGCACCCTACTGGCGTGTCAAGGCTAAAATGTGGCAATAGATTTGAAAAAAATGGAACGCAGATGAACGCAGATGAACGCAGATGAGCAATTCGCTAATGCACTATTTTAGGCTTGCCAAGCCACTACAGTTAGTTTGATTATGACACTTGCGTAAGTCCTAACTAAGTTGCAGTCAAAGATAGTATCTTACTCTGTGCTACTTCCCGTTCCCCTCTTGGGAGGGGCTAGGGGTGGGTTCCCCTCTTGGGAGGGGCTAGGGGTGGGTTCCCCTCTTGGGAGGTGCTAGGGGTGGGTTCCCCTCTTGGGAGGGGCTAGGGGTGGGTTGCTTCCTTTCCTGCTAAAACAAACATCTTTAAACACAACTCGGTATGACTAAGCAAGTATAGACTTATACTTGGAATATGTTGCTGTTTCTGTCAATAGAAATTCATTAAAATACTTATAAATTTAACAATAAGTAATAATTTTTGATTAAATCAAACTGATATATTTATCGTTGCATTTGTTAACAAAAAGCATGGCTTTATATTGCAGTTTGTTACTATTTTGTGTTGACTGAAGGACTATTCCTTTAGACTGAATCTCAATGGCAAAATTTAGGATAAATACAGATGCACGGAGTGAATTTCTTGTGTCATGGGTCTGTGGTTGCTGTTTCCTTTGTGGCTTGTATTCTGGGTTTAATGCTGCTGTGGGAGCGCAAGGGTACAAAGGATGACGAACGGGAAGAAACAGAGAAAATTTTATTGAGAATGAGCTTTAGTTATTGGCTTGTTTATTGTGTGGCCTTTGGTTTGGAAAAGATCGTCTTTCCTAACTACGAACCGATGATGATGATGTTGAGAGTAACTACGGCTTTGTCATATTTTTTAACTTTTTCTTGTATATTGAGTTTGCCACTACATAGATTTGCAGTCAGGCAAGAAGTTCAGGATTAGTCAGTAGTCAGTTGACTATAGACTTATGAAGCTGAGTTATGATATTAAGGCGATGGGTTACGTGCCGCAGGCGATCGCAATCATTTGTTCGAGGGTATCCTGAGCAAGAGGCGTTAAGATAAACACCTCTTGCACCGTCTTACCCTGACGGGCGATAATTTTATAACCGCCGCGAATAGGTACAGATATACGTAGCTGCATTTTCGGGCAATGGCCTTTCACCCTACCAATTACCCCTGGTGTAATGGTTTGAATACCATCTTGTTGACACAGGCGTTCTAGAATAGGGATCAGGCCAGGCAAATGGGTAGAATGATTCCAAACTAATCTACCATCTTTACGCGAAGCGGATTTACGGTGGTTGGCAGGTTTACCCATGATAATTAAGCCGCCTCTAGGGGAGCCATTGTCAAGCCCGCCCGACGCAATTGTTGATGATACAATTCTGCTGGTTCTTGCGGCCCTATCCAAACGATCGCTTGTCCCTCATAATGGACTTGGTTAGTTAGATCCCAAGCTAAGTCACCAGTCATACCGGGAATATACTTCATCAAACAGTCGGCGACGTGTTGAAAGGTATTAAAGTCATCATTTAACACAATCACCTTGTAATTAGGATAAGGCTTTTGGACAGTTTGATTAGACCGTTCGGGAGCTACGGTTGGTGCTGTACTCATGCCGTAAACAGCTATTGAAAGTTTTGTAACCATAGAACAGTTAACCAGAGAATTTTACAAAGCTACACTACAACATAGTTTAGTCTATCAAAACTTTGAAAACATTCCCTAACATTTACAGATAAGGATATAATGTATGAAGCTAATTGCTATTTTGGCCGCAGTTAATACTTTATTAGTGAGTGAAGCTGTTATTGCCAATAACCATCAACATCAACAAAGCTTTGATGGAACATTGAGAATAGGTAAACAGTATTCTTATATCTTCTATTTTGGGGAACAGAGCGGAGACACAGTTGTATATTTCTTTCAAACTAACTCTGCGGTAGGAAGAAAGATTAGATCAGTATGCAGAAATAATAGATATTGCTCCGCTACTGGTTCTTTGCAAATACAAAATTCTCATCAGATCCCTAAAGGGATACCTGAGTCTACATCAGGAACTTATAGAGTTACATCTGTCTCAGCGACATCCTCTCGTTCTCAGACTTCCAACCGCAGATAATAGGCTGGTTTAAAGTCTTTCAGTTTCGGTGTTAAATGAGGTGGGGGGTAGGGTGCGTCAGATGTGAAAAATCCTTGAATGTTTACGAAATTATTGGGGCTGACGCACCCTAGAGTTATATCATGTCCGCTTAAATACTTATCATATATTGGGGGCTGGTAATAGGTAATCGGTAATCGGTAATGGTAGAAAACAATTACCTACTAGCTATTACCCATTACCGACCAAAACAACCATATTATAAGTAATTAGCCGAACTTGATATTATAGCGGTTTTCAAGTCAGTGAGGTACAGAAAAAATGATTGAACGCAGATGTACGCAGATGGACGCAGATGAATCTGTATTCTATCTGATTGCAATCCGCTATAGTTTGATAATGACACTTGCGTAAGTCCTATCACGTTAGGTGAGAAACTCTCCCCCAGTCCCTCTAGCGCCAGTCTTCCCAATTCTCGTTAAATATGGAAGTATCAGGGAAGGCTGTAGGGTTGCCATTTTGCTCTAGCAAGCGTTTGAGGGCTTGCAGTTGGGGTTCGGGTTTGGGGAGGTCATCTACTAACTGGTAAGGTGCGACTCCATTTTTCAGGGAAAAAGCGGCTACAGTCCCCGCCGCCGCGCCAGCAGACCATTCAAAGGAGTGGACTCTGTAAGCCGCCGCCGCGATGTGACTGGTGGCGATACTTTTACCGCCTACTATTAAATTATCGATTTTTTGGGGAATCATTGCCCGCAGGGCGATTTGAAAAGGATAAGCTTGTCCTGCGCCGCGTCTTTCCCCTGGGCGTTCTCTATTACCGGGGGCTTCTGGTGGGCTTTTTTCCATGCAGGGGTGGAAGTCAATGGCATAGTGACCAATGCCTACAGCGTCGGGGAAAATGGTAGAACGAGTGCGTCGCATGGCTTTATCTGGGGAAATTTGTCCAGAAATTACGGATGTTGCTTCTAAACCTGCTAATGCGGCTCTTAAACGGCGATACATATCGGGGGGTAGGGTTTTCCGGTAATATTCATCGTTATAGTTACGGCGAGAAATATCAATTTCCCAGATAGTAAAACCTGTGGGTTGTCCCCAACTGGGGCGACCGATGATGCGTCTTCCCTCACGCATATAGGGATATTTTGATAAGCCATGTGCTGTCCCCATTGGCGAGTCTAACCCAGCTAAGAAGCGGTTATTGGGTTGGGGACGCTTCACATCTGGGCCTAGTTGGGAGTCGGTGGTTCCCGCTACTAACCAGTAATAGTAGGAATAAGCTTTTTCTTCAGCTTTGCGGAGGCTTTCGGTTCGCAGTCCCCCCAGCCAACCACCTGATTTTAACTGTCCTGTCGCTTGTAGTTGTTGCCTTGTGTAAACTAAGTTATCTTGGGCTGTACCGGGGCGGTAGTCGTTACCCCATGTCCAGTTCTGCATGGAAATATCCCCTGGGGTGGGGGCGGAATATCTCACGCCGTTGAAGCTGACTTGTTGTCCTTGTTTGGGACTCCAGATGCGGCGGTAGGTGAATACTAAGCCAAAGTCGGCTAACCTTGGTAATTCATAGCTGAAATAGGGTGAATATTGGAGATAATAGGGGGGCATTTTTTGCGGTTGCGCTTCCTCTTTAGCCTCCATTGCAAAGGTGTAAGTAAAGCCTTGGGTACAATAGGGGTCATTTTGGGTACTGGATGAGGAAGGTTCTAAATAGGAACGCGCATCAATACCTAAGCGGTAGGGGACATCAGCTAGGGCGATAATTTCACCAGTTTCGCTGGCATCTACAACATACCATTTCGGGGCATTGCCTTGAGTTTGATGGGGAACTAGGCGAATGATGGTTTTGGTCAACCGGGGTGAGTTGCTGTAGCTGTAAGCTTCTTCAATTGTTTGTGATAGGGGGAGGGTGTTAAGGGGGGGTGCGCCTTTGGCTGGTTGATGTTGGATGGCGATCGCGCTATTAATTAACTTACCCTGAGAAATTTGCAAATCTTTAATTACTGTGTTGGGAAACCATTCCAATTTCCCCTTCCCCCGCTTCTGGGCATCTCTCAGCATCTGCACCATAATTGTATGGGCATCACGGGGTAAAAAACAGGACTCACTCACCCAACAGTCTCCGGGGTTGAGTTCACCATATTTTTTCTGAATACGGTTGCGTAGTTCCAAATAACCGCGAGAATAGAATTGACGACGGCTTTGTGTCGGGCGTTCATCTAAAGCCGAGGTTCCCTGAGAAGATATTTGTCCCCCCAACCAGTCGGTAATTTCCGTCAAGCAAACCCTTCTCCCAGCAAGTAAACCTTCGTAGGCTGTGGCGACACCAGAAAGTCCACCACCGACTACGAGAATGTCACAGTTTACCGTTTTATCTGGGGTTCTCGGCGGTGCGGCGACAATTGCAGCAGGTATGAGGTAGCCGGATAAGCTAAGACTGATGAGTGATGTGTAGAGACAGGCTACTTTATGTCTGCGCTTCATAATAGGGGACTCTTTCTACTGTTCCACTTGTTATTTATAGCAGGGGACTGGGGACTGGGGATAGGGGACTGGGGAGAGATGAGGGGGATGAGGGAGTGGGGGGAGATGAGGGAGTAACCCACCCCTAACCCCTCCCAGGAGGGGAATAGGGAGATGAGGGGGATGAGGGAGAATAGCTACTATGGACTATGGACTATGGACTATGGACTATTGACTATTGACTGTTGACTATGGACTAATGACTAATGACTAATGACTAATAACTAAATTATGACTACTCAAGTTGCATCTTCCCTAAATGAAATTGCTCAACAAACTCGACAGGCTGCGAGTTTGCTGGCGCTGCTGTCTACTGAGGCGAAAAATGTGGCGATCGCAGCTGTCGCTTCTGCTTTAGAATCGGCTCAGGATGAAATTTTACAGGCAAATATTGCTGACTGTGAAGCGGCTACGGCTCTTGGTATCGCTAAACCTCTATATAAGCGGTTGCAGTTGGATGAACATAAATTACGAGATGCGATCGCTGGGGTGCGGGATGTTGGTAAACTAGCAGATCCTGTGGGACAAGTACAAATTCATCGTGAACTGGATACGGGGTTAGTCCTCAAGCGGATAACTTGTCCTTTGGGTGTGTTGGGAATTATTTTTGAAGCACGTCCCGAAGCAGCCATCCAAATTATCTCTTTGGCTATCAAGTCGGGTAATGGTGTAATTCTCAAATGTGGGAAGGAAGCTGTACGTTCTTGTGAAGCGATAGTTAAAGCTGTCAAGCAAGGGTTATCTACAACAGATGTTCATCCTGATGTGGTTCAGCTACTCACAACTAGGGAAGAAACTGTGGAACTTTTGCGCTTGGATAAATATGTGGACTTAATTATCCCCAGAGGTTCCAACTCTTTTGTGCGGTTCGTGCAGGAAAATACCCGCATTCCTGTACTTGGTCACGCTGACGGTATTTGTCATATATATATAGATAAGGCGGCTGATTTAGAAAAAGCGGTGGCGGTGACTGTTGATGCTAAGGTACAGTATCCTGCGGCTTGTAACGCGATTGAAACCTTACTCGTTCATCAAGCAATTGCGGCAGAGTTCTTACCCAAAGTTGCTCAAGCCTTGGCTGAACGTCAGGTAGAATTGCGAGGCGATGAACGCACCTTAGATATTTTACCAGAGATTGAGGCAGCGACGGCAGGCGATTGGGAAACAGAGTATAGCGATTTTATCTTGTCAATTAAGATTGTAGATTCATTAACGGATGCGATCGCTCATATCAATCAATACGGTTCCCGTCATACCGATGCCATTATCACCGAAGATGCCGCAGCCGTCGCCACTTTCTTTGGCTTGGTCAACTCAGCCGGAGTCTTCCACAACTGTTCTACTCGCTTCGCTGACGGTTTCCGCTACGGTTTCGGGGCAGAAGTAGGTATTAGTACCCAACAAATGCCACCCCGTGGCCCTGTAGGTTTAGAAGGACTAGTCACATATAAATATCAAATGACAGGCGCAGGACATATCGTCGCCACCTACACAGGCGCAGAGGCTAAAGCGTTTACGCATCGGGATTTTTAGGTTAGGGACTGGGGACTGGGGACTGGGGGAGATGGGGGAGATGAGGGAGATGAGGGAGATGAGGGAGAAAAGAAATAACTGTCACCTATCACCTGTCACCTATCACCTATCACCTGTCACCTGTCACCTGCCATTTCTTCAACTTTATGAATAATAAGTGAAAAATTGGGAACTATATGGACAATTGCACTAGCAGCAGTGGAGGTAATTGTCATGGCTGAGTTTTACTAATTTGCGTATTCATACTTAATAATACAGCAAAATCTGACTAGATTGAGTCAACAGCTTTTCTTTTACGTGTAAACACGGATAAGAATTAAGTTGGATTCTGTTAGATTAGCAATACTAATTTAGTTTTCATAAATCAAAACCTACTCAGAAAAATATCGCTTTCTTCACCTTGAGCTTTTTTCATTTAATCTACTAGAAGGTATAGTCATCTCAGTATAAAGTTAGAAAATTCACCAAAATCTACCTTATAGGGGATTAAATTTTTACAAAATCTTGTCTATGACTGTGGTTTACTACATATCCTGATCGGAGTGATAAATTTTGTATTTTTAAACAAGCACTGAGTTAACTAAATGACGATAGGACTTGTGGTAAAGCTTCTGTATCAACTTAGTTGACAAGTTCGGAATTTATTTAAAGTAAAAGCAAAATGGCTACATCTTCTATAAATAATTACAAGTTAAATCATAAACTACATCCTCTATCTCTATTAGCTCAACTCACCAGCCGTAAGGCCACAGGCTGTTTACGTGTATTCACAGACACTGCTTCTTGGACAATTAATTTAGATGCAGGTAAACTTACTTATGCTTCCTATTCAGATAAATTATTTGCACGTCTTGATCAGCAACTGCGGCGCTTAAGTCAAAAAATTCCCACTCTCAACAGCGCTACTCGCATTCAAATGCGGTTGATGTTTGAACCCAAGGGTGAAACTCAGTCTATAATATATGCAGACTATCAAGCTATCTGCTGGCTTGTAGAGCAAAATCATCTTACATCTAAACAAGCTGCGGTTTTGATAGAAGAGTTAGGAAAAGAGGTCATCGCTACATTTTTACTTATTAAAGAGGGAAGCTATGAATTTTTTCCTGACGCTACTTGGGAAGAACTCCCTAAATTCTGTCATTTAGATTTGCGTTTATTAGTTGAACATTGTCAAAAACAATTACGAAATCGTCAACAGACTCAACCATCTGTAAATACAGATGCTGCTTCACAAGTTCCACCAAGCAAACCAAGTTCACCGCCTACATCTCAACCCAATAGTCCAGAAGTTAAGGAAAATTCCCAACCAACAGCAACGCCATCTCTCGTTAGAAAAACATTATATACTATTGCTTGTATTGATGATAGTCCAACTGTCTTAAATTCTATCAAAAGCTTTTTAGATGAGAATGTCTTTACAGTTGTAACTATTAACGACCCGGTGAAAGCTTTAATGCAAATTCTGCGAAGTAAACCGGACTTAATTTTACTTGATGTGGAAATGCCCAATTTAGATGGCTATGAGTTATGTTCTCTGTTGCGGAGACATTCAGCATTTAAAAATACGCCTATTATTATGGTGACGGGGAGAACGGGGTTTATTGATAGGGCTAAAGCCAAAATGGTTAGGTCTTCAGGTTATTTAACTAAGCCTTTTGACCAATCAGAATTATTAAAAATTGTGTTTAAACATCTAGGTTAAATAAGGAGATTTAACAGTGAGTATTACCTTGGTTGCCAAAATTTTGATTGTTGAAGACTCACCAAGTGAGTTAGAACTGATGAGCCATTATTTACAAGATAGTGGTTACAACGTGATTAAAGCTGCTGGCGCAAAAGAAGCAATGGAGAAGGCTGTATCGGAAAATCCTGATGTCATTGTGACTGATGTAGTGATGCCAGAAATGAGTGGTTTTGAATTATGTCGTTCTTTGAAAAAAAATCCCATTACGGAAAAAGTGCCGATAGTAATTTGCAGTTCCAAGAATTTGGAAATAGACCGTTTGTGGGCGATGAAACAAGGCGCTAATGCCTATATCACCAAACCTTACACTCGTGAACATCTATTAGGCACAATTAAATCAGTGGTGGTTTAAATTAATGGATAATTCTCAGACTGCACTGGCTAATCAGTTACCTCAAAATAAGTTAAAAGATGGTTATCTTAAATTCTACTTAAATCAACAAACTGCGGCTATTTTAGCAATGAATCATACCCAAGAAGCAGTGATTGTACCTGTAGAATCTATCACAGCTATGCCCAATATGCCTGGTTGTGTTTTAGGGTTAATGAATTGGCGTAGCCGGATAATTTGGGCAATTGATTTACCAAAAATGCTCAATTTGGAATCTTTGGAAAACAGATTACATCAATATAATGTCATCGTTATTAAAGTAGAATCGATGCTTTTGGGCTTAGTAGTACAGGAGATTAAAGGCATAACTAAAATTATGCCCGATGAGATTCGTTCACCTATTGGTCAAGTAGCATCTAGTTTAGTGCCTTATTTACGTGGTTGTGTTACCCAACAGGAAGAAAATATCCTCGTATTAGACGCGCAAGCGATTGTAAATTCTGCTGTACTGGTTGGCAATTAAAATTATCCTCAAGTATTTTGTTGTTCTCATTAACTATTTGATAAAAGTGCAATTATGTTTAATAAAACTGACATGGCTAAGGGTGGTGATGCTCAAAATAAAGCATCATTGATTTCTCCGGCACAATCTCACAATATAGGACAAATTTCTAGTAAATTGAATCATCTGCTCAATCAGCAGAGTTTGATTTATTATTACCAAAATTTGAGCTTAAAGACAAAAGCGGTAGTTTTAGCGATCGCTCTCGGCATTCTCCCCATGTTAACAGTCGGTGCGATCGCCTATAACCTCCTCAACAAATCAATCACCCAACAAATCAGTAAATCTCAACAAACAGCAGCAATTAGATTAACCCAAACAGCTAACCGCTTCATGTGGGAACGGTTCGCGGATATTCAATTTATCTCCCAACTACCATTTTTTGCCAATACTCAGGTGAGTAAGCAGACAAGTAGAGAAGAAAAACAAGCTGTACTAGATAACCTGGTGCAAACTTCCCAAAATTATGCAAGTATTGCTGTCTTCGATATCAAAGGGGAATTAATAGCCCAGT
Organism: Anabaena azotica FACHB-119; assembly: GCF_014697625.1. Lineage (GTDB taxonomy): Bacteria > Cyanobacteriota > Cyanobacteriia > Cyanobacteriales > Nostocaceae > Trichormus > Trichormus azoticus_A. Next base: position 228,740 of record NZ_JACJSG010000002.1, on the reverse strand, counting down.
CGCGAGGCGAAATTCTATATAACCAAAAAGACCAAAGTTATTTTCAAGCAACTCTGCAAAAAGAAACTCCGATAATTCAACAAGCAGATGTTTCAACTATTTATATAGCCGTACCAGTTAAAGATACAATCACCAATCAAATCATCGCTGTGGTACGCGCTAAAATGCCGATTCAAGCCCTAGAAACGGTGATGCAAAGCTACACGGCTAATGGTAATATATATAGTCTACTCGATAACTCCGGGACGATTTTTCTCAGTCCCGAAAAAGAACTCTTAGGTAAAGAAGCTCAAGCTAATTATCCCAATTTAGCCGCAAGTCTCCAGAGAAAACAAGTTACTAGCTTCGTCACCGTTCCCAAAACTGGGCAAAAGCCAGTATTACTAAGTTACGTACCGCCGCAAACTTTCCCCGGACTACCCAACTTAAATTGGCAAGTTTTGATGAGTGCAGATGCAGATGTACTGTTTGCACCACAAACACAACTACTATGGACAATTCTCCTGGGTACAGGATTGAGTGCTGGTGCAGTGGGTGCGATCGCAGCTTGGTTAGCCCAGCGTACCACAAAGACCTTATTGGATGCCACCTCCGCCTTAGCCAAACTCGGTCAAGGTGAATTTACTACCCGTGTAGAAATTAATCGGGAAGATGAATTAGGTGCATTGGCGACAAATATCAACCAAGTCGGTGAACATCTACAAATTATCTCCAAGTACCGAGGATTTCTTGTTAACAACCCTGACCGGGAATGGCAACCCCAAGATGCTTTACAATTACAACTCCTAGAACTCCTGAGTAACGTCGAAGGTGTAGCCAAAGGAGATTTAACAGTCCGCGCCGATGTCACAGCCGGCGAAATTGGTACAGTCGCCGACTTTTTCAACTCCATCGTCGAAAACCTCCGGGATATCGTCACCCAAGTCAAACAAGCAGCCGGACAATTAAATACAGCCATCGGTTCCAACGAAGGCGCAATTCGCCAACTCGCAGAAGAAGCCCTCACCCAAGCCGCCGAAATCAACCGCACCTTAGACGCAGTGGATAAGATGACCCATTCCATGCAGGCTGTAGCCAATAGCGCCCAACAAGCCGCCACAGTCGCCAACCATGCAGCCATCACCGCGAATAAAAGCGGACAAGCAATGGACTTGACTGTACAAAACATCTTATGCTTGCGGGAAACCGTCGGCGAAACCGCCAAGAAAGTCAAACGCTTGGGAGAATCTTCCCAACAAATTTCTCGTGTAGTTTCCATCATCAACCAAATCGCCACCCAAACCAACCTCCTCGCCATCAACGCCGGGATCGAAGCCGCCCGTGCTGGGGAAGAGGGCGAAGGTTTTGGTGTAGTAGCGGAGGAAATTGGCGAACTAGCCGCCAGAAGCGCCTTAGCTACGCAAGAAATTGAACAAATTGTCGAGAACATTCAACGGGAAACCAGCGAAGTAGTGAAGGCGATGGAAGTAGGAACTACACAAGTTGTGGAAGGGACAAGAATTGTTGAAGAAGCTAAACAAAGCTTGACGCAAATATTAGATGTATCCAAGCAAATCGACTCTTTAATTCAATCAATTTCTACCGCTACTGTATCTCAAGTAGAAACATCACAAACTGTTAGTAGACTCATGCAGGATATCGCTTCTGTATCCCACCGCAGTAGTGATTCTTCTCGCCTAGTAGCCCAATCTCTCAAACAAACTGTGGAAATTTCTCACCAGCTACAAAAAGCTGTAGGGACATTTAAAGTAAGTTAATAGTCCATAGTCCATAGTCCATAGTCCATAGTAAAAAACAAAGTTTGTTGACTATTGACTATTGACTATTGACTGTTGACTGTTGACTATTGACTGTTAACTATTGACTATTGACGAATAACTATGTCAAAAGATAAAGAATTAGAAATTCAGATGCAGTTTCTGGAAGAAGCCACAGATTACATTAATACCCTAGAAGGGGTATTACTGGAAATCGATACTAGTCGCCGCATTGAGATAGAAAAGATTAACGCTGCATTACGCGCCGCCCACTCAATTAAGGGCGGGGCGGCGATGATGGGATTTCGCGCTTTGAGTGATTTATCCCATCGTTTGGAAGATGCTTTTAAGGTTTTAAAAACTCGCAAAAATTCTCTAGAAATTGATACGCAATTACAGAGTTTATTACTTTCTGCTGTTGATTGGTTACGGCAAATTGTCGAGTTATTAGCAGAGGGAAATACGGTAGAGGAAGAATGGCTAACCACATTTTGTCATCCAGTCTTCGATGAATTGCGCGATCGCCTGGGTGAACCTAGTCCTGAAGATGCTGCCACCATGCTATCACCAGAGGAGGGGCAAGATATCATTCCTCTGTTGTTTGAAACCGAGGTGGAAGCCTGTTTGCAGCGTCTAGAGTCGGTTTTGGCAGATCCCAACCAGCCTTTACAACAAGAAGTCGCCATCATGGCGGCGGAATTGGGCGGGTTGGGGGAAATGTTACAGTTAACCGCATTTACCCGACTTTGTGAGTCGATCCAATATCATATAGAAAATGCTAACGGTAACATCACAGAAATTGCTCAGTTAGCTTTACAAACATGGCGGCGATCGCAAGCTCTGGTTTTAACCAATCAACGTGACAGTATACCTACAGAACTTCAGTTTGGGAAATTAGCTCTTCCCGCAGCTACGACATCTCAGCCAGAATTTAATCTAGAAGCACCAGAAATCTTAATTGAAAATGAGCTAATTGCTGAAGATTTAACAGATAAAAATATTAATAGTGACTTGGCTGGGATTGAATTTTCTGATATAATTACAGAATTTGCTAAAGAAAATACCACAACAGATTATACATTAACTGCTAACAAAGACCGGGAATATCAAGAAAATACAGTCAGAGTTCCCAGTAAGCAATTAGAGCAAATCAACGATTTATTTGGCGAGTTAATTATCCAACGCAATGGACTCAACTCCCAATTGGAAAGATTACGCAAACTTGTGCGGAACCTCAACCAGCGAGTGCATACCCTGGAGCGAGAAAATCAAGAACTACGCACAATATATGAGAGAAAAACTACCAAAACGTTGGTAAATGCTCATAATGGGGGAGAGTATGCAGCACAGAGCGAGTTTGATGCTTTGGAGATGGAACGGTATAATGAGTTGAATTTGCGATCGCAAACAGTAGCAGAAACCATTGTCCAAGTACAAGAAGTCACCACAGACATTCAACTCGGTCTTGACGATACAGATCAAGTCGCCCGTAAACTCAACAAAACCTCAAAACAATTACAAACCAAACTCAATCATATCCGCATGCGCCCCATGTCGGATTTAGTTGAGCGTTTCCCCAGAGCCATCCGCGACTTAAATGTAGAATATGGGAAGAATGTGCAGTTGAAAATTACAGGTGGTAACACCTTAATTGAACGCAGCATATTAGAAGCATTAAACGAACCCTTAATGCACCTATTAAGAAACGCCTTTGATCATGGTATCGAAGAACCAGCCACCCGTCAGGCATTAGGCAAACCAGAACAAGGCTTAATCGAAATTACCGCCATACACCGCAGTAATCGTACCATCATTACCATGCGCGATGACGGTCGCGGCATTGCTTTAGACAAAATTCGCACCCGCGCCCAAGCAATGGGAATAGACGCGAATTTACTAGCTAACGCCACCGATGAAGAACTGCTATCACTAATTTTTGAACCAGGGTTTAGCACCTCCGAACAAGTCACCGCTTTATCTGGGCGCGGTGTGGGGATGGATGTAGTGCGGAATAACTTAAAATTGGTACGCGGTGAAATTACAGTTGATACCGAACCCGGAAGAGGAACAACCTTTACCTTATCAGTACCATTTACCCTATCCATCGCCAGAGTTTTGTTAGTAGAAACCAACAAAATGCTCTTAGCATTTCCTACCGACGTAGTAACAGAACTCTTCCTACTGCAAAACGAGCAAGTTTTCTCAATGGCTGGTAACGAAGTCCTCAATTGGCAAGGAACTATGTTACCCCTAATTCGCCTCACTCGCCACCTAGAATTTAACTGTCCCCGCTACGATAACCCCGAACTAGAAACACCCCCAGCCATTAACGCCCATAGCGTCTTAATAGTTAAAGGTAATAATCAACCTGTAGCTATTTTAGTAGAGCGTTGTTGGGGTGAACAAGAAGTAGCTATCCGCCAAGTTGAAGGAAATATCCCCTTACCCCAAGGCTTTAGTAATTGTACCATTTTAGGTGATGGTCGAGTTGTGGCATTAGTGAATATCAACGAATTACTATATAAAATTGCCACAAACCAACACCCCACCAAAAACTATCAATCTTCCTCAGCTACCTTAAAAACGCCATTCCTCTTCTTTGATAGTGCCAAACTAGCAGCACTACCTAATCAACATAAAGGCACAATTTTAATTATTGATGACTCAATTAATGTGCGGCGTTTCCTAGCATTAACGCTGGAAAAGGGAGGGTATTTAGTAGAACAAGCCAAAGATGGAGAAGAGGCTTGGGAGAAATTAGAAAATGGTTTAAAAGTGCAAGCGATAATTTGTGATATTGAAATGCCACGCCTTGATGGTTATGGCTTTTTAGACAGGATTAATTCTCACTATGATACTAAAAATATTCCCGTCGCTATGCTGACATCTCGTAGTAGTAATAAGCATCGGCAACTGGCAATGCAGTTAGGCGCTAGGGCTTATTTTTCTAAACCTTACAACGAGCAAGAATTACTCGGTAAGTTAGAAGAAATTATTTCCCATGTGGCAGTAACAGCAGCATCTAATTAATCGTAGGGCGCTGCACTGCCTATCATGTGACAATATTGAACGCAGATGAACGCAGATAAACGCAGATGAATAAGATGTTAGATTGTTAATCATGTTGACGGTTGACTGTTGTTGGTTGATAGTTCATGCTTGATGTTTAAAGCATATTATGGGTAAATGAAGTACAAGCGTAAAATCCAAAACCATGTAGAGACGTTATATGTAACGTCTCTACAGTATTTCACGAATAGCGAAACTGCTGTAACAGTATTAGTTTAATCCTTGTTTAGATTACAGTGGGTCAAAGTCAAACCAATCCTCTTCTGTCGGCTGAAAATATTCGTTAACCTTGCCTATCTTTTTATTATCTTTCTGCTCTTGCTGTAGATCAGTGCTTTCACCGCCTTTTACCTTTGGCGGCTCAAACACAACAAGCTTATGCGTTTTGTCGCGGATTGACTTAAATAGTTCAGGTAAGTCAACATATATTGGATATAGAGTCCTAGCGGTTTCCAAGAAATAGCGCTTGTTCTTTTGATCCGCAACTGTACGCCAGATTGTAGAGGAAAGGAAAGGGTTATCTAATGACTTAACATTTAGTGGCGTTGACATATTACGAATTAAGGAAAAAGCTCTAGCGATCGCTTCTTCATATGACCATTCTCCCTTAAAGAACTCCTGTGTCTCTTCCTCCAAAAATATTCTTGGTTCAGTTATTTTTTCTATATTATCGCTAAAAAATGAGGCACGGATATATCGAATATCAGCACCATTCATTGGTGGAGTCATCTCTTTTACTATGTCTCCGTTAAGATCCTTCCTCGTTAAAGCATCCCAATCAAAATTTTCTATTTTGTCTTTATTCCATTTGCGCTCTTCATCCTGACTCTGATCTGTGAGTTTTTCTAAAATTTCTAATTGCCGATTATACGGCGAGTTAGTCATCACTTTATAGTTTCTATGATGATAAATGTTTAACTGCGACTTTTCGTCAACTTTTACGTACTGTAAAATTGCCGAATCTCCGCTTGCATCAGAAATGCCCAAATGTACCACTATCTTTTTTGGCTCATTTTGATAACCACCATTCTTATCCTTAACAAGAAAGGGTATGTGATCCGTAACAATAGTAAATGTCTGCTTTTTCAAGTCTTCTACAGCTTCGGCGACGGTTGCGAATTTGTCTAATACGTACTGTCCCCAACCTGAAACCGCTAAATTTGGTTTTCCCTGTGGATCTTTATTGGGTTCGCCGTAATCAGCATCTGGTAAAAAATGCAAATTGATCACTAATCCCTTTTCGTTCATCCCGTCAGTCGTACCCTTGCCATAGTTACAGACAACGAGGCTAGCATACTTAGATTCCCATTTTAGGGGATTGTCGTGACTATTGTTGTTAGCACCTACCCGACTCTTACCAGAAGGTGATGCCCATAGACTTAAAGACATATTGGGATCAGACCAGTCCATGCTACGCACGGTAATGTATGAGTTCTCTTCAAAGGCATAAATTGCACGGGTACAACCGAGTAATAGTAGTGGTATCAATCCCAGTTGGAAATCATTCATCAAATTACTCAATGGTTGATGAATGTTAAAGGGCGCTTGTATGAAACCGCAAGCTAAGAGCGCCGCGATGCTCACAAGCAGAGAAGGTATGGCAAATGCTACAGTTCTCAAGCCAAATTTCATAGGTTTGCCTGTCTACTTTTGTGTTAATTATTGTGCAAGTACTTGTATAGCTAGCGACGCAAAATTTACTCCCGTATACAGGAGCGTTTGTTCTCAAAATCAGTCATATAGAAGGTTTGACGTACAAAGACGACAAAATAATGGTTTTTTAAAGGTCATTATTTTGTATTCTTGATTACGTAAAACTACTAACTATGATTTATCATAGACTGGTGAAGCTAGTCAAGCCGTTTAATAGTTATTAAGCTGTTAATAAATGTTTCGTTCTTATATAGCAGGGGATAGGTGATAGGGGACAGGTGACAGGTTCAAAACCTGCTTACTATAAAGATTTTGTGATTTTTCAATGTCCTAACCTATGTGGCTACTGCTATACCAATGTGAAAAAAAGCCACAAATACCAAGGTAGGGGCGCACATTTGTGCGTCCCTACAGATCATGGATGTGTTGCGCTGTCACCTGTCACCTGTCACCTGTGTTTGTTGCCAGCGCTAGCCAAAAAAGTGACCAATAAGTCAGATTTCCCTTGACTAGAAACACACAATCATTAACAGAGGTGATTCCAGCTTTTCTTTACTTGAGGCTGGTATCTCATCTTGTAGACTGCGTTTAATAATGGTTGTCAATGAATATAGGAATAATTGAACCTTATAGCAACGGATTTTTAGAAGTTTTACCAGAAGGTGAAAGCAGCGACTACTGGCAAATTGCTGCTATACACCTCAACGGTCAAGCCTATTGTCCTACTCCTCAGCTTTACCGTTCCGAAAAAGCAGCCTTGGCAAAAGCCGCAAAAATCTATGATTGGTTAGCCGAAAACGAGTTCGAGATTAACAATGGGGCGTTATACTGTTCGCCATTACAACTTATCCTCTGGCAGCAATCGAAAGTGGACAGTTATCAGTGAACAGTGAACAGTTATCAGTGGACAGTGAACACAACCTGACAACTGATAACTGATAGAGCAGGGGACAGGTGACAGGGGACAGGGGACAGGTTCAAAACCTGCTTACTATAAAGATTTTGTGATTCATCAATGTCCTAACCTATGTGGCTACTGCTATAACTGATAACTGATAACTGATAACTGATTTCTCAACTCACTTCCACTGGGGGAGATAGTTGCAAAACACTGGCTACCACCGAAATTAATTTGCTGGGGTCAACAGGTTTAGCTACATGATATTGAAATCCAGCTGCGAGAATTTGTTCGCGGTCTTCTTCCCGTGAAAATGCTGTAAGTGCGATCGCCGGAATTTTACCACCTTCTTCTAGCGGTAAAGCCCGCAGTTTGCGGATGAGGGTATAACCATCTTGTTCCGCCATGCCAATATCACTAATTAAGATATCTGGTTTTAACTGTCCGATGACGGCTAGTGCTGCTTCAACTGATGCAGTTGTTGAGGAAATTGCGCCATACTCTTCAAACAAGAATGCTAAAAAGTTGCGGCTATCAGCTTCATCATCGACAATGAGAACTTTTAAACCAGCTAGGGGTGAGGAATTGTCGCTCCCTACAGAATAATTGTCTGTTGGTACTAGTTGAGGTTCCCGGTTTTCTTGGATCAGGGGAAATCTCACCGTAAAAGTCGCCCCTTGCCCTACACCGGGGCTTTCTGCCAAAATTGTGCCTTTGTGTAGTTCTACTAAATGGCGGACGATCGCTAACCCTAGTCCTAGTCCGTTGTGCGATCGCGTTGTGGTACTATCAGCTTGGCGGAACCTCTCGAAGACTTTGGGGAGAAATTCCGCCTCAATACCCACCCCTGTATCAATCACTTGGATTTGCGCGTCGGTCAAATCACCAGATACTTCACTATATATTCCTTCCAACCGCACTTCTACTTCACCGTCTTTTGGGGTGAACTTAATCGCGTTTGTCAACAGATTCCAAACAATTTGTTGTAATCTGGCTGAATCACCATTGACATGGCTTAAGCTGTAGTCAAGCATGGTGTTAATTTTAATACTTTTTGCCTCCGCAAGGGGACGGACTGCCTCTAGGGCTGCTTCCACCACATTCTTTAAGTTAACGGGGCATAAATTCAGCCGCAACTGACCGCGAATAATTCTGGATACATCTAAAATATCTTCTATCAGTTGCACTTGGGAATTAGCATTGCGTTCAATTGCTTCTAACGCTTTGGCTGTAGCTTTTTCATCGAGTTTTTTGGCACGCAAAATTTTTGACCAGCCCAACATCGAAGTTAGGGGTGTGCGGAGTTCGTGGGAGAGAACAGCCAAAAACTCATCTTTCATGCGATTTGCCGCCTCTGCTTCTTGTCTGGCGGTTTGTTCGCGGATGACCTGGGCGCGGATTTCTTCCGATTGCTTACGGGTGGTGATGTCTTCTAGCGTACCGACATAACCGAGTAATTCCCCGTTACCGGAAAGCATGGGTGAGGAACGGACTTGCACCCAGCGCAGGCTACCATCAGCAGTTTGAAAGCGAAATTCTTCTGAATAGTCGCCACCTTGGTAGATATAAGTAGACCAACTGGCGATCGCACTTTCCCTATCCTCTGGATGAACAGAATCTAGCCAACTTTTTTCTATACTCTCCGTCGCATCCAAACCGCAAATTGCCTGATAGCGGGGATTGGTATAATTACACTTCCCTGTAGTATCGATTTCAAAAATACCCATAGGTGAACAGGTACTCAAGGAACGAAAACGTTCTTCACTTTGCCTGAGTTCACGGTTAATCGCTACTAATTGGGCTGCTTGGCGCTGGATGGCTTGAGTTTTCTTAAAAAGTTCAACAAATACTGTTACCTTAGAAGTGAGAATATTCGCATCTATGGGTTTGAGGAGATAATCAACTGCTCCCAAAGCATAACCCTTAAATAGCATTTGGTCGCTAGTACTAAAAGCTGTGAGAAAGATAATCGGAGTTTGACGCGATCGCCCACGATTACGAATTAGGGTGGCAGTTTCAAAACCATCCATCCCCGGCATTTGCACATCCAATAATATTACCGCAAAATCTTGATGCAGCAGACTCCGCAAAGCTTCTTCCCCAGAAGTCGCCCTCACCAAATTAGCGCCTAGCCGTTCTAAAATCGCCTCTAGTGCCAGTAAATTTTCCACTTTATCATCCACTAGGAGGATGTTTACTTTGGGTTCTGGCTGCATGAATTCATTTCCGTATAGAGTTACCAAGATTTACTAATAGAGGAGCAATTTCACAAAGTGATAAAATCCAGTCTACTGCAACAGCAGATATTGCTGCTGCGGGCATAATCGAACTAGCGGCTGTGCTAGGTTCCTGCACAATAGTCTTACCACCCCTGGCTTTAATTTTTTTTAGCCCTTGCATTCCGTCCTGATTAGCCCCTGTTAATATTACACCAATCACTTGTTCGCCATAAACATCGGCGGCAGACTCAAATAGTACATCAATAGAGGGTCTGGCATAGGAAACAGGTTCATCGGTAGAAAGGGCAAAAGAACCAGGTTCAACCAATAAATGATAATCTGCGGGGGCTAAGTAAACTGTTCCAGATAGCATCTCATCTTTATCTTCCACCTCTCGCACTTTTAAGGCAACAAATTCTTGAATCATTGCCCTCAGAGTATCGTCAGAGTCCTTGTGACGATGTTGCACAATTGCGATCGGCAATTGGAAATCACTAGGTAAATCACCTAGAACAGTTTGTAGTGCTGATAATCCTCCTAAAGAAGTTCCAATAACTACAATTTTAAACGACACTAATTTAGCCTCCGGTAGAGCTTTTCACCTTTGGCTATTTCTTCATAGTACTGCTCGTAAGAAGTAAATCTCAGAGATTCTTGCTTTCCTAAACCCAAAATTCCAAAGCTGCACAAACTGTTATGAAACAGTGTGTGTACCCGCTTTTGCAGTACCTGATTGAAGTATATTAAAACGTTCCGGCAGAATATCACATTAAACTCGTTAAAGGAACTATCTGTAGCTAGATTATGCTGGGCAAAGATGACATTTTCGCGCAATGAAGCGCGAAAGATTGCATGGTCATAAGCCGCAGTGTAATACTCGGAGAAAGACTGCTTGCCACCTGCCCTTAAATAAAGCTGAGTATATTCCTGCATCATTTTGAGCGGAAAAATCCCACTTTTGGCATTCTGTAATACTTTCTCATTTGTATCGGTGGCATAAATCCGGCAACGGTGGTAAAGATTTTCTTCCTGAAGGAGGATGGCCATTGAGTAAACTTCCTCTCCGGTAGAACAGCCAGCGTGCCAGATGCGAATAAACGGGTAAGTTCGCAGCAATGGCACAACTTGCTTCCTAAAAGCTAGGTAAAAACTGGGGTCACGAAACATCGATGTGACATTTACTGTTAAACTCAGCAAGAATCTTTCTAAGCAAGTGCGATCGTGGAGTAGTTTTTCTTGCAATGCGGAAATATTTTCCAAACCCTCCAAGCGCATAAAATTATGAATGCGGCGTTTGAGCGAAGACACAGCATAGTTGCGAAAGTCGTAACCATAGTATTGGTAAACTCCTTCTAACAACAACTTGATTTCTATCTCTTCTAAGTTGGGTTTGGATAGCATCATAAGCAATTGGAGGGGACAGGCGACAGGCGACAGGGGACAGGTTTCTCTACAAGTTTTATGACTTATCGATGTCCTCATCCATCTGGCAACTGCTACATAATTAAGAAAATATTATCGGCTGAGATATCTTTACTAATAATCTTATAGGACACAAATTTTCGGCTTGTGATATTAAAAGGAATTTCTTTACATAATTGTTTTGTTGAGAAAATAACTAAAACAGCAAAAACCCCCTGATATTTAGGGGGCTATACATCTAGGAGGGCGTTTGATAATTAACTCATCACCCCATAGGCAGAAAGTTATGCAGCTTAATAGAGCTTTACAATTAAGTTTCCTATGATCTTATTGTTGAGTTCGCTGGGGTGCGATCGCCAGACATGATATAACACTATCGCCAAGTATGGGTTCTATCTGCCATAAAATATCTGCTATGCGCTTCCTGTTTAATTTCTAAAATCAACGTAGGGTGGACATTGCCCACCAAAATTATCTGTTGAGTTCGCTGAGGTGCGATCGCTCAATGCGACATATCGGTTTTAAAATAAAAATGAAGCCTTGGAACTTCCCCTGATGAGCGTCATAATTCCCGATGACATCCTCCGTGCATCAAACATGAGTGAGGATGAACTGAAATTAGAAATTGCTTTATTACTTTACCAGCAAGGTAAAATTAGTGCTGGTAAAGTCCGAGCCTGGATAGGAATCACAGTGCTAGAGTTTCAACATGAACTGGCAAAACGTGGTTTATATACCAACTACAATGTTGAAGAGTTTCAAGCTGATTTGCAAACACTGCAATCAATGGGTTTGCTGTGATTATAGTTAGCGACACATCACCAATAATGAAGATGATTAAAGCGTTGATAGAATTGCCAGAAATACTGCCCTATCAATTGGGTCATTAGCAAAAGAAGAATATGACTAAACTCATCCTCATCACTGGTGTCAGTCGAGGTTTAGGTTACGCACTGACTGAAAAGTTTATTCAAGATGGACACAAGATTATTGGTTGCGTTCGTTCCCCAGATGGTGTAGAGAAATTACGTCATAAATTTGGTACTCTCCATAATTTCACGGCAGTGGATGTAGCAGATGAGGCGCAAGTAAAAGCTTGGGCAGAGGAGATACTGAAGCAGTATGAACCACCAGATATATTAATTAATAATGCAGCGATCGCAAATCATCCTGCGCCTTTATGGGAAGTTCCATCTGAGGAGTTTTCCCAGTTGATTGATATTAATATCAAAGGCGTTGTGCATACAATTCGCTACTTTGTCCCGGCAATGATCGAAAAGCGACGCGGTATTATTATTAACTTTAGTTCTGGTTGGGGACGTTCAACTTCACCCTTAGTTGCTCCCTATTGTGCCTCAAAATGGGCAATTGAAGGGTTAACTCGTGCTTTAGCCCAAGAATTACCTGCGGGGATGGCGGCTATTCCTTTAAATCCGGGAATTATTCATACACAGATGTTAGAGATTTGCTTTGGGGAAGAAGCAGCTAACTATACATCGCCATCGCAATGGGCATTAAAAGCAGTCTCTTTCATTCTCAAGTTGAAACCCACAGATAACGGTGTACCACTGACAGTCCCTAGTTAATGCAAGCAGGAAATTTGCGGAACAGCAGATGACAGCCTTGAGTCAAATAAGACAAAGCTTTTGTTTGACTGATTCATAATTATGCGAAAATATAGATGGTGGACAGCCTTAAGCGCGATCGCCTTAACAACATCCACTATAGTTAGTGCTGTACATACATATCCTGTTATAGCCAATCCTCAAACCACCACCAAGCAAGCTAAATCTCCAATCACTCTATCTGGACATACAGCCCCAATTCGCACCATAGCCTTGAGTGCAGATGGACAGACTTTAGCTAGTGGGGATGACGATAAAACAATTAAGGTGTGGAATCTCAAAAGCGGTGAGTTACGCTATACTCTCACCCGACATACAGAACGAATCTCATCTGTAGCAATTAGTCCCGATGGTAAAACCCTGATCACTGCTAGTCATGATAGGGTCATTAAGGTTTGGGATATAGCAAGCGGGAAATTATTAGCTAATATAACAGGACATAAAGCCGCCATTACTGCGATCGCCATTAGTCCAGATGGGAAAACCTTTGCTAGTGCAAGTATGGATCAGACTGTCAGGTTGTGGAATACCAATAACAGGCGACTACGCCGCAGTTTGCAAGCAGACGCATTTTCCTTAGTCATCAGTCCCGATGGCAAAACTCTATTTAGCGGTAGCAACGACGGCACAATTAAGTTATGGAATCTCAGCAATGGTAAAGTGTTGAGAACTTTAACCCCACCCTTACCCAAATCTCCAGTATTTCCTTCGCAACGCGCTTCTAGGGTGCTTTCCCTCGCCATCAGTCCCAATGGGCAAACTTTGGTAAATGGTGGTTACAATGATATCCACCAGTCAATTCAGCAAACTGATGGCAGTAATCTAAAAATCTGGGATTTGCAGACGAGGAAAATCATTCATAACTTTTCTGTAGGTGTTGGGAGTGTAGATACTGTAGTCATTTCACCTGATGGTAAAACCTTTGCTAGTGGTGGGTTAGGTCGGAAAATTTCCATCTTTGACTTACAGACAGGTAAGTTAATACGCACCCTCGAAGGTCACGCTGGCGGAATTTACGCCTTAGCTTTTAGTCGTGACGGCAAAACCCTTATTAGTGGTAGTGGGGATAAATCGATTAAAGTTTGGCAGTTTTGATACTAATGCAAAATTCAAAATTATGGATATCTTTATTGAGGGCTGGTAATAGGTAATCGGTAATCGGTAATGGTTCAGAACAATTACCTATTACCGACCAAAAAACCCATATTATAAGTAATTAGCCGAAATTGATGGAATTATTTACAACAGATGATTAATAGGGGCTTTTCTCTGGATATAGCAATTTAACACGCTTTTGACGTAATGCTAATTCTTCTTGATGTAGCTGCTCTAACTGCTCTACTATCTCCTCTTTTACCCCTATAATAGAAGCCATTTTCCGAATTTTTTCCTTTTCCTGTTCATGAATTTCTCCATCAGCAGCACAAGCCCTAATTGCGGTGAGAAGTAAATCTCTTTGTGCTATGGATACTTGAGGAGAACGAGCAATGACATCTTCTAAATTTTCATCTGCTTCGTATGCTTTTAACTCTTCAATTACCCAGTCTGCTACTCCCCAGGATGCACAAAAGCCAATAGCCCAATTCTTTTCTGCGCTTGAGAGAGTTCCATCTCCTTTAGCGCAACATAAAACTGATTTCATATAAATGCAACAATCTTCATCTGTAGGTATCTGGCTAAAGCCGAAGAACCAGTTAAATATCCAAGCTTGACCAAGCTTTTTAATGTCAGACATGAGTTTTCCTTCTATTTAACGTGAGTTCGATGAACCTCTCCCTCCCAACCTCCCTCTCCTCGTAGGAGAGGGAGGAGAAAGGAAAAACCTCACCCCCGACCCCTCTCCTCGTAGGAGCGAAAAGTCTGAGCGCCGGCTTCCGGCGATCAGAACTTTTCAAGAGAGAGGGGTTGGGGGCTTTCAAGGGCAGGTTTTTTACACTTCGACCCAAAAACACTGATTTTAGGGTGTAGGGGTATAAGGGTGTAGGGGTGTAGGGGTAGATGAAAGTCTGATAATTTACTGAATCTTATAGTCCTCACTGATTACTTTATGAAAAACCTGCCCTTAAGAGGGGGTTGGGGGAGAGGTCAAAACAACGCTGGTCGAACTCACGTTATTTACTACCAGCGTGGAATTCTGCTGGCATATTCTCAGTAATAGAGTAAAAATTCAAGGAAAGTTAAGACAGTTAGGAAAAAATTTTCAAACAGTGAATAAAGTTAAGAAAAAATATCTTAATCTGAAAAGATTTGTTGCAAAACGCTGGATATTTAACATTTGTTAATTATGCAAACGCATATTATCTGCTTTACTACGCTAATTTTTGATAATTATCCACAATTAAGCTTGATTTTAACCTACAATTAATAATTGACTAACGATATAACCAAACTCTCAGCAGAGATAAGAGTTGTTCTGTGTCTACAGGTTTGGTGATGTAATCGGAAGCGCCGGCTTGGATGCACTTTTCGCGATCGCCTGGCATAGCTTTGGCGGTTAAGGCGATAATAGGTAGGGTACGGAATTGTGGTATTTGGCGGATGCGGCTGGTTGTTTCGTAGCCATCCATGTCTGGCATCATTATATCCATTAATACGGCATTAACATCGGGATGAGTTTGCAACATATCTATGCCGTCTCTACCATTTTCAGCAAATATTACCTGCATTTGATAACCTTCTAACAAACTGGTGATGGCAAAGATATTTCGCAAGTCATCATCAATAATTAAGATTTTGCGATTTGCTAATACTGGGTCGGTTTGGTGCAGTTGTTCGAGAATTTGCTGTTGTGGTTGGGGTAAATTTGCCTGGACTCGATGTAAGAAAAGGGCAGTTTCATCTAGTAAACGTTCTGGCGATCGCACATTTTTAATAATAATACTCTCAGCTAATCCTCGCAGTTGGGTTTCTTCTTGGCGACTAATTTCTTTACCTGTGTAAACAATAATTGGCAGTTTTGCTAGGTTGGGTTCTTGTTTGATTTCTTCCAACAGTTCTAAACCGCTCATATCAGGTAAACCCAAATCCAACACGATACAATCAAAGTGTTGTGAGCGGATCATTTCTAATGCTGCACCTCCTGTATTCACTGCCATACTTTGCACATCACCATTGCCAATAAGGTCGATAATACTTTGAGCTTGTACAGGGTCATCTTCTATTATCAAAAGCCGTTTAACCTTGCGGTCGATAAAAGTTTTGATTTGGGTTAATGTGTGATTTAATATTTCTGGCGAAACTGGTTTTTGTAAAAAAGTAATTGCACCTAACTGTAAAGCTCGTTGTTCACGGTCATCTACAGAAAGGATGTGAACAGGAATGTGTCTAGTTTGGGGGTCATGCTTGAGGCGGTCTAACAAAGCTAACCCATCCATATCTGGCAAATAAATATCTAGAGTAATGGCATTTGGCTGATACTGTCTTGCTAAGGCTAAACCTTGTTTACTGCTGAAAGCAACGATACCTTTAAAGCCTTGTTGCCTTGCCATATCGAGTAAAATACGGGCAAACTTATCATCATCATCAATGATTAATAAGACGCGATCGCCATTTTGAATTATCTGGCGATCGTCGGCAATATTACTACTATAGGTAATAGATTGTAAATCTTCTGTAGGCGCTGGTGGTAAAATTTCTGGGACAATTGATAGTGGCTGCTGTGGTGGTATTGCCTTAGTTCCTGGGTAAATTTGCGGTAAATACAGTGTAAAAGTGCTTCCCTGTCCAGGTTGACTGACCACTCCCAGATTACCACCTAGCATATGCGCTAGTTCGCGGCTAATTGATAAACCTAAGCCTGTTCCGCCGTACTTGCGACTGGTTGTACCATCTACTTGCTGAAAGGCTTCAAAAATAATCTGTTGCTTCTCAATAGGAATACCAATACCTGTATCACTAATAGCAAAAGTAATCATCAGATTCTTGCTATTAATTTGTTCTACACCAATTTGTAAAGTGACCCCTCCCTGCTCGGTAAACTTGAAAGCATTAGCTAACAAATTCTTGAGAATTTGTTGTAAGCGTTTAGGGTCACTTGATATCGTTGCTGGTAATTTGTCGTCAAGTTTAATAGTGAAACTTAACCCTTTAGTTTGGGCAACTTGCCGAAATGTCCTTTCTAAATAATGATATAAATCCTGAAAGTCTATTTCTTCTACTTCTACCGATAAAGTCCCCGACTCAATTTTTGCTAAATCTAAAATATCATTAATTAATTCTAACAAATCTGTCCCCGCAGAGTAAATTGTTTGGCTATATTCTACCTGCTTACCAGTTAAGTTACCTGCGGAATTATCTGCTAAGAGTTTTGCTAAAATCAACAAACTATTAAGCGGTGTACGTAACTCATGAGACATATTTGCTAAAAACTCTGATTTATATTGGGAAGATAAGCTCAATTGCTCTGCCTTCTCTTCTATAGATTTTCTAGCTTTTTCAATCTCTTGATTCTTGCGAGCAACTTCTCTATTTTGTAATTCCAACAACTCGGCTTTTTCTTCCAATTCCTCATTAAGTTGCTGTAATTCCTCGTTAGATTGTTGCAACTCTTGCTGCTGCTGTGTGAGAAGTTGTTGTGAATCTTCTAATTCCTGTGTTTGCTGTTCTAAAAGTTGATTACTTTGTTTGAGTTCTGCTGCTAAAGTTACCGATTCATCTAAAAGCTTTTGTGTCTGTGCGCTAGCATCAATACTATTTAAGAATACACCAATGATGGCGCTGAATTGCTCAAGAAATGTCAAATTTAACTCAGTAAAACGGTGAAAAGAAGCAATTTCAATTAACGCAATCACTTCGGTTTCAAACATGATAGGCAAAACAATAATATTTATTGGTAAAGCTTCACCTAATCCCGAATTAATGCGGATATAATCACTGGGAACTTCAGTTAATAGTATTCTTTGTTTTTCTAAAGCACATTGTCCAACTAATCCCTCACCTAAATGCACCCGGTTAGCTAAATGTCGGCGTTCATTAAAGGCGTAACTACCTATTAACTTAAATACAGGCTCATCTTTAGTTTTATCAATTACATAAAAGACGCTTTGCTGTGAATCTACCAGTGGTGTAAGCTTTGACAAAATTAGATTAGTTACGCTTTCTAAACTACGCTGTCCTTGTAATAACTGCGTCAATTCTGCTATATTAGACTTCAGCCAAGTTTGTTCCTCGTTCTTCTTAGTTGTAATTCTGAGGTTAGCCAACATTTGATTAAAAGTGCGTGCTAACACACCGATTTCATCTTGGCGATCGCTCTCTGGTAAAGTAACAGATAAATCCCCATTAGACATCTTTTGGGCCGCATCAGAAATTTGCCGCAAGGGAGAGGAAATGTGTTTAGTCAATAAATACCCAATCAAAACAAGAATACAAGCTATTAATGGAATACTATAAGATATAATAAATAGAGTGTTATCGGCGGCTGTTCTTGCTAAAACTGTACGCTTTTCTAATAATCTTAATTCCTCGGCATTCATCTGCTGGCTAGTGTTCTTGATTTTCACCATCAAGCCTCTACCTTTATCTGAGAGCATCGCCTTTTGAGCAGCATCAAAACCTTGACTTCGCCGCAAATAAATCACAGACTGCATCACATTTATTCTTTCATTAATCAGTGGCTCTAATTTGGCAATATATGCTTGTTGTTTAGGGTTATCTGATGTGATGTTTTGTAGTTGTTTAACTTTTTCTTCTAGTGATTTTGTAGCTACCTGATAAGGTTCTAAATATCGCTGTTCTCCAGTAATAATGTAACCCCGTTGCCCCGTTTCTGCGGTGAATAATAAACTATTAATTTCTGCGATTTGGCTGAGGACTTGGTAAGTATGTCGTTCCCAACGAGAAGCTGTAATTAGTTCTTGAATACTTCTATGTGCAATAAAACCTATGGTACTCAAAATGGCGATACTGATAGTAAAGCTGGCTCCAATTTTAGAGCTAATTTTCAGACGGTTTAACATTATGACGTGACTGTCTTCTAGCTAAGTTTACTTTTATCAACTAATGTCCAGATTTATTAATCTTACAATTGCTAATAGTAACTAAGATATTCAGAAAAATTATTTTCAATTATTGATTATTCATGACAAATTAATACATTTTTGGCATCAAAATCTAAAAAATTTAATTTAAGTATAAATAAGGTTTACATTTTCAGTTGCAAATGCTACAAACGAAAGCGAAATCCAGGTGTTTTTATGCAGAATAGGCGTAAAAACCTAGATAAATTTGTTTTTCATCATGTTCAACTTAATACTAATGTACAAATTTTGAGGTAATTAATGCTTCACAATCAATATGGTATATTTATTTTTACAAGTTTAGTAATTCTTTTTGCTCACCCACTGCTTACAGACAATTCCTCATTAGCACAATCAACTTCATCAATAGTTCAAACAAGTAATTCAACTTTGTTAGCAGCAAATTATCTCTTACCATTAGAACAACAGGTGATCGAGGAGATGAACAAAGTACGAGCAAATCCTAGATCATACGTCCCTATCATAGAAAATTATCGAAAACGTTTCCAAGGTAATCGGGTGAGAGTTTCCACTAACACCTATCTCATCACCCAAGAAGGAGTCAAAGCAGTAGACGAAGCTACTGCCTTTCTCAAGTCAGCCCGTCCTGTGGGAACATTAAAAATATCTAAGGGAATGTCTTTAGGCGCAAGAGATCATGTTAAAGACCAAGGCCCAAAGGGTGTAATTGGTCATAATGGTAGCGATGGTAGCACTCCCTTCACACGCATTAATCGCTATGGTAAATGGCAAACCACGGCTGCGGAAAATATCAGTTATGGCCCAAATACGGCTCAAGATATTGTTATGCAGTTGATTATTGATGATGGCGTACCCTCACGCGGTCATCGCACCAATATTTTTAACCCTGCTTTTAAAGTCGCCGGCGTTGCGTATGGAAATCACAAAACTTATCGAACAATGTGTGTAATTACCTACGCTGGAGGATATTTGGAGAAATAAGGCGGGTCTTTCTCAACGTCGAACTCACATTAACTGTCACCTGTCATCTATCACCTGTCACCTGTGTTTCTTGAAAGCCTCCTACAGGCGCGATGAACGCTCCCGTAAAACATGAAAGAAACACAACTATTCCCTTTTTTCTTTCTGTCACCTATCACCTGTCACCTGTCACCTGTGTTTCTTGAAAGTTAACCTGAAACTTCCATAACTTGTATTGTTGCAAAATATTAAGTATTTTAATAACTTTTGCAAACATTATTTGATTTATAGGTAAAAGTTATTAGAAACTTAAATTATGAGCCAGTCCACGTACTATTTTTAAGTGGAGCGGTGGGAAATACTCTCAAGTTAAAACCCTAGTCGTAAATCTACCGAATACCAATGGAAGCTTCCTTTTGTTTATCACCACGCTATCGCCTTGATGATGAATTACCTTGGTTAGAAGGAATAGATCCGAGTCGGCACTACTGGATTAAGGTGAACGGAGATAAAAACCTCACCGTCGCTTTACCAGGGCTAATGGTTTCGAGCATGAGTGAACTTAAGCAAGCTATCCGTCAGTTTCGCTTTTTGCAACCAGGGGAAAAAATGACCTTGGACAGAATTGCTAGCAGTTGCACGCTTCACTGTGTTGGCATTAACTGCTACGCGATAGAAAGTACAGTTAACAATGCCCCTGTTTGGCATTTATTTGATCAAGAGAGTTTAGACAGCTTATTAATGACAGCACACCCAGACTGGCAATGTGCGCCATCAGACATTGAACTGGGAAGAAAAATGTTGCTGCGTTCTCTACAAACAGCAAATATAGCAGGGGACAGGTGACAGGGGACAGGTGATAGGCTGAAAAGCCGCTTGCCATAAAGATTTTATGATTCATCCTTGTGCTAACCTATGTGGCTACTGCCATATCATTCAATAGGGCGCTGAGTGATAAGTCCATAAAAAGAGCAAAGGGGAAAGGTTTTCTTTTCCCCTATTTGTCCAGTCCTTAACCTTACTCACGACGCAAAGTCATTAACTCTTGGGGAGAGGCTAAGAGTTTGATTTGAGAGTAAGTGATCTGCCTTTGTTGGTTAAGAGTAAATAGCCATAAAACATTAACGCCACACCAAGAAGTTTGAGCTTTACCGGAAACTTGCACTTGAATTTGCCCATCTTCTAAAGTCTCTTCCAACCCTTGACGAGGAACGGCTTTGATACCTTGTGCTTCTTGTTGTAGGTAGGTAGCGATCGCATCTGGTCCCACAATAGCAGATTCAAAGGGCGGATACATCGCACCATCAGCAGCAAACAACGCCGCCGTCGCTGTAAATTCTCCTGCGTTGAGAGTAGCAAAATATTGCAAAATTGTCGCTTCTGTGATTCCGGTAATAACTTCTGTCTGGATATGAGTTAATGATTCAGCAGTTTTCATAAAATAACCCGTAACAAAGTTAAGTTCGTAGTCAGGACTTTAGTCCTAACGCCCCTCAACACCAAAATCCTGACTACAAACCTCAATTAAAAGCTAAAACTAGATATAAAAAAGCTGCCATAGGGCTATATTACCTATAACAGATACTCATACTCAAGTAAGAATTAGCTCCCAGACCATAGCCTGGGAACTAAAATTAGTATGACATTGAGGTTGGAAATGTAGGATTTGCCAGATATATTATGGCAAGGAGTCATCATCAAACTCCCATAGTAAACAGCTTTTCCAACTGTTTCCTGTCCCCTGTTACCTGTTCCCTACTATAGTTAATCAGCCAAAGGATCAACACCCATATCAGCAGCAACCTTGCGGAAAACAGTGATTTGTTGACCGAAATCTAATCCCTTGATTGTTTCTAATACTTGAGCGCCATCACGGGAAATTTTATAATTGGCGGGTACAGGTACAACGAAACCTTTAACCATTAATTCTGATAGTTCGTACCAGAATGCTAATTTTGTATTAGTGCTGAGAATACCGTAGGAGCGAGAAAACTGGGTATTTTTCTTAGCAGCGAGGTCACGCATGACTTCTAATTGTTCTGCATGAGACATCTGCTTGATTTGAATTAATAGACCTTCGGCTAATTGTAAACGCGCCGCACCTGTAGCGGCTGGGGTAACAGAACGACCCATTTCAGTATAGGCATACCATAATACTGCCAACTGGTCATCTATGCTGAGGCTTTGGAATATAGCAATTGTAGAAGCAACAACATCACCAGCTTGGATGTTGTTGAAAGCTTGAGAAAAACGGGTGGAAGCGGAGTCAGAAGTGAATGTCATGATTGCACCACAGTCGATTGGTTATAGTTCACTGCGAATCAGTGGGAGGCTTGCATCACTCTGGGTTGCTTGTCCTCTTGCGTACCATATTGCGTTATTTTTTTACAAAACGCAAATAAAATTTACAAATGGAGTGAGTAGAAAATATTTAACTTTAGGCTTGATTAACTTATGTATAATCAAAGTGCCGCTAGTTTGGCAATTGCTCATACAAATGAACCACTGTTCCGTAGTTAACAGCAGTGTGGTAAAAGAAAAAGCCATAGAGCTTGGTTTTCATCAAGTTGGCATTGCTGCTGTCAGTCCAGGGAAGAACACAGAAGCCGAAAGACTGCAAGCATGGATAAAGCTGGGTTATCACGCTGATATGCAGTGGATGGATAACCCGAAGCGCTATGATATCAGCTTAATCATGCCAGAAGCGCGATCGCTTGTATCTGTGGCGCTCAATTACTACACCCCACAGCAACGTCCCCCAGGTGAAGAATACGCCAAAATTTCCCGCTATGGCTGGGGGAGAGACTATCATAAGGTGATGCACAAAAAACTCAAAGCGTTTACCAGTTGGTTACAATCACTAGATACAGGCGTACAAGCGCGTCACTATGCAGATACTGGCCCAGTACAAGATAAAGTCTGGGCGCAACGAGCCGGGATTGGCTGGATAGCGAAAAATGGTAATGTAATTACGAGAGAGTATGGCTCTTGGGTATTCTTGGGTGAAGTAGTGACAAATCTGCAACTAGAAAGCGATCGCCCACATACAGAACATTGTGGTAACTGTACTCGCTGTATAGATGCTTGTCCTACAGGTGCGATTACTCAACCGTTTGTAGTTGATGCCAACCAGTGCATTGCGTATCATACCATAGAGAATCGGGCAGCAGAATTACCGCAGGCGATCGCATCCCGGATGCAGGGCTGGGTAGCCGGTTGTGATATTTGCCAAGATGTATGTCCTTGGAATCAGCGTTTTGCTCAAACAACAGATGTGGTAGATTTTCAACCATACCCAGAAAATATTGCGCCTCAGCTGATAGAATTAGCGCAAATCTCAGATGAGGAGTGGGAAAAAAGATTTCCGGCATCAGCATTGAGGCGAATTAAGCCAGAAATGTTAAGACGGAATGCCCGTGCTAATCTAGACGCATCCCAGGGAAATAATGACCCAGAA
This sequence comes from Anabaena azotica FACHB-119, assembly GCF_014697625.1. GTDB lineage: Bacteria > Cyanobacteriota > Cyanobacteriia > Cyanobacteriales > Nostocaceae > Trichormus > Trichormus azoticus_A. Next base: position 205,681 of record NZ_JACJSG010000002.1, on the reverse strand, counting down.
AGTAATCATTTTTGATTTTGATGGTACGATTGCTGATACTGTAGATGCTCTTGTCGGTATTGCCAATCGCTTGGCGGCAGAGTTTGGTTATGCACAAATTACACCAGAACAATTAACTCTACTCAGAAGTTTTTCATCAAGAGAAATTATTAAATACTCAGGAGTCTCGCTGATAAAAATACCTTTCTTAGTCAAAAAAGTTAAATCAGAATTAAAAAATAAAATTCCTGAGTTAAAACCAATTCCAGGCATTAAAGAAGCACTAATACAGCTACAACAGCATGATTATAAGCTAGGAATCATTACCTCAAACTCTAGAGATAACGTTACCGCCTTTTTAGCAATTAATGAACTAGACAGTTTATTTGACTTTATCTATTCAGGAGTGACAATTTTTGGCAAAACCACTATAATTAATAACGTCATGAGGCAGAAACAATTCAAGCCTCATGCAGTAATTTATGTCGGCGACGAAACTAGAGATATTGAAGCCTCCAAGAAAGCCAATATCAAAGTAATTGCCGTAACTTGGGGCTTCAACTCCTCCGAAATCTTAGCCAAACAAAATCCCGATTTTTTAATTAACCACCCAACCGAACTATTAGAAGTAATCAAAAATTTTAATTCATAGTCAATAGTTGTACTCAATAGTTGTAGGGTGTGTTAGGCGCATATTACCAGATGATTTGTCACGAGAAAGATAATCTAAGCGCCTAACGCACCTAGTTATGTGACGGTGCGTTCCTGTAGTGGCATGACCGGACTAATTTTGTGCATTAGCCAACAATCTATCATCTTGTTCATCTGCGTTTATCTGCGTGCATCTGCGTTCGATTTTCCCCCATCTAATGCCACATTTTAGTCCGGTCACGCTACTACTAGCGTGGCAAGCTTAAAATGTTGCATTAATTAACCACAGAGGCACAGAGACACAGAGGTTAGAGAGGAAACTTATTGCACTATTTTAGCCTTGCCACGCTACTACTGGACTGTCTAGGCTAAAATGTTGCATTATTCCTTTCTTGTAGGATGGGCATCTTGCCCGTCCGGTGCGGGCAAGATGCCCACACCACAAGATTTATTTTTATTGCACAAGTTTAGTCTAGACACGCCACTACTACATATCTACTAATGACTAATAACTATTTTTTAGGTTGACCTTTTTCTAAAGCTTGTTTAACTAAATCATCGCTAACTGCAGTCACGGCTTCATTTCTAGAAGCACCAACTTCTTTAGCTAATTCTACATAGTCATCAGGATCACCTGTTGCTGGCGCTTCGGTTCTTGTTTCTTCAGGTTGGGAAAGTTCAAATTGAGACGCAGTAGCCGCTTCAGCCGCAGCCGCACCTTCACCTGTGCGGTCAATTTCACTAACACTAAATTGCTGTGCATTCGCATAATCAGCATCAAAATCAACCTTTGGTGCTTTTTCTTCACCACTGGCTATATTTTCAGCAGCTAATTGTGCATCATGGGTAGGAGCTTGATTAGGATTTGGTTTGATTTCTTCAGTCATAGCTAACACCTTAAAGTAATTTTTTAATTGCTGCGGCGATTGTAACAAGGTGACTAGCTATTGTTCAGTACCCCTGAGAAAGATTCTGACCTCTATTAAAAGATAGATATAAATACCTAACATTAATTTTATTTATTCTTTCTCACGAACGTAGCTAACAACAACTGAAATCTGATAACCCTTATTCTAACATCTTTAAGTTTAATCGAGGGGAAAATATGACTGCTAGTTACGATAAAAATATTGCTCAAGCTCAAACCAATGCAACTCAAAGTGTAGTAGATGCCTTTAATAAATTAGATACTGATGCTAAATTGGCTTGGTTCTATTTTGTTTATGAAGAAATGGGTGAATCTATTACTCCAGCAGCACCCGCCGCCGCAGAACCAGAATTAGCACCACTTTTATTAGGTAACTTTTTCCAGTTATCACATGATGAACAATTGAATATTATGCGGGACATTGTAAACCGTGTAGATACAGAATATTCTCGTGCTTATGGTGCTTTAAAAGAAAATAATCAGTTATTAGTTTGGTATGTTTGGGCTGTAGCTATGGGAAATCAAATAGTAGGAATGCCCGATGATTATGAAGGCAGCCAAGCAGTTAACGATCTGTTAGCACAAATTCAAGAATTAGAGTTTGAACAGCAAATGTCTGTGTTCCGTACCATTGCTGGAGAAATGGGTTACAGTGAAGTTCAGCCAATAGAAACACAGGCAGAAACAGGTAAAACACCAAGTCTTTAATTGGTAAAAATTAGTAGGGTGGGCATTGCCCACCACAAATATCACATGATGAGCATTGCTAATTAAGTAGGGTGTTATGGCTTTAGCTTTAACACTGCTATATAATAGTAAAAATCTACAGGTTTTCTTTGTCAAAGATTAACTTTTTTTAACGCAGAGGTTAGCGCAGAAGTTTTTGAAATTTGATTCACTGTGTAAATACAATTAATTTAATTATAATTAAGCGCATTTTATAGAGAGTTGATCTGTGAAACCTACACTACTTGTGAGAAAATAGACAATAAAAACTAATTTGAAGTATATTTACTAATTCCTGATAGCCAATCTCCAATCCGAAACCTTAAAAGATGCCAAGTAATTGGGCTTTAAGCGTCTAGGGCTGTCACGATCAGCTCAGTCAGACTAAATTCACCTAGCTATTTGCATTATGTAGCTAGGGTAGAAGTCTAGATTGACGAAATCATAGGAGGTTAATTTTGGAGAAGGTAAAAGTTGGTATCAATGGGTTTGGTCGTATCGGGCGGCTGGTGTTACGTGCCGGCATTAATAACCCCAATATTGAGTTTGTGGGTATTAACGACCTTGTACCGCCCGATAACTTGGCTTATTTATTAAAATACGACTCTACCCACGGTAAGTTAAATAATCAGGTGGAAGCCAAAGATGATGGTATTGTCATTGATGGGCGTTTTATTCCTTGTGTATCAGTCAGGAACCCAGCAGAATTGCCTTGGGGCAAATTAGGCGCTGATTATGTCGTAGAATCGACTGGGTTGTTTACAGATTATGAAGGCGCATCTAAACACCTACAAGCAGGAGCAAAGCGCGTCATAATTTCCGCCCCTACTAAAGATCCAGAAAGAGTGCGGACATTGTTGGTTGGGGTAAATCACCATTTATTTGACCCTAGTAAGGATTTAATTGTCTCCAATGCTAGTTGTACCACCAACTGTTTAGCACCGATCGCTAAAGTAATCAATGACAACTTTGGTTTAACCGAAGGCTTGATGACGACAGTTCACGCCATGACGGCTACCCAACCCACAGTAGACGGCCCCAGCAAGAAAGACTGGCGCGGTGGTAGGGGTGCAGCCCAAAATATTATCCCTTCTTCCACAGGTGCAGCCAAAGCTGTGGCGCTGGTGCTACCAGAGTTAAAAGGTAAGCTAACTGGTATGGCTTTTCGCGTCCCTACCCCAGACGTTTCCGTGGTAGATTTGACCTTCAAGACGAACAAAGCCACCAGCTACAAAGAAATCTGTGCAGCCATGAAGCAAGCTGCCCAAGGTTCACTATCTGGTATTTTAGGTTACACCGACGAAGAAGTAGTATCCACAGATTTTCAGGGTGATAGTCACTCCAGCATTTTCGATGCAGGTGCAGGAATTGAACTTAACTCCAACTTCTTCAAAGTAGTCGCTTGGTATGACAACGAGTGGGGTTATTCCAATCGTGTAGTTGACCTAATGTTGTCAATGGTACAGAAAGAACAACTGGCTGCTGTTTAAGTGTCAGTTATCAGTTATCAGTTAACAGTTATCAGTGAACATAACCTGATAACTGTTCACTGTTCACTGTTTCCCCAGTCCCCGTATCCCAAATACCTATGCGTCGAACTAAAATCATCTGTACTGTAGGCCCGGCTACATCTGCACCAGAACGGTTGGAAGCGTTGGCAAAAGCTGGGATGAATGTAGCACGGCTGAATTTTTCTCACGGGGCTTATGACTTTCACGCCCAAACTGCCCAGTATTTACGGCAAATTAGCGCTGACAGACAAAAGCCGATCGCTATTATGCAGGACTTGTGCGGGCCGAAAATCCGCTTGGGAACTTTACCGCCGGAAGGTTTGATGGTAGAGGCTGGTAAGGAAGTGACATTTGTCTTGCAGGAAAAGGGTAGTAGTCTGGATGAATTGCCTTTACCATTGCCGACTTTGTTTGCAATGGTACGCCCTGGGGAACCGATTTTAATTAATGATGGTCGTGTCAAGTTGATTGTCACCGATCGCGATGCCGATCGCATTCGGGCTGTGGCGAAAATCGGTGGTGTGATTTCTACTCGCAAAGGGGTGAATTTACCCGCCACTCGTTTACCTGTCAGTTCCATCACTGAAAAAGACTTGCAGGACTTGCGTTTCGGGATTGAGTTGGATGTCGATTGGGTGGCGGTGTCGTTTGTGCGATCGCCTCATGACCTGGAACCAGCCCAACGTATGATTGAAGCGGCTGGTAAAACCATACGGGTGATTGCCAAAATTGAACGTCCAGAGGCAGTTGAGCAAATTGATTCTATCATTGCCGTTGCCGACGCGATTATGATTGCCCGTGGTGATTTAGGGGTAGAAATGCCTATCCACCAAGTCCCCCTGATTCAAAAGGACATCATTCGCCGTTGCAACCAAGCCGGTAAGCCAGTAATTACCGCCACCCAGATGCTAGAGTCGATGATTAGCGCCCCCGACCCCACCCGCGCGGAAGCTACCGACGTGGCTAACTCTATCCTCGATGGTACAGATGCGGTGATGCTATCTGGGGAAACGGCTGTAGGCGAGTATCCCGTCGCCGCCGTCCAGATTATGCACGATATCGCTGTGACTACAGAAAAGTCTTTGCAAGAAGGTAGTAAGCATTGCTGGACACATGAAGCTGGCGGTTTGAGTGTCACCGAATCTGTAGCTGAAGCTGTCTGTCGTATCGCTTATGAAACGGGGGCGAAGGCGATTCTTTGCAACACCACATCAGGAAGCACAGCCAGAATGGTTTCTAAATATCGTCCCAGTACACCAATTTTTGCCTTCACTCCTGATGAAACCGCCTACCGTCAGCTAGCCCTTTCTTGGGGTGTGGAACCTTTACTTATTCCCCCAGTCCATAATGCGGAAGAGATGATGATCAATGTTGTCAACAACGCTGTCAGAACAGGTTTACTGCATGAACATGACAAGGTAGTGATTACTTCTGGCGTGCCAATTGGTAAATCAGGCACAACTAGTTTAATCAAAGTGCATTCTATCGGACAACCCATCGCCGCCTAATCTCTCTAGAATAAGTCTGAGACTTTTGGTACTTAACCGAACTGAGCAATGGTTAAGAATAATTGCCGAAATCAGAATTTTCAGGAAAGAAAACGGGTGTGAAGAGGGTATGGGGGTATAAGGGTGTAGGGGTATGGGGGTGTAGGGGTGATTAAGGGGAACTGATAGAGATGAGTATTTTTCTTTTGAGATTAATCCTTTGTTTACACCCCTACCTCCCACCCCTCCCCATATGCGTAAGTCTTAACAAATTCAACTCATGGAGCATTTTATGACTAAAAATTTACTAGAACAATTGCGAGAAATGACTGTTGTAGTTGCTGATACAGGTGATATTCAAGCAATTGAAAAGTTTAAACCCCGTGACGCAACCACCAATCCCTCACTGATTACGGCAGCTGCTAAAATGCCTGAATATCAGGAAATTGTGGATCAAACCTTATTGCAAGCGAAAAAAGACGCGGGCGTAGGTGCTAGCAAAGGTCAAATTGTTTCCCTGGCTTTTGACCGTTTGGCGGTATCCTTTGGTTTGAAGATTTTACAAATTATTCCTGGTCGCGTTTCTACAGAAGTGGATGCGCGGTTATCTTACGATACTGAAGCTACTATTACCAAAGCACGGGAATTGATTGCACAATATAAAGCGGCTGGTATCGGCCCTGAACGTGTTTTGATTAAAATTGCTTCTACTTGGGAAGGTATCAAGGCTGCGGAAGTTCTGGAGAAAGAAGGTATTCATTGTAACTTGACATTGCTGTTTGGTTTGCATCAGGCGATCGCTTGTGCTGAAGCTGGTATCACCCTAATTTCTCCCTTCGTCGGTCGCATTCTGGACTGGTACAAGAAAGAAACTGGACGCGATAGCTACCCCTCCGCCGAAGACCCTGGTGTATTATCCGTTACCAAAATCTACAACTACTACAAGAAGTTTGGTTACAAAACCGAAGTTATGGGAGCTAGTTTCCGTAACATTGGGGAAATAACTGAATTAGCTGGTAGCGATTTGTTGACAATTTCTCCAGGCTTGTTAGGTGAGTTGCAAGCAACCATCGGTGAACTACCCCGCAAACTTGACCCCGCCAAGGCTGCTACATCCGACATGGAAAAGATTTCCATCGACAAAGCCACCTTTGACAAAATGCACGCTAGCGATCGCATGGCTAATGACAAATTAGACGAAGGTATCAAAGGCTTTACCAAAGCGTTGGAAGAGTTAGAAACACTTTTAGCAGAAAGACTAGCTCGTTTGGAAGTCGTAGCCAGTCATTAACATATTTTAGGGGACAGGGGACAGGGGACAGGTGATAGGTTGAAAAATCTTGAACCTCCCTATCCCTAGCCCCTAGCCTCTAGTTGTAGCGGACATATCGTCTACGGACATAGGGACGACGGATATATCGGCTGCGGACATAGGGGCGACGAATATATCTTCTACGTACATAGGGGCGACGGTATCTCCTGCGGACATATGGGCGACGGTATCTTCTGCGGACATATGGACGTTGAGCAAGTAAAATACCTTCAGTTTGATTATTAATTAGGTTTGCCTCTACTTCAACGCTTTTTTGATCAACACCATCAGCGTTGATACTAGCTTTTGCTTCAGCGAGAAAAGGCGGATAAACAAAGCTACAAAGCAATAATGCAATCGAAGTTAGTTTGGCAAAACTTTTCATTTTTTTAAATTTTAGTAAAAATCAATCACCATAAAAAACATAAAGTTTTCTTGATGATAAATATCTCTATCCATAGAATGATATTTTTAATAGTTAAAAAGTCATAAAAAAGAGATAGCAACAAATTTAAGTAACCATCAACTATGAAAACTTCTCAGCTAAAAATAATAACTTCTAAAAAATCCAGCCGATTTATATTATTATGATCTGGGTGGTAAATAGCAGTTTGCAATATTACCACCCAACACCGATTTGTAGTTTTCAATTTATCTGCACAGGTCGATTTTAGCGTTAATCATTATTAATAACGCCGCCAATCGTATATGTGTCTGCCGTGGCGATCGCGGACAAGTTCCCATCCACCATGACGATAGTAGCCGTGATAACGTCCTCGACGGTAGTAATGTCTGTAGTAATGTCCGTTATGATAGCGCCGTCTATAATAATGCCGTCTATAACGTCGCCGTCCATAGTAGTGCCGTCTATGGCGATGGTGCGCTAGCAGCAGTGGTCTGCTTTCACCTCCGACCAAATTTGTTTCTGCTTCCACACTCTGTTCTTTGAGAACATTATTTTGAGTGCTTTCTTTAGCTTCAACCAATGTAGGTGGATAGATGAAAGCTAATAACAAAAACACGATTGAGGATAGCTTCTGAAAACGGTTCACGTCTTTGCTTGTCCTAAAATATAACTAATAGATTTATTTAATACTAGAATTAAGGATTTATATAGCTCAAAACTCACAAACCTAAATCACGTAAAAGTAATGAAAGTACTAATATTAAATGCTGGTTCTAGCAGTCAAAAAAGTTGTTTGTATGAAATTCCCGATGACGCGCTTTTAAGCGAAGCACCGCAACCGCTTTGGGAAGGAAAGGTTAACTGGACTCAAGATAGGGGTGTGGCGGAAATTGCAGTAAAAACAGCCAAGGGTGCAACGCTGCATGAATCGATTTATGGTGACTCTCGTCAAGCACACGTCACCTATATGCTGTATACTCTCAGCCGTGGCGCGACTAAAGTTATCGGACAATTATCAGAAATCGATGTGGTGGGACATCGGGTGGTACATGGTGGGCAAAATTATCGTAATAGTGTGATTATCGACGAGGAAGCGAAACAGGCGATCGCCAAATTATCCCACCTCGCCCCAGCCCATAACCCCGCCGCCTTGGAAGGTATAGAAGCGATCGAAAAAAGCTTAGGTGATGTCCCCCAAGTTGCAGTATTTGATACTGGCTTCCACGCCACCTTACCCGACGCAGCCGCCATCTATCCCGGCCCCTATGAATGGGTAGAACAGGGTATTCGTCGTTACGGATTTCATGGTATCAGCCATCAATACTGTTCTGCCCGTGCAGCCCAAATTCTGGGTAGAGATTTGGCATCTCTGCGGATAATTACCTGTCATCTTGGCAATGGCTGTTCCTTAGCCGCCATTAAAAATGGTCGCAGCATTGATACCACAATGGGTTTCACACCCCTAGATGGGTTAATGATGGGAAGCCGCTCCGGTTCCATTGATCCGGGAATTATCATACATTTAATGCGACAATCTGAATATTCCGCCGAAAGATTAGACTATGTTTTAAATAAAGCATCCGGCTTGCGGGGAATTTCTGGCATATCCAGCGACTTACCCCAAGTGATAGATGCGATCGCCCAAGGTAACTATCGCGCCCAACTAGCCTGGGATATCTATGTCCACCGCCTGCGTTCTGGTATTGGTTCCATGCTAGCGAGTTTGCAAGGCTTGGATGTGTTAGTGTTTACCGCCGGCGCTGGGGAAAAGTCCGCAGGTATTCGTCAAGCTGCTTGTGAAGCTTTCGGATTTTTGGGATTAAAACTTGACCCCCAGAAGAATCAAGATAAACCAGTGGATGTAGATATCGCCACTGCTGATTCTACAGTACGGGTGCTGGTAATTCATACTCAGGAAGATTGGGCGATCGCACAACAATGCTGGCATTTATTAAAACGATGAAAAGTACTGATATCAATTCACAATTAACGCCTGATGTGAATTAGAAAAACCTTTATTATCCAAACAATAGCCTAAGCCGGTAGCTCATGAGACTCGGTAGGGGCGGGTTCACCGGGATCATCGTTAATTGTTGATGATATTTGATTAACCCGTCCCTACAAATGTCTAGCCAATTACAAGATTTTTATCGTAATTCCGATGGTTAAAGACCCCTACGTCTGTACGTAGCAAATTTTCAGTTGGGGTTTAAATCCCCAACTGTTCGCGTAGCGTGCCGTAGGCAAAATGTCTTTAATGCGCGAATTTTGAATGCGCGAATTTTGAATTGTTAATCACATTAGACGTAACTTTTAATTTCAAAGGCTTGCAGCCCTGTCAAGAGTCACCTATCACCTGTCCCCTGCTATATTAAGCGCCGCACCACAAACCGACCCAGCCGTGGCAAAATAAAATTTAAACTGAGTTTGGCTACGATAGGCATAAGCGGCGTAATTAATGACAATAACACAGTACTAATATAAATTTTCTCTCTGCCAATATTAAAAATAATCAAAGAGATTGTAGGTAGAATAGTACTTATCCACCATGATAGCCGATGCCAATATTGATTATTAATACTCTTATCTTCCCGTAATCGATTAGCAAATAAAGAACGACTAGAGGCAATTGATATAGTTAAAAATAGCAATACTAAGATAAATGTGATAATATTTCTTCTTAGATAGGGGATATTTAAGTCAAAAATATTCCATGTTAAAAAGACACTAGTAACTAGCGAAGATAACTCCCAAACTAGCAGATTTAAACTACTCCTTAAACCAGCCAAAATTTGTTCAGTGAGCCAATAGTGAGCCGAGATAATCTTTTGGGAATCTAAATTATATTGCAAAAAATCCCGCTTAATCTTATGCAATATATCACCATGAAATAAAACAACGCTTTGCAAAATACAGTCTTCTTGAAGAGGATCAGCAACAGACAATTCCTCTCTTTGATAGCAAGATGTGAAAGTAAAACCTGCGGCTAAAGTTATGTTCTTTTGTAAAAATTTATGCCAAAAAGCCTTGAGGATATTTACTACAAAAAAAGTGTAAGACTTAGTTAGAGACTTATTATTATTGTCTTGCCCCTTACTTACTGGCACAAAACTAGAATTAAAACAGGCATAGTACCATAGAGACAGTAAAAGCTTTGGCGGAATTTCCAGAGAAATACCCGTAATTTTTGCTTGCTGAATTTGTTCTACAATTTGCTGATTTAGGTAAAAGGTATAGTGACTTTGCTCAACCTGAAGCTGCAAAATGTCACCTTGAGGAATTGGCAAGGAAATAGCAACTGCAACATCAGTAAAATTATTTGTTTGAATGTTATCGTTGTCCATTTTTAGATAAGTTCGCCAAATCTCTTACCAAATTAATCATAAAATCTAGCACTCCATGCCATTGCTTTTCACCAGCAACGACTCCTTCATTGTGGACTTGCAGGATTAACTTTTTTGCTTCTTCTGGTAAGCTAAATAAGTCTTTGTGATATCTAGTAATAATATCCCCATCCAACTGCATTACAGTTTGAGCATAAATAGTATCTGTTCTAGTGCTTGTCACATCTCCACCATCAAGCGCAGCTTTTAGTTCAGCAATTTTGCGTAGCGATCGCACAAATTTATCATTACTCAAAAGATACTGGATTTCTTGACGATTTTGTTCCCAGTCTTGTTGGCTTTGATTTTGATTATTTAAATTTTCCCTATCCAAAACAGGCGTAGGTGCAGGTAATATAGGACGAGCTAATTCTATATATTGAGGGTCAGATTCAACTATATTACCTTTTTTGATTTCCTTTAATAATTGCAAGCGCTGATGATATTGTTCTACTTTTCTATTATTCAATTGTTCATCCTCAATAATTATATAGAAATACTCTCTTTCTAACTGAGAAAATAACTCTATATAACGCTCACGTAATGGACTATCGTTAGGAATTTTTTTTACATCAAAATAGTCCTTATCATTTATAGAATAAATTTCCTGATATGCCTCCCAAGCATTAAATTTATTACCTGTGATATTAGAGACAACCATAGTATTAACTTCTAAGGCTGTAATATCATCAACTAATATCTGTACAGATGAGACAAATTTATTTAATAAATCTCTGGATTTAGACTGGATAATATCTGTAGCTTGAGTATTTTTTCTTAATTTACCACCATTATAAGATCCATCTCTATCTATATCAGGAGTCTGATAACTGTCAGATGCTGGTCTATTAGCCATAGTAATTACCTCTTATAATCCTGATAAAATCCTTGATTATGTAATGGCTTTAGGTAGTAATCATAAGCAGATTAATCGACCATTACACCTAAAATCTCCTTTTATATTTGTACAGTCTTGCGCGAATTATACATCTCCATAAGAATCTTATATATTTTCTGAACACTTTCTATATTCTTCTGCATGATTTCCCGACTATCTTTAACTTGCACTAGGTGGAAATTTAGTAATTCAGCATAAGGGCCACTAGCTAAAAATTGGCTACCTACTTCGTTTTCTATATCTCCACTTATTAAATTAATTTTGGTGTAAATTCGGTTGCCTGGTTTAGCCACTTTGGTTATGTTTACTGCTTCTTCACCCGATGTCGATGGCTCTTCTACCCAAGTAGTAATTTCCAACTCTACAACTTCAACTATGGCTGACTTAATAGCATCAATAATTCTATTAGCATCTAAATTATTAGAGTCAAGATGCGTAACTATTGTTTGGAAATCATCCTTCTCAGATTTCACAATTGAATTTTTATTTACCAATTCTTCAACGTCTGTATTTGCCATGATGTTATTACCGATAAGTAGTTTAAATGCTGACTAGATTCAATTCTAAGTGATGTGGAAAATTTTACAAACCTTTGGGAAATAAAGTTAAGTAAATTTAACAAATCACTCTGCCATATATTTGCATAAGGCTTCTTCAGTACAAGTATAACATAACACTTAACGGCTGTACTTTTATCCTACCTATGTAGGTATACCCTATAGATTTTGCTCAAGCACCAATATACGTAGTTGCTCAAACATAAGATACAGACTTGACAACAGAAGCCCTATCAGACGCTTAAAGTGTAACTGGCGTTAGGTTGCCAGGTTCATCAACTTGAATGATAAAGTTAAATATCTTTACGGGCAGACTACTTATATACAATCAAGCTAGGAAGATTATGCTAATATCTCGTCAAGCTATACTCGCTCCTTGCGTAGTCTGTTTATGCGCCTTAAGTATTGGCTGGATACAATCTCCGCGATTACAGGCGTTATTAAAGAATAAACAGGACATTCCTTTAGCGACCTTAGAAAAGGATATTCAGGCAGAGAAACTCAGGCTGAATTTACTTAAGAAGACACCCACATTCGGTTATGATAACTTAATGGCTAATTGGGTGTATCTGAATTTTTTACAATACTTCGGTGACGACGATGTTCGAGCTAAAACTGGTTACAGCCTTAGCCCAGATTATTTTGATGTGATTATAGAACGTGATCCCAGATTTTTGGAAGTCTATATCAGTCTCTCAACTAGTATTTCCCTCTACGCAGCTATGCCGGAACATTCTATAAGATTGATGGAAAAAGGCTTAAAATCTTTAAAACCCCATCTGCCAGATAAGTCATATTATGTTTGGCGGTATAAAGGAATTGATGAGTTATTATTTTTAGGCAATGCTCAAGCTGCACAACAGTCTTTTACAACAGCCGCAGACTGGGCGAGTAAATATACAGATGAAGAAAGCAAATATATAGCTATTACTTCTTTAAGAACTGCTAATTTTTTGCGAACCAACCCTAACAGCAAATATGCTCAAATTTCCACTTGGGGAATGATATTAAGTAATAACGTTGATGATGAAACTCGTAAAAGAGCAATTAATGCTATTGAAAAATTGGGAGGAAAAGTGATTACAACCCCTCAAGGCTTAAATCAAATTATATTTCCACCAAAAGATTAGTTAGTTGACAGTTATCAGTTATCAGTTAACAGTTAACAGTTATCAGTTATCAGTTGACAGTTGTCAGTTGTTACTAAAAAGAGCAAAAGCTTCTCCCCTGTCCCCTGTCCCCTGTCCCCTGTCCCCTTTCTCCTTTCCCCCTTTCTCCTTTCCCCCTTTCTCCTTTCCCCCTTCCCCTTTCCCCCTTCCCCTTCCCCCTCAATGTTCTGGTATAACGGTAAGTTCATTAATTCCCAAACTTTAGAGTTAGATATTTATGATCCTGGGTTGTTGTATGGGGCGACGGTGTTTACAACGCTGCGGGTTTATGGCGGTTCGCTGGATAGTAGTTTAACTAATTGGCTGGCGCATTGCGATCGCCTCCACACATCCATCCAATCTTTCGCTTGGGAACAACCAGACTGGAACCGAGTCCGTCAAGGTGCAGAATTACTCATCACAAAATTCCCCGTTCTCAGAATCACCATCTTTCCTGATGGTAGAGAATGGATTATAGGTAGACACCTACCTCAGAATTTATCACAAATGCAAAAACACGGCGTAGCCTGTACCCTCGCCCAACCAGAACTATATCGGAGTTTACCTTCTCATAAAACCGGGAACTACCTGAGTGCTTGGATGGCTAAGACTAACGCCGCAAAATCTAATTCTCAAGAAGCAATTTTAGTAAATAATGCCGGAAATTGGCTGGAAACCACCACAGGCAACCTGTGGGGATGGCAAAATGGGAGATGGTGGACACCACCTTTAACAGAGGGTATCTTACCGGGAATTGGGCGATCGCAGTTAATTGACTGGCTGCAAACCCAGCAACAGGTGGTCACAGAGGCTTGGACATCGGAAATTGTCAAAGGCTTTGAAGCGATCGCCTACACTAATAGTGTGGTGGAAGTTATTCCCATACATACCGTTCACCAGCATGGAGAATCGTTACAATATGATCCCTACCATTCAAATTTGCACAAACTTAGGCAACTATTCTTAGCATAATGGGTGTATCATTTTGGTATAGGTTAAGATAAGTTAACATAATTCTCATAATGCCCTACGCACAAAAATACGGGAGGACAAACCTCGGTGAATAAAAGATGGAGAAATGCGGGGCTGTACGCGCTGCTGTTTATAGTTGTAATTGCGCTTGGCACAGCTTTCTTTGAAAAACAACCCCAAAATAAGGAGTCATGGCGTTATAGCCAGTTTATTCAAGAAGTTGAAAAAGGCAGAGTAGAAAGAGTTAGCTTAAGTGCAGACCGTTCTACAGCACTGGTAACACCCAAATACGATCCTAATAAAAAACTTGTTACTTTAGTCAACGATCCAGAATTAATCAATACTCTGACAGCCAAAGGCGTTGATATTTCTGTATTGCCACAAACCGACGAGGGATTCTGGTTTAAGGCTTTAAGCAGCTTATTTTTCCCTGTATTGCTGCTTGTAGGCTTATTCTTCCTGCTGCGTCGCGCTCAAAGTGGCCCTGGTAGCCAAGCTATGAACTTTGGTAAGTCCAAAGCGCGAGTGCAAATGGAACCCCAAACCCAAGTTACCTTCGGTGACGTTGCGGGTATCGACCAAGCCAAATTAGAACTCAACGAAGTCGTAGACTTCCTCAAAAACGCCGATCGCTTTACCGCCGTTGGTGCAAAAATTCCCAAAGGAGTGCTGTTAGTAGGGCCTCCAGGTACAGGTAAAACCCTCCTAGCGCGTGCAGTCGCCGGGGAAGCTGGCGTACCTTTCTTCTCCATCTCTGGTTCTGAGTTCGTGGAAATGTTCGTTGGTGTGGGTGCTTCCCGTGTCCGCGACTTGTTTGAACAAGCTAAAACCAACGCTCCCTGTATCGTCTTCATCGATGAAATTGACGCAGTTGGTAGACAACGGGGTGCAGGTTTAGGCGGTGGTAACGACGAACGCGAACAAACCCTCAACCAGTTACTCACCGAAATGGACGGTTTTGAAGGTAACACCGGCATCATCATTATCGCCGCTACCAACCGTCCCGACGTACTTGATGCCGCTTTATTGCGTCCCGGTCGCTTTGACCGTCAAGTTGTGGTTGACCGTCCCGACTACTCTGGACGTAGCGAAATCCTCAAAGTTCACGCCCGTGGTAAAACCTTGGCGAAAGATGTGGACTTGGATAAAATCGCTCGTCGTACCCCAGGTTTTACAGGTGCAGATTTGTCCAACCTGCTAAACGAAGCCGCCATCTTAGCAGCAAGACGCAACCTGACCGAAATCTCAATGGACGAAATCAACGATGCGATCGACCGCGTGTTGGCTGGGCCAGAGAAGAAAGACCGTGTAATGAGCGAAAAACGCAAAGTTTTAGTAGCTTATCACGAAGCCGGTCACGCCTTAGTGGGTGCATTGATGCCCGACTATGACCCCGTACAAAAAATCAGCATCATCCCTCGCGGACGTGCAGGTGGTTTAACTTGGTTCACCCCCAGCGAAGACCGCATGGATACAGGCTTATACAGCCGTGCTTATCTAGAAAACCAGATGGCTGTAGCTTTGGGTGGTCGTATCGCGGAAGAAATCATCTTCGGTGATGAAGAAGTGACCACAGGTGCTTCCAACGACTTACAACAAGTAGCCCGTGTAGCCCGCCAAATGATTACCCGCTTCGGGATGAGCGATAAACTCGGCCCCGTCGCCCTTGGTCGTCAACAAGGCAATATGTTCTTGGGACGTGACATCATGTCAGAGCGTGATTTCTCCGAAGAAACAGCCGCCGCCATTGACGAAGAAGTTCGCAAACTGGTAGACACAGCCTACACCCGTGCGAAAGAAGTGTTGGTAAATAACCGCCACATCCTCGACCAAATCGCGCAAATGCTGGTTGATAAAGAAACCGTAGATGCCGATGAACTGCAAGAAATCCTCGCAAATAACGACGTAAAAACCGCCGCATTTGCCTAGATAAGTTTGTAGTAAGCACTTTAGTGCTGAGAAATAAAAAAATGGGAGTAACTAACATAAAAATTACTCCCATTTTTTATGCTTAAAACTTAAGCATGAACAAGAAGAATTAATGATTTTGGCAAAGGTATAAGGGTGTGAGAATGTGGCTATTCAAAACCCTTATACCCAGTCTCAACAGACAACCTTTGTGCATAAATCCTCATATCAAAGATTCTCAGGATCAATACCCAAAGATAAAAGTCTTTCTGCTAATAATTGGGCGCGTTGTTGAGCCTGTTCCTTTTCCAAGCGCTCTTGTTGAGCAAGCTGTTGAGCTTGTTCCTTTTCTAAGCGCTCTTGTTGAGCAAGCTGTTGAGCTTGTTGAGCAAGCTGTTGAGCCTGTTCTTTCTCCAACCGCTCTTGTTGAGCAAGCTGTTGAGCCTGTTCTTTCTCCAACCTTTCCCTCTGCGCCAGTTCATCACCAGTAGATAAAACAGTGCCATCTTGATGACACCAACGTAACCAATTATCCTGTCTACCTTCAAATTCTCCAGTCCATAAAGTCACGCCTAAACCAACTTGTTCTAACCAAGTTTCTTGTATTTCCCTGTAATATCTACCATTTAGTTGATACACACGCAGTGTCTTGTCTCCTAATTGCTGAGTCGGGTCATACACAATATAGTAAATAACCCGCATTTTTTCATAAATTCTTAATTTCTTACCTAGTTCCTCACCTTCCTTATTCGAGACAATCTCAATCACAACTTCAGGAACCTTGCCAAACTTCCAAACTAAGTAACATCGGTTTTGTTTTTCCCACCAGTTTTCAGGAGTTTGGACATCAAAACTAATAAATACGTCAGGAACGATCGCCGCCTCACCATCGGTATGATAAATACCAACATTAGCCTCGGCTAAGAATGTCTGGTCTTGTAAAGAAGTATAAAGCGAACCAACTAATAAACGTTGTTGTCTGGCAGATGCAAAGTTATCCACAGGTGTATCATCTTCAGTGATTAGCTGGTTGGCATCTGGTACAGAGTAATCATCAGCATTGATTAAAACTTGCTCAACCATGATATACAGTCATTGCGAGGATTGTTTCTATATTAGTTGATTGAGAGCGATCGCTTTTGGCAATTATTAAGTAGCGCCAAAACAATCATATGGCGCTGCACTGCCCACCCTACAGATACTCACAGTTAAATTGAATAATTTATTTTTTGTTGTTTCTAAGAATTATCAGCCAGTAAACCCACCATAAATACAAGTTGGGGTAATTCCGCACATTTCAGAATTACCCCAATACAAATATATTTACCGCACAATCCAGCACACTTCTAATTTTCATAAAAGTTCTACCTGTGAAGCACTCCCACTTAATTAAACTCTAGAAGTTGGCTTCAAAAATAACCAAGCTACAAAGAAAGTTGCTGCTGTGAATAGTTGCGTTAAATCTAATGCAGATAAATAACCATCAGCAAAAGATGCAATGCTGCGGTCAGTAATACCGAATACCCAAGAGGACAGGCCAAATAACCATATCCCATTCTTGAGATTCCCTACAAACTCCTTAGTTTCCGTCTGTCGCTCGTCTTTCATACTTACCTGTTCTGTTACTAATAAATTGTGGAAAATTACTTGCGATCGCTTTTGACGCTTTGAGTACATCCATACCTATATTAATAAATATTTCACCAACTTGACAGCACTGCCAAAAGGTACATCTACTTATTTTGACATTCTTCCTTTAGTTCTGTTGCTACTGGTAAAGCTGCAACACCAAAGCTTTCAAGCTTTTAAGTTAAGAACATTTGGTGTTTTCTTTACAAAAACTACATATAACTATATATAACTTTATTTATATAACTGTGATATACATCACAAGACAGATGTTTTTTCTAGTATTGCCAAAAAGTTATATTCCATCAGGTGAAAAAGCTGAGAGAATCAGGCTTTAGATACTGCTCATACATGAGGAGAATTAACTTTAATAAAACAGTGGTAATACCAATTCTCTATGAAGTTGAGCCAAATAAATAATGTAGAGACGTTGCATGCAACGTCTCTACAGTAAAGAATAAAGCGCATCTTCATGAAGAAACGGTATAATAAATAGTAGATAGTTCAATGGCTGCAACCCAGTTAAACAAACTGCCTCCGACAGCGCAGTTACAAAAAAACGCTCAACCAGAGTTAGGGCTGGTTTGCATTACATTTGATAAGCAAGTGCGTTTTCGCACAATGACACGCACAAGGTATTTACAACTTTCCCTTGGTCAACGTGAAGGCGGGCTAAGAGAAATATATCTGCATAACTTGCAACGCCTCCATGATGCCCTAACATTTTGTCAGAACAATCATATCCGTTTGTATCGTCTCCCCTCTGGTGTGTTTCCCCTCAGCGATATGGCAGACCAAATTGGGGCAAAAATATTAGTAGAAATCACTGATGATTTGGGTCAAATTGGTGTACGCGCCCAATCTCTCAACATCAGAATGGTACTACATCCAGACCAATTTGTAGTCCTCAGTTCCGACTCTGCTGAAGTTGTACAAAACAGTATTAAAATTTTAGAAGATCATGCCCATATCTTTGACTTATTAGGTTTACCCCGTTCCCCTTGGTCATTGATGAACATTCACGGTGGAAAATCGCAACGTAGCGAACAACTAATAAAAGTCATCGCCAACCTACCAGAAAATATCAAAAATCGGATCACATTAGAAAACGACGAATACGCCTACAGCGCCGAAGAAATTTTCACAGTCTGCCAACAAGCTAAAATCCCAATGGTATTTGATGCCCATCATCATATATGCCACGAAAACCTAGACAGCTACGACCATCCCAGCGTTACCGCCATGTTTAACGCCGCCAGAGAAACTTGGACAAACCCAGAATGGCAATTAGTCCACATTTCCAACGGTGAACAAGCCTTCAAAGATAGAAAACATAGCAACTTAATCACCGATATGCCCAGCGTTTACCACCAAGCGCCTTGGATAGAAATTGAAGCCAAACAAAAAGAAGCAGCGATCGCCCATTTGCGGTCATGGTGGCTTATGGGACAATAGTCTTACTGAAACACTTTTTGCGTCTTTGCGTCTTTGCGTGAGACAACTTATAGACTATGGCGATCGCAATTGATTTTGGTACAAGTAACACAGTAATTGCCCGTTGGAACCCCGTCACCCAACAGCCGGAAACCCTCACCCTACCTGGTCTATCCCTCCAACAAAGCCTCAATCCCCCCCTGATTCCCAGCTTGGTGTATGTAGAAGATGCCTCCCAAGGTAAAATCTTAGCAGGGCAACAAGTACGCGATCGCGGTCTTGACCTCAAAGGTGAGGCGCGATTTTTCCGCAGTTTCAAACGGGGTATTGGCGCTGATATCCAAGGCTTCCTACCAGAACTAGACGGGCAAATTGTCACCTTTGAACAAGTGGGACAATGGTTTCTCACCGAAATCATCCAACAACTAGCACCCCAAGAAGGCGGCTTAGACTCCCTAGTTTTAACCGTCCCCGTTGATAGCTTTGAAGCTTATCGTTACTGGTTGGGTAAAGTTTGTCAAGCCCTCCCTGTGGAACAAGTGCGGATGTTAGATGAACCCACAGCCGCCGCCTTGGGCTATGGTTTAGCAGACCAAGAAATTTTGTTAGTAGTTGACTTTGGTGGCGGGACATTAGATTTATCCTTGGTGCAATTAAATAAACCCACACAAGGTAATACAAAACCTGTAGGTTTCTTGTTGAAATGGGGTAATAAATCTTTAGCAGAAGACTCAAAGCAAAAAACCAAAACTGCCCGTGTATTGGCGAAAGCTGGACAAAATTTAGGCGGTACAGATATTGATAATTGGTTAGTAGATTACTTTGCCAAAACGCAAGGATTAGCTGTTAGCCCAATCACAACTAGACTAGCAGAAAGAGTAAAGATTCAGCTATCAACTCAAAACCAAGCTAGTGAAATTTATTTTGATGATGAGAACTTTGAAAGTTACGAATTAGAATTAAACCGGGAAACTTTAGAAAGCATCCTCAAAGAACAAGCCTTTTTTGAACAACTTGATGATGCAATGGCTAATTTATTACAACAAGCCCGCCGTCAAGGAATTGAAATCACAGATATTAATGCTGTGTTGTTAGTTGGGGGAACAGTACAACTACCCGCCGTGCAGACATGGGTAAAGCAGTATTTTACACCAGAGAAAATCCGTTGTGAAAAACCATTTGAAGCGATCGCCCAAGGTGCTTTGCAACTATCCCAGGGTATAGAAATCAAAGACTTTCTCTATCACAGTTACGGTGTAAGGTATTGGGATCGCCGCAACCAACGCCACAGTTGGCATCCGATTATCAGGGCGGGACAAGGCTATCCCATGAGCCAGCCTGTAGAATTAGTCTTAGGCGCTTCCTTGGAAAATCAGCCCAGTATCGAATTGATATTGGGTGAATTAGGCGCAGAAACAGGCGGTACAGAAGTTTACTTTGATGGCGATCGCTTAATTACCCGCCGCCTAGATAATAATGTTACCAGCGTCAAACCCCTCAACGACAAAGAAGGCGCGAGAAGCATCGCCCAACTCACACCACCTGGATTTCCGGGGAGCGATCGCATTAAAATCTTATTTCAAGTAGATGAACAACGCTTTTTAAGAATTACTGTTGAGGATTTATTAACTAATGACACATTATTAGAAAATCAACTAGTAGCACAATTGAGTTAAATTTAGTTGATAGTCATTAGTTTTTTACTATTGTCTCTAAGAGATGTTTTATAAACAGGACTTACGCAAGTGTCACAATTGGGGGTTGGTGCGTGACGCTACAAGTCTCATTACTACGTTCAAATATTTTAAGAGCGTTACACACCCTACAGAAAAAATATGCCAGTTGCGTAAGTCCTAATAAAGTAAATCTGAAATTTTAATGGCTTGTCTAGCCTAAAATGTGGCAATAAATTTGAGAAAAATCGAACGCAGATGAACGCAGATGAACGCAGATGAGTAAGATGATAGATTGTCGGATAATGCACTATTTTAGTCTAGACACGCTACTACTTAATATTTACTCATGTGGATAATGAACTTGAGAGGATGTTTTAAAAGTCTCTAATGATGTATCAAATACTTTTATACCCCTCCCTAACCCTCCCAAGAGCAGGGTGGTTTCATACAATCAGAGAAAAAACTCATCTGTTTCAAAGCCTCTCCCCCCGTGGGGGAGAGGTTTGGAGAGGGGTCTAAATCTCTGCTACAACACCAGAAATCAGATGCGGAGTCGAGATTCACCAACCGGGAGTGGGGGAGTGAGGGAGCAAAACTAATGACTAATGACTAATGACAACTGACTAATAAAAAATATGTAGCAAATTCTACGAAAATCTCAAACAAAATCAGGTACTTTAATTGAATGCCATAAATGTAATTCAGGCTACATACAAATGCGACTAGAGCAGTTGCAAGCTTTTTTGGCGATCGCCCAAACCGGCAGCTTTCAAAAGGCGGCGGGTAAATGTGGTGTCACCCAATCTACTATCAGCCGACAAATTCAGTCACTCGAAGCTGATTTAGGTGTGGAATTGTTTCACAGAACCAATCACGCCAAGTTAACTTTAGGTGGGGAACGCTTACTTCCCCGCGCCCGGAAAATTTGTCAAGAGTGGGAAACAGCTACACAAGAGTTAGCTGATTTAATCGCTGGGAAGCAGCCAGAATTGTGCATTGCAGCGATTCATTCGCTTTGTGGTTCCTACTTACCACCAGTATTACAAAAGTTTTGCCGTGATTTTCCAGAGGTACAATTGCGGGTGACATCTTTGGGGAGCGATCGCGCCCTCAAAGTCCTCAAAGATGGTTTAGTAGACTTAGCAATTGTGATGAACAATCGCTTTCTCACCACTGCCAGAGAAATGGTGGTAGAAGTCTTGTATGATGAGCCGATAGAACTCTTAATTGCCGCCAATCATCCTTTAGCCCAATATGAACGTGTACCTTGGTCAGAATTAGTACGTTATCCCCAAGTAGTTTTTAAAGATGGCTATGGGATGCAGCGTCTAGTCCAAGATAAATTTGAGCGACTAGAAGCTACATTACAAGCAGCTTTAGAAGTTAATACTTTAGATGCTTTTCGGGGAGTAGTGCGCCAAGGAGAATTAATTGCATTACTCCCCACTTCCGCCTTACTAGAAGCACGGCTTGACCCCACTTTAGCAGTGCGTCCCCTAGCTAACAACGTCTTACCAGATAATTCTGGCTTAACTCGTCGGGTAGTCATGGTGACAACTCATGACCGGTTGCAAATTCCCCCCATAAAACATTTTTGGCAATTAGTTAAAGAAAATATTCCCCCACTAATAGAACAGCAGCGATCGGCATCTTAAAGTTATGATTAGTCAAAAGTCCATAGTCCATAGTCAAAAGTCCAAAACCTTATTTTTAGCTATTTACTAATGACTAATGACTAATGACTAATGACCAATGACTAATGACTTATATGAGCATTTTATTTAGGGATCTACTAAAAAAAGTAGGGAGTGGGAACCACACGGGAGAGAATTTAACCCGCGCTGAAGCAGCCACTGCTACCAGAATGATGTTATTAGGAGAAGCTACACCAGCCCAGATAGGCGCGTTTTTAATTGCTCACCGCATTAAGCGCCCTACGGGAGAAGAGTTAGCGGGAATGTTAGATGCTTTCGATGAATTGGGGCCAAAACTGCAACCAATCTCGTCTGCGCGTCCAGTTATGGTTTTTGGTCTACCTTATGATGGCAGAACACGCACCGCACCCATCAGCCCCGTCACAGCCTTATTACTATCCGCAGTGGGACAACCAGTGGTGATGCACGGGGGCGATCGCTTACCGACAAAATACGGTTTACCATTAAGAGAAATCTGGCAAGGATTAGGGGTAAATTGGTCTACCCTATCACTAGAACAGGCTCAAGCAGTATTTGCACAGACAGGAATTGGCTTTGTTTACACACCACAGCATTTTCCTTTAACTAATATTATCTGGGAATACCGCGACCAACTCGGCAAGCGTCCACCCTTCGCCACAATGGAATTAATTTGGTGTCCTTACGCTGGTGACGCTCATATCATTGCTGGGTATGTTCACCCGCCCACAGAAGGGATGTTTCAGGTAGCATTGGGACTGCGGGGAGTAACTAAATTTACCTTGGTGAAGGGATTAGAAGGGAGTTGTGATTTACCACGCGATCGCACAGCTATCATTAGTTTATCTTCCGCATCCCCTGAGCTAGAAAGGGTGTTTCTTTCACCCCATGACTATGGTTTTACTCCTAAAAATGTCCCCTTGGGTAGCAATGAAGAATTAGTAACCCAAATACAAGATGTACTTGCTGGTAATTCTAGTGAGTTACAGCAAACAGCTTTGTGGAATGCTGGGTTTTATCTGTGGCGAAGTGGAAGTTGTGCGGATATGCGATCGGGTATTGCTAAAGCAGAAGAATTATTCAAGAGTGGGGTAGTAGCGGCGAAATTACAACAACTAATTCAAGTAGTTAATTCAGTTGCAGAAAAAAACACAGATAACCAACTTTTGGAGTCAGGGCAAGAAGTTAAGGCTAACTCCTAGTTAAAATTACTTAGTTATGCTTGAATTTTATCTGTTATTATCTAACTCTAAGTAATTTTATAATTTGGAGTATCACAGTATTTTTATCTCAGATATGAAACAGCCAATTCCAACTTGCTAAATTTTTTATAACCGTAAAATTGCTTATTTATATCTTGTAGCAATTGGTTGTTGCAAAAATGACAAGCCGAAAAGCTTACTACTTCTTAGGATAGGCAATGCCTAGACCTGGTTATTGAGAAGGTGCAAGATATCAATTACTACAGATGTTGCCTGTTAAATTTATATGTTTTATAAACTCATAAACAATATCTTTCTACAAGTTTCAAATAGTAATCAAAGCCAAAATTTAACTAACCTATTGCTTAATGAAGCATTTTCCAATTATGTAGTTTTTGCTTTAGGAATAGTTGTTGGTATATTAGGTTGGTTAATTGTCAGCTTTTTGTCTCGGCAAAGACCGCAAATTATAGAAGTTATCAAAAAAGAACAAGTATCTTTGCTAAAAATAGATTCTCAAGTAGAAAAAGATATTAATTTAGAATACAAGGGAAGACAAATTAATTCTCTTCATAGAACATCATTATATCTCTTAAACAAAGGTGAAGAGATAGTCAAAGACTTCACTATTACTATACAGACTGATACACAGGATCTGCATAACGAAATATTAGAAAAAGTAGTTGTGGATTTCAGTGAAAATGAAGTTCAAGATGCAGGTGTTTCGGTATTAGGAAAAAACATAGAAGTAACAATCAAATTCCTTAATCCATTTAAGGCATATAGAGATCAGCTTACGCTTTATATTTTTTCGTCAACTCCCATTAAGATTAAAGATGCTAAAGGAAGAGGGCCAGGATGGGTATGTGCTTATTTTGATCAAGTAAAGTATGAGAAAGAACTAGAAGACGCTGTTGTTCAAGCTTTCTCTGGAGGTTTGTACGATTTTGCATACGGATTGACAAAATCGCTAACAGTTGTATTAACAAGGTTTATTAGATAGGCATCTTGTTAAAAAGCAAAAGCTTCCCAAGAAGTGAGTTTCAAAAAAATGCTGGCATCAACAAGTTACCACAATAGACATATATAAAGCCTTAGCCGCAATTTACAATGAGCGTAGAGAGCTTTGGAGAAAAGCAGATGACATAACAGGAATTGCAAAATCAATCCTTGCAATTGCCAATTAGCGATCGCTGGCGTTTAGTTCAGTCGTTATTAACATCAATTCAACAAAATACCCGACTGTTGTAAGCAGCCGGGTATATGTAATTCTTGTATCTATTTCCTAGTCATTGCTGAAAGCACCTTTGATGTTATCAATAGTACGCTCAACAGCATTGAGGTTGTTGTCTACTGCTCTTTCTGTACGTGCAGCATCTTCTTCTGCTCTTCTTTGAATGCGAGACGCATCTTTGTTAGCTTTGCGCTCTACAGCACTACCAGTTTCGTCTGCATTATTGACACGGCTAGCATTTGATCTAGCTGCATCTTTAACTGTAGACTTTGTATCGCGGATAAACTCTTTGGATTTTTCGCGTAAACCATCGGTTGCGTCGGAAGAAGCGATTAAATATGTAGAGGTTCCAGCCATTGCTGAGGTGTTAGCGAAAAATGCACCTTGCCAAACGAAAGCGATCGCAGATAAACAAAATACGGTTGTAGCTATCCAGCGTCCTAAAGTTGCGAGCTTTTTCATAAAATTATTCAGTTCCGTAGAATGATTAAGCATTCTATTTTTACTTGATTGAGCTTATCCGCCATATCGTTCCCTAGACTGAGGTTTTATTGTCAAAAGTTATTAGATAAAATCGCTCTTTTAATAGATTGCTCAGTTTAATTCAATATTCTAAATTGATTTAATCTATAAATTTTTTTATATGTAAGTAAGCGGTCGAAAATAAATCAAACTATGTTAAGTAGTGTAAAATTCTTACAATTGAGTTCGTAGTGTTCGCGTAGCGTCTCACAGAGAGGACTTTAGTCCTCAAAATAAGGACTAAAGTCCTTACTACAAACCTTGATTTATTTAGTCCGTTCCACTTAAAGTTGAGTTGCAATGTCGTTATTGGTCTTTATCCAGCATTCAGGGCGGGCAGGATGCCCACCCCAGAAAATGGATAATTTATCAGCGATTTAGCTTACAGAGGATGGTTGCTTTTGAAAGTAAGCTTCTAGCACTCTTTCCGCAATTTGACGACCAGTTAAACCTAATTCTGCCTTAGATTCGTCTGGAGTAGCGTGTTCTACCAAGACATCGGGAACACCGATACGCTTGACAGGAACGATAACATCTGCATCTAACAAAGCTTCAGCGACTGCGGAACCAAAGCCGCCCATGACACAGCCTTCTTCGAGGGTGACAACTTTGCCGATTTTCTTCGCCAAAGGCACGATTAACTCAGTATCCAAGGGTTTAACAAACCGGGCATTAATCACAGTTGCTTCAATCCCATGTTCGCTGAGAATTTCCGCCGCCTGCATACTGGGGTAAACCATTGTGCCGTAGCCGATGAGTAACACATCGTCACCGTTGCGGAGAATTTCCCCTTTACCAATTTCCAAAGGCTCCCAACCTTCTTCCATGAGGGGTACACCATAGCCGTTACCACGAGGGAAACGCATAGCGATCGCACCATCGGTATAGTTAATACCAGTTACTACCATGCTTTGTAGTTCAGCTTCATCTTTCGGGGCCATCAGCACAATGTTGGGAATGCAGCGCAGATAAGCAATATCATACATACCTTGGTGAGTGGGGCCATCAGAACCCACAATTCCCGCCCGATCCAAACAGAAAAATACTGGTAAGTTTTGGATACAAACATCGTGAATAATTTGGTCGTATGCCCGTTGCAAGAAAGTAGAGTAGATCGCAGCTACAGGACGCATCCCTTCAGTTGCCAACCCAGCCGCTAGAGTAACGGCGTGTTGTTCGGCAATACCCACATCGATATATTGGTTGGGTAATTTAGCTTGTAGCTTGTCTAAACCTGTTCCTGTAGCCATAGCCGCAGTAATGCCGATAATTTTCGGGTTTTGTTCGGCTAGCTTCACCAGGGTATGGGAAAAGACTTTGGCATAGGCGGGGGGTTTGGGTTTGCTGGAAGGAATAGCTTTACCAGTTGTCAAGTTAAAAGGAGTTTGGGCGTGATAGCCTACTTGGTCTTTTTCAGCGAGTTCATAGCCTTTACCTTTAACTGTGGCGACATGAACCAATACTGGCCCTGCTATTTGATGTGCTTGTTGGAAAGTAGCAATCAATTCCTCCAAATTATGCCCATCGACTGGTCCCATGTAGGTAAAGCCCAGTTCTTCAAACACAGCACCCACTTTAGGAACAGCTAACCGCTTCATCCCTTCCTTAATTCGTCCTAGTTCGGGAGACAAGGATTCACCCACAAAGGGAATGTGTTTGAACTGTTCTTCAAAATTATCCTTGATGAACTGCACCGGGGGACTGAGGCGCATTTTGTTGAGATAGCGAGGAATTGCCCCAACGTTGGGAGATATCGACATCTCATTGTCGTTGAGAACAACTAGAAGGTTGGTTTTAGGTAAGTGTCCAGCGTGGTTGATAGCTTCCAACGCCATACCACCAGTTAATGCACCATCACCAATTACCGCAACAACTTTAAACTTTTCCCCGTTCATGTCTCTGGCTAAAGCCATCCCCAACGCTGCGGAGATGCTGGTAGAAGCGTGACCTGCGCCAAAGTGGTCGAATTTATTTTCACAGCGTTTGAGGTAGCCAGCAATTCCATCTTTTTGTCTGAGGGTGTGGAAGTTGCTGTAACGTCCTGTAATCAGTTTGTGGGGATAAGCTTGGTGTCCTACATCCCAGATAACTTTATCCCTGTCTAAATCTAGAGTCTGGTAAAGCCCTAGTGTTAACTCGACAACACCCAAGCCAGGCCCCAAATGTCCACCAAATTCGGCTACTGTTTGCAGGTGTTTATCGCGAATCTGACGGGCGATCTGTTGCAGTTGCCGGATAGATAAACCGTGCAGCTGATTGGGATGTGTGATTTCACTCAGATGCATATTGTAGGGTTTTCCTCTCTAATCTCTACTTTTGGTATTCTGATTCTCCCACGGTGGGGTAGCCCAGAGAATTGAACTGTTAATTAGTAACAGTCGAAAATTTGTTGGCTGAGAATGGGTAATTTAGCACTAGGCTTTCAGCATTTTTTACTAGTAATCATGCTTGATACCCTACACCGTACAACTACTTGAAAATAGTGTAATTAGATTCATTTTGCAAAAATAATTAAGACTTACTTGATTGTGACAAATTTCTCGTTATTGTGACCAACAATTAATAGTCCATAGTCAATAGTCAAACATTAATGACTATTGGCGATGTCATAATTTTAGTTGCCTTGAAGATTTCACTGAGTTTTCTGACTAAGGTAATTGTGGACTATCGGTAGTCGTAGGAACTACTGGCGTTTCCGGTTGTTGTTGCTGCCTTTGCAAATATTTACTCAGCAAATATGCCATATCTCCGCGAGTCATAGGTTTTAATGGGGATATGTTATTCTGAGCATCAGTATTAATAAATCCTTCTGTGACGACTGTAGCGATCGCTCTTCTCGCCCAATTAGGAATAGATCCGGCATCAGGATAGGCTGCAAGTATGTCGTTAACAGCATCATCAGAAAATTGAAATACTCCATAGGCTTGGGCAAAAATCGCTAAAGCTTCCGCCCTCGTCACCCTTTGATTAGGGAAAAATAAATTTCCTCGATAGCCTTTCATCACATCGGTTTTTAAAACCGTCTGAATATCTTGATACGCCCAATGAGAACGGGGTACATCTCCAACGGTGATTGACTTTGGTTGGTTAGCAGCTTCTTGTTTATCGAGACGGAATGCTTTGACAAGAATCGAAGCTAACTCAGCACGATTGATTAACCTTTCAGGATAAAAGTTACCATCAGCCGCATTGGTCATCAACTTGGCAGTAATTACCTGTTGTATCGCTTCTGATGATCCACCCCCAGTATTTTCGCTCACTTGAGCTTGAGCAACTACTGGGAAGCCTTGAAGTAATAGCACTAATGAAATGGTACTTAGTAAATGCCGCATAGTTCTTACCTCCGAATAGCCAAAAGAGACTAGGGACTGGGGAAGCAGAGGAGCAGAGGAGCAGGGGAGCAGAGGAGCAGAGGAGAAATATCTATCTTAGATACTCCCTCATCTCCCCCCACTCCCCCATCCTCTTAAGGGCAGGTTTTTCATAAAGTAATCAGTGAGGACTATAAGATTCAGTAAATTATCAGACTTTCATCTACCCCTACACCCCTACACCCTTATACCCCTACACCCTAAAATCAGTGTTTTTGGGTCGAAGTGTAAAAAACCTGCCCTTGAAAGACTCCCCCATCTCCCTCATCTCCCTCATCTCCCCCATCCCTGACGCATTCTTACGCCCTCAAGTGTCCCATTTCCCACATTAACGTTTTGGGATGGCATAAAGTTATTGAGAAATTTTAGAAATTTTTCTGCTAAACTAACTGAGAATTGTTTGCACTTAGGATATGCTAATAACATATGCTTTACTCTTAAAGATTCTCAATAGTTAGGGGTAAAAGCATGATTTTGGCTGCAAGTTGGTTGCATTTTGAGGGCTAGTCGTTTGAAACCTTTCAGTTCCGAAGTAGAAGAAAAGTCAGTTGTAGAAATAGATTGGGCAGATCGTTGGCAGGTATATCAGCGCTTACAGGAATTAGAAGTTCCCTGTTGGTGTGAAGCTAACCAGCCGTTGCAGGTTGAAGTCGTCACCCCTACGACAGTTGTTCAACTTTGGAGCGTGATGCGACAATTTACTTCTTCTCGCCAAGATTTAATTTGCTCTCTTGAGATTTGTTGGCAAAGTCGTTATCCACATTCCTAATTAGTGGCTGCGGTGTGTCTTATTTAATGACTCAGGTTTACTTTATTTAATTAGAGGTAAAGAATATGGGTGTATGTCACAGTAAAGATGTCTCAGAGTTTTGCCTGGAAGGTAGATTTATTGAGTTTGTGATTAAAGATGGCTATAAGCTTAAAGGTTTGTTATTATTAACTGCTGATGGTGAATGTTACATTAAACTAGCCAAGCACTTAAGGTTTACTTTTGATTGGCGCTTGCCTACTGGGACTTTGTTACAAGTGGTTGGTCAAAAGAAGTATGATGCAAAAACAGGTAAAGTAACACTCAAGGCTGAACGTGTGATGGCAGCTAGTGGGGAAGTACGGAGAGTTCAAACTATATCCCCAATTCAAGAAATTCCAGCTACAGAAAATACCCAACCAAAACCACAGAAGGCGAAAGCTACGATTTTGGTATGTCAAAAGTCTGATTGTATGAAACGCGGTGGTAAAGCAGTATGTCAAGCCCTAGAAGCTGCTTTAAGCGATCGCGGTCTAGAAGACCAAGTTACTATTAAAGGTACTGGCTGCATGAAAAACTGTAAAGCTGGACCGAATGTAGTTATGCCAGATAAAACTCGCTACACACGTATTCAAGCAGACCAAGTACTCACAGTGATGAATAAACATTTTGCCGACAGTCAGCGAGCTGATAATTCCCATCAAGTGGTAATATCAACTGTCAATTAAGCTGAAACTTAAGTATAAGTTTCAGCTTTTTAATGTAGAAGTTGTGATTGACATACCTCCTTGCCCTAAAGGAGCGAGGATTCCTTGACGCTTCGCCGAAGCTTGCTACTAGGTAGTCTTACAGCCTCTCCACGTCCGTTTATAGTCTCCCAATGCCCTATGGCGACTACCCATATTGTAGCAGAGATATTGGCAAAGCCGTCGTCAAACGACGGGGTTTTCAAACCAAATTTTCCATAAATTTTCATCATCCCAGGTTCACAAAATAATTAGGGCTTGCTGAAAAAGTAGTAAAAAAACAACAGAAGAATTGAGTAGGTAATCAGGCAGGAGCAAAGATAATTTTTTGTTGTCCGGAATTAATCAAGACATTAGTTTTACTAATCAAGAAAGCGAAAAAAGATGTGGTTTTGAAAAATAGACACAAAAAGTGACAAAAAAGCCGTAATAAAAGGGTAGAAAGATTCATAACTAAAAAAGTTAAGGCAATAGCGGTTAAAGAGGTATGAGGAAGTTTAGCCATAACTCTACCAAGGCTAAATCTTCGTTTAGGGAGATCCAAAAAATAAAATGCCCAGCCGGCGCTTTCGCCCTTCGGGGCGAAAGCGCCTAAATACCTCGGCTTTGCCAAAAATATTATTGATACGGCTGGGCATTTTATTCCTTGTAAGTGCCTTACCTTGTCCAAACTTGCCCTCAATACAATTACGAATCCTTTCGTCATAAGCGGCTTGTTTCTTTTTTTCAGGGCTGACATTTTTGGGTGGTCTACCTAATGGTGGGCCACTAATTCTAATTCCCCTTTCTTGACACCAAGCTCGATTCTCTCTAGTGCGATAAATTTTATCTACATGAACTGATTCAGGATAATATCCGGTGTAGTTTTTGTATGCTTCTACTTGTGATTTTAAGTCGCCTGACTCGTTAAAGTTGTCCCAACTAATATGGTCTAAAAAGACATAGCCTTCATAGTAACTAGCTGAAAACTTAGCCCCAAACTCTACTGTCCGCTGGGTAGTAAAAACAGCAAATTCTTTTTACTTATAGCAGTTGCCACATAGGTTAGGACATACATGAATCATAAAACCTTTACTTCAAAGGGCTTTTGAACCTGTTCCCTGTCCCCTGTTCCCTGTCCCCTGGTATAGGACTTATGCAAGTGTCATAATCAAACTAACTGTAGGGTGCGTCAGCACCAATAATTTCGTACAGATTCAAGGATTTTCCCCATCTGACGCACCCTACAATTGTGCCAGTTGCGTAAGTCCCGCTAACAGTAACGTGAGTTCGACAAGCGTTGTTTTGACCTCTCCCCCAACCCCTCTCCTTCGAGGAGAGGGGAGTAAGAGGGTGATTTTTTAGTTTCTCCTCCCTCTCCTGACGGAGACGCTACGCGAACGCCTTTTAGGAGAGGGAGGTTGGGAGGGAGAGGTTCATCGAACTCACGTTAACAGTAAGACTCGGATTTCTCACAAGCAATAAACCCCAATTATGGGGTAGTTTGCGAAGTTTGTTTACCATCTGGCTGATTTTGCTTGATACTCAGCACCCAGCACGATGTTATGGTTAACTGTTAACATCAAGTAAGCGGGATGTCACAAATCTATCCATCCACTTTTCGAGATACACTTCATTTGCAGCTTGCTCAGATGGGTCATTAGTATCCAAAGGAAAAGGCATTAATCCGAGAATAGCTGCTGTGGTGACACAGAACATTGATTTTTGGAAAGTCATACAAATTTGCACCCGCAAATCATCTTCACCTCTCAGGCTTTGACGATAAACTTCATGTAAGTATTCTGGTAAATAATGACGCATATCTTGCATTAGCAATGTGGGAGGAATACCTGCACCACCTATAGGTAGAGGATCTGCATATAATGCACCATATTGAAATCGAGCTTGATCTGGGGGAATTTGATAAGCTTGAGCATTATAGGAAACTGTTCCTAAGAAGGGAGTTCCCCTGAAGAATACTGCTTCTACATAGGGTACTGCTGTATCTGCTAAGAAAGTCAATCCTAAACTTTTAGGAATAATTTCATATAATTTCCCGTCTATTTTTACAGCGTAGGTAATAGGTCTAGTGGCATCTGCAACTAAACCTGCTTTAATATGGTCTACAACTTGAGGAATTGTTTCGATTTCACCCTGGTCATAACGGTCTGATAAATTGAGGAATATATCAGCCATAACTCGCCAAAACTGACCCAAACCGCTATAGTAAGCAGATACTCGTAACTGTTCAGTTAAAAAATCTGGAAACAGTTGATTCATCCCTTTAACTAAAGGATTTTTGGCAAATTTAGCTTGAATAACTGCTTCTGCTCTTTCTTGAAATTCTGTAGTATCTAAATATGCGTCTAAGCCACCACCGCCATGCCACATCATGGCTTTCATGCAATATTCGGCATATTCAAAATTGATTCTGTCGTGCCACCAGTGCCGGAGTAATTTACCCCAGGAAAAATTACCATTAAAATATTTAAAAAAGGGGAAAAATACTAAAAATTGGTTTTCGGCGATATATATAAGATTTTTAGAATATTCATCTAAAACTACGCCATAACTTTTGAGAATACCCACTACTTCTAAAACATTTTGGGGAGTATCTACAAGTAATGCTTGTCCTTGTAGTAGGCGTTCAATATACTCACCTAATGGTTGATTTGTGGGTTTATTCTTCAGATTTACCATGCTAGTTTCTTCCTAAGAAAATATCATTTTTGTTTAAGGCTATATATTATTTTGTGAGTTTGGTAATAGGTAATTTTCAATCAAATGTAATTACCTATTATCACTCAAGCCAGTAACTATTAACTTTTGCCTTTGACTTTATCTAGAGAGACTGTAGCCACTGTATTTTCGACAGTAAACATTGCTGTAATAGTGGGTTCAGTCCAACGGGCTAGCCAAGAGGGTTGAATACCAAAAATGACAATTAAGGCTGCTAAGATGAAGGCGGGGGCGCGATCGCTCCAATAAATCCTGGGTAAATTCATTACCTGTGCCGACAACCGCCCAAAAAACGCTTTATTGACGAGAATTAAGAAGTAAACCGCAGTTAAACCTGTACCAATCATCGACAGCAGCGTCTGCACCGGAAAAACCGCAAAAGACCCCCGGAAAATAATAAATTCGGAAATAAACCCTACCATTCCTGGTGTACCTGCGCTAGCCATCACGCCAATAATCATCAAGCTACCAATCACAGGCATACCTCGTTCTGGGTTTAAAAGTCCCCGGATCAAGTTTAAATCGCGGCTACCTGCTTTCTTGTAAACAATACCCACCAGCAAAAACAACAGTGCAGAAATTAAACCGTGGCTAATCATCTGCATGACAGCACCTAAGCTACTTAAGGGTGTAGCAGCAGCAGCACCCAACAGTACATAGCCCATATGTCCAATAGAACTGTAGGCTACCATTTTTTTCATGTCTGTTTGAGCGATCGCACATGATGAACCATACAGCACACTTACCACTGCCCAAACTGCTAACCAAGGCGCTATATAAGCCCAAGCTTCGGGTAACAAGTTCATCCCAAACCGCAATAAGCCGTAAGTTCCCAACTTCAACAGTACACCAGCCAGCAACATAGAAATCGGCGTAGAGGCTTCAACGTGGGCATCTGGCAACCATGTATGAAAGGGAACCAAAGGCATTTTGATGCCAAAACCTACTAAAAGTCCTGCCAAGAGTAGCAATTGAGTAGCTAAAGGTAGAGACTTGGCATTTAAGGTGGATATAGCAAAAGTACCTGATCCACTCAACCATACCAAACCAAGGAAACTGGCGAGAATCAAAATCCCAGAAACAGCCGTGTAAATCAAAAATTTTGTCGCTGCATAACCCCGTTTTGCACCACCCCAAATGGCAATTAACAGGTATAGGGGAATCAATTCCAGCTCGTAAAACAGGAAGAATAGCAGTAAATCTTGTGCCAGAAACGCTCCTGTTACCCCAACACTCAACACTAATATGAGAGAGTAATAAAACTTAGGACGTGGCAAAGATTCATCGCTGCTGAAAATTGCTATGGCTGTTAATAAGCCATTCAACACCAGCAACGGCAAGGATAGACCATCCACACCTAGATTATAACCCAATCCCAAGGAGTCAATCCAAGGGATGAACTCGCTAAACTGTTGAGTGACTTGTCCTGGTTGAAACTGGCTTGCCAGTACCACCGACCACAAGAAAGTCAAACCCGCAAAAATCAATGCCACATTACGGGAAGTCCTGCCATTAATACCGGAGGGAAGTAGACCAATTAAAAGCGCACCCAGCAATGGGGCAAAAATTAAGGCACTTAGCATAGGAGATGAGGGAGATGAGGGAGTGGGGGGAGATGGGGGAGAAAAACTAATGACTATGGACTATGGACTATGGACTATTGACTAATGACTAATGACTAAAATGGCAACTTATCCAGTAAGCCCAATGACCAACTGATGAAAAAGCCCAAGGCGCTGACTACTGCCAGAATGGTCAACATATATGCTTGGGATTGACCGGAGATGCTGTATTTCAAGCCCTGTCCGCCGATAATGGTGGCAAAGCCAACTAAGTTAACTAACCCATCAACTACATAGCGATCGCTCCAAGCCGAAATCCTCGACAATAAAGCTACTGCACTCACTACTGTCAGTCGATAAATGCGGTCAATGTAAAAGTCATAACCTAGTAAATCTTGTACAAATCTCCAAGCCAGGACTGTGGAACGAGACCAAGCTTTGTGCAAATGAATAGTTGACCCCATAACTACACCAGCTACGGTAGAAGATACCAATAATAAAACCACGTACCAATCAATACTTTCCCAAGCTGGCAACAAGTACCATTGCTGTAGCATGACGGGCAGTAATAAAGTCAAGATTGTCAGTGTCACCATTGGGAACGCCATTGTCCAGCCAACTTCCGGTGCGCGGCGGGTTTTCTGTTGCGGTTTACCCCAAAATACCAGCCTAAATACTCTTGTCAAGTTGAGGGCTGTCAAACCGTTGACTAATACCAACACGCCAATTACCCAAGGGCTAACTCTTACTAAACCATCAGCCCAAGCAAGCATTGCCCAAAAGCTCCCCAGTGGCAGTATTGTTACCATACCGGCGGAACCAACTACAAAGGCGGTAGTAGTTGCTGGCATCCTCGACCACAGACCACCCATTTCTGTCAAGTCTTGACTGTGGGTGGTAAATATGATAGAACCGGAACTCATAAATAGTAGAGCTTTGGCGATCGCATGAGTTAACAGCAGCATCAAAGCTACACCACCTTGCTCTAATCCTACTGCCAAAAACACCAGCCCCATGTATGCGCTAGTGGAATGGGATAATGACCGTTTAATATCAGTCTGAGCGATAGAAACCAAAGTAGCGCCTATTGCTGTCACCGAACCGATGATAATTAAGGCATTTAACGCCACTGGAGACAAAACTAAGATTGGTTGCAGTTTGTACAGTAGATAAGCACCACCAGCAACTACTAGGGAGTTCCGCATCACAGAAGCTGGGTTGGGGCCTTCCATCGCCTCATCCAACCACAGGTGTAGAGGGAACTGAGCGCATTTACCAGCCGGCCCTGCAATTAAAGCCAGTCCCAACAATGCTGAGGTAACAGGATCTAAATTTGCTGTTTGTACCCACTCCGATAAATGAGAGAAGTTCAAACTACCCGCTAAGTTGGAAAGCGTGACTACAGCCATCAACAGCAACAAGTCCCCGACTCGCTTTGTCCAGAAGGCATCCCTTGCTGCTGTTACCACTAATGGTTGAGCATACCAAAACCCTACCAATAGATAAGTAGAAAGGGTTAATAGTTCCAGCAGCGCATAGCTGAGAAATAAGGAGTCGCTGATAGCTAAACCACTCAGTGCTGCCTCGAAAAAGCCCAGTAGACCGAAAAATCTTGCCAGTGACCAGTCTTTTTCCATGTAGCCCAAGGCATAAATCTGAGCCAATAGACTCAAACCTGTAATTAAAACTGTTGCACCGATACTGACTGGCGAAAGTTCCAAAGCAAAGGATAAGTTTAAGTCTACCGCTTGAAACCAAGTAATTACCAGGCTTTCTGGCTCTCTGCTCCAGATATCCTTAAATACTAATAGGCTATGAACAAAGCCAACAACGGTAGTCAACAAGTTAATATATGCCGCAGGTCTTGGCCCCGTGCGTCGAACTATTCCTATTCCCCAAGGTAATGTCAAAAGTGCGCCTATTAAGCTGTAAAATGGCACACACCAACTTGTTGCAAATAGAAACTGATTCATTTAGATTTCCCTTGAAGACTCAGTCTTAACTTTTTTAATAACTCTTAAAACAATCATTTACTAAAAAAAATAAACTTTTGCAAAAGCTCTGCTTTTTTTAACTTTTTTTCACGAAACTTAAATGACTATTTTGTCTTTATTCTCTCCGACTAATTTGTAATTGCAAGTAGGTTTGTTGAGGAAAAAACTAGCTTTTATTACATTTTTGTTTTTTTAACCCAGTCAATGTTTCTGGTTTAAGAATTTTACTTTATATGATATATAAATATTAATTATGTGTTTTTTAGACAATTTTGAAAGTCACCAGAAAACCGAGGAAACACAGAAACTGCAAAATGTCCAGCCTCTGCATACTCATCACCAGATAGAGTTCGTCTCGGCTATCAATGTCTGTTTATGATTGTCATAAAAAAATTATAAAGCATAAGCGGTTGCTCTAGGGATCAATGAACTTTGATTACAGACAACCCTGGTATAAATTTTTATTAAGTTTTTTTAAACTTTTTTATCATAAACTATTATACTAATTTATATTGCCAGAAGCGCCAAGCTTTTCTATGCTTAATTTGGAAGTGTTTTGATAGCTCAAGATGAGCTTCCCCGTCCAAAATTTCAAACCACAGTACTGATTGGATTAATTTTTTAGGAGTTCTGCGATGCCAATTGCAGTTGGAATGATTGAGACTAAAGGCTTTCCCGCAGTAGTAGAAGCTGCTGACGCGATGGTGAAAGCTGCCCGCGTAACTTTGGTAGGATATGAAAAAATTGGTAGTGCAAGAGTCACCGTAATTGTGCGGGGGGATGTCTCTGAGGTACAGGCATCTGTAGCTGCTGGCATTGAAGCCGCAAGAAGAGTAAATGGTGGTGAAGTGGTATCTACTCACATCATTGCTCGTCCCCACGAAAACCTAGAATATGTACTGCCGATTCGTTATACAGAAGCGGTAGAACAATTCCGCACCTAGTAAGTGCGTAGAGCAGAAAGCTGACTTAATAAGCTTTTTATCCATCTTGAAGGGTAGTTTTATTTACGCTGCGCTGTACCAAAAGCTGAGTAAACAAAACACCTCAACGGGGTCGCCATCTTGAGTATCGCTGGAGTTCGGGCTAGAAACTTTAATTTGGGAATCAAAAAGAAATGTCTATTGCAGTCGGAATGGTAGAAACGCTAGGCTTTCCAGCAGTTGTTGAAGCAGCAGACGCGATGGTGAAAGCTGCTCGTGTTACCTTAGTAGGTTACGAGAAAATTGGTAGCGGTCGGGTAACAGTAATCGTCAGGGGGGATGTGTCTGAGGTACAAGCATCTGTATCCGCAGGCGTTGAGTCAGTTAAGCGTGTCAACGGCGGACAGGTATTGTCTACCCACATCATCGCTCGTCCTCACGAGAACTTAGAATATGTGCTGCCAATTCGTTATACAGAAGATGTAGAGCAGTTCCGGGAAAACGTCAACGCAATCCGTCCTTTCGGTAGAAGACCGTAATTAGTAATGCAAATTGCCAAAGTTCGTGGCACAGTAGTTAGCACCCAAAAAGACCCAAGTCTTAGAGGTGTCAAACTACTTTTGTTGCAATTAGTAGATGAAGAAGGAAACCTCCTGCCAAAATACGAGGTAGCAGCAGATAATAGCGTAGGTGCAGGAGTGGATGAGTGGGTATTGATCAGCCGTGGTAGTGCGGCGCGTCAAGTACTAGGTAACGAACAGCGGCCTTTAGATGCCGCAGTGGTGGCGATAATTGATACTATTCACGTTGAAGATCGTCTCATTTACAGTAAAAAAGACCAGTATAGATAGCTAGTCATTAGTCATTAGTCAACAGATCAGAACTATGGACTATGGACTATGGACTATTGACAACTGACAAATTTAGGAGGAATCTCGCAATGGCAGTCCGCAGCACGGCGGCCCCCCCAACCCCGTGGTCGAGGAGCTTGGCTGAAGCCCAAATCCATGAAACCGCTTTTGTCCATCCGTTTTCTAACATTATTGGGGATGTGCGGATAGGTGCAAATGTCATCATTGCTCCAGGGACTTCAATTAGAGCCGATGAAGGTACACCCTTTTATATCGGTGAAAATACCAATATTCAAGATGGTGTAGTAATTCACGGCTTGGAGCGAGGTCGAGTAGTTGGCGACGATAACGAAGAATACTCGGTTTGGGTAGGTAATAATTCGTCCTTGACCCACATGGCGCTGATTCATGGCCCTGCTTACGTTGGGGAGAATTCGTTTATTGGTTTTCGCTCTACAGTATTTAACGCCAAGGTAGGCGCAGGCTGTATCGTCATGATGCACGCCTTAGTTAAAGATGTAGAAGTTCCCCCTGGCAAGTATGTTCCTTCAGGAGCGATCATTACTACCCAAAAGCAGGCCGATCGCTTGCCTGATGTGCAACCCCAAGATAAGGATTTTGCCCATCACGTCATCGGTATTAATCAAGCGTTGCGTACCGGGTATCTTTGTGCTGCGGATAACAAGTGTATTGCGCCTCTTCGCAATGAACAAGTTAATTCTTATACAAGTAATCAAATTAAT
Organism: Anabaena azotica FACHB-119; assembly: GCF_014697625.1. GTDB lineage: Bacteria > Cyanobacteriota > Cyanobacteriia > Cyanobacteriales > Nostocaceae > Trichormus > Trichormus azoticus_A. Next base: position 166,789 of record NZ_JACJSG010000002.1, on the reverse strand, counting down.
GGGTTAGAAAGGAGTAGTGAAGTGGCAAGCAACAGCCTTGGTGCAGAAACCATAGAGCAATTACGCTATTTATTAGAGCAGGGCTATAAGATTGGTACAGAACACGTAGACCAAAGAAGATTCCGTACAGGTTCTTGGACTAGCTGCCAGCCAATTGAAGCGAGATCATTAGGTGATGCTGTAGCAGCCCTGGAAACTTGTTTAGCCGACCACAGTGGCGAGTACGTGCGTCTGTTTGGCATTGACCCCAAAGGTAAGCGCCGGGTTTTGGAAACAATTATTCAACGTCCCGATGGTGTAGTTGCAGGTGGTTCTAGCAACTTTAAAGCTCCTGCGGCTAGCTCAAATGGTAGCTACAGCAGCAATGGCAACGGTTACAGCAACGGTGCAGGCAATGGCAGAATCAGCGCGGAAACCCTAGACCAAATTCGCCAGTTGTTAGCCAATGGTTACAAGATTGGTACAGAACACGTCGATGAGCGTCGCTTCCGTACAGGTTCTTGGAATAGCTGTAAACCCATTGACGCAACTTCCGCCAATGAAGTGGTTTCTGCTCTGGAAGAATGTATAGATAACCACCAAGGCGAATACGTGCGTTTAATTGGGATTGACCCCAAAGCTAAACGCCGTGTACTAGAAAGCATTATTCAACGTCCCAACGGTCAAGTAGCTCCGGCAACTGGGAGCAGCCAAAAAACTGTAGCCAGTGCGCCTGCGCCATCAAGAAGCGCAACTGCCACCGCTACCCGCTTGAGTGCTGAGGTAGTAGACCAAATTAGGCAAATCATCAGTGGTGGGTATAAACTCAGCATTGAACACGTAGACCAAAGAAGATTCCGTACAGGTTCTTGGAGTAGCACTGGGCCAATTGCTGCCACTTCCGACAGAGAAGCGATCGCCGCAGTAGAAGCCGCATTATCTGAATTTGCAGGAGAATACATCCGCATCATTGGAATTGACCCCAAAGCCAAGCGCCGCGTATTGGAATCAATTATTCAGCGTCCATAGTAGTAGGGACTGGGGACTGGGCAAAAGTAAGGGAGCAAAGGCACAGGGGAACAGGAAAATCATCAATAATGTTCATCCAATACCCAATCCCCAATACCCAATCCTCAGTACCCAAATAATATTCGGCTTCCGAGGTGAAAATTTCCATGTCTGTGCCGCCACTGCGCCTGCACAATAACTTTGAGTCCTACATTAGTGGCGAGGTGACAATTCATCCAAGTGCAGTAATTGCTCCAGGGGTGATACTCCAAGCGGCCGCAAACAGCAAAATCATCATCGGGGCGGGAGTCTGTATTGGCATGGGGTCGATTCTACAAGTAGATGAGGGAACGATAGAAGTAGAAGCGGGCGCTAGCTTGGGAGCAGGCTTTTTGATGGTTGGTAAAGGCAAAATCGGCATGAATGCCTGCATTGGTGCAGCCACAACATTATTTAACAGTTCTGTGGCTCCGGCGTTGGTAGTGCCACCAGGCTCAATTTTGGGTGATACTACTCGGCAGGTTGCAGCTGAAACACCAGAACCAGCCACGAATCAAGTTGATAGTCCGAATCCCCAAAAGCCTAAAGCGACTGAAAATAAAGTATTTACTTCAACTAGCTTCTCGGCCTCGGCTTCTGTGCAGTTCAAACAAGATTCTGTTGCTGTTAACGAACCCCCAGCATCACCTGAGAATCAGCCTGCTACTGGAGAAAATAACCATAATAGTCAGGCTGACCCTAATGTGACAGAAAATGCCCAATCAGACCAGTCTACCGCATCCCCCAATAGCTTCGGAACTCAAATTTATGGACAAGGGAGTATTCAAAGGCTTTTAGGGACATTGTTTCCCCATAGACAAGCTTTAAATAACCCTTTGCCTGACGATAGCTCTGAGTAAGTGTTAAGTTGTGAGTATCTCGGAGAATACACGATGTATAATCAGCGCTCTACTAGCACAAATCAGACCAATCGTCGTCAAGACGATCTTAGGGATACAGCCTTGGGTTTAGTCTCAACTCTTAGTTTTCCGGCAATTGTGGGGACGGCTGACATGATGCTGAAGTCGGCTGGAGTTCACCTAGTCGGTTATGAGAAAATTGGTAGTGGTCACTGTACAGCGATCGTCCGGGGTGGGATTGCTGATGTCCGTTTAGCTGTGGAATCTGGTGTACAAACTGCTGAACAGTTTGGGCAGTTGGTTTCTAGTTTGGTGATTCCCAGACCTTTTCCTAACCTTGATGTAGTTCTGCCCATTACTAACCGTTTAAGTCAGGTAATGCAGGAAGGTCAATACAGCCGTTTGAGTAACCAAGCAATTGGTTTAGTAGAAACAAGAGGCTTTCCAGCAATGGTAGGTGCTTGTGATGCGATGCTCAAAGCGGCTGATGTCCAGCTAGCATCTTACGAAAAAATCGGTGCAGGTTTGTGTACAGCTATTATTCGCGGCTCTGTAGCTAATGTTGCAGTTGCTGTAGAAGCGGGAATGTATGAGGCCGAACGAATTGGGGAATTGAATGCGGTGATGGTAATTCCAAGACCATTGGATGAGTTGGAGCAAACCCTCCCAATAGCTAGTTGTTGGATCGAAGAGCATCAGCCGTTAAGGCTACCAGTGAATATCAGGGAGCAAGTTGCAGAGAGGGAAGTGTTACAATTGCCAGATTTAGCCACTATACCTGTGAAAATTACTGAAGAAGTTTGGCATGATGAATGATGAATGGTGAATTACTAACTAGAGAATAATGAATTGGGAGTCATCCGCATTCAACATTACAGAATTTAGTATTCAACATTCATCTTGCAGCTGGAAGGCATCTTACGCTTTGCTTGTTTTTCTGATGATAGCTTCTCCTCTCCATAAGTAAAAGAATTTTATTTTAATAGAAAGGATAAGTATTTATCTATATAAAGATGACTTTTCTAGACTACTAAGTAAACAATTATTCTCATATTGAAGGTGGGATTTTATATATGATGAGAATAGATTTCCTTATCTATAAGGAAATTAGTCTCTTTTAATAGCGAAGATAGATTTTTATCTATAATAATTGCATAACTTTTGTATGGGTGAAGCTATATCAAGTGTGAGTGTTCAGTGATACTAGTTTTATATCTAAAAAAATCGCTATTAGAGGAGAATCACCTTGAACCAAGCAACATTACACCAGTTGAAGGTGTTCGAGGCCGCGGCACGGCATGGTAGCTTTACTCGTGCTGCTGAGGAGTTATTTCTCACCCAACCTACTGTCTCGATGCAAATCAAGCAGTTGACCAAATCGGTAGGTTTACCACTGTTTGAGCAAGTAGGCAAGCGTCTATATTTGACTGAAGCAGGCAGAGAATTATTCGCTACTTGTCGGCAAATATTTGAGACTATAGCTCAGTTTGAGATGAAGGTGGCTGATCTAAAGGGGCTAAAACAGGGGCAATTACGTTTGGCAGTTATTACCACGGCTAAATACTTTATTCCCCGCTTACTAGGGCCTTTTTGCCAACTTTATCCGGGCATTGAAATTTCGCTGCAAGTCACCAACCACGAACGCATCCTAGAGCGGATGAACAATAATATGGACGACTTGTACATCATGAGTCAAGTTCCAGAGCATTTGGATGTGAATTGTCATCCGTTTTTAGATAACCCGTTAGTTGTATTAGCCGCAGCAAATCACCCACTAGCAAAAGAGACAAATATACCTATACATCGTTTATCCAGTGAACCGTTCATTATGCGGGAACCAGGTTCGGGAACACGTCGTGCGGTACAGAATCTGTTCGAGGAACATGGTGTTCCCGTAAAAGTTAAGCTGGAATTAGGATCTAATGAGGCAATTAAACAAGCGATCGCTGGTGGTTTAGGAATTTCTGTACTATCTCGGCATACACTATTGTCTGATGCCGCAGAGTTCAGCATTCTGGACGTGCAGAACTTCCCCATCAAGCGGACTTGGTACATGGTTTACCCCACTGGTAAACAGTTATCTATCGTCGCTCGTACTTACTATGAGTATCTGCTAGATGCAGCCAAAAAGTTTGTCGAGCAAACAGAACAAATAAATGCTTCTGTTTCTGTGCCTGAGTATAGTTTGGTTGAGTGAAGCCAGGGTTAATCAATTCAAAATTCAAAAGGTTTTGGAGATTGAAGTTAAGAAATTGGCAGCAAAACTCAACACTTATCACTTACAATTCTTGGCAAATTGCTTGACGGTTTGTCAGGAAAAACTCAAAATTAACCAGCAGCATCATTTAACATGGGGAAAAACTGGCAGTGGTTAACCCGGAAACACCATCTTGGCGAAAGACAGTACAGTGTCAGATTGTCGCTGTGACAATATACAGTGACAAAGCCTTAGTTACACGTAAGGGTAAAGTTTATCTATCAGGAACAGAACGAGAATTAGTGATTACTTCGCTGCCAGTAACTCTAGAAACTGAGTCTGTTCGGGTTGGTGGTACAGGGAAGGTAGGGGTGCGCTTGTTGGGTGTAAACTGCGATCGCATCTATACCACTGAACCTATTACCGAACGTGTTGCCCAGTTAACTCGGCAAATTCAGCAGTTAGAAACTGAAAAACGTCATCTGCAAGCCCAGGTAGATGCTTTATCTTTACAAGCTAAGTTTATTGAAGGTTTACGCGAAAAGACAGAAGAACCTTTTGCCCAAAGCTTATCACGGAAAAATCTCAGCCCTAGTGAAACTCTAGACTTTCTTAATTTCTTGGGTAGTCAGTACAGCGAATATGCGATCGCATCTGGGGAGTGTAAAAGTCAGCAGCAGGAACTAGACAAGCAACTACAAGCACTCCGCCACTCGTTACAAATTCTCCAAACACCCAATCCTCATGAAAGCGTCATTTTAATTGCACTAATTGAAGCCGCAGGAGAGGGTGAGTTTGAATTAGAGGTTGCTTACATGGTAAGCCATGCCAGTTGGACTCCTCTATATGACTTGCGGTTGAACAGTACAGATCAGACAGTCAATTTAAGCTACCTTGCCGAAGTTACCCAGAATACAGGGGAGGATTGGCAAGATGTGGCGCTTACCCTTTCCACGGCTAAACCAGGACTAGGTACTATTCCCCCTAAACTGCAACCCTGGTATATTGACGCACCAACACCTCAAGTATGGCGATCGCAAAGAAAACTAGCGCCTAGTCCTTCCTTACCTGCTATATCACCGACAGTTGTTTCCGCAGGGGCGGGAATTCCCGCAGACGAGGTAGAGGTGGCTGAGGATGATTTGATTCCGGCGGAAAATATCACGGCGGAAGTATCTAAAGAAGGAAGTATTGTTACTTTTAAACTAAATGGTAGTGGTAACATTCCTAGTGATGGCACACCGTATAAAATTACAGTTTTTCATAATAATTACCCCTGTAATTTTAATTATGTAGCGATGCCACGTTTGGTTAGCTTTGCCTACCTGGAAGCTAATATTAAAAATAGCTCTGGTGGTGTGACTTTATTACCTGGGAAAGCACATATTTTTCGTGATGATGTATTTGTTGGGACAACTCAATTAGAACATATTGTTCCAGGGGAACAATTTAAACTCAATTTAGGTATTGACGAAGGTTTAAAAATTGAGCGTGACTTAGTTGAGCGTCAGGTAGATAAAAAGCTTATTGGTAATCAACGCCGAACTACTTATGCTTATCGATTATTAATTACTAACTTGCTTAATCAGGAAATTCAGTTGAAATTAACTGAACAATTACCCGTCAGCCGTGATGAGCAAATTAAAGTCCGCCTTAATCGTATTAATCCTCCAATTCAATTAGGTGAAATGGGAATTTTAGAATGGCTATTAACTATCCCACCCCAGGCAAAACAAGAAGTCTATTATCAGTTTACTGTTGAGCATCCACCAGAATTAACAGTTATTGGACTGAATATTTAATTTAGTTAATAGTCCATCGTCAATAGTTCATAGACATTGTATGAGAGAGGATTTATAGAGTAAACCTTAAATTGTAGTAGCGTGTCTAGACTAAAATCTGGCAATAGGTTTGGGGAAAATTGAACGCAGATGGACGCAGATGGACGCAGATGATTAAGATTTAGATTGTTAGCCAATGCACAAATTTAACGTGAGTTCGATGAACCTCTCCCTCCCAACCTCCCTCTCCTAAAAGGCGTTCGCGTAGCGTCTCCGTCAGGAGAGGGAGGAGAAACGAAAAAATCACCGTCTTAGAGCTGATTTGTAAAGAAAATCTTAAGAAGACTCAACTCTTTACTAGGTCTTGGTTTCACTAAATAAGTGCTTAATTGACTCAGATTCCTGAAACCCTTACAAGGTGAAGATTTTACTTTAGTTTACAAATTAGCTCTTACTCCCCTCTCTTCGTAGGAGAGGGGTTGGGGGTGAGGTCAAAACAACGCTTGTCGAACTCACGTAAATTTAGCCTAGACAGTCCACCACTTAATATTTACTTAGTCAAAAGTCAACAAATTACACAATATGCTTAAAGATTACTTTTAATAAATCTCCTTGATTAAACGGTTTTGTTAAATGACCTGATGCTCTGGCTATGGTAGCTTTGGCTCTATTTCTTAACCCAGCTCTTTCTGTCACCATAATCACAGGTGTATTTTTAAAATGTGAGTGTTTGCGTAATAAAGAACATAATTCATATCCATCTAAATCAGGCATATCAACACTAATTAAGATTATATCTGGCTTTGTATGCAGAATTTCCATTAAAGCTTTTAAGGAATCTGTAACGCCAATTACTGAGAATATTTGCTCATCCAAAAAGCTTTTAATAGTATTTACAACAGCAGGACTTTCATCAATACAAAATATTTTATAAATTTTTTTATCTGCTGATGGGGTGGATATTTGCTGATATCCATTATTTACATTATGAGGTGGAGATACATAACGTTTTGAATATTCTCCTGTTCTATTATTATTAAATTGTGGTAGGCGTGGCTCAGGTTTAGGCTGAGTTTGGGGATGGGATGTAATTTTGATATTATATTTGCTGTTAATTGGGAGTTCTTTATTCTCTGTAGCTGGAGATGTCTCTTGAGTAGATGCTTCCCTGCGGAATGCTTCGGGAACTCGTCCACGTTGTTGACATTGCTCTACTAGTAACCGAACATTTAAATAACAAAATTTAGGTAAATCATCTAAAAAGGTTTCGGGAACAAACTCGTAACTTCCTTCTTCTAACAAGAGAAATGATTCTAATACTTCCAATGCTACTTGTTCTATAAGGACGGCTGCTTGTGAAGCACTAATATACTTCTGATTGACTAACCAACAAATAGCTAAATAATCGGGATTAGGTATTGCTTGACTTTCAATTCCCGTTTCAAAGATGGCTCTTAACTGTTCGTTAATTTCTTTAGGTAGGGTGGAGATTTGTTGGCTTAAGTTCCCCAAATGTCTATAAAGTGGCTCAAACATTCTTTCGGAATAACAGGCATAAATTAGCTTACCCTCTTCTACATATATAGACCAAGTGCCTGAAGTACTAACTACTTGTAAGCAGCCAGTAATTGTCTTACCTGTAATTTTTTTTAATAAAGATAAAGGTTGTAGTTTCTGGAAGAATCTGTATCTAGTAATTGGAAGTGTTTTCATGGCGATCGCTTTGTTCTTAAATCAAAATTTAAAATAAAAATTAGTCAGAAAAATTGCAATTTTGTTAAATATGTTAGGACTTACGCAACTAGCACTTGGGGTAGGGTGCGTCAGATGTGGAAAATCCTCTAATTTGTACGAAATGATTGGGTCTGACGCACCCTACAGTTAGTTTGATTATGACACTTGCGTAAGTCCTATATATTTTTGAAAAACTCATTTAAATTTAACGATTTCCTTTTCAGTACTCATCCTAAACTTATACTCTTTATTTCCATACCAAAATCTCCCCTCAGAAGTATCACAACTAAAATGCAATCGTCTCTAAGTGGAATAGATTATGATGTGAATCAGAAACATCTCTCAACTGATTACTAGGAAACAATATTCCAAAAATCAGATTGATTTCTGTATCTTTCACTAACTTGACTAATCTAACAGTACCTTAAATACTCCAATTAGAGATATTGGCTCAAACCCATCAGTAGCAAAAGTATCTCTGTGTTTTTGCTGAATAGACTCAGAAGAAGATATATCAAGGTTTAATATTGCTACATAGCAAAAACACAGTGCTTTTACTTACTAAGTAAGCGATAAGTTATGAGCTACCTAAGTTTGATAATTTTCAGATGCCATTTGCTGGATTTTTCATAACCATTACTTGCAAAATGTCAATAGCAGATTTTCGTGATTAAGATTTCTGTTTTTTCTTGATGGTAGATAGGCAAGTAATGGCTTACTAAAAGCTAGGTTACTCTAATTTATTTAAGCAAATAAAAATAATATATAAACTTTATGACTAATGCTTAAAGGAAATGTGAACAAGGATTTAAGTCTCAATCTCATTGGCGACTTATTCAGTCCTTAGTTCTCCTGAAAGCTAAAAACTGTACAGTAGAAACTAATTTTTCACCTATGACACTTTTAAATTGCATAGTTACTTATGAGGTTTGTTGACAGTTGACTGTTAACTGTTAACGGTAAATAAGAAAAGATGGTAATGGTTAACTGGCTTGCAGCATGACTCAATTCGTTAAAATTAACAATGCCACTTGTGAAACGGGAATTACCGCAATGGTTACACAATTACCATCTTCCACCCCAACAGGCATCATCTACCCAGAAAGCGACGGACAGCTAATGGCGGACAATACCAAGCAGTTTGAGTTGATTGTATTAATTAAAAAAAATCTAGATTTATTATTTGCCAATGACCCCAACGTATTCGTTGCAGGCGACTTACTATGGTATCCCGTTGAAGGTGATAACGTTACCAGCCGTGCGCCTGATGTAATGGTGGTGTTTGGTAGACCAAAAGGCGATAGAGGTTCTTATCTTCAATGGCGAGAAGATAACATTCCGCCGCAAGTAGTGTTTGAAATTCTTTCCCCTAGCAATAGTGTGAAAGAGATGATTACAAAATACAAGTTTTACGAACACTATGGGGTGGAAGAATATTATTTATACGACCCAGAGAAGTTAGAGTTAGGTGGTTGGTTACGTTCTCATGATGAATTAGCAGAAATTCCGCAAATGACTGGTTGGATCAGCCCTCGTCTTGGTATCCGCTTTGAATTATCAGATCGTGAACTGCAAATTTATCGTCCAGATGGTCAAAAATTCTTGACATATTTAGAACTGGCGCAACAAAAAGAAGAAGCACAAACTCAAGCTGAACAAGAACGCCAACGTGCTGAACAAGAACGCCAACGTGCTGAACAAGAACGCCAACGTGCTGAACAAGCCGAAAACCAATTAGAAGCACTTCGTGCTTTACTACAAGCGAAGGGAATTAACCCAGACGAATTATAAAAGCTGAGTGGGGAGTAAAAAGTGCTGAGTAAGAATTTCTTCCTCTGCTCCCCAGTCCTCAATACCCAATCCCCAGTACCTAATGTTAAACGAATTTTATTTACAAGTGGAAGAAGACAGCGCACGTATTGACCGCTACCTTGCAGAAGAATTACCAGATTTATCCCGTTCTCGAATTCAGCAGTTAATCGAACAGGGTAAAGTCCAAGTTAACGGTAAAATTTGTACTTCTAAAAAGATAAATCTGAAAGTTGGCGATCGCATCACTTTAGAAATTCCCGAAGCGCAACCTCTAGAATTAACACCACAGGATATCCCCCTAGATATTCTCTACGAGGATGACCAGTTACTGATACTTAACAAGCCGGCTGGTTTAGTGGTTCACCCAGCACCCGGACACCCTAATGGGACTTTGGTAAATGCTTTGTTAGCACATTGTCCTAACCTCCCAGGTATTGGTGGTGTGCAAAGACCTGGAATTGTCCATCGTTTAGACAAAGATACAACGGGGGCGATCGCGATCGCTAAAACTGACATCGCCTATCAACACCTCCAAGCACAACTCCAAGCTAAAACTGCAAGGCGAGAATACTTAGGTGTGGTTTATGGTGCGCCAAAAACTGAAAGTGGAACGATAGATTTACCTATTGGTCGTCATCCTCAAGATCGGAAAAAAATGGCTATTGTCCCTGTTGACAAGGGGGGAAGGTCGGCTATCACTCATTGGCTTGTCAAAGAGCGTTTAGGAAATTACACCTTAATCCACTTTCAACTAGAGACAGGACGCACTCATCAAATTCGTGTGCATAGCGCCAAAATTGGTCATCCGATTATCGGCGATCCCGTTTATGGTTCTGGTCGTTCTGTGGGGGTAAATTTACCTGGACAAGCCTTACACGCCTGGAAATTAAAGGTGCAGCATCCTATTTCTGGAGATGCGATTGAAGTCACAGCACAATTACCGCAAACATTCAATACTCTTTTAGATATACTTCGCAAGAGAGGGGCAATTTCTTATTAAAACTTAATTTTTGCCTCAGTTTTGCCTAGTTTTTTCCTCGGCAAACAGGCAATTTGGAAATATGTAGAAAAATTAAGTTTATATTTATTTATAAAATATCTAGTCAAAAAAAAACCATAATAAAACTTGTAAGGTCTATCAGCTATGACTTTCTTGGAATCTTAAAAAATTATAAAATCAGATTTTTTTCCTTATACGTTACAACTTTACAAAGTTTTGTAAAGAAAATGAGCTAGAAATAAGGGTTGCAGCCCTTGTATGTAAAGGATTTGAGGTGGTTCTTATAGCTGCAACTTATTTATTCACAATTTGTAACAAAAATCGGATCTATAGCATTGTATAAACATAAGCTGAAGGGGTTAGAGAACAGACGAAAGTTAAACAAGGTAATCAATTCATAAAGTTTGCCAACTTCTCATAATTCACCCCAGCTTCTCATTTTTCTGCTGCTGGAAATGGCAGAGAATTTTGAGACTACATGAGAAGTAGTTTGATCCCTAGTCTGTTGACAACCTGTTCCCAGAATAAAACATAGCCAATTTTAAACCAGACATCTCTCAACTAAGTAATTAGGAGATATAAGTCCATGACATTAGACGTATTTACCAAGGTGGTTTCTCAAGCTGACTCCAGAGGCGAGTTTCTGAGCAACGAACAAATTGACGCTTTGGCAAATGTTGTGAAAGAAGGTAACAAACGCTTGGACGTTGTTAACCGCATCACCAGCAACGCTAATGCGATCGTTACCAACGCTGCTCGTGCGTTGTTTGAAGAACAACCCCAGTTGATCGCTCCTGGTGGTAACGCTTACACCAACCGTCGCATGGCTGCTTGTCTCCGCGACATGGAAATCATCTTGCGTTACGTCACCTACGCTATCCTCGCTGGTGATGCAAGCGTTTTAGATGATCGCTGCCTAAACGGCTTGCGCGAAACATACCAAGCTTTGGGAACTCCTGGTTCTTCCGTAGCTGTTGGCGTTCAAAAAATGAAAGATGCTGCTATCGGCATTGCTAATGACCCCAACGGTATCACCAAAGGCGATTGCAGCCAATTGATCTCTGAAGTAGCTAGCTACTTTGATCGCGCTGCTGCTGCTGTTGCTTAATTGCAACTGAAACAGCCCCCTATACCTAATTTTAGGTAAACAGGTACAAGACTACGAAGTTTCCAAGGAGAATTTTACATCATGGTTAAGACCCCCATTACCGAAGCTATTGCTGCTGCTGATACCCAAGGCCGTTTCTTAGGCAACACCGAATTACAAGCTGTTAACGGTCGTTATCAGCGTGCTGCTGCTAGCTTAGAAGCTGCTCGTGGTTTAACCTCCAACGCTCAACGCTTGATTGACGGTGCAACCCAAGCTGTTTACCAAAAATTCCCTTACACCACCCAAACCCCCGGACCTCAGTTTGCTTCTGATAGCCGTGGTAAATCCAAGTGCGCTCGTGACGTTGGTCACTACCTACGGATCATCACCTACAGCTTAGTAGCTGGTGGTACTGGCCCATTGGATGAATACCTAATTGCAGGTTTGGCTGAAATCAACAGCTCCTTTGACTTGTCTCCTAGCTGGTATGTTGAAGCTCTCAAGCATATCAAAGCTAACCACGGTTTGAGCGGTCAAGCAGCTAACGAAGCTAACACCTACATCGATTACGCTATCAACGCTCTCAGCTAGATAGCTTTCTGCCCGGAAAGGGGTGCAAGTGCTGGATGTAGTTTTCACCTAGCAGTTGAATCTCGTTCCGGGCATAGTTTTATCTAGAGGTTAGAGGCTAGAACTTAGCACTCGGCAAAAAATAGGGGAAACTTAAAATGGCAATTACAGCAGCAGCATCTAGGCTGGGAACAGAGCCTTTTAGCGACGCACCTAGAGTGGAATTACGCCCCAAGGCTAGCAGAGAGGAAGTAGAATTAGTAATTCGCGCTGTTTATCGGCACGTTTTGGGCAATGACTACATACTGGCATCAGAACGCCTCGTCAGTGCAGAGTCTCTATTAAGAGATGGAAATCTGACTGTACGGGAGTTTGTGCGTAGCGTTGCTAAATCAGAACTCTACAAAAAGAAATTTTTCTACAATAGCTTCCAAACTCGGCTAATCGAACTCAACTATAAACATTTGTTGGGTCGCGCTCCTTACGATGAGTCTGAGGTGATTTACCACTTAGACCTGTATCAAGAGAAAGGTTACGATGCCGAAATAGACTCCTATATCGATTCTCTGGAGTATCAAAATAATTTCGGTGATAATATCGTTCCTTACTATCGTGGTTTTGAGACGCAACCTGGACAAAAAACTGTAGGTTTTAACCGGTTATTCCGTTTATACCGTGGTTATGCTAACAGCGATCGCGCTCAAGTAGAAGGTACTAGGTCTCGGTTAGCCCAGGAATTGGCTAGCAACAAAGCTTCTACAATTGTCGGCCCATCTGGAAGTAATGATAGTTGGGGTTTCCGGGCTTCAGCAGATGTCGCGCCTAAAAAAGCTTTAGGTAATGCCGTTGGGGAAGGCGATCGCGTCTATCGGCTGGAAGTGACCGGAATCCGTGGCCCTGGCTACCCAAGTATTCGCCGGAGTAGCACGGTATTCATAGTACCTTACGAGCGGCTCTCTGACAAGATCCAGCAAATTCACAAGCAAGGTGGCAAAATCGTGAGCGTCACCTCGGCGTGAGGGGATTTTTGTCAGTTGTAAATGGTTAGCGGTTAACTTTTAACCGTTAACTGTCAACTAACAACAACAGGAGATAAGAAGTAATGTTCGGTCAAACCACTCTTGGGTCTGGAAGCGTTTCTTCGTCTGCTAGTCGAGTATTTCGTTACGAAGTCGTAGGCTTGCGTCAGAGTTCAGAAACCGACAAAAACAAATACAACATCCGTAATAGTGGTAGCGTGTTTCTCACAGTGCCATACAGCCGGATGAATGAAGAATACCAACGCATTACCCGCTTGGGCGGCAAAATCGTGAAAATTGAGCCATTAACCTCCTCAGAGGCAGAATAACGCCTGGGCAATGATAGAACCGAGTGAGGCAGAATTTGCGCCAGAGAACGCGCCACAGCTAACGCCAGAACTAGCCATAGCTAATCTGCAATCATCAGATTTAAGTCTCCGCTATTATGCTGCTTGGTGGTTAGGTAAGTATCGGGTAAAAGACATTGCTGCTGTTGAAGGCTTAATTGCAGCGTTAGAAGATGAAGCCGACAGAACCGAACTTGGTGGTTATCCTCTGCGACGCAACGCAGCCAGAGCTTTGGGAAAATTAGGCGATCGCCAAGCTGTACCAAGTTTAATTAAGTGCCTGGAATGTGAAGATTTTTACGTTCGTGAAGCTGCTGCCCAATCTCTAGAAATGCTCAGAGATCAAACAGCCGCACCAGCACTAATTAAATTATTAGATGGAGGAGTCGCCCAGGCCGTGCAAGAACCAGGACGACCACATCTAGTCCAGCCTTACGAAGCAGTGTTAGAAGCTTTAGGGGCTATTGGTGCTACCGAAGCTATCCCTCTGATTCAGCCATTTCTAGAACATCCAGTCCCACGAGTGCAATGCGCCGCAGCTAGGGCAATGTACCAACTCACACAAGAACCAGTATATGGAGAGCTACTGGTGAAAGTGTTGGATGGTAACGACCTGAACCTACGCCGTGTTGCCTTGGGGGATTTAGGTGCGATTGGATACTTGGCAGCAGCAGAAGCGATCGCCAAAGCCAAAGCCGAAAACAGCTTTAAACTCATTGCCCTCAAAGGATTGCTAGAGTATCAGATACCAGAACCCAACGCCCTCTCAATATCTGACTCAGCCATCCGGGTTATGAACCTCATGGATTCACTACTGTAGTCAGTAGTCCATAGTCCATAGTCCATAGTCCATAGTAATTGACTGTTGACTGTTGACTAATGACTAATGACTAATGACTAATGACTAATGACAAATCAACTAATTCTTGGCGTTACTCTGGCAGATACACCAGAGAAACTGGTAACAGCAGTAAAAAATTTGGCAACAGCCAAAGATGAGGCGGCGATTTCTACCTTAATTGCTGTGTTCGGTTATAACAACCCAACAGCAGCAGCGATCGCTTCTACTGCTTTAGTAGAAATGGGAGAAGTAGCAGTTCCGCAGTTACTCACGCAAATAGATGATTACAACTATGGCGCACGGGCTTATTCGATTCGCACTCTCGCGGCGATCGCTGACCCCCGTGCTTTAGATGTATTAATCGATGCTGCTGCAATAGACTTTGCTCCCAGCGTCCGCAGGGCAGCAGCTAAAGGATTGGGAAACTTACACTGGCATAAGTTAGAGTTTGCTGAGCATCAAATAGCACTTAAAAGGGCGTGGGAAACACTGGTGTTTGTTTCTCAAGACCCAGAATGGTCGATTCGTTATGCGGCGATCGTTGGTCTGCAAGGTTTAGCTAAAATACCAGATTTACAACAGCCCATCCATAACAGATTCCAAGAAATGCTGGACAGTGAGCCGGAAAGGTCAGTCCGCGCCCGCATACTATTGGCTCAAAGTCAATAGCGGGAATTGAATTTCATAAGAAAAGGTAAAAGTAAAAATGTCAATACCTCTGCTGGAATATACGCCATCTTCACAAAACCAACGTGTAGAAGGCTACGAAGTTCCTAACGAAGATACCCCAACTATTTATCGCCTATCGACTGCTATTGATGATGCTGATGTTGATGCCATTATTTGGGCTGGATATCGGCAAATTTTCAGCGAACACCTGATTATCAAAAGCAATCGTCAACGCTTTTTGGAATCCCAACTGCGGAACCGGGCAATTAGCGTCCGCGACTTTATTCGGGGATTGGGCAAATCAGAAGTTTTCCGCACTCAGGTAGCTGATCTGAACTCCAACTACCGTTTAGTTGACCTCATCTTAAAACGGTTCTTGGGACGCGCGGCTTATAACCGAGACGAAGAAATCGCTTGGTCTATTGTCATTGGTACTAAAGGATTACATGGTTTTATCGATGCCTTATTAGACAGCGATGAATATCAAGAAAACTTTGGCGATGACATCGTACCCTATCAACGCCGTCGGTTTAAAGATAGACCATTTAATTTAGTTAACCCACGGTATAACGCATATTGGCGCGATCGCCAAACCCTCAACGCCTTGGGTGGACGTTCCTTCTACAACGTCCGCACCTCTGGTACTCTCACCAAAGAAGATATCCGCCGCGCTATCCCCGCCAACTTCATGGCATTAGCAGGCTCAATCATCACCCCAGAACGGAACTATCAGCGCACCATCGCTTCCGTCACTTCCCAAATCAAAGATATAAAAATTCCCGACACCAGTCGCGAAGTTACCACCCCCGAAGTCACAGTTAAACCCGTAGCTGTGTCCCTGCCATATCGTTACATTCCTGGTAACAAGACCACTTGAGGCGATGACAGTTAACTGTCAACTGTCAACTGTCAACTGTCAACTAATAAATAACCAAGCTTATGGCAATACCCTTACTAGAATATAAACCTAGTTCTCAAAATCAGCGTGTTCCTGGGTACGAAGTTCCTAACGAAGATACCCCCAGAATCTACCGCATCGAAGATGCTGCTTACGATAGCGAACTCAAAGAATTAATTTGGGCTGCTTATCGGCAAGTATTTAGCGAACACGTCATTTTACAATTCTTCCGCCAGACCAATTTAGAATCCCAACTGAAAAACCGGGCTATCAGCGTCCGCGATTTCATCCGGGGTATAGCTAAGTCAGACGCTTTTAAGACATTAGTCATCAAGAGTAACTCTAACTACCGCCTTGTGGAAATAGCACTGAAACGCCTTTTGGGTCGTGCGCCTTATAATAAGGATGAAGAAATTGCTTGGTCAATCAAGATAGCGACCCTTGGCTGGGATGGCTTTGTAGATGTTCTGTTAGATTCTGAAGAATATCAGAGCAACTTTGGTGAGAACATAGTCCCCTACCAACGCCGACGCTATAAAGATAGACCCTTCAATCTAGTCACCCCACGCTACGGCAACTACTGGCGCGATAAATTGGAAGATGAGCGCTACAAACCAGGGGCTGTCAAGAATTTCTTGGAATTAGCTAAATCTATAGAAATTAAAACAGTCACCTTTACACCAGTCAGCACTGCCAATATCCAAATTCCCGACACCACTCGGAATGACACACCCCAAGGGATTCCCCTTTCCGTAAGTCCTAGCGCTAATTTTCCCGTGCGGTAAGTTGCCGACCAACTTCTTTGTAACCGGAGATTTTCACAATGGCATTACCTTTATTGGAGTACAAACCCACAACTCAAAATCAACGAGTGCTGAGTTTTGGGACGGCTGATATTAATGAGGATACCCCTTACATCTACCGTCTGGAAAATGCCAATTCTCCCAGTGAAATGGAAGAAATGATTTGGGCTGCATATCGCCAAGTTTTCAACGAACAAGAAATTCTCAAGTTCAATAGACAAATTGGTTTAGAAACCCAACTCAAAAATCGGTCAATCACGGTTAAGGATTTTATACGCGGTTTAGCCAAATCAGAGCGCTTTTATCAGCTAGTTGTGACACCAAATAACAACTATCGCCTGGTAGAAATGTGTCTCAAGCGGCTATTGGGACGCTCTCCCTATAACGAAGACGAAAAAATTGCTTGGTCAATTGTTATTGCTAGCAAAGGTTGGGGAGGCTTTGTTGATGCTTTGCTTGACAGCGATGAATATCAGCAAGCCTTTGGTGATTACACCGTACCCTACCAACGCAAACGCTTGACCACAGACAGACCATTCAGCTTTACACCCCGTTATGGTGCTGATTACCGCGATCGCGCTGGTATCCTTAGACCAGGCGGTTATGCTACCAACTGGTACAGAAAGTCCAATCCTAATTATGATGGCATGGCAATATTAGCTGTATTGCTGGTCTTCAGCGCAGGATTAACTTTCCTATTTATCCTAAATTGGTTGGGATATCAGCTCTAGCGACTAACCTAATACGGGAAAATAAGTAAAGCATGAAGGAGGGTTTTGAGAAATCAAACCTCTTTCAATTGCAACAGCTAGCTGTTTAACTTGTTAATAAGGGGAATACTCAGCATGGCACTGCCATTACTTTCATATAAACCAAGCTCTCAAAATCACCGGGTAAAAAGCTTCGGTCTAGCTGACCAAAACGAAGATACACCATACATCTATCGCATCGAAGATGTCAGTTCCTTTACTGATATTCAAAACATCATTTGGGCAGCTTACCGCCAAGTTTTCAGCGAACATGAAATTCTCAAGTTCAACCGCCAAAAAACTTTAGAATCTCAGCTGAAAAACGGCTCTATTTCTGTACGCGACTTCATTCGCGGTTTAGCTAAATCTGAAGCCTTCTACCGCCTAGTTGTTTCCGTTAACAACAATTACCGTCTAGTTGACATCGCCCTCAAACGCCTGTTGGGTCGTTCTGCTTACAATAAAGAAGAAGAAATCGCTTGGTCTATTGTGATCGGAACTAAAGGTTTTAGCGGTTTTGTTGATGCACTCATCGACAGCGAAGAGTACACCCAAAGCTTTGGCGAAAACATCGTACCCTACCAACGCAAGCGCATGGAAGGTCGTCCCCACAACTTGGTAACTCCTCGCTACGGCGAAGACTTCCAAGAAAAAGCAGGTACAGTCCAAACCGACTGGCGCTTCACCTTGGACAAATTCTACAGCCGCAAATACCAAGAAAAACAACTCCGCGAAGGCGATCCTCGCAAGTTTGCAGACTTGGCTGCGTCAGTTAATACCCAAGGTAACTACGCACAAAAAATCTCTGCTTTTGATATCGATTATCTCAATGCAGTGCCATACCGTGGCAGACGTTAAGATTGAATATCTGACGGTCTGACTTTAATACTGGGTCTAGTTTTTGCGTTGATGTGACGAAAAGATGATAGTTTTTCTGTTATCTAGGCGTTACATTGGGTGAAAGCTAGACCCAGTAGCTTTTTAGGCTATTGCAGGGGACAAGGCTAAAAAGAAACTCATTGCATTAGGTGAACAGTTTAAGGACTTTAATGTGGTTCATTAAAGATTTAGGCGCTTACTATTAGAATTCAATAGACTTCTTGCATAAATCTTTTTTTGTCTCACGCAAAGGCGCAAAAACGCAAAGAAAAGAACGCTAAGAACGACTTTTGCAAGAGGTCTAATGGTGTTGGCGATCGCTCTACTTCAGGACATGGGTATTATCGAGAAGCAGGATCAGACTGGGGTGAAGTCAAAAGCCGTAAATAGTTTTTTAGATATAAATGAACTGATCAAAAAATTAGTCAATTTATGAAATATTTTTATTAGTTGTCTTAAATGTCTTAAATTTCCTTGCTTTTTTATCAAAAATCTGAAATATTAAGAAAGATTAAGTCTAGCTTTTAGACCTAATTAGTTTGTCTAATCAAAGAATATGTAAAGTAAAGTGAGCAATTTAACTATGTAGATAAATGCTTACCTTTTATCTAGCAAATATTATTGATATTTGCTCAAGCATTGATAACTTCTTATAGACCCTAAATTAAGCCTCCTTCAAACTTATCTTTCGCCATCAATAGGTTTTAAGGAATAACTCTGTTGCTAAAGAGTTATTTTTGGCTGAATCAAAATTGCAAAAACTAATTTTGGAGTACAGAGAGAATGAAAAGCCTGCTCGCTAAAATTTCCCTTACATTTACTATAGTTGCTGCAAGCCTGAGCCTAAGTAGCAATCAGAGTTTAGCTGGACTCATTACGACAATAACTGATATTCTTCAAATCAATGTTACAGGCAAATGGCCTGGTTTAAGATTCATTGGATTAACTTCAAAGAATACTCTTGTAAATATAGCTCCCAGTGGATATGCTCAAGTAATTTCAGTTAAAGGAATTGACGGTAACTTACAAGGCATTGATTTCCGCCCAGCTAACGGTCTACTCTACGGTGTTACAGATACTGACAATCTATACACAATTAACTATACAACTGGTCAGGCTACGTTTGTGAGCAAACTATCTAGCAGCTTCGATGGCGGGTTTCAATCAGGGTTTGACTTTAATCCTGTACCAGACCGCTTACGGATAGTAGGTAGCAATGACCAAAATTTCCGTACCAATGTAGACACTGGTGCAGTTACTGTCGATCAACCTTTAGCTTACGCCAGCGATGATATCAACGCTGGGGTTAACCCAAATATTAGCTCTGCCGCTTACATCAATTCGGTTGCTGGAGCGACTACAACTCAACTTTATAATATTGACTACGATCTTGATGTATTAGTATTGCAAAACCCACCAAATAATGGCGTTCTCAGAACAATTGGCAAGCTTGGTGTTAACTTTGCACCTACAAGCGGATTCGATATTTTCACAGATGCACAAGGTAACAATAGTGCCTATGCACTGTCTGGTTCAGTTCTTTACAGTATTAATCTATCTACTGGTGCTGCAACTGCCATTGCTAATGTACCTGAAGGTACGTTCATTGGTTTAGCTGTCACATCTCAGTAAACAGTTATCAGTTATCAGTTGTAGGGGCGGGTTCATTGAGTAATTCATGTTAAAAACACATATGTTCGTTAAACCCGCCCGTACTTAAATAGGTTGGTGAAACACCACAACAATTGGTGGAAGGCGTAGGGAGCGCTTCTTTATCCCCCACTATACGCTCTGGCTGACTGATAACTGATTTAATTTTTGCGACCAGTAACAAAAAAAATTAAATGTTCGTACCAAACGCCTTGTTCTGTCGCTTTCGCCTCAACTTCTCGACGATATTCTGCTTTTAATTTTTCTATCTGTGCTGATGACAGATTTAATAAGGGATTTTCTCTAGGGTGGAACCATCCGCCATTCCATGCTTTAGCTTGCTCAAGGCTGCGGTAGAAACCAAATTGTTGAGTTTTTACTTCAATATTTTCAAAACCAGCAGTTTTTATTAGCTTATGGCACTTTCCGATAGTACCAGTCGGCTCATTAATATTACTAAGTGAAATACCATTCTTGGCACAAGCGCTAATAACAGTTGGGGTATCACATGACTCTTCAGAACAGCAAGAAAACCCCACTATTCCACCTTGTTTGAGAAACCGATACCATTTACCTAAAGCAGCAGGAATATCTCGAAAATAAACTATAGCTGTAGAACAAAGAATAATATCAAAACTTTCATCTTCAAATTCAATATACTCGGCATCTGCTGCAATTAATTCGATGTTTTGCAGACCTAATGTATTAATCTTTTGCTGTGCTTGAGCAAGCATTCCTGAAGAAAAGTCTACAGCGATGACTTTGCCAGTAGAACCAACGATTTCAGCAGATGCGATCGCCATAATACCTGTACCAGTCGCCAAGTCCAATACTTGTTGTCCACTTTGTAGGGGAATTAGGTCTAATAAAGGCAGAGCGCGACTAATTGTATAATCATTGTCATAACTGGTTCTACTGTTGAAAAAGTTGATTACTTCTTGCTTATAAGTTTGCTCGTACTGTTGATTATCCATTAAATCATCCTACAAATAAGCAACCCATCATTTCTACTAGCCACTAATATTATTCAGCGTCATCCAGGCGAAAATTGTGAGAATTTTTTAGTATGAAATTACCGTTCTCTTTAATTAAGTCACCCGTGCAGTAAACTGGTAGGCGTTCTTGATAAGCCTTTAGTGCCAGAATATAGTCACGGTCAGCTAATTGGGTGTGGATGGGACGCAGTTTATTAACGACAATGCCCAGGAGAGTAATATTGCCACTGAGATGATCTACATTTGGTGTGGCAATGTGTGTAACGACTGCTTGAATGGTGATATTGGATATATTCGTAATTAAGTCACCCAGAATTTCTAATTGGGATCTGGTTTCTGCTAACGCAAGAGTTTCAATAACTTCCGTCATGCGACGAGAAAAGTCAATAATTTCTGGTTTGAGGGGCAGTAAAATTTCAAAACCATCTAAAGTCCAAATGGAGGCTTTATCACCTTGACACTGCTGTTGCTGCCAACCATGCCCGACTAAATAGGCTTCTACTTCTTTTGGGTCGATATATAAAAATTTTACTACATCTGGAAAGATAGCTGTCATAGGGTTTCTCCAACGGCAATGCGCGTCATGATGGTTTTGAGTGCGTCCGGGCTAAATATATTTTGGCGATGTAGGTAGTTCACGTATCTAATATCTGATGAACATGATTAATTGTTCAATTTCAGCTTGCATATTGTCTCTGGCTGCTTGTTCTGACTTCTCATACATTAGCGGCGTGAAATATATACGCTGTCTCTGCAAAAAATTTTCTAGAACTTTTGTCCGTCCCTTAATATAATCACTTTCTGATACCCAAGCATATTCTTTACGGATAGCATGGGCATATTCTTGATAATCAACAGCGTTAGCAGCTAAAATCGCCAAATCTGCATCTAGTAATACCTGACTATCAATATTATCTGCTAAGTGGTGTTTGGTATTGAGGATGAGACGCTGCACATTGGTTATACAACTGGTAGGAATACCCAAACTATAAAGTACCTCACCAGCATAGTCAGCACTTTTTTCTTCATTATCTTGAGCTTGAGTGTTATACACTACATCATGAAACCAAGCTGCAAGTTTTACCGCAGCTAAATTTTGAGTATATGTTTGCAAGAGTTGAACTGTATTCAGGACATAATCAATATGTTGGATTGTATGGTAGTGGCGACCAAAAGCAGAGTATGCTTCAACTAATTTGACAAAGGTTGCCTCAAGCTTTGAAGGGTTAATTTCAAAGGGTTGGAGTGTGTTTTGCCAACGATTAAATAAGAGATATGTAATTTTGTTTGTCAGCATATTGCTTAAGTTTACATCTTGCGGACGCATACAGGGGCTGGGAAGAGTTTAATATAATTCACGTTAATATGATAATTAGTACAAGCAAGACTGGAAAGTTCTTAAACAGTTAACTCTTTTGCAGCAAAATTATAGGTAGTATCTGTTATGCAAGTAGCAACCCAAAAGCGCTTATATACCCCTGAAGAATATTTAGAACTAGAAAAAAAAGCTGAGTTTAAAAGTGAATATCGTGATGGAGAAATTATCCCTATGACTGGTGGTACTACTAATCATAATAAGATTGCTTTTAATTTTGCCTTTGCTTTAAAATCTGCCTTGCGTGGTCAAAAATATGAAATATATATTGCTGATGTGCGTTTATGGATACCCCGTTATCGACAGTACACTTATCCTGATGTGATGTTAATTCAGGGTGAGCCAGCTTATACGGAAACGAATACGACTACTGTGATGAACCCATCGTTAATAGTGGAAGTTTTATCGAAATCAACAAATAATTATGACCAAGGAGATAAGTTTCTTTACTATCGCTCAATCCCAGAATTTCAAGAATATATTTTAATTGACCAATATGAATATCGGGTGATGCAATATGTGAAAACTGCAACTGGTCAATGGTTATTTACGGAATTAGAAGGTGAGTCTGCTAATTTATCAGTTCAGACGGTTAGTTTACAAGTTTCATTACTTGAGCTTTATGAGCAAGTTAGTTTTAACGAAAGTGGTGATGAGGAATAATGATTTTTGATTTTATAATTATGAAATATTAAAAGCTGTTGCACTCGACCTAGATAAATGAAGAGATGCGATCGCTCCTCAGTAATGAAAAGTAAACTTGCGCCTCAGTCTCACTCGGTAGAGGCTCTGATACCAATATATTTAGTTATATTTACGCATAAATAGGCATTGCTCAAAGAATCTCCCCTATAAAGGCGCAAAACTATCAGTCCAATAAGCCTATGTTGGCAATTTAATCTCGGTTTTTATCACAAATTGTAATGCGGATATAGGCTGATGTTATTAAGCTGATACATTTGGAAATGTTTTGAATTATTTATGTATGGTGACAATAAAATTGACGAGTCACAATAGAAAGCACGGACTGTATAAGTCTGAAGTTGACTCAGGAGTTCCTATCAGTGGTATTACAAGTACAAACAAGCACCTACGAAGCGAAAACTCAAGAAATCGCTAGACAATTATTAGCAGCAACTCAAGAAAATCGTTCATTTCTTGCTTCTTTGCGCGATCAGATGCGCTGGGATGATAAATTGCTAGCTTGGGCGATGAGTAACCCCGGTTTACGAGTGCAATTATTCAGGTTTATCGATACTCTGCCGGCATTACATAGTAAAGCGGAAATTGCTTCACATTTACAAGAATATTTGGGCGATGAATCTGTTGAACTTCCCGCCGCTTTGAAGGGGATGCTGAATTTTGCTAACCCTGATTCTATGCCGGGACAGGTGGCTGCAACTACCGTATCTACAGCAGTTGAGACTTTAGCACATAAATATATTGCTGGGGAAAATATTCAACAAGTTATTAAGACGGTTGAAAGACTGCGAAAGGAAAAAATGGCTTTCACCATTGACTTACTTGGTGAGGCGGTAATTACAGAAACTGAGGCGCAATCTTATCTAGAACGCTATCAAGAATTAATTACTCAGTTAACAGAAGCTTCTAAGCGTTGGGGTAATATTGGGGCTATTGATGAAGCAGACGGCGAACAGTTAGCAAAAGTCCAGGTTTCTGTTAAGTTAACGGCGTTTTATTCCCAATTTGACCCTTTAGATGCTCAGGGTAGTGAACAGAGAGTTAGCGATCGCATCCGCATTTTATTACGTCATGCTAAAAACTTGGGCGCAGCTATCCATTTTGATATGGAACAGTATGCTTATAAAGACTTAACTCTAAATATTTTGCAAAAAATCTTATTAGAAGATGAGTTTCGTCAACGTACAGATATTGGCATTACTATCCAAGCATACTTACGTGATAGTGAAAATGATGCTAGAAATGCGATCGCTTGGTTGAAACAGCGTGGTTATCCTTTAACAATTCGCTTGGTAAAAGGCGCATATTGGGATCAGGAAACTATTAAAGCAGCACAAAAACACTGGGCGCAGCCTGTATTTAATGATAAAGCGGCAACTGATGCTAATTTTGAAGCAATAACTCAGTTATTGTTGGAAAATCATCAGTATGTTTATTCTGCCATTGGTAGCCATAATGTGCGATCGCAAGCTTTGGCGATCGCTATTGCCGAAACTTTGAATGTCCCCCGGCGGCGGTTTGAAATGCAGGTGCTGTACGGGATGGGGGATAAGTTGGCGAAGGCTTTGGTTGATCGCGGGTATCGGGTGAGGGTTTACTGTCCTTATGGTGAATTATTGCCGGGGATGGCTTATCTGATTCGGCGGTTGTTGGAAAATACGGCGAATAGTTCTTTTTTACGGCAGAATTTGGAGGATAAGCCAGTAGAGGAATTGCTTGCGCCACCGGATATTAATTTAGCTCACGCAAAGGCGCTAAGACACAAAGAGGAAGAGGAAGGTTTTGTCGGGGTGGCGGATACTGATTTTGCGGAGGAGGAAGAGAGGAAGGAGGCGGTGCAGGCTTTTACAAAGGTGCGTGGGGAGTTGGGAAGGACTTACTTACCTTTGATTAATGGGGAGTATGTACAGACTGCTGAGGTGATTGATTCTGTTAATCCTTCTAATTTTAGTCAGGTGGTAGGTAAGGTTGGGTTAATTACGGTGGAACAGGCGGAAGCGGCGATGCAGGCGGCTAAGGCGGCGTTTCCTGGTTGGCGACGGACTCCGGTGAAGCAACGGGCGGATATTTTGCGTCGGGCGGCTGATTTGATGGAACAGCGCCGGGCGGAATTGTCGGCTTGGATAGTTTTGGAGGTGGGTAAGCCTGTTAAGGAAGCTGATGCTGAGGTTTCGGAGGCGATAGATTTTTGTCGCTACTACGCCGAGGAGATGGAACGGTTATATGAAGGTATAAATTATGATGTACCTGGGGAAACAAATCGTTATATCTACCAGCCACGTGGCATTGCGGTGGTGATTTCTCCTTGGAATTTCCCTCTAGCGATCGCCTGTGGTATGACTGTTGCCGCCTTAGTTACAGGCAATTGTACTCTGCTTAAGCCTGCGGAAACTTCTTCTGTCATCACCGCTAAACTCACGGAAATTTTGGTAGAGGCTGGCATTCCTCAAGGTGTATTTCAATACGTACCCGGTAAGGGTTCGCAAGTTGGCGCTTACTTAGTCAGTCATCCTGACACTCATCTAATTGCTTTTACTGGTTCTCAGGAAGTTGGTTGTCGTATTTATGCGGAAGCAGCTACCCTCAAGCCTTTACAAAAGCACATGAAGCGAGTAATTGCGGAGATGGGCGGGAAAAATGCCATTATTGTAGATGAAAGTGCTGATTTAGACCAAGCGGTTGTCGGGGTGGTGCAGTCAGCCTTTGGTTACAGTGGGCAAAAATGTTCCGCTTGTTCGCGAGTGGTGGTAGTGGAAGCCATCTATGATGCTTTTGTGCGGCGACTGGTGGAAGCGACAAAATCCTTGAATATTGGTGAGGCGGAGTTACCAAGTACCCAAGTCGGCCCGGTAATTGATGCTAATGCCCGCGATCGCATCCGCGAGTATATTGAAAAGGGTAAGGCAGAATCTCAGGTGGCGTTAGAGTTAAGCGCACCTGAACATGGTTATTTTATCGGCCCTGTCATCTTTAGCGAAGTTCCACCCAATGGGACAATAGCCCAACAAGAGATTTTTGGCCCTGTGTTGGCGGTAATTAAAGCCAAGGATTTTACCCAAGCTTTAGCAATTGCTAATGGTACTGACTACGCCTTGACTGGGGGAATATATTCCCGTACACCTTCCCACATTCAACAGGCACAAGAAGAGTTTGAAGTCGGCAACTTATATATTAACCGTAACATTACGGGAGCGATCGTTGGTAGACAGCCCTTTGGTGGCTTCAAACTTTCTGGTGTCGGTTCCAAAGCTGGCGGCCCAGATTATCTGTTACAGTTCCTAGAACCAAGGACAATTACAGAAAACATCCAACGCCAAGGTTTTGCACCAATTGAAGGTGTAGATTAAGCTAGATAAATAGCTGGGGCAAATGCCTCAGCTATTTATAAATCATGAGAAATTCTGATGTCAGATGTCATCATTAGAGTTGCTAAAATACCAGAAGAATTTCCGGCGATCGCCGCAATTAGAAAAACTGTATTTCAAGAAGAACAAGGAGTGGATATTGCTTTAGAATTTGACGGTAAAGATGATATCTGCCAGCATTTAATCGCTTACTTAGATGGACAAGCTGTAGGTACTGCCAGAATTAGATATTTGGATGAGCAGACCGTCAAAATAGAAAGATTGGCTGTTTTATCCCTAGCTAGAGGGCAAGGTATAGGTCAAAAAATTATGGAACAAGCTTTAGAACTTATAGCTAAGAAAAATATTACTGAAGTAATAGTTCATGCCCAAGTATACATTAAATCTTTGTACGATAAATTAGGTTTTATTCAAGTAAGTGACATATTTGCAGAAGCTGGCATTCCTCATATAGAAATGCAAAAGAAAATCTAACTTTAAATACTAAAAAAACTACCAAGAATTTTCATCATTTTCTATCGGCAGGTCTTATTAATAAAAATGAAAAGGATTTTTAACCTGTCCCCTGTCCCCTATCACCTCTCACCTATGCCTACACATTTGTTAAAAAACCTACTAGTGAGTTAAATTAAGTATAGCAGTCGCCACATAGGGCGCGGACATTGATGAATCATCAAATCTTTACTGCAAGAGCTTTCTCTTGCCTGTCCCCTGTCCCCTATCACCTGTCCCCTGCTATATAAACTGGAAAAAGCGTAAGTTCTTGAAAGTAAGCCACCGTTTGCAAGCAACAGAAATTAAAGACAAACTCAATTCCCTGATAGAGCAGGCATCATCCATAGATCCTAACCTAGCCAGGAGATTGAGTGAAATTAATCGCTGGGTTAAAAACATTAAGCCTGGTTCGCTGACAGCGAAACCATATGTCTTAGCATTTCTTTTAGAGGTAATTACTGACTCTACCATTTGGCTGATAATTCAATCTTTACCTTCACCAGAAGAAAAACAAGCCAAATTCGAGCAAATGACAGCTAACGAGCGATATTGGTATGGTTATCTGTTTCCCAAATGGATTAATGCTAGTGACTCCAAATTCTACATTTGGAAACAAAAATTGATGGCGGGAAACTTTAATCAAGTCGATGATGATATCATTAAAGCTATAGCGCAAGATATCGCTAATCGAGACGGGAGTTTTTGGCAGCGCTATATTGCAGACCTTTCTATGGCCACGGATTTAATTGTTAGTAATCATAACCAACAACCCTTGTGTATTCAAGTGACTAGTGTTAGTAAAGAATTGCACCAGCAGAAATGCCAAGCTTGGGAGAACACATTGCGATCGTGGGAAATCAAAAGAGGATTGTTTTTAAGTTACAACCCTCAAGATGCCAATTTTGTTCATCAGTTAGTCAACATAGCACTGTATAACAGTGACTATCTTGCAGGTGGCAAATATTTAAATTTTTCTTAATTTTACAGCCTTTCCTAATCTGTCGAGGTACAAATCTATCTGCGTTCATCTGCGTTCATCTGCGTTTAATTATTCTTACCTGTACCTCACTGGATCAAGAAAAGCTATATTAAAAAATCTGCTATTCCAAATTTCCGTTTTCACCTATTAATTTATCTGCTAATCACAGCTTGATATGGCTAACCACAAAGAAACCAACAGCTACAATAGTCAGGTGGACGAATTTACACAAGCATTAGCAACAGCCAGAGAAATGCAGCAAGACTGGCTAAAATATGGGATTAACTATATACATGTTTACATTGAAGATGCTGATAGTGACTGGTTAGAAGCGTGGAGAGAGGAAGAAATATTTACTAGTTTTATATTAGATAAAATCAAAGAATTTTTAGTCAGTGATGATGCTGTAGCGCAGAGATTAAGGCAGCATTTAGGAGAGCGATCGCTATTTGAAATAGCAGTTAACCTAGAGGAATCTTGGCAAATTCCTTCAAAAGATGAGAGGTTAACTGCTGTGAAACATCTGTTAGCAGATTCTCAGACATCAGAGATAGAAATATCTGATTTAGCAGATAGTCTGCTGCAAAGGTTATCAGAGATTTTGTAGCTAATAATTAGCGGATAGGAACAGCTTGTAACTGCTGGACATGGTTTTTAAATATATACCATGTTTGATTTGTCCGATTACAAGGTAATGGTCTATCAAAAGTCACTGTATAGTAATCTCTAAGTCTTTCAACCCGATTCCCTTCACGGTACTCGGCATTATTATTTCTATTATCGTTAATAGTAGCGACAAAAAACTTGTCCCCTGTTCTAACTCCACATTTTTTGTTATTGTCTGTAATTTCGGTTGACTGGCGAAACCAATTTTCTTGCAACTTAAAAGTTGTACCTCCAGCAACCGTTACCCTTAAAATTCTGATAACAGGGGTACTCGTAGTCTGGGTATAAGCGGCGTTAGGAATCATTACGCCTAATGATGTTGCTACAATACCTAAGCAAGAAATTAATTTTTTGGGATGCAGCCTGGCTTTATTAGTAGACATTGAGACTAACCTAAATCTTACGTATTGCGGATATTGTCTATTGCATGATTTTACACTAGCATTGATCATACTTAGATAGAGCAAATGCTGTGATATATAAAAAATCATATTTGTCGTTATAAAACTACAAAAAATTTATACATCTTTCCGGAGTTTCCCTATTGGACTTTTTCGGTATTGTATAAGAACTTGGAAGCAGCGATTTAAGCAAAATCCCATGCAAAGTTCATCCCCAGCAGCAGAAATCTCTAAGGAGTTGGTTCATCTTCAAACCAGCACAGTTTTTGCTCTATTACCGAACCTATCCCTAATTTCTATTGGTAAACCCAATGAACAAAAGCCCCCAGATATTGATGTTTCTGGTTTACCAGATGCTGATGTAGTTTCCCGCATTCACGCGCAAATCTGGATAAGTGGGGGTGAATATTACATAACAGATTTAGGTAGCTCTAATGGTACTTATGTTAACGGGGTGAGATTGCAAGCTAAAGTTTTTTGTACCTTAAACCCTGGAGATACAATTGCACTTGGGCAAGGAGATAAGGTAACTTTTTTGTTTAGAGTTAAGCAAAGTAGCACATCTGCTACAGGTAACGCTGCACCAAACTCTGCACCAACTAAGATTACATCACCTACAACTAGCCCAAATGGGGAAGGTGAAGTGGCCTTAGTCAGTAAGTTGATTGGTATAGGGTTGATAATAGCAGGCGTGGCATTTTTTAGCACAAGCCTTTATGTGAACATATATTTCCTTAGTACACCGGGAATTTTACTGGGTACATCTGGTGTAATAGCGCTCAATTGGGGCGGACGTGATAATCGGATACTAGGCTGGGTGTTGATCGGGATAGGAATTGCTTTGTTTATTGGTAGTGGTGTAGTTGTTAGTTCAGTTTCACTTATTCCCATGCTGATTTCATTCGCTGCTATCACCTGCGGTATTCAATTGTTGAGGACAGGTAAAGTGTTTAATTTTGATCCGCTTACATTTCAGCAAGGAATTAAAAAGTGAAAAATGTTGTGCTTAAGCAGATGGTGATTTTGGCGATCGCATTGGCAATTATCATCACAAAATATTCTTGGTTAAAAACATTTAAGGTGGGCATTGCCCACCCTACAGCTATATTTTCAGTAAATAAACACAATACTAACTAGGTAATTGCTTTTTCAGCGCATTTAACCCCGCCCAGCGTTTATCAACTACTTGGTCTGAACTTTCAGCATTATCTTTAGCTAAAATACCTGGACAATTATTATCACACAATTGACGTTGGGGTATTGCTAAACACATTTGTTCATACAACCATTCACTGGGATAAAAATAACCATTGGGGGATAAGGTTTCTACTAAATCCTCCATAGCTACTTCCCGTTCTAAAGGAAGGTCTTGCTCTTGCTCAACAGCATCATCCAACCAGATAACCTCTTGAGTATCCACCGCCAAGCGATGATTATATTGCTGTAAGCAGCGATTGCAGGTACAAGTAACAATTGTTTCTGCCTGAGCCGACACTTGTAGGTAATTACCATGATGCTGTACGCGGACGCGACCACGAACTGGTGTCAAAGTCTCTAGTCCCGGCAAAAACTCTTTCACTTGAACTTCCTCTGTCCGCTCCGGGGCTTTAGTTAGCTGCGGAATAAAAATTGCGTCCATAGGATCTGTAAAACATCATTACAAAAATTTATGCTGGACATCAGCAAAACTGCTGATAACCCACTTTAAGTTTAGCTTTTACAAACAATGAATATAAATAGGGGTTGGTGATTGGGGACTGGGTAAATTTTTCATCTCTAACCCCTCATAATTCACCCACAAACGGACGAACAACTAAATGACGATGAGGTTCCTTACCACGGCTAAAGGTTTCTAAATCATCAAAGTCTTTTAAGAAGGTATGCACTAAACGCCTTTCCGCAGAACTGAGGGATTTAATTTCCACTTCTTGACCTGTAGAACGGACTTGTTCGGCGGCTGTTTCGGCTATTTCTTTAATTTCCGCTTGTCTTTTGACTCGATAACCGTTCAACTCTACCGTGTAGGAAGCTTGTCCTTCATGGGGTTGATTGATGTTAAGAGTAGAATTAGCCAAATATTGAATTGCGTCCAATACAGAGCCATCAGCACCGATTAAAGTACGAATTTGCTCTGGGTTCAAGTTGGTTTCGTCAATTGTCAACCAGTAACCGTCTGTTTCTTGGGAATCTTCATCATGAGATTGAGGAGTTTCTAAACTACCGTGAATCTCAGCTGATATCCCAGTGAGTTCCAGCAGTGATTTTAGCCACTGCTGACCTCGCTGCATGGGATTGTTGCTCATCTATTAACCTGTGGTCTTTTTCTTGGAACTTTTTGGCTCAAAAGGTAATGTCTTTTGTTCAGCCACCGCTTGTTTTTCTTGAGTTTCTACGATTTTTTGTAGTTCCTCTGGTAAAGGTTCGCGGGAGAGAATGTAGGTTTGTAAGGTCTGGAAGACGTTACCAATTACCATGTACATAAGTACACCAGCCGGCAAGGGGAAGAACAAAAACATCCCAGAAAAGATGACGGGGGTGATTTTATTGACTGTATCCTGTTGTGGATTGCCACCACTGGAGTTCTGCCCGGAAAGCACTTGGCTCACGTAAAGGCTGATACCAAAGAAGACAATCATCGCTACAATATCCCAGTGGACTGTGCCATCAGGGTCAACTGCGCCGACTCTACCTAAAGCATCAATGAACAAGAAGCCTTTATCGGCTGCTAATCCAGGTATTGTACCTTGAATGGTGACATCGCCCGGCTGTAAGGCTTCTATATTGCCCTCAGCGTCGATTTTAATTCTGTCTTCACCCTTGGTAATTTTCCAGTCGGGATAAAGTTTTGTGTCTGGGTGTTCTGCTAACAGGACGGAAAATGGTTTGCCTTCCAGAGTCTGATACTGAATCTTTGTTTTTTCGCCTACAGCTAACTTATTCCCACCGGGGAGGATGGCTGTAACTTTGGTATGTTCTCCATCAGCAATATAAATATTTTGCGGAGCAGTGGCGAAAGCTTGGGGTTGAATACGCTCGATTTGTTCGGCGGGGAAGATTTGCAGGTTAACAGAGTAGTTAACGCCAGCAAAAGGTGAACCGCGTAAGGTGGCAAACAACGCCAACAGAACTGGCATTTGCAGCAATAATGGTAAACATCCGGCTAAGGGGTTGCCAAACTCCTTTTGGACGTTGAGCATTTCTTCTTGCTGCTTCTGCGGATCGTCCTTATAGCGCTCTTTGATTTCTGCCATCCGCTTCTGCATGAGAGGTTGCACAATTCGCATTTTCCGCATATTGCGAATTTGACCAGCACTCAGGGGATAGAGCGCGAAGCGGATTATCAATGTTAAAGCAACGATCGCCAATCCATAGCTCGGTACTACGCTATAGAAAAAGTCTATGATCGGCAACATTACGTTGTTCGAGAGAAACCCGATACCAAAATCCATTATTCTGACTTCAAAGAGAGCTACTGTAAACTGAACTGAATCTAATTTATCTAAATAGTGATGACTGTGGGACTATCTTCTGCTACGGATAGCCGCACAGATAAATCGGGAGATGGGGAAGTGGGGGGAGTAGGGGGAGTGGGGACTGGGGATTGGGGACTGGGGATTGGGGGCTGGGAATTATTTAATTCTCCCCTGCTCCGTTCCCCTCCTGGGAGGGGCTAGGGGTGGGTTGCTCCTCTGCTCCCCTGCTCCCCTGCTCCTCTGCTCCCCTGCTCCCCTGCTCCTCTGCTCCCCTGCTCCTCTGCTCCCTATTTAGCAGTATATTGAGGATTTCTGGCTGCTACTTTTTCGTTAATGTAGTCATAAACTTGGCGGAATTTGGGAACAGCCCGCAATTCTAAACGACTACCATTTCTTAAAGTAATTACCATGTCGCCCCAGATACCGATACCACGAGGAACTATCACTACTTTGGTAATTTCTGAATAAATTATGTCTGAGCGATCGCGTCCCATCCAACCACCCATCACAGATATTCGGCGATCGGTGATGCGATAGCGTAACCATAATGCTCTAATAATCGCCCCAACCGTTAAGGGAATACCCACTACAGTTAGTCCAATTAGTATACTCAAAATCAAATCCCCAACGTGGGGGCCGCCTTCATAATAAACTTCTTCACGAATGCCCATTGAGTACCTCAGTTTGTGCCAACAACTGCTCTAATTCTTGCAGAAATTGTTGGCTTACGCACTTAGTTTCTGCGGCTGCTGGCTTGACAATTACCACTAATTTCCATCCTGGTGCTAATTTCGGCAATATTTGTCCAATTGCCGCCGTTATTTGCCTTTTTAAGCGATTACGCACCACTGCTTTTTTACTTACTTTGGTACTGATCGAAACACCAATAAGTGTACTCAGTTGTGTTTTGCTGGCAGTATCCAAAGAAGAACTGTTAGCAGAGGACGGTTTTAATGCTCGCAATGTGAAATTGGCACTATGTCGTCTCAGCCCTTCTCGGAAAACTGCCTGAAAATCTTGCCGGGATTTTAATCGGTTTGCTTTAGGCAATGCCACAGCTAGTCTTTACGCCTAAAATACCCTACACACTCAAACGATAACGTCCTCTCTTTCTTCTGGCTCTGATGACGTTTCTGCCATCTGGAGTCCGCATTCTGGCACGAAACCCAGAAGTCCTTTTTCTCTTACGGTTAGTTCCTCCAAGGGTTCTCTGCATAGTCTTGTCCTCTTAAGCGATTTCTATAAAAAGTCACAATCTATAATTTTATCACCAAATAATAGCATTGGAAATCTATCTGGCAACTTACGACTAATGAAGTATTGACCAAAATATTTGCTCAAGTTAACTTCAAGTCATAAATATGTTAGGTAATTATTAACACCAGAAGAAATTGATGGCGCAAAGATCGGCTGTCTAAGCTTGGATAATTTCTGGGTTTTAATTAGGTTTTTTAACGCAAAAATTCTGCTTTATTACACAAATGTCTTTTATAACTCAGTTCAGAAATATTTTTCACGCTGTTGTAACTAGTACAGCAACTGCAATACTAGTTGCTAGTACATCCAGTACTGCTCAAGCAGCTATTTTTACTTACAGGTACACTGGTGTTGTGACACAACTGTATGGAGGTGGTCAGTTGCTACCACCTGACGCAGACCTTAACGGTACTAAAGTAGGAGATCAAGTCAGTGGTAGCTATAGCTATGACGATAGTTTAGCAGCACCTGGTTATGAGGGTTTTGCTCTTTTGACAGAGTTTACATACATACGGCAACAAAGTAACGGTGAGGTCGATGTTCGAACTTTGGACAATCTGCTTGGGCAGAGGACAAATGGCATTATTAATTTAGAAACTGGGGAATTTTTTGTTGGAGTTATTCTCCGAGAGGGTGATCCATTTATTCGAGGAGGAGTGTCACTGCAACAAGGTGTTTTGTATTCCAGTGTGCAGAATACTGCTGTTGCTTCTACTTTCGAGCCACTGCTTGCTTCGGCTCCTGAAAATGTACCAGAGTATTCTTCTACGTTGGCATTACTAGCTCTAAGTATAGGGGCAATATTTTTACGGTCTCGCCCTGTATATTAAGGTATAGGGGCAGGCTCAAGAACTCGCTATTTACAATTATTGATAATATTCAATAGTCAAAAGTTCACATCAAATCTGAACTTTTGACTATTGATTAGGAACTAATTGATACTTAAAATCCAGGTTCCTAAGTAGCGCAGTAAAGGCACATCTCCGGGTGCGAGAATTTGGCAGTTGAAATAATATGTGCCACCAAATGCTGGATTACGTACATTGGAAAGGATTAATTCTACTCCACTACCTGCTGGTATTGGCTCTTCCGGGAAGATTTCTAGTAGCCTAGCTTCTCGATCCCATTTTACTTCAGATACAGGAACTTTTTTGCCTTTAACTTGGATTTCGATATCTTTAGTATCAAAAGTGCCTTTGTAATACTCTGGGTAAGTAATAGCAAATTGTGCTGCTGCTAATTTCATTTTTTGAGCAGGAATCCTCAATCTGTACCTATCCCAGCTATTACTTTGTCCACCGAAATCTAAGCGAAAGGGTAGCTGATTTTCGCTTTTTACACCACTAAAGAGTGTAAATCCTGGTAAACTCTGTGCCAAGGAGACAGTTGGCACAGCAGCTATTACACAACCAGTAACTGCTAAAGCTGAAAGTAAACGTCTCATAGTTAGGCTCCTCCACCAAATAATGTTTTTGTTATACATATCACAGGACTTACAGACAAAAGCGCTCAATCAAGGTTTTAAGTAAGGGTGCAGTTAGCTTTGGCTTGTGTGATACACATTAGACGTTCAGTGGAGACAAAAAGTGCCTTCGATTCTAGAATCACAACTGCTGGTAGAAACACTGGGGTCTAAAGTCAATAGAAACACTGTTAATAGATGATTTTGTTTCTAAATATGTACAAGTGTATCTTAATTTAGGTAGTTTGTTATAAAAATTGAGCTATCAAAATAGCGATCGCCTGTTAAATTGAGATAGATTGGTGAAAGTCAGCTGGAATTACATCAATAATCATTCTAAAAATAGCAGGACATTTGTTAGAAAAATATTAGTAAACAAAATTCATAAATTAGCTGATGATTGCGGTATATAAGAGAAAAGAAATGTAAAAATTTGGCAATCCCGAAAATAAGCTAAAGACTAAAAAGAAAAATTGGGCTATCAAAATAGAATTTACAATATGTAAGCGATTGGCAGCTATCAGCAAGTGGGACATTTGCCAGATGCTCAGTTAAGCTCTTTCTCCGGCATCGCCCGTCAGCATCAAGGGTAAAGCTCAAGTTTCATTACAAGGGAAATCAATTTTGCATAGTTTTTAGTAAGAGCTATGAATTAATGATATTTCCATCAGAAAAGTTGCAGTTTGTGCAGAGATTAGGTATTTATCTTCAGGAGATTTCATGAGAATAGCAGTAGCTAAAGAAATTGAAGTGTGTGAACGGCGTGTAGCCTTAAATCCTGACACCGTGGCTCGATTAGTTAAACAGGGTTTGGAGGTTTGGGTAGAAACAGGTGCGGGAGAGCGCTCATTTTTTGATGATGCGGCATACACAGCAGCAGGAGCGACAATTATTCATGATCCCGGCAAATTATGGGGTGAAACAGAGGTTTTATTAAAAGTTAGCCCACCGCAAGAACGGGAAGATGGACGTTCGGAAATTGATTTATTGCGGGAAGGTGCGGTATTAATTAGCTTTCTTAATCCTTTGGGAAATCCTGGGGTGGCGCAACAATTAGCACATCGTCAAATTACAGCCTTGAGTATGGAACTGATCCCCAGAACCACCAGGGCGCAGTCTATGGATGCGTTATCTTCTCAAGCATCCTTGGCGGGTTACAAAGCGGTATTAATTGCAGCAGCAGCATTACCGAAATATTTCCCCATGTTGACAACCGCAGCCGGGACGATCGCCCCAGCGAAAGTATTTATTATGGGGGCTGGTGTAGCAGGATTGCAAGCGATCGCCACCGCCAGACGTTTGGGTGCAGTTGTGGAAGCCTTCGATATTCGCCCAGCAGTGAAAGAAGAAGTGCAGAGTTTAGGGGCGAAATTCGTCGAAGTCAAACTCGAAGAAGAAACCACCGCCCAAGGCGGCTATGCAAAGGAGATTTCCGAAGCCAGCAAACAACGCACCCAAGAAGTGGTTGCGGAACACGTCAAGAATTCTGATGTAGTAATTACAACTGCCCAAGTACCAGGGAAAAAAGCACCATTGTTAGTCACAGCAGAAATGGTTGCACATATGAAACCCGGTTCAGTCATTGTAGACTTAGCCGCCGAACAAGGTGGTAACTGTGCTTGCACCGATCCCGGTAAAGATATCGTCTGGAATGGCGTGACAATTATCGGCCCAATTAATCTCCCTTCATCAATGCCAGTCCACGCCAGCCAATTATATTCCAAAAACCTCAGTTCCTTGCTGCAATTGTTAGTTAAAGACAAAGCGCTACAAGTAGATTTTACAGACGACATCATCGATGCCGCTTGCATCACCCACGCCGGAGAAATTCGTAATCAACGGGTGAAGGATGCGTTAGAAACTGTGGGAGTTAGGTAATGGGTAATGGGTAATGGGTAATGGGTAATGGGTAATGGGTAATGGGTAATGGGTAATAGGAAAGATAAATAGCTAATACGCAATCACCAATTACCAATCACCAATCACCAATTACCAATCACCAATTACCAATCACCAATCACCAATCACCAATTACCAATTACCAATCACCAATCACCAATCACCAATTACCAAAAGGAATTTCATAATGACAGAGGCATTACTTGCAGCTTTGTTTGTGTTTGTTTTAGCATCTTTCATCGGCTTTGAAGTTATCAACAAAATACCGCCTACTCTCCATACACCCTTAATGTCAGGTTCCAATGCAATTTCTGGCATTGCGGTAATTGGGGCGATACTCGCAGCAGGTGAAAGAAACACCAATTTATCTGTAATTCTCGGTTTAATTGCCGTTGTATTGGCAACTGTTAACGTTGTTGGCGGCTTCCTCGTCACTGACAGAATGCTGCAAATGTTTAAGAAAAAAGAGGTGAAAGCATGAGCGACTTTTTACCAACTGGAATACAGCTGACGTACTTAGTCGCTGCATCCTTATTTATATTGGGTTTAAAAAAATTAGGTTCTCCGGCGACGGCGCGTAATGGGAATGTAGTTGCGGCTGTGGGGATGTTGTTGGCAATTGTAGCCACAATGTTGGATCAGCAAGTCCTCAATTATGAAATGATTTTGTTAGGCTTGGCAATTGGTTCAGCACTGGGTGCGATCGCAGCTTACAAAGTGCAGATGACAGAAATGCCCCAAATGGTGGGTTTACTTAACGGTTTGGGTGGTGCGGCTTCGGCGTTAGTTGCTGTGGCTGAGTTCTGGCGGTTATTAGATGCTGGCGTACCTGTACCCCTAGATGTCAACATTTCCATGTTATTGGATGTGTTAATTGGTGGTGTCACCTTCACAGGTAGCTTTCTCGCCTTCGCCAAATTGCAAGGATTAATTAGTGGTTCCCCAATTACCTTTCCTTTACAGCAACCATTTAACCTGTTGCTTCTGGGTGCTTATGTAGCTGGAAGTGCTTATTTAATTATCCACCCCCATAGCTTACCCGTCTTCTTAGCAGTCGTTGCCGTCTCCTTAGTCTTGGGTGTGATGTTTGTCATCCCCATTGGTGGGGGAGATATGCCCGTGGTAATTTCGCTGTTAAACTCCTTATCGGGGATAGCGGCGGCGGCGGCTGGTTTCGTGGTGATGAACAATATGTTAATCATCGCTGGTGCATTGGTAGGGGCTTCCGGTATCATCCTCACCGAAATCATGTGTAAAGCCATGAACCGTTCCCTCCTCAGCGTATTGTTTAGCGCCTTTGGTTCAGGCGGGACTGCGGCTGGTGGCGGCGCTGCTGGTGCAACAGATCAAACAGTCCACAGCATTGATCCCGAAGAAGGGGCGATGATGTTGGGGTATGCTCGTTCTGTGGTAATTGTTCCTGGCTACGGGATGGCGGTAGCCCAGGCGCAGCATAGTGTGCGGGAATTGGCAGATCAATTAGAACGGATGGGTGTTGATGTTAAGTATGCCATTCACCCGGTTGCGGGGAGAATGCCCGGACATATGAATGTGTTGCTGGCTGAGGCGAATGTACCATACACCCAGTTGTATGACATGGAAGATATTAATCCCCAATTTGAGCAAGCAGATGTAGCTTTAGTCATAGGGGCTAATGATGTAGTTAACCCTGCCGCACGTAGCGATCGCAATAGTCCGATTTACGGAATGCCGATTTTGGAAGTAGATAGAGCAAAGCATACCATTGTGATTAAGCGGGGGATGAGTACAGGGTTTGCTGGTGTAGATAATGATTTGTTCTACAAAGATAAAACCACCATGCTTTTTGGTAGTGCTAAAGATATGGTGGCGAAGTTAGTTTCTGAGGTGAAGCAGCTTTAGGGTAATAAGAATAATTGAAATTGTTTGCTTGTCTTGGGGGTTTGTTGCTTCTGAGGCAAGTTTTTTATTCGTTATGTGGAAAAATCTACGCTTGACCTAACCCCCTAACCCCCTTCCCTACGAGGGAAGGGGGAAAATTCAAAGCCTCTCCCCGCGTCGGGGAGAGGTTTGGAGAGGGGTTTTCCAGACTAGGGGAAAGCGAAAGATTTTGAAAACACGCCCTAATTGTTTCACGCCGGAAAAAACAATAGTGCAATATCGCATTTACCAGTGGGAATCATAACAGAAATTCCCGACGGTAAAAATCCGATGACTTACCAAAACATCACCGCGTCCCTTTCTGCTGAAGATATCAAAGAAATTAAAGCAGCAATGGCGACAATTCAAGCCAAGTTACCCTTCCTCATTACTTTGAGTGTAGAGGAACGCCGCAAATTATTTAAGATGGGCGATAAAAGCCTAGCTTTTGTCAACAATAGCCTGACTGCTGCCCAGTCGAACCGAGACATTTTACCAGCCAGTTTTGATGTAGAAGAATTTGTGCGGGATTATCAACTAGCTGTCACACTTACCGAACTGTTGATGGGACTGCAACAACTCACAGAACAGGTAGATGATACCTTATTGGCAGTTGGTAGCGAAGCAATGGGTAGCAGTTTAACTGTGTATGATTACGTCAAGACTGCGGCAAAGAAAACTCCAGGGTTAAAAACTCTCGCGGAACAGTTAGGGGAAAGGTTTAAGGCGATGAAAAGCAAACCTGCAAAAGCCGCTTCTAGTTCATAGCTAATAGATATTACACAGATAAAGTTTTCACTCCCCTCTCCTCGTAGGAGAGGGGCTGGGGGAGAGGTCAAAACCATACTCCTCAAACTCACATTCTTTTAAGCCAAAAAACATCTAATTGGCACATTAAAATTACATCCAACCCTTGTGGGGTGGGCATCTTGCCCGCCCTTTTTATGCAGGTAAAATGAAAAACAACTTACCTTTGAGTTGTTTTTAGTGATCAACGAGTCTTTGATACTCGTTAATGAGTCTTGAATACTCGCTCACGAGTTTCTGATACTCACGCGAGAGTCTTGAATACTCGCTGACGAGTCTTTGATACTCGCCTATGAGTCTTTAACACTCGCTGACGAGTCTTGAATACTCGCTCACGAGTTTTTGATACTCGCTCACGAGTCTTTGATACTCGCCCATGAGTCTTTAACACTCGCTCACGAGACTTTAATACTCGCGCAACTATTTCTTTTTCCCCAGTCCCCAGTCCCCAGTCCCCACTTACCCCTAAATAATTCTGTGCCAGTTGATATGATTACTTATAAGCGCGTGTAATTTGCCACCTTGCACTTAACATGATCACAATTGTCCGTCAAAATACCAAGCCTTCTCGCTACATCCTTTATTCTTTAGTCTTCATCCTTTCTTTCCTCCTCTGTCTACCTTGGGTGAGTGCCAAAGAACAGCCCAAACCCCAGCCGCAAGCGTGGCAGATTAACGGTATACTAGCCGCCCTTGATGATGGACATGACACAGTTAAGGGATATGCACTCAGTAAATTAGTTGAATATGACCTGGAAAATTTAAAATCTGTCAGCCAAAAGCTGGAAGATATTGCTAAGAAAGCTGTGCAAATCCTCAAGGATAAATCTGTTGACAATAATATTCGTTACGGTGCAGTAGACGCATTGGGAAATCTGGGCGATGCAGCCAAACCCTACGTCAAAGACATCGCTGATCTCCTCAAGGATAAATCCGTTCACAATAATATTCGTTACCGTGCAGCATGGGCATTGGCAAGTCTAGGGGATACTGCCAAACCCTACATCAAAGACATCGCTGATCTCCTCAAGGATAAATCTGATAACAGTTATGTTCGTTCCCGTGCAGTAGAAGCATTCGGAAATCTGGGGGATGCTGCCAAACCCTACGTCAAAGACATCGCTGATCTCCTCAAGGATAAATCCGTTGACAGTAATGTTCGTTCCGGTGCAGCAGAGGCATTGGGAAATCTGGGCGATGCTGCCAAACCCTACGTCAAAGACATCGCTGATATCCTCAAGGATAAATCCGTTGACAGTTATGTTCGTTCCCGTGCAGCAGAGGCATTGGGAAATCTAGGCGATGCAGCCAAACCCTACGTCAAAGATATCGCTGATATCCTCAAGGATAAATCCGTTGACAGTTATGTTCGCTACGCAGCAGCATGGGCATTGGGAAATCTAGGCGATGCAGCCAAACCCTACGTCAAAGACATCCTCGACTTCCTCAAGGATGAATCCGTTGACAGTTATGGTCGTTCCCGTGCAGCAGAGGCATTGGGAAAACTGGGCGATGCAGCCAAACCCTACGTCAAAGACATCCTCGACTTCCTCAAGGATGAATCCGTTGACAGTTATTATAGTTCCTTTGCAGCAGAGGCATTGGGAAATCTAGGCGATGCCGCCAAACCCTACGTCAAAGATATCGCTGATATCCTCAAGGATAAATCCGTTGACAGTTATGTTCGCTACGCAGCAGCATGGGCATTGGGAAAACTGGGCGATGCCGCCAAACCCTACGTCAAAGACATCCTCGACTTCCTCAAGGATGAATCCGTTGACAATTTCGCTCGTTACAATGCAGCATTGGCATTGGGAAATCTGGGCGATGCCGCCAAACCCTACGTCAAAGACATCCTCGACTTCCTCAAGGATGAATCCGTTGACAATCGTGTTCGTTACTTTGCAGCAATAGCATTGGGAAAACTGGGCGATGCTGCCAAACCCTACATCAAAGACATTGCCCTAATCCTCAAGGATAAATCCGTTGACAATCGTGTTCGTTACGGTGTAGCAGAGGCATTGGGAAAGATAGAACAACTCAACCTGAATAATATTGTTGTAATTTTGGATAGCGTTTATTACGCAGATCAATCAAAATTTGCCCAGTACCGATTTTTAACCTATTTTCTTGGTGGCGGCACTGAAGAAGTGAAAACTCTGCTTACATGGCTGGGTTTCCCTGAAACAATTCCTGCCTCATTAAGCCACGATGAAGCTAAGAAAACACTGGAGGTTTTTCTCAAAGCTTGGGAAGCTAGTAAGGGGCTAGAGAGATTAAGAGAAGATTTAGCACATAACATTTCGATAGTTGCCGACAGTAGAAAAGTTCCTTGGAAATGGCAAGATATCACTTTGTTACAGTCCCACTACAACAATCTCAAAACTTCCTACCCTTATAAAGCTTATGCAGTACAGTCACAGATCAATAACCTTGAGAACTGGCAATGGTTTTTTACAGTTAGCAGCACAATCCTCACTCACATTACCTTCTGGCTTGCCTTGATCTTCGCCTACCCCAAATTCCCCCAAATCCAAGCCATCTTCTTCTGGAACCCTTGGGTACGCCGCATCTTAGGCGTGGGTTACGTCGGCTTTCTCCTCACCTGGTTTCCCCCCTTCCGCCGCAAATTATTTGCACCCTTCAAACCCTCCCTCCTCGCCGATGCCGGCTTAGATAACTTTCAGGACAAAGCCTACTTCCCCCAGTCGATGGTAAAAGTTCCCGGTACAGGCGAAATCCTCCCTGTCACCGCCGCCCTCCCCAGCATCACAGGGCAAATTATCTTAGAAGGTGATTCTGGCTTAGGCAAGTCGATGTTTCTGCGCCATCTCCTGCAAAACTCCCAGCGCATTGTCGTATATCTCCCCGCCCAAAAATGTCATAAAGGCGTAATTGAAGCCATCCAAGACAAGCTACACGGGCAAGCCCAAGATGCCGACTTCCTCAAAAACCTGATTTACAGTGGTGCAATAGACATCTGCATCGATGGACTCAACGAAGTCACCGCCGAAACCCGCGCGAAAATCTGCCAGTTTGTGGAAAGTTATTTCCGGGGCAACATTATCATGACTACCCAGCCCCTAGAGTGGACACCCCCCTCAACCGCCAAAACCTACCACCTACAACCCCTAGAACAAACCCAAATTCAAGAGTTCTTGCTGTCTCGCCAGCCCCGCCTCCCCCAAGATGCCCCAATTCAAGGTGCTGATTACGAAAC
This sequence comes from Anabaena azotica FACHB-119, assembly GCF_014697625.1. Taxonomy (GTDB): domain Bacteria; phylum Cyanobacteriota; class Cyanobacteriia; order Cyanobacteriales; family Nostocaceae; genus Trichormus; species Trichormus azoticus_A. The sequence continues at coordinate 123,869 of NZ_JACJSG010000002.1, read as the reverse complement.
AGCCTGCACCAACTACTTAACACAAGCCCTCACCACCCAGCAACCAAAGGAAGAATTAGCAGCAGCCCGCCGCATTCTCTCCAACCCAATGGATTTAACCGTCGTGGCGTTGATGTTAGCACAAGGTCAACAGCCCGACTTGTTCCGCCTCCAACAACAGCAATATAATCTCATGGCGGCAGAATACGAGAAAGAATGGAAATACGAATTTCCCTTAAAGAAATTCTCCGCCGCCGTCTACGAAATGCGAATGCAGGACAAACAAGCCTTACCCGCCGAGGAATTTTATCAAGCCGTCACCTCTTTGGAAGATGAAAAATACAAAATGGTTGTCAGCCGTCAATGGAAAAACGATAAAGGCGAAGACAAGAAAGAATGGTACTTCCGCCACGATAAAATTATGGACTTTTTCCTAGTGCAGAATTTTTTGGGTGATAGTGATGAGGCGGAAGGATTACTAGTAGATAGAATGGGTGATCCGCGTTTTCGTGGCGTTTACTTCTTGTTAGCAACCTTACTCCCATTAGATGCAGCTAAGGAATTGCGGGAAAAGTTGATTCAATATGCTGCGGATACTAAGGATAATACAGTGAGTAATACTTTTGTCCAGTTATTGAGGACTAGGTGAAGCTAAGGGGATGTTGGAAAAGTATTATTGCTGGCATCAAAATTTTAAAGACCTAACCCCCCTGCCCCCCTTCCCTACAAGGGAATGGGGGTTTTAAAGCCTCTCCCCGCGTCGGGGAGCCAGTTGCGTGGGCGGGTCTCCCGACTTGAGCAAACTGGCGTGAGAGGTTTGGAGAGGGGTCATTACTATACTTTTCGACTTTCCAAACAACCTTTAAGGGAATGCTAAAAAATTAGTCTAATAAATATTTTTTTAAACGCAGAGGGGCGCGGAGGGACGCGGAGGCTTTTTAAGGTGAATAAGGTTCTTATCTCTCTGTGTTCTCTGTGCCTCTGTGGTTCAAACATGATTGAACTATAAAGCCACACAGCTAACAGAGAGATAAGTAAATATTCTGCCCTCAGCCCTAACTAACTAAATTGTTCACCTACATCTAGGTTGAACAGCATTTGCAGGGTTTGCATACAGCGTCTTCTGGCTTCTACATCCTGCTGCGCTCGTAACTGTACCATTGGATCGTGTAAAATTTTGTTAACGATACCCCTTGTTAAGGCTTCGATCACTTCTTGGTGTTTGTCGCCAAATTCGGAACCGAGTCTTGACAAGGCTTTTTCTAGTTCTTGTTCGCGGATGGTTTCGATTTTGCTGCGGAGGCTGCTAATTGTGGAAACGGTTTCTAAACTGCGCCACCATACATCAAAGGCTGCGATTTCTTCCTCTAACAGGCGTTCGGCTTCTTGAGCCATTTTCCTGCGGCTTTCGTAGTTTTGCGCTACTACAGCCTTTAAATCATCCACGTTAAAGGCTTTGACATTTACCAGTTCGTTAACATCCGTATGGACATTGCGGGGGACGGAAATATCAAACAGCATGAGAGGCTGGTTTGGCGCTAAAACCATTTCTAATTTGGCCCGGTCAAGGATTGGTTCTGTTGCAGATGTGCTGGTGAATACAATATCTGCTTCGGCAATTACTGTCATCATCTCAGCCATCAAATGTGTGCGGATGGGATGTTCGGCAAACTGCTGTGCCAATTCTTGGGCGCGATCGCGTGAACGATTGACTATACTGATTTGTGTAGCACCTTTAGAAACCAAGTGCTGTACCAACAGCCGGGACATTTTACCAGCGCCAAGGATGGCGACTCGACAAGCTGCTAAATTTTGGGCTTTTATCTGCGCTAACTCAACGGCTGCGGAGCTTATCGAAACAGCACCAGTACCAATGCTAGTTTCGGTACGCACTCGCTTACCTGCTGTAATTGCTTGTTTAAATAATCGATTCAAAATTGTTTTTATACCGTTATATTGCTGCCCCAGTTTGTGAGTATTTTTCACCTGAGCCAGAATTTGTCCCTCACCAAGTACGAGGCTATCTAATCCAGCCGCTACTCGCATCACGTGCATGACTGCATCTTCATGTAACAACACAAACAAGTGTTGACGCAAGGATGGCATGGGTAATTTACTATGTTCGGCAAGAAATTGAGTTACTTCCCGAATACCGTGATCTGTTTCTTCAGCGACGATATAAATTTCTAGACGGTTACAAGTGCTGAGAATGGCGACTTCATCAATATGGGGATAGCTGGTGAGTTGTGCGATCGCACTTTCTGTTTGTGGTTCTGGAATACTCAGCTTTTCCCGAATTTCAACTGGGGCTGTTTTATGGCTTAACCCCACCACTGCAATATTCATTTCTTATCGGTAATTTAGTAATGGGTTATTTAATGATTGGGGAAAGGGGAAAGGGGAAAGGGGGAAAGGGAAAGGGGGAAAGGGGAAAGGGAAAAGGGGAAAGGGAAAGGGGAAAGGGGAAATACTGCTCCTCTGCTCCTCTGCTCCTCTGCTCCTCTGCTCCTCTGCTCCTCTGCTCCCCTACACCCCTACACCCTTACACCCTTACACCCTTACACCCTAACTCTTAGTGCAATTGCACAGTCTTGGGCTGTCCAGCCATGTGAATGGTGTCCACAAAGCGAGCAGTTTGGGACTGGCTGGAAATAACCAAACTTTGAGTTCTAGCGCCGCCTTGGAAGAAGCGTACACCTTGCATGAGATTACCAGAGGTAATACCGCAAGCTGCAAATAGAACAGTTTCGCCTGATGCGAGTTCATGAGCATCGTAAACCTTATCGGGGTCATTGATACCCATAGACTTTAATCGGTCAATGTTTGCTTGTTTGCTTTCCCCAATCAAGCCTGTCTTGACTATTTCTGGATCGTAGATCAATTGACCTTGGAAGTGTCCGCCTAAAGCCCGCATAGCGGCTGCGGAAATTACACCTTCGGGTGCTGCACCAATACCCATGAGCGCATGAATGTTAGTACCCTCAAAACCACAAGATATTGCTGCGCCTACGTCACCGTCGGAAATCAACTGTACTCTTGCGCCAGCCTCACGGATTTCTTTGATTAAGTCGTTATGGCGATCGCGCTTCATGACTACTACTACTAGTTCCTCAATTGCACGGTCTAGACACTCGGCCAGAATTTTGAGGTTTTCCGTTGCTGATTTGTTGATGTCTACTTTACCTTTGGCGGCTGGTGGTGCTGCTAATTTCTTCATGTAGAAGTCGGGCGCAGCAAATAATCCACCTTTTTCGGAAATAGCCAGAACAGCCATTGAACCAGGTTGACCGTAAGCCACTAGGTTTGTACCTTCGCAGGGGTCAACAGCGATGTCAATTTCGACTAATTCATCGGGGTTACAGAAGTCTTTAGCATCTGGTTGGGTACAGATACCAACTTCTTCTCCGATATACAGCATGGGCGCGTCGTCGCGTTCCCCTTCACCGATGACAATGCGACCGCGCATATAAATTTTGTTCATGCGCTCCCGCATTGCTTCTACTGCTACTTGGTCAGCAGTATTCTTCTCGCCTTTCCCCATCCACTTCGCAGATGCGATCGCGGCTTGCTCAACTACCTCAATAATCTCTAATCCAAGTGTATTTTCCACAGAGTCGCCCTCTCAACTGCTTGACTTTGCGTCATTTTTTCTAGCCATTTCAGTTTTCAAGTCTACCAAAGGGCGGATACCTGTGGAAAATAGTATTCACTCGCATCTGTGTTAAGTTTTGCTGCTAAAGGATATGAATCAGCACAAAATAGTTCTTATGTACTACTTAAGTAACCATCATTTATTCCCCAGTAACTTGTAGAAAGACTGTCCTTTTACGCGGCCCATCCAAATCAAAAAATAATACAGATTGCCAAGTTCCTAAACCTAATTGCCCCTCTACTACAGGAATAATTTCACTAGTAGTTAGCATCATTGCCATCAAGTGAGAATGAGCATTCATTGGTTCATCTTCTGGCACGACTCTTAAATGTAAATCATTATGTAAATAGCTGTCTGTTTCAGGCGCTACTTTTCGTAAAAAGACCTTGATATCTTCTAATAATCTTGCTTCATCTTCGTTAATTACTAAAGCTGTTGTGGTGTGTCGGGAAAATACTAAAACCTGACCATTTTTAATTTGTGTAGAAGCTAAAAAATCTTTGATTTGCGGTGTGATGTTGTAAATATTGATTCCCGTTTCTGTTGGAATTTCGATTACTTTGTTGATAATGGGCATAGAAAATTTTAAATTTACCTACCTAAATTATTCTCTCATTTTTAAGTCATTAGAGCAGTTAAAATATGGTGTAGCACATAAACGCTCACCAAATCTTCTGCTATCAACTTGTCAAGCCTGTAACCAGTCACCTGTCCCCTGTCCCCTCCTAGACAATTGCTTTCAATCCCTGTACTAACCTGTCAATACCTGCTGTCACCGTATCTTTTTGCAACGCACCATAAGCAACCCGCAAATAACAACCATGTTCCATACCAAAAGTTGTTCCGGGAATAACTGCTACTTTATACTCTTGAATCAGGCGTTTAACTAATTCAAAAGCATCTAGATTTGTATGTACCTTTAAGAAGAAATAAAAAGCACCATTGGCTGGTGTAATGGTACATAAACCTTGGAGTTGATTGAGGTAGTCGATAACTATTTGTCTTACCCCAGCGACCGCCCCAATATTTTCTTGTAAATATTCTGGTTTGGCTTGCAATGCACCCAAAGCTGCATACTGAGAAACCACGGGTGGACAAATTAAAATAGTGTCCTGAACTTTTTTCAGCGCCACAAGCAGATGTTTGGGAATCACCATGTAACCAATTCGCCAACTCGCAAACCCATAGGCTTTAGAAAGGCTGTAGAGGGAAATTGTGTAATCACTATTGCCAGCGAAGGATGCTGGAGAAACGTGTTTTACTCCATCATAAGTAAAGTATTCGTAGGCTTCATCACTAATGTGATAGATGCCAGAATCCGCGCAAATTTGGTTTACATGGCGTAACAAATCTTCAGAATAAACAACGCCTGTAGGATTATTTGGGGAGATTGTGACTACAGCCCTGGTTTTGGGAGTGATAGCTTGGGCGATCGCATCTGGACGCAGTTGATAATTTTCATCGGTTTCCACCAACACCGCACGACAACCAGCCATAGCGATCGCCATTTCATGATTGAAGTAATAAGGCGTATTCAAAATAATTTCATCGCCTGGAGAAGTAATTGCCAGAATAGCGTTCATAAACGCCATATTACTTCCCGCCGTCACCACAATACAGTTATTGTCGTTAATGTCAATACCATTGAAAATTGACAATTTTTCCGTCAAAGCATCCAACAGAGGCGGAATACCTTCAACAGCTTTATATAAATTATTAGCAGGATCAGCAAGAAACTTAGGTAAAAGCTCAATAGCTGACGGTGGTGGACTATAAGAAACCACACCCTGTCCCAAAGAAATAGTTCCAGGTGAATTTCTAATCAATTCCCCCACCACAGGAATTATTGGCGACTGTACCGCCAGCATACGTGAATTAGTCATTAGTCAATAGTCATTAGTCATTAGTCAATAGTCATTAGTCAATAGTCATTAGTCAATAGTCAACAGTCCATAGTTATGGTTACTCTCCCTCATCTCCCTCATCTCCCTCATCTCCCTCATCTCCCTCATCTCCCCAGTCCCTAATCAAGCCGACAAAGGCGGAGGAAAGCGAATATCCGCACTAAAGTTATTAACATTAGCGCTGTGGTGAATTGGTAAAGCATATTCTAAGTTTTCGTGAGGGCGAGGAATGATGTGATGAGAAAGTAACTCACCGCCATTAACTCGCAGCACAGATGCTAGTCCAGCTGTGACGGCTACATTTACCTCACCTACTTCGCCGCGAATTAATACAGTAATTCTTCCCAAATCAGTATTTTCATAGCCTACCAGAGTGACACGGGCAGCTTTACACATCGCATCCCCTACTTCTATGGCTGTGGGAATGCCATAAACTTCTATCATGCCTAATGCCAGTGTCATAAAAAAAGGACTTGGACTTGATTAATACAATCCAAATCCTACCATTATGAAACACAGGTGACTCTTGACAGGTGACAGGTGATAGAAAGAAAAAGAAGGGAATAGTTGTGTTTCTTCCCCTACACCAGTGTGTTCCTTGATAGTAAAGGATGTTGGAAAATTATTATTGCTCACAATCAAAATCTTCTCAACCTAACCCCTATTCCCTCTCCCCTGTCCCCTGTCCCCTATTCCCTATTCCCTGTAGCTTTGCATATTCGCCATGATTCGGGATTCTTTACTGGAGCGTTTCCCTGTAATCATCATCCTGACACCACGAGCTGGTGCGAAGATTACTCCCCGACGACAAGGCATTTCTGGTTTATTATCGGCTAATTCTAACTGATAGTTTAACAAGATAGTTGCTAAAACTAGCTTCATTTCAAACACAGCTAAGGCTTCACCCAAACAGCGCCGAACACCACCCCCAAAAGGCATAAATTCATAAGGCGAATATTGGCGTTCTAAAAAGCGTTCCGGCTGAAATTGCTTCGCTTGGGGATATAAATCTTCGCGTTGATGGAGTGAATACACACAACCAGATAGGATTGTACCTGGTTCTAAGCTATGTCCCAGAACTTTCACAGGTTGTTGAACCACGCGCGGAAGTGTTATTAAGGTAACAGGACGCAACCGTAGGGATTCATTACAAACCGCCGTCAGATAAGGTAAGCGGAAAATACTCATCGGATCTGGTGATTCACCTAGAGTATCTAATTCTGCAAGTAGTTTTTCTAGAACTTGGGGATGTTGATGAATTAGATATAATGCCCAAGTCATTGCTATTGCAGTGGTTTCATATCCAGCAAACAACAGTGTTATTAATTCATCGTGCAACTCTTGATCTGTCATAGAATGACCAGCTTCATCCTGAGATGACATCAGCATGGAGAAAATATCAATGCGATCTGGGTTATTTGCGGCGCGACGTTCAGCAATCTCTTCGTATACTAATTCATCAAGTTGCTGGCGATCGCGTAAAAATTTCCCCCAAGGACTCCAAGAACCTAAATCTTTTTGTAGAAAAGTGAAGAACAGGAAACTAGAAGTATAAGGTGAAGTAAACAGCTCCGCCATTAGAGCTAGTCTTTTGTTCAGTTCTTGGCTTCTTTCTCCCTCATGTACTCCAAAAACAGTTTGTAAAATGACTTGTAAGGAGATGTCCTGCATAATATTTTGTGCAGTAAATACTTGATTTGTCGGTAACTGACTCCAAGCTTTTTCTGTAATATTACGGATTAATTCACCATAACTTCGCATCCGATCTCCGTGAAAAGATGGCATAACTAATTGTCGGCGTTTTCTGTGGCGATCGCCATCCAGCATTAATACTGAATAGTTTCCCGTGATGGGTTGAAAAATTTTGTTATGTTCACCAAGAGCAGCAAATTTTTTGCGATCGTTAGTTAAAATCTCTTGTATCGCTTGCGGATGGTTAACAAACACAAGGGTATCGCCAAAACCAATAATCTCAGCCGTAAAAATATCAGGATGTTGTTGTGCTGCACTCTCTAAATATCCCACAGGGTTAATTACCCATTCGAGTTTTTGGATAAAAGATGGTTTATTAAGCTGATTAGGTAGTATTTGCATTGGGTATTTTAATTTCATAATCTAGTTATGCTATACTTAATACAGATTGTAGCTTTTTATCCTTGCAAATCTATTTTCATTTTTATAAAGTAATTTTTATCGTAATTCGGAGGGTTAAAGACCCCTACGTCTGTACGTAGCAAATTTTCAGTTGGGGTTTAAATCCCCAACTGAAAATGTCTTTAATGCGCGAATGCGTGAATTTTGAATTGTTAATTGGATGAGATAGATATTCCTCTATGAGTTGTTTTCCATGTCATATTTCCCTAATTCTTCAAAGGTAAAATAAATTCCAACTTCCGCCTTTTTTAGGGTAATTCCAATTTCAAAAAAGCGATTATAGGGGCGTACATCTGTACGTCCTTACAGATAATTCATATGTTAAAAATATTCTTTGAATTGGTTAGGACTTACGCAGGTGTCATAATCAAACTAACTGTAGGGTGCGTCAGACCCAATAATTTCGTACAAATGAAGGGATTTTCCACATCTGACGCACCCTACCCCAAGTGCCAGTTGCGTAAGTCCTGTTGGTATAGTTAGGGCAATGTTCAAATTTTTAACGCCGGAGAAAGTAGTCTTAAAAATTCTTGAGCTTATTTAGTTTCTGGGTTTTCATATATTTATAGATAATTGCGATATTACGAGCGTCATCTATGCCACGATGGTGTGTACCTATCAATTCCATTCCCAGATGATTAAGTGCTTGTGCCATCCCAAATTTTTTAGAGACACCTAGATATTCTGAAAATTCTTGTTTGATGTTTATGTGTTGTGAGCTAAACGGGTAGGGAACATTATGAAACTGACAATCTTGCATAAATTGATTTTTGTCATAATTTCCCCAAGAGCAAAATATATGATTATTAAATAACGGATATATCCAATCTTGAAAACGAGACATAGCCTCTGAAAATTGTGGCGCTTGGTCAACATCCTGTTGGCTAATGCTAGTTAATTCGGTACAAAATTTTGTCAGGCGTGGATGTCTGACTGGTTGAATAAATTGTTGAAATTCTGAATCAATTTCCCATGTTTTTCGATTGAGCATCACTGCACCAATTTCGATTATTTCCATTTCCTGACGCGGAATACTACCATCATCAGAGCAAGTCGCTTCTAAATCAACAATTAAAAAATATGATTTTTGTTTAGGCTGCATATTCTTGTGCAAAAAATTTTGAGGTTTTTATATTATTTATACTACATTGTAATATATTAACCTATGAATTTAGGTTGATGGGAAAGATTTCACCCAACCAAGTAGGATAGCGATATCAACTGCGATCGCCGCAATTGCAAACCACAATATACTTTCACCAGCTAGCACAAAAAAGGGTAAAACCGTACTACTGTTCAATCCCATTTCCACCAGAGTTAAACCCCGTACCAAAGCAAAAGCCATCACAGCACCAGTTTTCAGTTGGGGATTTTTGTCAGTGCGGATGATATAGCGGTAAGTGACACCAAATAGTAAACCAGAGAAGCCTGCAATCGCCCCACGGCACAACCAAAGCCAGTTAAAATCTATATGCAGGCTGACAAGTGTAGGAAAATACCTCGCCAATAATACAGTATTGAGCAAACTGGTAATGACAAAAGCCAAACCGAGAGAAAACCCGCCTATAATACCAGCCTTAAGGGACTCGACACGTTCAGCCATTAATTGCGGATCAGAAATTTCTTTCATAGTCAGGGACTGGGGAAATGAGGGAGTAACCCACCCCTAACCCCTAAGAGGAGGGGAACAGGGAGATGAGGGAGATGAGGGAGAGTAACCATAACTATGGACTATGGACTATAGACTGTTGACTCTGGACTATTGACTATGGACTATGGACTGTTGACTAATGACAACTGTCATATTTCTTAAGAATTGCCCAATACCCAATCCCCAGTACCCAGTCCCCAGTATGATAAATATTAGAGACATTTTGTAATAAATTCCAAAGAGAAACTATGGCGATTTTGACACTGGGTTGGGTATCACTGTTAGTTGTGTTTACTTGGTCGATTGCGATGGTAGTTTGGGGACGTAACGGACTGTAGGGGAATCGTGGAAAGTCCATTCCTGAGTATTCTGGCTTTAGTAGCCTTAGTGCTATTAGTCGCTGTTACAGGCGGCGTTGGTTATCTAACAGTAGCAGATTGGCGCGATCGCCGTCTGCGAGAAAACGAAAAGCGCGAACTCCGACGCAGCACAACCAAACGGCGCTAATGCTTGTCATTGTTAGGGTAGGTTCACCAAGATCATCATGAATCATGGTAGATATTGGTCAACCCGCCCCTACTCAATCACTAATGACCACTGACAAAAAATGCTTTTATTGGGGAGGCGATATCATCGTGTCCCTAAATTTTTTACCAGATGACTCATTTGTGTATTCAATTTAACTTAAAAATTACGCAGAAAAATGATTTGGGACTTTCAGAAATTAAACTATTCAATAAGTAAAAGTGAATAATTTTCTAAAATTCTTCCTCCTACGCTGTTTCGCCTCGCTATTGGATATATTTTTAGCTGCAAGTCTTTTTTGGCGGATGAGTGTAAGGGTTTTAAATACCTACACTTCATACCCCTAAACCCTTCTACCCTTGGCAAAAACATCAATTTTTATTGCTCATGCTTAATTCCTATTAAATGTATCATTTTCTATTGAATTTAGTATAATAATTGCTAATATATTGTCATATTTTCCTACCATTTGGGAACGATAAGATAGAAGACTTTTTTAAAATTTAAGTCGGAACGGGAATGGAACAATCTCATCATCAACAAACTCTACAAATAGTTACCGAGGGAGAACGCCAACTAGACATGAAAACAGCTTTGTCTATGGTAATCGCTCGGATTCGTCAGTCCCTGGATGTAGAAACGATATTTCAAATTACTGTGACAGAAGTACGACAACTATTACAGGCTGATCGAGTGGGAGTGTTACGGTTTTCTCCTGAGTTGGGATGGGAAGGTGAATTTATTTATGAGGATGTAGGTTGTGAATGGAGTTCTATTCTCACAGCTAAACTAGGCGATCGCTGTTTTGATGAGGAGTTTGCTAAACCCTATCAGCAAGGTCAAATAAATGTAATAGCTGACATTGGCGCAGCCGAAATCAGCGATTGTCAAATTCAGATATTCAAGAAATTCCAAGCACGTTCTATTGTCACTGCTCCCGTAATGAAAGGAAAAGATTTATGGGGATTACTATGTATTCATCAATGTGGTAGACCTAGAGATTGGGAGGCATCAGAAATTAAGTTCATACAATTAATTGCCGAACATTTGGGAGTCGCTTTACAACAAGCAGAATATTTAGAAAAATTTAAATTACAATCAGCACAATTAGCACAAGCACAAGCCAGAGAAAAAGCCGCACAATGGCAAAGAACAATTGCTATTACTATTGAGAAAATTCGCCAGTCCCTTGATTTAGAAAGTATTTTTCATACTACTACTACAGAAATCAGAAAACTCTTAAATGCTGATCGCGTAGCTATTTATCGCTTTAATCCAGATTGGAGTGGAGAATTTGTTTTTGAATCTGTAACTGAGGGTTGGATTTCCCTCATGAATAAACAGTTAGAGCAACCAGACTTAAAAGACAACGCTAGCGAATGTAGCATCAAAGATTTAGCCACTAGCCCAGTAGTAGATACTTACCTACAAGATACAGGAGGTGGTCGTTTTACTAAAGGAGAAGTGTACCGTGTCTGTAATGATATTTATAATTCAGGCTTTAGCGATTGCTACATTAAAGTATTAGAAAATTATCAAGCTAGAGCCTATGTAACTATTGCTATTTACCACGGTCAAAAACTGTGGGGCTTACTAGCCATCTATCAAAACACAGGCACACGCGAATGGCAAGAAGATGAAGTATACCTACTTACCCAAATTAGCACCCAACTGGGTGTAGCCTTGCAGCAAGCCGAATATTTACAACAAGTGCAAACTCAAGCCGCAGAACTTACCAAAGCGGCGGAAAGACAAAGGGCGTTAGCTAACACCGTAGAAAAAATTCGTCACTCCCTTGATATTGATACCATTTTTACAACTGCTACTCAAGAAGTTTTAGGTTTGTTAGAAGTAGAAAGAGTAGCAATTTATCGTTTTTATCCTGACTGGAGTGGTGAATTTGTCGCTGATTCCATTGTTGATGGTTGGACACCAATAGTTAAACCACAGCCTGTCACAGAAAGGCTACTGCTGCAACGAACTCAAGCAGGTAAATACGCACGTAATGAAGTTTTTGTGCCTATTTCCCAAGGTGATAAGTTGTGGGGTTTATTAGTAGCTTACCAAAACTCCCAACCTCGTTATTGGCAAGATGAAGAAATTAACCTACTCGCTCAAGTTGGGGTGCAGTTAGGAGTAGCCTTACAGCAAGCAGAAACATTAAAACAGGTTCAAGTACAAGCCGCACAATTAGCTAAAGCCGCAAAAAGAGAAAAAACATTAGCCGCCACAGTAGAAAAAATTCGCCGTTCCCTTGATTTAAATACTATCTTTGCTACAACTACCCAAGAAGTTCGGCGACTGTTGGAAGTAGATCGGGTGATTATATATCGTTTTCAGACTGACTGGAGTGGCGAATTTGTTGCAGAATCTTTAACTGAAGGTTGGACACCAGTTAAGCAACTTCAGCTTGTAATTACAGATGATTATCTACAAAAAACTCAAGGTGGATATTTTGTTAACGGCAAAACTCTCGTTGTTAAAGATATTTATGGCAATGATTATTCTCCATCTCACATTGCTTTTATTGAAGCAATGGAAGCAAGAGCATATATAGTTGTACCAATTTTTCAGGGTGATAAACTCTGGGGATTACTTGGTGCTTATCAAAATACTAAACCTCGCGATTGGCAAGAAGATGAAGTAGATTTATTAGTGCAGATTGGTACTCAATTAGGGGTAGGTATCCAGCAAGCCGAATTACTCCAACAAACACAACGCCAAAAAGAAGAAATTACTCAGACTCTAAAAGAATTACAAGCAACTCAAAGCCAGTTAATTCAAAGTGAAAAAATGGCAGGTTTAGGTCAATTAGTGGCTGGAGTAGCCCATGAAATTAATAATCCCATTAGTTTTATTTACGGGAACATTGCCTACGTTAACGAACATATCGATAATTTATTCAAATTACTAAACTTTTACCAGCAAAACTCCCAAAAATCAACAGTAGACATTCCAGAATTAAAAACAATTGATATAGATTACATTGCTGAGGATTTACCAAAAATTCTTGGTTCTATGATGACGGGTGCAAAAAGGATTTCTCAGTTAATCTTATCTTTACGCACTTTTTCCCGGCTTGATGAAGCGGAAATGAAGCCTGTTAGTTTGCATGAAGGTATAGATAGTACACTATTAATAGTACAACATCGTTTGCAAGAAAAGACCAACTATCCAGCAATAGAAGTAATTAAAGAATATGGTGATTTACCGGAAGTGACTTGTTATGCTGCTCAGATGAATCAAGTGTTTATGAACATTCTGAATAATGCCATTGATGCTATAGAGAAATCAATAAATTTGGGGACAATAATTGAAAAGCACCAAATTAAAATCCGCACAAAAATAGAGCAGCAGATAATTACTATTTCTATCATTGACAATGGTTGTGGGATTTCCGAAGAGATGCGATCGCGCATTTTTGAACCCTTCTTTACTACCAAACAACCTGGACAAGGTACTGGCTTAGGCTTATCTATTAGCTATCAGATTGTAGTAGAAAAACACTGCGGACAAATTAAATGTATTTCCGAACTAGGTAAAGGTTCTGAATTTTTAATAGAAATCCCCGTCAGAGGATGTTTGAAAAGTCCTTCATGATGTATCAAATACTTTTATAAACCCTAAATCCCCTTTTTAAGGGCAACCAAATTCAAAATTGTCCTAATTCTGCCAAATAAATTATGTAGAGACGTTGCACGCAACGTCTCTACATAAAAGAATCAAGACCTCTTGTAAAAATAACTTGCCTTTGCGTGAGCCTTTAATAATATGTTCGGCAACACCAAAGTATTCATGCAAGAGGTCTAATCAACCAAGAGAAACCTTCAAACTGCTTGGTTGTCCCAGATTTCCCTGAAAAACCACACCGCGTTGATTCGCTTGTAGATGGCGTAAAATCTTGTAAATTGCTTCAACTTGGTCGGCTGCGCCCACTTTATCAGCAATTTGCTCTAAAGATAAGGCTGTTTTCTCTTTTTGTAGTAATCCAACCACTTTGGTTTGCAAATCAAGAATAGCAGCAGCAGCTTTCTTACCTGCTTCTACACCCGGTTGATGGTAAGCATTAATGTTGACCAAACTAGCATAGAAACCCACAGCACGTTCATACAAAGCAATTAAAGCCCCTACTGTACGGGCGTTAACTTGGGAAATCGTGACTGTAATAGAATCACGTTGATTTTCATACAATGCTTGACGAGTTCCTTGCAGAAAACCGGATAGATAATCACCAGATGTTACACCAGGGTCGATTTCTGGCGATGGGCCGTTACGGTCTTCCAAAACTTCGATGAGGGTAGCAAAGAAATTAGGTACACCTTCGCGCAACTGCTGGACGTAAGCGTGTTGGTCTGTTGAGCCTTTGTTACCATAAACGGCAATACCCTGATAAACAGTTTTACCGTCTAAATCTTTTTCTTTACCTAAAGATTCCATGACTAGCTGCTGTAGGTAACGGCTAAATAACAGCAAGCTGTCCTTGTAAGGTAGGACTACCATATCTTTTTCGCCCTTACCGTTACCAGAGTAATACCAAGACAAAGCCAGTAACGCCGCCGGGTTCTTTTTCACATCTGGGACGCGGGTAGCGTCATCCATCTCTTTCGCACCTTCTAGCATGGCACGAATGTCGATGCCTTGTAATGCCGCAGGAACTAGCCCCACAGTAGACATTTCTGAGGTACGTCCACCCACCCAGTCATACATGGGAAATCTAGCTAGCCAGCCTTCTGATTTGGCTAATTTGTCTAGGTTGCTATCGGCGCTAGTAATAGCTACTGCATATTGGGCAAAGTCTAAGTTTTGTCCAGCATAGGCTTTTTTGACTTCAATCATACCGTTGCGGGGTTCTGGTGTACCTCCAGATTTGGAGATGACTAAAACCAAGGTGCTAGCGAGATGATTACGCAATTGGGTAAGAATGCGGTCAATACCTGCGGGGTCAGTATTGTCGATAAAGTGAATTTTGAGCGGGGGAAATTCCGGGGAGAGGGCTTCAGCGACAAACTGAGGGCCGAGGGCGGAACCACCAATACCAATGGAAATGATATCTGTGAAGCGGTTTGCTTTGGGAGGATGAATTGCACCCGTTTGCACTTTTTCTGCAAAGGCTTCGATTTGTTCTAGGGTTTGAACAATTTCCTGTGTAAGTTCTGGTGTAGGCGCTAAGTCTGGGTTGCGTAGCCAATAGTGTCCCACCATGCGGTTCTCGTCGGGATTGGCGATCGCACCCTTTTCTAATTCCGCCATATCCGCAAACGCTTTGTCAAATTTCGGCAGCAACGACTCTACGAAGGCATTATCAAAACGCATCCGACTGACATCTAGGTACAGTCCTAGTCCCTCGTGGAAATATAACCATTCTTGGTATCGTTGCCAAAGTGCCTTCGCATCCATAGGGAAATCTCTAGTAAAGTGTCCTTCAAAAACAAGTGTAATGTAAGGTTAGAGCCATCCCTGCTTAGTCTTATACAGTTTTAAGTGTTGAAAATTTCTTCACCTCAAACATCCGGCATAGGTATGACCCGTAGAAATTTTACAATCTCACCCCTGATTTCTATGCCAACTAAATAATTATCTATAGTAAACCGATGAAAGATCCCTTCTTCATCCAACTGACGCAATTCAGGCAGATAATGTAAAGGCCACTTTTGGGCAAACTCAAAAAACACAAAATCATATACTCGCTGATAAGCAACAGGTTCTAAACTTTTCAGGTCTATTAAAAACGACCTAGCATAACGTGTTTCTACACTCACTGGAGTCACCTTAATAGGGGTTGGGGACAGTTGACAGTTGACAGTTGTCAGTTGACTGGGACGCAAACTATATTATTTTCCCAATCTTTAACAGTGAACAGTGAACAGTTATCAGTTAAATACGTTGGTGAAACACCACACCAATTGGTGGAAGGCTTAGGGAGGCGCTTTTTTATCCCCCAGCATACGCCTTGGCTGACTGATAACTGATAACTGATAACTGATTCAATTCCCAGTACTCAATCACCTCTACACAAACATCAACATCCGTATTGCTTCTTCCTGAGTTAAGATGTCCCACGGTTGCTGCGATCGCTTAACTTGTTGTATGGCATCTAACATATAAAAGTCACAATGTAAAGCGTGAATATCATGCCATACACTTTCAAGTTCTTCATCGCTTAACTGCTCAATTAAGTGATGGATTCTAATTCTCAGTAAGTTCATAGTTCAGTTTTGTATAGTCAAATATAGTCAGACATGGCTTTCTATGGACTGCCACTTCGTTCACAAAACTTTTAAGGTATCTAAAATGGGGTCAAGCTTTTGGCTTTAAAACCAGATAGATTTACCCGAATTGGGTCAACTAAAACCTCTCTATTCCCTGTCTGGAAAGCATGGGGAAATTCTTTGACCAGTATGTTGTAACTGGCGTTGACATCAGCATTGCACAACCGTCCTGCTTTTGTCCTGTACAACCCCCTAAATATTCTCCTTCCAGATGGTTGCCAGTTTTTTGGTTTACTCCCATACTCAGGAATAAAATCCCCATCAAGAAAGCTGGATTGACTGGTGTAGGATTCTTCCCGAACAATCACTTCAATACCCACTTCTTTACCTTTATAAGTGAGCATATCAATTAGCTGTCCATGTGGGATGGAAACAAAGGACTGATTATTTTTGCCACCGATGTTAACACCACGCTTCCAATCAGGATTTTCACCGATAACTAACTTCGTCACTCCCAGGTGTTTAAGCAACTGGATCACATAACTAGATGCGCGGTGCAAATAATTTTTGACTTTCAAGTTACGTTTAGTCGTTAAATGCTGAATCCTTTGAGAAGTTATAACTTGGCTGCGGCGTTGCAATGTCGCACGTTTTTTGTTGAAGAATTGATTGATACTTTTTACTGGACGACCGTTAACGAGAACAGGTTGAAACCCTGGCACATTTGATGTCATCGCCATTAAGTTATCAATCCCCAAATCAATCGCGGCAATATTTTGTGTGTTTTGACTGGCTAATTCATGCTCATTTACCTCGTAAACTATTTCTAGAACATAATGGTCAATCTTGGGGACAATTCGAGATTGACAATACTGCGACTGTTCAATGTGAGTATCAAAACAGTAATCAATGTTGCTGAGTTTGATTTGCCCAGAATCCTGAAAAACTTTTTTTGAAGTTGACTGCTCACTGAAAATTAAAACACAGCGTCCATCTTTTGGCTTATATCCAGGGATTTTTGGTCTGCCTGTAAAACCAGTATTATCTGATTTATACAAGGCGATCGCTGCAAAGTACCCCTTCCAAGATTTATCTAACAATCTTAAGACTTGCTGCGCCACCTTTGCTGGCAATGCTTTGTATTGCTGTGTTGGTTGCATTAATTTGTCCATCTGATTGTCAGACGGCACACCATGTCCATACAAGAATGATTGCCGAATGCAGTAGTTAGCAGCGTTCCATAGGTTTTTCGCAGCAAATGACATTACATCTATCTGCTCCCACGCTTGATGGCTTTTCTTGATAATTCTCTGCTCTACTAACTGCATTGCGCTATGCTTAATGTCTGTACAAATGGTAACACACAATGAGAGACAAAAGGTTAGTTGTCAGAGTAACAGAATATGAATTGTTACAACTGCAACAGGAGGCAGATCGCCGAGGGGTTTCCAGTTCTGATGTAGTTAGAGCGTGGATTGCACAATTACCAAAGCCAAAAAAGACTACATCTGACTAGACTTGAATATATTTTCAGTAAAGTTTTTCAATACATTCTCTGTATTACCCAAAACACAAACATATTGTTCCCAAAAATTGGCGATACTTAACGGTAATATATTTCAGTCGCGTCGGGATAAAATGTCGGGGACTGGGGACTGGGGACTGGGAGATGGGGGAGATGAGGGAGTGGGGGGAGATGAGAGAGAATAACTTGTGACTGTGGACTATGGACTATTGACTAATGACCTATGATTGAATATCTAATTTTTCTAGCAATTTCTACAGCAACTTTTGCCCTGTTTAGTTTGGGACTCAACTTACAGTGGGGTTTTACAGGGTTAATTAACTTTGGTCACATCGCTTTTATGACGTTGGGTGCTTATACTACAGTTTTGTTAAGCCTCAAGGGTGTGCCTTTATTGATATCGGCTATTGTTGGCGCGGTTGCTGCGGCTTTGTTGGGGCTGGTGATTGGTTTTGCTACTTTGCGTCTGCGGGAAGACTATCTAGCCATTGTCACCATTGGGACGGGGGAACTAATTCGTTTGGTGGTGAATAACCAACAGTTACCTGTGGGTGATACTTGGGTAGATGGGGCTTTTGGGGTGCAAAGTTATCGTATCCCTTTCTTCACTCCACCAAGTTTATTTTTCCGCCTGTTGATGATTGGGCTTTTAACGTTGCTGTTTGCTGTGACAGTGTTTTCGTTGTGGCGTTGGATCAGTAGCGCCCGAAAATCACGTATTACTGATGCGGCGGTTTATAAGACTGGTAGTCAACAAGAGTTTGCCTCTCGTTTGGGTGTAGGTATTATTTTAGGGTTATTAGCAACGGCAATTTATATTTCTGGGGTCATCACACTTTATAATTACATCCCCAAAGCTGGTTTAATGCTTGTCTCGTTGTTGGTGTTAGCGTTTGTATTTTGGCGCTTGGAATATTTGGTGCGATCGCCTTGGGGTCGTGTACTCAAAGCTATCCGCGAAGATGAAGAAATACCTAGAGCGATGGGGAAAAATGTCTTTTGGTATAAGCTCCAGTCTCTCATGTTGGGTGGGGCGATCGCCGGGGTCGCCGGGGCTTTTTTTGCTTGGCAACTCAGCGCTATTTACCCTGATAATTTCCAACCACAACTCACTTTTGACTCTTGGATTATGGTGATTTTAGGGGGTTCTGGTAATAATATTGGCACTATTTTAGGTGCTGTAATATACTTCGCTTATGATGCAGTGACTCGTGAGCTTTTACCGCGAATTATTCCCCTAGATGAAGCGCGTTTAGGTGCATTCCGTATCATGGTAATTGGTTTAATTTTAATGGTGCTGATGATTTGGCGACCTCAAGGTATCTTAGGGAAAAAGGAGGAACTTACCCTTGGCAAATGATCAGTCATCCCCACTTCCATTATTAGCAGCTAGCGGACTTTGTAAAAGTTTTGGCGGAATTCAAGCTGTTAAAGAAGCCAGCATCGAAGTTAGACAAGGTAGTATCACGGGTTTAATTGGGCCTAATGGTGCTGGTAAAACTACTTTATTTAATCTTCTTTCAAACTTCATTCGCCCAGATAAAGGACGTGTGATTTTTGATGGTGAACCCATTCAGCATTTACAACCACATCAAATCGCCCAACAAGGGTTAGTACGTACTTTTCAGGTGGCGAGAACCCTTTCTAAGCTGTCGGTGTTAGAAAATATGTTACTAGCCGCCCAAAAACAAACAGGGGAGAATTTTTGGCAAGCACAGTTACAACCCCATGTGGTAGCGAAAGAAGAAAAGCAATTGCAAGAAAGAGCCATGTTTCTGCTAGAATCTGTAGGATTAGCGAAAAAAGCTGACGACTATGCTGGCGGTTTGTCTGGGGGACAACGCAAGCTGCTAGAAATGGGTAGGGCTTTGATGACTAATCCCAAGTTGATTTTGCTAGATGAACCAGCAGCCGGAGTTAACCCCAGATTAATCGATGATATTTGCGATCGCATCCAAGCCTGGAATCGGGAGGGTATGACCTTTCTGATTATCGAACATAATATGGATTTGGTCATGTCCTTGTGCGATCGCGTTTGGGTACTGGCTGAAGGACAGAATTTAGCTAACGGAACCCCGGCTGACATTCAAACTAATTCCAGAGTTTTAGAAGCCTACCTGGGAAAATGATTGATCTAATCAGCCAAGTTAAAGGTAAGGTAAATTACCGAAAATGGGAAAAATCACTCCAGTAGAAGTAGTTTTTTTCACAAAACTGTGAGAAATTCAATAAAAGTAAAAAATCTTGACTTATTTCTCCAAAAATACTGACGACTAAAAAAAATGCAGTTAACCTAAGAAGATAACAGCAATAAAGCAGTTGCCAGATAGATTATTTTCAGCCTGTTCTTTACTCTCTGCTGTAACTAACCCTCACTTGGGAACCTAAAAAAAGTGAATAGCGATCGCCAGTACCCCAGTTCAATAGAAATACCAGAAATCAACCGATATATTCAACAGGCTTATACTCGTTTTGCCCAAGGAGATATCGAAGGAGCGATCGCGCATTTTCATGCAGCAATATTTCTTCATCCCAACTGTGCAGAACTTTACACCGCAAGAGCGCAGTTTCGCAAGAAAAATTTAGGTGACTATCACGGGGCATTAGAAGATTATACTCAAGCAATTTATATAAATCCTCGTAACGCCTTCTATTATTATTGGCGCAGTCAAACTTATCAAGAACTGGGTAATCAGCAAAAAGCCATTGAAGATTACAACACCGCTATGAATTTAGCGCCAGAAGGTACTATATACCATATTTTTTGATGCTAGGGAAAGGGTAAAGGGGAAAGACTGTCTCCTCATATCCCTGTTCCCCTCCAGGGAGCAGGGTGGTTTCATAAAGAAAAAGAAAAATTTATAAGTTCTGATTTCTGGTGTTGTAGCAGAGATTTTGCTTTCAAGGGTAGGTTTTTTGAAGAATCAGATGTTAATATATATAGCTTCTTCCCTGAATCTTGGAGAAGCCCCACCGCTTTCTCTTCTGCTTAAACAAAAAACCTGCCCTTGAAAGTCACTCCCCACTCCCCACTTCCATGCTCTCCGAAGTTCATTACCTGATACGCTCAAAAGCTGATGGTCGTTATTTAACTGCTCGTCCTAGTGAGGACACATCAGGTTATTTGCTGTTGTTTAGAGAACATTTTGATGCTTTAAGCTATCTCAACACCCATGCAGCAGATTTAGCAAATCGCTTCACTGTCGAATCTCTTCCGGGTACACAGTTGGGAGGCTTGCTGAAACGCTGGGGTTTTACAGGTGTCGCTGTTGTTACAGATCCTTTAGTACCTAAAGTAGAGTTTTTGCAGCATAGTTAGAGGAAGAGGGGGAAAGGGGAATAATTTATTACCACGTCATGTGGAAAAGCTAACTTCAAACCTAACCCCCCCAGTTAGTAGGGTGCGTCAGGGTAAATATTTTTTTGGTGTAGCAAAGGTTTGTCAAACTGACACACCCTACATTTTGAATATTTTTGATCTGGAAGTCCCTAATTTCCGTTAACTAACCCTTTTTCCCTATACTTTCACTGTTGACTATGGACTATGGACTATGGACTAATGACTAATGACCAATGACCAATGACCAATGACCAATGACTATTACTAATCTATTTACAGCCGGTGGTGTGGTTATGTGGCCACTGCTGGCGTTTTCTTTATTAGCAGTGGCTCTAATTATAGAGCGTGTGATTTTCTGGTTGAGAGTTACGGGGAAGCAAAACCGTGTAGCGCAGGGAGTTATCAAGCTTTATCGTTTAGATGATGTAGTTAGCTCTGTAGAACTATTACGAAATAATGCAGATTTACCCATCGCTCGCATCTTTCTAGCCGCTTTAGAATTAGAGGAGCCAACGCCAGAGGAATTTCGATTAGCTTTAGAAAGTGAAGCTCAAGCGGAAATTCCTGTACTCAAACGCTTCCAAAATATTTTCGACACAATAATCGGTCTGTCACCGTTATTAGGTTTGTTAGGTACTGTTTTGGGTTTAATTAATTCCTTTGCTTCTCTCAATCTTGGTGATGTGGGAGGTACTAAGACTGCTGGTGTAACTGCTGGTATTAGCGAAGCTTTGGTGTCTACTGCAACTGGTTTGATTGTGGCTATTTTTACTCTGTTTTTTGCTAATAGTTTCCGAGGATTATACCAGCGTCAAATTGCCTGGATTCAGGAGTATGGGGGACAGTTGGAATTACTGTACCGCCGTCGTTATGAGCGCAAAGGTAAGCAGGGTTGAATGCCCACACAGAGCATTCTTGATTAGTAATTGTGTCTTATTGTTACTAATTACTAATGTTAACCTGGATGTTTGCTGTAAAATTTTTAATTCTATTAGTTTTTCAAAAATTAAATCGTTTTTGTAAGGTTAGTTTATGAATATCTGGGTAAATGAGCAGATTGATCCATCGGGAATGATTCATGCCTGTATTGCCAGTTGTAACGAATCCCAAGCTCAGGATTGTCATGAGTCTTTTCAGAAGAACTTGACTGAGAATCAAAAAGCATCTGGTTGGGTTGCACGCTTACGAATAGTCGATTCTTGGGAGCAAGTACCAGTTAATGCTTTGAAACTCGACTAGTTGGTAGTGTATAGCCATTAAATGGAAGAGTGTAAATGATTCAAGGTTCGTAGTCAGGACTTTAGTCCTAAAAGAAGGACTAAAGTCCTGACTACGAACTAAATCTTTACAGGGTGGGCAGTGTTCGCCACATCTAGAGTTAATGTGAGATGAGGTTAATGAACGATAAAAAATAGTTTAAAAATTAATAATTTATTGCTTTTTAGGGAAATTTTATAAGTTTTTGGAAGTATTAAGAGTTATCATCAATTCTAAAGAATAAATTAAAAACTTGCGAACACCGAATAAATGTGGTGAACTATCCCAGAATCTATACTGCGGAACAAAGCCGTCCCATTAATTTGGTTGGCAAAAAGGGACAAGCGGTTCAAATTTCTATTCATTCACCCAGTCAGTATATCTGTGCCAACTGCGAACGGATATTACCAGACTGGCAAGAAGAACCTTTATTTTGGGTGGTGATTGTTTTACAACAATCACAATATCCTTTGGTAATCACTACGGCGGAAATTGAGCGAGAAAAGGAACATTTACGAGAAAAGTTTATGCGGTTTGGTTGCGATTTAGCTTTTAATTTACGCGATCGCGGTTACTTAGCAGACCTGATAGATCCCCGCACTGGCTACCCTCTGCTTTCTCGTCCTGGGGAAATTCCCCATAACGATACAGCAGTTGTCAAAGCTTTACTTAATTACCCAGTCTTAAAAAATAAGTGTTGTGTGCTAGTTCATCCCACTTGGGGAACGGCTGTTTATCCCAGTATTTTTATCTGTGCCGCACCCCCTATGATTGTAGAGTGGGAGATTAAAAACATAGCATCTATGCACGGGTGGCAAGAAGTTACAGAAGGTTCAGTGGTCAGTAGTCAGGGCTAAAGACTAGTAAGCAAGTAAATTGATAAACTGATAATCAAATCTATTTCCTAACCTGTAACCTGTAACCTGTAACCTGTTACCTCTAACCAATGGAAGCTCAAACAATCGACATCTTTGATGGTGCTGCTGTTTACTTTCCTCTGATGAATGGGAGGTATGAAGTTAAACCAGGGATGCTACCTTTTGGCTGTGATTTAGGTAATGGTCAAGCAGATAAGCAGATATTTCAGATTGATGATAATTTTCATAATTACAGACAAGCTAAACTTTTAGCCCGTGGGGAAAGGTTGAGTAAATATTACCAGACTTGTAATTATAGTCAGGCTGTAGCAGGTGCGATCGCTCGTTTAATTATTCAGCGTCTCATTCACGAACACCCACAAAATTTTGAGTTTCAACAAACGGCTAACACCTGCAAATTCCACAGTCATTTGACTCAAGAAACTCTCTACCTTAATTCAGACTGGGAGTTAGAAAGGGTTTCGGCTGAAGATAATCCTGTATTCCCCAGTTATATCTCAACCCTTGACGCTTTAGCCGCACAGATACAAGAAGACTTAACGGTAATTTGTCGTCACGCTGATGGTAGCAACTGGCTAAGTGCAGTGCATCTATGTTATCCCAACCATTGGTCAGCCGAGGAAAAAATTGGCAGAGATTTTGCTGCAATTCATGCACCTGTCGCTGGGATGGAAAGAATTAATCGTCGATCTGAGGCGATCGTCAATACAATGATTGCTAGAGAGCCAACAGTACGCTTTGCTTGGGGTTTGAGTAAGGATACTCGCCTTAACCATCATCCTGAACCACCACCTCATGTATCAGCAAGTCAGTGGCAAGGTAGAAAATTTGATTTAAAATCTCCTAAACTTTATCTACGAATTGAACGCCAAGTTATTTGGGGATTACCAGAGTATAACACGGCAATATTCACAATTCGCACTTATTTCCGTGATTGTAGCGTTATTAAGCAAAACTTAGTTTTACGCTCTAAGCTGTATGCGGCTATTGAATCTATGACAGCAGAATCACTTATTTACAAAGGTTTGGTAGAGAGTCGGGACAGTATTTTGCAGTGGCTGAGGTAGGGGACAGGTGACAGGGGACAGGGGACAGGTTCAAAACCTGCTGAATATAAAGATTTTGTGATTCATCAATGTCCTAACCTATGTGGCTACTGCTATATCTGGCATTTTTTCATTAAGCCGATGGTGGGCAATTTCCACATATTTCTATCACCTGGTAGATAGGCTAAGAAAGGGGTGCGAGACAAAAGTTACATCATCAGGACTTACGCACCAAGGTTATCTGTTGAGACAGGGTGTAGGGGGGTAAGGGTGTAAGGGTGTAAGGGTTTTAAAGATTTACACCCCTATACCCCTCTCTTACAAAGTTCTGATCGCCGGAAACCGGCGCTCAGACTTTGCGCTATACCCCTATACCCTTGCCCAAACCCTTGATTTTTCGTTTTTATGCGTAAGTCCTAATCATGCTGCAAAATAGTTGCATAAGTATATTGACAAAATACAGTCATTTTTGGAAAGTCTTGCCAGATTCGAGTATGTTTAAATTTTAGTATCAAGTCAAATTTATCTCTTAAATAAAAACTCAGTTAATTATGCAGCCAAATTCTTCCACACAAATTCAGCAAGTCGCCAATATTTTAGCGGAATCTTTTATTGATGACCCTAGTTTCTCTTTTGTTTTCGGCGATAATCACCATAGAGTCGGTGTTTTAAATGCTTTCTTTGAGATGTTTGTCGCTGATGCAATGCAGCGAGGTAAAATCGTCATAGCACCAGATGAACAAGGTGCTTGTATTTGGTATCCGGCAGAAGTCGAAATTTTTAATGAGCAATTTGAAGAGATAGTCAGCAAAATTATTAATATCCTCTCAGAATTAGCTGGGAAAGAATCAGGGAAACGCTTTGAAAGTTTAATTGAAAAAGTCGGTAAAAGTGAACCAACGCAGAGGCATTGCGAGGTATTTTTTATTGGGGTGAAACCATCTGCACGAGGTAAAGGAATAGGCAAGAGTTTGATAAAACCTGTGATCGATTACGCTGATACAAATCAAGTAGATTGTTATCTTGTTTCTTCCAATCCTCGCAATATTTCATTTTACGAGCGACATGGGTTTCAGAAATATTGCCCAATTGAAATTAGTAGTTCTTATTCAATGACTGGGATGTGGCGCAATTTCGTGAATAGATCAGAAAGCTAGTCCCTAGTCTCCTCAAATATTTTTCGGTTTACGCAACTGCTGAGAACCAATAGGGCCGAGGAGTTGGTTGAGGTTTTGCAGTTGTTCGGCTGTTCCCATGCAAATGAGGGTATCTCCAGGCATTAGTATTGTATCTCCGGTGGGGCCGCCGATGAGAGTACCATCGAGGCGGCGAATGGCGAGAACTAAGGCTCCAGTTTGCGATCGCAATTTCGCTCTTTGTAAGCTCTGACCGACAAAGGGACAAAATGCCGGGTCAAGTAAAAATTCTTCCATGTACAGTTGCCGGTCTGCACCTGTGAGAATCCCATCTACAAAGTCTAAAACCTGTGGTCTGAGAGCAGCAGCCGCCATGCGCTTACCGCCAGTGATATAGGGGGAAATCACGGCATCAGCACCGCCGCGTTGTAATTTTTGTAGGGCTTCTTCCGTACTGGCTCTGGCGATCGCTCTAATTTTTGGGTTGAGTGTTTTCGCTGATAAAACTGTGTATAAATTCTCGGCATCTGAAGGCAAAGCAGCAACTAGACAAATTGCCCGCTCAATGCCCACCTTAAGCAAGGTATCATCAAGAGTTGCGTCACCTTGATAGACGACGTAGCCTTCATTTTGCGCCCTTTCTACTGAGTCTGTTTCGGAATCAATGACGACAAATGGTACACCTTCTGCCCGAAATTCCTTCGCAATTTGACGACCAGTTCGACTAAATCCGCAGATTATATAGTGTTCTGATAGGGATGCCATTAACCGCCTCTGTTGCCTTAAGCGTATTCCTTGTTGAAAGTAACCCTGAATAACCGCTTCCGTAAACCTGTTGACAATGTAACTGATATTGACTAGACCTAACAAAATTAGGGCAATAGTAAACAAACGTCCTCGACTACCAAGAGGGCGTGTCTCGCCAAAACCTACCGTAGCTAAGGTAATGACGGTCATATAAGCCGCATCTTCCCATGACCAACCCTCTACGAATATGTACCACAAAGTGCCAATGAGGAAAACACCACCGAGTGCGATCACCCCGGCCATTAACTCTTTTTGGATACGTTGGTATTTTTGCTCAAGAGTTGAATACAAAGTTATTTTCCATCACTAATATAATTACAACTGACGCAATAAGAGTCTGTGTTTTGACAGGGTGTGGGGGTGTAAGGGTGTAAGAACTTCAAAGCCCCATACCGTTATACCCCCAGATAGTGCTAATAATGTTAAGCTCAAGAGATAGTAGAAAACAAAATAAATAAAAAGTTATCTTTAAGAAACTCTAGGAAACTAGTTAAGTAAGTATACAATCATTAATTTGCAAAAGGAGCGTTAGTGAGCCTACAAACTCTACTTGAGCAAGCCACGAACTCCCCAGAGTCAGGTTCTGCTGCATCTAGCCCTTTTAGTACAGATAGCTTTGACGCATCTGTAATGTCTACCTATGCCCGGTTTCCCCTCGCCCTAGAACGGGGTGCAGGTTGCCGAGTCTGGGATACTCAAGGCAGAGAATACCTAGACTTTGTAGCGGGGATTGCCACTTGTACGTTAGGACACGCCCATCCAGCTATGGTGGAAGCGGTGAACCGCCAAATTCAGAAACTGCACCATGTTTCTAATTTGTATTACATTCCCGAACAAGGTGAATTAGCCCAATGGATTATTGAACACTCTTGTGCCGATCGCGTATTTTTCTGTAACTCTGGCGCGGAAGCCAACGAAGCAGCGATCAAACTAGCGCGTAAATATGCTCATACAGTTCTAGAGATTGACAAGCCTATTATCTTAACAGCTCATGCCAGCTTTCACGGTCGGACTTTGGCAACTATCACGGCTACTGGGCAAGCAAAATACCAGAAATATTTTGACCCCCTAGTACCCGGATTCCATTATGTACCTTACAACGATATTGGCGCAATAGAAACAGCCATTAGCGAGTTAGATGAGGGGGATTATCGCGTCGCCGCAATTCTGATCGAACCACTACAAGGGGAAGGCGGCGTTCGTCCAGGTGATGTGGAATATTTCCAAAAGCTGCGGCAAATTTGCAATGAAACTGGCATTTTGTTGATTTTCGATGAAGTGCAAGTGGGGATGGGACGCAGTGGTAAGTTATGGGGTTATGAACATCTGGGTGTAGAACCAGATATTTTCACCAGTGCTAAGGGTTTGGGTGGTGGTATCCCCATCGGGGCGATGATGAGTAAGAAATTTTGTGATGTGTTCCAACCTGGAGAACACGCCAGCACCTTTGGCGGGAATCCCTTTGCTTGTGGGGTGGCGTTGGCTGTGTGTCAAACCTTGGAAAGAGAGAATATTTTGCAGAATGTGCAAGATAGAGGGGAACAGTTGCGGAATGGATTAAGTGCGATCGCTGCTAAATATCCTCATCATTTTACCGAAGTGCGCGGTTGGGGTTTAATTAACGGTTTGGAATTACAAGCAGACATCCAGCTAACTGCTGCTGATGTAGTCAAAGCAGCCATCAATGAAGGCTTATTGCTAGTTCCCGCCGGGCCAAAGGTCATTCGCTTTGTACCGCCGTTAATTGTGACAGAGGCGGAAGTAAACACTGCTTTGCAAGCTTTGGAAAAAGCTTTAGCTAGTTTGACGGTGTAAGTTATGAATTAGTAATAATAACCGCCGATAAACGCCGATAAACGCCGATGAATTATCTGTGTGTATCGGCGTTTGACTTCTAATTATTGCTGTTACTTCCGCGCTGATTATTGGATACATTCCCTAATTTTTATTTACCTTTTTTACTATATTTTGGCATACCAGCTACTTAAGATACTTACCTATTTTGATTTGCTATTACAAAGCTTTTAATAGGGTAAAACAATGTTTTTATTTCTGTAAATAATTCAGTAGTACCTGTATGTTCTTGGTTGTAAGCTAATTTTTCTAGTTTGTCGGCTGCTAAATATATAGTTGTGGCTCCAATATTAGCACTAGCTCCTTTAATATGATGAGATTGTTGAGTTAGTAGTTGAAAATCATGAGCAGATATCGCGACTGCAATAAATTCTAGACGGGGTTCCACATCTTCCACAAACAATCCTAACAATTGCATTTCAAACTCAGCATCATTATCGGAAATTTGATGCAATTGATGCCAATCAATTGGTAGATTATACATATCAATTATTTCTGGTATATCACCTGTGTTTCCTAATGGAATATTTTCTCTTCCTGATAAGATAAATTTACTCCACTTATCTAATGTTGTTGCCAGATTTTCTTTAATGAGAGGCTTACTTAAATAGTCATTCATTCCTACATCTAGGCACATTTGTTTGTCTTCTTTCATAGCATTAGCAGTCATCGCAATGATTATAGGACGACGATGGTTAGCGAAGGAACTCTCTTGTCGAAGACAAATTTCTTGTGTAGTTTTCCATCCGTCGAGGACTGGCATTTGACAATCCATCAAAATTAAATCGTAAGGAATTATTTCTAATAGTTGTAAAACTTCCTGACCATTAGCGGCTACATCGGCATGATAGCCAAGATTTTGAAGTTGCTTCAAAGCTACTTTCTGATTTACTATATTATCCTCAGCTAGTAAGATTCTGATTTTATTAGAGTCGTTAGTAGAGTTTTCATATTCTTTACCTGCTTTTAAATTCTGATTCATAAATCTAAATTTTTCTTGTTTTAGTTCATTTCTAATTGTTAAAATATTCATGATAGTATCAAACAACCGTGATGCCTTAATGGGTTTGATTAGGTAAGCAGCAAATCCTATCTCTAGTGCTTGATGCACTTCATTTCTCTGATTAGAAGAAGTAAGTATAACTAAAGGCGTTTCGGCAATAGTTACATTAGATTTAATTTTTTCTCCTAATTCTAAGCCATCTGTTTGGGGCATCTGCATATCAATCAAAACAACATCATAAGGCTTATTTTGCTGATAGGCTGTGTGCATAGCTTTCAGGGCAGCATCAGCACTATCTGCTTGATCAACTTGGATTCCCCAACGAGTAGCTTGATGGTAAATAATTTTGCAATTAGTGGCATTGTCATCAACAACTAACAAACAGCAACCACTGAGTATTCCGTCCTCATTAATTTTAGGCATAGGCTCTTGTTGCTTGGCAAAAGGAATCTCAAACCAAAATTTAGTCCCCTTGCCTAACTGACTTTCCACCCCAATTTCTCCTGCCATCAAGGTGACAAGTTGCTTGCATATAGCCAACCCCAAACCAGTACCGCCATACTTGCGAGTAGTAGAAGCATCCACTTGTGTGAATGGGGTAAACAATTTGTGTTGATCTTCAGGACTAATGCCCAGTCCAGTATCTGTGATAGTAAAGCGAATATTGGCTGTAGTGGTAGTTTCCCACCGCAATTCTGCTCTTATTATCACTTCACCAATACTGGTGAACTTGATAGCATTACTAATCAAATTCATGAGAATTTGTTTTAGACGATTAGCATCTCCTTGTAAGTAAGTTGGCACATGACGATAAATCAAGGCGGCAATTTCTAATCCTTTTTTATGAGCTTGAGGAGCTAATAAATCTAATACCTCTTCTATACAAGTAGATAAATCAAAATTAAGGGTTTCTAGGGTCATTTCTCCAGCTTCAAGTTTGGATAGATCCAAAATCTCGTTAATCAAGCTTAAAAGAGCATCGCCACTAATCCGAATTGTCTCCATAAAATCTTGCTGTTCTGGGTTAAGAGGAGTTTCCAACATCAAACCAGTCATCCCCAATACAGCATTCATAGGAGTACGGATTTCATGACTCATATTAGCCAAAAAAGCACTTTTAGCTTGAGATGCTAACTCTGCCTGACGACGAGCCGCTTCTAATTCTTGTCGTTGTTGAGTTTCTACTTTTAGTAGTTGAGCTTGGGCTATGGCAATGCCTACTTGGTCAGCTATTTGCCGTAAAAGATGAGTTTCAAAACTTGACCATTGGCGCAAAGAGATACACTGATGAACAATCAATAAACCACGAAGTTCTTCTTTGACAAGAATAGGTATGACTAGATTGGCTTTAACCCCTAGTTTTTGCAATAATTCTAGATGACTTTGTTGAATACCGAGTAAATCTAATTGAGCGATCGCACTAATTTGTTTTTGTCGATACTGTTGTAAGCAGTATTGTTGTTGATATTCGGCTTGCAAGTAAGGATCAGCAATATTTTGTGCTTTAATTTCTGGCAAACCTGCAACTACTGCTTCTATCAAAATGCTTCCAGAATCATCTGGTGAGAGCTGATAAATTAACACTCGGTCAGTTTGGAGAATTTTTTGCACCTCTTTGACAGTAACTTGCAAAATTTCTTCAATTTGCAAAGACTGGCGAATCTTGAGGGTGATTTCTGTAAATAATTGCGATCGCAAGTTTTGGCGTTGCAATTCCTCTGTTGCTTGTTTGCGCTGAATAAACTGCCCTACTTGTTCGCCAATCGAGTCCATGATTTTGGCTAAATCTTGGTCATAATGCTGAATCTGACGGCTAAAACAAGTAATCACTCCCAGAATTTTGTTTTCACTGCGAATGGGAAAACCAAAAGCGCTATGCAGTCCTACTTTTTGAGCAAACTGGTTGCGTAAAAATTGGCGATCGCTCACGACATCAACTAGCCAAACAGGTTCACCACTAGCCCAAATATGACCAGGTAGCCCAACTCCAGGCGCAAATTTTATTTCCTGACTCAGTTTTTTAAACTCGTCTATCTCCAACGATGTACAATGCCACAAATCAAACAAACTGAGTATATTTGCTTGCTGATTTACCATCCAAATTTCACTCACATCCCATCCTAAACTTTCACAAATGGCTTGGAGTATTTGGGGTGTAGCTTCAATGATGGTAGTAGACTCTGCTAAGACACGAGTAATAGCATATTGTGCGGTAAGATGCTTTTGTGAACGTTTTCGCTCTGTAATATCTATACCTGTAGCAATAATATATTCCACAGAGCCTTCGGGGTCTTGAAGAATAGTATTTGACCAAGCAATTAATCGTAGGCTACCATCTTTAGTTCGCCAATAGTTTTCATAGTTGTGCGAGATGGGAGTAGTTTTACCTGCTCTTAACTGTTCAAAACTTGCTTTAACTGGCTCTACTTCTTCAGGAAGTAAAAATAAATTCCAAAAATATCTGCCCCTCACCTCATCGAAAAAATAACCAGTGATTTGCTCACAAGCTTGATTGAAGCGAACAATTTCTCCTTGTGGGTTAATGACTACAACTAAAGCGCTGACTGTATCTAGCACGGCGGAAATGAAATTACGTTCTTCTTGAAGCGTATCTTCTACAGTTCTTCGCTGAGTCAATTCACGATAAATTAAATGATAAATGACAGCTAAGATTAAGCCACTTGAGCAGATAGCGATCGCTATTAGCCAAATTGTATTTTTAGCACTGGCTTGGACAATTACTGATTGCTGTTGCAGTCTTTCCTTTTCCTTTTGTTCCATATCATAGATGACCTGGCGGATATCATCCATCAAATCTTTGCCCTGATGTGTCAGGACGATTTGCAATGCTGCATCAAATCCTTTCTGCTGACGCAACTCAATAGTTCGCTTGAGTTCACCAAGTTTAGCTATTAATAGAGGTTTGAGTACATCAATCTTTTTTTGTTGAGATTCATCAACTGTTAAATTTCTCAGCTTTTCAATTTTTTCTTCTACCTTTGCCTGCGCTGTTTGATAAGGTTGAAGATATCTTTCTTTTCCAGTCAAGATGTAACCATGTTGTCCTGTCTCAGCATCTTTTATTTGGGACAGTAAGGCTTCTAAAGTATTGATTGTCTCTTGAGTTTTTGTAACTTGATTACTGCTATTAATTAAAATTGTTGTGCTGCGGTAGGAAACTAAGCCAATCAATATTAAAATTAGTGATGCTAATCCAAAGCCACCAGCCACTTTTTGAAAAAAATGCTTACGCATCTTTTCTACTTGCTTGCGCCGATTACTTACTAATACTAAATTTGCCAAGTTGCGCCGTAGTTCCATTAGTTTAAGAACTTGACGACCTAAAATTTGTAAAGCTTCAACCTGTTCAGGAGTTAGTTTTCTGGGTACGTAGTCAACTACGCAAAGTGTTCCCAAAGCATAGCCCTCAGAATTAGTTAAAGGTACACCCGCGTAAAAACGAATATTAGGCTCAGAGGTAACAAATGGATTGGTTGCAAATCTTTCATCGGCTGTAGCATCGGGTATGATAAAAATATCAGATTGGAGAATAGCATGAGCGCAAAATGCTATATCTCTTGGTGTTTCTATTGCATCTACCCCAATTTTTGATTTAAACCATTGACGATGGCGATCAACCAAAGTGACTAACGCAATAGGTGTCCCACAAATATGCGATGCTAAACTTGTGAGGTCATCAAATCCAGCTTCAGATGGAGTATCAAGTATTTTGTATTCTAAAAGTGCTTCAAGTCTCTGTGCTTCGTTATTAGGTAATGGTGCAGTCAAGTCGCTTCGCTCCAATTAAAAATTAAACATTAAAAATTAAAAATTACAATGCCCTTAAGCCAATCATTATATTGCGGGTGACAAGTGCGAATCACATCAAACGCCGCTAGTATCCGACCGATATCTAAACAGGACTTACGCACCAAGGTTATCTGTTGAGACAGGGGGTAAGGGTGTAAGGGTGTAAGGGTTTTAAAGATTTACACCCCTATACCCCTCTCTTACAAAGTTCTGATCGGAGGAAGCCTCTCTACGAGACGCTACGCGAACCGCTCAGACTTTGCGCTATACCCCTACACCCTTGCCCAAACCCTTGATTTTTCGTTTTTATGCGTAAGTCCTACTAAAGCAGACCAACCAATCCCTTTCTCAGTGGGATTGTTATCATAATCAACCATCTGTGCGGTCACTGCGTTATAAACTTTATTTGGTAAGGCATCCTCAAATAGTTTCAAGTTAGCTAAAGTCGTCAAAAACTTATTGAGAAGAGCATCAAAGTCTGCTTGGTCAGTCAGATTCAACCATCGCGCCGCATTTAACGCCATCAAGTAATTACCCATATCCCAAAGCTTACCCGAAGGATAACCCCCAGTCGCATTGGTAAATCCTGTTGCTGGCTGATAATTTTTCACAAAATACTGCCAAGCCGCACGCACGTAAGTTTGTTCTTCAGACGTAAGCGGAGCAGTAATATTACTACAACTACTAGATTGGGATAAAACTGGTGTGGGGATGTAAAACAATAATTGCAGAAATTTTCCCATAAGGAACAATGCAATCCATCTCAGCAACTTTTGTTGATGGTGCTTGAATAGCATAAAAGAAAGAGTTAAGAGAGCTTTTGCGCGATCGCACAGATGATGCTAGTGCATGATATCCGAAAAAACTCGGAACATCAGGGTGAATTACACGGAAATTTTCTCTACTCTTTCTTTAAAGAAGGTATGTATACTTATATCTTGCACCAGCTTCTTATTGACAAAAAAACAGACTGAAAAGCTGATTATATCGTAGGGTGGGCAATGCCCACCAAGTAGTTATTGAGAAGGTGCAAGATTTGAGTATACGGAAGAAATTGATATTCTACCCAAATTAGAGAGTTTGAGTTGAAATTTTCTATATATTTATGACAATTTCGGTAAATAGACTGTTAAGGGTTAGTATATTTTAATCGCTTCTAAAGGCTGAACATCTTGCTATTTATAAAAATCCTCAATTCATGAAATTAACTGATAACCATAAACAATAGACAACAGAGACACCAGTAACAAGATTTATGACAAATAAGATATATCCTTTTATCAAGGAATATCAATTTCCAGTAAATTTTAATAGGTTTTTAGGTATTACATTTAGTCTTACTATACATTCAAGGATTTTCCACATCTGACGCACCCTACCCCAAGTGCCAGTTGCGTAAGTCCTGTTTAATATAAAATGATGTGGAGTAATAGCGATCGCTCAGTTACTTTTGAGTGATTTGTGCCTATATATCGCTTGCTGAAGCAGACAACCTTTCTACAAAACTCTGATGTTCGGCACTAGCTAAACCCTGTTGTAAAACCTCTAAAACCTTAGCTAAATTCCCTTCTATTAAAGCCGATTTATCTAACCATAAACCGGGAAATACCTGAGAACAAAACAAGCCATCAGCATTAGGTTCAAGCTGCACATACTCCCCTTCGCTTAACTTGAACCAGTCAAATTCACCGTCATAAACTCGCCATACTAAATATTCTTGTACTTGATTGCGACGGTAAACTTTCAACTTCTCATGCAAATCAATTGATACACTACTCGCCGCAACTTCCACAATTAACTCAGGCGCACCTTCAATATAGTCATCATCGCTGACAGTTGACTGTCCCCCTTCAAAAATCCTCAATAACGCATCTGGTTGAGGTTCATTATCTGCATCTAGGCGTACAGTTGGGTTATCACCCAACTCAACCCCTGGTGTAGCAGACTCATATACACCTAACCAAGTCATGACGTAAGCATGAGGTTTTCCATGACTTCTAAATCGTAACGGAGATGCCATATAAACAATTTTCTCAATTAGTTCTGCTTTTTTCACCTGCGGCATAGCATCGTAACGACGCTCAAATTCAGGTCTTGTGAGTTTATCGCCGTTTTCCAAAGGTGGAAGGGTTGATACGAGAGTAATAGGCGCATCAGTAAGTTTCATGATTTTCTCACAGCAATTTCACCATTAATCACATTTTGAATTAAATCAGTTATCAGTTACCAGTTATCAGTGAAGAGGCGTATGGTTGGGGATAAAGAAGCGCCAAAATAGGCCTTCCACCAATTGGTGTTGTGTTTCCCCATGAATTTAAGTCGGGGCGGGTTTAGCGGACATATCTGTTTTCCCCATGAATTTCTCAATCAACCCGTCCCTACTTACGGTTCACTGTTCACTGTTAAATATCTACCGGATGCTGCCCATAATAAGGTAAAGCTTCAGACCAATTAGGGCGCTTTCCTTGTTGCCATTCTAAATAGGCAAGTTGCAAAATACTTGTCACCGTTGCTGCTAAACTGGATTTAGCTTCTACTAACTCGTACTCATCTTGCCAGTTAGCTAAAGTTTCTTGCCATGCTTCTGGTGTAAATACTGTATCAACTAAAATAGGTATTAATTCAGTACCATCAGGAGAACGCTGATAAATAGCGGCAAATATCTGCCCTCTTTGTGCTGGCATTTCCACTGCGATCGCTTTCTTATGTTGATTTTTACATATTTCCTGCCAAGCAACGGCTGCCAAAGTAGAAATCCCAAATACAGGAATATTTAATTGTTGTCCTAAAGTCCTGGCAATGACAACACCAATGCGAGTTCCCGTATAACCCCCAGGCCCTTTGGCGACTGCAATAAAAGCCAAATCTGCCCAAGTTTGCGGGGCGATAAACTCAAGTAAATATTGATGTATGTAAGAAGATAAGTCACGCCCTAAATTCCACACTTGAGAGCGAGTTTCGCCAGCAAAATTACTTATTGATAAACCCAATTCAGGGGTAGTAGTATGCAGGGATAAACCGTATGTTTGTGATTTGGTTTCCAATTGGGTAGTCAAAGTAATTACACTATTAATTTTTATATAGGTTACATAATTTATTTATTCAATCACACAATAGCAAATTTGACACTACCTCATCAAAAACAAGATAAATCAGCTCTCACGAGTCTAAGTTGCACATTTTTGTGTATTGGCGGTTATCATAATCAAACTAACTTTAGGGTGCGTCAGCCCCAATAATTTCGTACATATTCAAGGATTTTCCACATCTGACGCACCCTACAATTGTGCCAGTTGCGTAAGTCCTGTTCAATAAAATCATTGAGTCAATCTTCAAAATCTATGTAAACAATTAATTAAGATTGCTAAAGTCAAATAGGAGCAAGAACTATAACCATTACTTAATGGAATGCTCTATTTTATACCAGTGAGATAAAAAATGGGTATTGCGATCGTTGGTTACACTCCTAATGAACTGCTTTATGAAGGAGTAAATACCAGTATATATCGTGCTTATAAAGAGCAAGGACAAATATCAGTCATTATAAAAACTATTAAAAAGGATTATCCGAATGTAGAAGAGATTGCACAATTAATACATCAATATAAAATTCTGCAAAATTTAGAAATAGAAGGAGTTATTAAACCGATTGGGTTGGAAAGCTATCAAAATGGATTAGCACTAGTTTTTGCTGATTTTAATGGAGAAACTTTAACCAAAATTATTAAAGCTAAAAATTTAGATTTAATCAAATTCCTGAGAATTGCTATTCAACTATCTACCACATTAGAGCAGTTACATAAAAACAATATTCTGCATAAAGATGTAAACTCTCAAGGTATTTTAGTAAATCTAACATCATGCAAAATTAAATTTATAGATTTTAGCATTTCCACTTGTTTACCGCAGGAAAGCTTTAATATTAGTAATCCCAACTTTTTGGAAGGGACTCTCCCTTATATGTCCCCAGAACAAACTGGGAGAATGAATCGAGCAATTGACTATCGAACTGACTTTTATTCTTTGGGTGTTACCTTATATGAAATGCTTACAGGACAACTACCATTTATAACTACTGACCCTTTAGAATTAATTCATTGTCATATTGCCAAAACACCACTATCACCAAAAGAAGTCAACTCAGAAATTCCTCAAGCGGTTTCTGATATTGTGATGAAGCTTTTAGCAAAGACGGCTGAAGATAGATATCAAAATGCTTTGGGAATTAAGGCAGATTTAGAAAAATGCCTTAATAATTTAGAGTCTACTGGTGAAATACCAAACTTCATTATTGGACAAATTGATTTTTCTAGTCAACTACTGATTCCACAAAAATTATATGGTCGGGAAACAGAAGTTAAAACGCTGATAAATGCCTTTGAGCGTGTCAGTCTTGGGGCGGTAGAATTAATGTTGGTTAGCGGTTACTCAGGTATTGGTAAATCTTCTTTAGTGCAAGAAGTTCATAAGCCTATAACTGCTCGGAATGGTTATTTTATTACAGGTAAGTTTGACCAATTTAAACGCAACATTCCTTATACGACTTTTATTCAAGCTTTTCAAGAGTTAATTCAACAATTGTTAACAGAGTCCGCAGCCAAAATTGCCAAATGGCAGGCTAAAATCTTAGCGGCGGTCGGTGTTAATGGACAAATTATTATTGATGTAATACCCGAAGTAGAACAAATTATTGGTACTCAGCCATCTGTGGCTCAGTTAGGGATAAATGAAGCTCAAAACAGATTTCAAAGGGTATTCCAACAATTCATTCATGTATTTTGTCAACCTGAGCATCCATTAATAATTTTTCTGGATGATTTACAATGGGCAGATTTAGATTCTCTCAAGTTAATTCAACTATTGTTAAATAACTCAAATAGCCAATATTTATTATTAATAGGCGCTTATCGGGATAATGAGGTCACTTCTAATCATCCATTAATGTTGGTTGTAGATGAAATACAAAAATCTGGTGCGATATGCTCCCCCCCACCGGAGGCGATCGCCAACAATATCATACTCCAACCTTTACAGCTTGTTCATGTTAATCAATTAATCAGTGATACCATCCACACAGACATAAATGATTCTAGAGCCTTAGCAGAATTATTATTTAAGAAAACTCAAGGTAATCCCTTTTTTATCACTCAATTACTCAAATCAATTCATCAAGAAAAATTATTAACATTTAATTTTGATAGGGCTTCTTGGCAATGGGATATTACAGCAATTAAAAATATCAATATTACTGACAACGTTATAGATTTAATGATTAATCAGATACAGAAGCTACCTTTACAAACACAAAATGTGTTAAAGTTAGCCGCCTGTATTGGCAATAAATTTACCTTAGATGTATTAAGTATTGTCAACCAGAAAACCTTTTCAGAAACAGCCAGAGAACTTTGGGCGGCTTTAAAAGCTGGTTTAGTTTTCCCCTTAGATGCTGCTTATAAAATCCCACTAGTTATTGACGAGCAGCTAAATCATAAACCAATTATCTATCAATTTTTACATGACCGTGTACAGCAAGCTGCTTATGCGTTAATTCCTAACTCCCAAAAGCAAAACACTCATTTTATTATTGGTAAGCTGCTATTACAAAATACTAAACCTGACGAACGAGAAGAGAATATTTTTGCTTTAGTTAATCATCTCAATTATGGAGTAGATTTACTAAAATCAGAGTCGGAAAAGAACGAGCTAGCTGAACTAAATCTTATAGCTGGACAAAAAGCGAAAATCGCCACAGCGTATGAGTCAGCGATGCGTTACCTCAAAGTAGGTTTGGCATTATTAACAGCAAATAGTTGGCAGCATCAGTATAATCTTACCTTGGCGCTGTATGAGTCAGCCGTAGAAACAGCCTATCTCAACGGCGATTTTGCACAGATGGATGAATGGGTTGATGTTGTTTTACAACAAGCAAAAACCCCTATCGAGAAAATGAAAATTTATGAAGTGAAAATTCAAGCTTGTATGGTGCAAGTCAGACAACTTGAAGCCTTCAAAATAGGGTGGGAAGCAATGGAATTACTAGGGCTTAAATTACCAAATTCACCTAGTGTATCTGATATTGAACAAACTATTAATCAAACAGCCACAAACTTAGCGCTTAAGAATATCGAAGATTTAATTAATCTACCGTTAATGACTCAGGTGGATAAACTAGCAGCAGTCAGGATGCTGACAAGTTTAGGTTCCCCGACGTATCAATCTGCACCTGCATTGTTTCCATTGGTTGTGTGTGAACAGGTGAATTTATCTATTAAATATGGAAATTCGCCCTTCTCTGCTTACGGTTACGTTTGTTATGGTGTTATTTTAAACGGGATAGTTGAGGATATTGAGTCAGCTTACCGATTTGGTAAATTGGCTTTAAGTTTAGTTGAACAGTTTAATGCGATAGAAATTAAGACTAGTGTATTTTTCGTAGCTGGTTCTTGTACGATACATGGAAAAGTACACGTGAGGGAGACATTACCAATTCTCCAAGCTGGTTATTTAAGTGGTTTGGAAAATGGACATTTGGAATATGGCTATTATGCGATCGCTCAACGTTGTCATCATTTATACTTCATGGGTCAAGAATTGACAAAACTAGAGCAAGAAATAGCTTCAGTTAATCAAGCACTAACTCAATTCAAGCAAGAAAATGCTTTAAGTTGGAATCAAATCTATCGTCAGTCGATTCTCAATTTACTCAATCCTAGCGAAATTTCCTGTCATTTACTAGGGGAAGTTTATAACGAGGATGAATCTTTACCAGCTTTGCAAGCAGCTAATGCTAGAACTGTACTTTTCTATTTTTATCTCAATAAACTAATTCTTTGCTACTTGTTTGGAGAATACAATCAAGCTTGGGAAAATGCAACTCAAGGCGAACAATATTTAGATGGCGTAAAAGCATTCTTAGTTGTCCCAGTTTTCCATTTCTACGATTCCTTAGCCCAAATTGCCTTATATTCATCAGCGTCAAACCCCAAACCAGAACAACTGCTAAACCGGGTAGAAAATAATCAAGAAAAGATGAAAAGATGGGCAGATAATGCTCCTATGAATTTTCAGCACAAGTATGAACTTATAGAAGCAGAGAAAGCAAGAATATTGGGTAATTATTGGCTAGCTATGGAAAGTTATGATAGAGCTATAGCTGGAGCTAAAGAACATGGATATATTCAAGAAGAAGCTTTAGCTAATGAATTAGCAGCCAAGTTTTATTTCCAATGTGGTAAAGACAAGATAGCCTTAACTTATATAAATGAGGCTTATTATGGTTATATTCATTGGGGTGCTAGAGCGAAAGTTAGAGATTTAGAAGTCCAATATCCACAAATTTTCTCCCGTATAGCAGAACAAAAAGAAACAATTAACCTAGTAACTCCAGGTAATTATGAAATTTTTGATTTAGCTACAGTTATCAAAGCATCACAAGCGCTTTCTGGTGAAATAGTTTTAGAAAAGCTATTAACTAAATTAATGCAAATCGTGCTAGAAAATGCTGGCGCAGAAACAGGAGCTTTGATTTTGGAGAAAGCAGGTAAGTTATATATAGAAGCATCAGGTAGCTATAACCAAGATGAAATTACCCTTAACCAACAAACCCCTGTAGAGTCATTTCACAAATTACCGATATCGGTAATAAATTATGTTTATCGGACTCAAGAAAATATTGTCATTAACGATGCTACTCATGAGGGAGCTTTTACAACAGACGGCTATATAATCCAACATCAGCCAAAGTCTATTTTATGTACGCCTATAGTTAATCAAGGTAAATTGATTGGTATTCTTTATTTAGAAAATAATCTGACAAAAGGAGCGTTTACAAATGAGCGGGTAGAAATATTACAACTTTTATCTTCCCAAGCCGCAATTTCCCTTGAAAATGCTAGACTATATAATGATTTAGAGGAATATAACCGCACATTAGCAGCCAAAGTAGAAGAACGAACGCTAGAATTACAAGATAATAACTTACAATTACAAATAGAGATTGATGAACGCCAACGAGCCGAAGAAATCGCTGAAGCTGCTAACAGGGCGAAAAGCGAATTTTTAGCTAACATGAGTCATGAACTGCGGACTCCCCTTAATGGGATTTTAGGTTATAGTCAAATATTTAAAAAAGATAAAACATTAACTGAGCAGCAAAAAAATGGTGTAGATATTATCCATCAATGCGGCGAACACCTTTTAACACTGATCAATGATATTTTAGATATTTCCAAAATAGAAGCTCGAAAAATGGAACTGTACCCGCAGGAGTTGCATTTTTCCCAGTTTCTAGAAGGTATCATACAAATGTGCCGTATTCGTGCCGAACAGAAAGGAATTACGTTATTGTACCAACAACTTTCTGCTTTACCTAAAGTTATTTTGGCTGACGAAAAACGGTTACGTCAGGTTTTAATTAATTTATTAAGTAATGCAGTTAAATTTACTGAAAAAGGTTGTATTACTTTCAAGGTGGGTTATATATTAGCAGAAGCCAATGGTGGCAAAATTCGGTTTGCGGTGGAAGATACAGGGATTGGTATTGCACCACCACAATTAGAAGAAATATTTTTGCCTTTTAAGCAGGTGGGTGAAAATAGTCGGAAAACAGAAGGAACAGGCTTAGGTTTAGCAATTAGCCGTCAATTAGTGGAGATGATGGGTGGAGAAATTAAGGTTGAAAGTAAGTTAGGTCAAGGCAGCATTTTTTGGCTAGACTTAGATTTACCAGAGGTAGTATCACCTGATGAAGTTAAAAGTGCTGATAAAGGTAATATTGTCACTTTTGTCGGCTCAAAACGTAAAATCTTGGTAGTAGATGATAAATGGGAAAATCGCTCTGTTTTGGTAAATTTGCTGCAACCATTGGGTTTTGATGTCTGGGAAGCGACAGATGGTTTAGATTGTGTGAACAAAGCGCGTCAATTCAAGCCAGATTTAATTTTCATGGATTTAGTTATGAATGTGATGGATGGCTTTGAAGCTACTCGTCGCCTGAGAATGTTACCAGAACTTAATAAAACTGTAGTAGTCGCTATCTCAGCCAGCGTGTTTGATTTTGAGAAACAGCAGAGTCTGGATGTGGGTTGTGATGACTTTCTTCCTAAACCAATTCAAGTAAACGATCTTTTAGAAAAATTACAGTTTCATCTAGGATTGCAATGGATTTATCAAGATGGAAGAAACTATAAACA
Organism: Anabaena azotica FACHB-119; assembly: GCF_014697625.1. Lineage (GTDB taxonomy): Bacteria > Cyanobacteriota > Cyanobacteriia > Cyanobacteriales > Nostocaceae > Trichormus > Trichormus azoticus_A. Next base: position 81,948 of record NZ_JACJSG010000002.1, on the reverse strand, counting down.
ACAGCCAAAAGATGTTCATCCATACCCAACACAAAATTTACAATTAATTGCTCCGCCAGCAGAGGACTTGGCAATTTTACTGGATTTGGCGATGCGGGGAAACCTCAGAGGTATTACACAGGTAATTACCAAACTAGAGGAGGCGGATGACAAGTTAGCGCCTTTTGCGTCTCATTTACGTCAACTGGTGAAAGGCTTTAAAGGTAAGCAAATTTTAGAATTTCTGCAACAATTTTAAAAAACTTTAAAAAATATGAATATGAATACAATTGATCAGGATGTCATCTTGATTGTGGATGATAATCCGACAAATTTAGAACTGCTGTTTGATTTTTTGGCTAATGCTGGCTATACGGTGTTGGTTGCGGAAGATGGGGAAAGTGCGATCGCCAGAGCTGAATATGCCCCACCAGACTTAATATTATTAGATATTCTCATGCCAGGGATAAACGGTTTTGACACTTGCCAACATCTAAAAAATAATCCCCTTACACAAGATATTCCCGTCATCTTCATGACAGCCTTAGCTGACACCGTAGATAAGGTTAAAGGCTTAAATTTAGGTGCAGTCGATTACATCACCAAACCACTGCAACATGAAGAAGTTTTAGCCCGTGTCAAACTCCATTTGAGATTACGCCAACTCACAAAAACCCTCAAAGCACAAAATCAACTTCTCGAAGCAGAGATTTTAGAACGCCAGCGAGTCGAAGAAAAACTACGTGAACAAGCCGCCTTACTTGACATCACCACCGATGCTATTATCGTCCGGGATTTAAACAACTGCATCCGTTTTTGGAACCACGGCGCGGAATATTTATATGGGTGGCACTCACATGAAATTATCGGTCAGGATGCCAATAAACTTTTATATAAAGCGCAAACCCTATCTCAACTGCAAGTAGTCCAGAAAAGCTTGGCTGATTGTGGTTATTGGCAAGGTGAATTACAGCAAATTACCAAAAATGGTAAAACTATTATTGTTGCCAGTCGTTGGAATTTAATGTGCGATCAGGATGGACAACCTAGATCAATTTTGACGGTTAACACTGATATAACAGAGAAAAAAGAATTAGAAAGTCAGTTTCTCCGCGCTCAAAGATTGGAAAGTGTAGGAACTCTAGCTGGTGGTATTGCCCATGATTTAAATAATATCCTGACACCAATTCTTACCGCATCTCAACTGCTGCAACTCAAACTCCCCAACGTTGACGAACGCAGTCAGCAAATGTTTAAAACTATCGAATCAAATACTAAACGTGGGGCGGCTTTAGTTAAACAGGTATTACAATTTACTCGTGGAGTAGAAGGTAAGCGGACTATTGTTCAAATTAGCCACTTGTTTTCCGAAATTAAGCAAATTATCCAAGAAACATTTCCTAAATCAATTGAGTGTGAAACCCAAATTGAGCCAGAACTTTGGACAGTTATTGGTGATGCTACAAACTTACATCAAGTGCTGATGAATCTTGTAGTCAACGCCCGCGATGCTATGCCTAATGGGGGTAATTTGACTATCTCTGCCAGAAACTTGTTTATTGATGAATATTACGCAAGGATGAATATTCATGCTTGCGTTGGGCCTTATATAGTGATTTCCGTGACTGATACGGGGATGGGGATAGAACAAGAAACACTTGATAGAATTTTTGAGCCATTCTTCACGACAAAAGAAGTTGGTAAGGGTACAGGGCTAGGATTGTCAACCGTACAAGGTATTATTAAAAGCCACAATGGTTTTGTGAATGTGTATAGTGAAGTCGGGCGAGGGACAGAGTTTAAAGTATTTATACCTGCCGTTGAAGCCACAGCCACAGCTTTTACGGAAGACTTGGAACTACTCAAAGGTAACGGAGAGTTGGTTTTGGTTGTGGATGACGAAGCCAAAATCTTGGAAATGACGAGAATTTCCTTAGAAACTTATAACTACCGGGTGCTGACAGCCTCTGATGGTGTGGAGGCGATCGCACTTTACGCCCAGCACAAAGATAAAATTAGCGTAGTCCTCATGGATATGATGATGCCGTCAATGGACGGTATTAGTGCCATCCGCGCCTTACAAAAAATTAATTCTCAGGTGAAAATGATAGCTGTTAGCGGTTTAGTAACCAACCAAAAACTAGCCTCATCTGTGGTGGTGAAAAAGTTTCTCGCCAAACCCTACACCACCAAGGAATTACTAGAAACTTTGCATAGCACACTTGCATCTGTGGAGGTTAGTCATTAGTTAACCTAAGAGATGATTTATAAAGTAAACCTTAAATTGTAGTGGACTGGCAAGGCTAAAATGTAGCAATAGATTTGAAAAAAACTTGAACGCAGATAAACGCAGATAAACGCAGATGAGTAGGGGCGCACATCTGTGCGCCCCTACTGATAATGGATGTGTTGCAAAGATTTTTTGAATTGGTATTAGATTTTTCGCTAACCAACTAACCCCGGTTGTGAGTTAGCAGTTATTTTAAATCCTCCACCACAAGCTTATGACTTGTTGTCACGAAACCGTTCCAAGAAAATAGATACCATACGTTTCTGTTCTTCAACGCTAAGGTCATTTATCTGTTGAACCAGAGGGTCGTTAGTGAGATTACTAAGGACAGATGGATTTGCTTCAATCTCTCTGAAGATACGTTCCCGACTTGGTAAAGAAAGTGCAGATACTAAACCAACACTCTCAGGGGTTAGGGTAACTTCAGAACCCCCATTTGCTAATGGGAGGCTGTATGCAAGCTGATCGTAATCACCAATTGCTGGAGGGTTTAAATCCCCTTGAGGTAAGAAAGTACCTCTCTGTTGCGCTGAGAGCAACAAAGTTACTGTTCCACTTTGAGAAGCTGAAACGAGCCTTAGTCTAACGTAGCCTCTAAGTTCAATATTTCGATTAGCGATTACTCCACGTTGTGTAATATCTGGTTGCAGTAGAAATAGACCTGTATCTAGCGCTGGCAGGTTAAAAGTATAACTACGCAGGCATACGAGTCCGCCAGGGTCGGCTGCTAGTGGGGTTAGTGAGCCGGCTGAATTATCAACATCCCAGAATGCAAGTACCGGAGTAGAGGCAATGTCAGGAGTACGACCTTTAAATGTAAGTTGAATTTGCAAGTTCCTCAAGGTAGGGTTCGAGATTGTCAAAAAATAGCCTTGAATAACAGTGCGATTTGGTGCTGCGGCACCAGTAATAATAGGCTTGACTAGTAGTTCGTAATTGGAAACATTGATATTGGAAACCATTGTGACACCTCATAAACAAGATTGTAATTAGTCAACACAAGAAGCAAATTTTGCTGAATTTTCAGCAAAGTCTTCAATATTTTCCCTAGCTAAAACTGATATTTAGCTAATTCATGCGCCCAACTGTATAGCGATTAAGTAGTGAAGATTCAAAGTATTCACTCATTTGAGGCTGCAATTGTCTTGGCTCAATGCCAGAAAGATTACGTGTAGCGACTGCAATGCTAATCGCTAAAATCAGCAATCATGGTTGTAGCCAAGATTATTTACAACTATAAAAATAAGAGAAACGGATGTTTGATTCACTGCATCACTGATAAGCCTTAGATAAAATTAACCGTTGGTTTTCAGTAAGCAGAACGCTAAAAAATTCCAAGTTTATTTACCAAATTCTGAAATCAGTTATTTAACCAATTCTGGTCAATACTGAAAATTCAGTTTTGGTAAAGTGTTGAGCTTATCTGCGAATAAATACCTTTTTTAGTTGGACAGCTTTAAGCTGGTATTTAACTAACTGAGATAACTTAAAGTTTTATGCAACTTATTAAAAGAATTCTATAAAACCCACTTGACACTGGTCTACAAAATGGTACATAAAATTGTCCGCTACAAGTTGAATGCCAAATTAAAAGTACCACGTCCACGCTGTACCAATGCCAAACCACAAGTACCAGAAGCTTTTAAAAAAACTCAGAGAAATAATCACAGTATTGTTGCGTCACCTTGGAGGGGATCAACCAATACCATACTGGTGTCAAGATGAAGCAACTTTATACAAATCAGTAAGTAGACATAATTAAATCTAAAATAAAGTTTTGTTTGTAGTCAGCGATTTATCGCTCTGTTGCCTGATTTTCAATTGCTATAGCCTCTGACTACGAACTTATATTTATCGTAAATAAAAGGGTTTAAGACCCCTACATCTATACGTAGTATCAGTTTCAGTCGGGTTTAAATCCCCGACTGTTCGCGTAGCGTGCCGTAGGCAAAATGTCTTTAATGCGCGAATGCGTGAATGCGTGAATTGTTAATACGTCCTTCTACTTACAGTCAACAGTTAACCGTGATGCGGATTGATACATTTGAGATTATCACAACCAAAACTTTGAGTCATCATTGCCGATAGGTATTGAGAAGTTTGAGCATCAAGGTGCAATTCTTGTTGAATTTTTTCATAAGCTTCTCCCTGCACTATCCTAATTGCCATGTCTTGAAATTGTTTCCAAGTCAAATCACTACCGATAAATGCTTTGGCTAAGGTAATTACTAATTCCTCATAATCATTATCTTCCAATTTAGTCATCATACGGTGTTCGATTTCTAAGGAATCATCAAAGCAGTAGTACCAAGATTTAGGTTGCTGCTTGACTACCCTTTTGAAAAAATCCTGCTGTTTAGAACGACTAACTGCGCGATCGCTCTCACTACATACCATTAAAATAGGTGCAGAAGGATGATTTTGTGCCTGTTTTAAAACCTGTTCTCCCAATTCCAAGAATATCCTTAATGCAGGAACCCGAAAACCTTTATAACCAAAATTACCAGAAGCATCTTTGTTGAACCACTCAAAGTAAATTGGCAAAATTTTTATTAATATATCAAATAGGAAATTTTGATTACCCAAATAAGGCGTAAACAATAAGGCGCGGTCAATTTCCTGGGGAGACTGTAACGCCAACCAAGCCGCCAAAGTTCCCCCAGAAGATAATCCCCCGACCACAACTTTTTCACCCAGTGTTTTAGCAATCTTCACCCACTCCAAAACAAACTCTAGATAAGTTTTAATATCTGTTGGTAATGGCGGGGGGTTGTGGCTATGCCAATCTCCTGCTAGTCCGTGACCTGGTTGTAAGGGAACTAGAACATTGTACCCTTGTTTAAATAAAGCTTTCCCCAGTGGCTCAAATTGATAAGGCCCGGCTGTAAAACCATGCAGGAACAGACAAACTTTTGCTGTCGTCTTGGGATGAACAAAAAATCGAGAACGACAGGCTGTATTTCTCAGTCCAGTTTCTAACTCTAATTGCTGAACTTTCTCAAGGATATCTATCATCTTCTGATTATTTACTCCATCGCTAGATTTAGGTACGTTATCAGGACTTACGCTATTAGCACTTGGGGTAGGGTGCGTTAGATGTGGAAAATCCTTGAATATGTACGAAATTATTAGGACTGACGCACCCTACAGTTAATCTGACTTTTCACGGGATATGAAAAACCCCACTTCCATTCCTCTCTCCTTGTAGGAGAGAGGCTTTAACTGCTCCCCCTTCCCTTGTAGGGAAGGGGGCTGGGGGGTTAGGTCTGTCGTTATCTTTTCCACATGACGTGAAAAGTCAGTACAGTTAATTTGATTATGACACTTACGTAAATCCTAGTTATGAGGAAGACTTTTGAGAGCTTGATACTAAATTAGCAAACTCTCTTAGGATATTTTGATATCTTTGACCAGCCACCCAGAAAACATCATTATGGCTGGCGTTTTCCACCCATAAAGATAACTTTGGCGACGGTGCAGCTGCATACAACTTTTGTCCATGAGTGACAGAAATTATCTCATCAGCCTGACCGTGTATAATTAATACTGGACAGCGAACTGCTTTGATTTTTTGTAAATTATTGAATTTATCAAATGGCAAAATCTTGATTGGGACTACGACTCGAAAAGCCGAAGTAAAGGTACTTTCTAGAATCAGACCACCAATTGGCTGTCGAGCCGCCAAATCTACTGCTGAACCACCTCCTACTGAACGTCCAAAAACGATAATATTCTTGGGTGGGATTTTTAAATCTTTGATTAAATAATTATAAGCAGCATCAATATCTTGATAAGCGTGATTTTCCGTAGGTGTCCCTTCGCTTGTACCATAACCACGATAATCATAAGCCAGAACATTAAAACCTAAGTCGCGTAACTGTTCTAGAAATTGTTTAATTTCACCTAAATCTTCTGCATTTCCATGAGCATAAAGAATTGTATACTTAGCAGTAGGATTCACTAAATAAACTGCTGATATTTTCGTTTCTCCCCCGCTCTTGAGCTTGAAGATTGCTTGAGTATCTTGATAGCTAGATGGTTGAGGTAAGAAAATCATACTATCAGCTCGCAAATAAACATACACAGCAAAAAATAGATAAATAAAAATTATTGATTTTAACAATCTTCTCCAGGTAAAATCACCAATTAAAATTTTTCGGAGACGCTGGTTATTCATTAATCTGTATATTGCTAGATTTCATCAATTAAATGCTACACATTTAATATAGTCATAATCAAACTAACTGTAGGGTGCGTCAGAACCAATGATTTCGTAAACATTCAAGGATTTTCCACATCTGACGCACCCTAACCCAATTGCTGTCCCTTATCACCTGTCACCTGCTATATCTCATCAATTAGATGCTACACATTTAATACAGTTGCGTCCATCTAATTTAGCAGCATATAAGGCCATATCGACTGCACTTAATAGCTCATCTTTGGTGTTTCCATGCTTTGGGAACACACCCACTCCACCGGAAACTGTCGTAGATATTTCTTTACCTGCAAATTCCCACCGCATCATTTCAAATGATGACCTAATTTGTTCTGCTCGTTCCACTGCTTTTTCTAGTTCCACCCCAGGTAAAGCCAAGACGAACTCTTCACCACCATATCGGCAAGCCATATCTTGAGAGTTGCTATACTTGTGCAGTATCTCGGCAAATCCCTGAATTACCATATCCCCAGCTTGATGACCAAATGTATCATTAATATGTTTGAAATAGTCGATATCCATGATCATTAAAGCCACTGGTGCAGCATTTTGGGTTGCTTGTAACAATCTTTTGGGGAAGACCTCATCAAAATAACGGCGATTAAACAAGCCCGTCAGCCCGTCCTTTGTAGCCTGTTCCCGTAGCTGGGCTTGCAGGGTTTGAATTTCGAGTACCTGTTTTTGCAAACGTTGATTTGCTTGTCGCAGTTCTAATTCCGCCTGATAACGTTGAGTAATGTCATGCAAAACTAATAGCCGCCCTGTTAACTGCTGGCGATCGCTGTGTAATGGAGTAATTAGTAACTCCAAATACATGACAGTTCCTGAATCCATCACGATCTCTGTTTTAAAACTTTCATGAGGATGGTATGATTTGATAATATCACTCCATTTTCCCAGAACTTCAGCCAGAGGTTGTCCAATATGCTGGTGTTTTGCGCCAATTAAGTATCTCGCCGCCGGATTCATATCAATAATACGGTTTTGGGCATCTAACACAATTACACCATCACTCATTCTTTCAATCAGCGTTTCTCTGGCTACAGGAACTAAGTCAAACATCCGAAAGCGAAAAACACTCACAAAAAAGCATACTCCAGTCAGCATAAAGCTCATCGGCGTAACATTTAAACCCACCGGAGTCAGTCTTAGCATATACAATGTGGCTCCCAGTAGGGGGCATACTACAGCCGCTAATGTCATGCTTGACTGTCGGCGATACAGCGCTGATGGCAATAAGGCTTTTTGAACTAGCATGAGTGTGCCTATAAGTGTGTAGGTGTAAACACATCCCATTACCCAAAAAAAACCTACATTATGTTGATAAATCACAAAATTAGTTCCTTGGGGGTCTGGCAAAAAGCCTGACCAGACTAAACCATGCCATTCATTTGTTGCTACCAAAGCCATATTGAAGATAGGAATTACCCATAGCTTGGCAAGATTGCTGATTGTTAGCCAATGCAGCTTGTTTGTGAAGTGCATTGCAAATATGAGAAAGAATGTAATTACAGTCCCTGAGCCGACATACTCCAATTTTGACCAAAATATTTTATCTCTCAGTAGAGTTGCGGATGCCTCCATTGCGGCTACTGTAGCGTATCCGGCGATCGCCAACATCATGGCGATGAAAGGCTTGCTAGCCGAACATCTTGACCTTCTCTGCCATGCTGCATAGGCAACAGTAGCTGAAATTACCGCCGTTACGCTCAGAATCATAAAGTAGAGATTATACTCAACATACATGGTGATGCAGCACTCAATAGTTTTTCTCAACTTTATGAGATCAGTTTGCCCTCGTCATGATCTTTTGTGTAATCTTTATCGGCAGACTATCGCTAGTTTTGGTATGGGTTTGTCACAATATGGGGAATTTTTACCTACTGGTAAGGCTTGGCTAAAATATGGCAATAGGGTTTGCGGAAAATTGAACGCAGATAAACGCAGATAAACGCAGATGATATAATCGATGTGTTGCCAAGATTTTTTGAATTGGTATTGGGTTTTTCGCTAATGCACTTTAGCCTTGCCAGTCTAGTAGTGAGGCAAGGCTAAAATGTTCATAGATTTGGGATAAATTAACCGCTTAAATGCCGACGGTCTTATAGCCAAACATCGGCAAAACATTTTGAATTTTCAAGTCGGGACTAACTCACCTGGACGCAACTTCGACCATTTACCCATTTCTGGCTTAAAGCTGAGACAACCAACAACATCCCATTCCATTTCAATCACATCATCTTTGGTGCGAATGTTAACGTTAATGGAGGGTTCATTTGGATCGAAATCTGGGGTTTGGGTCAAATGGGGTTGCTGGTGTTGTGTTTCTACGGCATTATAAGTAACACAACGGTCTACATAGTGGCAGTTTACGCAAATACACATAATAGAACCAACTCCATTCTTCCTTTATTGATAATCTAGCTTAAGCCAAGGCGTTAAGCACCACTTACTGGTTAGAGTTTTATTACAATGTTTGGATCTGTTCCTTCTAGCCTATCTCCTGAAAATTGGCCTTTTAGCCTGGAATTGTTACCACAGCCAGCTTATATGGTTGGTGGGGCGGTGCGGGATGCGCTGCTGGGAAGAAGTCGCGAATATCTGGATCTAGATTTTGTGATACCATCCAAGGCGGTGAAGGTAGCTAGAGCGATCGCTCATCATTATCAGGCTGGTTTTGTCTTACTCGACCCAGTGCGACAAATTGCACGGGTGGTATTTCCCCAAGCTACAGCCGATTTTGCCCAACAGGAAGGCGACAGTTTAGAGACTGACCTGCATAGAAGAGATTTTACAATTAATGCGATCGCCTACAATCCCCATACCCAAGAAATCATCGACCCCCTCAATGGATATGCTGATTTACAGGCGGGTGTATTGCGGATGGTCGCCAAAGCTAACTTAGAAGATGATCCTTTACGTTTATTACGCGCCTATCGCCAAGCCGCTCAACTAGGCTTTACCATCGAACCAGCCACCCAAGCCACAATTCGAGATTTAGCATCACATTTAACTCAAGTAGCAGCCGAACGAGTCCGGGTAGAGATTGGCTATTTACTTGCAACTCCTTTAGGAAATCCTTGGATAACCACGGCGTTTACAGATGGTTTACTCCCACAATTCTTCCCACACACCACAGATGAAAGTTTGCGTAAATTAACAGTCGTCGATGAAATAGCGGCTATGCTGGCTCAACATTGGCCGCAGTTGGGTGTAGAACTAAAACAATACCTCCGTGACACAGTAAAAACCACTTGGCTGGGTATTACCAAACTCGCTTGTCTTGTTCACCCAGATCCCACAGTTGCAGAAATTGAGTTACAACAACTCACCTACAGCCGCGCCGAGGTTCGCGGTGTAACTACGGCATTAAGACTCTATTCTCAACTAAAAACAGCAACTACCTTGCGTGAACAGTATTTTCTGTTCCAAGAAGCAGGTACGACATTTGCAGCTACGGCTGTTTTAGCTTTAGTACACGATACTCTGGTAGAGGCGATACCCGGCGACAATCGGCTATCCGTTTACTCACCATTGATCACCCGCTACCTGAACCCTGATGATCTGGTCGCTCATCCCACTCAGCTAGTAAGTGGTAAAAATCTAATGATAGCACTCAATCTTCCTGCCTCGCCACTTGTCGGTGAACTGCTCACAGAGATTGCTATAGCCAGAATTGAGGGGAAAGTTACCACACAAGAAGATGCGATCGCCTTTGCTAGAGGGTTAGTTGCAGGTTAAACAGTTGCTTTCATGGAGTAATTTTGGCAAAGTGAGAAGTTTTCTCAAGTTTATAAATCTTTACCTCTGGATTTTATATTTGCCGCATGATTTATCTACCAGATCAACTACATCGCTTTCACCTCTAGCCTCTCCTCCCTGTATGTCAAATCTTATGCTATCCTAAGCCAGAACAAATGCTGAGGTAGTGGGTAACATCATTACTGTATGTCCTCAGCAAAATCAAACAAAACAAGCTCTAGTCTTGAGTCCTCATATTCATAAAAGTTATACTTAGTCAGTCATGAAACTTTACTATTGCAAGTATCCAGAGGGTAGACAAAATTTTGGAGATGCGTTGAATCCTTGGTTGTGGGAGCAACTGCTTCCAGGGATTTTGGATGATGATCCCGATTGTGCTTTTGTTGGGATTGGTACTTTAATTAACGATGCACTTCCAAGACGTACACCCAAGGCAAAATTGCGAGTAATTTTTAGCACAGGTGCAGGTTATGAAAAAGCTATGCCTGTAATTGATGAATCTTACAAAATATACTGTGTACGTGGCCCAATCTCAGCACAAACACTGGGTTTAAATAGTGATTTAGCCGTCACCGATGGCGCATTGTTACTTCGTAAGGTAATAGAGCAAAATCCTCTACCCAAGAAGTATAAATTCTCCTATATGCCACACTATAATTTTGCGGGAGATGGCTGGCAGAGAGTTTGTGATCAATTGGGTTTTGGTTATATCAGTCCAGCCTGGGAAATTGAAGATATTTTGATACGCATTCGTCAAACAGAAGTGCTAATTTGTGAAGCTATGCACGGTGCGATCGTTGCAGATACGCTAAGAACACCTTGGATTGCAGTTACAACTCATCCTTCAATTCTTCCCACAAAGTGGCAAGATTGGTGTGCTTCTATGACACTGGAATATCAACCATATTCCTTAAGTTACTATTATCAACCCCGTGCTTCTAAAGGCGGATGGGCTAATAGCCAGACTTCTGCTAATAAATTAGATCATCTCCTAACCCCAGCACGTAAGTTACAAGACTGGTTTCGACAACAAAAAGCAGCGCGGGAACTATCTAACTTAGTGAAAATCGCCCAGCCTTGTCTTAGTAGCGATAATCGCATGGAAGAAATGTTATCCCGATTAGAAGGCTGTTTGGAACAATTTAAACTTGATTTTGCTCAAGGAAAATTCAAGGTGTAATCGCAATTCAAAACTATATAATACTTACGCAAGTGTCATCATTAAACTAACTGTAGGGTGCGTCAGCCCCAATAATGCCGTACAAATTCAAGGATTTTCCACATCTGACGCACCCCACCCCATGTGTCAGTTGCGTAAGTCCTTTTATGGTAAGGGCGCACAGCTAGCTGTTGCGCCCTGACTTATTCTGCATCATCGTTACCGAAAGTCACACAGGGGCTATCAATTTCTTGAGATGGTTGAAAAGAATTACAGAAAACCACGGTAGCACAGTTGACATCTAATTCTTCAGGATGGATACAAACGCTCTCATCTGCTACCTCAACGCGAAAAGCGCAATCACAGCATATAGTCTGACTCAAATTGTGGGGGGGTTTGGCAATAGGGTAAATTTCTCCTTCTCCCTGATTTTTTTGGTCAATGTCTGTTTGTATATACATTTGATTTTTTCTGGTTATATCATGTCCGCTTAAATACTTATCATATATTGGAGGCTGGTAATAGGTAATAGGTAATCGGTAATGGCTCACAACAATTACCTATTAGCTATTACTAATTACCGACCAAAACAACCATATTATAAGTAATTAGCCGAACTTGATATTACTTGTTGTCTTAGCACAATAGGTATCAACCCTATTCTGGCTTTTTTATATTAGAGGTCATTTATAAAGTAAATATTAAGTAGGGTGTGTTACGGCTATGTAAGGATTTGAGCGTCGGCGAAATGAGGAATTAGCCGTAACGCACCAGCAAATACGGTGCGTTAAGCGCTACTTTAACGCACCCGACAATTTAAGGTTTACTTTATAAATCATCTCTTAGGACTTACGCAAGTGTCATAATCAAACTAACTTTAGGGTGCGTCAGCCCCAATAATGTCGTACAGATTCAAGGATTTTCCACATCTGACGCACCCTACCCCATGTGCCAGTCGCGTAAGTCCTGTATATCTTTGCTTAATACTAGTCTGCATTGGTTTAGGAAACTAGCCAAATCATAACTATTCTATAGATTGATATGTCCTCTTGATAAATTACGTCTAAGGATAGAGAAAATTAAAATAAGAGCTTTAATATCTTACCTTTGATTTATTTTTTTCTAACTTATGTCAGATAATCATCCTTTTAGAACGTTCATAATAAGTAATTATCTTTTAAAATAAAAAATAATTCAATAACTAATAGCAATGTGATTACTACTTTGTATTAATGATAATTTAGGACTTATTCTAAGTATATCAATAGTACAAATTGTTTCTATATCAATAAAAATGTAGTTGTTAAATCTGTGTTTTTAAACTAAAATGCAGACCAATTTTACTATTAATTCTTTATTCATTTTTAAATGTTAAATATTTTTGAATTACTCCATTAATGCGATCGCCATGAATAAATAGTCATATTCAGACCTGAAAATAGAAAATATTATATTTAAAAAAATCAAAATCTCAAGGTTTTAACACCGCTAATATATGTGCTGGATTAAAAATATTTAATTCTACTTACTATAAAGGAAATATACTTATCATGTCATCATCACAAACTTTTGAGGAAGAGAGTAAACTAATTCAGACTTCAGCTAATTTTGAATTTTGGAGAAAAGTAGGACTAATTACAGGTGGTACTCTTTTATCAATTAATATGCTAGCTATTTCTGTTGTGACTGGAGGATTATTAGGTTTATTTGTCAGCTTTCGGAATTTGCCACAGCTGAGACAAATACGCAACTTTGTACCAGCAGAAACAACATATATATATGACATCAAAGGTAAACTTTTGGTAGGGCTACATGGAGAAGCCAACAGAAAATTTGTTTCCTTAGATAAAATTTCTCCACATCTAAAAAGAGCAGTATTAGCCAGTGAAGACAATTATTTTTACTCCCATCCCGGTATTGACCCTGGAGGTATTGGACGTGCGGCGCTAGTTAATTGGTCAGCAGGTTCTGTGCAAGAGGGTGGTTCTACCATCACTATGCAGTTAGTAAAAAATTTGTTTTTGTCTCGCGAACGTGCTTTGAGCCGCAAAATAGCGGAAGCTGTATTAGCAATTCGCTTAGAGCATATTCTCAGTAAAGACAAAATTTTAGAGATGTATCTCAATCAGGTCTACTGGGGTCATAATAACTATGGTGCGGAAACATCTGCACAGTCTTACTTTAATAAATCAGCCCAGAATTTAACTTTGGCTGAGTCAGCAATGATGGCTGGTTTAATTCAAGCTCCAGAAAAATTTAGTCCTTTTGTAGACAAGAATTTAGCGATACAAAAGCAAAGACAAGTACTAAAACGAATGCTCGAATTGAAATGGATTACCAAACAAGAATATGATGATGCTCTCCAGCAACCGATTAAATTAGGTAGAATTAAATCTTTTGCAGCTAGTGTTTTTCCTGATGTTACTAATGCTGTATCACAAGAATTAATCCAAAAGTTTGGGCGTGATGCTGTACTTAAAGGTGGAATGAGGGTACAGACAACGGTAAATAGCGACTTACAAACAATTGCCGAAGGAACTATTAAAAAATGGCATAAAACTCTTAAAGGTCAAGGTCTGAATAACAATCAAATTGCTTTAGTCGCAATTGACCCACGTACCCAATTTGTCAAAACTTTAGTAGGTGGTGTAGACGCGAAAAAGAGCGAATTTAACCGTGCAACTCAAGCCCTGCGTCAGCCTGGGTCTGCTTTTAAGCCCTTTGTTTACTATACTGCCTTTGCAAGCGGCAAGTTTACACCAAATACAACAGTGCTTGATTCTCCAGTTACCTACCCTGATGGGGACAAATCTTATTCTCCGCGTAACTACGATAATAGCTTTAAGGGTGCAATGCCAATTCGGACTGCTTTAGCACTTTCTCGTAATGTTCCTGCGGTGAGGCTTGGTAAAGCTGTAGGCATGAATAATGTGATCAAAACTTGCCGTATCTTGGGAATTACTAGTCCTATGGAACCTGTAAGTTCTTTACCATTGGGTGCTATTGGCGTTACACCAATGGAGATGGCTAGTGCTTATGCGACTTTTGCTAATTATGGTTGGCGGTCTTCCCCAACCCTGATTAGCCGTGTGACTAATAGTAGTGGTGATTTATTATTAGATAATACCCCTAAACCTCGTTTAGTTCTTGATTCTTGGGCATCAGCTACAATTTTAGATGTGTTGCAATCAGCAGTTAAAGAGGGAACGGGTAGGGGTGCGGCTTTAAACCGTCCAGTTGCTGGCAAAACTGGTACAACTACCGCAGAAAAAGATATTTGGTTTATTGGTACTGTACCACAGTTAACCACTGCGATTTGGGTCGGTAGGGATGATAACGGACAATTAGCTGATGGTGCGACAGGTGGAGGTATGGTGAGTCCTATTTGGCGAGATTTTATGCAGAAGGCGCTTAAGAATGTACCAGTGGAGAATTTTAAATCAGCTTCTCAGTTTGCTCGACCTAAGCCTGGGAAGAAACAGAAATAGGACTTACGCAAGTGTCATGATCAAACTAACTGTAGGGTGCGTCAGCCTCAATAATTTCGTACACATTCAAATATTTTCCACATCTGACGCACCCTACCCCAAGTACGAGTTGCGTAAGTCCTAAGAAAAATAAAAAGGCGGAAGATTCCGCCGCCTTGTCAATCTACAGTGTGCTTTATTGAGAACTATTATCTTCGCTAATTTTGAAGAAGGTGTGACGCGCTTGTGGCGATCGCTTGACTAATTGACTAATATATAATTTGTCTTGATGCCAAAAACTTCAGCATAGCCTTAACCACAGCATCCGGTGACTCTATCAAGAAACCATGACCACCTTGAGCTAAAACTATCAGTTCCGCCTGGGGAATTGCTTGCGCTAATTGCTGGGAAAATTTTACTGGGGTGAGAATATCCTGCTGACCAACTAAAACTAAAGTGGGACAGAGTATATTTTGTAGTCGGTTTGTGGTGTCGCAGTCTACAATAGCTCGACTATGATGATATATACTATGGCTCTTTGGGGGGAAGGGATAATGTACAGCAAATTCAATTAACTGGTCTATCATCCCCGGAATTGAATAGAAAGTATTTGTAAAAATCCAAGGTAATACGACCTGTTCATATAACCGCAAGTCTACATGAGCGAGAAGGTTGCCCCAAGTGGTAATAATACTATTAAATAGTCCGTCACCCTTGGCTAAAGAAGAAAGTAATATCAAACTTTGGGCTTTTTGGGGGTATGCTAAGACAAATTCTTGTGCAATTTGACCCCCCATTGAATGACCGCCTATGTGTACTTGATCAATGCTGATATGATCAAGCAATGCAGCAACATCATCTGCCATTTGCCTAAGAGTATAGGGGCTATCTGGGGCAGAACTGCGTCCCATTCCTCGGTTATCTAGACGAATTACTTGATATTGGGAAGTCAGGGATGGCATAATGAGCGACCAATAAGCATGGTCACACAGTAAACCAGAAATTAAAACCAAAGGTTCTCCTGTACCTTTGATGTCGTAAAACAAATCAATTCCATTTACATGAACCTTTGGCATAGTTAGTTATTAGTCAATAGTCAATAGTCAATAGTCAATAGTCAATAGTCAACAGTCAATAGTCAATAGTCAATAGTCAATAGTCAATAGTCAATAGTCAATAGTCAACAGTCAATAGTCAATAGTCAACTGATAACTGATAACTGATAACTGATAACTGTCAACTGTCAACTGTCAACTGTCAACTGCAATTCTTTCCATACCAGAGTAAATATTAAACCTTTCCCCACGTAGAAAACCAATTAAGGTAATACCAAATTCTTGGGCGAGGGACACTGCTAAACTACTGGGGGCGGAAACGGAACAAACAATGGGTACGCCAGCAGCTACAGATTTTTGTAGAATTTCAAAGCTGGAGCGTCCACTTACCATGAGGATATGATGATTGAAGGGTAACTCGTCACTCAACAACGCCGCACCAATTAATTTATCTAGCGCATTATGTCTACCAACATCTTCTTGCAACTTGAGAAGTTGTCCTTGGGAGTTAAATATCGCCGCAGCGTGTAAACCTCCAGTAGTGGAGAATAGGCTTTGAGCAGCCCGGAGTTGATCTGGTAGAGTGTAAATTAACTCTGGTGTTACCATGAGCTGGGAAGAAATGATAGGATAATCCCGCAGACGCAGAGCTTCGATGCTGGCTTTACCACAAACTCCACAGGCGCTGTTGGTGTAAAAATGACGTTCTAAAGGTTGTAAGTCTGCAATTAACCCTGAGCGTAATTCTACATTGACGATGTTGTAACGCTGTTCGCCATCGATAGATTTATCAACACAGTAACTAATACGTTGAATATCTTGCTGACAATTAATTACACCTTCACTATAGAGAAAACCAGCCGCTAGTTCAAAATCAGCCCCTGGGGTTCGCATAGTCACGGCTACGGTACGCTTGGGGGATACTAGGCGAATTTCTAACGGTTCTTCGGTGGTGAGATGGTCTTGTCTTAGTCGCTTTTTTCCCTTCTCAACTACCCAAACGGGGGTTTTGATTTTACTTCTTGTTAGGGGTTTCATTAATGGCTTTGATGATTATGGTTTTACTGTTACTGCTAACCGTAACCCCAAAGCATCTAATAATGAATTTAGGCGGTAAAATTCAATTTCACCTTTCTCTGATAAGATTTGTTCAAGTTGATGGTAGACTTGCTGAACTTGTGTAGAAAGCTGATCAATTCCCCCGTAAGCTTCTATGACATTTTTTAGTGCCTTACTTAACATCCTTGGGTCGCTTTCTTCTAAGACAACTTCGATATACGCTGCTGCTTCTAATGGATCTTTAAGGTCTTGAATCAGTTTTTCGTGATAGCTTGTACTTCTAGGCATCATCTCTACTCCTGTAGTAGGGTGGGCTATGCTCACTAAAACCAGGACTTACGCAACTGGCACATGGGGTAGGGTGCGTCAGATGTGGAAAATCCTTAAATGTATACAAAATTATTGGGGCTGACGCACCCTACAGTTAGTTTGATTATGACACTTGCGTAAGTCCTAAAAACCATGATACATTGGGTAATTTATACTAAGTATATTTCAACAGTTAAGTATGAATTATTAACCACCGTACCCGTTGGGAACCGTTGGCGCAGCCTCTTGTGGAGAAGGAATGAAAACTACTTATGCAAGAGGTCTAATTATTTTTAGCTATTGTTGCGCTAGACATACAATAACTGATTAGCAATTTCGTCTGCTGTCAAAGTATCAAGAAGGATAGCAACTCGTTCAGCAATTTCATAGGGACTTCTACGTTTAGCAATCAAAATACCAGCATGAAATTGATTATTATCTAAACTGACATCTTGCACCTTCTCAATAAGCTAGTGGTGGGCAATGCCCACCCTACGAAATCATAAGGGTTTCAGACTGCGATTTTCGCAATAACAGAGTGGTACAAGATATAAGTAAATAATCTGTGTATAATTTTTCAAAATCAAGTCTATTATGAGTTAAGATACAACGTCCAATGGATGCAGCAAAAGTAAGTTGTGCATTATCTGGCTGTCCTAACATTTGTTGTTCTCTTGCTGTCGTTGCATCTAAACCTCTTGCTGAGAGTAAATTAGCTACTATAACGTCTACATCTTCGTCAATATAAATTTGTGCGAAAATCGTCATTTTTGATTTAATCTAGCTTTAATAGCAGGATGCACTAATTCATCAGGAACATGATTGCGCTCAATATATTCGTTGATTTCTACTTGATTGTCCAAGTAAAAACTTAAAGCATCAAATACTTGAGCTAAAGTTAAATGAGGTAAATGTAAAGGTATCTCCTCTGGTCTGATACCTAAACGCCAATTTTCCACAATCGCTCTCACGGGCGTTCTAGTTCCTTGAATGATTGGTTCACCTGATAAAATATCAGGATGTCGAGTGACATAGCGAGAGTTTGTTGTGGCTGTCATATTGATGGAATAATTTGCAGTATTTTTGGTTAATTTAACATATCAAATGCGGATAATTACTTGACTATTGGCAATCCCAAAATTTATTTTATTTAGTAACTATACACAATATTTATACATAAATTTCTCAGTGATGGTATGTAAATGATCATTTAATTGAGATAGGGCTTGTTCGGCGATCGCTTTTGGTACACCTCCATAGTATGCTTGAGCGATCGCACCTGCAATACAAGCTATGGTATCGCTATCACCACCCAAGGAAATGGCGTTGCGAATGGCATCTTCAAAGCTGGTAGATTCTAAAAAGGCGATAATGGCTGGGGGTACGGAACCTGGACAGGTTGCATCGTATTGGTAGTTAGGTCTGATTTGGTCTAGAGTTTGGTCTAGGTTGTAATTAAAGGTATTGTGTATGTAGGATTTAATCTCGGCTTTATCATGACCTGTTCTCGCGAGAAAGATGGCTGAGGCGGTGGCTTGTGCGCCTTTGATCCCTTCTGGGTGGTTATGGGTGACGACTGCACTACATTTAGCTTGTTGTAATACAGTTTTCAAGTCTGAGAAAGCAAAGCCTATAGGACTAACTCGCATGGCTGCACCGTTGCCAAAACTATTGTATGGTTGATTGCTGTTAGATTTCGCCCAGTTGCTGAAGTTCCGCCCATAGCCTGCGTATTGGTAGCGGCGATAGTACCACTTGAATTGGTCGATGTATTTACTAATTTGGGGTAATTCGTCACTGCTGAGAATTACATCAGCCACCGCCACAGTTAGCACGGTATCATCAGTGAAACGGCACTGCCTGCTAAATAGGGGAAAGTCCTTAGTTTTGATACTGTATCCTTCATAGACTGAACCAATGATGTCACCTGCGATCGCACCCAGCATATAATCTTCTACATGGTAGTCTTAGGCTTGTTTTTCCAGGCTCACTACCGCATTATAGTCAGGTACACCTTCAAGCGATCGCTTGCTTTTATCTAGCAGTACATTTCCTTCGGGCCAATGTACTTGCAAGTTACCTGACTGAATAGGTGCAATGTAGACTCGCCCTGTAAATTCACCTAAGTGATTCCTCAGAATTACTTTATCACCATCTTTCAACCCCAAACTTGCTGCATCATGAGGATTCATTAAAACCGCCTCGCGCAACGCCCCAGTAATAGCATCTTTTCGTTCCTGCACCATACTGTTAAATTGTTTACCCCTGCGAGTCGCCACCCAAAAATGCCCTTCTGGTAATTCTTTTTGGGGAGGAGTTAAAGTGGTAAAATGGGCTTTACCATCGGCGGTAGGGAAGTTCCAACCAAAGCACAGATGAGAACCACTGTATTGAAATTGGTCGCCTGCTTGCTGTAAATGTTGAATCCCCGCATACAAGGGGACGACCTGAGCAATTTCTTCACGTATACTGGCTGTATCAGCAAACCTTAACTTATCGGCTAAATCTGGTTTAACTCGCCTAGCCAATTCTAGAAAAACTTCCCATTCTGGACGCGCTTCCCCAATGCGTGGGCCTGGTATTTCTGGGCTGAAAATGACTCGGCGTTCGGTGTTGGTTTCGGTGACTCCCCCTGGAATTTCGTAGCGCGTGGTGGCGGGTAAGAGGACGACTGTATCTGCTGGTTCTACCAACATCTGACTCGACAGCACAATATCCATATGTACCCGCAAAGGTATCTGTTTTAATGCGCCTTCTACATAATCTGGTTCCGGTAATACTTCGAGAAAATTACCACCCACAGAAAACAATACATCTAATTGTCCCCGATAGGCGGCATCAATCATTTCCGGGGCAATTAAACCTTTAGTTTCCGGGACGGGAAAGCCCCAATGTTGACTTAGTTGGGCAGCATTTTCGGCGTTGATGGGTTTACCACCAGGAAATACTGTGGCGTAACATCCCATTTCCGCCCCACCTTGCACCCCAGAGTGACCACGAATAGGCATCAAACCGCAGCCTTCCCGTCCGACAAAACCTTTAGTTAGGGCGAGGTTGATAATACTTTTGACATTATCTTCGCCGCATTCGTGTTGGGTAATGCCCATACTCCAAACAAACACGGCTTTTTTGGCTTCCCCCACCATTTTGGCAAAGGCGTACATCTCATCGCGGGATGCACCGGAAATTCTTGCTAATTCTGACCAAGGTTGATTGTCTAATGCTGCTTTCAGTTCGGTAAAACCAGAGGTGTAGTTATTAACAAAAGACTCATCTACCCAGCCGTTAGCAATCATATGCTTGATTGTACCATTTAAAAAAGCCATGTCTCCGCCCAAGTTCACCAAGAAAAAGTCCTCGGCAAACTTAGTACCAAATACAGCACTTTCCACAATTGAGGGAACCCAATAGCGTTCCATCCCAGGTTCCCGATAGGTATTAATGACAACAATCTTTGTCCCGGCTTTTTTGGCATAGTGGAGATATTTAACCGTGACTGGTTGATTATTGGCGACGTTGGAACCGATAAATACTAATAAATCAGTACCTATCCAGTCTTTATAGGAACAAGTGGTAGCCCCTGCACCCAAGGCAGCTTTTAAGCCGGCTGTGCTGGGGGAGTGACAGATACGGGCAGCATTATCTATATTATTTGTGCCTATCGCCCGGACGGCTTTTTGGGTGGCGTAATAAGTTTCGTTGACAGTGCCGCGACTGGTAACATAAAAACTGAGACGGTTGGGTGTGGTGGTACGGATGCGATCGCTAATTACATCTAAAGCTGCATCCCAACTCACAAGACTAAAACCTTTCTCTCCCCTGCGCCGCATCATCGGGTAAGGTAGCCTTCCCAACTCGCGTAATTCGCTGCTTTTGTGCTGGCGTAACTGGGAAACATCAGCTAAAATTTGCTCATCAAAAGCTGGCATAGTATTCATGCGTAATAGCCGCAAGCGCACATTGCATACATGAATACCATCCACCGTCCAATCTTTCATCCCGGTTGTTCCTAAAGCACAACCATCACAAACACCTTTATTTAAAATTTCCCAAGCATAAGGCAACCTATCACGGGATAACCACATAGCGCGAAACACTTCCCAGTAATTGTTGGGGTACTGTTCACCAATGCCAAACGGTTTCCAACTTGCCCAGTGCTGAGGAGTCCATCCTTTCTTGGGTTTACGCAGCATAATGTCTTATAAAGGCTAGTTAACTATCACTTTTAGACTAGCCCTTTTGATGAGAAATTGAGTAGGGGCGCACAACTGTGCGCCCCTACAGCCAATTCATTTGTTATAAATATTTTTGGAACAAATTTCAAAATAAATACGGGTATCCTCTGTTGCTCTTACCCGGAAAATAACCGCATGGTGGATAGAGATAGTTTTCCATCCCATCTTATGCAAACCTTAACAGATGTTCAACAGAAATTGCTCAGGCTAAGAGACATACAGTCTCAGCTACAGAAACAAAAATCAGACCTAGCCAAGAAAAAGGCAGAACTAGCAAAACAATTGCAGCAACTTCAACAAAAGGAAACCGAATTAAACAATCTTCTTTCTCAATCAAAGCAGAAGGAAATGGAACTACAACTACAGATAGAGGAAGAACTGCAACCAATACCCCAACCTAGCCCAGAACTACAAAACGAGTTGTTAAGCCTACTACGCGGCGATGCTATAGCCGCACTGCGACTCCTCAAGTCTCAACAACAGAGGAATCCCGGTCGGTCTGCTGATTGGTGTCTTGAGAAAGTGATTTGGGATTTAAAACGCGATCGCCACTAATTACTATTAATACAACCTATTAGCGGTGGCTGGTGCTGGTCTGTCGCCGCTATTGTTTGCCGTGCTACATCAATCAACAATCTCAACTTTTGTGATTGACAAAATCTATCGATGGCGCTGGAAAACTCATCACTAGGGTTGACGCAAAAACTTCAGAAAGTTTGAATAATCTTTCATATATGAACTTGAGGATTAGTCACCCTAAATGGAGCTATTTATATGTTTAACTTTGGTCGGGATAACGTCAAGAGTAATAACAATTCTCAAGGCGCTAGCTTATTAGATGGGTTGCGTAAGGCATGGCTATTAATTTTCTTAGTAATGATGGCTATGTTCATCAGAGGTGGTAACTTGTTTGGAGAAAGGGCAAATGTTACTAATCTGGCGGAAATTTCTGATAACACCGATGAATTTATGGGTAAATCTGTCACGATTAACAGTGAGGCGACTGGCAAAGTTGGCTCAACTGCTTTCACTGTCAGCGATCAAAAATTCTTAGCTGGTCAACCTCTTGTAGTTATTAATGCTTCCGGTAAGCCTTTTGATTTACTACCTAATCAAAATACACCAATTCAAGTTACTGGTGAGGTGCGTAATTTGGTGATCCCCGAAATTGAGCAAGAATATAACCTCAACATACAGGATCAAAACTATACAGATTACGTTAATAAGCCAGCAATTATTGCTCGACACCTCGCACTAGCACCCCAACTGACGCAAATAAACCAAAACCCGGAACAATATTATGGTCGTCAGGTTGTAGTTACAGGAAAGGTAGGAAATATTAATATTAACAGTCCTGTTATATTAACGCTCAATCAAGGTCAATTGTTTGGTGAGCAAGATTTGGTAGTCTTACTAAAAGCGCCAGCTACCATTGCTATCAATCAAGGACAGTCTGTATCAGTAGTAGGTGAAGTTCGTCCCTTTGTTGTTGCTGATATTGAGCGAGACTATAACTTTACTTGGGATGATAATGTGAGAAGACAGTTGCAAGCAGAGTATGGTAACAGAAATGTTTTAATTGCTGATACTGTATACCCTTATTAGCGGTTAGTGGTTGTTCTCAGACAAATGATTGACAAAATCTCACATCCGAAATAGTAATGATGGTGTGTGAGGATAAATCTCAGTCAAATTAGTTGCGAATTGTTAGCAAATCTATGTCAGACAATTTGAAGGAAATGTCTTGAGTAGATATAGCTTGCGGTTCCAACTGCATATCTTGAAACTCATGCACTTGCGCTGTTAACCAGCGTTCCATGTTACCACCTTGAATTTCTGTTTTTTGCTTACCAACTACTTCCATATAAGCTAAGTCTTTGATTTTGCTCAAGCAACTAGATGGCATATTGTTATTAGTCCTAGCTACAGTAGCGGACTGATTAATCTTGACATTATCTTGTTGTTGCTGTACTTTACTAGCTTCTGAGTTCTCTTTGAGTAAGCGGTTATATGTGCGATAAGGTATGTAGTGTAAAGGATTATATCCAGCAAAGCGTAGCATTAAAACACAAGCCCAAGAATATTTACCTGCAAGAATTGCTTCAACTACTTTGTCGAATTGTTGAGGATTGATGGCTTTATTGTAGTTGGTTATGCCTGCGGTGTTTTGGTTCATAATGGTTTTCCTTGGATAAAAGTATTTCAGATTTTGGTTAAGTTATTATTTTGTGTGGAGAGGAAAGACAAGTAAAATTGTTACCTTGTTAACTATCACTGGGATAGTTTTGCTCCTCGTAAAGAGTTATGAGAAATAGTTGATGATACCACACTGTTAACATCAACTAAGTCTAGTTTTAAAATTAAATTTATATCAGTATTGTCATCTTGCAGCTTCATCTCTTCCCTAACCCTTACCATTCAATATGATGCCCGACAAAAGTCTGTTTTTACCCTTGTATAGATTTCGCCTAGTGCTATTCATCAGGTAAAACTTGTAATTTCTTCTTGATAACTTTATTAATTATAGCCTTACTTAAGTATAGAAGAAGTTGCCGGGGTGTATGTCTTTCTTTCTTGAACATCATTATTACTTCTCCATACTCTCTTCAGAGTTATCTTCGTATTTATACTATCTCTCTTCATGAATGTCACCTGTTATCAGAATTTTATTCCTCAATTTTACTGAATATTTTTAATGTTGACTTATACGCTGTACGCTAGAGCTTTTGAGCATTTTTTACTATGTGATGGGGGGTTAGACCCCTCGCCTACGTTGCTTTTGAGGCTTTAAACCTACTAAGGAAATTTACCATTAAATAGGTTGATAATCAATCGTTTGATAATAAAAAATGAGGCTAATGAGAATGTTAAAACATTTCTATATTAATATAAAAATGATAGTGATTAATTTGGCAGTTTATACGGATATAAATTTGTACTATAGTTAGGATGTAGGAAATATGGCTGCAATCACATATCCGGATGGTTCTCTGTCAGAAGTCCAAAATTTTTGTACAGAATTAGCAAAGTCTGCTTAAAAATTTTGTGTAGCTGACGATTGTATATTGTGGCAATAATATTTATGATTTTTAATATTAATTTTTTGATAAACTATAGTAGGGGACAAGTGATAGGTGTTAAATCTACCTGTTTTCTCACAAGTCAATTCGGATTGCTATATATCTCTACAGTTACACAGCAAACAACTGTTTTGGTATAGTAAGATGCAATTTTCAGTTCTGCAAATATGCTATGCGAACACAAGATACAAAATCTCATACAGTGCAGAATAGGTAATTGGCAATGGTAGAAAGCAATTACCTATTTACTATTACCCATTACCGAGCAAACCAACCATATCGTAAGTTACAGCATATTTTGGGTAAATGAGGTACAAGCGTAAAACCCAAAACCATGTAGAGACGTTACATGTAACGTCTCTACAGTATTTCACTAATAGCGAAACTGCTGTATTAGCCGAACTTGATATTATGTAGCAATAGCCAAGACAGTTAGGACATGAGGAAATGAAAAAACTTTTAAGTCTGTAACCTGTCACCTGTCACCTGTCACCTGCTATAGAACTACAATCCTGAAAGCTTTTCTAACCTGTCCCCTATAGTTGCAGTTGCGCTAGGTGATGGTAAAGACCTGCGATCGCCATTAGTTCCTGATGCGTACCATGTTCAATTACCATCCCCTGGTCTAATACTATAATATGATCGGCATAGCGCACAGTCGAGAGGCGATGCGAGATAATAAAAGTAGTCCTCTCTTGGCTAATTTGGGCTAAATTCTGTTGAAAGCGGCGTTCTGATTCCGCATCTAAACCGCTAGTGGCTTCATCTAAGATTAATATTTTGGGATTTCTAATCAAAGCGCGGGCGATCGCAATTCGTTGTCTTTGTCCCCCAGATAGCATAAAACCGCCTTCTCCTACTTGGGTGTCGTAACCTAGAGGTAAGGCTTGGATGAAATCATGTGCGCCGACTAACTTGGCGGCGGCGATCGCTTGCACTAAACTTAATTCTTGATCATATAATGTAATATTATCTAAAATCGTCCCCGAAAACAGAAAACTTTCTTGTCCCACCAACCCTACCTGACTCCGTAAAGATTGGGGCGATACGCCAGACATATCATTTCCATCAATCAAAATCCTCCCTGTATCAGGATAGTACAAACCAGCTAATAAATTAGCTAAAGTACTTTTACCCGAACCACTTTGTCCAATAATGCCAATGGTTTGATGAGGTTTCACCCCAAACGACACATTTTGTAAGGCGTTGCGTTCTTGAAACGAGTGATAACGAAACGATACATTCTCAAATCTTACCTCACCCCGAATCGGCGGCATTACTAGTAAGGTGGTTTGCGAATTTCCCTCTGGGACAGATGCGTAAATATCATTGAGTCTTTCTACGGAAATTAAAACTTCTTGAAACTCATCCCATAACCCGACTAATGCTAAAACTGGCTGAGTAACATTCCCAGTCAACATATTAAACGCGATAAACTGTCCCAAGGACATCTTTCCACCCATCACCAAAGTAGCCCCAAACCATAAAACCAAGGTGCTACCCACATGATTAATTAAATTTCGCGTCACCTGTAAACGATGGGCTAACTTTTGTCCCCGCAACCGCGCTTTCAACATTTTGATGAAACGTTCTTCCCAATACTTTTGTAAAGGACGTTCGGCGGTGGTGGTTTTCAGCGTCGCTACCCCAGCTATGATTTCTACCATTGAAGAATGTTGTTTAGCTGATTCTTGGTAAATTTCTCTTGATGCTTGCTTGAGATGGGGACTAGCAACTATGGTTAAGAATACTACAGGAATAATCCAACTTAAAACTAAGAGGGTGAGTTGCCAACTGTAATATGTCATCAACCCCAGGTAAGTTACTACCATTAAAACATCTACCGCCGCCGCGATCGCCCGACGACTGATAAAAACTTGAATTTTGCGGTTCTCTTGTACAAGGCTAATGATATCTTCGACTTGGCGGGAGGCGAAAAACTGTAAGGGTAATTGCAATGTATAGTTAATAAAACCGCCAATCAAATTCAAGTCGATGCGGTTAGCAAAATAATCTAGTAAATGTTGATGCTGTGCTGTTAATACAGTCCGCCAAATACCCAAACACAAAAAGCTGAACGCAAATATATGCAAAGTTGGCAAGTTTTTGACAGGAACTACTTCGTCGAGAATGACCTGAGTAAATATCGGAGTCGCTAACCCAAAGGCTTGTACCAACAAGCAGGCGAGAATTATCTGCCTAATTAATGTGCGATAATGCCACAATGTTTGTCCATAGCGACCCAGAGAAAATTTTTCACTTTTGAGGGCTTGAAAACGTTCCGTCGGGTCTAATAGTAGGGCGTATCCTGTCCAACCCGTTTCAAATTGTGGACGTGATAACCATTTGCGCCCAACTGCTGGGTCAGAAATCAGGACGCGATCGCCTTTTACCTGCCACACTACTATATAATGGTTGCCTTGCCAATGGGCAATCCAGGGGTTATAATGCCACTCTAATTTATGCAAACTTCCCCGCACTGGTAGCACATCATAACCCAAACTTTGGGCAGCTACAGATAAACTCTCCAAAGATGCGCCAGTCCGGTCTACCTGTGCCAAATTTCTGAGACTATATAAACTTAAACGCTTACCCCAATATTGGCTAATCATTGCCAAACAAGCCGCACCACAATCGGAAGAACTCTGTTGTTGAATAAATGGGTAAGAATAGGAGAACTTTGATTTTTGGGGCTTTTCTCCTTGGGGAAGTTCGATATCTTCGATGTTGGATGTAGCTATGGTTGGTGTTTCTGGCGATCGCCAAGTTTCTAACTGGGGTAAAGCAATTTGTGGTTTACTATCAGTAGGCGCGATATCAACCTCATCAACTGGTGGTTGTGGTGGTTGATAATCATTAGTAAAGAAATTAGGGGCGATCGCTCTTGCTGCTTCCCAATTTTCCGGCGATAGTTGATAAACTAGCAGATTTGTCTGTGCTGTTCCGTCTGGTAATGTGGACTCAGGATAACCCCAACTATCACCCAGCGATGGGATAAAGCTACCCACTGATATAGATTGTACTTGACCATTCGCTAACCAAAAGCGCCCTTTTTCTGGTGGAGTTGCTGCCGATAATAATGAGCCAGCCGGGATATATTTAGCTGTTAAATAAGGTAGTAATTCTTTAAGTTTTTTACTCTTAATTCTGTGTAATTTACTATAGCTTTTTAAGAATATTAATGCTTGTCGTTCACGAGTTAGGTGCTGGAGATAATTTTTCAGTTGTGGGAGGCGTTGTAACCAGGGTTTTAAGTCAGCAATTGTGATAGATATAACACAGCCATCACTAGCTGCGATCGCTCGATATGCTAACGCTTGATGACAGAAGAAATGATCAGCCCCAAAAGTTTGTTCAGCCAACAGCAATTGAGTAGAAACTTCCCGCCCCAACTTTTGATTAAAACCTAACAAACGGACTCGACCTTGACAAACTAAATAAATAACATTATTACTATCTGTATCTGCTTCATCGATCACATAATTTGTCAGTTCATCACCTAGTTGAAACTCTCGAACTACCCAACTTTGACTAAACTCGGAAACTAGACTAGTATCCCCTGCAACTAACCTCACCAGATTGAGGATAGCCGCTTCTGGAGTGGAAGATAGCTGCTTACGAGAGTCTTGTTGCAGCCCTCCCTGAACTCTTAACGACGAAGAGGGGTTCATAGTTTAATTTCTGCTTATTGTGTAAACTTTTGGCGATATGCTAGGCGAATAGATGGCAGTTTCCCAGGCAAATCAATATAACATCAGCAACATAATTCATTGCTAACGCATCTTTTAAAAAGCCAGAATTGCTGTGAAAAGCTATTACCTTATCTTATCAATTTCTACAAACTCTTTAACCAGTATTCATGAACTTGATTTTAAGTTGCTGTTGATTATTCATGAGTACATTCACTTAAATGTAAAAAATGGATAATTCTAGAATACTCTCACTATGCCTTGTTAAATCAGCTTCAGTTTATAACAACAGACATTTTCTGAAAAAATCAGGAAAGTTAGTTTTGAATAGGCAAAAAGTTCTTGATGAACATAATTTTCTGAACTCTCCTAATGTTGACATGGTTTGAGAGAATATGAGTAATATTGCCACCCACAGACAGTAGTTTTGATTTGTATAAATCCCATTTTTTAAACTTACTCACATCTTCCTTTAGTTGATTAATCTCCCGGAAAAGAAAGCCAAAATTGTCAAATGTATTTTTGAAATTCAGGCATAATCCTACCCAAGAGAGAGATACTAAAACAAATATAAATGGTATTGTGTGTCTCAGGCTACAAATTTTGTGTGTTAAAACGCTAATAATAAATTCACTTTTGGCAAGATAGCTGTCACCCCTCACAAGCGGATTAAATCTCGGAAATATAGATAAATAAAGCCACAAAAGCGAAAATATTTTTTGCCAAAAACCGACCTTCTTAATTGCAGAGGTCGGTTTTTTCATGATTGACGCAGAAAATTTAAGGAATATTTTATATTTTCATCAAGGGAGTGGGGGGAGATGGGGAAGCAGAGGAGCAGAGGAGCAGGGGAGCAGAGGAGCAGAGGAGCAGAGGAGCAGAGGAGCAGGGGAGATAGTCTTTTACCTTTCCCCCTTCCCCCTTCCCCAGTCCCCAGTCCCCAGTCAACTGACTAAATAAATTGCCCAAATAGCCATAGCGCGGAGGTAGGTACTAGCGCGGAAAGTTCCGGCGGCTGTAATGGCTTCAGGTGTGCGGAATTGTAGACCATTATTGTAGATTTGTTCTACTACTGCTTGCGTCAACCTTAAACCCTCATCTTTCATCCCCATCTGTACCAAAAATGCGGCTAACCCAAAGTTAATTCCTGTCCATACTTCCAAGGGGTGAGTAGCTTTCGGGTTTTCTGGTGAACCGTCAGGACGCACTCCATTAGCCGCACCAAATTGACCATGGAAAAACTTGAGGAAGCAAGCATCATACACAGTTTGTAGGGCAGACATGGCGCGATCGCTTGGTACAATATCCGGTAAATCCAGCAAGCTGGCGTAGAATTGTCCACATAATTGATCTGCCATCACCACATCAGAACCGCTTTCACTATCTAGTCGATAGTATTTACCATTCCAAAGTTTCTCCTGATAAATAGGCAGAGATTGATTTAACCAAGTTTCATAGGTGGATTTTTGGGAAAGTAGATTTTCCTTGGTGGCTGCATCTTGATGATTTTGTAGTAAAATATCGCTAATGGCGATCGCTGCCTCCAACGCCGCCAACCACAAACCACCACAATAGGCGCTAACCCCTTGTAAACGCCAGTCATCAAAGGTTTGGTCAGGCGCACCAGAATTTTCAGGAATACCATCCCCATCCAAATCAAAGGTTTTCACATAATCAAGGGTTTGCACAATAGCACTCCAGCAGTCTGCTAGGAATTGCACATCATCAGCACCCGTGAGCAGATAATCTCGGTAAACTTGTAAGACAAAATCACAGCCTAAATCCTTCCACAAGTTACAATCTTGATAGCTGGTGTAATTAGTTTTCTCCCATACCTGTTCATTGGGTGCGCCTAAATCATGGGGTGTTGCACCTGCGGCTTTACGCACAGCGAGCGGACTTTCAGCCCCAATGGTATAGTAATAACCAATCACACGGGGAGTATCATCACTTTGGGGAATTGCCCTGGCAAAAGCGCGGATGACTGATTTTTCTAGTTCTGGGAACAGTTGCAACAACCCAAAAGAACCATACAACCGCACATCCAAACTTTCATACCAACGATAATCTAAACATTCCAACACCGCAAACTGCCCGATGGGGTCGTTGGGTGTGGCTGCACTCCACAAAGTTCCGCCACTGGTGAGGTCGTAAAGTTCATTAAATAGCGCCATCTTGAACCAGTCGGGCAAATCTTCGCGGTTGAGGATGGGTTCTTGCCAGCTTTCGATTTGTTGTTGCCAAGCTTTATACTGTTCTAGAGCTAGAGTTGCGATCGCCCAAGCATGATCACCAGTTTTACCAAAGAAATCTGTATATCTGCGATAGTAATTAATGCCTGCGGCAAATTCTGTCACGGGGAAGTCCCAACTCAGAACAAAGGGAATTTCCAGAGTTTCCCCTGGTGGGAGAGTGAAACGAACAGCGATCGCTGCTCCTAATTGTTCATCCTCTGCCGCCGCAGTAGTATCTATATAATTGGGTAACGAACCATCTACGGCAAAACTCTGCCATACCTCCTCACCCGTACCCACAGGATTCCATCTTGTATGATGAAACACTTCCACTTGCGGGTGCTTGACCGTAGCAATACACCAACTCCCCTCACCTTCCTGTAGAGGTTCACCTATACCAACCCGACCCAAAAAGCAACCGAGATGTTGGGGACTCTCATCCAAATAATTGTAATTTCCCTGACTTTCCCCCAAACGCGGCTGATACTCATAAACTGGACTGCCATCATCCCGCACCCGCACATCAGGCGACTTCAGCGCATTCGTAAACCAACCCACCATATTTTGCCAAGTCAGCATGATACTGATTGTAATAGGTGCATTAGTTGGGTTATGCGCTTGCCATGCAAACACCGCTACAGGGTAACTAGTCTCTTGATAATTGTCAGCCCAAATAGGAGAAAACTGTTCACAACTTAACTCTGCTTGAAAAACATTCTCATACACATACCAACTGCGCGGATATAAAGCATGATATGTGCCTGTTTCCTGCGTTTCAGTAGATGCCGGATACCATCGCCAACTTTTCAGACTCCCATCATCCGGCGCTTGGGTAGACAAAGCATAGGCTTGGGAAGATGCGCCATTTGACTCAAACACAATAAACTGGCAAGCCGGAAAATTCTGGAAAATATGCTCACCCCCGTCAATGTGCCACAGGTTGAAATCTCCCCGCGAAGAACGCCCAATACAACCTGCACCAAAGCCGCCTAATGGCATCCCATGCCAAGGGCCATCATCAATATTACTAGCGTAGCGTACAGTGTAAGGTTTATCCCAACCTAATCCAATAGGACGTTTCCAAGCCGAGGAAGGAATTTGCGGGGAGGATTGATTTGTCATTACCTGATGTCACAATTGTGCAGTTACGCTAAGGAAGCTTAACGCGATGTGTCAATTTTCTCAAGGGGAGTTAATCAGTTATCAGTGAACAGTTAACAGTGAACAGTGAACACAACCTGATAACTGATAACTGATAACTGTTAACTGACATACCCAGTCCCCAATAATGTCTGCAAATCAGGTACTTCTAAATCAGCTTGAGCCGTTGCTGGTAAACTAGCACCAGACCCTTGTTGACCTGTTCTGCGGTTTACCCACACTGTTGATATACCTAAAGATTTTGCGGGAACAATGTCATGATAAATACTAGCTGCAATATGTAATATTTGCTCTTGAGGTAGACCAATTCTCTCTATTGCCTGTCTAAAGTTGTTGAGCGAGGGTTTATAACTTTTTACTTGTTCTGCGGTGATTATTTCATCAAATTCTACCTGGAGATGTTTTGCAGAAAAGGCAAATAAATCATTATCTACATTGGAAATAATTACTAGTTTATACCTCTGTTTGAGCAATTTCAAGGCTGCTACTGTATCAGGGAATGGCTGCCAATATTGCAGGGAATTAGCCAAGGAATTTAACTCATCATTTGTTGGGTGAAATTTGAAGCGATCGCCAAATTTCTGCACCACTCCTCTCAACACTTCTCGATAAGTGATGTATTCTCCTTGTTCTAGTTCCGATTCAAATTCGGCAAAATTTTCTAAAATTTGTTCTTCAGCTAAATTAACATTATGAGCTTGCAATATGGGCTTAATTGATGTTATAATTCCTTCCTCCCAGTTAATTAAAGTGCCGTAACAATCAAAAGTTACAGCTTTATATTTGTTTAATTCCAGCACAAATTTTACTCCATAATTTTCTTAAATCAATTATCAGTTATCAGTCCTGACGGCGTATGTTGGCGGATAAATAATGGACAAAATACGCCTTCCACCAATTAGTGTATTGTTTCACTTTCCTATTTATGGCGGTTTTCAAGTCAGTGAGGTACAGAAAAAATAATTGAACGCAGATGAACGCAGATGTTGGCGCAGCCTTTGCTACGCAACGCTACCGCGAACCCGCAGGGTACGCAGATGAATCTGTATTTTATCCGGTTGCAATCCGCTATAACTACGGGCGGGTTTAGCCGACATATCTGTTTTCTCCATGAATTTCTCAATCAACCCGCCCCTACTTGCTGTTTACTGTTCACTGTTAAAGATAATAGGAATCCCTCAGCATCCTTATTTTCCGCTCTACAGATATCAATGTCTTTTATTATGCAATAATTTAACGCTACTACTGAAGCAATGCTACCAAAATCAAATTTAACCTAAATTTGTACAAAACTTAACTGATTCTTTGCTTGCATTATATGCCTTCATAAGAAGATTATAGGGTGTTTCAAATAAAGTACGGTAATTCAATCGGCTTTTAGATGTATTTATTCCATACAAGCCCAAACGTAGGCAAAGAAGAGTAAAACTATTTGTCGGCGTTAACGGACTGAACTTCACTTTTTTGTGTGGTGTATTTTCATTGAATTTGAGGAGAACAAATGCTTGAGGCGATCGCTGTTGCTTGGCTGTTGTTAGTTATTGGCGATTTTTTATCTACATTCCTTTATCACGTACCTGAACACGTTTTTGGTAGCCTCCATTTAAAAACGCACCACTCATGGAAGAAAAACTTTCGTCACTATGCAATTTTGACCCTGAATATCCAAGTTCTCTTGGATGGTATTTTGGGAGCTTTACCTTATTTAATAGTGGCAGTAATTCTCTGGTCTTTCTCTCCCATTGGCGTAATTGTTGGACTATTGTTAGGACAATTTCATGTATGGTGGAGACACGTCACAGCACTGGGTTGGCAAACGCCCCAATTTATCAATATTCTATGTCAAATTCTGTTTATCACCACACCTGAAAGACACTGGTTACACCATCAAAAAACCAGCTTAGGTTTTGGCGATATTTTCACATTCTTTGAGCAACCTGCACAAATTTGGTTACGCTGGTTAAGACTATTAAGAATACGTTTCCGTTACTCCCGTATTTAATTTATAGTTCGTAGTCAGGACTTTAGTCCTCACTACAAACCGCATCATTTACACAGTTGCGTACAAATTACCATTCTGAAAAAGGACTTTAGTCCTCACTACAAACCACATCATTTACACAGTTGTGTACAAATCACCATTCCTCAAAAGGATGCTTAACTAAATAACTATTAAAATATCTGGGATCTCCCGTAACTTCTGTACCAATCCAATCAGGTATTTCAATTTGCTGTGCTTCATCAGTAAGCTCAACTTCTGCTAAAATTAAACCTTGATTAGCACCTGCAAACTCATCTACTTCCCAAACAAAACCAGCCCATTCGATTTTATATCTAGTTTTTTCGATTAGAGGGCGATCGCACAAAGTATCGAGCATTTCTTGAGCATCTGCAAGCGGAATAGGATACTCAAACTCAGATCGGGAAAAATTAACTGTGGGGCCTTTAATTGTTAAGTAACCTTGATTACCTGCTATGCGGACACGTACAGTAGCCCCTTGTGAAGGAATGTATCCTTGACGATATAGGCTACCCTCGCCTAACTGTCGCCAACTATCCCCATCCACTAAAAATTTGCGCTCAATTTCTTTTGCCATTGTTGCTGTGTAGATATTCTACTTGCTGGGAATGCTACCATCCCAACAAACTTAGTTCAACTATCTATGTATAGGCCAGGACTTACGCAACTAGCACTTGGGGTAGGGTGCGTCAGATTGGGAAAATCCTTGAATCTGTACGAAATTATTGGGTCTGACGCACCTTACAGTTAGTCAGGACTTACGCAAGTGTCACAATTGGTGGTTGGTGCGTGACGCTACAAGTCTCATAACTACGTTCAAATATTATCGCCAGTCACACACCCTACAGAAAAATATGCTTGGGGTAGGGTGCGTCAGATGTGGAAAATCCTTGAATTTGTACAAAATTATTGGGTCTGACGCACCTTACAGTTAGTTTGATGATCACACTTGCGTAAGTTCTATAGGCAATAGATAAAGTAGGCGGATTCAGCAAAAACTTCCGCCTATCACAACAAACAACAACACTATGAACTA
This sequence comes from Anabaena azotica FACHB-119, assembly GCF_014697625.1. Lineage (GTDB taxonomy): Bacteria > Cyanobacteriota > Cyanobacteriia > Cyanobacteriales > Nostocaceae > Trichormus > Trichormus azoticus_A. Next base: position 47,194 of record NZ_JACJSG010000002.1, on the reverse strand, counting down.
ATCCATCATGACAGTTATTGGATGTGTTTTGAGAAATATTGTGCAAAAACATCATAAAAATTATGAATAAATTGCATAAGTAGCCTTGATAACCCTTAGTACGTGATTTGGCGATCAGCTACACTGGGCGCTTGCGCCATCGCCCTACTCGACTCATGCGATGACCGGAAACATTCCTATAAATATTGGATCTATTAATGTCAAGAAAACCAAAACATTAATTCACAGGAGTGAATAATGGAAGTTAATTACAAGCGGATAGTAAGTCCGATATTGATGGGTTTGGTAGTAGTGGGAGCAATGTCTTATAAACCTGTGGCTGCTTTTTCCTTAGCTGCTAGAGAGGATGTGAGATTAGCAAAATCCACACCTAAAATAGTGGCACAAAACCAAGGCGTTTATCGGAGCGATCGCTATAAATTTCGGTTTACCTACCCCCAAGATTTTGTTATAGATAGAAATATCACTACACCGTCAAACGGTGTTGGTGCGCCCTTAGCTACTATTGATATCTGGACTAAACAGCACGCCCAAAAAATTCGCGCTGGAGCCTATGAAGGCGGAACAGAATACCCACCCAATGTTAACGTCAGAGTTTACAACAATCCTAAAAACTTGCCGTTGCAGAATTGGGTTAAACAAAGTAACCAATTTAGCCAAACCCGTGATTTCAGAACTGCAAGAATTGCCGGAGGAACCGGGATTAAATTCCAATCTGATGGTTTATATGCTAATGAAAACGTTGTTTTTGTCAACCCTAGAGACTCGCGTATCATTGTTATTGCCTTCTCCAAAATTGGTGGCAGTCATGATGTAATTTATCGCCGAGCTTATCAACAAGTTATCAACTCATTCGCTTTTGTCAATAGGTAGAAATTTTATATATTGGTGTTGTTAACTGTGTTTGATTATATTTAGTAAATTATAAATAATTAAAGTTTGTAGTAAGGACTTTAGTCCTCTAAAAAGCGGTAATACCAAATACCCCAAGGGAGTATGCTTCGATAAGCAAAGCTAATACCAACTCAAAAAATCTTTGCAACGCATCTATGAACTGTAGGGGCGCAAATCTGTGCGTCCCTACCCTGGTATCTGTCGCATTCTTTTTTCAAATTGGTATAACAATTAGATAAATGAATGAGCAAAATAAATACTTAGCGCTTCATCATTACACTTTTATTTACTTATTAAATAACTAACTAAAACACAATGATTATACTGATGTAACTGTCGATAAAAGCCTTCTACATATTGGACTGGTTACTTGCTTAAGAATAAATTCCTTATGTAAAGCCATCTCAGTATAAGTTGTCTTGCTGCCATCTATTTTAATAGAAATACTTCCTCCACAACAGCTATTACTATTAAGACCTCTGGCAGGAAGTGTACTTAAATGTGTCGGCGTTGAACTAGGAAGATTAGTAGTACATCGTTCGGATAATTGAGTGCATAAAATATGAGCATTTGGAACTGAAGAAATAATACCCTCTACTATTTCTATGCGGGGATTACTAAAACGATTCCGATCAATCGAGAATATGATTAACTTTGGTTGAACAACCATACAAAATTGCTCAGTAAATATTTTAGGATCTGCACTTCCTGGTTTTCCACCATGATGAGGAAAAACAAGTATATCAGCACTCAAGTTATTTTGCTCCTGAATCAAATTGTCAAAACCGACATGATCAATATCTGCTGCTAGTATAGCCACTCTGTGAGAATCGTGAACTATACCGACAACGGCTGATATTGAATTGGATGTTAATCGCCTTCTTTGTAAATCTGTTCCTCCAGCACCACCTAAAATTAATTCAGGTGTTGGTGCAAGAATTTCTATTTCAACCGAACCAATGTTTAAACTTCCTGTTTTTGTTGTTGTCAATTCTGATGAAACTTGAGTCCCAGAACGTTTACGCGCATCTTGTAAAGCAATACGTACATCTGTCCAAACCTCACTTTTCTTAATTGCATCAGGGTTGATATGTACATTGTGAATTTTGATATCTTCATTTGCAAGTATGTCAATTATACCTGCAATATGATCTGCATCAGAATGGGAGATGAGAATATGTAAAATTTCTTTAATAGATAGATGTTCAAGAGTTTCTGCCAAAGTTCCCCCTGGTGGACAGTCAATCACCATGACATTATTTGCATCTTTGATTAACGCACAATTCCCATGTCCAACATCTAAAATAATCAGTTCAGGCGAGTCCATCATCTTCATTTAATTTAGGGGCTAATTCAAATTTTTCAAAATACAGATCATCCGATTTTTCTGCTCCTGTGTTTACGTGAGCAAATAAACGGATATCTGGTGCTAATGTAACTCTAATATCTTCTGGGATCAGAGAAGCAGGAAAACGAACAGCTATATGAGGATTCCAAGCGGGAACAAAAGCATCTACAACCACTTCACCAGATTCTTCATCAATATTAGTAATCCTAACTATCGTTCTCCGAGGTTTTCTAGTAGGCGGTATTTTACCAGAAAGCTCTAAAGTACAATCCTCTATTCCCTTAGCAATACTAGAAGCATCAGCTTTATCTCGACTCAGTAGTACAGGTATTTTATGCCTCCATTTTCTAATTGAAAATGATGTATCCATTTCTGTAAACTGAGTTATTAATAATGATGGAATTTTCAAATCATATAAATTTGCAACTAATTCTGCCCCATAAAAATTAGCAAATCCAGACTTCATCAATCGGTGATCACACACAGCATATTGACTATTTTCTCTAATCAGAGATACCAAATCAGTGACTTGGTGAAAACGTCTATTGTCTTCTAATAAATATGGTTCATATCCTGCTGCTTCTACTTCCCAAGCCGTTAACTCTGCTAGGTCTTTATCGTCATCAATTATTGCTATTGTCATGCTCATAAAAATGACTCTCTAATAATTGTTAGTTCTACAATAAATTCTGCTCCACCTAATTCACCCTTGGAAATCGCATTTACGCTGCCTCCTAAATCAGTTACAGAATCTCTCACAATTGTCAATCCTAAGCCAGTACCACCTTCCCTAGTGGTTTTACCAGGTAGCCAAATTTCGTCTATTTTTATATTATGGATTCCTGAACCGTTATCTAAAACCTTAATTATTAAATTACTTCCTTGAATTTCAGTTCTAATAATGACTTGACGTTCTTCTATGCGTCCACCTGCAATGTCAAAAGCATTTATAGCATTGGTTAGAAGATTTGCAATAATTGCTTCTAACAAAGCATCGCTTCCATAGATGTAAGGTTGTGTATCTACTTTTTCTTTGATAACTTGAATATTGTATTCATCAAAGAAACTTTGAAAAAGTTCAACGATATCATCAATAATTTTATGAACATTCACAGCACCTTCACGACGTTTTTCTCGTTTCAACAGGTGTAATGGAAAATTAGAAAAGCGTAGCAATGACTTACTTACTTGATACAGCTTTTTAACTGGATCTTCTAAATATTGTTCATATTTTTCTCCCAAAAACTCTTTAGCCTTTGTTTCTATTCTCCTAGCTATTTTTTCAATTGCAGTCACTGGTTTGCCAGATTCATGAGCAAAAACTGCTGCGGTTGTTCCTGCGGTAGCTAGACTTCGATAAAGTTGAAGGTCTTCACGTAATACTTTAGTTTGACGTTCTGTTACATTTTCATATTGCTGAACAGCTTTTAAGACTGTAGGACGAGATGCAGGAGGAACTTCTGTTTTAATAACTTCTTGAAGGTTAGCTTTAGCTTCTAAAATATCATCAGGAACTTGTTCTTTAACCCTTTGTCTTTCGGCTTCAGTAACTTTCAGCCTTTCTTTCGCCATCCATTCCAACACATCAGTTGCGAAACGTTTTAACTCTACAAACGCTTCATTTTCAATAAAACCAAGCCGATCCGTTTTCTGAAGTAACATATCGTCAGGGTCATTAACAATTACTTTACCAATAACTGTTGTTGTGGAAGGACGAACTTCGGGATTTCTTGCTCGTGAATAATTTAAGTTCAACCAATCATCGTCGGTATCTCCATAGGGTTTTACTCGCAAACCTCGGTGGTAGAGACGAACATTTCCTACTTGCTTAAGCCATTCTCTAACTTGTGCGATACTAATAGAAGCTTTCCTTGCTGAGAAACTTTGAGGATTTAGCAAGAATACCCACATTTCAAATTCTGTTGGGGGTGTTTTGTAAAGCTCTTGAGAAATATCACTATGTTTTGCCTGAAAAACTACGTTATTGCGCCAATCCAGTAATTTTGCTTCAGCCATTCCTACTTCATTTATACTAGCTAGCAAATGAAATTCGGCATCATCAAAGTAAGCGTTATTTACCTGCTTTTCAATTTCAGCAAATTCTGGAGCAATAAGTTTCAGGCGAAAACCTGTATGATGGTCAAATGGATCTCCTAGCAATAAAAGTTCCCTAGCTAGTCTTTGGATATCACGTTTATTAAAAATATTTTTAAGATTGCTGACAACAATATCAGTACCATGCAGTTGATTTGTGGTAGTTGTTTGAACATCAAAAGCAACATCCTCTACTATATCAACCTTTTGAAAATCATCCCAATTAATGGTTAAAGAATGTTCAACTCCAGGCTCATGTTTAGGTCTGGTTTTTAAGACGACTTGAGAACCCATCTGTAGAGCTGCTAACCTACCTAATCCTTTATTCCCTACAGGTAAGCGACCTAATTGAGTCACTTCACGGTTAGCTTTTTTTGAGCGACCTAGCACCAGCCATCCCTCGCTAATGGCATCTTTATCCATACCAACACCGTTATCTGATATAATAATTCTGCCACCAATGGTACTAGTTTCGATAAGTTCTACGGTGCATTCAGTAGCATCTGCATCATAAGAATTTTTAACCAATTCGATGATTCCTTGGTCTGGATTCGGAACGAGTTCTTCTCCCAGCCTTTGCAGAATTTTTGGTGAAAACTTAAAGTGCATCATTATTTAGCTACAATACTAATAATTTCTACTTAATTAACTTAATTCGCTGTGATTTATAGATAAAATCTAGTTTTGTCTATGGCTAATAATTAGCAACGATAAAGAGTTGACATAGTACAGTGAGGCATAAGGGTTATTTAGTTAAATTTTAAATCTTTCGCTTAAGCCTAGCAAACAAGACACTATAAGTATTAATATAGTCGCTGCATTTAAATCTGTGGGGGAAATAAACGCATTTTCCCCACATTCAGACATTCAGCAAAGCTCAATTCTATGGAAACTTGTTTATTGTAGCGCCTGGAGAATGCGATCGCTCATTTGTTTTCGACTCTCTGGAAACCCCGAACTAGGATAAGGCAAGCCGTTTTGAATTTCTGATTTTATCACCTTGTAGTATGGGTCTTGCTTGACCTTGGGTGTTTGAAACGCACTGAGTGTAGCCGGAATTACGTATCTAGGAATAGCTTTTTTACCAGCATCTTGACTCATCAAAATCCATTCTTGAGTTTGCGGTGCATTTATATAAGTAACAAAACTGGTAGCAGCTTTTTTACAAGCTTGATTGCAATCTTTTTGTAAAACAAAAGCATCAACAAATAGGAGAGGGCGCTTTCCTTGACCAAGTGGCGCGGAAGCTATTTTCACATCTGTATTGCTTACTCCCTGTTTCAATATAAAATTTAGCCTTTCTGAATATCCAAAAAACGCATCCACTTTACCTTCAGCGAAATCTTTGGCACTCAAATCAGCATTATTATGATAAGTGTCATCCAAACAGGGATTTTTCCCATTAGTAACACATTCTTGAGAGAAAGCCTTAAATGGTTGTATGACATCTGGAGCAAGATTAGGTGATATAGCTGAAGCAACTTTATCTGCACCATAGGTATCAGCCCAAGCATCTAGATAAAGAGCAGGTAAATTCCAACTTCCTCTCAAATCTCCCGCTACATTTGGTGTATTGGGATTAACCTGATTAAGAGTAGAAAGAAGTTCTGTAATTGATTTTGCTTCTACAACTGATTTATCGCGGGAAAAAATAAAGTGACTACAAAGCCAATGGGGAATACCATATATTTGGTTATTTACAGTTACAGCCTTTTGTCCTGCTGGATGCCAATCTGGTTGATTTTTAGGTACATTCCATGCTTGAATCACGTTTGCTTTGACAATATCACCCAATAATAAAGTATCTACTTCTACAAGGTCATAGCCATTATTTGCTGGAGAATCAGTTAACCATTTTTTTAAAGTATCTAGCTCATAAAAACCCTCTTCATTAGGGTCTATAGGCTTGAGAACTAAATCAACTGAAGGGTTGTTCTTCTCAAACTCTGTCTCTATTCTTGTAATTAGTTTGTTGTATTTATCGTCAGCAGCATCAGGAATATATGGAAATAATGCAACACGTAGGGTAGTTTTATTAGGATTTGTTTGGGCTTTTCCAGCCAAAGAAAACTGACCGAAATTTTGCAGAGAAACGAATACAGTTGTTGAGGCAAGTCCTAAAGCAAACCAAGCACCTTTCTGAAAAACTTTCATATCTTTATTGCAAGAATTGATGGAATAATGAGAAAGCTGCAATATATTATTCATCAATTCAGCATTTATAGCGGTAATTTATTATAAAACTACGCATACTTTGACTAAAGGCAACAATGCTACCATTAGTGCCATTTTTCACTGTCAAAAATTATTTTACCTCACTATCTTATCTTCCTCATCTCCCCAGTCCCCAGTCCCCAATCCCCAATCCCTAAAAACTTTGTAAAACCGTCTTAGCAACCATGCGAGTCTTTTTCAAATCTGCATCAGAAAGCTTTTCCCCAGCTTGCAAACGGGTTGCAGAAGTTTGTAAAACCGTGGCTGCATTCTGATCGCCGATTTGTAAAGCTGTTTTCGCAGCAGTTTGTAACATTGTCGCCGCACCAGAGCGATCGCCTTGTTGTAACTTAGTCTCAGCTAGTTGCGTTTGCCGATACTTAGCCAAGGTCAAAATATATTTGTGTACTTCCGCGTCAAAATCTGCTTGATAAGCCTGCATCACATTTGCATACACAGGCCAAACCTGTGACAGCAAACCTTCCTCATCCAAAGCAGGATTATCATAGCGGACTTGCACATTCCCGATGATCTGCTGTCCTTCGGGTAACTTCCCCAGATAAAGATTCAGCAAAACCACCCGTTGGGAATTTTTCATCACATCTCCCAAGCGGACAATAAAACTACCATCGGCTTCAGGTTCCACGGGTAACTCAATAATATCAGGGGCAACTTGGGCAATGGGACGAAGTTCTGCCAACCGGACATGAGGCGCAAGCGACAGCATCAGATAAGCATTAGTTAACCCCACCGATTGCACCCGCGTAAATAGGCGGTTAAATTGATGCACAGCTTGTTCTGGGCGCTCAATATGAGCTAGAGTTCCCCCACCAGCATCAGCAATTTTTTCTAATAAATCCTGATTCCAACCGTAACCAAACCCCAAAGTATTGATAGTGAGGTTAATTTTCGCCGCCTTCTTAGCAAATTCTAGACAGCGCCGATGATCATCAGGGCCAATTTCCCACTTCCAAACCTTGATACCATTTTCACCATGACCATCTGTTAACAGGAAGGCTTGGGACACAGCACCTCTTGTTCCCTTCATCAGTTCTGTAATTCCCTGGTGCAAACCCTCAGCAATAACTGTACCACCGCTAGCCCTCAATCGCTTTCTAATTTGGGTTTTGATAGTTTCCGGGTCTTCGACGACTTGATTGGGGATAATGACTGTCGCAGAACCCGCAAAAGCCACAACTGAAATGCGATCGCCACTTTGTAACCGATCTACTAAATTTTCTACAGCTGCAATCACCGTGTTCAACGGCTTACCGTGCATGGAACCACTTTGATCCAAAATCAAGCATAAATTGAGCGGTAAATTTTGCTCAAACTGCTCGGCGATCGCAGAAATAGAAATAGCTAATTGACGCTGGCTGTTTAATTGGTTGGCATCAATATTTGTATCACTTAAGGCTGAGAGTAATTGAACTTTCATTTAGGGGGGATATCTTGCAAGACGGTTTTGGAGACAATCCGAGTTTTCTTGCGATCGCTTTCCGATAAATCTTGCCCAGCTTGGAGTTGAGTCGCAGAGGTTTGTAAAACTGTCGCCGCACCTGTATCACCCATTTGTAGGGCAGTTTTCGCAGCAGTTTGTAACATAGTAGCCGCACCCGCGCGATCGCCCTGTTGTAATTTCGCCTCTGCTAGCTGAGTTTGCCGATACTTAGCCAAAGCCAAAATCGACTGCTGCACCCTGGGGTTAACTTCTGGTTGGTACACCTTGACAACATTGGCATAAACGGGGATGTTGGGAGTGAATAACCCCAGTTGATCCTGTGCTGGATTATCATAACGCACTTGCACATTGGCAATTGGTTGTTTACCTTCTGGCAACTGTCCCAGATAAATATTAGTCAAAATCACCCTTTCTACATCCTTCATCAAATCACCCAAGCGAACAGCAAAACGTCCATCAGTTTCTTGCTGCACAGGTAACTCAATTGTGTCTGGCGCAACTTGGGCAATAGGTTTGAGTTCCGCTAGGCGGATATTAGGCGCGAGGGACACCATTAAATAAGCATTAGTTAGACTTACCGCTTGAATGCGGCTGAACAGACGACCAAATTCACCCACAGCTTGTTCGGGTTTCTGGATATAAGACAAAGTTCCCAAACCAGCGTCCGCAATTTTTTCCAAAACATCTTGGTTCCAGTTGTCGCCGAATCCCAGAGTGTTCAACGTCAAGTTATAACCAGCCGCCAACTGAGCGAATTTCAAGCAGCGATTATTATCGCCATGTTCATTTTCCCCATCCGTCAGCAAGAAAGCTTGAGAAATCGTTTCCTTCTTACCCTTAGCTAACTCCTCAATACCCAAGCGCAAACCCTCATCAATCGCCGTTCCCCCATCAGCCGCCAGCCGACTAATTTGTTTTTTGATTTGTTCTGGGTCTTTAATCGGTTGATTGGGTACTAAGACCTTAGCACGATGATCGAAAGCTACCACACTCAGGCGATCGCCCGGCTTCAGTCGGTCAACCAAACGCATCGCCGCCTGTTTGACAGTCTCCAACGGTCGCCCATTCATCGAACCGCTATGGTCAAGAATCAAGCATAAATTAAGCGGCACACTGCGGTCTTGTGGTTCAGCACCAGCAGAAATCGAAATTGCCAACTGACGCTGACTACTAGGCTGTAGCGCGTCCACATTAGCATCATTCAGGACAGGCTGCAAATTAACTTTCATTCGTCAAACTTCCTATGGGGAATCTACACATTCACAAATAACTCCAAAGCGCTACAGCAGCACTACGGAAAACTTAATTAAAGCCAATTCATCAATATATTTCTATATTCCATAACCTTAGCCATACAGATGAGGACATTTTGAAACCTCAATTGTCAGCAATAACAATGTCTACCTTCTGCCTCCTGCCTCCTGCCTCCTGCCTCCTGCTATATACTCAGAATATCCTAGAGGCCATTTCTTGGCAGAAGCTAAGTCAGTGTTGATTAGCGAGAAAACCGCACATCAACCGAGCAAGCATCACGCTAGGATGTATTACAGTTAACGGCTTAATTTTAGGCGATCAGTTGCTATGGAAAACTCCCCCATCAAGGCTGTTCAAGCCCCTTACTACGGCGATAACTTCTACCGGACACCGCCGCCAGATTTACCCTCTCTCCTCCTCAAGGAACGAATAGTCTATCTGGGGATGCCACTGGTTCCTGCTGTTACGGAATTGATAGTTGCTCAATTGTTGTATTTACAGTCAGACGACCCCGAAAAACCAATTAAAATTTATATCAACTCCACCGGCACATCTGGTTATAGTGGCGACCCTATCGGCTTTGAAACCGAAGCCTTCGCCATCTACGACACCATGAAGTACATCAAGCCCCCAATTCACACCATTTGCATCGGTTCCGCGATGGGTATGGCTGCGATGTTACTCAGTGCTGGCACAAAAGGTTGTCGCGCTAGTTTACCCAACTCCTCAATTATCCTGCACCAACCCAAGAGCTACGCCCAAGGTCAAGCAACGGATATTCAAATTCGGGCGAAGGAAGTTCTGGTAAACAAAGCGTCAATGGTTGATATTATCTCCCGCACCACCGGACAGCCGCCAGAAAAAATCACCAAAGACATGGATCGTCTTTTCTACATGACTCCTTACCAAGCCAGAGATTACGGCTTAATTGATCGAGTCTTTGAAAAAGAAGAACTCGCCAATCCTCCCCTACCTGCAAGTGTGCTTTAAAGAGTCAATAGTCAATAGTCAACAGTCAACAGTCAACAGTCAACCGCTCAAAATCAAGGTTATGGACTATGGACTATGGACTATGGACTATGGACTATGGACTAATAACTAAATTACAAACGGAGTCAAAAAAATGCCTATAGGAGTTCCTAAAGTTCCGTACCGGATGCCAGGCGGACAGTTTACCGATTGGATTAGCATTTACGATCGCCTCTACCGGGAAAGAATTATTTTCTTGGGACGTGATGTTGATGATGAAATTGCTAACCAAATCATCGCCGTCATGCTGTATCTAGATTCAGAAGACCCAGGTAAAGACATTTACTTATACATCAACTCCCCTGGTGGGATGGTAACATCCGGCTTGGCGATTTATGACACAATGCAGCACATCAAATCAGATGTGGTCACAATTTGTGTAGGTTTAGCAGCTTCTATGGGTTCCTTCCTGTTGGCGGCTGGGACAAAAGGCAAACGCCTCGCCCTACCCCACTCCCGGATTATGATTCACCAACCCTCCGGTGGAACCCGTGGACAAGCCACCGACATCGAAATCGAAGCCAGAGAAATCTTACGAATTCGCCACCAACTCAACCAAATCTACGCTAACAACACAGGTCAAACCCTAGCCAAAATTGAAAAAGACATGGATCGCGACTTTTTCATGTCCGCACAAGAGGCGAAAGAATACGGTTTAATTGACCGTGTGATTGAGGAACGCCCGTAGGTGAGGGACTGGGGACTCAATCAGTGAACAGTTATCAGTTATCAGTTATCAGTTAACACAACCAGATAACTGATAACTGACACATCCAGTACCCAATCTTTAAAAAAACTGCCAAAAATGTACTATAAACTATAAGATTATTGTTTATTATTAGAAATTTCAGCATAGAGCCTACATAGTGGTGACTAGATACATGAGGATATCAATCAGTCATAAAGTCCTTATTTAACAAGGCTTTTAATTCTGTTCCCTGTCCCCTGTTCCCTGTTCCCTGCTATAGCTGATTGCTGAAGATTACATAAATTAAGTAGATCAAAATGGATCTCGGAGATTGCTACCGTTTATTAGGTTTAAGGTCGGGGGCTTCATTTGCTGATATCAAAGCGTCATACCGACGACTAGCGCAGCAATATCATCCTGATATCAACCCCGGTGATAAAAAAGCTCAAGATAAGTTTATTGCCTTAACTGAGGCTTATAGATTCCTGCTGACTGTCGTACCGCCGCAGGCGACTACCCAAAAGTCTCAGGAAAAGACTACAGTTAGCAGCGAAAATACTCAAACTACCCGTCAGGAAAAAGCCCCCACAGCAACCGCGACAACGGAAAAGCCCGCCGCCGCAAAACCGCCGAATATTGCCGAAATCGAACAAAGGTTGAAGTGGAAGACTTACGAACAACTGCAACGGTTTTTGCGTGAGCGAAGATTCCCGCAAGCGATCGCCTTAGCCGAGGCTTTGTCAGCACGTCTACCCAAGGATGCAGAAGTGCGACAATGGCAAGCGATCGCCTATCAAATTTGGGGACGCGCCCTAATCAATGAAAATCAACTCCTCAAAGCCAGAGTCTATCTCAAAAAAGCCTTAAAAACCGACCCCCATAACAAAGCCTTATGGGAAGAAGTACAACGCGACTTTCAAAAATTAGAGCAAATATTTTAATTGAGTCATTAGTCATTAGTCATTAGTCATTAGTTATTCTTCTCTACTGTTCCCCTCCTGGGAGGGGTTAGGGGTGGGTTGCTCCCCCTGCTCCCCCTGCTCCCCCATCCCTATCTTTCCGCGTGGATATAATCTACAAAGTAAAATTTAGGCACAAGCCATAATTTTAGCCAAGAATAAAGCCCTAATCCTAAGAGTGCTGTAATTAACAAGGGTAAACCTAACCGCAATCTTAAGGAATCGGGGAGAATGGCAACGGTGGAAATAATAATGACAAAATATCCTAAAAGGAACAGTTGTAGTCGCTGGATGTTTTTTAATGCTTGACGACAGCTACTGCAATGCTGTGTGTGTTGTTTGTAACGGTCTAGGACAACTTCATGGTTGTCGTTGACTGTCAAGTTTTCGGTTAGGTTAATTCCTACCTCCTGCCAAGGTAATTGACCGTGACAATATTGATCAAACCACTTGCGAAACTCAATGACTAGGCGATCGGCATTTGTTGGTAATTTATAAGCCGTTTTCCAACTTTGTTGTGATTGTTTTTGTTGCAGTAAGTGTTCTTGCTGAATCAGCAAAACCATATCTCCATCTAGAACTGCATTCCGGTTAGTGATGTGATCCCACCAACGAGGAATAAAACGGTTCAACCCTTTAGCAAAATCGCGGCTAAATTGAGCAACAATCCTTGATTTACCAGGAGCTACAGGAATACAGTAAGTAATTAGCCCTAGTCGTTTTTCAGGATTGCCAAAACTCATAGCATACTCTAGGCGACAAGGTGGTTCAAAAGTGATTGTGCTTTTGAATTGTCTGTCTATTTTTGCTTCAATTAAATTTGCAGTTGATTCCACAATCTTTAAAGGCACTGATCCTGCTTGTTCTCGCCTACCTTGCACTCCATGATGGGCAAAAGGAACATGGCTAGGATCGGCGACATTTTCTACTAAGGTTTGCCAGTCGTATGCTAAATCACGTACAAAAGAACTCCAAACAAAGCCTTTACTTGCATCTATTTGCGGTGATAAAGGTAAGGGCGTTTGATTAGCTAATTCTGGTGATTTGGCATCAGGCCAAACCCAAAGTAAGTCATTTTCTTGACGGACGGGGAAGGAAATTACGCAGAAATCATCCTGATTTTTGGTAACTATTTCTGCATTTTCAGCTTGAGGAATTCTTGTACAGATACCCTTAGCGTCAAATTCCCAGCCATGATAACTACACATCAAATTTCCTGTCTTATCCTCAATTCGCCCCTCACTTAAGGGTGCTAAACGGTGGGGACATTGATCTAAAAAGACCCGAAAAGTCTCTGAAGAGGGAGGCTTCCAGATAACCAAAGCCATTCCCAAAATAGTGACAGGGGTTGGTCGTTTGGGGTCTAAGTCTTCTATGGGTGAGACAGGATACCAATGCTGAAAAAAATTAAACTCAGGTTCCATTTGATCGTAGAATTAGGTGAATTTTAATAATTGACTATCCGCCAATTCTGATCATTACTCAAATTGGTAAAAAATGTTTGTGAGTTCCCTGTTGTAAAATTCCTCGCCCAATCAAACCGAGGACGAAAATATGACCAATTCAGCAATTAGTATTACCGTTAAATTATTTGCAGCGTATCAGGAAGCTTATGGAATACCAGAACTGGTTTTGCAATTTCCTAATGGTACACCAGTGAGTGCAGTGCGCGATCGCCTAATCACCGAACACCCAGAACTAGCCAAATGGCGCGACATCACCCGCTTCGGCGTTAACCTAATATTTGTCGAACCCGATACAGCCTTAAAAGATGGCGATGAAGTCGTGCTAATACCACCAGTTAGTGGTGGCTAGTCAATAGTCCATAGTCCATAGTCCATAGTCCATAATTTTTCTCCCTCATCTCCACATTCCCCTCCTGGGAGGGGCTAGGGGTGGGTTACTCCCTCATCTCCCCCAGTCCCCAGTCCCCACCCCCCAGTCCCCAATCCCCAATCATTTCACACTACCGCGAAAACGGATAAAACCGTAGGAATTAAGCGGTACACCAGAATCAGTTGCAAAAGGTAAATCGCCTAAATTCACAACCACAGTACCATTAGTATTAGCACCATTACAGTTAATGTTGGGGTAGATAGTTGTCGGGTCTACGCCAGGAGGAAAATAAACTCCCGCATCACCATCCACAACACCTGTCAGAGATACTTTAGTTCCGTTGTAGCTGAGAACTAGACCTCGGTCAGCCTTTGGGATACCGTCTGTGGCTTGGGGGGGGTTGCTGTTGAACGCCGTAGGGATAAAACTAACGTTATCAGGGATGCGATCGCAGATCAAAACATTCTTGGCGATCGCCTGACCAGCAGAGAGAAAATAGATCGTGTATTCTAGTTCATCCCCTGGTCGGACATTACCACCGTTAACGCCGCCAAAGAGAAAATTATTAGGATCAGGCCAGAATTGAGTGTCGGGTTGTTGTGGTGCAGGATTATCTAAGGTATTATCATCATAAGGGTTACTGGGTTCATTGAGATAAACACCCAAGTCATCGCCGGCGATCGTCGTGATACCGTTGTTCAATGCTGTGATGCGCTTCACCAGTAACAGGTTAGCTTTAGCACTGACCGCCACAACATCAAACCCAAAGTTAACAACCTGATTAGACCCGGACACAGTTACAGTAACATTATTAGGTGTTCCCAAGGTCAAGTTAGAGGGAATATCAGCATCGCTCGGATCGACTTGAACCTTATAACTACCATTGGCAATATTATTAAAAGCATAACCTCCAGTGGCGTTAGTTGTAGTACTGGCGATGACAGAATTATCGCTGGCGTTGAGCAGTCTAACTGTAATATTTGCTGGTAGCGTCGTTTCACCGGAATCAAAATCATCCTCACCATCGCTGTCTCGATACAAAGTACCAGAAATGGTGAAAGTTGATACTACGTTTGTCGTATCCGTACTGCTGTTATTCTTGTTATTACTATCAACCACTCCAGAAGGAGGGCTAACAGTAGCCGTATTAGTAATAATTCCAGTAGCATTAGCCGACACCGTAGCCGTCATCCTCAAAACTACACTTTGATTAGGTGCAAGGTTTAATCCTGTCCATTCTCCTGTATTACTGTTATAGGTTCCATCGTTAGTACTAAACTGCACATTTTGCAGTGACGCAGGCGGCGTATCCTGAACCGTCAAGCTGTTAACAGTGGTAGGGCCATTATTTTTGACAGTAATTGTATAAATAGTATTACTTCCTGGGTTGATGGTGGTTAAATCATCGGTTTTGGTGATTTCCAGGTCTGCGGTGGGAGTTACGTTTGTTTTATCCGTACTGCTGTTATTCTCGTTATTACTATCAACCACTCCAGAAGGAGGGCTAACAGTAGCCGTATTAGTAATAATTCCAGTAGCATTAGCCGACACCGTAGCCGTCATCCTCAAAACTACACTTTGATTAGGTGCAAGGTTTAATCCTGTCCATTCTCCTGTATTACTGTTATAGGTTCCATCGTTAGTACTAAACTGCACATTTTGCAGTGACGCAGGCGGCGTATCCTGAACCGTCAAGCTGTTAACAGTGGTAGGGCCATTATTTTTGACAGTAATTGTATAAGTGGTATTACTTCCTGGGGTGATATTGGTTAAATTATCAGTTTTGGTGATTTGCAGGTCTGTCGTTGGAATTGTATTGCGAAGAAAAACGCCGCCACCAGCTATTAAATCTAATCCACCATCAGTAGTGGAGTCGGTATCTTTAGGGAAGCCAATTAGATTTACTAAATCAGAGCTATCGGTAGTGGTGATATCTGGCGGGAACAGTGAATAACCATATATAGTCTGATTTGGACTAACACCAAGAGACTGATAACTAAAATAAATAGCACCGATTTTCTGTGAGGGAACGCTGTCTGTATATCTCAGGTTAGCTTCTCCTGGGTCTTTCCGCATCACTTCTGTTTGAATACTGGTGTTCGTTCCATTTCCCCAATTTGAGATTGTAGCGGTTTTCAAAGGGCCAAATGCAGTTGGGTTGCCAGCAGCATCAATTGCAGTAATAGCAGCAATTTTAAAGCCATCGTTAGCACCACGCTCAAGCACAAGGAAACCAATTCCATCCAAGTTTGCTGAAGGAGCTACTAAGCCACCTGTTTCTACAAAATCTACACGCTCAATGTTGTTATTGTTGGACTCAATATTATTTATAATACTGCCCTGATTGCCAAAAATATTGTCAGTACCTCTGTTGATGATATCAGAAAGTAGGGCTTGCTCCATTGTCGTGGCGGCGGAGGGTTTGACATTGAGATTACTGGGTAAGGAAAAGTTTGGGTCTCTCTCGTAGAATAGTAACTCCCGCTTCCCAGTTACCACACTATTATTAAGCCGATTGATGTTAATCCTGTTAACCAGTTTGATTAAATTAAATGTTTGACCTGATAAAATAAAAGAGGTGAGTCTCAGATCGTTAGTAGTACCTTGATTAAATTTGTGTTGGTTGATTTGGGAAGGATTTTTTACACCTTGAATACTATAATTACCACTTGTGTTACCACCGTTGTTGGTGTATGTAGCATTGAGTTGAGTAACGGCTGATTGTCCCAGCGCCTTCTGGCTGGTGAGCGTCCACATCAACAGTATTGGTGGTAGGGAAAGCAACAATTTTAAGGCTGGATAACAACGGGAAAGGGGCGACTTTTGCCTATTTCTATCACTCCCTAAACGCCCAGAAATTGGCTTGTTCTGAGACAGTAAATGCTTAAATAAACTTTTCATATCTCGCCCTTAGCCTCTCCCTGTGTTGCACTCTTCAACTGCTTAACTAAACCTGTGACTGTAGATTCTTTTGGCTGGCGTGGAACCGGCTTTTGTCTCCCGAAGCCCTCAAACAATTCATCCAGCTTGACAGTTAAACCCAAATAGGGGCCGCCAGCAGATCGCGTCCCGGAAAAATCTCGGTCATCGACTCTCCCAAACGCATAACCAGCAGATAGGCGTAGGTTAGGAGTTAAATAGTAACCAGTCTCCACTACAAAACCCGTTTCTGTATAACTAGACTGACTAATTACTCGCGCCTCACCAACCAAATCCCAACTATAACCCAGGCGATAAGTAGCACGTAATTGTCCTAAATTCACCGTACTTGTACCGACTAAATCACTGGCTAAATAAGAAGTGCTATTACGCAAGGCATATTTACCGTAAAATTCCCATTGCCAATTAGGAGCATAAATGGCTTCTAAAGCAAAAGTATGGTCTTGGGAACCTGTACCACTACCTAACAAAATGGTGTCGGGAATAGTTGCGGGATTTTCCCGATATTCATAACGCAACAAGGCGTTAAATTTATCGTTTTTGGGGTCACGGTAAGCCAAACCCACTTTCAAACTGACTGTATCACCCAACCCAGTCAATCTTTGATTGGCAGAGTTGGCTTGTTGATAACGCAGCAAACCTGTGAGTGCGGGGGAAATCTTCCCCACGGCGGCGGCGGAAATTACGGTGTTGGAACCAGAAGCAGAAGTGCGATATTCATAACGGGCGCTGGCTTGAAATTCCGGGTTATCAGAATATTCCAAGCCGATGCTGTAACTATCACCGCCATTAAATCCAATCGCTGAAGCACTTTGACCAACTGCAAAGGGTTGGGCGAATTGTTGACCTGCGGCTGTACGGTTGTAGAAGTTGCCAAAAACCCTTTCATAAGCCAGATTCAGCCGCAAACCACGAGCAATCATCCAACGGTTATTTAAACCGATCGCTCCTTGGGTCGTCAATTCGTTAGCACCACCAAGAATTGAGTAACGTGCGGTGAGGGTGGTATCAGAACCGAGTTTGTGTTCGCCGTTAATATTCAAGCTGGTGATGGAGTTACCAGCATTCTGACCACTGTTGTAATACTGTTGAGCCAGACTGATATTTACACCAGGAACAACTGCCCAATTTAGCCCGAAAACCGTGCGGTCGGGATACACTGTGTCTTTTTGGGAAGACAAGGTGAGTTCGTTTTGGGCTTGAAATGTCAGGTTGCTGGCGAGGGGATAGGTGAAACGACTACGTAATTGACTAGATGTGCTATTTAACGCATTATTGGGAATCCGGTCTTGGCGATCGCGATGAATCCAATCTACATCAACAGTGGCTTTCCCTAACCTTTGTTGAATCCCCGCCGAAATTGTTGTCAGGGAATTATCAACTTTACTACCAGGGGTGGCTTCGGAACGGGGGGAAAATAACTCTTCAAATGTATCTAGAGGTTGGGGTTGCACCCCAAAGTTATCTTCATGGTCGTATTGCAAGCGCAGATTTGTCGTTGGCGATACCTTCCCGCTCAATTGTGCGCCATAGCGAGTCTGACCGGGTGTAAAACTAATGGTGGCGTTATTGGCAAAGCCTGTGTCTGCATAGCGATAATAAGCACGACCTTGTAAACCTGCGAAAATCTGCCCTTGTGCTTCAAATCGATATGCTGCGCCACTTACCAGCCCCATCACGTCAGAATTATTCGTCGAATGGGCATATTCGGCAATTAATTCACTTTGGGAACCGAAAGAAAACCTCGCATCTGCACCATATAGTTCAAAATCCCGCACCCCTTGGTTTTCTCTGAGGTAAGTTGCAGCTAGCCAACTCTCTTGGTTGGCTGTGCGGGAGAAGTTGTATTGCAAACGACCTGCATAGATGTTGCTATCTGAGTTTTTGCTGTCATATTGATAAGTAGCAACGATGCGACGGACGAGGACTTGTCCATTTGCATCTACATCAGTACGCAAAACTGGCTCACGGAATAAGATAGTACCGCGATCGTAATCTATTTCATAGTCTGCGCCGCGATTGAGTGATTTCCGTTCCAGAACTGTACCAGGACGATTTAATTCTTCCAACTCAATAAACACGTTTTCACTACCCGCCACTACCAACCGCCGCGAGAGGAAATAATAGCCGCTTGTACCATCCGGCGCTATGGTATCTCGTTGAAAGGCTTCGACATTATTACCGTAAAACCCTGTTAATTGCAGGTTGCCAAAGTTGTAGTTAGCTTTAAAGCCGTGGAGTTGGCGAGTAACGGCGGTAAATTGTTGAGAAGAACGGGCAAATTCTTCGGTGTTGTAGTCGCCCCACATGGCATAATCAGGTGCTGCACCGGGAATACCAGTGGAACGCTCAAAACGCAGATATACGCTGTCAATGGAAGGGGTAACTACATCAACTTTGGAACTATCGCCGTAGACTGGATAGTTTTGTTCGTTAAATTGATATGACCTAAAAAGACGGTTGTCGCAGTTACAATCTTCGTTCAGGGGACGAGAACTATTATATGCACCCGTAAATAACCACTCACCGATCGCACCCGTGGCAAAGATGGCTGAGTTAAAATCTACCTGGGTGCTATTATCCCGGTTCGGTGGGAGGAAATTACGTAATTTATCGTAATAATTTGTCCCTCTCGCCCCCACACGCACATCAATTACCCCAGTCACCAAACTAGGACGGAGGGCTGTTTCAAATTGTACTTGAGTAAACGCTTCTAACTGGTTGGCGATCGCGCGGATGGTGACAATTTGTGCTTGTAGAGGCGATCGCAATTTGGCCGTAAATTGACCTTTTTTCGCCTCTACCTGAAACCCTGGTTGTTCCGGTTTCAAGTCCTGTCCTACCAACTCCCCAGCCGTAGGGATAAGAGTAACAACACCATCCTGATAAGAAGGATTACCCTTTTCATCCAACAGTTGACCGCGAATTGTCGCCGTGGAACGTCCATCCGCCGGAACACGAGATTCAACGGTTTCTATTGTTAATTTCTTAGCCGTTCCCCGCACCAGGACTTTTACAGTTACAGGTGCTTCCGTCCCCCCAACTATTTGGGCAGAAACGATATTTTCACCTTCTTTCAGGGATACACCATACCATGTCTGCGTTACTAAGTTAGTATCAGCATCAGTTTCGGTACGTCCAATTAAAGCAGCATCTACCAATACTCCATTTACTCGTAATTCTACTTGACTACCAGCCGGAAATTGTACAGATATTGTACTTGCTGGCACATCTAAAACACTGTCAGCAGTGGGAGTTACTATTTTTACCCCCGTGGCAGTAGTAGAAGTTTCTGGCGTTCCTCCATCACTCCCATCTGTTTGGGCGATTAATTTGCGTAAGCCTTTGGGTAATGCAACATCATCTGCTGGTGGGAATGGTTGAATAGCATTTGCTGATAGTTGCAAATCTTCTGCTTCTTTGGTTAGTTCAGTAGTTTGACTTAACCCCCTCTTCCCTACAAGCGAAGGGGGAATATTTAAAGCCTCTCTCCTTGTAGGGGAGAGGTTTGGAGAGGGGTTTTGTATTTCTTGCTGGGTTAATGCAGATGTTTGACCTAACCCCCTAACCCCCTTCCCTACAAGGGAAGGGGGAATATGTAGAGATGTTGTATCTAACGTCTTTATATCTGAGGAGTTTTCCTGAACCTCAGCATGAACTATGGCTGGATACAACACGAAGCTCAAAGCCCCAGCCATCGCTCCCATCAACTGCAAATTCAAAATACTTACAGGTTTCATGGCTTCACTACCTCCTCTGAGATGGGAGTTACTGCAAAGTTCATCCTCACCAAGCCGCCAGGTTGTAGGCGCACTAGACGAGATTGACTATTGCGTTCTTTAAATTTGTTGTTAGGAGCTAGTTTGTATCCAGGGACGCTGCTAAGGTCTAAGACTCCCGTGTGGCTTCCGGGTAAGGCGTTGGCTAAGGAAAACAAACCCTTGGGATCTGTGGTGATGCGGTTCCCATCTTGGAGGAAAATCACCGCGTTGGGAATCCCTGGTTCCCCTGGTTGCTGTTCACCATCAAAGTTTTTATCTTCAAATACTCGACCGATAATTGTGCCGCAATCTGCAACTATACCTGGGCGAATCTTCAGTAGATGGGTTGCTGGGCCGTCTTTGGTGCTAAATCCATTGTCAGCACGTTGGGCATTGACGATCGCACTATTACGACCACTACCACGTACCGCATCAGGAGTCAATTGAGCCGCATAGGCAATGTTAATTACTTTACCAGCAGGCAGAGTTGCATCAGTACGTAGAGTAATAGTGTTTCCATTACTTACGGCGGTGAAAGTCACTGGCTGTCCATCTATTTCACCGCGTACAGATTTAGGTATAAAGTTAAAACCGAAGGGTAAATTATCAGTAATTACTACATTATTTAAAGCTACTTCAGCTAAATTTCTGACTGTCAGACGATAGATAACCGTATCTCCAGGTTCAGCCGCAGCGCGATCGCCTGTTTTGATTATTTGCACCTGACTCGGCTGACACATATTCGTAGTGAACTCAAAAGCTAGTAAATCTAAACCCACTACTTCGGCGTTGGGAACTAAAACTACGGTACTTTCTAATCTGGTATCGCCAGTTAAACTAATTGGTTGACCATCTAAAGAAGTAGCAATATAACGAACAACATTATTATTAATAGTGCCGGTACTGTTAATAATTTCAATCCTGATCCGGCGCTGTCGATAAATCGAATTAGGCGGAGGATTGACAACCAAAATATAGACTCTACCTGGATCTGTTTGCCCCCTGTTGGGGTCAAGTAGGAAATTATAAACACCAGGAGAACTATTAGAAATGAAATAGGGGTTACTATTAGTAATATTTGGCCGCAAACCACCAGGAATATTATTATTAGGAACATCAGGTAATTCTGTCAGCGTTAAAGAAACTAATTGCCCTAATTCTGTTCCTGTTGGGTCGTTGGGGTTGGGTTCGTATATACCAACAGAAAAACCTGTATAGTCCGGTAAAAGCGACCCTCCACAGCCGAGAATCCTACCCAACGGGTCAACCAATGGCCCAGGTGTCACATTCAACTGGCTAGAACTGCTTCGATAATTGTTGTTACTATTAGGATCGCTATAAGTGTAGGCAGCTTGGTTAATTAAATCTACGGGTTGCTGAGACGCAACTGCATTGCTTGCTGGTTGCGATCGCGTTGGTGTAGCCATAGTAGTATGTAATACACTCCCCAGGAGAAATGTTGCGGTTAACCGTTGCAACCAGCGATTGATGGGGTTAATCTGCTTTTGTTTGTGAAAACGGCTCACTGATACTCGTCTCCCTGGAAGACTCTTTAATTTCTTAAATGGAATTTTTATACATGAAAATCTTGGCCAGTTGCGAAATTAAACGCCTGGAACGCAGTTGCGAACTCATGGAAATATTGACTTTAACAGCACTTTGTGCTTCAGGCGTTCAACATCGAAATTAGCGGACTTGGGTTTGATAAGTCGCCTTCAGGGTTGACTTAGCCGCCAGAGAGGGAATCAGTAAGCGAATGTTGGTATAAGCAGTGGCTGGCGCGGGTCTGAGTTCAACAGCGCCATTGGGGAGGGTAACTTTGACGGTGGGATTGTCTACAAAAGTACGTCCACCATCGATGCTGTAAGTAATTTTGCCATTATCAGGCACAGTGGCAGATTTGAGGATGTATCTCATCCCCCTGGGAATGGGTTGGTCTAGGTTGAGATTTTTGATGGGGCGATCGCTTTTATTTTCTGCATTCAATGTATAGCGTAATACGTCTCCAGGTGTAACAGTGGCTTGACCTTTCAACGCCACCCAAGTCTTAACTTGCTTACCTTGTTGATCCTGGGCAACAACTTGCTTTTCCACATCTAAACGTAATTGTACTGCCCCTTGGGGTTGGCGATTTTGCGCGATCGCCTGGGACTGCCAAACATGAGGAACCCCTGGAATTTGACTGAAAAATGGTATTGTAGCGACTAGTGCGATCGCTCCTAAACTGGCTAAAGAAACACCCTTCATAATTGATAACCTCAAAAATGTAGTAAATGTTGGTACTAACGCTGTAAAACTGACAAATGCTAGGTATAAATTGACTTTTCGCGGTATCTGGAAAACCTCTCTCCAAACCTCTCTCCTACAAGTCCAGAGGCTTTGATTTCTCCCCCTTCCCTACTAGGGAAGGGGGCTGGGGGGTTAGGTCTGGTGTTAACTTTTCCACATAACGTGAAAAGTCATAGGTATAAAATTGACTTTTCACGCTATCTGGAAAAACTTTCCCATGCCTTTGCTACACTCCCCCACAGGTAAGCCACGCTACCCAAACCTAGAATACAAGCTTGTCTTTCTCCCCCTTCCCTACTAGGGAAGGGGGCTGGGGGGTTAGGTCTGACGTTAATTCCACATCACGTGAAAAGTCACAGGTAGAACAAAGTAAATAATTCCCGACTTGTAGTAGAGGCGCAAAGCCGCCCCTACTAAAAGGATGAACAATGATTTTATACTTCCCCAATCAAGCCAGGAAATAACAGTCTTTCCTTGCCCTTTGCCAAAAATTATGACAAAGGACAAATGAACAACCTAATTCACTCGCCGTTGGAAAGTAAATGTTCTTTCCACATTCGGCCCAACCTTACCAGTGACGGTATTTACATACTTAGTCACATCACTATTTACCGTAGTTCCCGTTTGGTCAAGGCTGGGAGTCTTCGTCTCATCACCACTACCACTAAAGAAAGTAATAGTGGACGCACCAGAATCTTTAGCTGAACCTGCAATATTACTGGTATCAATCTGTCCATTATTATCGTTGTCTAATGCCCAATTATTGGGTGATATTGTCCCATCATCAGTAATTACAATCTTGTCAGCATCCAAGATCACATTGCCGCTTCCAGCTTGAGGAGTAGAAATATTTTTGTATCGAATTTGATACTCAATAATGTTTCCGGGAGCAGGTCTTTTCGGAGTTGAACTGAATGTGCCATCATTGCCCTGTACTACTGGCCCAGTTCCTTGTAATATGCGGGATTCTTTCACTAATCTCAGGTAGCCAGTGTACACACGATTAATTGTGGTATTCGTCTCAGGAGAACTATTTGGTGCAGTTCTAATGCTAGCTTCAATTGGTACTGGGAAGCCTCTATCGATATTAATATCTGTCGAGAGTGGAGTACCATCTGGTAAATCAACTTCCACACCATAGTTCAAATTTGTACCAGGGGCAACGTTAGGAATGGAAATTGCTGTAGTCCCCACCAAGTTGAAAGAGCCAGTGTTGTTATTATTGTCAAAAACATAGTTATAAATAGCTGACTGGCTACCATAGGTAATAGTCACCTTAGTACCATTTGGCAAATGACTGGGGTTACTTGGCGCTGTTGGAGATAGTGTGATAGTTCCAGCATTAGTACCACTGTTTCTAATTGTATTGGTGAAGGCAACCGGCGATGGGTCAAGTAGGGAACCAGGAGCTGTATTAGCCGGAACCAGTGCAGACTTGTTAGTAAAGTCATTGTTGTTATCAGTTGGGCCAATAGCATCTGGTGCATTTTGCGGCCCGTTTAATACTGCTACAGGTAATGCTACTTGCAGTTGAATCTGGTTTGCCTCACCGCCGATGCCTTCACCACTGTTGTTGTTCTCTGTGTCAACTCCTGTTTCTGGTGTTGTTGGGTTATTAATAAAACCAGAAGTAATATTATCACGCACCAAATCATTATTCTTGGGAAGACCAACTTGATCTGGATCTATCAACGCAGGAAGATTCATACTTCCTCTATTTCCATCAAAGTAGCTGGGATTTTCGTCTCCAGATTCGTCATAAACTAGGGTATCAGTACCAGATGTTTTACCATATACTTGGGCAATATTGGCAATAAATACAGGTGATGTACTAGCTGTCACCGCCAGTTGTATAGAGAAACCACTAGCTGTCTGACCAGGAGCAACAGCAGAAATTGAAGTTGGTATGTTGATGAAACCAACCCTGGTGACATTTGCGGGTATGCTATCTGGTGAGGAGAAGGTTTGCCAATTAGCTTGATCAATTGTAGTCCCCACTGGATCAGTTGTGTAAACTGCTTCCCAACCAGGAGGCGGAACTGGTACTGCGGCTAATCTTGTACCTGCCGGAATGGCATCGGAAATTAAAATTCTGGAGTCACGAGGATTACCATTAAGTTTAATGTCTGTACCAGTCAGAGGCGCAGGAGAAATTCCCCTTCCTGTAACGTCGTTGCTCTCCACTCGCAAACTCAAATTATAGGTGAGTTTGTCATCTGTAAGTGTACTAGCGTCAGAACCTGGGTCATCACTGGTGCGAGTTTTGAGAATAGTGGCTAAAGCGTAGGTTTTCAGTGATGTGCCAACTTGAATTTGCTGTGTGGCGCTGGCTTCCCGCACCCCGTTCACTGGCGCACCATCGACTTCATCAGGCGCATCATCTGGGTTATCTACAGTGTAAACGTCACCACCATCAGGATTCCGCAGTTGGTTTTGAGCGCCTCCAGGGGTGTTACCAAGGGTAACAGTAATTACATCGTTGTTTTGAGCGCCAACCTGTACGGTAACTGGGACACGTACTAAGACTGTACCCCCTGGTGCAACCGATGGTGTAATTGCCTCAGCGTCGGTGATGTTCTGCCATGAGTTACCACCATCAACACTGAATTGCAGCCTATTCGCTACACCACCATTGGGTATTGTACCAGCAACCGAACCTGGGCCTGTTGTTGAAGCTAAGTTAGGAATACGGAATTTGGTTGGGTCATTACCAACGTTGGTTAAGGTGTAGGTGTAGATTAATAAGTCGCCAACCGCAACACTTCCTCCATTATTATCGACAACACCAGAGGCAGTCACGGTAATACCAGCAACTTCTGCTACAGTTACGGTAACTGTGTTGGAGGTAGTATTTATCCTTGTTCCCGGATTATTCGGGTCTTCATAAGTACCAGTTGCTCTGTTTTCTATTGGTTTACCTGCGGCAGTTCCTTCAGCAAATACGGGGGCGGCAAATGGGAGAATACCGTTAGCTAGGAATGCTGCTGCTACTAATGCACGGTAAAGCTTAGGCTTTTTAGTCTTGGTAATTTGAGGACTAGATTTCATTTGGTGTAGTTGCTTTATAGATACAGGGTGATAAGTTGTGAGCAGAGTAAGTGCATACAAGCCTAAGTTTTCTACTCTCTTGTTGCACTTAACGATGAAAATCCTGGCTACAGGAAGATTCACCCTTAAGTTCCTGAGTAGAGAACTGACTTCTCACGGGCTGGAAGACCTCTCTCCAAACCTCTCTCCTACCAGGAGAGAGGCTTTGATTTTTCCCCCTTCCCTTCAAGGGAAGGGGGCTGGGGGGTTAGGTCTCGTGTTAACTTTTCCACATAACGTGAAAAGTCAGAGTAGAGAAGACTTAAGATTTGCGGTGTTACAAAGTTATCTTTGTGACAAATACAACTAACGCCAAAAGACATTGTATTTTTGGGAACACCTATTTGATGCAAACAGACTGATATTAACCAGTTACAGGTCAAACATATGTATTTTCAATGCTTTGATTAGTTATTTGTTATAAAGCGATCGCTCATCCATAGCAAAGTTAATTCAAAATAAACCAATAACAAAAGGGTCAAAATACTAGTATTACAACTTAAGGAAACGGTATTTTCCAGCATATTTACTTAAGTAATTTACTGATGCTCTTGTATTTTTTGTACTAAAAATTCAATCTATTCTAGTTAATTTCCCTAGATTGACATCAGCGAAAAACTGAGAAGCCGATTCTGTGAAAAAAGTTAAACCCGATAATTTTAGTCGGGTATGTTTGACTAGTGCATTTACCCGTGTTACTATCAAGCGCAGTTGACGGACAAACAGGGAAGGCTAGTTTTATGACTCAGGCAATATCCAAACTCACCCAAGCAAGCAATGCCACATTAAAAGCTTTGAAATGTAAAGAATGTGGCGCAGAATATGAACTTAAAGCCAGTCATGTGTGTGAATTTTGCTTTGGGCCGTTGGAAGTTAAGTATGACTACGATGCTTTGCGTCAGTCTGTGAGCCGTGAAAAAATTCAAGCTGGCCCTAACTCTATTTGGCGCTACCGTGCCTTCCTGCCCGTCGCAACTGACAATGTTATAGATGTGGGAACAGGTATGACTCCCCTGGTACGTTCCCATCGTCTCGCCCGTCGCCTGGGTCTAAACAAGCTTTACATTAAAAATGATGCGGTGAATATGCCCACCCTCAGCTTTAAGGATCGGGTGGTGTCCGTCGCCCTTTCTCGCGCTAGGGAGTTGGGATTCACTACAGTTTCCTGCGCTAGCACAGGTAACTTAGCCAATTCTACAGCTGCGATCGCCGCTCACGCCGGTTTAGATTGCTGCGTCTTCATCCCCGCCGATTTGGAAGCAGGGAAAGTATTAGGTAGCTTAATCTATAGTCCTACCCTCATGGCTGTGAAAGGCAACTACGACCAAGTAAATCGCCTCTGTTCGGAAGTAGCCAATACACATGGATGGGGTTTTGTCAATATTAACTTGCGCCCCTATTACTCGGAAGGTTCCAAAACTCTGGGTTATGAAGTAGCCGAACAACTAGGTTGGGAACTCCCAGATCATATAGTTGCACCTTTGGCTTCCGGTTCACTGTTCACCAAGATTTATAAAGGCTTCCAAGAGTTTGTGGAAGTTGGTTTAGTGGAAGGTAAGCAAGTCCGCTTCAGTGGCGCACAGGCTGAAGGCTGTTCTCCCATCGCTGAAGCATTTAAGGAAGACAGAGACTTTATTAAACCAGTTAAACCGAATACAATTGCTAAATCAATTGCGATCGGCAACCCAGCAGATGGTGTTTATGCAGTTGATATTGCCAAGAAAACAGGCGGTAATATTGAAGCAGTAACTGATGCAGAAATTATCGAAGGCATCAAGTTACTGGCAGAAACAGAAGGCATCTTTACCGAAACAGCTGGTGGTACAACCGTCGCTGTACTGAAAAAATTGGTAGAAGCTGGCAAGATAGATCCAGATGAAACTACCGTGGTTTACATCACTGGCAACGGTTTGAAAACCCAAGAAGCAGTACAAGGCTACGTTGGCGAACCTTTGACAATTGATGCCAAACTCGATAGTTTCGAGCGTGCATTAGAACGCTCTCGTACCCTTGATCGCCTAGAATGGCAACAAGTCCTAGTTTAGTCATTAGTCATTGGTCATTGGTCATTAGTTATCGGCCAGTGACAACTGACAACCGACAACTGACAACTGACAACTGACAACTAACAACTGACAAATAATTTATTAACTATGGCTGTAAAAGTTTTAGTTCCAACCGCACTGCAAAATTTCACAAACAATCAAGCTGCTTTAGAATCGAGTGGTGGTAATATTGCAGAACTCCTAGATTCTCTAGACAAAAGCTTTCCTGGTATTAAATCGCGGTTGTGCGATGAGAAAGGACAGCCACGGCGCTTTTTGAATTTATACGTCAACAGCGAAGATATCCGTTTTCTAGATGGGACAGCTACATCCTTGAAAGATGGTGATGAAGTGAGTATTGTCCCTGCGGTTGCTGGTGGTTGATACTGCAAAGTTTAGGTTTATCGACTGTTTGAAGTTATAAGTCAACTAGGTTATGCGTACTTTTTCCCCTAATTATGGGGGAGAAAGTTATAATTGTATTTAGTTAACCCTGAGTAAGTTGTTGTTGCCAATAGTTATTGTTCTCAATTGTGAGGATAATTCTTTTATAGGATTCATTTTCTAACTCAATAGTTAAGTAGTTAGTATCTCGATTTACATACCAAAATTCTTTACCACTTTCAGTATAATAGGTTCCGGCTTTGATTATCCCTGGAATCATACTACCCGGTGTGCGTAGTTCCTTCCAGCTACTTTGAGGTTTAGCTGCAGTTACTTGTTTGATATGTGCTAACGGTATTAACCAAAGTTTTTGGAAACGCACAGCCAATAGTTGCTCTTTCCAAGTAAATTCTATTTGTAATTGGTCGTTAACTATATTCAACTGCATTATTATTCTGTGGCTATATTTTATTTCTACTGTTGCCTAAAAATCTAAATAGTCAATATATATCTTAATATACGCTTTCTGTGTTCTTTGTACTTCTGCAATTAAATAAATAATTCTTAACCACAGAGTCACAAAGGCTGACAGAGGTACATATACTATGAAAATAAAATACAAGTTTTATATAGGAATCCGATTTGGTGTCTGAAAAAATATCAGTATATGTAGGGTGTGTTAGGCGTAAGCTGTAACGCACCTAAAGCATCAGGCTAGGTGCGTTACTATCAAAATAAAATACAAGTTTTATAGTTTAAGTAAATAAATTAGTCTAAAAATGATAAGTAGTAATTTAGAACAGTTTGCCAGTGATAATTATTCCGGTATTTGTCCAGAAGCAATGGACTACATGATTAAAGC
This sequence comes from Anabaena azotica FACHB-119, assembly GCF_014697625.1. Taxonomy (GTDB): domain Bacteria; phylum Cyanobacteriota; class Cyanobacteriia; order Cyanobacteriales; family Nostocaceae; genus Trichormus; species Trichormus azoticus_A. Next base: position 18,048 of record NZ_JACJSG010000002.1, on the reverse strand, counting down.
TAATCAAGGTAGTGCGCCAGCTTATGGAAATGATGAATGGACTCAAAAATCTACAGATTATTTTCGAGAGTTATTTGAAATTGATTGTGAGGTATTTTTCACTTTTAACGGTACAGCCGCTAATTCATTATCACTAGCGGCACTTTGTCAGTCATATCATAGCGTTATCTGTCACGAAACAGCGCATATAGAAACTGATGAATGTGGCGCACCAGAATTTGCTTCTAATGGTTCTAAGCTGTTACTGGCGAAAGGAGAAAAGGGAAAGTTAACACCTGAAGCTATAGAATCTGTTATTACTAAACGGGCTGATATTCATTATCCCAAGCCCAAGGTTATTAGTATTACACAAGCAACTGAATTAGGTACTTTGTATTCTGTACAAGAACTTTTAGGTATTAAAGAAATTGCCCAAAAATATAAATTAAAAATTCACATGGACGGCGCACGTTTTGCGAATGCAGTTGCAACTATGAATAAAAGTCCTGCGGAAATTAGCTGGAAAAGTGGAGTAGATGTGTTGTGTTTCTGCGGGACAAAAAATGGGATGGCTTTGGGGGAAGCAATTATTTTCTTTAATAAAGCCTTAGCGGAAGATTTTGATTACCGTTGCAAACAAGCAGGACAATTAGCCTCAAAAATGCGATTTATTTCTGCGCCTTGGTTGGGTTTGTTAGAAACTGGTGCATGGTTAAAAAATGCCCATCATGCTAATCAATGTGCTGCATATTTAGAGAATGAATTGTTAAATATAGATGGTGCAGAAATTATGTTTCCTCGTGAAGCTAATGGAGTGTTTGTGAAATTACCGGAGCGAGTGATTCAATATTTAAAGGATAAAAATTGGCAGTTTTATACTTTTATTGGGGTGGGTGGTGTACGTTTTATGTGTTCTTGGAACACCAGCAAGGAGAGAATTGATCAGTTGATTGAGGATATTAGGGCAGGGTTTTTTCTAGAGGCTAGAGGTTAGAGTAAGTAACGGTGGAAAATCAATCAAAATACAGCAGTTTCGCTATTCGTGAAATACTGTAGAGACGTTACATGTAACGTCTCTACATGGTTTTGGGTTTTACGCTTGTACCTCATTTACCCAAAATATGCTGTATGTTAAGAAATGTAAAATTATTACAATTCAGTTCGTAGTAAGGACTTTAGTCCTTCTTTGAGGACTAAAGTCCTTACTACAAACCTTGATTTATTTATTCTGTTTTACTTATGATGCAGAGGAAAGTTGGTGGAGACTTCCCTGTGTAGAGTCCACCTAAATTAATCATACAAACCCAAAAGCAAAATACTTTCCAGTATGTACCCTGTACCCTATTCCCTATTGCCTATCTTAGAGTTATGCTAATTTTTATTAAGATTTAAGAATTGGGCGAGAACACGATGAATCTGGAATTGTCTGCCTCGGTTAAATATTGGCTAAATTTCTTTCACCCCTTGATTATGTGGGTGTTATTAGCACTCTCACTTTACGCAGCTTATCTGGGGCTACAGGTACAGCGTACCAGAAATGCTCAAGGCGAAGAAAAGAAAGAATTGATTAAGGGTAGATATAATGTCAGACACCACCAAATAGGTTCGATACTTTTAGCCTTGATGGTTACTGGGTCAATTGGTGGGATGGCTGTTACCTATATTAATAACGGTAAGCTATTTGTGGGGCCGCACCTCCTAGCCGGACTAGGTATGACAGGTTTAATTTCGTTCTCTGCGGCTTTATCTCCTTATATGCAGAAAGGGGCAAATTGGGCGAGAGTAAGCCATATTTTAATCAACTTTGTGATGTTAGGGCTTTTTACTTGGCAAGCCATCACTGGTGTGCAAATTGTCCAAAGGATACTTTCTCAGGCTTAGTCATTAGTCCAGAGTCCAGAGTCCATAGTCCATAGTCCATAGTCATTAGTTTTGGACTGTTGACTGTTGACTATTGACTGTTGACTGTTGACTGTTGACTATTGACTAAAGCCGCAAGCTTGGTGAAAGTCTTCTTGGACTTTGCGGGTGAGGCGGCGGGAAACTTGGCGGACGATTTGGTTAAGTAAGCGATCGCCTGTAGACTGAATTAAAGATTTCGGCAAACGCTGGATAAATCGCGGGAAGTGGAGACAGACTGTTAAATCTAATTCCCATTCGACTCTTGTGATGATGGTTTCGGCGAAATCTTCTTTTAACTCAAGTGCAGCGCGATAATCTACATCATACCCTGGTGGTTGATAGTCGGGAATGGGAATGGTGCGGATACGATAAACTCCCTCATCTGGAGGTAAGAGTTCTAAACCAATCTTCGGTTCTACTTCATAACCAAAAGCACCAAATCGACCAATGGTTAAAGCATAACCATTTTCACCCAAGGGTTGCACCTTCATCGGTTCAGCACAGCGTGTAAACCAGCCAGCATGACCATTGAGATACTCAGCAACTGTTGCTGCTGAGGCATTCATTTCCATAGAGTCACTATAGCGACCGTAAAATTTGCTTGGCTTACCAACATTTAATCCTGTGTCTGCTGCGTCCTCAGTTTCTGGAGAATTGGGAACGACAGGCACAGTTTTTTCTGCTATATCCAGAGATTGATATTCGCCGTTTGTTGAAACCATCAATGCGTTCCCCTCTAATTTGGCGTTTGTCTATAATTAAATAATTCCCAGGCTATGCGCCTTCTTTAGCACTAGTCTCTTATTTTGCCGGAAATCTTATTAATCTGTCATGAACTTCATGGAATCACTACAATATACTGAGCAGTCAAATATTAAATAATCAGGATAGCGTGAATCATGAAAGCATTTGTAGCCGGGGCAACAGGTGAAACAGGTCGCCGTATCGTGCAAGAGTTGATAGCGCGGAATATTCCTGTACGTGCTTTAGTTAGAGATGAACAAAAAGCTAGAGCTATATTACCTCCTGAAGTAGAGTTAGTTGTGGGTGATGTATTAAATCCCGCCAGCCTAACTGCGGCTTTGGGAGATAGTACTGTAGTACTGTGTGCGACTGGGGCAAAACCGAGTTTTGACCTGACAGGGCCTTATAAAGTAGATTTTGAAGGCACTAAAAATTTAGTAGATGTAGCAAAAGCCAAGGGAATTGAGAATTTTGTTTTAGTTACCTCTTTGTGCGTGTCGCAATTTTTCCATCCGTTGAACTTGTTTTGGTTAATTCTGGTATGGAAGAAACAAGCGGAAGAGTATTTACAAAAAAGTGGTCTTACTTATACGATAGTCCGTCCAGGTGGCTTAAAAAATGAGGATAACTCAGATGCGATCGTTATGCAAAGTGCTGATACATTATTTGACGGTAGCATTCCCCGGCAGAAAGTAGCCAAAGTATGTGTAGAATCTTTGTTTGAGCCAAGCGCCAGCAATAAAATAGTGGAGATTGTTGCGAAACCAGAGGCTAGTATCAAAACCTTTACAGAGTTATTTCAGCAGTGTTAGTCAATAGTCAATAGTCAATAGTCAATAGTCAATAGTCAATAGTCAACTGTCAACTGTCAACTGATAACTGTCAACTGATAACTGATAACTGACATTTACCGAAATTGACAAGTCTATTTTTGTTGTTAGATTAGAGAGCGAATTTACAAGGAGTGAAAATCTGAAAGGTTTTGAACTCAAGGGCGTAGAAAAACTAATTGGCCCGATAGCTGCACTTCTCGGCTTTGTGTACCTGTTTCAATGGTATATCTTTGGAGAATTGCGATCGCCCTCTGACCCCACCTTTGGCAATAATTTACCACCTTTGGTAATGAAAGGGGGCGATCCCTACATCCGTGCTTTAATGCGAACAATTTCCGCCAGTGAAGCTAATGGCAACCGTCCTTACTCACTGTTATATGGTGGGAAGCAGGTAAACGACCTGAGCAAGCATCCTGAAATTTGTGTTACTATCGTCACAGGGCCAAACACAGGTAATTGTTCGACTGCGGCTGGACGATATCAAATTATCAATACTACTTGGTTTCAAATTGCTCCTCGTTACCATCCAAAACCATCGCCCATGATGTTTTGGTCTAGTTATAGTTTTGAACCAGAATATCAAGATTTAGTCGTTTACCGTTGGTTAAATGATTCACGAGCTTGGGGTGTGGATATTTCCCAACTATTGCGCCAAGGCAAAATTAATGATGTTTTGCGGCGACTCTCCCCCACTTGGACAAGTTTAGGTTATGGCATAGAGACAAATTCTATTAGTAGTTCTCTGCCAAGAATTTATCAGAAAATGTTACAAGAAGAATTAACATCAGCTAACAATTCTGCATCAACAACTGTTACCCCAACTCCTACGCCTAAGAGTCGAGCTAGAGAATAATTGAATAGCGAAAATTCTCCTGAAACTTACTCATAGGTATTTAGCCGGGCTTGATATGATGCCAGTTAGATGCGCCTATAAATTCCCGCCACCACTTGCTAAAACGGGAGTAACATCGGCAAAGCAGGGCTGATCCTACGAAATCTTAAGGTTGTATGAATTAGCCGCAGAGGTAGCTTCACTTTGTGATGAAATTCACCAGATGAATCAGTCGTTTAATACTGAAATTGAACAGGCTAAAACTCCATTAGATCAGGTAGGTGTGCAATTCTGCCCAACACCAACACCCAAGCGGAATTGATGCTTGCGGAGTCAATGCGATCGCTTGTCGCATCCCTGGCTATTCCCCACACCCAATCGAAGGTTAGTAATTATGTCAGTTTAAAGGCACTTTATACAGCCAAGAATCAAGGCAGAAATCAAGCCGTATCATATTAATTATGCTTAACAAATTTGGTTTCATGAAAAAAATATTTAACATTCTGCACAAATTCTAATGTATTCTCAAAATGAATATTATGTGCAGCATTACTGATAATATTGAGTTTCGCTCTTGAAGATACATGAACCATTTCTCTATTGATTTTTATAAACTTATCATCATGCTCACCAACTAGCAATAATAGCGGAACTAGATTATCTTTTAACTTTTCCCATAGAGAAGGTTGGCTTCCAGTCCCCATGAATCGTAATGATTTCACTAGCTCAAGAGGCTGATTTTGTAACCTACTTTCCAACATATCTGCAAACTCTTGATGATATTTGATATTGCCGAAAATCGTTTGACTATACCAATTGAGCAAAAATTCAGCAAAATCTAATTTAGCTAAACTTCTTGCTAATTTTTTACTTATTTGAGCATCACGTTTAACTCTTTCTAATCGTTCTGCTTCTGTAGGTAAACCTGGAGAAGCAGATTCTAATACTACTTGATAAAATCTTTCAGGGAAATGCAAAGTTAGATATAATGCTAATCTTCCACCCATTGAATAACCAACTAAAAAACATTTAGCAATTTGCAATTCATCTAATAAATTAATTAAGCCTTGAGCAGTATTTTCCATCGAATAATATTCATCTCCACCTAATACTTGAGTCTTTCCATGTCCAGGTAAGTCAAGTGTTAGATAGGAAAAATCATCACCTAGTAATTTTATTGCCTCATCAAATTCATTTATATTACCCATGAAGCCATGAAGGAGGAGAATCACGGGTTTATAAGAATTTATAATTAATGAATAGTTAAAATGATAATTTTTTATAATCGTCATATTTTATATACAGCCAATTTAGTCTGAGTGGAATACATAACAGTCGGGCAATATTCCCAGACTATTAAATTTGTATTCCATTTTTCCGTAAAATTATCATAAACAATTGTATTACTCCTACGCAAATATTGAGATAAATCTGTAGATTATGCGGAAAATTATTTTGTTTATTGCTTCTAGCCTTGATGGATACATTGCCAGGAAATCAGGAGATATAGATTGGCTATTTACTGATCAAGACTATGGTTACACAGAGTTCTATGCTCAAGTTGACACTGTAATTATGGGTAATAAGACATATCAACAAGTTTTAAGTTTTGGTGAATATCCTTATCAGGATAAAGAGGTTTTTATATTTTCTAGAACCCAATCAGGGACAACAGATAATAATGCCAAATTTGTCAATAGTGATTGGCTCAATTTTATCAAAACACTGCGTCAATCTCATGGGCGTGATATTTGGTTAGTTGGTGGCGCACAATTGATTCATTTCTTTCTACAAGAAGGTTTTATAGATGAGTTAATTCTTTCAATACATCCCATTATTTTAGGTAGTGGGATTCCATTGATTGTTAACGATCCAAGTTTGGAAATAAACCTTGATTTGAAAAAGGTGAAAACTTTTGATACTGGATTAGTGCAAATGTTATATAGTTTTAATTAAATTCAGATACTGCACTTTATTCATAATAATATGGTGGGCATTGCCCACCCTACTAAATAATCATTTTAGCCGTTTACTAGTTAGTAAAAATTAAAAGTAAAAAACTTTAGCTTTTTTATCCGTTTTGGGATATCCAGGTTATGACGGTTATTTAATAATTAAGGCAAAAACCTATCTAAAGCAGCTTTGAGTTGTTCAATTTCTACTTCTATGTTGCCTTCTTTTGAGGCTCTAGCAATACACTCTGTTAAATGTTCATCGAGAACGATTCTTGCTACTTTATCTAATGCACCTCGTACCGCAGCAATTTGTAATAACACGTCTGGACAAGGGCTACCTTGTTGCACCATTGTTTTAATACCGCGAATGTGTCCTTCTATACGCGATAAGCGATTGACAATTCGCCGTAGAGATTCTTCGCTGTGAACGTGAGGATGAAGCGACTCGGCTTTTTCGTGACTGTGATTTGTCAGGTCTTGTTCTACATCATGATTGTGGGGTTCTTCGGCTTTGTCAGATACAGACAAGGATTGTTGAACTAATCTATTTGATCCATTCATGGGTGAATATAGCACTGATATTATTCAGATCGTAGCCTAATTGGTCAGTTGACAGTTGACAGTTGACAGTTAACAGTTGTTAATCTCCCTTGTCTATCTTGTCTCCCCCCTCTCTCACCATTCCCTATGGGACGCTACGCGAACGGAAAGCAAGCTACATCTACTGGTTGGTGAGCGTAGTCGAACCACATCTCCCCACTCTTTGGTGAAACCCGAACCTTGAGAGTAGAAATCTCTAGAATAGCTATTAGGTGAATTATTCAATTAATTTTAATTACAGGTCACTGCTTTATGGTTCAAGCACAAAGCTGAGGTCAGTACGTATGGATAATTATCCAAATTTGCCAAAATAACTGTAAGTGGATTTGTCACCATTGGGCAACAATTAGGCTTCTAGATTAGGTTGTAAATATGAAATTTGCCAAATTACCACGCTCTATATACCAACTTGGTACTCATGTATTAGCAATATTTATAGGAGTTGTGTTAACGGTTAGTAGTCTGTGGGTGTTACCTTCGCAAGCAGAATCTGCACCTGAGCCTAGTAATATAGAGTCTGCACCAGAATTAATTGCTCAGAAACAGTCAGCTGCGGCTGCGGCTATAGGTAATAGTAGTTTTGTGACAGCAGCAGTTAATCGTGTTGGTTCAGCAGTGGTCAGAATTGATACAGAACGTACAATTACGCGGCGTGTAGATCCATTTATGGAAGACCCATTTTTCCGGCGTTTTTTTGGTGAGGGTTTTCAAGGACAGTTGCCAGCAGAACAATTGCGTGGTTTAGGTTCTGGGTTCATCATAGATAAAAGTGGTTTAATTTTAACAAATGCCCATGTGGTGGATAAAGCCGATCGCGTGACTGTACGTTTGAAAGATGGGCGGAGTTTTGATGGTAAGGTACAAGGGATTGATGAGGTGACAGATTTGGCGGTGGTGAAAATCAACGCTGGTAATAGTCTCCCTGTTGCAACCCTTGGTTCTTCTAATTCTGTGCAGGTAGGAGATTGGGCGATCGCAGTTGGTAATCCTTTGGGTTTCGATAATACTGTGACTTTGGGTATTGTCAGCACCCTCAAGCGTTCTAGCGCCCAAGTTGGTATCACTGACAAGCGTTTAGACTTTATTCAAACCGACGCAGCCATTAACCCTGGTAACTCTGGTGGGCCTTTGTTGAATGACAAGGGTGAGGTGATTGGAATTAACACCGCCATTCGTGCGGATGCGATGGGTATTGGCTTTGCTATTCCTATTGATAAAGCTAAAGCGATCGCCCTACAATTGGAACGAGATGGTAAAGTCGCTCACCCCTATCTAGGCGTGCAGATGGCAACTTTAACACCAGAATTAGCTCAACAAAATAACACTGACCCCAACTCTGCTTTCGCCATTCCTGAAGTTAACGGTGTGTTGGTGATTCGAGTAGTACCAAACTCACCTGCTGCTAGTGCTGGTATCCGGCGCGGTGATGTAATTCTGCAAGTAGATGGTCAAGCAATTACTACTGCGGAACAGTTACAGAATGTGGTGGAAAACAGCCGCCTGGGTCAAGCTTTGCAGGTGAGAGTACAACGGGGTAATCAAACACAACAGTTATCTGTACGCACGGCTGAGTTGCAAAATGCTGCGTGATAATTCGTAATACTTCGACTACGCTCAGTACAAGTTCGTAATTCGTAATTCGTAATTCGTAATGATTATGAATTACGGATTTTTTATTTATACGAAAGCAACAGATTGAATTTTAAGCCATAGAAATTCCCAACTTCTCTTGGGGTTCAGAAATACTATCCTAAGAGGATGTTTGGAAAGTCGAAATATATACTAATGACCCCTCTCCAAACCTCTCCCCGACGCGGGGAGAGGCTTTAAAACCCCCATTCCCTTGTAGGGAAGGGGGGCAGGGGGGTTAGGTCTTTGAGATTTTGAGGTCAGCAATAATACTTTTCAAACATCCTCTAATGTTCAGTCATTCTCCCATCTCTAGAGACTTCGGAAATTCAACTTGCTGAGGTATCTTCTCTCTAATAGGAAGTTCAACTTCTTCACTATTTGAATCTTCTTTATTCCTGCCATATTCAGGTTTCTTTGGAGTTAATTCAACAATTGATGGCTTGTTTATAACCAAAAACCTTGTTGTTTTAGCAAGAGCGTTATTTGGTTCAATTTCCAAGACTCTATCAAAACAAAATATAGCATCTTTATATCTCTTCATCAGGCAATATGTAGCACCTTTGTTATACCAAAGATCAGCCACATTAGGATTGATTTTAATTGCTTGACTATAACAGTCTATTGCTTCTTCATAGCAACGTAATTGCTCTAAAGATATACCTTTGTAAACCCATGCAGGAATAAAGCCGGGTTGAATATCAATAGATTTTTGAAAAAACTCCTGTGCTTCTGTGTATTTTTTTTCTTCTAATAGAGCAACACCTTTGTCAAAACAACTTTTGTATTCGTCTATCTTAGTCATAATTCAGTCAATTTCCCCAAAAATAATTTAAGTAGCTCAATTTGGTTAATATCACGCTTAATTAATTTTTTACTGAATTGGCTTAACACCAGTCACAATACTTATAAGTAAGAAAGCAAAGAGGAATAAGCAGTATAAAAAATGTAATAATAGGCAAACTAGATAAGTATAGTTATCTTTAATAATTTTAAGCTAATTTAGTTGTAATAATAATTTTGTGTTTATGACTTTTCAACCCAATGATGAATTAATTAATCCCGAAATCAATAGATTAGTGCAACTCCTCAGCACAAGTACAGATGAAGACACAATACGTCAAGTGGCTGAGAGCTTGGGGAACATCGGTTCTGGCAATCAACAAGCCATTAACGCATTAGTACAGATACTTACTATTAGTAAAGATAAATACACAATATTTAATGCGGCTGCGAGCTTGGGTAACATCGGTTCTGGCAATCAACAAGCCATTAACGCATTAGTACAACTCCTCAGCATAAGTGAAGATGAATACACAATACGTCAAGCGGCTGCGAGCTTGGGTAACATCGGTTCTGGCAATCAACAAGCCATTAACGCATTAGTACAACTCCTCAGCATAAGTAAAGATGAATACACAATACGTCAAGCGGCTAAGAGCTTGGGGAAAATTGGTTCTGGCAACCAACAAGCCATTGACGCAATAGTACAACTCTTCAACACAAGTAAAGATGAATACAAAATAAGTCAAGCGGCTGAGAGCTTGGGTACAATTAACCCTGGCAATCAACAAGCCATTAACGCATTAATACAACTCCTCAGCACAAGTAAAAATGAAAACACACTACGTCAAGCGGCTGAGAGCTTAGGGAACATCGGTTCTGGCAATCAACAAGCCATTAACGCATTAGTAAAACTCTTCAGCACAAGTAAAAATGAAAACACACTACGTCAAGCGGCTGAGAGCTTAGGGAACATCGGTTCTGGCAATCAACAAGCCATTAACGCATTAGTAAAACTCCTCAGCACAAGTAAAGATGAAAACACAGTAAGTCAAGCGGCTGAGAGCTTGGGGACAATTGACCCTGGCAATCAACAAGCCATTAACACAATAGTAAAACTCTTCAGCACAAGTAAAAATGAAAACACAATACGTCAAGCGGCTGAGAGCTTAGGGAACATCGGTTCTGGCAATCAACAAGCCATTAACGCATTAGTACAACTCTTCAGCACAAGTAAAAATGAAAACACAATACGTCAAGCGGCTGAGAGCTTAGGGAACATCGGTTCTGGCAATCAACAAGCCATTAACGCATTAGTACAACTCCTCGGCACAAGTCAAGTTGAATACACAGTACGTCAAGTGGCTGAGAGCTTGGGGACAATTAACCCTGGCAATCAACAAGCTATTGACGCATTAGTACAACTCCTTAGCACAAGTCAAGTTGAATACACAATAAGTAAAGCGGCTGAGAGCTTGGGGAAAATCGGTTCTGGCAATCAACAAGCCATTAACGCATTAGTAAAACTCCTCAGCATAAGTAAAAATGAAGACAAAATATATCAAGCGGCTGAGAGCTTGGGGACAATTGACCCTGGCAATCAACGGGCGATTAACGCATTTGTACAACTCCTCAGTACAAGTCAAGATGGATACACAATCATTAAAGCGGCTGAGAGCTTGGGGAAAATCGGTTCTGGCAATCAACAAGCCATTAACGCATTACTACAACTCCTCAGCACAAGCAATTCTATTTCTATTCGCAAGCACACCGCCGGAATTTTTAAGAAAATTAGTTTCGGCAATCTGAACGTGATTAAAGAATTAAAAACACTTCGTCATACTACTCAGTCAGAATATACTCGCTACTTAGTAGAGGATATTTTGAATGAAATTGATTCTGTTCCTAATAAAAACACTCAAAGCCAAGATGATTTAATGTTATTTCTCCAATCTGTACGAGTTAAAGGAACAGTAGATGAATATTTTTCAGTTAATAATTATCAAAAAACTCGATTCTGCTATGACCGGATAATTGCTTGTTTAGATAAGCTGCAAGAAGGTCATGATATTCTTACAAGGCGTTCATTAATGAACTCCTATTTAGAGTTATATAAACGTATTGTTTCTTTTGCTATTAGCAATAGAGATTTTCAGACAGCATTTTATTATACAGAACTTTTTAGAAATCGCTATTTAGTAGAGCGAATATCCCTACAGGATATGGCTTTACCAAAAACAATCCCATCAGAACTAGCTCAACAAATAAACCAGGCAAAGCACACCGAACGCCTGAAATTGCAAGAATACACCAACGGTATTAATCTAAATTTAGATAAAAATAAACTAGATGGACTAAGTGAAAGGTGGGTTGAATCTAAACAGGCATTAGAAAAGTTGTACGCTCAAGTCGCTATTAACGAACCAGAGTTTATTGCCAAGACCAAGATTTGCCCCATAACCTACACAGAAGTTAAAGATTTATTGCCTACAGATAGTGCTATCGTAGAGTTCTTTTTTAGTGATAAACAATTACTAATAATCTTGCTTCTGCCTGGAGAAGAATCCCCAATTATTCCCGAATCTCTAAGATTACCTCTAAATCAATTAGGACTGGAAACATTAGCGCAAGATTGGGTATCCGATATTACTGAAAACAAAAAAGGAAATAAAACAGACTTTAATACAAAAACTACACAAATCAGCTTTATTATTAACGCTATTTCTGATATTCTTAAGATTCAAGATGTAATCAGATATATTCCCTCACATATTAAACATCTGATTATTATTCCGCATCAATATTTACACTTATTTCCTATTCATGCTCTGTGGATAAATGACAGCCAGCGCATTATCGACCGCTTTTCAGTCAGCTATTTCCCAAATACTCAAGTGTGGAAAATTTGCCATAATCGTCAACGGGTACGGGAATCATTGATTAGTATAGAAAATCCCACACAGGATAAAGATTTAATTTTTGTTAAAGCAGAAGTAGCTGGTATCAGTCAGCGTCAACAATTTGTACAACAGCAAATTTTAGTAGGAAAACAAGCATCAAAAGCACAAATTTTACATTTAGCAGGAAGTAACCACTGTTTCCATTTTTCCGGTCATGCTGAGTATAATTTTAAGAATCCTCTCGATTCCTACCTCATGCTTGGAGAAGATGACAAAGACAATCTCAGTCTAAATACTATCTTTACTGATTTACAAATGCCTCATGCAGATTTAGTCACTCTCTCAGCTTGTTGTACAGGGCTTGTAGATGCCTTTGCACCGACTGAAGAATATTTAGGTTTGCCTACAGGCTTTTTGTTAGCTGGTGCAAAGGCTGTAATTGGCAGTCTGTGGAAAGTAAACTCTATTGCTACAGCTTTTCTCTTGGATGAGTTTTACAGGCAGTTAGAAACGATAAATAATAAAGCAGTTGCCTTGCAGAATGCCCAAAATTGGCTGCGGAGTTGTACTGCTGAAAAACTCAGGGAACGAGCAAATAGCTGGAACTTGAGTACACTAGAACCAAAGGAGCAGATTCTTTTAGAATGGTCACTTGACAATTTACAGCATATTCCTTTTGAAAATCCTTATTATTGGGCAGCATTTATCTTAACAGGATGTTAAAACATGAATAACAATAATTTCACAGATGCAGATACCCTAATGTGTAAAGCTTTTAAGGAAATCGTAGCTTTACCCGCTTCTGAAATAGAGCAAAAGTTAGGTAGCGAAGCTCGTGTTTCTATTGCCAACTATTTAAATAATCTCCCCTCTCAAGATTTCCAAAACCCGAATGTAATGGCAAATCATATTTCAGTATTTTGTCTATCACCTGAAAATAAAAATTTACGAGATTGGTGGCGTGAAATATACTACAGACTGAACAAAGATGGCATTAATAAAATTGTTAAAAAATCCCTTGATCCTGGCGAAGAAGCAGATGATGAACCAGAAACTCAGAACCTTATCAGTAACGAAGGTCGAGATATTTGTTCATATCTAGAACGTTGGGCGCAGGAAGTAAAAAATCAGGATGATCAAAGTCAGGATAATCAAGGAAATAAAGATGGCTCAAATTCAAAATAACCCGATAGTTAAAGTCGAATCTCCGACGCTGCATCTATATTATTATAGGCTGCGTCATGGCATTAATGAGCCTGCAAACATAACACAAGACCGACGCAACAAATTTCAGGATAATTTAAATAAAATAACTTCTCACTTGAGAAGCAGCACAGGTAAAAAAGGCTCTGATATAGTTAAATTAATTCCTACTGAGAAAGAACATGATGGAACTATTCTGGACTTTTCCTCTGTTCCTTCCGAATGCCGCAAGCTAAACAATGACCGACTGTACTTTGAAACTGGTATTATTCATAGTCGTCTTGCAGCTCGTCGCTTTAATGATACCTACATTCTCCGTTTAATTAGATATGTTCCTTCAGCACAGGGAGAGCAATCCATTGATTTCTTTGATAATCTGTGCGATCATATTAGCGAACTTGATGTGGAAATTGGACAAACAGTAATTTTTGCTGGCATTTTCAGAAATCAATCTCAATCAACAGATGCGATCGCCGCAGAATGTTTAAGTAATTTTTACAATAAAAACATTTCTCCAGACGAATTAATTATTGATAAATTTCTAAGTTCTCCTTTTTATATTTATCCTCAAAAGGTATCAGTTAAGACAATTGATCAATATGCAGTTGAATCAGAAAAATTAACCTGTGTTTTGCTTTATCAAAATGAGCAGGTAGAAAAAGAAGCTGATAAAATTTACAACATATTGCAAAATTTATTACTGAGCTATCATAAGATTATTTATTTCTACTCTCAAAGCTTGATATTAAAAAATATCCTTCATCAACAATACAGAGTTATTGAATCTCTAACAGAGGATTATGCTCAAAAAAAATGGGATAAACTTTCTCTTTCCCAGCTTCCTCAACAATCTCTAGATTACTATAAACGTCTTTCTTTTCTTGAAGACCAAGCTAGATTACTGGAAATTCATCAAAGTAATTATAGGATATGTCTTGAAGAAATTGAGCAGAAAATTGGACAAAAAGTTCCTAAATTTTTTAGTGATTTCAATTTTAAAATTGACCAAAATATTAAACAAATTAAATCTGAAATTGGTTTTCTTACTCCTGGGATTGGACTTTATGAGAAACTAATGCTTAGTGTCCAAACCCAAGTAAGTATTAACGAAGATACAATTCGGGATAAACAAGATAAACTAGGGCAAGTTTTTACAGGTTTAGGTACAGCCATTGCCGTTGGTCAGATAGTTTCTCAACCCGTAACAAATACATTATCTATATACCTAGATAAAGGAAAAAATCAACCTTCATTAGTTAGCCTATGGTTAGGCGCATTCCTGACTATTACCGTAAGCCTTTTAATTGGCTATGGCATCAGTATTAAAATTTATCAATGGTTTACAAAAGATAAATCTTAACAGTTTTTTCTATCATGACTTAAAGGAGTAAGAACGCTAAGGAAATGCTCAGACTGTTTAATTAGGTTGAGTTACTTACCTCTCCCTTTTGTTATCCGAACTCAGGTTAGATAAAATATGACTGTATTAATTACGAACTACGAACTACGAATTACTAATGTTATACAGAAGATTTGGACGCACAGAATTACAGATACCGGTGTTCTCCTGCGGCGGTATGAGATATCAATATAAATGGCAAGATGTGAGTGATGCGGATATTCCTGCTGATAATCAGGCAAATCTAGAAGCTACTATTAATCGAGCTATTGAGGTTGGTATTAATCATATTGAAACTGCTCGTGGTTATGGTAGTTCGGAAATGCAGTTGGGGAAAATACTGCCTAAGTTTCCCCGCGAAAAGTTGATTGTCCAAACTAAAGTTTCGCCTGTGGCGGATGCGAAAGAGTTCCGTAAAACATTTGATCAATCATTAAGTTATCTTCAATTGGAATATGTAGACCTACTAGGACTACATGGTATTAATAATGCCGAGTTATTAGAATATAGTATCCGTCCAGGCGGTTGTTTAGATGTAGCGCGACAGTTGCAGGCAGAGGGTAAAGTCCGATTTGTTGGCTTTTCTACTCATGGGCCTACGGATGTAATTGTGCAGACAATTAATACCAACGAGTTTGATTATGTAAACCTGCACTGGTACTACATTAATCAATGGAATTGGTCAGCCATTGAAGCGGCTACTCGTCATGATATGGGTGTGTTTATTATCAGCCCTACAGATAAGGGAGGTAAGCTTTATAGTCCACCTAAAAAATTAGTAGATTTATGCAAACCTTTAAGTCCGATGGTGTTTAATGATTTGTTTTGCTTGAGTCATTCCCAAGTACACACCTTGAGTGTAGGCGCAGCCAAACCCCAAGATTTTGATGAACACTTGAAAACATTAGACTTGATAGACCGAGCATCCGAGATTTTACCACCAATTTTAGGTAGGTTGGAAGAAGCTGCGATCGCCACCTTGGGCGAAGATTGGGTAAAAACTTGGCAAACCAATTTACCTAAATTAGAAGAAACCCCTGGACAAGTAAATATCCGTGTGATTTTATGGTTGCTAAATCTAGCTACTGCTTACGATTTAGTAGACTACGCCAAGATGCGGTACAACTTGCTAGGGAATGCTAATCACTGGTTCCCCGGTAACAAAGCCGACAAACTCCACGAATTAGATTTAACACAGTGCTTAAGCTACAGTCCCCACGCCGAGAAAATCCCCCAATTTTTAGCCAAGGCGCATCAACTGTTGGCGGGGGAAGAGTTGCGGCGTTTATCTCAGAGTTAACATACTCAGGACTCACGCAAGTGTCACAATTGGAGGTTGGTGCGTGACGCTACAAGTCTCATGACTACGTTCAAATATTATCGCCAGTCACACACCCTACAGAAAAAATATGCCAGTTGCGTAACTCCTAATACCTAAGGAGGATGACAGTTACTTCTGACTCAATCTTGGGAACCCTATAAATACTGTTCAGTTCGGGACTTACTCACATAGGTTATGTGTAGGCGGTAAGTAGTTACAACTTCCGCTATCAACCTCAGCCGCAGCTTTACAGGTGGGTGTGAGTAGTCCCTGAACTGTTTCAGTATTTTGCAAGATTGTGAGGTTTAATTTGTGGATAAGTCAATTATTCAGTTGGTTGATGAATTACCTAGTGATAATATTACCGTTAAAGTTTTACAAGCTCTAGATTATGTAGCCCCTGGTCAATGGCAAAATCTAGTAGGTTTCGATAATACGATCCGTGCCATTACCGGAGAAACCGATGCTAACGTTATCCAAAGAATCCGCGATCGCGCTACCTCTTTGTATCACGATCCTCAACAAGGCTACCAAACTGCCATTAAACTTTACCAAACCATCGATAAAGCCGACACAGCAATTGCCACTGCGGCTTTAGCCAATAAAGTAGGTGAAAAAATTGGCTTTCTCTCATTTTTAAGCAATATTACACCTAAAGCCGACCTCTCTCAAAGCATTGATTTACTATTAAAAATAGCCGTCGAAATTATCGTTTTTTGCAAACTCAACGGTATTCCCCAACCAAACCCCCAAGAGTTTGCCAATTCTTTGGCTAACAACTATCAAGATGCTTCCTTAATTAGAATGGTAGCCCTAGTCTGTCTAGATGGCATTTTGCCATTAGGCCCCGACTTCCTAAGTAAAATTCAGTTAATTATTAGTGGTGCTGACTCCAACGCCATCACACAAAATCCTGTTTTCCAAGCCATCAACAACTCCCTCCCAGGAAATAACCCCACCGATAAACTTGGCTTTATTAATCAGGGCTTTAACTCTGTCCAAGGTTGGATGAATAATTTAGTCAGCAAGACAGGTATCACCCCACAATCAATTTTTAGTCATCTGGGTAATTTTATTCAACTTGCTGATGATAATTTAGATTTCGTAGCTGCATTCCTAGACCAAAGCACCAATTACTTTGAGCATACAGGTATTCAAACAGTAGCCCGTAAATTAATTTTGCAAGCACATACTTTAGTCAAGCAAGAAATTCAAACACAACCAACGAAACCTCTGCAAAATAATATCACTCAATATAAAGTCAGTGAGAAAGTAGAGGTTTGGGATGAAGAAGAGGAAGATTGGTATGAAGCTTCAATTGAAAAAGTTCAAGATGATCAATTCTTTGTCCATTACATCGGCTACGGTTCATCCTATAACGAATGGGTTGGTGAAGATGACATTCGTACTGGTGACTATGCTGCAACCGATGATAACGGATATGCAGTGGGTAAAAAGGTAAAATGTTGGAGTGAAGATGAGGAAACTTGGTACACTGCCACAATTGAGAAAATTCAAGGACATCAATACTTTATTCATTACGTCGGTTACGAATCATCCTATGATGAATGGGTGAATGCCGATGATATTTGTTAAGAAGGTTATGAAGCCAAATAAATAATGTAGAGACGTTGCATGCAACGTCTCTACATTAAATAAAAAAGCGCCCCCGCAAGAGGGCGCTTTTTTATTCAGCTAAATGTTTCGGAATTAACCGTTGATAGCAGGAGCGCTCTGTGCAACAGGAGCAACTTCAGAAGCCGCTAAGTCTAAGGGGAAGTTGTGAGCGTTACGCTCGTGCATTACTTCCATACCCAAGTTAGCGCGGTTGATGATGTCAGCCCAGGTGTTGATCACACGACCTTGTGAGTCGATGATGGACTGGTTGAAGTTGAAACCGTTCAGGTTGAACGCCATTGTGCTGACACCCAACGCGGTAAACCAGATACCGATGACAGGCCATGCAGC
>NZ_JACJSG010000019.1 GCF_014697625.1 Anabaena azotica FACHB-119 | reverse complement strand
TTGGCTAACGATCGCAATCCAACTGTTTAAACCCGAATCTTTGCTCATGACCTGCTTTGTGTCACGACGATTTATCTTAACATCTGATTCTTCAAAAAACCTGCCCTTGAAAGGGACTGGGGACTGGGGACTGGGGACTGGGAAATAAGTATTTTTTCCCCTGCTCCTCTGCTCCTCTGCTCCTCTGCTCCTCTGCTCCCCCCCACTCCCTCATCTCCCTCATCTCCCCCTTGATACTTGTGATAACGTTTTAGCAAACTGCATGATTTGATGCCAGATATCTTGCGGTGTGATGCCAAAACCAATGTTTAGTAATACGAGGATGGCTGCAATAGTTAAGGCATTGGTAATAGTTGCTTTTAATACTTTCCAAACTATCACGAAGACAATCCAAGCTAAAATAAGAGTAGGAACCATAAATAAAAATTCCTTGAAATTTATCTTTAATTTTCCGGTAGATTAATTAGTAGATGTATATTTTTATATTTAATAATTACTTGTATAATTTATTGCCAATATGCTGTTTTTAGCATTATATTATTTTAATAATTGCGTAAATTATTGAGTAATTATTGCAAGATGATTATACATAAAATAATTACTAAATTTATTAATTTAAAATAAATTTTTGGACAAAACCACCATTGACAAGTCGTAAAATCTTTATTTACAGGAGTTATTAAACCTGTCACCTGTTACCTGTTACCTGTCACCTACTATATTTTTCCATCTGGTAATACATAAGCATCTGATTTGATTTCGGAAAAATTTTATTATCTGTAGACATTGCCCAGCAAAACCATGAGAAGGTGGGCATTGCCCACCCAAGGAAGAATATATGTGTATCAGAATATTTGTGGAATGGTACTACTGTACAGAAATTATCTGAGGTTGATTTGCTAAATTTTTAGTGGCTGTTAAAACTTCTTGCCTTGCCCATTGATCTGCTGCCAAAATGTCATCTAAAGAGGGATTTGCACAGTTATCATTTTGATGGCGATCGCAAACTAATTCGATACACCAAGGAATATCTAAAAATCTGATTTTCTCATCCAAGAATAAAGCCACAGCTTGTTCATTGGCGGCATTCAACACAGCCGGCATGGAACCGCCAGCTAACCCGGCTGCGTAAGCTAACTGCATACAAGGATACTTTTGATGGTCGGGTTCGCGGAAGGTGAGATTACCAGCTTTGACTAAATCTAGGCGTTCCCAGTCGGTGTAGATGCGTTCCGGCCAAGATAAAGCGTACAGCAAGGGTAAACGCATATCCGGCCAGCCCAGTTGCGCTAAAACAGAGGTATCCTGTAGCTCAATGAGTGAGTGAATAATACTTTGGGGATGGATGACGATTTCGATATCTTTGTAATCTAACCCAAACAAGAAGTGAGCCTCAATCACTTCTAAACCTTTATTCATTAAAGTGGCTGAGTCTACAGTAATTTTCCGTCCCATCGACCAGTTAGGATGTTTCAAGGCATCAGCCACTGTCACCTGTGCTAATCTTTCTACATCCCAATCTCGGAAAGCACCACCGGAAGCTGTGAGGATAATCTTCCTCAATCCGCCTTGAGGTACGCCTTGGAGGCATTGGAAGATGGCAGAATGTTCGGAGTCGGCTGGGAGTAATTTAACACCGTGTTTTTCTACTAAGGGCAATACCACAGGGCCGCCGGCGATGAGGGTTTCCTTATTCGCCAAAGCAATATCTTTACCTGCTTCTATGGCGGCGATGGTGGGGAGTAACCCCGCACAACCCACAATACCAGTAACAACCGTTTGGGCATCGCCATAACGGGCAACTTCAATCACTCCGGCTTGACCACCTAGTAAAATAGGTTGGGGATCAAGGTCTTTGATAGCTGCTTGCAGTGCTGGCAATTTTTCCGCAGCAGAAATCGCCGCTATTTGGGGGCGAAATTTGCGAATCTGTTCTGCCAACATTTCCACATTGCTTCCCGCCGCCAACCCCACAATCCGAAACTGATCTGGGTGTTGTGTGACGATATCTAATGTCTGAGTACCAATTGAACCAGTGGAACCAACAAGAGTAATACTTTTCACAATTGCTTAAGGATTTACTGACATTCTCACTATAAATTGCTGAGGACTCATTAATATAGAGCGATCGCCACAATTGATTTGTATTTTGGCGGGAGGTAGTGGTTCGACCGACTGCGCTCAGTGCAGCGTTACGCGGTAATCGAGTTTCGACTACGTGGTAGTTTCGACTGCGCTCAACTACCTCGGAGATAACATCAAAAGTATTTATCTATAGATAGTATTTTTACTCAGTAATTAACTTTTGCTAAAATTATGTATATATTAATACGAAATAACTAATTATAAATGCTTAAAATTTTCCCGGAAATCATCACATGATAATTGTTTAATACTGACATAAAAACAAAATATAATTTGGAATCCTGGCAAACTAGGGAAAATTTTTGCCTACAGTTTTTCAGGAATGCCAAACTATAGGGTGATCACCATAGAGGTGACAATGCGTAAGGGATATTTAGGAAAGACTCAGGTCTATGGCTAAATTGCAAATATTCATCACAAAATTTTTTTGTAAAAATGACTTTGTGTTTCCGATCGCCATGTGGCTGCTCAGTCGAGTGGTAATTTGGATTACTATGTTGTTGGTTGCGCCCAATTTACCATCAGCGCCGGATGGCTTATCTAGTTTAGGCTGGGGAATCTTTGACGCTTGGGATAGTGTACATTACAGAGCGATCGCTACCACAGGCTACGAATTTGTTGATGATGGTAAACAGCATAATTTAGCTTTCTTTCCCCTATATCCCTTCAGCGTTAGGATGTTAATGAATGTTGGTTTGCCCTTTGAAGTAGCAGGTCTTTTAATCAACAATTTGGCATTTTTGGCAGCACTCTACTTTTTATACTTGTGGTTAAAGAGTTACTACGGTATGAGAATTGCCAGATGGGGTACAGTTGTGTTGTCTTGGTATCCATCTGCCATGTTTACCGGAGTAGTTTATACAGAGGGGCTGTATTTATTTTTAAGTACAGCCGCCTTACGTGCATTTGATCAAAAGCAGTATGGCTGGACAGCAGTTTGGGGTGCATTAGCCACAGCCACAAGACCTACAGGAATGGCGATGGTTCCAGCATTTGCGATCGCCGCTTGGCAACAACGTAGATCATTTATGGCTTACATTGCAGGTTTAGCCACCGCTACAGGAGTCATTTTATTTAGTGTATATTGTGCTTTCCGTTTCCAAGACCCCCTAGCATTTATCGTTGCACAACGAGGTTGGCGACCATCTTTCGGGTTCGACTGGCAAGGATGGTTCCATATGCTGATGAAAATTGTGCTGGGTTCCCAAAACTGGCAATGGGGTTGGGTGAAACCAGAGTCTGGTCTAATTAATGACCCTTGGCATCCTTTATTGTTTATTTTGGTTGTAGGCGGAGGATATTGTTTATACCATTTCCGCCAATACCTGAATGCCAAAATGATCTATGGGTATTACAGTTCAGTTTTATTCCTATTACTAATAGCACCAGAAGATTTTCTTAACCGCCTACTCAATGTTTCTATGGTTGTTGGTGGTGGCTATAGTTTATGGAATTGTCGCAGTAAATTGACTCCTGTAACTTTGATTTATGGCTGTTGTGGTATCGGTTTGCTACTTGCGTCCGGCGGTACAATATCCCTCAGCCGTTTAGCTTATGGCATAGTTCCTTTAAGTATTGCAATGGGTATGTTGTTATCTCGCTATCCTCGTCAGGGATATTTTGTTTTAGGTTTGTTTATTACCTTACTCGCCAGAATAGCTGTAGGATTTGCTCAAGAACAATGGGTAGGATAAGAGGTTATTTATAAAGTAAAAATAAAATTACTGTAGTGGCGTGACCGGACTAAAATTTTGCCATAAAATTACTCTTTTATCTCTGTGTCTCTGTGCCTCTGTGGTTAATTAAAGCAACATTTTAGCCTTGCCATTCCACTACTTAAGATTTACTTTACAAACAGTTTCTAAAGTCAAAATACTAAACTTTAGTAAAGAACATTGAAAAGCACATCCCACAAAATAGCATTATTTTCCGCAGCTGAGACGATATTTTGCCACAGTATGGGAGGCGCTTGCAGCAGTGAATCATGTGCAATAATTTCTGACCAATTGATCCGAACCGGATCGGCAGCAGGAACTCCAACTTCCTTCATCACAGTCAAAAATGCCTCAGCAACTATTCCATAACCAATTGTCGATGGGTGGACACAATCTAAACTGAAGAGTCCCCCACTCACTCTTTTGCCATCACGTAAACCTAAGCGGAGAATACTTGGTATTGGAGAAAGACGTAGTAGCGGGTGGTCGTTAAATCGTTTAGCTGCATAGTAATCGATAAGAGGGCGTTCGGGCGTGTCAGTCATCTCATTTCTTTTGACAGCTAGTCTATCTAAAACATCGCAAGTATCTACGATGTGCCAATTGCTTCCCTGCGTTTGGACAATATCCCGAATTATTTTATTAAAGCCATCAATTCTGGCATCAATTTTTTCGATTTGCTCACGCTTGAGATGCTTGCTAAGGAGAGGAGAAAAGTTATCTTTTTTAGCAAAAAAACGACCGTAATATTGAAAATATTTGCCATCAAACGGGGGTATTCCCTGAGTAACAGGCGGGATGGTGACATGGGGTACTGTGCCGATGAAAACTTGCGTATCATCTGGAATAATTTCCTGAACCTTTTCAACTAGCTGCATGAAATCACGGCGAAAAACCTCCAAATTAGTTAAATTCCATTTTCTCCTTTCAATGGGATCGGTTGTAACGTCGGTATTCTCCATATCTTTAAGTTCCAAACCCAGGACTGTGCCTAACGAATCATTAGCACCCAACCATAGGATGAGGTTTTCCAGCCCTTCTTCTTTGACAATTTGCCTCAAATTATCTAACTGCGACCAGTTCATTCTCTCTTGACGCAACTTTGGATTGAGGACTCTTAGTGCAGTGCGATACATAGATGCAGATGGAAGTCCCAAAAAATCATCTTCTATCCATCCCTCCTCGCTCTGAATCGCCTTTTGGCAATAATTAGGAGTAATTGTGAAACTATCAGCTACTCGAAATCCCCACACTGCCAAATTGTGATAAGTTCCGCCAAAGGCGGCTGGATGAGAGCCTGGCCCTCGTTCATATAGGTCTTCTACCCCATCAATAAATTGTCCCAGTAGCACGGGAAATCGCACTATCCACTCGGCTAGGTCAATATTGTTGCCCAGTTGAGTTCTCATCCAGCGCAGTGCTTCCTCGATATTTATAGGCAAACCACTCCCTGGAAAGTGGGGTATGCGGAAATCTGTAGGTACTTTTAAGTCCATCGAACGAGCAATTATAGCTGGAAAAGACCAATCAGTCCTATAAATTGCCCCACTCTGAAAACCTTGTGTCAAGCTATCACCGATCGCAACGAGTTTAGCCATAACTCTTTCCTAAAATATATTGCTACTTAATAATGTGCCAGTTGCAGGTGTTTGTATTCATTACAGTTTTGAAAAGAATTACTTTGAAAATCTTTACTTTAATTAGCGATCGCTGTGATATCTTATTATTTATAATCAGCTATCTTATGCGGGTTATTACACTTAGAAGTTATTTATAAAATAAATATTAAGTAGGGTGTGTTACGGCTTTGAAAGGATTTGAGCGTTTGAGAGAGTCGGAATTAGCCGTAACGCACCGTATTTATTGGTGCGTTATGCGCTGCTTTAACGCACCCTACTGGCGTGGCAAGGCTAAAATGTTGCAATAAAAATTCTTTTTATCGGCGTTCATCGGCGTTCATCGGCGGTTTTTTATTTAAATCTAATGCACTACTTTAGTCTTGCCACGCTACTACTGGCTATTGGACTGACTAACTGTGGTGGACTGGCAAGGCTAAAATGTGGCAATAGATTTGAGAACAATTGAACGCAGATGGACGCAGATAAACGCAGATGAATAAGATGATAGATTTTTCGCTGCACTATTTTAGTCTAGACAAGCTAGTAGGATAGAGGCTGGGGGTGAGGTCAAAAGCATACTCATCGAACTTACGTTCAACTTGGCACATCTACCCAGCTACCAGTTGTGTGAGATTGATGAGATAAATCCATTAGCAACTGAGAGTAAATCCCCTCTTTTAAAGATGGTACTATTTGCTTGTGCTGGTCGATTCCTTGTACCCATTGGTCTACTACACGCAGGAAGGCACAAATGCGTCCGTCGGGGTAATGTTGGGGGAAGAGTAATCTTTGGGGAATTTCGATTTCTGTGAGTGGTTGACCTGGTTGGGAACCCCAAAGGCGAAAACCGTGAATGTAGTCTTTTTGATTTTCACTACCCAGCACTAGAGTAGCGCGATCGCCATACACTTCCACCCAGTGTGTTCTATTAGCATGAACTACAGCACTGATGGTCACTTGACAAGGTGTACCATTTGCTAATTCCAGTGACAGCATACAAGTATCATCCGTCTCTACTGGCTTTAACTCACCACTAGCAGAGTCAACCCGTTGAGGAATGGCTGTACTCAAATGTGCATTCAATCTACGGACTGGCCCAAACAGCCAATGAATATAATCAAAAGCATGGGAACCCAACGAACCTAAAGCACCACCACCCTTTTCCACAGAAGAATACCAGTTCCAAGGACGGGAAGTATCGGCGCGGGAAGAACCTAACCAGTCAATTCTAATTAAACGTGGGGTTCCTACATAACCAGATGATAGTAGTTCTGCCAATAATTGCCATGCCGGAACAAAGCGAAACTCAAAATCTACAGTCGCAATGACATCTTGTTTTTGCGCTAATTCATCCAGTTCTTGCGCTTGGGCTACATTTAAGGTCACAGGTTTTTCTAGGAGTAAATGTTTCCCTGCTTGTAGCACTGCTTTTGCCATTTCATAATGCAGAAAAGGCGGTGTGGCAATGCTAACTGCTTGCACTTGCGGCAAATTGACTATTGCAGTTATGCTATCACAAGCATGAGGAATATTATTAGCTTCGGCAATAGCTTGAGCTTTATGAATATCACGGTGATAAATTGCCGCTATTTCGGTACGATGATGGGCTTGAAATGCGGGGAGATGCACTTTTTGACCAAAGCCAGTCCCGACAATTGCCACGCCGATTTTACCCTGATTTGTATGTAATCCAGAAACCATAAACTTTATGAGCCGATATAATCCCCCTACTACCGCAAAACTCGCAATGTAAAAGGATAGCGATAATGTTCACCATTGTAAGCTTTTGCGGCGGCAAAAGTTACGAGGAATGATTGTAATAAAAATAGGGCTACAGTAAAGCACATCCAAATAAATAGTAAGCCGTCTAAAACTGCACTGACTTGATTGATTTCACCATTAGTAGTGACAGCAACACTGCAACTAGCTAGCACTAATAACAATGAGATAGCTATGACAAATAAAATATAAAAGGTTAAGGAAATTTGAAAATTTAAGGATTCTCTACCTTGAAAATCTACCCAAGGATATTTGACTTTGCGAAATTTCCAAATCAGAAAGGGGGCTAAGATATTTAGGGGTAAAAATAAAGGTATACCCACAAAGACTACAGCAAATAAAATTAACCATGCTAACAAGGCTGAGAAATGACACAACATTGCCCAGAGTTGCATTTGTTTGTTGTGTTTTACTCTCATGTGCTGATTATCTCATCTGGTTTGAGAATGAATGCTTATTCACATTATCCAAAAAAAAAGCCCCACAACCGCTTAAAATTTAAGAATTTCTCTATCATAATTTTCTGGTAGGGGTTCAATTTCCCAAACTATGCCTTCTCCAGCCTCTAGGGCAACTTCAACATATAGTTGTTCTACGGCATTTGTGGCAATATCTTCATTATTGGGAAATGGCTGTAAGTCTTCTGTCAGGAGTCGCAGTTTAAAGCCACCAGGAACAGCCGCACCCACAGTTGCATTGCGTAACTCAAACCGCCAAAAGGGCGCATCTGGTTCGCCTTGGGGCGTAATCAACAGTTCGTATAATTGACCTGCTATGGTTAATCTGCGCGATAGGGTGACTCTAGCTTGTCTATCTTCTACACTCCTAGCCCTAGCCCCAGTTAATTGTAAATTCCACCGTCCCCAACCCACAGTCGCAGCTAGTTGGGATACGCCGTTTTGTAACCATTGCAGCACAGACCTTTGTTCGGGTAGTCCTATGCGGCGTTCATACAGGCTTTGTCGCCAGCCACCATGTTCAATCAGTCCACCCCATAATGGAAAAGGAATGGCTAACCGGGGGTGAATGATTTCTGGGTTGCTTAAGCGGGTGATGAGATTTTGGGCTTGTTGTTGTGGTAATGTGGGTAATGGTGTTATGGCAGTGCGGGTGACTTCATTAGGACATAATTCCCATGCTACAGCTAACACAGTTATATCGTTAATCATATCACTCGCGTCTAAAGAATAAGTGCGATCGCCTGGCTCATATTTGCCTTGATGCTTCAGTTGTGCATGAGTACAATAACCCCAAACCTTGACGTAGCCTGCATCTGCTGCTACTTCCACAGCTAGATAATAATCTCCAGCCCAGCTTGGTAAATCTACCCATTCTTGCGGTACAGTAAATTCACTGTGATCAATATTTTCACTGGGAACCAGAACAAATTTAGTTGCGTCAACTATAACTGCGGTTCCATTCACCAGTTCCCAAAAGCTGGGTAGAGTCGCAGTCGAGGGCCATACCTTTGCTTGGGGAGAAAAATCTGCCTGTAACCAAGGTAAGACTGTATCTAAGCAGATTTTGTTGAGTTCCGCTTGATAACGCCCATAGGGATGAGAAAATAACTGACTTTCCTTCTTTGCTGCTGTAGAGGTGGGAATTTCTAAAATCAGGTCTGTCGAGTCAGCAAAAGTGAATACAGTGGGGTTAGCATTCATAGGGTTTACTCCGGGGATCTCTTTGGCTGGTGGAACTAGCGGGGAAAGTTGCTGTTTCCTGAACAGACGCGAAAATCTCGAATTCTTAATTAATAGTGAATTTCCGACTGTTTTAGCATTTTTATGCGTTATACCGTTTCTTGATGAAGATGCACTTTATTCTGCGCTGTAGAGATTGGCATACAACGTCTCTACATTGTTTATTCGGCGCAATTTCATGGAGAATTGGTATTAGAGTCATCGTAGTAATTCTGTAGCCAGTCTTCTATCAATGAACTCATAGCTTTGAGTATGTCGGAAGTTAAAGAAATATGCAGTGTGTCTCGACTCCAACTAGCTACAGATTTGAGTAAGGTTTCCTTGGCTTTGGTTAAGCGTCGGGAAACAGTGTACTGCTTGATGTCTAATTTTTGGGCAATGCTATCTTGATTCAGTTTTTTCTGGTAGTAGAGGTGTAGAATTTGTTGTAATTGGGCTGCGAGTTGTGCGATCGCCTCTACTAACACTTGATGAATTTGGGCTTGTTGGGAATTTCTGGCTTGTTCTTCTTCTTGGGCGATAATTTCTTGAATTAGGGATGGCTGTTGTGTTGCGGGGAGATGATCTAGCAACTCATAAGTATCATCCTCACCTTTGGCTAAGTTGAGAGAATCAGATGTAGGATAAAGATAATTACGCACCGCTTTAGCTGCATTTAATAGCCACTTTTCGATAGTTTGGGCGGTGGCTGGTTGGTTGCTTTGGGAATTGTAGGCTTTGGCGATCGCTTCCCAAATGGTATCATCTGGTCGAGACAGTTGGCGAGAATTAGCCGCTTTTGTGGGGATATATAGGGTTTTAAAACAGTTCCACGCCAGGATGTAATCAGGAATTTCTGTTAAGGATACAGCATTTTGTAAAGACTCATGCAAACGCTTTTGGCTGATTTTGCGTAATAAACCCCAATCTGTACAGATATCAATTTCTTGACGTTGGCGTAAAGTTTCCCGAATTACACTACCAAAAATTATGCTAGCGTAGTTTTTCAGGGTACTCGTTTGGCTGGGATTGAAGCTTTTCAGGACTCGATCAATTTGGGCGATCGCCACTTGAAAACAATCAGGTAATCTATATTGCGTACTCACAAAACTAGCGGCTGTTT
The DNA here is from genome assembly GCF_014697625.1 of Anabaena azotica FACHB-119. Lineage (GTDB taxonomy): Bacteria > Cyanobacteriota > Cyanobacteriia > Cyanobacteriales > Nostocaceae > Trichormus > Trichormus azoticus_A. The sequence goes on along the minus strand of NZ_JACJSG010000019.1, from coordinate 124,792 downwards.
TTTGGGATATCCAATAACAAGGTTCTTGTAAATAAGCTGTGAGATGTTGCTTGGCTAAGGATTGAGTTTCTGGAAGCTGCCAAAATTTATACCAATATAATGCCCAAAAATATTCCGAAGTTTCTTTTGGTGTATGCTGGAGACAAGTTTGAATGCTGCGACGCAAGCGTGATTCAGTCGCCCAACCACTGAAGCGATCGGCATCGAATTGTACAAATGTAGAAAAGATTGCAATAATGCTTTGCCGAGGTTGCATATAAAAATTGGAAACCCACTTATATCATATCCGCTTAAACACTTATCATATCGTCAGCTTTGGTCATTGGTAATAGGTAATTGCTAATCGGAGAAAACAATTACCTATTACCAACTAAACCAACCATATCGTAAGTAATTAGCCTGACTTGATATTATAAGTATATTTATTAGACTTCTTGCATAAATCTTTTTTTGTCTCACGCAAAGGCGCAAAAACGCAAAGAAAAGAACGCTAAGAACGACTTTTGCAAGAGGTCTATTAAACCACAGAGAAAAGATCAGAGTTTTATTAGTTAAATTAACAGGTGGAGGAATGCCTATCATTTTTTCTTAGTTACCTGATGAAAAGGTATATGTACATACAGAAAATAAAGGCTAAAATAAAATGAAGAATTTGGTTTTTTAAGTGCCAAAATCCTAAAATAGTTATAGTGATTGGAGATACAGAAAATTAATTTATAGTCCTGTCTACTTGATAATCCAGGGCGGTTGAGTACAGCTTAATATATCTCAATCTATCTGGCTCAAATCGTATCAATGTCGTACATATTAAGTTATTTGTAGCGAGTACAAAAATTCTGACACCCTTGTTGGGAAATACTAGAACCCCGTCCCCACAATACTAGTACCTATACCCCAAGAGAGATTTTAAATCTAACTAAGGTAGGGTTCGTAGCTGTTGAGTACAGGCTTAATTATTCCAATAAATCCAATCGGCTTTTAATGTACTGTCTGCTGTGGAGCAATCTGATATAAGCAGAAAAAGCACAAGGCTCTTTTAACCAGATAGTACAGATGCAACAGTCCTTAGACGGTATCGAGAATCCCCAGGATTCATCACATACATCCCTGCTGAAAAATCTACTCTCTGGCGTTTTTTTAGAGCCATTGTTGAGTGATTTTCTGATTATTTTTGAACGCGACCCGGCGGCGCAGAATTGGTTGGAAGTTATCTTCTGTTACCCCGGACTTCATGCTATTTGTTTACACCGTTTCGCCCATTGGTTACATCGTCGGGGAGTGGTTTTCTTCCCGCGCTTGATTTCGCACTTGGCTAGGTTTCTCACGGGAATTGAAATTCATCCGGGTGCGGTGATTGGTAAAGGTGTGTTTATCGACCACGGGATGGGCGTTGTCATCGGTGAAACGGCGATTGTGGGAGATTATGCCCTAATTTACCAGGGTGTGACTCTGGGCGGTACTCTTAAGGAAAGCGGGAAGCGTCATCCCACGGTGGGGAGTCATGTGGTGGTGGGTTCGGGTGCGAAGGTTTTGGGAAATATTACGATTGGCGATCGCGTGCGTATTGGCGCTGGTTCAGTTGTGTTGCGTGATGTCCCCGAAGATTGTACTGTTGTCGGCGTTCCAGGGCGCATTGTGACCCAACCTAAGACTAGTCTCTCGCCTCTGGAACATGGAAAGTTACCCGACTTGGAAGCAGATGTAATTCGTTCTTTGCTGACGCGCATCGAACAACTTGAACAAAAACTGCAAAAAACTCTGATAGATCAAGCAAAGTCACAAGAACTGTTGACGAAAGATAGATAATTATGTTACCACCTTGTAGTTCTCAAGTGTTGCAGATACCCTTGTGCGATCGCTGGCAGATTTATCACCGATTGCAAGAATTGATGATCCCCTGTTCCTGTCATGCAGATGGATCATTGCGGGTGCAAGTGAATAATTGGCTGACTGCAATTTTAGTCCGCAGTACGGTGATGCAGTTTCTAGGTTCCCGTCAAGAATTAATCGACTGGCTAGAGCGTTGCTGGTATTGCAACCATGACTAGCAAAGGTCAAAATTTTTCTCTATCTAATCTGGAATATTTAATCAATAGAGTCTCAGGACTAAATTGTGATGCAAAGATGATTTTCACAAAAATACATCAAATATCAAGTTCAGCTCATTACTTATAATATGGTTGTTTTGGTCGGTAATTGGTCATAGCTAATAGGTAATTGTTTTCAGCCATTACCGATTATCAATTACCTATTACCAGCCCCCAATATATGATAAGTATTTAAGCGAACTTAATATAATCCCTGTCCTGAAACTATTGATTATCAAGAAGTAAGTTTAGCCAAAACTGGCAACTTTACTATAGTAGGGGACAGGTTACAGGGTACAGGGAACAGATGCTTTAGCTGCTTACTATCAGGATTTTATGATTGACTCATTTCCTCAGCTATGTGGCTACTGCTCTATTTGCAAATTTCTCTCAATCAACAATTTGAATATATGATGACCACTGGCAAAAAAAATATAGAATTACTAGATTTTTTACATAACGAACTTGAATTGTCTGATAAAGACATGGCTGTAGCTCTAAAACACCAAGAGTTTGACAATGGGCCTTTACCCATGCTCCTCTGGCAGTATGGGTTAGTGGACTTACAACAGCTAGAACAAATTTTAGATTGGTTATATAACGAGAGTTAGCTGATAATCTTTGCTAAATAAGTAATTCATTTGTCAATTTATTTTAATAAAAAAGGATATTTATTTATATCTACGCAAATTTAAATTTTTCCTGAAAAAGTACTCGATAGCTTGGATATTTGTTTAGGCTTTCTAACCTTTAGTTTGAAAATATATTTATTGTGAAAATTCGCGTATTTTTTACAAATTTATTCTTAAAAGATACATGGTTTTGGTTCTCTGTCATACAGATATATTGTGATTTTTTAGCTAATATTTAGAAATGATGAAGTTGAAATATTAAACACGAGAGTATATAGCATTTACCATTCTTATTTCCAGAGTGGTAACGAGCATTTATTATTACCAGGAATTGCAGAATCAACTCTCAACCAAAAAAGAATATTAAGAAAATTTCTAAGAGGGACGTTGGAGATGAATAAAGTTCTCATTAATGACACTACATTACGTGATGGTGAGCAAGCCGCAGGTGTGGCTTTTACCTTAGAAGAGAAAGTTGCGATCGCCAAATTTCTCGATAATATCGGTGTACCTGAATTAGAAGTCGGTATCCCAGCGATGGGTGAGGAAGAAATGCGTGCTATCTGTGCAATTTCTCACTTAGGTTTAAACGCCAACCTCCTGGCTTGGAACCGCGCCGTTATGTCAGATATCAAGGCTTCCATCGCTTGTGGAATGAAGCGCGTGCATATTGCGATTCCTGTTTCCGGTATCCAAATCGCTGCGAAATTCCACGGACAATGGCGGATAAGTCTGCAAAGACTCAAAGATTGTATCAGCTTCGCAGTTGATCAGGGTCTTTGGGTAGCAGTGGGCGGGGAAGATTCTTCCAGAGCTGATGAAAACTTCCTCTTGGATGTGGCATTATACGCTCAAGAATGGGGTGCATCCCGGTTTCGTTTCTGTGACACAGTAGGAGTGCTAGATCCTTTCACCACCTACGGAAAAGTTAAACTACTCGTCTCAGCTTTAAGCATTCCTGTAGAAATCCATACACACAATGATTTTGGCATGGCGACAGCTAACGCCTTAGCAGGAATTAAAGCTGGCGCTGCTTCTGTCAATACTACCGTGATTGGGTTGGGTGAGAGAGCTGGGAACGCCGCCTTAGAAGAAGTTGTGATGGCTATCAAACGCATCTATGGCGTAGATATGGGTATTGACACACCCCGTTTGTTGGAACTGTCGCAACTAGTCGCAACTGCATCTGGTGCTAATGTACCACCTTGGAAGGCGATCGTTGGTGAAAATACCTTTGCTCATGAATCAGGTATCCATGCACATGGTGTACTGCAAAATCCTGATACCTATGAACCATTCGCACCTGAAGAAGTCGGTTGGGAACGCCGTTTAGTGCTAGGTAAACATTCAGGAAGACATTTAATCTCTAATTTATTAGAACAGCATGGAATTTTTCTCAACGCAGAAGAAATCCAATCTGTTTTAGATGCAGTACGCCAACAGTCAGTTAAGAAAAAAAGTAGTTTGACTGTACAAGAACTGTTGAACTTGGTAAAAGAACAGAGGTATTCTCATGCAGCGCGATGAATACGAGTTAGATTCAGAACCAGTTTATGAAGTCGGAGAAAAAGTCAGACTTCGTAAACAAATTAAAAACGATGGCACATTTCCAGGCAGAGAAATCGGAGAGATTTTAGCCAAAAAAGGAGATATAGGTTACGTAGCGAGTATAGGTACTTTTTTACAAAGTTCCTATATTTATGCCGTGCATTTTTTGGATAAGGGAATCGTTGTCGGTTGTAAAGCAAAAGAACTAGAATCTGCTGAGGAAAACCATGAAAGTGATGTTACGAGTGAATGATGCCGGTAAGTTAACAGTCTACGTTCCTAAAAAAGATTTAGAAGAAGTAGTTGTGAAACAAACAGACGGCGCGGAAGGGAAAGTTCTGACTCTAGCCAACGGTTGGGAATTAGAATTTAAGGAAATACCAGATATCGCTAATTTACCCAAAACTCTGGAAGCTAAACGATTGGAATAAAATCTTTTCTCTGTGTTTCTGTGGTTGATGACTTTTTACCACAGAGGCACAGAGTATTTTATACTTAATGGCGAATTACTATTACTGTCAACCCTATAAGAAGAAGCATCAAAATGGGTGAGAAATTTTTGACGTTATCAGAGTTTAATCTTGAGGGTAATTTTCTAGGTTTTACTGGTAAGAAACCGAGAAAACTGAAATATTTAAGTTTGGCAGTTCCTTCTGGAGATGTGTTAGTCAAGCTACCAAAAAAATTACGTGGTTCTTTAAGTTCTTCTTTGGAGATAGGCGAACCGATAAATATTTATGGTGTCTGTAAGTTAAATAAATATACAGGCACAATTAAACTCAAAGCTTATCAAGTTATAGTTAGTAATAGAATCGCTGAAATAGCATCACCACCAGCTAAAATTATGGTGTGTCAGAAAGCTGGTTGTGTCAAACGTGGTGGTAAAGGTTTATTGTCAGAATTAGAAAAAACTTTGTGCGATCGCGGTTTACGTGACAAAGTAGAAATCGAACACACCGACTGTCAAAAACGCTGTAGCAGCGCCCCTAACTGCGTTCTGATGCTGGGTAAAAAGAAATACAAGAAAATCCATCCAGAGGCGATCGCAACTCTGTTAGAAAGCTATTTAACAGATGAACATCCTTGTATCACAGGGGACAGGTGACAGGGGACAGGGGACAGTGAACAGTGAACAGTTGACAGTGGAAATAACCTGACAACTAACAACTGTCAACTGTCAACTGTCAATTGTCAACTGACTACAGCACAATAGTAGGGTGCGTCAGATGTAGAAAATTCCTTAATTTGTACGCAATTATTGGGGCTGACGCACCCCAGAGTTAGTATGAAATATGAAATTAACTTTTATTTTTCTTTGTTACTTTGCGCCTTTGCGTGAGGCAAATTCATGTTTTCAATCAGCAACGCCAAGATATTGTATCAAGGGAAAGTTTTATAAATATCTTTACGATGTGCGACCCTTTGACAAATTAATGTTTTGGTTTCTTTATCAACACTAATACCTACTCTGTAATTACCTATGCGAATTTTATATTTATCATCGTAGCCTTTCATTTTTTGCAAATAACCTAAATCAAATGGATTTTCTGATTCTAGTTCTTGAAATACTATTGATTCAATCCTAGCCTGCATATCTTGTGGTAAATCCGCTAATTCTTTCAAGAACTTTTTAGTATATTCAACCTTCCACATTTTTTTGTTTTAATGATTGGTAATATTGCCATGCTTCATCTTTAGAGAGGCGTTCATCGTCTTCTGACTCTGCCATGAGTTTAATTAAGCCGTAATTTTCTAATATCTCTTCAATTTTTTCAAAGTCAGCTATGGGAATCTGTACAGCAATAGGTTGTTGATTTTCGTCCATGACGTAATTTTTGTTTATTTCTAGCATTGTTATGACATCAAGTTGATGGTGTACAAGTCTTATTACTATTTTGATTTTTTAGCCAATAGAAGACCACATTTGAGAGATGTGCTGACACACTTTTTTCCAATCATTTAGTTGTAAAGTTCCTAATGGTGTCGTATATTGCATCGTCTTCGCTATACCCTTTTAATAATTGTTCGGCTGCAAGGCGTTGCCAAGCTGCTTCTTCTTGTTCTGCTTCTGTGGGTTCATTGACGAGAATAATTACTTTTACCTGCTGGTTATTTGGTAACTGTTGCAAAATCACATCTGGTAATTCTATTTTGCCTTCAGTGGTGATGTTGGCGGGAAATTCGTATGCTTTCATGTTGGTTTTAATGTTTGTCAGTCTTACTTACTATTTTGACGCTGTTATTGCACAACTAAATGCGTCGCCAAATTTTAATATTTCCGCTATCGTCTCCAGCAGCAAGCCTACTTCCATCGGGGGTAAAGGCGACAGACCAAACTGAGTCAAAATGACTGAGAGTGCAAATTTCTTCTCCTGTGGCTATTGACCAGAGTTTGATAGTTTTGTCCTTACTACCACTAGCGAGAATTTGCCCATCACTACTGATGGCTAGGGAACGAACCCTCTCAGAATGACCAGTTAGGATGCGAATTTCTTTTCCTGTGGCTGTTGACCAGAGTTTGATAGTTTTGTCCCAACTACCACTGGCGAGAATTTGCCCATCACTACTGATGGCTAAGGAGTCAACCGAGTCAGAATGACCAGTTAGGGTGCGAATTTCTTTTCCTGTAGCTATTGACCAGAGTTTGATAGTTTTGTCCTCACTACCACTAGCGAGAATTTGCCCATCACTACTGATGGCTAGGGAACTAACCCAGCTAGAATGACCACGAAACCAACCTCCAAGGGTGCGAATTTGTTTTCCTGTTGCCATTGACCAGAGTTTGATAGTGTCGTCGCTACCACTAGCGAGAATTTGCCCATTACTACTTATGGCTAGGGAACTAACCCAGCTAGAATGACCAGTCAGGGTGCGAATTTGTTTTCCTGTGGCTATTGACCAGAGTTTGATAGTTTTGTCCTCACTACCACTGGCGAGAATTTGCCCATCACTACTGATGGCTAGGGAATTAACCGAGTCAGAATGACCAGTTAGGGTGCGAATTTCTTCTCCTGTCGCCATTGACCAGATTTTGATAGTGTCGTCGCTACTACCACCAGCGAGAATTTGCCCATCACTACTGATGGCTAGGGAATTAACCGAGTCAGAATGACCTGTGAGGGTGCGAATTTGTTTTCCTGTGGCTATTGACCAGAGTTTGATAGTTTTGTCCTCACTACCACTGGCGAGAATTTGCCCATTACTACTGATGGCTAGGGAACTAACCCAGTGAGAATGACCTGTGAGGGTGCGAATTTCTTCTCCTGTCGCCATTGACCAGAGTTTGATAGTATTGTCATCACTACCACTGGCGAGAAACTGCCCATCACTACTTATGGCTAGGGAATTAACCCAGTCAGAATGACCAGTTAGGGTGCGAATTTCTTTTCCTGCCGCCATTGACCAGAGTTTGATAGTTTTGTCATCACTACCACTGGCGAGAAACTGCCCATCACTACTAATGGCTAGGGAATTAACCCAGTCAGAATGACCAGTTAGGGTGCGAATTTGTTTTCCTGTCGCCATTGACCAGAGTTTGATAGTATCGTCCCCACTACCACTAGCGAGAATTTGCCCATCACTACTGATGGCTAAGGAAAAAATCGAGTTAGAATGACCAGTTAGGGTGCGAATTTCTTTTCCTGTGGCTATTGACCAGAGTTTGATAGTGTTGTCCCCACTACCACTAGCGAGAATTTGCCCATCTCTACTGATGGCTAGGGAACTAACCCTCTCAGAATGACCAGTTAGGGTGCGAATTTGTTTTCCTGTGGCTGTTGACCAGAGTTTGATAGTTTTGTCCCAACTACCACTGGCGAGAATTTGCCCATCACTACTGATGGCTAGGGAATAAACCCTCTCAGAATGACCAGTTAGGGTGCGGATAAGTTGACCTGTAGTTGATGAAAACAAGTGAATAAATCTACCTGCCGCACTTGCTAAGGTTTCTTTTTGGGAATCAAAGGCTATTATTCCAGAAATACCTGGAATAATTTGGTCACATTCCCAAGATGGGGGTGTGTAAACAGAAGGTGCTACTGGTTGTGTTGGCGGTATGAAGCTTGCACCCAGCAAATCTAACCACTTTTGCACCGACTGGGGACGCAACTTGTAATTTAACGCCATCCCTTTCATAATCGCCTCATTCACCTGATCGCTCACACTGGGATTAAAATCTTTTGGTGGTTGCAGGGTAAAATTTTGTAGTCTGGCTGGTGCTGGCATAGGTAACTCTCCAGTCAGCAAAGAATATAAGGTGGCGGCTAAGGCGTAAACATCTATATATTCTCCCCGTTGTTCTACTGGTGCATACTGTTCTGGTGGCGCGTAACCGGGAGTTAAACTTTGTGTATGCTGTAAAACAGCACCCGATATAAATTGTCTAGCAAGACCAAAATCAATTAGTACGGCTTCTGGTTTCCCTGCACGCATCATGATATTACTTGGCTTTAAATCCCGATGCAGCAAACCTTTGTCGTGAACCAGTATCAAAGCATCGCCAATTTGCCTAATATATTGGAGTGCTTCTGCTTCTGGTAATGCTCCTTTTTCGGTTATCCGCTTACCTAAATCTTCCCCGGTGATGTATTCCATCGCCATACATGGTAAGTCACCCTCATCAAAAACGTTTTCCACTTCCACGATGTGGGGATGGCGACATAAGGCTAGGCGTAACGCTTCTTCTTTAAAGTCTTGCTTGAGTTTACTTTGATGCGCTATCCAAGCAGGATGATTAAGTATGGCTTCACGCAGGGTTTTAATTACGCGCAAATTACCCTGTCGATTTTTGGCAAGATAGGTAATACCAATTCCACCTTCGCCTAATTGTCTCTCGATTGTATAGCGTCTGCCAAATAACTGCCGCCCTGGAGTCCATACCATAGATAAAAACCGTAGTTTTCTTGGTATCTATTTTGGCATACTCCTAAGAAATACAGGGGTGTAGGGGTGTATGTCTTCAAAACCCTTACACCCATACACCCCTGACCTTTCACGTCATGTGGAAAAGTTAACGACAGACCTAACCCCCCAGCCCCCTTCCCTAGTAGGGAAGGGGGAGCAATTAAAGCCTCTCTCCTTGTAGGGGAGAGGTTTGGAGAGGGGTTTTCGAGATCCCGTGAAAAGTCTGGTCAACTGTCAATTGTCAACTGTCTACAACCCAACTAATTCTCTCGACTCAACATCTGTGAGTTGTTGGGCAATTTTCAATCTGGCTTCTAGTTTAGCTACACTAAACTGGTTACGCAGATATTCTAAATGCGCGATCGCATTTGCTTTTTCCGCAGTAAGTTGAATGAGTGTGTCCATCGCCTTTTGATATTCCTGATTAACTAACAGCACTTCAAAACGACGCGCCCGGCGTTGGGCATCGTTTTTCAAGTGATTTTCAAAGGCGGCGACACGATCTGCATTTCCTTCAAAGCGGTTAATTTGTTGCTGCACTGCCATTAACTGTGAGTCAATTTCGTTTACTCTTTGGGCAGCTTGAGCGATCGCCGATGGATAATGATTCAATTGTGTCATCAAAACAATCTTCCTCTCAAAACCTTGATTGCACAAACTCGCGGATATCTTCTTCCGCTTATCAATTATCTTTGCGACTGGTCAAAATAATTACTTGCTTTTAGCCTTCGTTATATATCTATTATAGTCAAATTTTACTCACATTGCACAAAAAAAGGGATATAATATAGACAATTTCACCCCTTTTTTCTCCCGCTTCCTCTTCTCATATGCGCTACTCGGTTTTTATGTAATTAAGTGACAAAATTATTACTCTTCTCTCTGTGTCTCCGTGCCTCTGTGGTGAATTTTCTGCCACAGAGACACAGAGTTAAGCTAGGCTGCTTCTCTCATAGGCGTAGACACAGATACCTCTGGAAATTGCAGTGAAAGTTGTTCACTTTGCGGTACAGCAGCCTGTTCTAAAACCTGGACTTCGATATTCACACTTATCAGATAACTGCCTGTATCAGCACCAACTGCTTCAGCCACTAATTTGGCAATGTCTGGGCGCTTTGCAGTCAATGGATCACGTAGAATGCAACGATCCCATTCGTGCTTGGCAGTTGGATTTAAAGTCAGAATATAATGCTTGATCATAATTGCGCGGCACTGGGCTTTCTGGACGCTACATATATTATAGTACAATTGTACTATAAATGGCAAGTTTCCGAGTCAAGTTCTCTTGGAAAGAAATCAAAGTTAAACTGTTCGATGTGTCCAGGGAGACTCATCAAATGAATCGAGCCTTGCTAGTTATCGATGTTCAGAACGAATATTTCACGGGTAAATTGCCAGTCAGCTATCCATCAGGTAGCCTAGACAAAATTTTGCGAGTAATGAATACTGCCCATGAGAAAAATATTCCCGTGATTGTAGTGCGACACACCCAACCACAGGAAGATACACCCATATTCAAAAAAGGGACTCCAGAATGGGAACTCCATCCAGATGTTGCCCAGTTCCCCTATAATTTGCTGATTGAGAAAAGCTTACCAGGAAGCTTTACCGGGACTGAATTAGAAGCTTGGTTGAGAGACAAGGGTATTGATACCGTCGTCATCAGTGGATATATGACACAAATGTGCTGTGACACCACAGCTAGACAAGCTGCTCATCTAGGTTTTTCTGTAGAATTTCTCTCCGACGCAACCGGAACTCTCGCCTTCCAAAACAATGGCGGTGCAGCTACTGATGAAGAACTGCATAGAGCAATTTTAGTTGCTCAAGATGGTTTCATTAGCAAGATAGTTAGCAGTTCGCAATGGGTTGAAAATCTGGGATAGGGGACAGTTGACAGTTGACAGTTGACAGTTGTCAGTTGACTGGAGAGTAATAATTTCTTCTTCTGCTGATATCTTGTGCCTTGTCAATAAGCAGGTGGTGGGCAATGCCCACCCTACGAAATAATAGGCTTTTTGGCTTGTACTTTTAGCAATAAGCCACTGGTGCAAGATAGAGGGAAATCAGTTCAAAATTAACAATTTCCTCATCTCCCCCCACTCCCCTCACTCCCCCATCTCCCCACTCCCTCATCCCTTCCCATTCTCCTGCGGGTGTAGTGCAGGGCTATCGTTTACCCAGATGGCTTGTTGGGGTACAGGAATAAAAATACCGGCTTGGTCGAAGGCGATTTTCAGGCGACGGCGGTATTCTCTGGCTACATCCCATTGCTTGAGGGGTTGGGTTTTAATCCAGACGCGGATAATTAAACCGCGATCGCCAAAATTATCAACGCCCAATACTTGTGGTGTTTCGATAATCTGCTTTTGCCAGAGGGGGTCTTGATCCATTTTTAAGGCTACATCGCCAATTAGCTGCAAAACTTGGTTAATATCGGCTTGATAGTCTACAGGAATCGATAAATCGGCGCGTGACCAACGGCTGGAAAGATTAGCTACGATTTTAATTTCACTGTTGGGAATTGTAATTAACCTGCCTTCTGCGTCACGTATCTGAGTCATCCGCAGATTGAGATTTTCTACTAAACCGCCGAAATTACCTACATTAATCACATCACCCAAGGCGTACTGGTCTTCTAAAATAATCAGAAAGCCGTTGATTGCATCTTTAATTAAGTTCTGCGAGGCTAGGGAGACAGCCACACCAACTAAACTTGCACCAGCGAGTAAAGGAACGATATCTATACCCAAGGATACCAGAGCCAGCAAAATACCAACTCCTACACAGACGATAGTGGCAATACTTTTAGTCACCCCAGAAAGTGTAGAGACTCGCAATTGCAGGCGTTCCGAGGCTTCAGGAGTTGTGAATAAAGCGCCACTGCTGATGAGAGTGCTAGTAAAACGGTCAATCAGCGCATAGGTTAAACGAATTGTCACATAAGTTCCCACTCCTACTACAGCCAATCGTAAAGGGATTTGGGCGGCTGTGAGAATAATTACTTGCAAGCTGCGTGTATAGGGAAATAGACCCAAAATCAGGAAATTTCCCCCTCCCCAAATTCCTAGTTGCGAGAATTGAAACAACCGTCTTTTGACTTCTCGCAGATGTCGGTGCTGCTGTTGATTTAGCTGATCTGTAATTTCTTTGGTGGCTGATGGGGTAGAGTTGGATTGTAGAGAATCATGTAAAGCACGGCGTTGCCAACGTGCTACGCCCCAACTGGCGAGCAACATGGCGAGGGCGATCGCACCAGCAATTTTGGCTTGGTCGATGAAATATTGAGTTTGTCGTTCTTGTTTTGCTCGTTGTAGGTCTTGCTTTAAGGACTCTTTTATGCTTTCGGCTAATGCAAAAGCGTCACCCTCTCCTTGGGTAGCATCGAGAGAGGTGATAGTCATTAAGTAGCGATTATTGACATAAATTACTGGCAATCCATTGAGTATGCGGACTTGTACATCAGCTTCCGCCGCCGATGAGCGTAGATAATTGCGAGAAATTTCTTGCAAATTCTGCTCAATGTTTTCCTTCCGTTCGGGAAGATTTTTTCTAGTTGCGGCTATTTGAAATAAGCGGCGACCATCTAAATAAACCCAGTCAGAGACAACTCGACTCTCCGACTCATTACTGCTACTGTTTGGTACTGGTAGTTGTTGCAAAAATTGAATTTGGGCTGTCGCTTTTGGCATTGAGACAATGGTTATCGCCATTGAAAGAGCGATCGCCAAAAAGTTAAATCGCACTACCACACCTCCTTAATCAATTCAAAATTTAAAATTATGACAGTTATATTCAGCTTTTCCTTTGCTATCCTCCATAATTCACAGTGGTAATTGTACCTATCTAAAGTTGCGTTTTTGGCTGGAAATTTGGGAATTTTGCTGATATTTACACCTTCAGATAGAGGACAAATAAGCTCATATAATCACTCTAAGAATTAGAGAAAAGATTCCTAATACTTTTACCAGAAATCAACACAAAAGGGAAAAGCTGAGTCTGGTGTTGACATTGTGTCTGGGAAAAGCCAAGCTAATCCAGAAGATTATTGACTAGGTTTTGGGGAATTACACCCAAAATTTGCTAGTCATGGAATAATTTAGTAGGGTGCGTAAGCGATTACGTAACTCGTTTGACTTTTTAGAGGTATATTTAATGACCGCAACTTCTCCCCGATTAAAGCACGAGGTTAAAGACCTCGCCCTCGCTCCCTTGGGAAGACAGCGTATTGAATGGGCTGGAAGGGAAATGCCAGTATTACGGCAAATCCGCGATCGCTTTGCCCAAGAGAAACCGTTTGTTGGGCTGCGCCTTGTAGCTTGCGCCCACATCACCACAGAAACAGCACATTTGGCGATCGCCTTAAAAGCTGGTGGTGCAGACGCGCTGTTAATTGCGAGTAACCCCTTGTCCACACAAGACGACGTAGCAGCCAGCCTCGTCTTAGACCATGAAATTCCCGTATTCGCCCAAAAAGGCGAAGATGCGGAAACCTATAACCGTCACGTGCAAATCGCTTTAGACCATCGCCCCAACATCATCATCGACGATGGTAGCGATGTGGTAGCAACCCTGGTGAAAGAACGTCAACACCAGATTGCTGACTTGATTGGGACTACCGAAGAAACCACCACAGGTATCGTCCGCCTCAAAGCCATGTTTAAAGATGGCGTTCTCACCTTCCCCGCAGTCAACGTTAATGACGCTGACACCAAGCACTTCTTTGATAACCGCTACGGTACAGGTCAATCCACCTTAGACGGGATTATCCGCGCTACAAATATCTTACTAGCTGGTAAGACTGTAGTTGTAGTTGGTTACGGCTGGTGTGGTAAAGGTACAGCCCTCCGCGCCCGTGGACTTGGTGCTAACGTCATCGTCACCGAAATCGACCCCATCAAAGCTATTGAAGCAGTAATGGATGGCTTCCGCGTATTGCCAATGGCTGAAGCTGCAACCCAAGGCGACTTGTTCATTACCGTGACTGGTAACAAGCACGTCATCCGTGGTGAACATTTTGACGCAATGAAAGACGGTGCGATCGTTTGTAACTCCGGTCACTTTGATATTGAACTTGACCTAAAATACTTAGCAAGTCAAGCCAAACAAATCAAGCAAGTACGCCCCTTTACTGAAGAATATCGCCTCAACAGTGGTAAATCAGTCATCGTTCTGGGTGAAGGACGCTTGATTAACCTAGCTGCGGCGGAAGGACACCCAAGCGCCGTCATGGACATGAGCTTTGCTAACCAAGCCTTAGCTGTAGAATACCTAGTCAAGAACAAAGGTAATTTAGAACCCGGTTTACATTCAGTTCCCACTGAAGTAGACCAAGAAATCGCCCGCTTGAAGTTGCAAGCCTTGGGTATTTACATCGACAGCCTCACACCAGACCAAATTGAGTACATCAATTCTTGGACAAGTGGAACTTGATAGATTAATTAGTTGATTTTTTAGGGATAGGCATTTTGCTTATCCCTTTTTTATTTCTTACTTATCAGGACTTACGCACCAAGGTTATCTGTTGAGACAGGGTGTAGGGGGGTAAGGGTGTAAGGGTGTAAGGGTTTTAAAGATTTACACCCCTATACCCCTCTCTTACAAAGTTCTGATGCCTTCTCTTTCAGAGACGCTACCGCGAACGGCGGGCTGCGCCAACGGAGGAAGCCTCTCTACGAGACGCTACGCGAACCGCTCAGACTTTGCGCTATACCCCTACACCCTTGCCCAAACCCTTGATTTTTCGTTTTTATGCGTAAGTCCTACTTATATTAAGTTCGGTTAAAGATTTATACTAATAGCGCGACTGGACTAATTTTGTGCAATACCAATCTATCATCTGCGTTCATCTGCGTTCATCTGCGTTCAATTTTTCCCAAATCTATTGCAACATTTTAGCCCGGTCACGCTACTAACTGTAGTGGCGCGGCAAGACTAAAGTAGTGCATTAGATTTAAATAAAAAACCGCCGATGAACGCCGATGAACGCCGATAAAAAGATGACAACTGATAACTGATAACTGATAACTGATAAATGCCAATTTATGTTTACTGGGGTGAAGATGACTTTGCGATCGCTAAAGCAGTGACAACATTGCGCGATCGCGTCCTTGATCCCCTGTGGATGAGTTTCAACTACACAACTTTCTCCCCAGAAGACAGCGACGCAGCTATCCAAGCGTTAAACCAAGTCATGACTCCAACTTTTGGCGCTGGGGGGCGGTTAGTTTGGCTGATGAATACTAACCTGTTACAAAATTGCCCAGAAAACGTCATGGCGGAACTTTCGCGTACTTTGTCCGTAATTCCCGAAAACTCCTGTTTATTGCTTACCAGCCGCAATAAACCAGATGAGCGCCTCAAATCAACAAAATTATTCAAGCAATTCGCCACTGAGTTTCGAGAATTTCCCCTAATTCCTCCTTGGAAAACAGAGTTACTTATCCAAGCTGTGAATCAAGCAGCTCAAACTGTGGGGGTTAAATTGACACCGAAAGCGGCAGAACTTGTAGCAGAAGCTGTAGGTAATGATACACGCTTGCTTTACAATGAAATAGAGAAATTACGCCTCTATGCCGAAGACAGCGATCGCCCTATCCAAGAAGATACTGTTATTCGCTTAGTCAGAAATACAACGCAAAATAGTCTACAACTAGCCGCAGCTATTCGGGTTGGTGATACAGCTAAAGCTTTAACTATCTTGGCTGATCTCATCAATGCAGCCGAACCAGAATTGCGGATAGTAGCCACCTTAATTGGACAATTTCGCACTTGGTTATGGGTGAAACTGATGGTAGAAAGTGGTGAACGCAATCCGCAGGCGATCGCACAAGCTGCGGAAATTGGTAATCCTAAACGTATCTATTTTCTCCAGCAAGAGGTTCAATCGCTTTCTGTAGCGCAACTAATTTCTTGTTTACCATTGTTATTAGAGCTAGAGGTTACACTCAAGCAAAGCCGTCCAGAAATAGCCATATTACAAAATAAAATCATCGAACTTTGTCAAGTATGCCGACGTATCTAAAAAAATCTTTTGTGAATTGCTCCGACTCATTGGAACTTCTCACAGCCAAAATAATTCAAAGTCATTAATATAACTTTACTGTCTGTCTGTGTCATACCTTATGAAGATTATTCCTCATACTTTTTTCCCAACTAGTATGCAAAAGTTACTGGCTAAAACTTTGTTATTTGGCATTTCTACCAGTGCTAGTTTGCTTGTAAGTACTGGAAGCTTAAAAGCTAACGCTCAGAATCAATCTTTTAATAGTACAGAGATTACTAGCTATGCTCAGGCTGTATTAGCAATGGAGCCAGCACGCCAAGAAGCATTCGGGCAAATTAAAAAAATCATCGGCGGTGGAGACGTTCCTCAGATTGTTTGTAGCGAACCAAGCAGTATGAATAGTTTGCCAAGTAAGGCCAGAAATATTGCTGTAAACTACTGTAATCATTCTCAAAGAATTGTTGGCGATTACGGTTTGACTATTGATAAATTTAATAGAATGACTACGGAAATCCAAAATAACAGCAACTTAAAACAACAAGTTTACAACACATTAATCCGTATACAAAAAAACACCAACTCACAATAGTTGAAATATCCCTTTTATTTCACATAACTAACTTGGCTGAATAGTTATAGTGGCTGCAAGTCAGGTAAGTCAGCTACGTTGTAGCTTTCCGTACAGAAGAGTACCAGAGGGGTTTTGCGCCTTAGCGGACTGCTGTTCGCCTTACCCATAGGGAACCGTAGTAAAAGGGTTATCGTTCGTAAAGCATTGCGTACTCCGCCGCCGCAGTAAGCTACGCATTAGCGTTGCGTAGCAAAGGAAAAAGTACTTGGAGAAAAGTTTCCTCCGAGCGTTCAGCATTCGTGAGCGTTCTAGTCGTTGCCTTACGACTGCATAGAAGCGATAATGGTGTGATAGGTGACGGGCTGGAAAGTCGCTTAGTATATAGCGGTACTCAAGTCAGTAAGGTACAGAAAAAATGATTGAACGCAGATGTTGGCGCAGCCTTCCCGAAGGGTACGCAGATGGACGCAGATGAATCTGTATTCTATCCTATTGCAATCCGCTATATTTAATTGTTTGGTTATAGCAATCCCCTGATAGGTTAGGACACCGACTAAGCATAAAATGCTTATAAGAACAGGCTTTAAAGACTGTTACCTGTTACCTGTTACCTGTCCCCTGCTATAATTTATATTCTAATTTCTTTAATAATTGCTATACATAAAAACTTTTAGTTGAAATAAAAATCCTTTAATTTACTTAGGACTGACGCAAGTGTCATAATCAAACTAACTGTAGTGGACTGACACGACTAAAATGATGCAATAGATTTTTGAGGTATTGATAGAAACCAAGATTTTTGATGTTTTCTAATGCACTATTTTAGCCTTGCCACGCCAGTAGGGTGCGTTAGCCCCAATAATTTCGTACAGATTCAAGGATTTTCCACATCTGACGCACCCTACCCTGAAATAAAAATACTCTAATATACTAAATAAAGCATATAGCTGTACAATATCACTCTTATACTTGTAATCTTCAACAAAAATTCCGGAGATATCACTGATGTACCTGTAGAAAGTGGTATATTACAAACACTTTCATCAATAATTAGGATTAATTCTCTTGAAAGATTAATTATTTCCCAGAAGCTGTAATACTTGTGTTGGGATTTATATAATTACAACTATATGTAGCTATGTAATAAGACAATAGTATCAAGTGATATTTCCTATCAATAGGATATCACATATATTTGTTGTAGCTGACTTTTGCCTAGTGAGCTACCAAGAATTTTACTATTTACTAGCGAAGCATATTGTAGTAAATCAATAAAATAAAAACTGTAATTTTATACACATTTTTCAGGAGTGAACTAACTATGGCAAATCTTAATCCAACTCAAACCAACAAACAGCTATTAGCTGGTTATTGCGGTATTATTCTTGGCGGTTTTGGTATTCATAAGTTCATTTTAGGTTATGCCATCGAAGGGTTTATCATGTTAGTAATCGCTGTCGTGGGTGGGACTTTTTCCTACGGTATTACTTTGTTAATTATGCAACTAGTAGGATTAGTTGAAGGTATGATATATCTCAACAAAACCCCTGAAGAATTTGTGAATACCTATATAGTAAATAAGCAGAGTTGGTTTTAAGGGGTCATTAGTCATTAGTCATTAGTCCATAGGAAGGGCAAAGGCAAAAAATCCTTTCCCCTTCCCCTTTCACCCTTTCCCCTCTTCTTCCCAGTCCCCAATCCCTAATCCCTATGAAACGTAAACACCTGATATGGTTCATGTGCTTATTGGTGGGTATTGGTTACTTCAGTGCTATGTCTAACTTAGAAACTCACTATTTTTGGAAAAGCCTGATTGCTTTTATACCAGTACAGATAGCGGCGATCGCCTACGTAACTGCTGCACGCTGGAGCCGCAGCTAACAGTGGAAAGTGGACAGTGAAAATAACCTGTCAACTGTCCCCAATCTTAATAAAATTAAAGCTATTGACAATCAGTCATATTTCCAAATTTCGCCTACGCTCGAAATAGATAGGTTTGTCATCAAACGTATAATTTTCGTAGCGGATCTCAACACTTGCCATGCAACTTGTGCCAAAAACTCAGCTTGACCCAGAACCAACCCCCCAACTCGAAAAAATTATTCTGGATGTTGGAGGGATGAAGTGTGCTGGGTGTGTAAATGCAGTAGAGCGACAGCTTACCCAACAATCAGGGGTGAAAAGTGCCTGCGTGAATCTGGCTACAGAGGTAGCGGTGGTAGAGTCGGAAGTCGGCGCGGTAGACCCAGATATGCTAGCACAGCGACTAACAGCCGCCGGATTCCCGACTCAACCCCGCAAGCCCAGAGATCAGGCAGGTGAAGCCACAATAGAAGATTCAGCACAAAAGCAGCGCCAACAAATGCTCAAGGCATTCCGGCAGTTAATGATTGCTGGGGTGCTGCTCGTCTTTTCAGGAATCGGGCATTTAGGCAATCTTGGCGGCTCAATTCCCTTATTAAATAACATCTGGTTCCACTTTGGACTAGCAACGGTAGCAATACTAATTCCTGGTCGTCCGATTCTGGTTGATGGCTGGCTGGGGTGGCGACGTAATGCGCCGAATATGAATACCTTGGTGGGATTGGGAACAATCACAGCTTATACAACCAGTGTCGTAGCGCTGCTATTTCCGCAAATGGGTTGGGAGTGCTTCTTTGACGAACCAGTGATGATGCTGGGCTTTATCCTGTTGGGTAGGACATTAGAACAACAAGCTAGAGGTAAGGCGGCGGCAGCATTTAGGCAACTGCTAGCTTTGCAACCACAAGTAGCAAGATTAATTGCTAACCCAAATCCAGAGAAGATGGGACTGGGAGCAAATACTGTAGAAATCCCGGCTGATCAGGTAAAGGTGGGGGAATGGTTGCAAGTTCTGCCTGGAGATAAAATTCCCGTTGATGGCGAGGTGAGTTTTGGACAGACAACGGTGGATGAGTCGATGTTGACCGGGGAAGCTGTGCCGGTAATTAAGCAACCACCAGACAAGGTAGCGGCAGGGACAATCAACCAATCAGGGGCGATCGCAATCATTGCCACCCGTACAGGCAATGATACCACCCTCGCCCACATCGTCGCCTTGGTAGAAGCAGCCCAAACCCGTAAAGCCCCAATCCAAAAATTAGCCGACACAGCCGCCGGTTACTTTACCTACGCCATATTAACCGCATCTTTATTAACCTTCATCTTCTGGTACTTCTTCGGCAGCCACATCTGGCCAGATGTCGTCATGTCCGGTGGTGGTATGCCAATGATGAGCCACGCTACCCACCACTCCCCATTGCCCAATCCCCACTCCCCCCTGTTAGTTAGTTTAAAACTAGCGATCGCCGTCATGGTCGTTGCCTGTCCCTGCGCTTTAGGACTAGCCACACCCACAGCCATTCTTGTAGGTACTGGTATAGGTGCAGAACGCGGTTTATTAATTAAAGGCGGCGATGTTTTAGAAAGAGTACATCAGCTAGACACCATAGTTTTCGACAAAACCGGCACTCTCACTACAGGTAATGCCATCGTTACCGATTGTCTGCTGTTGGAAGGCACAAGCCAGCAGGCAGAAGGCAGGAGGCAGCAGGCAGAAGGCAGGAGGCAGGAGGCAGAAGGCAGGAGGCAGGAGTTAATAAATTCTTCCCCATCTCCCTCATCTCCCTCATCTCCCCCCACTCCCCAGTCCCTCCTCCAACTCGCCGCCGCAGTAGAAAGCGGTACACACCATCCCTTAGCCAATGCCATTAAGCAAGCTGCACAAAAGCAACAGTTATCAATTCCCGCAGCTGTGGACTTCCACACTGAACCAGGAATGGGTGTGTCTGGTGTAGTGGACGGTGAAACTGTGCTGTTAGGTAATTGGAATTGGTTAAGTTGGTATGGGGTTAGTTTGAGTGAAGCAGCCCAACAAGAAGCACAAAAGTTAGCCACAGAGGGTAAAACCGTGGTAGGTGTAGCCGTTGGGGGAACTTTAGCTGGATTGATTGCGGTGCAAGATACTACCAGAACAGATGCTCAAGCTACGGTTGACAAATTGCGTCAGATGGGTTTGAGGGTAATGTTACTAAGTGGCGATCGCCCAGAAACTGCTAATGCGATCGCGCAACAATTAGGCATTGATAGCGCTGATGTAGTAGCTGGTGTACCTCCAGCCAAAAAAGCAGCATTTATTCAAGAACTACAAACACAATCTGCGGCTAAAGTAGCAATGGTTGGGGATGGAATCAACGATGCCCCGGCTTTATCGCAAGCAGATGTGGGTATTGCTGTACAATCAGGTACAGATGTGGCGATGGAAACTGCACAGATTGTTTTGATGCGCGATCGCATTAGCGACGTTGTAGAATCCATTGAACTAAGTCGTGCCACCTTCAACAAAATCCGTCAGAATTTATTTTGGGCTTTCGCATATAATACCATCGGCATCCCCCTAGCAGCAGGTGTTCTACTTCCCAACTTTGGTTTCGTCCTCAGTCCTTCTGGTGCTGCTGCGTTAATGGCATTTAGTTCAGTCAGTGTAGTCACTAACTCTTTGTTATTACGTCGGCTAGCTAAAGGTGAGTAAAATTGTTAATGGTTGACTGTTGACTATCACCTTCTACTTGAGGTTGTAAATACTCAATGGTTTTAGGTTCACATATACCCAATTGTAGTAAAATAGCTACCAGAAAAGATGTGCCAGTTTGAATGTTATTAGAAAGGTAGTCCCTGCGGCTTTTAGCTTAGGGATAGCGGGCAAAAGCAGTTTGCCCTTTTCGGATTACTCCGGGTAAAGTAGCTATTTAGGATATTTGTCCATAAATCTACTAACTGTTAGTTGTCCCTGTCTCAGGTTAAACTAAAACGATAGTTGGATGTTATGGCAATAGCCAAGACAGTTAGGACATCAGTAAATGAAAAAACTGAGACAGCAAAAGGCTTTTAACTCTATCACCTGTCCCCTGTCCCCTGTCCCCTGCCATAACTATCTCGCAAATTCTCTTAAAACTCCTCATCAAGTCGCAGTAATTGGAGAATAGGGTAGAGCAAGACTGTTCTACTCTTTCTCATCTGGAAATACCACAGATTGCAATGTGTGATCATGGCAGGAAAAAATACTTAACTAACCTGGATGAATCCAACTTCAACTGATTGTGGCAAAGATTGATCAATGACAGCAGAAACTCAGGAAAATCATCTACTAATTCTTGAAGACGATCAAGGTCGTAAAGAATTTTCTCTAGATAAACCTTTATACTCTATTGGTAGAGATAAAGAGGCTAATATTCGTTTAGTATCTCAATTTGTCTCTCGCCGTCATGCTACTCTAGTGCGACTACCAAAAGGCAATGATAATAGTTATTATTACCGAATTGTAGATGGTGACGGTAAAGGCAAACCAAGTTCTAATGGTTTGATGATTAATGGCCGCAAAATCCCCGCCCACGACTTAAAGAACGAGGACGAAATAGTTTTTGGCCCGAAAGTACGTGCCATTTATTATCTACTAAAGAATACTCAACGTTCAGGGCAAACAGATGCTAGTGAATACGACATTACACTCATAAATCCTGGCATGACTGAGGATATTGAGGAAATATAAACATTAAAAATCGTCGATAAAAAATGGTATTTTCAACAAGCTCAACAAGCAACTAACAACTGACACACAAAGCTTCATAAATAATCAAGCAGACGTGATATCAAAATAATAGCAACATGAATTATCACGTCTGCTGATGAAACTAAAGAAATTTTTACCTACTCAAAATCGCCTCTATTTCTTCTGATTTGCTTACGGTTAGCAGTAAAATCATCATCGGAAACGCGGATATTGGCTTTTTGCTTGCGGCGGTCTTTATTACCGTAATAGGGCTGAGAAGCTTCATAGCGGTCTGTTATCAGTTACCAGTTATCAGTTACCAGTTATCAGTTATCAGGTGATCTCAAATCTTGCACCTTCTCAATAAGCTGATGCCTCCCTGCACTGCTCACCCTACGAAATAATAAGGGTTTCAAGCTCAGATTTTCGAGTGGAAGGTAATGGTGCAAGATATAAGTGATGTTCACTGTTCACTGATAACTGTCCACTGTCCACTGATAACTGTTCACTGATAACTGTCCACTGTCCACTGTTTTAAGCTATTGTCACATCTGGCGATAAATAAACATCCTGAATGGCGTGAAACAATTTCACCCCTTCATCAAAAGGACGTTGGAAAGCTTTTCGCCCAGAAATTAATCCTGTACCACCAGCCCGTTTGTTAATAACTGCTGTGCGGACTGCTTCTGCAAAGTCGTTTTTACCAGATGCACCCCCAGAATTGATCAAACCTGCACGTCCACAGTAGCAATTGAGTACTTGATAACGAGTCAAATCAATCGGGTGGTCAGATGTTAATTCGGTGTAAACTTTTTCATGGGTTTTACCGTAACTCTTACCCGTTGCTTTAGCTACTGCACCATAACCATTGTTATTTTCAGGCAATTTTTGTTTAATAATATCGGCTTCAATTGTTACACCCAAATGATTTGCTTGTCCGGTGAGGTCAGCCGCAAGGTGATAATCTTTGTCGCTTTTAAAGGCGTTGTTCCGCAGATAACACCAAAGAATTGTCACCAGCCCTAATTCATGGGCGCGTTTAAAAGCCCGGCTGATTTCTTGAATTTGTCTGGTGGACTGTTCTGAACCAAAATAAATTGTTGCGCCAACAGCCACAGCCCCTAAATTCCAAGCTTGTTCCACATCAGCAAACAGAACTTGGTCAAATTGATTAGGGAAGGTTAACAATTCATTATGGTTAAGTTTAGCAATGAAGGGAATTTTATGGGCATATTTACGCGAAATACTACCTAATACTCCTAAAGTTGTAGCGACAGCATTACAACCACTTGCTATTGCTAAACGGATGATATTTTCTGGGTCAAAGTAAATAGGGTTTGGTGCAAAAGATGCGCCGGCTGAATGTTCAATACCCTGGTCTACTGGCAGAATTGAAAGATATCCAGTATATGCCAAGCGACCTGTAGAATAGAGTAGCTGGAGATTTCTTAAGACTTGAGGATGGCGATCGCTATTTAACCAAACTCGATCCACAAAATCAGGCCCTGGTAAATGTAACAAGTCTTGAGAGACTTTGGCTTTGTAAGTAAGCAAGTCTTCTGCTTCACTTCCTAAAAATGACTCGATAGAACTAGACTCTAGAAGTGTGATAGACATAAGAATTTCCTCTTGGGGACTGGTGACTGGGGACTGGGGGAGATGAGGGAGTGGGGGAAGTAGAGGAGAAAAACTATGGACTGTGGACTAATGACAACTGACAACAGACTAATTCTATTTAAACCCTTTACCTACCTTTTTTTGACCTTTACCCTTTGGCTGAGATTTTTGGACTTCTGCTACTGCTTCTTGAAATAATTCATGTAGATGTATTGGCACACTAGCACTATCTGGTAAATATGGCTCAAGTGGTTTATTAAACTCTTGCAAAACTGCATTCAAATCACTGCTAAGTTCCAAGTTTGGACGTTGTAAAACTGTTTGCAAAACTTTCTCTAATGAATTTGGATACTGTTTTGCTAAACGATACCAAATAAAAGCACTAATACTTTTATCTTCCAAATAATGACGAACTAGTTTTTCAGCACCTTCAACGCTTTGCCAATCTCTTGCTAATAACAAAGCTTGGAATTTACTATATGTCGGTAAAAAGGTTTGTCCCCAACGGGGATGAGAAATAGTTGTTACTTGTTCGGCTTTTTTTAGTTCCGCAGGTAAATCTATTTTTGGCATTACCATCTTGTTTTTGCCGCTTTTATTATTCAATATCTGCGAAGCTACCTGGGGATCTATCCCAGCCTCTTCAATAACAGCTTGAATGTCTTCTTCCACACCTTGCACGCCTGTTGCTGTTAATTCAGCTAAATTTTTTATTTTATCAAGACCTAATTCGGTTAAACGTTTCTCGGTAATTAGCTCTTGAAATGCTGCAAGTTCTTTATTCAGTTTATATCCAGGTAAGGTAATTTCATCACTGCCAAAGAAGTCTACAAAATACTGGTGATATTGATATACAGAATCCCAAGCTGCTTCTAGTAACTCTGGCGCATCACTGTAAAGATGATTTCTATAAGTTTCCTTAAAATTACCAATAGCTACAGCTAGTTTTGGTTTACCCAATTTACCCATGAGTGTAAACGGGCTAGTAAATGTCCAATAATTATCTGTAATAGGTGAAATGCGAGTTAGCACAATTTCCCCTACTTTTAAGCGAGAAATTGCTTGTAATGTCTGAGGATTATTCGGCTTAACTAAATAGGATTTATTCGTTAACCAGTTCAATAATTGTAAGCCATCTGGTAAAATTTGTTTAATCGCAAATAAACCAATAAAGCTACGATGCCAACTTTTGAGTAAATTGCGATCGCTCTCTTGTAAATCTGGATGACTAGCGATAAATAAATCTATTGGGGACTTATCACCAACTCTCCCCTCACTGAGAAAGCTATCAACCGTTAAGTCTTGCTGTGTGCTATCGCCGCTACCACGACGTAATTTTTCTGCTGCAAAGCTTTCTAGTGCTTCAGCTAGCGGCCCTTCTGCATCCAGCACAAAGTCTACTAAGGCTTGTTTGAGATTGTGCGATCGCTCTAATATATCATCCACAGGCGTATCTCTTGGTACAACAGTTGTAGATTAAGACCTTTTAGACGATGACAGCATCTAGCACTGGCTAGATTTATGAGAAATAAATCAGCCATCAATAACATGAAAATCAGGGGTTAAGCATCAACTAACATACCATCACAATTCTATAGTAGGGGACAGGGGACAGGTGATAGGGTACAGAGTAAAAGCTTCTAGTTATAAAGGTTTGATGATTTATTTATGTTCTCATCTATGTGTTAAATGCTATATCTATAAAATTTCCATACTCCTAAAGTGATAATTTTCTCAATAAAGACAGAATTTAACTAAATTTTAAGCAACATTAATTTATAACCTCAGCTAAAATATCCAATCTTCCCCATCGGCGTTTCTTCCTTCGGTTCCCAACGGGTACGGCGTTTATCGGCGGTTAATTTTATCCAAATCTATTGACATTCTCAAACATCTTATGTTGAATTACATATCTTCTTGATATTGAATTAACAACTTCGGAATATAATCATATCCATCTACACCAATAATTGACATGACTCTAGCTCGACTTTGTTGTAATAAATTTTGAAAAGATTCGACCCCAATTTGACCTTGTAAAATAGTCAATAGTCTGGCTGGTTGTCGCCATTCAGTAGAGGCGATTTGTTCTAATAAGTACATTCCTAAACAACCAGTGTAAATAGACTTTTCAAAGTTTAGTAATTGATAGTAAGCTTCAGAGAGGTAAGCTAAATTTCTCCCTTGGAGATACAAATCTCCAGAAATTTGTGCTGTTTTAAAACCCTCTTCCAGATATTTAATTGCATCTTGCGGTTGACTAATAACTAAATATGCAATCCCTAAACTACTGACACATAAAGCCTTACTTTGAATATCACCTGATTTTTCCGATAACCTTAACCCTTGTTCTAAATAATTAATCGCCATTTCATAGGTTTCTGGTTCGACTTGTTCCAGCTTTCGCGCCTGCATCACTTCGCTGTTACCTAAATTTACCAGTGCGTTAGTTTCGCCAGTGCGATCGCCTGCTTGTCTACTCAACATTAACGCTCGCTGGCTATAATTGATCGCCTCAGCAAAATCTTGCTCCTGCACATAAGTCCGGCTAAGATGATTGAGATTGGCAATTTCACAAGCGCGATCGCCTGCATTCCTGGCAATTTCCAATGCTTGCTCATGGAACCTAATCGAACGCTGATATTGTCCCATTGCACGCTGAGAATAGCCTAAAAGCGTCAAAATCCGCGCCTTTTCTTGCGTTCCCTCAACCCTGCTTAACGGTTCATCCAAATAATCCAAAGCATCCCGCAGATAGCTACCGGAAAAAGATGCAAAAATCCCGCCATAGAGGGGAAAATAAGGACGCTGGGCAAAAGTACGCAGAATTTGCAGCATAATTTGTGATGAGCCATTGCTGTATTCTGCGAACCCTTGAAAACCGCTTGCTAACTGACTCCACACCACTGCAAAGGTCAAATAAGTAGAAATCGACAGTTTTGACCCTGCTTGGATATTATATGTTTGTTGGTCGAACCAGCTAACCAACCCTCGTTGCAAATACTGAAAAATCAGCGCTATTTCCACCCAATCAGCCAGAGTAATGCTGCTATGCTGTTCTACAAATGGTATAACTGATTGTTCTACAGCCAAGCTGCGAAATAAAGCTTGGGGTATTTCACTATTAACTTTTTTTGCCCAAGTCGCCCAAGGCCCAGTGTCTCCAGGTACACCACCAAACCCTAACGCCTGATTTTGATCATACATCCAGCTTATCAAATGGTCTTGTAACCTCTGCCAACTAGCTAAACCACGGGTAATTCCTTGTGATATTTGCTCAACATCAGGTGCAAACTGAGCAAATTGATTTAATGATTTGGCTAATTGCTGGAGTTGGGACAAATTTAGCGGATTCTTGAGATTGGGGTCAATAATGCGTAAAAATGTGCCTAATCGCTCACTTGTGGAAGCTGTAGTGATTTCTTGAGCTGCTTGAGCGATCGCTTCTATTGCTTTATTCTGTTCCCAATATCTTTGCCATTGACTTTGTATCGTCTTAATAGCGCGTAAACTCCGGTTAGCCTTAGCTTTTTTCAACTCATCTTTTTCACCATCCACCTGCTTTTGGATAGCGTCGAAGCGATCGCTCAAAACTAACTCAAACACTTCCCCCGTACCAGCTAATATACCTTTTTGCAGCATTTGGTAGACCATCTCCACAGAACTAATCTTCCCCTGGAGAGTCAACTGGATAATTTCATCGATGAGGGCGAGGTAGCGATCGCGCAATGGCAATGAGTCAGACACTTTAATTTTAGGGGTGTAGGGGTATAGGGGTTTAGGGGTTTAGGGGAAACCAATATTTCCTCATACCCTTTTATTTTAGGGGTGTATGGGTGTAGGGGAAATCAATTTTTCTTCATACCCTTTTATTTTAGGGGTGTAGGGGTTTAGGGGTGTATGGGTCTAGGAGAAATCAATATTTCTTCACACCCTCACACCCTCACACCCTCACACCCTTACACCCCTATACCCTTACACCCCTACACCCCTATGCGCGGCGGAATTGAAAAACTGCTTACATAATCCTTTGGTAATTAAAACAGTAGTTAGTAGATTAGCCACAGCAACCATGAAAATGATTAAAATCTCATAAGATACAGCATCAAGGGCGTTAACTCCCGCAAGTAACTGTCCCGTTGTAATTCCTGGGATAGCTACCATCCCTACAAGCATCATTTGATTGAGAGTAGGAAGCAACGCCGATCTGATCGCTTCTCTGCGGTACTGGCTGACAGCTTGTGCTGGGGTTGCGCCTAAACTTAAGTGAGTTTCTATTTCTATAGGAAAAGTATTGAGGGAACTTACCAGACGTTCACCTGCGATCGCAGCTGCATTCATCGCATTCCCCAACACCATCCCTGCTAGGGGAATTACATAACGCGGCTCATACCATCTATCGGGTTGAATGATTAAGAAGATTGTGTAAAGTACTGTCAGGGTTGTACTTACGAAAATTGCCCCCCATACCAAAGGCAATACATAAGGAATTTTCTGACTAATGCGATTTCGGGCGACAATCGCCGTAATCGTCAGCATCACCGCTAAAATTGCTAAAACTGCCCAAGGATTGTCCAAAGCCAAGATGAAGTCTAAAACATACCCCAAAACCAATAACTGGAGGATGGTTCTACCAGTAGCGATCGCTAAATTCAACTCTAGCCCCAATCTTTCCCAAGCAGAAAAACCAATAGCGATCGCCATCAATCCCACCGCCATACCCAAATCAACCAAATCCAACCTAATCAAAGCTTGCATAGTCAATAGTCCATAGTCAATAGTCCATAGTCCATAGTCAATAGTCCACAGTCAATAGTCCACAGTCCACAGTAAATAGTCCATAGCTGTTGTGCCAATCACCCATTACCAATTACCAATTACCCATTACCACCCCTATGTCAGTTACAGAACAGGCACTCATAACTTACCACTAGTCCAAGTCTTACCCATAGAATTATTTCAGTAATAATCCTTGTTGGATGCGTATCTAGAGCAACAGCTTTTTAAAGTTTCTTTAAAGAAAAATTTCTCCAGTCAAAACTGACAGTTGAAATGTATTCTGTGTATCTCCAGAGAAAATGAAAACTCATGATCCAAAGCCTAAGTTCGATCCCAGCCTTTGATATCAAGCAGCAATATGCTTCCATAGAAGCCGAAGTGAGTACAGCCGTTCTAGAAGTGCTGGCTTCTGGGCGTTACATTGGCGGGCCGCCAGTGGAAAGCTTTGAACAACAGTTTGCTGCTTATCATGGCGTTACTGATTGTGTAGCTTGTAATTCTGGTACAGATGCCCTATTTTTAGCGTTACGCGCTTTTGGAATCGGTACTGGCGATGAAGTAATTACCACCCCCTTCACCTTCGTCGCTACGGCTGAAGTGATCAGTGCTGTCGGTGCAAAGCCAGTGTTTGTTGATATCGATGAGACAACCTTCAACCTCAATTTACAACAAGTAGAAGCGGCGATTACACCGAAAACCAAAGCGATTATTCCCGTGCATCTGTTCGGACAGCCTGTGGATATGACAACGCTAATGGCGATCGCCCAAGCTCACAATTTAGCAGTAATTGAAGACTGCGCTCAATCTACAGGCGCGAGTTGGGATGGCAAGAAAGTCGGTAGTATTGGGCATATTGGTTGTTTTAGCTTCTATCCCACCAAAAATTTAGGTGCTTGCGGTGATGGGGGAGCGATTACTACCAACGATCCAGACATTGCTGCTAAGGTACGGATCATCAAGGAACATGGACAGAAACAACGTTATCAATATGAAGAAATAGGCGTTAATAGCCGCTTAGATGTGATTCAAGCAGTAATTTTGCAGATTAAACTTCGATATCTCGATACTTGGAATCAGCAAAGACAAGCGATCGCCGCCTATTACCAAAAATTCCTCAGTCAAATTCCCGGTATCATTCCCCCGCAAGAATTAGCTGGTGGCGTTAGCGTCTGGAATCAATACACCATTCGCGTCATTACCCAAGGACGCAACGGTACAAGCGCCGCACACCGAGAAACAGTACGTAACAGCCTGCAAGAAAAGAAAGTAGGCTCAATGATTTACTATCCCTACCCTCTACATCTGCAACCAGTTTATCAATATCTCGGTTACAAGCCTGGACAACTACCAGTTGCCGAACAAGCCTGCAATGAAGTTTTATCCTTACCCATGTTCCCCGAACTCACAACCCAACAGCAAGATCAAGTGATTTATGCGTTGAAGGATATTCTTTTGTAGAGGAACTGGGGACTGGGGGAAGACAGGAGAAGGGGAAAAGGGTTCAAATTCTTCCCTTTCCCCTTTCCCCTTTAAACTTTTCCCCTCATCTTTTAGACAATTACACGCTCAACGCTTCCCAACGCTTCCACTAAACCGCGTACAGCCGCAATCATAGCTACTTCGCTGTTGAGTTGGTTGATAGCAGAACCGACACCAACACCAGCCGCACCAGCTGCGATCGCCAATGGAGCAGTAACATTAGAAATACCCGAAGCACACAATACTGGTACTGATACAGCACGAGAAATTTCATAAGCTGCTGCCAAACTGGGAGCAGCTTTTTCAATTAATCCCAAGCTTCCAGGGTGGTTAGGCTGGCTGCTAGTACCGCCTTCGGTTTGGATGATATCGGCTCCAGCCTTGACTAGTTCTTCTGCTAGCTGCACCTGTTGATCTAATTTTAAGATGTGAGGAACAGTTACAGATAAGGTAATTTCCGGTAAAAGAGCGCGGGTTTGCTGAGTCAGCGCCAACACTTCCTCAGCCTCGAATCTGCGTCCTTGAGCGTAAAAACAATCGAAGTTACCGATTTCAATCAAATCTGCACCAGCTTCTACTGATGAGACAAATTTTTCTGGTTCTACTGCTGAGACACAAACTGGTAAAGAGATTAATTTTTTCACTAGCTGAACCAAATCAGCATCGGCGGCGATATCCACAAAAGTTGCACCACCAAGTTCAGCAGCCTTGACAATAGCTGCGACGCTATCAGCGTCAAAGTTGTTCAAACCGCTAATTACTTTCAGTACGCGGTGGTTGGTGAATGCACGTTGTAGTGTAGAAGGCATTGCCATATTTATTCTGTTGAAGCTACGAAAATTAGGTTTATTTTACCGAAAAACTGGGTTTAAAGCCCCGCCCTAGAAGGGCGGCTTTTGTGGTAGTATAACTAATAGCGGTAAAGCGCACAAATAAAAGACGAAGTAGGTCAAGCGGACTACTCCTGATCCGGAAAGACAGGTAGTATAAATCCGCGCATCTTGTACCGCCACTTGCTTTATGCCGGGAAACCCGTCCAACGCAGTGGCTGACAAATGTGGGAGTAAACACAGAAATTAAAAACCTTTTCAAACGCGGTCGGGCAGTCCGTGTGAGCTTGTGGACGTATCCAAACGGAGAAATTTGAATACTAGTATTCAGATTTCTAGAGAGGACGGATGAAGCAAGAATCCTCCCTCCGGGACGCTAACGCGAACGTCTCTTTAGAGCGAGGAGTGTCAACGCCCCTCAGATGATGACAACACTAAATTATTTAAAAAACAACAGACTTCAAAACCCTGACACCGTTATACCCAGTCTCAACAGACAACCTTGGCGCGTGAGTTCTGAAGTTGAGAGATGACGCGATCGCCAGTCGGCGTAACTGCGATCGCCCTGTCTCTGCGTGAGCCAGTATTTATACTTCCCATGACAAACGCTAGTTTAATATTTATAGTTAATCAAAACTAATAAATTTTCCTTGACAACTAAACCCGTACATAAAAGTATAGGATTAGGCTTAAGCATTTCCTACAAAATAATCAAAAAACACAAAGGTAAAATAGAAATTCCTCTGCGCTTTCCCCCGCGTTCCTCTGCGTTTAACAACATTAACTATAGGAATCCGAATTGATTGTTGAAAAAATCTAAGTATCTGTAGGCCGATGCACTGCCCACCAGAACCATGATACGGTGGATAATGCCCACACTACGTATATTTCAGCAATCAAATATGAGTCCTATATGTACCACAATTAACTGAGAATCGTTATATTAAAACTGACACTATATCTCAGCCGATGACTATTTATTTCTACAGCATTCGTGAACAATATGGTTGTTTTTCTAACTTTTCACCTCATGGTTTCATACTAGATGATTTGTATTGGTCTACCAGTGAACATTACTTTCAAGCCCAAAAGTTTTTAGGAACACCTCATCTAGAACAGATTCGTTTGGCAAAAACCCCAAAAGAAGCTGCCAAAATGGGACGTGAGAGAACCCGTCCTCTACGTCAAGATTGGTTAGAAGTTAAAGATGACATCATGCGAAAAGCCGTACTACGCAAGTTTGAAACCCATGTTGATATCCGAGAAATCCTGCTTTCTACAGGTGATGAAGAAATTATAGAGAACTCACCCATCGACTATTATTGGGGCTGTGGTGCTGATGGTAGTGGTAAGAATATGTTAGGCATCATTTTAATGGAAATCCGTGACCAATGGCGCTGAGTCAAGACCACTGAACTAGGAAATGATGCTGTAAGATATCATCGTTAAACTTAGTGATTAATATTACAGATACTGATAATCAAATTCAGTACTAATTGAAAACACAAAACCAATGTTAATATTAAACAACATTTACAAGAAAAGCAACTGCTCATCACTTGATAGTTATCTTAAATTATACTAAATATACTGAATATACTGACTCACATACACAAGCATATTCTTTTAGAGTACCTTGATAGTATGAAACTCCATATCAGGACTAGAGAATTTATGCCTTCATTAATCAAAGAAACGAAATACTGCAAATGGTTCTGGGATGAAACCCTTGGTGGAGAGTTTGATACCTGGGGAACTAGTACCTACTTTATAGAACTAAAGCAGGTAGGTAATGATTTATGTGCTACTCGACAAATAGAAGTTTACGAAAACGGCAATGTCTTATCTTATGATGACCACCATTTCGCAGATAATTATGGAATGTTGTGTGATAAACCTTTAAATAAAGCTGATTTACTAGAATTTGGCATTACAAAAGCTGAATTTGAGC
This sequence comes from Anabaena azotica FACHB-119, assembly GCF_014697625.1. Classification (GTDB taxonomy): domain Bacteria; phylum Cyanobacteriota; class Cyanobacteriia; order Cyanobacteriales; family Nostocaceae; genus Trichormus; species Trichormus azoticus_A. The sequence continues at coordinate 91,821 of NZ_JACJSG010000019.1, read as the reverse complement.
AAGTGTGGAATACAAAAACCCCAATAAATAGATGATTCTACCTAGCTAAAGTTGAACAACATCATGTTTCTAGTCAGGGGAAGTCCAACTGCGTCTAGCAGTCCAGTGGCGATCGCTTGACTGATAAATCTCTACACCCACCAAACCTGCTATTATAATCAATTTATGAACTTCCTCCAAAGTCAGAGCAGCATGGAGAGAGTCACGAAATAACTTCTTTTGATAATCGTCGTATTCTTCGCCAATACTCGCAACCAAAGCATTCATAGTTGTTTCATCCGCAGGACGAAACAAATCACGGATAAAAATACCACCATGAGGTTTACAAACGCGCTTGATTTCCGCGAAAAAAGGTAAAGGATCAGGTAAATGGTGAACTAGGCTATTAGAGACAACCAAATCAAATATTCCATCCTCATAAGGTAAGCGTTTCGCATCCACCAGTTCCAAGCGAATACGTTCTTCCAACCCAACCATCTGGACGTGCTGTGTAGCAATTTGTAGCATATTTTCAGCCATATCAATCGCCACTAACTGCCATTGATGACGTTTCTGGCAGATTAAAATCGGAATACGACCAGTCCCAGTACCCGCATCCAATACTAAACCCTGTTCTGGTGGCCCAAGTAACACAGCCTCTTGGGCAAAAGCACTATTTACCTCAGTAAAATCCATTGCATCATATTCACTAGCTTCTTCCCAACTATCCATCACTTCTGGTTCTAATTGTCTTTCCATTGCTAATCCCTCCACACACCTAACATAACCTGAGTTCGACGGCTGAAAAACCCCACTTCCATTCCTCTCCCCTAAGATAAATTAGGCTTTAAAAGCCTAATTTATCTTTGATATTTCATACTCTACACTTCCCTCTCCTCGTAGGAGAGGGGTTGGGGGAGAGGTCAAAACCGCACTGGTCGAACTCACGTTAACATAAGTAAAAACTAGCAGGAAAAAGGGACGCTTGAGCTAGCCATTATCTCTAGTTTGGCTCAACATGAACAAAAATATTCGATTTTGGGGCTAAAAACAGTAACCGAAAACTTACCTAAATCTACTGAAAATGCTGTAGAATTAGATTTAAAGTAACAACCAAGAGCCAAAAAATTAAGGCTGGAGATCCTGTATAAAACTTTTGAGATTAGCCGTGCCTCTAACAAGGCGATTGAGAAATCCAAAAATCTTAAATGGCTGAAAATAACAAAGTAAAGTAGCAAAGATTCTCTCATGAAAATCTCAAAAAATAGGGTGAGTTACACCCTATTCTCAGCCTGTGGACTGGATAATGCCGTCATTACCAGGATGTTCGCGCTAGCGTCGCGTTGGCGTAGCCTCTCGTAGAGAAGCGAAGCAGGAAGCTAAAGTTCTCAACTTTTAAGTAATTTGAGACGAATCTAGTATAACGTAAACCAAGTAAGTCGCCCTAGTTAACAGGAATGGGTCAATGTCAAACAGTGAAGGGAACAACAATAACAATAAAGTTCCTGCACAAGTTGCCAAGTATTTAAAACAGGTAAGGCGGAACACAATTACCCATGAATTCGTCGAAGGTGTGCCGAAAGAATTGCTGACCTCCCAACAGAACGATAACCATTCGTCAGAAGCATCTAAGTTACTAAGCCAAGGAATGCAACAGCAGCAAGCAGGAGATTTAATAGCGGCCATAAAATCCTTAGAAAAATCTCTAGAAATGTTTCGGCTAGCAGGGAATACGCAACAACAACAGCAAGTCCTGTCTTTACTGGCATTAATAGCCTACACTTCTCGAGATTATAAAAGTGTTATTTCTTACTCCCAAAAGTGCTTATCCATAAAAGACACCCCAGACCTAACAGTAAGAATGCAGGTACTCTCTCATTTAGGTAACGCTTACCGCCATCTCAATGACCATAACAAAGCCATTGAAGTTCTCGAAGCCTGTTTAAAACTAACTCAAAAGTTACAAGATAAGCGCAGCCAAGTTGCAGCCTTAAATAATTTAGGATTAGTATACAAAGCTTCTGGTAATTTCACCCAAGCGATAGAGTATCAAGAGCAAAGCCTGAAGATTGTTCAGGAACTCAAAGATAATTGGGGAATAGAACAAGTCCTAAAAAATCTAGGCAATACTTGGTATGCTTTGGACAACTACCCAAAAGCGATCGCCTACTACGAAAAATGTGTCAAAATAGCCCTTTCCCTGAATAACCCTCGTAGTGCATCTCAAGTCCTCAAGAATCTGGGTAACGCTTGCTATGCAATAGGTGATTATGCTAAAGCAATTAAATATTATGAAAAACGCTGGCAATTAGCCAGAGACCTCAAAGATCAACGTAGTGAAGAACAATCTCTTGGCAGTTTAGGAGTTGCCTGTGAAGCTTTAGGAGACCACAAAAAAGCAATCACATATTATGAGGCACGCCTGTTATTAGCTAGAAGCCTCAAAGACCACCGTATTGAAGAACAAGCACTAGCCAGCCTCAAAATTGCCTGCTACGCATTAGGAGATTACGCCAAAGCAATACAATACCAACAAGACACATCCATGAATACTTGAATTACCGTATTGATACAATTAAGTCGGCAATTTCTCCCACCTTATAATAAACTATAACTAAACTTCATACAACTGTATCAGTCCCGAAATTCACTGATACAATAAAAGTCTAATCAATATCATTGTTCAGTAAAAGTATCTGTCTGAGAAATATCATCAAGCTATTGTCCATGAAACTCAGACATTCACTGCTGCCGCGCAAATTATCCAGATTTTCATGAGTAGCGAAATCCAACTCAGCCTCTTTAACGAAGAATCCAACTTTGCTCAAAAAGAGCTAATTCCCACAGATGCCAAAATCCCCGTTCCCCCTGGAACCTATACAAACCTGACCGAATTAGCACAACATTGCAATCAGTGCCAGCGTTGTGAATTAGGTAGCACTCGGACTCATGCAGTCGTCGGACGGGGCAACCTCAAAGCACCCATCATGATTATCGGAGAAGCACCTGGTCAAAATGAAGATGAAACAGGTCTACCCTTCGTTGGTAGATCAGGTCAGTTGCTAGATAAAATTCTAGCCTCAGTCAACTTGACTACTGAACAAGATGTCTATATTGCAAACATAAATAAATGTCGTCCACCAAATAACCGAGTACCCACTCCCAACGAAATGGCGGCTTGTTTACCATACCTACTAGAACAAATACGCCTTGTTGACCCGAAAATTATCTTATTAACAGGTGCAACCGCCGTCAAAGGTCTTACCGGAGATAAACGTGGTATCACAAAGATTCGTGGTCAGTGGCTAGAGTGGGCAGGACGTTTATGTATGCCCATTTTCCATCCATCGTACTTATTGCGTAACCCATCTAAAGAACCAAATAGCCCCAAATGGTTAATGTGGCAAGATATACAAACAGTGCGTGCCAAGTACGATGAAATTCGGACAAGCAATTGAGTAATTGCCAGTAGGTATCAAGGCTTACTTTGCTCTATGAGCAACTCACACCAATTCAAAAAATATTTGCAACACATCGATTATCTGTAGGGGCGCACAACTGTGCGCCCCTACCCTGGTATCTGTCGCATTCTTTTTTCAAATTGGTATCACATCAGAACTATGTGAATTTCAATCATAAAATACCTCACGGGAGTTTGGAAACCCCTCTCGCTCGTAACAACTTCTGAGAATCCCCTTGGCTTTTAGCCAAGTGAGTGTCAATTATAACCACTCAACCGGACATGATTAGGACTTACGCAAGTGTCATAATCAAACTAACTGTAGGGTGCGTCAGCCCCAATAATTTCGTACACATTGGATTTTCCACATCTGACGCACTCTACCCCATGTGCCAGTTGCGTCAGTCCTGATGATATGAGAATGTCTAAACATTACTTGGGGGTAGGGTTTGCCAAACACCAGAAAAAATACTTTCACTAGCTAAAGCAATTCGCAGCAAATCTTCTTTAAGTAGTGGCGGCCAGTCTATACCAGCTTTACGTCCTGCTATAAATAGCTGTTGCGCTTTCACAGTTAACTGATAAAGCGCATAAACCAATTCCTTGTCTAGACTGGGTGAATCTTTCACAGCCTCAAACACTACTTTCAACGCTAATAGAATGGAGGTAATTTGACCAGGTACGGGCGGTTTCCCATATTTCATCCGCGTCAACAAAGCATCTGGGTTTTCCTCACTTCCTATTGTCTGGCCTACCAGGAGTTTGTAAGCTGTCTCGTAATTCATCTATCCAGCCCAGCGTAGATGTCTACATTAGATATGAGTCAATAGTCAATAGTCAATAGTCATTGGTAATTGGTAATTGGTAATTGGTCAACTGTCAATTTGTCTGACTACAGTTAGTGCTGAGTAACTTACGCCGGCTGTACCTTCGCCTGGGTGGGTGGAGTCACCAACTAACCACAGATGGTTAATGGGTGTACGGTTAGCAAAACCAAAGGGGCCGAATGTGGGGATTCTTTGACCGATGCCGCCTACTATACCACGATCGCGCCCTGTGTAATGGGCAAAGCTGCGCGGTGTGGCGGCTTCTTGATAGACTATGGTTTCTGGTTTGAGATAAAAGTATTGGGCTAGTTTGGCGATCGCTTCTTCGGTATACTTCTGTTTCAAGCCTGCATAATCTGCGGTAGTCCACCACTGTTGGGGGTCTACAAAGGATGAGGCGATAATTGTGGCTTTTCCTGCTGGCGCACGTCCATCACCTGCATGACTCACAGACACAAATAAAGAGTTATTCTCGCCAATGGGGCCATTAGCATCATACATAAATTGCAGGTGGGGCGGGCATTCTGGGGGAATGGCGCTAGCATCTACACCTAAGTAGACCACAAACGCCCCTGATGCTTGGGGTAGTTTATTCACACGCCGTTTATAACCAGTCGGCGCATTCTCTCCTAATAGTTGCACTAAGTTCTGTACAGTCACGTTAGCTACCACATGATCAGCCTCTTCTGTCCAGACTTCCCCTGTTTTTTGGTTTCTAATTACCACAGCACAGGCTTTGCCGTTTTCTACCTTGATTTGTTCGACGGTGTGACGCATCAATATCTTACCACCGTCTCTTTCTAAGGATTCAACTAGGCGATCGCTTAATACCTGCATACTACCTTGGAGGTGAAATAATCCCTGTGGTAGTTGCGATACACTCAAGGCCGTGGCAGCGTAAAGCAACGCCGTTTCCTCAGCGTTGACTTGAGAATATAGCTTGAGTTGCAAATCTAAAAACCTTCTCAATCTTTGGTCATTGCCCACACCACATAATCTTAAAGCATCACCCACTGTTAACAAAGTGAAGGGTACAGTAATTAAGGTACTGGGGCGTATTGCTTGCGTTAACTGCCACAAGTCCCACAAATTACGCGGCGGTAAAACTGGGTCGCGTCCTTGAAACTCCCAACTAGCCGCAAATAAAGTCGCCATCAATTGCCAAAACCCTTCACTCCCTGGAAACTGCTTTTGCCGTTCTTCTTGCCACATCTGGGGGTCGCGCCAGACATTGATGGGTGTATTTTCCCCTGGTAGATACACTGCACAAGCTGGGTCACAAGGCGTTGCTGCTGGTAAATCTATTTCCAGTTCGGAAAATATGCGGTGATGAATACCCCCAACTTCCAAACCTGCAACTTGAGTCGCCCCGACATCAAAAGTAAATCCTTGCCGTTTAAATGTGGAAGCACAACCCCCAGGCACAAGGGCTTGGTCTAAGATTAAGACGCTGTTACCACGATGGGCTAACAACGCAGCAGCCGTCAACCCACCAATCCCCGCACCAACTACAACTACACGCGGTTTACTTTTCTCAGGAAAAATATTAGACATTAAGATTAGCTTTACAAAAATTAATATTACTACTAATAATTTTACTCTGCTCCTTGTGTCAGTAGTTAGTAGTTTTTTCTATGGCAGTGACAAAATGCGCGACGATGCTCCGCCCCGCCATAGGCGATCGCCAATCAGTCGTAGATAAAATAAAGTAACATATCAGTTCACTTCCCACTCAACAATGACCTCAACCCTGCGGAAACTTCCCCGGCTGAATGCCCCCAAGCTACATAAACTCTCCAATGGCTTGACCATCGTAGTGGAACAAATGCCAGTTGAAGCGGTAAATCTCAGTTTATGGCTGAATGTTGGTTCAGCTGTAGAATCTGATGCTATTAACGGTATGGCTCATTTTCTAGAACACATGGTTTTTAAAGGAACTGAGCGACTAGCCAGTGGTGAGTTTGAACGTCACATAGAAGAACGGGGCGCTGTGACTAATGCCGCTACTAGCCAAGACTATACTCATTACTATATAAATACTGCGCCTCAAGACTTTGCTAAGTTAGCACCGTTACAAATAGATGTAGTTTTAAATGCCAGTATTCCTGATGAAGCTTTTGAGCGTGAACGCTTAGTAATTTTAGAAGAAATCCGCCGTTCCGAAGATAATCCCCGTCGCCGCACCTTCCGTCGGGCGATGGAAACGGCATTTGCACAGTTACCCTATCGTCGTCCGGTATTGGGGCCAGAGTCAGTAATTTCCCAACTCACCCCCCAACAGATGCGAGATTTCCACGCCCAATGGTATCAACCGCAGTCAATTACGGCTGTAGCTGTAGGTAATTTACCGGAAGAAGAATTAATTGAAATTATCGCCGCAGGGTTTGACAAAACTCCCCAGTCCCCAGTCCCCAATCCCCATTACCCCTTATCCCCAGAGGGGGCCCCGAGTTCCCCAATCCCCGAACTAGGATTTACAGAAATATCGCGTCGAGAATTTCTGGATGAAAGCCTCCAGCAAGCAAGACTGATGATGGTTTGGCGAGTACCTGGGTTAAACTATCTCGAACAAACTTATGCTTTGGATGTTTTGGCTAGTATTTTGGGACATGGAAAGACATCAAGATTAGTCCAAGATTTGCGGGAAGAACGAGGGCTGGTAACTTCGATTTCTGTCAGCAATATGAGTAACCGTTTGCAAGGCACGTTTTATATTTCCGCTAAATGTGCGGTAGAAAATATACAAGCGGTAGAAAATGCGATCGCTCAACACATCCGCAAATTACAAACAGAGTTAGTTACAGAAAAAGAAATCGCCCGTGTCCGCAAGCGTGTCAGCAACAGATATATTTTCGGTAATGAAACACCAAGCGATCGCGCCGGCTTATATGGTTTCTACCAATCATTAGTAGGAGACTTAGAACCAGCATTTAACTACCCAGCCCACATCCAAGCCCTGGAAGCTACTGATTTACTCCTAGCAGCCAATCAGTACCTTTGTCCAGAGGCTTATGGGGTGGTTGTCCTGAAACCAAGTTAAGAGTGCTGAGTCGGTATGTCAGTTATTAGTAAACAGTAAATATAAACTGATAACTGATAACTGATAACTGATAACTGAATACCCTAATTAATCATGTGGACAGAAATAGATGCTCATATTAGCCGTATAATTAGCGAAAAATTCCAGACTCAGCAGAAGCGATCGCTGAGTGGTGGGTGTATTAATCAAGGTTATGCTGTATCTGATGGTACATTGACGTATTTTGTCAAACTTAACCAAGCCAGCCAAGTTGCCATGTTTGAGGCGGAGACACTGGGGTTAGAGCAAATGCTGGCAACAAATACTATCCGTGTACCGAAACCGATTTGTTGGGGTGTCGCTGGTAACTCTGGTTATATCGTCTTGGAATGGTTAGAAATGGGAAGCGGTAACAGCGCATCCTGGGAAGAGATGGGGCGGAGGTTGGCGATGATGCACAAAGCCACCAGCGCACAGGGTTACGGTTGGGATATGAATAACACCATCGGTTCCACACCGCAAATCAATACTTGGACAGCAGATTGGATACAATTCTACGCTAAACATCGCCTTGGTTATCAATTTCAGTTAGCAAGGCGACGCGGTGGTAGTTTTCCTCAACAAGATGAGTTACTAGCCGCGCTTCCAGAAATTTTAGCAGATCATCAAGTACAGCCTTCCTTAGTACATGGGGATTTGTGGGGAGGGAATGCTGGGTGTACAGTAGCGGGGGAACCAGTGATATTTGATCCTGCTACTTATTTTGGCGATCGCGAAGTTGATATCGCCATGACAGAACTTTTTGGTGGTTTCCCCGCCGCTTTTTACCAGGGTTACAATCAAGTTTTTCCTTTAGATGCTGGTTATGAAAAGCGAAAAACACTCTATAACCTCTATCACATCCTGAATCACTTCAATTTATTTGGCGGTGGTTACGCCTCCCAAGCCAACCGGATGATTGAAAAACTGCTGAGTAGTGCTGAAGCGCGGTAGCAGGGCGTTTAAACCGTGTTGAGTGCTGAGTGGTGAGTGGGGAGTGGACAGTAAAATTAAGCTGACAACTGTCAACTGTCAACTTTTTGATAATCTTTCCTGAAAAGACCACTTTACTACAGTAGAGTGGAATGTCTAGAAGATGACAATTTTTCTGTTTTACTTGTAGTTTCCGGTCACTCCTTAATTAATCACACTGTCTTCCTACTAGTAAGCAGAGCGGTTTTAGTTAAGCTTGGTGATGTTTAGAAATTATTTCAATAAGAGTTGCGACTAAACATTAATTATTGAATAGAAATTCACCTTGCTAAAGGCGAAAGATTGGCATTTTGGAAACAAAAAATTCAGAATTTTGTGATATTTACTAGGCTTGTTACACTTTTTCAAGTGTTAATATGTAGGAACTAAGCAATTAACAACCATAATTGCTTAAAAGCGAGGAGAACAATGGCTGATACACAAACTTTGTTACAAAATTTTGGTCAAGTCTACGACAATCCGGTATTATTGGATCGGAGTGTAACTGCTCCGGTCACAGAAGGACTCAATGTTCTGCTAGCTAGTTTTCAGGCACTTTATTTACAGTACCAAAAACACCATTTTGTGGTTGAAGGTGCAGAATTTTACTCACTGCATGAATTTTTTAACTCCAGCTACGATGAAGTTCAAGACCACGTTCATGAAATTGGTGAACGCTTGAATGGTTTGGGTGGCGTACCTGCTGCAACTTTCAGCAAGTTGGCGGAATTAACCTGTTTTGAACAAGAATCTGATGGTGTCTATTCTTCCCGTAAAATGGTAGAAAATGACCTAGCAGCAGAACAGGCTATTATCAACGTTATTCGTCGTCAAGCCGCTCAGGCTGAAAGCTTGGGAGATCGTGGTACACGCTATCTCTACGAAAAGATTCTCTTAAAAACTGAAGAAAGAGCTTACCATTTAGCTCACTTCTTGGCTAAAGATAGTTTAACCTTGGGATTTGTTCAACCTGCTCAGAATTAACTTCTTAATATATAGCAGGGGACAGGTGATAGGTGACTCTTGTCAGGGATGAAAGCCTTTGAAATTAAAGGTTTTAAAATTGTATGATGTCCTAACCTATGCTTCGACTGCTATATCAATAAGAAGTACTCTTAACAGGACTAAATCTTAAATAAAAATAAAGAATGGCAGTAAGTATAAATACTGTTTGCCATTCTTTATTCTTTTTAGTCTGAATATCATATCTTTGGCGTGGAACTGCCCACCCTACTAGAGTAGCAAAGCTAAAATCTAAAATCTTGATTATCGGCGTTTATCGGCGGTTAATTTCATCCAAATCAATTGACATATTTGAGCCGTAGAACTACTGATTTAATTTATTGACATTTGTAATGTAATTTAGAAGAGTTTTGCAAAATATTTATATTGGTTTACATAATTATTATAGATTTATAAATAATAAATTTGATTGACGTAGTGAATGCGTAACAATGGCGTTGTTGAGATGATCTAAAGATGCGATCGCCATAATCAAAGATTTTGAGCAAACATAAAGATAACTGCTTTCAACAAAAAAATAGGAAACATTCATCAATTACTGCAAATACTAAATTTATGACTCAGCCGAAAGGTTAGTATTGAAATACTACCAAAGGTTGAATCTATGACTCAGTGCAATGGCAGTAACAATCTCACAAACACTGTGAAATCAGCAACCAGCGCACTATATAGAGATATGATTGTTTTGCCTTTTGCGTTGTTGTACTAGCCAGTCGCTGTTATCAAACCTAGAAAACTGGATAAAAAACAAGCTCAAGAGGGATAAACACCCTTAAAATATTCAGGATTTGTATTCTCGTACTCCAACCCAACAACTATGCCCCGCCGTCAAGACCTCCAGAAGATACTATTATTGGGATCTGGCCCAATCGTGATCGGACAAGCCTGTGAATTTGATTACTCAGGAACTCAAGCCTGTAAAGCACTGCGTGAAGAAGGTTACGAAGTAGTGCTAGTGAATTCTAATCCGGCGACAATTATGACCGACCCGGAAACAGCCGATCGCACTTACATCGAACCATTAACACCAGAATTAGTAGAAAAAGTCATCGCCAAAGAACGCCCAGATGCTTTACTACCGACAATGGGCGGACAAACAGCCTTAAATATCGCTGTGGCTTTGGCAAAGAATGGCGTTTTAGATAAATATAACGTAGAATTAATCGGCGCGAAGTTACCAGCGATCGAAAAAGCCGAAGACCGGAAACTGTTTAACGAAGCGATGGATAAAATTGGGGTGAAAGTTTGTCCCAGTGGTACAGCCTCATCCTTAGAAGAAGCCAAAGCGATCGCCCAACGCATAGGGACGTATCCTTTAATTATTCGCCCAGCCTTTACAATGGGTGGGACAGGTGGCGGTATTGCTTACAACCAAGAAGAATTTGAAGAAATGGCGCAAGTCGGGATAGATGCAAGTCCCGTTTCCCAAATTCTCATCGACCAGTCCCTCCTGGGTTGGAAGGAATACGAGTTGGAAGTGATGCGCGACCTAGCAGATAACGTTGTCATTATCTGTTCTATCGAAAACCTCGACCCGATGGGTATCCACACCGGCGACTCAATTACCGTCGCCCCCGCCCAAACCCTCACCGATAAAGAATACCAACGCCTGCGGGATATGGCGATTAAAATTATCCGTGAGATTGGCGTAGAAACTGGTGGTTCTAATATCCAGTTTGCGGTCAACCCTGTGAATGGGGATGTGGTCGTCATTGAAATGAACCCCCGCGTTTCTCGCAGTTCCGCTTTGGCTTCCAAAGCCACGGGTTTCCCAATTGCAAAAATGGCGGCTAAGTTAGCTGTAGGTTACAGCTTGGATGAAATTAGCAACGACATCACCAAGAAAACCCCCGCCTCCTTTGAACCGACAATTGACTACGTAGTTACTAAAGTTCCCCGCTTCGCCTTTGAGAAATTCCCCGGTTCCGAACCAGTGCTGACCACGCAAATGAAATCAGTCGGGGAAGCAATGGCTATTGGGCGGACTTTTAACGAATCCTTCCAAAAAGCATTACGTTCTCTGGAAACTGGACGCGCTGGTTGGGGTTGTGACAAAGCCGAAAAATTACCTAGCGGTGAACAAATTCGCGCCCAACTGCGGACACCCAACCCAGAGCGGATTTTCGCTTTACGTCATGCTTTGCAATTAGGTATGAGTGCGGAGGAAATCTACGAACTCACCGGGATTGACCCTTGGTTCCTAGATAAAATGCAGCAATTGTTGGAGGTGGAAAAGTTCCTCAAGCGGACACCATTGCCACAATTTACAAAAGAGCAAATGTATGCTATTAAGCGCGATGGATTTAGCGATCGCCAAATTGCCTACGCTACCAAAACCACCGAGGATGAAGTCCGTACTTATCGCAAACAGTTAGGGGTGATCCCTGCTTACAAAACCGTCGATACCTGCGCGGCTGAATTTGAAGCCTTTACACCTTATTACTACTCCACCTACGAAGAAGAAAGCGAAGTCACCCCCACCACCAAACCCAAGGTGATGATTTTGGGAGGAGGCCCCAACCGCATCGGACAGGGTATCGAGTTTGACTACTGTTGTTGTCACGCCGCCTATGCACTCAAAGGCGCAGGCTATGAAACAATCATGGTCAACTCCAACCCAGAGACAGTTTCTACCGACTATGATACCAGCGATCGCCTCTACTTTGAACCCTTAACCAAAGAAGATGTTCTCAACATCATCGAAGCTGAGAACCCTGTAGGAATCATAGTCCAGTTTGGTGGACAAACACCGTTGAAGTTAGCCTTGCCTTTGCAACAGTATCTCAATCAGGTAGGTAATGGGTCATTGGTAATAGGTAATGGGGATGAACAGCCAATTACCGATGACCAATTACCAATTACCAAAATTTGGGGAACCTCTCCCGACTCCATCGACATCGCCGAAGACAGGGAACGGTTTGAGAAAATCCTGAAACAGTTGAATATTTCTCAACCACCAAACGGAATTGCGCGGAGTTACGAAGACGCATTGATTGTTGCTAAACGTATCGGCTACCCTGTGGTAGTGCGTCCGAGTTACGTGTTGGGAGGAAGGGCGATGGAAATCGTCTACTCCGATGCAGAGTTAGAACGTTACATGAACTTTGCAGTGCAGGTGGAACCAGAACACCCAATTTTAATCGACAAGTTCCTAGAAAATGCCATCGAAGTCGATGTAGATGCGATCGCCGACCACAGAGGAAAAGTCGTCATTGGTGGCATCATGGAACACATCGAACAAGCGGGTATTCACTCAGGAGACTCCGCTTGTTCACTACCCTCGATTTCCCTGCCACCAGCCGTCCTCAATCAAATCCGCAACTGGACAGTACAACTAGCACAGGCGCTGTCTGTAGTTGGGTTGATGAATATACAGTTTGCTGTTGTTGGTGCTGGTACATATTCACCCCAAGTTTACATTTTAGAAGCCAACCCCCGCGCCTCCCGCACAGTACCCTTTGTCTCCAAAGCAACAGGCGTACCTTTGGCGAAATTGGCATCTTTAATCATGTCCGGTAAAACACTGGAAGAGTTGAACTTCACCCAAGAAGTCATCCCCAATCACATCGCCGTCAAAGAAGCAGTATTACCCTTTAATAAATTCCCAGGGACTGATACAATACTAGGGCCAGAAATGCGTTCTACTGGCGAAGTGATGGGAATTGACAGCGACTTTGGTCGCGCCTTCGCCAAGGCAGAATTAGGTGCAGGAGAACGTATACCCTTAACAGGAACCGTCTTTGTTTCTATGAGCGATCGCGATAAAGCCGCAGCCATCCCCGTAGTCAGAGAGTTTATCGACTTAGGCTTTAAAGTCATGGCTACCTTTGGTACAAGTCGCGTCCTCTTGGAAAATGGCTTGGAAGTAGAATTAGTCCTGAAACTGCATGAAGGCCGTCCCCACGTTATTGATGCCATCAAAAACCAAAAAATCCAACTAATTATTAACACCCCATCGGGAGAAGAAGCACAAACCGACGCAAGGTTAATCCGCCGCACAGGTTTAGCCTACAAAATCCCCATTATTACCACTATCGCCGGCGCTAAAGCCACCGTCGCCGCCATTCGTTCCCTGCAAAATACTACTTTGGACGTAAAAATCATCCAAGAGTATTGTCCGCACTTCTAGAGGCTAGGGACTGGGGACTGGGGATTGGGGACTGAGAACTGGGGATTGAGAAATAAATATTTTCTCCCCTGCTCCCCCACTCCCCCATCCTCACAAGTGTAGGTTTTTAATCTAGCAGTGAGTAAGGACTCTAAAACTAACGAGAAAATCATTGTTTCATCCACCCCTACACCCCTACACCCTTACACCCTTACACCCCAAACCAAGGTTTTTGGAACACCAATAAAAAACCTGCACCTGTCAGACTCCTCCATCTCCCCCCACTCCCCACTCCCATTTCCTGAAATCTACATTAAGCAGTATTTACAAAAAAAATTAAGTAATTATTATGGAAAAATAAATATTGTTTTTATTGAGATATTTTAACAAGTATAAGGAAATAGTGATTTTCTGCGGGAAAGCTCATCAAATATCCCTTTGGTGAGTAATATTACCAGCACAACCGTTTTTACTGTCAGCTAGATCAGCCTCATATCCAAACTCAGAGCATTCTACCAATTTTAGAAAAACCTTATAGAGCGTTCTTAGTGGCAATAGTTATTGCCAAAGTTTTCTCATAAACAAGTCTTATTGTCAAAGACTTGCTAGGTGAAGGATAAAAATAATAGTTAAATATTGACTTTTTTGTATCAAAGATTGCTGATGAACACTATATGGAAATTTTTGAACATAAATTAAATTATTTCTTCTCATAAATGTTACAATTATTAATGTAACAAGTAAACCAAAAATGTTAAGTTAAGCACCTTTTATCTAACTAAGGATAGTTGTGCAGAATAGGGAATCGCTGTAAGGTCTAGCAAATAAAGGCCTATTTAAACTCCTATAACAGCCGAGATTATCGGGTGTATAACTCCTAAATCATGAAACATCCCAACTAATTGGGTATTGAAGGCAAAGAGCATCTATCAGTTAATGACCCTACCAACAGAACCATCATCACCAAAGAGTAGCGCCATGAAGACCGCTCCAACAGCCACAGACCTCGTGCGGACATACCTGCGTGAGATCGGACGTGTACCACTTTTAACCCATGAAGAAGAGATTCGATATGGGAAACAGGTACAGCGTTCAACGACATTGCAGGAAGTACGCGAGGGTTTGGCAACCCAATTGGGGCGCGAACCAAGCTTAGAAGAGTGGGCAAAAGCGGCGAATATAGATTCAGCAGAATTGAATGAAGCGATCGCCGAAGGTGAAATTGCTAAACGTAAAATGGTAGAAGCCAACTTGCGGCTTGTAGTTTCCGTTGCCAAAAAATATATTAAACGTAACGTTGATTTATTGGATCTCATCCAAGAAGGCAGTATTGGGATGCAACGGGGCGTAGAGAAATTTGACCCTACCAAAGGGTATAGATTTTCCACCTATGCCTATTGGTGGATTCGGCAAGCCATCACTCGTGCGATCGCCGAAAAAGCACGTACCATCCGCCTACCCATTCATATTACCGAAAAACTAAATAAAATCAAAAAAGCCCAGCGTCAACTATCCCAAAGATTGGGGCGTGCGCCTACAGCTGGTGAATTAGCGCAAGAATTAGAACTCACACCCAAACAAGTCAGAGAATACTTAGAAAAAGCCCGTCTCCCCTTATCTCTTGACTTACGCTTAGGAGACAATTACGACACCGAACTAGGCGAAATGCTCGAAGATCCAGGCGCTTCCCCCGAAGAATTTGTCATGCAATCTTCCCTATCCAACGACCTAGAAGTCCTGATGGAGCAATTAACACCCCAACAGAAAGAAGTAATCACACTGCGCTTTGGCTTAGTCGATGGACAAGCTTTGACTCTAGCAAGAATTGGCGAAATACTCAACATCAGCCGTGAACGAGTTAGACAAATCGAACGAGAAGCCCTCACCAAACTACGCAAGTCTAAAGCTAATATGGACGAATACTTGGCAAGTTAGTCAATTGTCAGTGGCTAATAACCAACGACAAATGACCAAAAGGTGAGAAAATCCCCTGATGATGGTTCGGTTACACCCACTTTGATATGTGAATAAGTTTGTTACATTAATTGACAGGAACACCAAATGGTGTAACAAGTTCAATAATAGACAAATACACAGTCATATATTTAAAGTCACTATCATCACAGCCAGCAGTGTTATTGCAGGAGGAAAAAGTGAGTAACCAATCTAACCGAGTGTCAGAATTTTTTAATAGCGATTCAGAAACAAGTAATTTGCTGTGGCAGTATGTTAAATCATTAAGTCCAGAGACAGTTACCCAACTTTCTAAACCCACATCACCAGAAGTTTTTCAGGTAATGGAACGCAATATCATTGGATTATTGGGTAACTTACCTCCAGAACATTTTGGTGTTACCATCACCACCAGCCGGGAAAACCTGGGACGCTTGCTGGCTTCAGCCATGATTAGCGGCTACTTCTTGCGTAACGCCGAACAGAGAATGAACTTTGAAACAGTCTTACAAGGAAGCGACAGTAACCAAAACGAAGCTGAATAGTATGTAGTAAGCACTTTAGTGCTGATATCTAGAGGACTAAAGTCCTTACTACATACAAAATATGTAAACAATTAAGTTATATTTTTAAAAGCAAAAACTCGGTAGATATTTAGCAGGTCTGCCGAGTTTTGCTATTGGTCATTAGTCATTAGTCCATAGGAAGGGCAAAAGCAATAAATTCTTCCCTTTCCCCTTTCCCCTTTCCCCCTTTCCCCTTCCCCCTTTCCCTTTTCCCCTTCCCCCTTCCCCTCTCCCGATCGCAAAACACCATGAACACAATTACCACTCCACCACACAAAATTATCGGCGTTGCTGTAATTTGGAACGACCAGCAGCAAATATTAATTGACCGTCGTCGTCCAGAGGGTGTGATGGGCGGCTTGTGGGAATTTCCGGGCGGTAAAATTGAACCAGGGGAAACCGTAGAAGAGTGTATTCAAAGAGAAATTGAGGAAGAACTAGGGATATTAATTGAAGTGGGTGAACGTCTCATCACTATCGACCACACCTATACCCACCTGCGCGTCACCTTGACAGTACATCATTGTCGCTGGCTTCAAGGTATTCCTCAACCTCTAGAATGTGCCGAAGTTCGCTGGGTAAATTTAGATGAACTAGACCAGTTTACATTTCCAGAAGCAAATAGTGAGATTATCGCCGCGTTGAGAGTAGTGGGAAGTGGGGGGAGATAACTTATACAGCAAGTTGCAGCTAAATGAGGTACAGATATAAATTATAAAATTCTTGTGGGGTGGGCATCTTGCCCGCCCTTGTGTACCTCACTCAGATGAAATGTGCTGTACCTTGCACCATTCTCTTATTGACAAAATAACAGGCTGGAAAACTTATTATTTCGTAGGGTGGGGAGTGCATCGCCGACACTTCTCCTCCGCGCAGTGAGGAACGTAAGGAAAACTTATGATTTCGTAGGGTGGGCAGTGCAGGGAGGCACTAGCTTATTGAGAAGATGCAAGATGTCAGTTAACAGACCTTATTGTTATTAGAGACGTGATGAAGTCTGGCAGATGCTAGTTAAGGAAGCTGAGTTTCCATTAATTCGTCTCCTAATTGTTATTAGAGACTTTGGTGTGCCTACAATTTTAGGTTTATTTTTGTGGTTTCCATTAATTCGTCTCCTAATTGTTATTAGAGACTGGTCTACCGTTTTTAATTGGTGTACCAGTCAGTGTTTCCATTAATTCGTCTCCTAATTGTTATTAGAGACATAGGTATTCCCACCATTAGTATCCCAGGTGTCTCGTTTCCATTAATTCGTCTCCTAATTGTTATTAGAGACCGACGAATTTAAACACTGCTTGTATATATTGGCGTTTCCATTAATTCGTCTCCTAATTGTTATTAGAGACCCATCTGAGTTGCGATCGCCTCCACCCGCGTCACCGTTTCCATTAATTCGTCTCCTAATTGTTATTAGAGACCTAATGGAGTTTATCAAGCTAATTTAGCATTAGGAGTTTCCATTAATTCGTCTCCTAATTGTTATTAGAGACTCAATCCCCCCTGGATTAATGATGATCATGAGTGGTTTCCATTAATTCGTCTCCTAATTGTTATTAGAGACCCTTGATGAGTCTTGCCCATTAATTCGATAAACGAGTTTCCATTAATTCGTCTCCTAATTGTTATTAGAGACGTAATCAATATAATTGATTATTGAGATATTTTGAAGTTTCCATTAATTCGTCTCCTAATTGTTATTAGAGACTGAAATCCCTGACTTGACTGCTTGGGGTATTGTTTCCATTAATTCGTCTCCTAATTGTTATTAGAGACTTTAGATATTTCTGCTAATGCGGGGATTATTCAAGTTTCCATTAATTCGTCTCCTAATTGTTATTAGAGACGTTTACGAATCCATACTTGATCCTTCTTCTCAAGTTTCCATTAATTCGTCTCCTAATTGTTATTAGAGACTCGACCCCGCCTCGCCCCTCAATTCCATACCAGTTTCCATTAATTCGTCTCCTAATTGTTATTAGAGACATATACTGAATGCGCGACTGCTAGGAAAAAGAAAGTTTCCATTAATTCGTCTCCTAATTGTTATTAGAGACTAAAATTCCTGTTGTTGCGAAGGAGGTACTTGGTTTCCATTAATTCGTCTCCTAATTGTTATTAGAGACCTTTAGAGAAGTCTGTGATTCTGTTCAGACTTGCAGTTTCCATTAATTCGTCTCCTAATTGTTATTAGAGACATTTCTATTACTCATCTTCGCAGTGGTACGATACCGTTTCCATTAATTCGTCTCCTAATTGTTATTAGAGACCCATAGCTAAAGTAGATGCGATCGCCAAGTATAAGGTTTCCATTAATTCGTCTCCTAATTGTTATTAGAGACAGTATAACAAGTATCAAGTCTTAGAATATGCGCGTTTCCATTAATTCGTCTCCTAATTGTTATTAGAGACAGTTACTTGCTGCTCTGTAATCAGCCCATTAAGTTTCCATTAATTCGTCTCCTAATTGTTATTAGAGACATTGACGCTTATGCCTAGCGCTGGGCATTGGTTTGTTTCCATTAATTCGTCTCCTAATTGTTATTAGAGACTTGACCAGATACACGGCAAGGGCAAGAAACCTTGCGTGTTTCCATTAATTCGTCTCCTAATTGTTATTAGAGACCTGAATCAATTGGTATTGGCATTTTATCAAAAGGGTTTCCATTAATTCGTCTCCTAATTGTTATTAGAGACCTGGCTCTAGGCGTAATATTGAAAGTAGGGGTTGGTTTCCATTAATTCGTCTCCTAATTGTTATTAGAGACTACGTCATGGCTTAATGGCGCAGTTCTGCGATATCGTGTTTCCATTAATTCGTCTCCTAATTGTTATTAGAGACTTGACTTGGGCGACCTGATTAATTCTTATTCTGTGTTTCCATTAATTCGTCTCCTAATTGTTATTAGAGACGTTGTGAAAGTTCCAGTTCCAGGTGTTACCGCGCCGTTTCCATTAATTCGTCTCCTAATTGTTATTAGAGACGGATTGCCCTTTAAAAATAAATCTCAAGAATTTAGAGTTTCCATTAATTCGTCTCCTAATTGTTATTAGAGACTTCTAAGAAAGACGGTGGACAAGGATTCTTAGAAAGTTTCCATTAATTCGTCTCCTAATTGTTATTAGAGACTTTCCAAATGGTACAAGTCATCATTTTAATGGCGTTTCCATTAATTCGTCTCCTAATTGTTATTAGAGACGACATTTATTCAAGCACCGTAAGGAATTAGCCTTAAGTTTCCATTAATTCGTCTCCTAATTGTTATTAGAGACCTTCCGTAATCTGAAAATCATCCGGTGTTTGTGGAGTTTCCATTAATTCGTCTCCTAATTGTTATTAGAGACAGTATTCCTTTGGCAAGGGTCAACGCTCTTAATGTTTCCATTAATTCGTCTCCTAATTGTTATTAGAGACGCTTCAGGGCAGGGGTTAATCGGCACTTTAGTTGTTTCCATTAATTCGTCTCCTAATTGTTATTAGAGACTGCTGGTATCTGAAAGCCTTACAAAATAAGACTTAAAAGACCCACTTGCGTCAACCTCTCTTAAAACTACCGTTTGGGACATTGCTTGTCAAGTTCGTGGTTGAGTAAATATTCCCCAAAAGCTTACAGAGTAAGCATTACAAGCTTTGCGCCAACCTCACTTTTAGGTGAAATCGCTCAAAAGCAGTCGTGGTAAAGGTTACAGCCTCAAATTTTGGTTGCTTCAAAAAAACAGCTAGTGGTTGACGCAAGCGGGTGGCTAAAGTTCGAGATAGTGACTTGCTGATCACAGCTTACCAGACCTACGGATGCGCCAGGGGACTTAGTGCTGATTTTGGTTGACTACATTGCAAAATCAGCAGTCCCTCGTCATTCGCATGAAAACAGAGGGAAAATTTTGGCACATATGCAACCATTACATTTAACACAGTCAACCAGAGCAATTACAGGGAATAAATAAAACAGTATTTTTACAGCATACATCCTTAGCAATTAATTATACAATCGTTCCAGTCTAGTACATTGAGTATTAGCCAAACCAAAAGCATGGAAGATAAAGCAATATATACCGCCATTACCTTCGCACCCGTACAGGGATTTATTGAAAAATCGCGTAAACTCAGAGACTTGTATGGTGCATCTGAGATACTTTCCTACTTGAGTAAAAAGATAGTAGACGCAGCCAATGCTTATCCAGGCGCGGAAGTTATTTCCCCTGGACTACCAAACCTGGAACAAGGGATGCCTAACCGTATCCTTATTAAAGGCGACTTCCCCCAACAACTCAGTGAAGAAACCCTCCTATCCGCATGGAAAGAAGTCTTGAAATATTGTCGGGAATGGGTAGAGGACAACTTAAGACAGCTTGGCCCCTACGAAGAATGGCAACGAGAGTGGAAAAAATGGGCAAATCATAGCTGGGAGATATTTTGGGCGCAAGGGAATTCTCCCACAGAAGTAATGAAAGAATTAGAAACCAGCAAACTCGAACGCAATTGGATAGCCGTAAACTGGATTGGAGAAAGTTCCAGCCTTAGTGGAACAGATGCAATAGTATTTCCAGGGCTTGGCGGACAAAGGCGTAATCCCAAAGATATTGACTACAATCAAGAAAAAAAACAGATTGAAAACTTTTATACCCTACTAGCAACCACAACAGAAAGCACCACTACATCAGAAGTTGAAGGTAAATTTATTGCCCCCAATGAAAAACTCAGCATACCAGAATTAACCAAACGCTTGGTGACATGGCCAAAAATTGCCCAACGTTTTGGGATGACAAGCCTTGATGAAGGATTTCGAGATATTCAGCGCAAACCAACCAAAGATACATCAGGACAGTGGACAGGTTGGTTTATGGGGGATGGCGATCGAGTTGGTAAATATTTGCAAGACATCGCAGAAACTCAAGGTGATAAAGGAATCCGCCAATTTAGCCATGATATGCGAAATTGGGGACAAAACTTTATTGAGGCATTTTCTTATGGACGAATAATTTATGCAGGCGGTGACGATTTTCTAGGAATAATTTACAGCGATCGCGCCAAAAATCCTATCCCAGCATTTACCGCCTATGAGTGGTTGATGACTTTATCTGACAGATGGAAACAACATGGACATTCAATAACTCTCAGTCTTGGCTTTGTCTGGGTTGCGGGAAGCGTTCCCCAACGGGATGTATTGCAACATTGCAGACAAGCAGAAAAACGCTCAAAAAGCTTAGGTAGAAATCGGCTAACAATCCGAATTGTATTTAACAGTGGTCAATACATTCAGTGGACTTGTCCTTGGGATTATTTACATATTTTGAAAAAATATCAAGACCGCAATGGTAACACCTACGAAAAATGGGAATGTTCTGGTAGAGATAAAAAATATCAACCAAATTGGACGCATATTTATAGTGACTTAGCCCAACTCAAAGCACGTCATGCAATCGATTTAAATATAGATGAAGACAGCATTGATGACAGATTAGCCTTAGCCTTATTTAATATTTACTTTAATGATCAACAAAAACTCAGCAATGATGCCAAACACATAGTCGGCAAAGATTCACCCAAACAAATCATTCAATGGATTAACGACCTCATCAATGTAGGTTGGCAATTATGTACAGACATTTAATTATCATCAATCCCCTTGGTTTAATGTATGGTAGTGCAGGGGCATTTCTTTCACCAGAAAACTTAGTAGGAATCTCTGGTGCAAAATTTCCTCCTGATGCCACCACTTTATCAGGCTTATTTTTCAGTGCCAATAAAATTAACAAATTCCAAGAACATGAAGAATTAAGAGATAATCTTTATCTCGCTGGGCCTTTTTGGGCAGAAATTGATAACCCCGAATATTTCTATATACCCATTCCTTGGACAAAAATCATCAATCAAGATGAGAAACAAGTAGCCGAATGGACTATTCAAGAAAGTAAATGGTATCGTCCAGAACAGACAAAAGATTTAGAACCTGATTGTCGTTGGCAAACAGTCAATTCTTGGGAAGATACGGCTGATGTAATTCGGAGAAACTTTGATGCAGCAAAAAATCCTTGGGAATATGTTCCCATGCTTCATCCCCGACTTAAAGATAATCAGCGTAATGTTGAAGATGAAAATGGATTATTTTTAGAAAACACCGTACAAATGGGTTTTCATCTCAGAAATGGAGAACCAAAAGATACCTGCTTAGTTTATCTTTCAACTTATGCCTTACCTGATGGTTGGTACTGCTTTGGTGGCGAAAACCATCTAGTGGAAATTACCAGTATACCACTACTTGATGACAGTCCGATCATCAAACTTTTGCAACAAAAAATTCACCGCAGTTTTGCTTTAATTACACCCGGAATTTGGGGTTCCACTCATTATTCTTACCGCTATCCCCAACATCCAGACTTCCCCAAACCTACACATATTCTCACAGATAGACCGTCACCCTATCGTTATCGTGTAGGCGATCGCAAAGGACGCGGACGCTTAGGTAGAGGACGTTACGCGGTTCCGCCTGGGACTGTCTATATATTAGATGAACCTTTAAATAAAACTTGGTGGGGAAACAAAGAAGAAGCAGGTTTTCCTGATGAATGGTTTCCCAAAGAAGGATTTGGTCTAAAAAAAGTAGGATGCGGACTGTGTTTACCAATTACCATTGAAGGAGTCGATTAATGTATCAAAAAGGTTATGGCATTATCAATACTCTAGCACCAGTTCATGTAGGAGCAACAGCCGGAGAAGAACGAGGAAATCTCAATTTAATTTTTCGTGACCAATTTACTAAGACAGGGATAATTCCTGGGAGTTCAATTCGCGGTCGGTTGCGTTCAGAAATGCGCCAAGATGAGTATCAAAAATATAAGCAGTCAGAAAAAAAAGAAGAAGCAGAAGCCAGAACATTAGCAGAAGTTAAAGTTAATAAATGGTATGGGAATGATGCTAATTCTTCAGATTCAGAACGCACCAGCGAGTCTCTAGTAAAATTTGAATACGCCTCAATTGTTTGGCTACCAGTTTTTTGTCCCGGACAACCAATTGTTTGGGTAAGTTGTCCCCGTTTACTCAAGCGATATAAACGTATTACTCAAAGTAAAGAACCTATCCCATCTAAATATACTCGTTCCAGTAACCTAGTGCCATTACCTGGCAATAAGTTATTTTTCAACTTTGGATTTTTGACTATAGAAAACCATCAAAATCTTTCACCTTGGTTTCCTGATGGTCAAGAATTGCCAGCAGTGGTCATAGGCGACGATGAAATCGGTATGATTCACGATATGGCATTATACCGCCAAAGTCGAGTCGCCTTAGAAAAAGACCAAAAACGAGTAGCTGATAAAGCATTTTTTAATGTAGAAGCTTTACCAGAAGAAACCATTTTAGTATTTCCTGTAGCCCTCAAACCAGATGAAGCAGGGGAAAAATGGCAACCCTTTCCCAATGCTGAAAAGGTCAATGATATTTATTTAGGTGGGTTAGAATCTGTTGGTTTTGGTCATTGCGAAATCAAATTTTTCATATTAAATAATTCACAATTAACTAAGGTGTAAACCCTATGGCATTTGCAGCATTTGGACTAGATAAATATGCTCATGATTTGGTTTTTCAATACCGAAATGATGATAGAGAAACAATTAACCAAGTCCATAAAATGCGTGCTACCGTCGCCTATGGCTTAGAACGTTTTTGGGGGGAACAACTGCGCCTGGAGGGTAGAAAAGCCCAATATTGGGCAGATACTTGGACTAAGCTTGTACACATCATGGCTGAAGCTGACATGACAATTCCCAACCACGATGATGTGGAAACTATGGCGAATGCACTTTGGGACTCGCAAATTTTCTCCATCGCACACCGCAAAGTAACATTAGCTATTTTGACCCAGTTATGTGACTGTATGGTGTGGTGGACGCAGAGATACAAACCTACCGCCAATATTGGCAATAATTCAGGAGATGACGATGAGTGAACATGAGTTAGTTCCCCTAATGTATCAAGCACAATTACCAGAGAGGGGAAAAATTCAGTATGCGGGAGACGCAAAACCCGCGACTGAGTGGGTGAGAGAATGGTTGAAAGGCTGTCCACCAGTACCAGATACCGTAGAAGAAAATGTGCCAATATGGAAGCGCAGACCATCTCAGCCTACAGTGAAAATGCCACAATTTTGCTGTAAAGAACCTTGGGAATATACGCTGAGTTGGCGTTTAGTCACCAACTCTGGACAAGATGAAAGCATAATTATTCCCGTAATTGGTGCTAAAGGCTTACCTTATTATCCTGGTTCTAGCATGAAAGGTGCATTCTTGCGAGCTTGTCGCCAGATATGTACACCAGAGGAAGTGCTGGAATATTGTGGCGGAGAAGTTATAGAAGATGGGCAAAAAAAGACTAAACCAGGAATTTTACGCTTTCATGGTGGCTATCCTGTAGATATGTCTTGGGGAGACGAAAAGCGTCTAGTAGATGTTATTCATTCCCAAGAACCACGCCAAGTGATGAGTAATGTTAAAACCAGTGCGAATGTGCAGATATCGCTTTACAAAACCAAATTCAAGTTTGGTATTTCTAGTAGTAAAAAGTTAAATGCAACGCAGTGGGGTAAAATCAAACAAATTTGGGAAGCTGCTTTATCTGAAGGTATTGGTTCAAGAGTCAGCGCAGGTTATGGTAGGGTAAAAGAAATTGTAGATCCAAGAGTTATTCTTTCTGTTAATCTTCGCGGTGAGGGAATAACTTCTAAATTGCTGAATGACACTCCAGAATTTCGTCCAAATATGTTTAAAGCTGCATTGCGAGGACATACACTGCGGTTATTAGCTGGAGTAACTAATCAACAAACAGCACAAAGTTTAACGAAGCAATTATGGGGTGGTATTGGGGAAAGTAGAACCGAAGATGGGGCAATAGTTGGTAAATTGGGGATTAATTTTGATGTAGAACAATTAATAGCAGGAGAACATAAATACTCGTCCAATGGTAGACAAGCTAAACCGATGCCAATTTATCAGTTAAAATCCGGCAGGTTAGATATTTTTTCCATCAAAGAAGTTACTCAAAAGGAAAGAGAATTTTTAAATCTTTTGATGAAATTTTCTTTACTTCTCGGTGGCTTTGGTAAATCTTGGCGGAGAGTTCACCATAAAAGATTTTTTCCTGATTACTTTAAAAACCATGATAAAGCCATGATAGGTTCTCATTGGGAGTTTTCCCAATTGTTAGAGGAATTTTGTTTAACTGCTCCTAGAGGTGAGCTTGAGAATATAGCGAATTTTTTAGCTAGTATTCCCAATACTATCAGAAGTTGTTTTGATTTACCATCTAATAATAATTATGTCCGAGATTGGCGAGAGGTTTGGCATCCCCACAGGGTGCAAGTTTGGGGAAGAGTTGCGGAAAATGAGTTAGATAGTGAGGCGGTAGAATGGTTTCACCGAGATAATTTTATTAAAAGGACAGAGTTGACGGGAAAGATTGGTAATTCTAAGAATCCGAGTCAGGTGAGTAGAATTTGGCATCGAATGTACCCTCTTTATGTTAAATCTGGGGGTATCCTCAAACCGAAATTTAATGATAGCCGTGAACCAAAATATGTGGAATTAATAACAATGTTTACACCTGATGATTTGCCAATAGCTCAAACTTTTATTAATCATTTAGAAAATAGTAGTTTTACTAAACTTTTTCCTCTTAGGTAACTATAAAAATCAGGTGGTGACAAATAACAAAATATAAATATTTCTGTTGAATCATAAAGTAATTGTAGTAGCTTGTCTAGGCTAAAATGTTGCAAAAAATTTTCTTGTGGTGTAGGCATCTTGCCTGCACTGGACGGGCAAGATGCCCATCCCACAAGAGTTTGCTAATGCACAAATTTAATCTAGACAGTCCAGTAGTGGCGTGGCAAGACTAAAATAGTGCATTAGCTAAAAATCTAAATATTCTTCATCTGCGTACATCTGCGTACATCTGCGTTCAATTTTCCCCAAACCTATTGCCACATTTTAGTCCAGTCGCGCCAGTAGTAATTGTAGGGTGGGCATTGCCCACCATATCATGGTTTTGGTGGGCGGTGCGTTACGGCTACATCTCAAAGTCTTTTTATCTCAAATTCTGTCATAGCCGTAACACACCCTACTGGCGTGGCAAGCCTAAACTTGTGCATTAGCGAAAAATCTATCATCTTGTTCATCTGCGTTCATCTGCGTTCATCTGCGTTCAAATTTATCCAAACCTATTGCCACATTTTAGCCTTGCCACGCTACTACTGAAGATTTACTTTTTTCATATTTTGCACCTTCTCAATAAGCAAGTGGTGGGCGATGCCCACCCTACGAAATAATAGGCTTTTGGGGCTGTTATTTTGTCAATAAGAATGTGGTTAAAGATTTGAGTTCGGTTTATTTTTAACGGCTTATTTAATAGTGAGGAGTAATTATGAATATTTGGATTGTATCAATAGGAAATAGTGATGTTCAGTTAAAAACTAGAGATAATTGGAACAATCTCTATAGACAAGTTAGAAGTCAATTAAATGACCGTAATTTTCAACCTGTACAAGTTGAAGAAGAAGAAAGTTTTACAGTTCCAGCACGAGTGATGGGAATCGTATATGGACAAAATTTAGATGATAAGTTTTATACTGATTTACACTTCCCGATTTTAGATGCTTTATCTAAAAAATTAACAGGTAAATTATTACCGGATAAGATTATTGTCATATTATCCAATCAAGAGTCTGTTTTTACAGCACAGGATAAGCGATTAAAAAAATGCCCTTACTGGCAAGATACTTGCAAGTTACAGCCTATACTTGCTAAGTATTTTCAAATCAATTTTACTAGATTACAAGCAGAAAATATTCAGTTTATAGAACTAAACCCTGAGTCTAAAAATGAAGGTTTAGATAATTGGGATCAGGCTTTAGGGTTAGTTCGAGAACGATTATCTCAGTTAACATTTAAGCCGGAGGATAAGATATATGTTAGCCATCAAGCGGGAACTCCAGCAATTTCTTCGGCTGTTCAATTTGTGAGTATAGCGAAATTTGGTAAGCAAGTCAGGTTCTTGGTAACTAATGAATATGAACAAGAACGCACTGATATCATTGCTAGTTCTAAATATCTCAAAGGTATTCAATTACAAGAAGCAAAAATGCTGTTAAAGCGTTTTGATTATTCTGGTGTAGAACGTTTATTAAGTTCTTACTGGGAAAACAATAATTTAAGTCCAGAAGAGGAAAAGCTTCAGCGATCGCTTAAAATAGCAATCCAATGGAATTTCGCTAATTTTGACAATTTTGCCCAAGAACTAGGGGATAATGCACAAGAACGTTTACAGCATTGGTGGTGGACTGGTTATGAGGCTGCTTATTTAGCTGTTGTTCGTTTGGAACAAGGTAATACTGTTGAGGCATTATTTCATAGTTTCCGCGCTGTGGAAAGCTTGATTTGTAAATGGGCTGAATATAACTTTCCAAAACATATAGAATATGAAAAGCAGGGTAAATATAAAAATGCTAAATCACCCAAGCTGAAAAAGACTATATTAAATGAATATCCCAATTATTTATCTACAGGTAAAAAACCTCGTAAATCTATGCTTAACCAGTTAAATAATGACGGTATGATAGGTCTTTACAGTGAAGCCCTTTATCAATTAATCCAAACTGTTAAGCCAGAATGCCAAGACGAAACACACGTTATGAATGTAGTTTGGGGTGAAGCTAGAGACTATAGAAATGTTTTATTTCATCAGATGTTAGGTTTACAAGAATCAGAATTATTTGAGGCTTGGGGGACTAATAAGAAAGATAACTGGAAAAAGAAACTTTTAAATTGTTTAAATTTTATTTCTGGTCAAACAATATTTACTTCGATACCGAAGGCTAGTTTAATGTTTCAGGTACATCAGGACTTGATGAAGGCATTAGATGATTATGAGGGAAAGATTTATGAGAACACAAAAGAATAAGTTATTCTAAACTTTTTGGAAAATTTTATGTGAGGCTACGCATAATAACTATAAATTATAACCTTAGAGGATGTTTGAAAAGGTGCAAAATATACTTAAGACCCCTCTCCAAACCTCTCCCCTGGAGGGGAGAGGCTTTAAAACCCCCATTCCCTCGTAGGGAAGGGGGGTAGGGGGGTTAGGTCTTTAAGATTTTTCAGCAATAATACTATTCAAACAACATCTTAAATGCCTGCTATAGTCAAGAATCAACAGTCAGCCAAAACCGACTCGAAAGCGATCGCTCATTTTCTCATCGGTACGCCTGGAAGCGGTAAATCTACCTTTGCAACAATCCTATCCAAGCTGGGAAACTACGAAATCATCTCCACTGACAACATCCGCGCCGAATTATATGGTGATGCGAAAATTCAAGGTGAATGGCAGAAAATCGAGGCTACAGCAATTGACCGTATTTGTACTGCAATTAAATTAGGTAAAAGCATAATCTACGACGCGACTAATTTTAAGCGTCCCTTTCGCATCGACTTTTTGATCAAAGTCAACAACCAACTGGCTTTAACCGATTTACCCCAACCCCAATGGATTGGCTGGTACTTACAAACTCCATTGTCAACCTGCATACATTGGAATCAACAACGCCAGCGCCAAGTCCCCACCCCTATCATTGAAAGTATGTATAAACTGCTGCAAGACTTTCCGCCGATTATTGGTGAAGGGTTCGCCGCAGTCAATAAAGTTGATGTTACCTCACCTAAATTTTCCCAACAGCAAATTACCAAACTCATCGCTGGTATTCCCCGTCAAATTGTCAATTCCCAAAATCGTCGTGCAAAAATTACACCGCATCGTTACAGTCATCTGGTGGATTTTGAACGCTTGATGTATTTGATATTCTTAATTATTCATTATCCTGGTATTGGTGAACTTCACCTAACTCAGCCAAAGCTTTTAGAAAATATTCTCGGCTATCTTCCCGATTTTGACAACTCCCTGGAAGAAATTACCGCAATTATGGCAAAGCTGCGGGGTACAATTTATGCTGAGGAAGCAGCTATAGCGGCTGATTTAGCATGGCTAGAAACAGAAGGTATTATTAATAGTAATTTCCCAGCTACCAATCAAAATCCTGAAGAATTTGCTAGTTGTGAATTGACATCTTTAATTGGTATACATTCCTACTCCGACAAACAGACTTTTCAGCGTTTAATCGGCACAATTCGCTTGATTCTTCACCACCCTTTTTTAACTGACAATGGTGGGGGTAGCTTAAAAACTTTAACTCAATCTTTGGCACAAACTGGCGTAATTTACAACCCAGAAAGCGAAAAAGATACAGTGCGTAAAGATATTGAAAAAGTGTTAAAACCGTATAAGATATTACCTGAGTTTCCTATGCGTAACGGTTATTTTGCTGGTACTGGGATTCTGTCTAAACCGGAATTAATCAAAGTGTTTGAGATAATTCAAGCGCAAGCCAACAGTTTAAATGACCCCCAGGCTTTGGCAATATACGAAACTTTTAAGCAGCGTTTGTTACAAACACACAGCATTGAAAATACTGCTAAAATTTATCCAGTGCGGGCGATCGCTAACAGTTCGATTGTAGACCCCAAACACCTGCATAGTAGCGCCTTGAGTAATAATCTGTCCCAATTGGAAACAGCAATTGTGGAAGCTAGGGTGTTAGAGTTAAAACGGTTTGCGGGTGTGGGTTATCCAGGGGATGACAAAGACTTCTTCTTGGCTTATCCATTGCAAATAGTTTTCTCTAACTTGGCTTGGTATTTGGGTTATGAGTGTGTAAGCGGTGATGGTTCTGGTTTAATGCGATTTGAACGCCTGGATAGGCTGTTTTTAGCTAGACATCAAACCCAACAACGCAGTCGAGAAGCACAAGCACAAGCTTTACAAAAGCTACAAAAATTATTTAAAGCTGGTGCAGGGATGCACTTAGGCAATAGTAGCACTGACCAAAAACAATTTCTCAGTGCGGATAAAGAAAAACGAAAGCAAGTCTGTGTGACTGTGGAACTGTGGTTTAATGACGGGATTTATCCTTTTATTACTGAGGGGACGAAACGCTTCGCCGAGATGAAGATGTCACCACCGATGCAGAAGACTACGACTAATTTACCAAAGTCTTTATTTTGCTTGACGAGGACAGGCGATCGCAATTTCCCCCATCGTTTTCAAGCCACCTTTCCCAAGTGGACTTTAGAGGATTTTGATTTGTGGCGCTGGATTGTTGGTTTTGGTAGTGGTGTCAAGGTAGTATCGCCACAGGAGTTAGTGGAGAGAGTGAAGAATATCGGTGAGGGTATTGTGGCGAATTACGATACATAAAGTTTCTCCAATATAGCTATCATGACTTATTCATGGGCTGACATTGGTTTTTGGGGCAAAAGTAAAATCGCTGAAACCCTGATTCTTTCGTTAAATGCCCCAAATCACCTTCCTGATATGGGTTTGAGGTTGGTCATTATTAAAGTTGTTGAGAATTAATGTCATTTATCTAGGAGAAATTTGACAACCCCCAAAAAACTGTTGTAGGATCGGCTCTGGGTCAAGCTTCTACAGCCTAGCCCTTTAAACTTCTTCGGAAATTGAATTAATGGAAACTCAAGACCATGCAACGTCATAATCAATTTAATTTTAGCTTTAAACTTCTTCGGAAGTTGAATTAATGGAAACTTCCTTGAATAAGAGAACGACCTTCAGCAGAAAGCTTTAAACTTCTTCGGAAGTTGAATTAATGGAAACAACTCGAAGAACACCTCATCAGACAGATATTGAATGGCTTTAAACTTCTTCGGAAGTTGAATTAATGGAAACCAGTTGGAATGCCTAAAAACGAGACAGCGAGTGCGACTTTAAACTTCTTCGGAAGTTGAATTAATGGAAACGAGGTTTTTCGAGAGTATATTGTTGCTCTCAAAAGGTAGGATTTAAACTTTTAAATTAAGCAAAAATTGATGCGATCGCTCTCTCATATGTTCTGAGTAGCTGTAGAGAAAAAAGAGCGATCGCTTTTTTCATCCTCACAATTTCAAAAAAAAGCGATGAGATATGTATAGCAGGGGACAGGTGATAGGGGACTCTTGACAGGGCTGAAAGCCTTTGAAATTAAAGGTTTTAAAATTGTATGATGTCCTAATACCAATTCTCCATGAAGTTGCGCCGAATAAACAATGTAGAGACGTTGCATGCAACGTCTCTACAGCGCAGAATAAAGTGCATCTTCATCAAGAAACGGTATAACCTATGCTTTGACTGCTATAAATATCTCATCGCTTATCTAAAAAATCATTTTCGGTGACCTGTCACCTATCACCCAATACGGTTCAGTTAAGGCTAAATTGGGCAGAAACATTGACTAAATATCTAAACTAATCGGCGTTTATCGGCGTTTATCGGCGGTTAATTATTCTTATCTGAACCGTATTGACCTATCACCTGTCACCTATCACCTGTCCCCTACCGTAACAATCTATTAACCAACATCAGTAGAGTCCCCGAATTTTCTACAATAAGCGCAGAGACTTTGGAAAAAGAGTATCAGCGAACCAATGCCTAAAATTGTTGCCGATGTGATGAGTCACAACCCTATTGTTGTCAAGCCAGAAACGCCGCTACAAGAAGCCATCAAGATTCTGGCAGAACGACGGATTAGTGGTCTACCTGTTGTGGATAACGACAGTAAATTGTTGGGTATTATCTCAGAGACTGATTTGATGTGGCAAGAAACTGGTGTATCTCCACCCGCATACATAATGTTTTTAGATAGCGTCATTTATTTACAGAATCCTCTCGTATATGAACGCGACCTACATAAAGCGTTAGGACAAAGTGTGGGCGAAGTGATGACGAAAAATCCAGTTACTATTTCCCCTGAACAGTCTGTGAAACTAGCAGCCCAATTGATGCACGATCGCAATGTCCACCGCTTACCAGTATTAGATGATGCAGGTCAAGTCATTGGTATCCTTACCCGTGGCGATATTATTCGTGCAATGGCCGCCAGCTAGTCAACAGTCAACAGTCAACACAAGGAAAGCTAAATGAGTATTACCCCTGAGTCGGTGAGAGAATCACTCAGTTCGGAAGATTTAGGTGAACGCTTACGTGCGGTAAATCAAATCCGTGATTTAGAACCAGCGATCGCTTTTGAGTTGGTGCAAGTAGCTGTTACTGATAGTAATTCCCGTGTCAGGTATTCAGCCGTTAGTCAGTTCGATACATTAGGCGCTCAGGATTTAGATTTATCGTTGGATATACTGCGCGGTTTATTAAATGACCCAGAGGCTGATGTGCAAGCCGCCGCCGCCGACTGTTTAGGGGCGTTGAAATTACAAGCTGCTTTTGATGATTTAGAGCAGCTTTATCACAGTACTCCAGAATGGTTGGTGCAATTCAGTATTATTGCTGCATTGGGGGAATTAGGAGATCCGCGATCGTTTGAATTACTCAAACAAGCACTCTCTTCAGATGTGGAATTAGTGCAAACGGCAGCCATTAGTTCTCTTGGCGAGTTAGGCAATGTGCAAGCAGTTCCTGTCTTGGCTCCTTATGCTACCAGTTCCGATTGGCAGATTCGTTACCGAGTTGCCCAAGCTTTGGGGCGCTTAGGTGGTGCAGAGGCTAGGTCTATCTTGGAAACTCTGGTAAATGACGAAGTAGAAGCGATCGCACTTGAAGCCAAGCAAGCTCTACAATCAGTCGAGAGTCATCCTCAAAGTTAAATATCTTTTGACTTAACTCCCCACAGCTATGAAAACATAGCGATCGCTCGTTTTCATGAAAAGCTGGGGGATTCTTCCCTGATACTCATGATTTTCCCTCAAGCCTCAAGCCTCCTGCCCTCTGCCTCGCCCGAAGGGCAGTTAATTTCAAAGGCTTTCAGCCCTGTCAAGAGTCCCCTATCACCTGTCCCCTGCTATATAAAACTACCATAATAGAGTTTACACTGTTAGAGTATCTAACTTATTGCAACTTAGAATTATCCAAATAAATAGACAATACTTAGCCCTTTAAAAATAATTATTCTAATCTTCATACATATTTCTTCTTATTTTAGGTATTTATACTCAATTTCTCGATTACGTGAATGCACTCTGGCTAAATATCAAGACTTTAAAGCAACATTAAACAGTTTGCAATTTTAATTAAGGTCTGTCTTAAATTTCCAATAATTTAAGAGGATTTGTTTCAGCAAATTCTCTTGAATAGCAAAGAAAAACCAAGTCGAAAATATTTTTACAACATATCAGTTCCAGTATGTGTATGGATGTCATGCTTTGCATCCCTACGCCAACTCTTGCTGACATTTTTTCCAACAGGTATAACTAGAGGTAATTATGACGGATAATGCGGGTAACACATTAACTACTGCTAGAAAAATAACATTATCTTCTAATCTTCAGACCTTCACAGACCGGGTAGATTCGACAGACTTGGATGATTTCTACAGCTTCAGTTTATCCGCTCGTAGTAGTTTGAATATTGCTGTTGATGGTTTGAGTGCTAATGCAGACTTACAATTAATCAGAGATACTAATAGTAATGGTATAGTTGATAGTGGTGAAGTTATCAGTACTTCTAATAAGACGGGAACTACCAGTGAATCCCTTCGTCCAACTCTAGATGCTGGCAATTATTTCATCAGAGTCTATTCAAACACTGGCGATACTAACTACAATCTCAAACTCTTCCAAAACTTCGCTCCAACCTCTCTAGACTTTAAACTCAACAGTACCACCCTTAAAACAACAGACACACTCAGCGTCAATAGTGCTTGGGTATCAGATAGCAACGGTGCTAGCGACCTTTCCAGAGTTGATTTTCGCATTCAAAGAGCAGACGGAACCTGGTTGGATGTAGCTGATGCAAATACATTTACTGCCGATTCTAATAATGCAAATAGAGCAAGTTTCAGCTATAGTTTGTCCTTAAATAGCTTGAATCTAACAGCTGGTACTTATACTCTCCAGGGCATAGCTTACGACAAGACTGGCGGTGCTAGTAATACAGTACGCTTAGGTGTGACTCTGGAGAATTCAGGGCTTTCATTAACCACCGCTAAAAAAATCACCCCTTCTGGTAGTACCCAGACTTTTGCAGATAAGGTAGATTCAACAAATATCAATGATTTTTACAGCTTTAGCCTAACTGCTAGTAGTACAGTCAATATCGCTGTTGACGGCTTGAGTGCGAATGCAGATGTACAGTTAATCAGAGATGCTAACAGCAACGGTTTGTTTGATGGTGGTGAGGTTGTCACAGGTTCTTACAAGACCGCCACAAGCAGTGAATCTATTCGTACAACTTTAAATACTGGCAACTATTTTATTAGAGTCTATTCACAAAGTGGCAATACCAATTACAATCTCAAAGTATGGCAAGACGTTGCCCCAACTTCTCTAGACTTTAAGCTTAACGCTACCACCTTCTCCACAACAGACAATCTCAGAGTCGCTAATGCTGGGGTATCGGATAGCAACGGTGTTAGCGACCTTTCCAAAGTAGATTTCCGCATTCAAAGAGCAGACGGAACTTGGTTAGATGTAGCTGATGTTACTAGCTTTAATGCCGATCTGAAGACTGCAAATAGGGCAACTTTTAGCTACAGTTTGTCTCTGAATAGCTTGAATCTAACTGCTGGTAGTTATACTCTCGAAGGCATAGCTTACGACAAAGCTGGCGGTGCTAGTAATACAGTCAGACAGACATTTACAATAGCGACTTCAACAACAACTATTCAAGACTGGTACAGCCAAAATCTTGTTGACCAGGGACTGATTAGATTAACGCGCAACCTCGCAGCTGACGGTAGTTTGAGTCGTGAGGATATGCTGGATATCTTCAGAAATGCACAAGATAATTCGGCTATTGATGCTAACGAAGTCACAGGTCTAAGAGCATTGGTGGGTGCAAGTACACCTTTTACTATGCAAGACTCTGTGAAATGGCTCTCGAAACAGGTTGCTAATGGTGCATCTGCGGGTATGAGCGCTACTAATTTTGAGTCTGATTTCGTTGGTCGTTGGTTTTTAGGTACAGTAGCACCAACAGCTACGTTTAATGATAAAACTCTTACCTACACTGTAGTCAATGGTACTCTTTATGGCAGTGCTAACGAAGCAAGAATTGGTGATATTGACCAAGGCTCATTAGGTGATTGTGCATTCTTATCAGCTTTGGGTGCAACCTTTGGTCGTCAGTCTGATGATTCAGGGAATACTTCTAGCTCTATCATCAATAGTATGATTACCGACAATGGTGATAACACCTACACGATACGCTTTTACTCAACAACATTTAATGATCCTGGTGAAGCACAATACGTAACTGTTGACCGTCGTATCGCCACAGGTGTAGCTGCTAAAAGAAATAACAATGTTCTTTGGGTGGCTTTAGTCGAAAAAGCTTACGCTCAATGGATGGAGTGGCGAACGGGTGTGAATGGTTATGATGCAATAGGTAATGGAAGCACTCTTTCTAATCCTCTTCGGTATGTTACAGGAAAACAGACTACTAACTATGATGCCAGCAAATTAACTTTTTCAACTCTAGAAACGGCTTTAAAAAATGGTCAGGCAGTCACAGCAGCAAGAGTAGGTAGTACTGACAGCACATATATTGTCACTGCCCACGCTTATTCAGTAACAAATGTCTATGTTAAAAGTGGTGGTGAGCAACGGGTTACCGTGCGAAATCCTTGGGGAGTAGATGGTAAGGCTTTGAGCGGTACTAATGATGGATTCATCGATTTATCCTTTGATGAATTTATCCAGTCTTTGAATTACGGAATTAGCATCGCTTAAACTGAGTTAACAAATATAGGACTTACGCAAGTGTCATAATCAAACTAACTGTAGGGTGCGTCAGCCTCAATCATTTCGTACAGATTCAAGGATTTTCCATATCTGACGCACCCTACCATTATGCTAGTTGCGTAAGTCCTGAAAGAGTAACTTTAATTTTTAGTATAATCCCCTCCAGTGCGTAAACAGGAGGGGATTTTATTGTAGTTATAAAATTTTGTTAGGATACACTAAGAGAAATTTTTCTCTGTAATGTTTATCAGCATTTCCAGAGTATAAGAAATTTGGCGTTGCTGAATCAAGATATGAATTGGTTTCACGCAAAGGCGCAGAGACGCAAAGTTATAAAGAAAAAGGAAGTTTATTTTCTCTTTTCATATTTCAATTCAGCAACGCCAGAAATTTTATATTACTTGAGTATGTCTGTTATTTGCTAGCTTACGGTATATCATAATCTTCATCAACTTTAAATTCTCAATTCGATGAAAGATTTTAATACATTAGAACGTGGAATAGTCTTAGTTACTAGTGCTTTCACTTTAGGCTCTGCTTTGGCTATTTCATCAAACACTTCATCTACTCAAGCAGCAGAACTTACAATCACTGGTAAAGCTACCATCAGCAACGTGACTGAAACAGCACTCACAAATGAAGTAATTTCATTCACTGGGTCTTTTAAAACTAAATCATCAAGCGGACTGTTTCAGGGTTTGGTAGCTAGTTCTATAGCTAACATCAATTTAAGATTTCTACATAAATCATTCACAATAGGCTCAGAAACTAAATCCTATATAGCTAGAGTTCCCGATGTACCATTCATTAGCTTCACTGATGGCTCAAAGTTCGAGATTGCCAATCCTTTTGAGGTTACTAAATATTCGGCTAATGATAATCCTCAAATATTCTCAGTTTTTGAGGGTAAATATATCAATGATGTGGGCGAATTTTTCCAAGTTGGATTATTCAGAATCAACTATATCAAAAATACTAGTAGTGAAGATAATTTTTCTTTAACTCTTGCTAATATTTGTTGTAGTCCAACTCCAATTCCTGAACCTAGATCCACAGGTGCAGTTACAGTTATAGGATTGTTAGCTTTAGGATTTTCGACAAAAATAATTTCCAACAGAAAAAATTTAAGTTAGTTATAGCGATTAGCACTTAAGAGGTTATTTATAAAGTAAATCTAAAACTGAGGAGAAAGGAGTTAGAGATTATTTATAAAGTAAACCTTAAATTGTAGTGGACTGGCAAGGCTAAAATATTGCATAAATATAACTCTTGTGGTGTGGGCATCCTGCCCGCACCGGACGGGCAAGATGCCCATCCCACAAGAAAAGAATAATGCAACATTTTAGCCTTACCAAGCTACTACTTAATATTTACTTTATAAATAACATCTTAAGGTTTCGCAAATCATTCTCTTAAATAAATACAAAACCCGCCGAAGCGGGTTAAAAATTTATTAAATACTTCTTTTTAGAAACAGAGTTAATCTCTGCGGTTAATTATAATCACTCTCATATCTAACCCTAACAATTATGGGCTAGCAGAGTGTGAAGCCGCGATTGTTTGCTAACAAGAAGACTATAGAGAAGAAACTTTCTTTAGCCGACGACGGCGCACTAAAGCAAGTGCAGCTACTGAACCTAAGCCGAGAATAGTGGTAGGCTCAGGTACAGTTCCTGCAACATAAGTACCAGCAAACACTTTGAAATCAGGGCCATTGAAGGCATTATCACCAGTGCCGTTTAGAGCTGTCAATTTAAGACCGTAAATTCTATTTACGCTGTCATCTAATCCTAACTGATCGAAGCTAACTCCATAGGAACCAACTTCTTGAGCGCCTGTAATTTCTAGGGTATCGATACTATAGCCAGCGTCGCCCCACAAATCTTCGGTAATTGTAAATGCAGTACCGATAAGATTTCCATCAACATCTAAGGCTTGGACTCGAATCTTGCTGTTTTTACCACGTTCGTAGAAGAATAGGTTGTCGAATCCTTCAGAACTTCTACCAACTCCTTCGTCTCCAAAGAACACATTTATATCAAATGCACCATTATCTTCAGTATCGATGATGTTGTTTAAATTGTTGTTACCTAAGTATTGAGTAGCTTTTACGTCACTTGCAGTATCAGTACCTAGATTATCTCGGTTGGGGCTAGGTTTAGTAGCATTATCACCTGCATCTGCACCAGCTCCACCAGCAGAAAAAGCAGAAACCCCTGTATTACTGATGATGTCAACCGATGTTACTTGAAAAAGATTAGTACCATATGTAAATGTTTGACCATTCTGCTCAATAGATTGCAAGAAAACATTCCCTTTTGGAGGATTAGAACCTGCACCAAGATTGGTTGTAAAGCTAGCAGCTTGAGCAGCGCCAGATACGCCTACAACTGCACTCAAAGCAATTCCTGTAGAAAGTAGTAAATTTTTAGCTATCATTATTTATTCCTGTATGTGTTGAGTATTGGTGAAATTACCAATGCGGCTTTTACTTACAATACAGAGTCTATCAGCAAAAAAATACTTACGTAAGATGTCTTTGTTGAAAATTGTATAAATTTGACAGTAAATTATGTGTTTTTTACATGAAGAGGTATCGAAACATGGGATTATCAACGCTGATATTACCATGATTATCTTTCAGTAAAGCGCGAAATTACTTAATATACAGTTAATATTACTTAAATATTGCTTGTATTTATTATTTAAACTTAAAAAACAAATAGGTAGATTAACTTAAATCTACCTTTTGGATGGTGTTATCAAATAAAACTTACTGGTTAAATACTTGCGGCCAAGTTGTAAAAAGGAAAACTGCAACAGTAGCGATCGCCAACACTCCTTGAATTAAATTTCCTACCAAAGTACCGACAACAATACCGATACCAGCTTTCACCGCAAGCCAAAATTCACGTCTATATATATACTCGCCAACAATTGCACCCAGCAAAGGCCCAAACAAAATTCCTAACAAGGGGCCGCCAAAGGGTAAAGCTGGTAACAATCCCAAAAACCCCAACACCAACCCAACAAATGCACCAATTTGTCCCCACTTACTAGCACCTGCTTGTTTTGCACCTAAATATCCAGCCAAGAAATCAACTCCAATACTTAAAATCAAAACAATCACTGTCACAATTAAGGGAACTTTAATCGCTGCAAAGGAACTGCTGACAATTCCCCAAATGATGACGGCTATTAAAATTAAACTCGTCCCCGGAATGGCAGGAACTACTGCACCAACAACCCCTACAAGCATGACAGCAACGAGTAGCCAGTAGATGATTTGCATAATTTGTAATTAGTAATTAACTATTTTTTATAGTAATATTTATTCAACAGCATAACCAGTAAATTGGCGTTTAAAAGGAGAGTGAAAGCCAATCACTATATCTAATGTGGGTACACCTAAATCTACCAGCCTTTTTGCTAAGGATGCTTCTGTACCATTATACTGAATCCAGATTTTCCCATTTGGAATATCAAAATGTATGACGGGGCCAAATACCCGTTTATTTCCTTGCCAACCTACATATGTTAGTTGATAATGATCATTTTCATTATCAAAAATAAGTGAGGAAACAGCTAGCTTGCTGGTTTTACATGGGTTAGAATCATCGCAATTTAGATTTTGTTTAATCTATTTATAAACTTAAATTTACATTTGGTTGCTACATTTGTACCCGTAAACAATTTTTATAAAAACGAAAGTGAATTTCAAAAATAAGAGAAATGTTCTAACTAGAGCATCTGCTATCTTGACATTGGTTACTAGCTTTTTTATCCCATCTGTTGGTGTGTTTGGCAACAAAATTCCTCTAGTGTCAGTTCAGGCGCAGTTAGAAACTCCGGCAAATTTTGATGATGATGCTGGTGGCAATGCGGATGCTGACGACCCGGCTATTTGGGTACATCCATCTTCAACTGCTAAGAGCTTGGTTGTGGGTACTCTCAAAGACGCTGGACTAGCAGTTTATAATCTCCAAGGGGTGCAAGTACAAGCGATCGCCGCACCTCCAGCTCCAACCCCTAACGATAGACCAGGGCGTTTCAATAACGTTGATTTAGTCTACGGTTTTGTTCTCAATGGTAAGAAGGTTGATTTAGCCGTGGTGAGCGATCGCGGTTCTGATAAACTGCGGATTTACCGTATCAATCCCCAAGCCGCATCTTCAGATCAGCCAGCGCTAACTGATGTGACAGATGCTAATGCACCGTTCATATTTTCCAACAGTCAAGCTCAAGTTAATGAGCAAGCAACCGCCTATGGGCTAGCCTTGTACAAGGAGCGTAATTCAGGAAGGTCATTTGCTTTTGTTAGTCAGCGAAACCGTACAGCCATTGCTGTAGTTGAGTTAATACCGAATCAAGGACAGATTACTTATCGTAAACTGCAACAAATTGAGCTTCCTAGTCAATTTAGTTTGCCCAATGGTACAACCTGGACTCCTTGTTTAGATCCGGGCGAACTTCCCCAAGTAGAAGGGATGGTTGTAGATCAAGAATTAGGCATACTTTATGCAGGGCAAGAAGATGTCGGCATTTGGAAGATTAGATTGCCATTAGACTCCAGCACTCCTACCCTTTTAGATAAAGTTCGTGAGTTTGGTGTGCCTTATACCTATGACTCGGTAGAAGAAGAATGCCAAATTGATTTTAGTAGAGATCCAGGTTATGGCGGCAAACACCTTTCGGCGGATGTGGAAGGACTAACCATCTACTACGCAAATCGAAATAATCAGGGTTACTTGCTCGCATCTAGTCAGGGTGACAATACCTTTGCTGTCTACGAACGGCAAGATAACCATCGTTTTGTAGGTAGTTTTGCCCTGGTTGACTCTGCAACAGTAGATGGAGTGCAAGAATCAGACGGAGCTGCTGTGATTAATGTGCCATTAGGCAGAGAATTTCCCCAGGGTCTATTGGTGACTCAAGATGGTGATAATACGCCACAAGTCTTAGATGTTCAGGGTGAACCACGAGCCAACACTAACTTCAAATTTACACCTTGGCAGTCCGTTGCTAAGGCGTTTTCTCCAACATTAAAAATTGAACCTGATGGTTGGAATCCTCGCACTCATAATCATTAAGCTTGATTGACTTTTGCAGGTTCATCAAGAAACTATAAGTAAGAGAGGCAAAAATCGGTGTAGATTTTCCTCTCGCTTTATTGCCTTTATAAGTAACTTTTTAGATAGATTTGAAAGTCACTGCTAATTTATCGGCAATTCCTGCAATCCAATTTTCGTCTTGTTTGGTGTAACTTCTAGGGGCATTTGCACCTAATATTAATAATCCTTGAGCGCCAATTGGTTGGCAAATCACACCTTGGGTATTTTCTGGTAAATAATCAAATTCAATCCGTCCTGGGTAGACATTTAAAGCTACTAGATAAACTGGTTGTTGTTTTTCTAAAACTCGTTTAACTATTGGGCCTGGTGTGACTTCTGCTTTGGGGGCCAGAATACCGCGACGTAACAAAACTTTGCCTTGATAGTAAACCACCAGCGATCGCGTTACCGTATTAGTCAATAACAAATGGGATGCCCAAGCTAGTTCTGTTTTCACGGCTTCTGGTAAATCTGCTGCTAACTCAAAACCTTCTTCACCAATTAGTTCTACAGCATCCGGCGATCGCGGCTGCACCTGTTGCCAAATTAAACCCGTTAAAATCAGTACGGCACTCAAAATCACCCCCAATACATCACCCCGCGCTTGGGAGTTGGTTAGTTCTGGTGTCAACAAACGGTTAATCAGCAAAAGTGTCGCGCCTAGTCCTCCAACCACTAGAGGTAAGCGCCGTAAAACTCGATTGGGATCAGATTTTGTCATTAGTCATTTGTCATTTGTCATTTGTCCAGTAGGGGCGGGTTCAGCAAGAAATTTATGGGGAAAATAAATATGTCAATTAAACCCGCCCGTACAACAGTTAACTGTCAACTTTTACTCTTCTCCTGGTTCAATTATGCGTTGGAACAGGTAGCCAGTACCGCGTGCAGTGAGAATTAGTTCTGGGTTACTAGGATCATCTTCTAATTTTGCCCGTAACCGAGATATATGTACATCTACTACGCGGGTATCTACATGGCGCTCTGGAGTGTAACCCCAAACTTCTTGTAAAATTTCCGAACGGGAAAATGCTTCGCCAGAGCGGCTGACTAGCAACTCTAGTAAACTAAATTCCATGCCTGTTAAACGGATACGTTCATCACCCTTGTATACTTGGCGCTTGTTGGTATCGATTTTGATATTACCGACATGAATTACTCCCGAACTGGGTATTCCCGAAGCCCCGGTTTTATCCACCCTACGCAATACTGAGCGAATTCGCGCTTCTAGTTCTTTGGGCGAAAATGGTTTAACTACGTAGTCATCAGCACCCAACTCTAACCCGGTGATGCGATCGGCAACATCCCCCAGGGCTGTTAGCATAATGATAGGGACATCTGACTCCTTACGTAGTTCTTGACATACACCGTAGCCATCTAGCTTTGGCATCATCACATCCAGAACTACTAAGTCGGGATCAGACTTGCGAAAAGTATCTAAAGCTTCTTCGCCGTCGCCTGCTGTCACTACATCGTAGCCAATCATTGAAAGGCGCGTTTCTAAAATTCGGCGGATGCTAGCCTCGTCGTCTACTACCAGGATTTTTTCTTTATGAGTTTCCAAGTTTCTCAACGCTCCTTAACTAAAAATTTCTCATGATTAATTTTTAATACCATAATATTAAGATATCATTCCCTCAAATGATTTGGAAAATGCTGTAACTCTTGCTATTAGTTGAATCTTCAATTGGGCAATAATTAAGGAAAAATTAAGATATTTAATATTAGTTAAGAATTAAGAATGCCAAAGCCTAAAACCTTTTACATTTGTAACGAATGTGGTGCAGAATCTCCCCAATGGTTTGGTAAGTGTCCTGCCTGTGGTACTTACAACTCCTTAGAAGAACAAATTACTATCCAATCCTCCGTAGATGTACCGAAAGGGGGTGTCAGTGGTTGGCACGCAGCGCAAAATAATGGTAAACCAGTAGCGAAGCCGGCAAAACCACGGGCTTCATTAACATTTGACCAAATTAGCGATCGCCAAGTCACTCGATGGGAGTCTGGTTACGGAGAACTAGACAGGGTACTCGGCGGTGGCGTAGTTCCGGGTTCTATGGTACTGATTGGCGGCGACCCCGGTATCGGTAAATCTACCCTATTACTCCAAGTCTCCAACCAATTAGCGCAGAGATATCGCATCCTCTATGTTTCCGGTGAAGAATCAGGACAGCAAGTCAAGTTAAGGGCTTCCCGTTTGGGTGTGTCCAAACAGCTAAGTGTGGTAGGTGATGAAGATGGCAAAGCTGAGGATGGTCAAGCAGCATCTCAACCACAACATATTGAAG
The DNA here is from genome assembly GCF_014697625.1 of Anabaena azotica FACHB-119. GTDB lineage: Bacteria > Cyanobacteriota > Cyanobacteriia > Cyanobacteriales > Nostocaceae > Trichormus > Trichormus azoticus_A. The sequence goes on along the minus strand of NZ_JACJSG010000019.1, from coordinate 48,697 downwards.
GTGTAGGCGCAGATTTATACGTCTTGCCAGAGACAGATTTAGAAGAAATCCTCCGTGAGGTCGATTCGCTTAAACCCAATGTAGCAGTTATTGACAGTATTCAAACCGTATTTTTTCCCGCCCTTACCTCTGCACCCGGTTCCGTCGCCCAGGTGCGGGAATGTACAGCCGCCTTGATGAAAGTGGCAAAACATGAAGATATTACCATGTTGATTGTTGGACACGTTACCAAGGAAGGGGCGATCGCTGGGCCGAAAGTTTTAGAACACCTCGTAGATACGGTACTATATTTTGAAGGCGATCGCTTCGCCTCCCATCGGTTATTACGTACAGTCAAAAACCGCTTTGGTGCAACTCACGAAATCGGCATCTTTGAAATGGTGCAGAACGGACTCCGTGAAGTCTCCAACCCCAGCGAGTTATTTATCGGCAACCGTGATGACCCCGCACCGGGTACAGCGCTCGTCGTTGCTTGCGAAGGTACACGCCCAATTGTAGTTGAATTGCAAGCCTTAGTCAGCCCCACCAGTTACCCATCACCCAGACGTGCCGGCACTGGTGTAGATTACAATCGTTTAGTGCAGATACTTGCTGTATTGGAAAAGCGCGTAGGTATACCCATGTCCAAACTAGATTCCTACGTCGCCTCGGCTGGGGGGTTAAGTGTAGAAGAACCAGCCGTCGATTTAGGTATCGCTATAGCCATTGTTGCCAGTTTCCGCGATCGCATCGTTGACCCTGGTACAGTATTGATAGGCGAAGTCGGCTTAGGTGGACAAGTCCGCGCCGTTTCCCAGATGGAACTCAGGTTAAAAGAAGCCGCTAAACTGGGATTTAAACGTGCGATCGTTCCCAAGGGTCAAAAATACCCCGACTTTGACATCGAAATTCTCCCAGTTTCCAAAGTCATAGACGCAATTATCGCCGCCATCCCCCATCAGGAATTGACTAGCGACGATTTAGATATGGATGAAGAGTAGGTATTAATCAGTTAACAGTTAACAGTTATCAGTTGTCAGGTTGTGTTCACTGTTCACTGATAACTGTTAACTGACACCCCCTACACCCCTAATAAACATGACAGCCATCATCACCCCCGACTATCAAATCACTTGGGAAAAACTTCCCGATGATTACAAGCTACCAGACGACCCAGTGGACAACATCAACCAACCATTTCTCGCCGCCGCGCTGACTGAAAGCTTAGAACTTGCAGGAAAACTACCCGCCAGCGCCCTCACTACCACAAATTACGGCATTTGCGCCACCTTGAACGGCAAAACTGTCGTTAAAGCCCCAGACTGGGCATATATTCCTCAAATCAAAGTCAGCAGAGAAGAAGTCATCCGCAGTTATACTCCTCAACTAGAAGGAGATATCCCCGTAATTGTCATGGAATTTTTGTCTGATCCAGAGGGTAGTGAATATTCCATCAAATTTACTTATCCCCCTGGTAAATGGTTCTTTTACGAGAGCATATTAAAAGTACCAAATTACGCCATCTTTGAACCAGACAGTGGGGGCTTAGAAGTATATGTCCTAGATCAAGATACAGGTAGATATAACCTACATACCCCCAACGAAAACCAACGTTACTGGATAGAGGAAATGAATCTTTACCTTGGTGTATGGCAAGGTACGCGAGAAAATCGTACAGGTAATTGGTTACGCTGGTGGGATGAAAGCGGACAACTATTATTATGGGGTTCAGAGTTAGTCGAACAAGAACGCCAACGTGTCGAACAAGAACGACAACGCGCTGAACAAGAACGACAACGCGCTGAACAAGAACAACAACGCGCTGAACAAGAACGCCAACGTGCTGAACAAGAACGCCAACGTGCTGAAAGATTAGCAGCACAACTCCGTGCTGCGGGAATTGAACCCCAAGATTAGGTTTTTGCTCAAAATTGAAAATGCGATCGCCTGCTAGATTAGCTCAAAACCTGCTAAGTCTAGCTTTTTTATTTGCACTGTGTGTCAGTTCTCAGTTGTTTTTTAATCTGAGTTCGATAAACCTCACCCTCCCAACCTCCCTCTCCTACGAGGAGAGGGAGGAGAAACGAAAAAATACCTCACCCCCAACCCCTCTCCTCGTAGGAGCGAAAAGTCTGTAGCTGGCTTCTCTAACGAGACGCTACGCGAACCCGTAGGGTGCGCCAGCTTCCGGCGTTCAGAACTTTTCAAGAGAGAGGGGTTGGGAGAGAGGTCAAAACAACGCTGGTCGAACTCACGTTTTTTTACGCGAGATAGATAACATTTGACCCCTCTCCAAACCTCTCCCCGACGCGGGGAGAGGCTTTAAAAACCAACAATTACATTACTCCTCCCTCTCCTCGTAGGAGAGGGAGGCCGGGAGGGTGAGGTCAACCAAAGTCTCTTTTAAAACATAACTATCCCAAACAAACACCATACCAACCTCGCAAAGCCCTTCTAATATAACTTAGCTAATTTTAAAAATACTATTGACACGTATAAAAATATACTTTAATATAAAATCAGCATGATAAAGGCGATCGCCTCATCCGACCAAGAATTGTGCGATCGCCTTTATTGGCTCCCATATTCAGGAGATAAATACAATGATGGCACAATTACAACAATATTTGGGTGAGAACTTAGATACATCAAGCCTCAACCAACCAACACAACAGCCACAAGCCAACAGAGAACCCATCAAGCATTTATTGATAGGTTCCCCCAAAGCCGTCACCAGTACAATTCACTACTTGCAGTTGACACTCCTCGCTCTAAAGAGACGTTCGCGTTAGCGTCCCGGAGGGAGGATTCTTGCTTCATCCGTCCTCTCTAGAAATCTGAATACTAGTATTCAACTTTCTCTGTTTGGATACGTCCACAAGCTCACACGGACTGCCCGACCGCGTTTGAAAAGGTTTTTAATTTTTGCGTTTACTCCCACATTTGTACAAGATGCGCGGATTTATACTACCAGGGTTCCGGATCAGGAGCAGTCCGCTTGACCTACTTCGTCTTTTATTTGTGCGCTTTACCGCCATTAGTTATACTACCACAAAAGCCGCCCTAGAAGGGCGGGGCTTTAAACCCAGTTTTTCGGTAAATTAGATGCGGATAGAGAGAGCAATCATCACCTTTACCGAGTAGCGATCGCACTTTCAGCTACAACTGTTTAGTTCTCAACACCAAAATTTTAACTGGAAACGACAACATTCTCACTTCAACCCAAAACATTCTCGTTTCAACCCAGAACATTCTCACTTCAACCCAGAACATTCTCACTTCAAACGAAAACGTTCTCGTTTAAAACAAGAACGTTCTCACTTACAACCGCAAAGTTTAACCTCTGAACTCAAAGCTTTTCACTTTAAACCGAAACATCCAAGCTCAGAAGCTCAAACTTGAGGTTTTCGGCTAAAATCGCCAAGTTAATATCTAAACTGACGACCCTTCTGTTTGCACTTTTTTCGATTTACGTGCAAATCTTCGTCCTAAATCATCAACCATTGAATCTAAACCAGCACCTTTACCACTAGCTTTAGCATAGTTATAGACCATCAACCCCGCAGCATAAGCTTCACTGCCCACAGCCACAGATGTATCATCCACCAGTTCATGCAGTTGTGTCAACGACAGCAAAATCGGATACAGCGCTTCAAACAATTCTACATCTCGGCGCATTTCATCCAAGTCAAAAGAGCGCGGTAAAAAATCAGGGTTTTGTGTAGCCATTTCCAACGCCTTACTCACAAACGCGCGACTCTTATCACCCAGCTTAGGTAAAGATTTCCGCTCCTCTGTTGTCAAATCTACCAAGAATGGGAGCTTTTCTTTAATAGTATTAATTGCTTGCATCACTGCTTCCCTGTCTGCTGGGGTAAGTTTGGCACTAATTTTAGATTCTGGCATTTTTCATACACCTTTAACTGTACTTAGTTTCAGTATTCCCCAATTCAGTTAGTCAGCCATAGTTAGTTATAAGGCAATTAAGGATTTTTTTTATACCACTGAACAAACGATATTTTACTGATTACCAGCCTTAAACAAGTTTGAATAATCAAAATACTACAATCAAATCAAGGTATACCCGACGATGATGTTCTTAAATTTTGCCACACAAAACCAGCGAGTAGTTATAATCACTAGACTTGCTTCTGGAAACGAGAATTTATAGAACTTTTCCTTGATACAATATTTTTATATCAAAATTTATCTATCAATCATACATATCGTTCTATGACAACCATAATTGCTAGACCTTCATCTTTAATTGGTAGTATCAAAATAGAAAAAGTAGATAAATTTCAACTGTTCAAATTTAATGAAGAACTACAAGCACGGATGGAAGAACTTTTAGAGCGCAAAAAAGCTGATTTATTAACAACAGAAGAAGTTATCGAACTTGAAGAAATTGGAGAGCTAGATAGAATTTTTACCCATATCAATGCGATGCTAGTAGCTCAAAACAATGATTGATGACGTTACTAAAGAAATTGTGCGAAAACGCGCCAATTATTTGTGCGAATATTGTCATTCTCCAGAACGCATTTCTACCACAAGATTTACAATAGACCATTTGATTCCAAAATCTATTGGTGGTTCTGATGAACTCAGTAATTTAGCCTTGTCTTGTCGTCGATGTAATGAGCGTCGTTATAATTTTGTTGCGGGATATGACCCAGAGACAAAAGCAATAGTACCCCTATTTAATCCTCGTCAACAAATTTGGTCAGAGCATTTTATATGGTCAGCCAATGGTAGGACAATTATTGGCGTTACACCAATTGGTAGAGCCACTTGTCAACGACTTGATGTTAACGATGAACGCTATCCAGAAGATGACTCTATTCAGAGTGCGCGGGGTTATTGGGTTCAAGCTGGGTTACATCCTCCTAGTGAAGATCCAAAAGAAAATTAATCAGTAAGAGATAATAAAAACAGCAGGAACATCTAAAATTTAGTTGATATCAAAACCATCACCACATAATATATGACTACCTTTCCTAAATATATTCCCCAATCTGAACCGCCTCGTCCCCCTTGGGAAACCCTACCCACAATGTATGATTTACCCAGCGATAACCCAGAGGAACCAGGTTTGCCAGACGACTTTCATTTTTTACAACCTTTACTTTTATACTTAACCTTTCAACCAACTAATTGGCATCCTGAATTAGTTTACAGTGCAGCCGACCTCAATCTTTACTACGATGTCGAACATCCATTATGGTACAAACGCCCTGATTGGTTTGGTGTTGTAGGTGTACAAAAATTATATAAAGGTGAAGATTTACGTTTAAGTTATGTCAAATGGCAAGAACCAGCTAACCCATTTGTAGTAGTGGAATTATTATCCCCAGGTACAGAAGACGAAGATTTAGGTAATAGTCAAAAAACAGAAAATAAACCTCCTAGTAAATGGGAAGTTTACGAAAAAATTCTCCGCATTCCCTATTACATTGTTTTCAGCCGCTACACCAACGAACTGAGAGCATTTCAGTTAGTAGGCGGTCATTATGAACCGATAAATTTAACTGAAGGAAGAGTATTAATGCCAGAGTTGGGTTTAAGTTTAGGTACATGGCAGGGAGTTTTTCGAGATATTGAAAAACTATGGTTACGCTGGTTTACCTTAGCAGGAGAATTAATTCTTGAACCGACAGAAGAAGTTATTGTAGCCACAGAACGAGCGATAATTGCAGAACAAGAAACTAGGGAAGCAAAACAAGAAGCCGAACAAGCCAAAAGAAAAGCCGAACAACTAGCAGAACGTTTGCGCCAATTAGGAGTAAACCCTGATGAGGTATAAAAATCTTACAGCACTTACGCACTAAGGTTATCTGTTGAGACTGGGTGTAAGGGTGTAGGGGTGTAGGGTTTTCTTTTTCCCCATTCCCCATTCCCCATTCCCCATTCCCCATTCCCCATTCCCCATTCCCCATTCCCCATTCCCCATTCCCCATTCCCCATTCCCCAGATAAACCCGTGGATAGAACTGCGATCGCCTAAAAATTGTCACAATAAGGGCGATTGCTCATTTTAGGACAAAAAAATATATGGGATTTGGTATTGGTGATTTATTCTGGATTTTTCTCTTACTATCCTCCTTACAACCCCTCTGGCAAAAGCGCCAAATAGAATATCGTCGTCTGCGTGCCTTAGAAGAATTTCAACAACAACGCAAAAGCCGCGTCATCCTCTTAATACATCGTCAAGAGTCCATCAGCCTACTAGGTATCCCCCTCTCACGCTACATCACCATCGAGGACTCTGAACAAATACTCCGCGCCATTCGCCTCACACCCCCCGACGTACCCATCGACTTAATTCTCCACACACCAGGGGGTTTAGTTTTAGCCACCGAACAAATCGCTAGAGCTTTAATTCGTCACTCTGCCAAAGTCACCGTCTTTGTACCCCACTATGCCATGAGTGGCGGAACCATGCTAGCCCTCGCCGCCGATGAAATAGTCATGGATGCCAACGCCGTCTTAGGCCCAGTTGACCCCCAATTAGGTAACTATCCCGCCGCCAGCATTCTCAAAGTCGTCAAAGATAAACCCATCGGCGAAGTTGACGACCAAACCGTAATTATGGCAGACATGGCAGGTAAAGCTATTCAGCAAGTACAGCGCTTTGTGCGGACTCTGCTTAAAGATAGTATGCCCCAACAAAAAGTTAGTCCAGAAAATATCGAACCCATCATTGAAGCCTTGACAACTGGGCGAGTTACCCACGACTACCCCATCACCGTAGAAGAAGCAACAGAAATGGGGCTACCCATAACAGTGGGACTGCCCCATTCTATCTACGCACTAATGGATTTATATCCCCAACCCCAAGGCGGTAGACCCAGCGTACAGTATATTCCTATGCCTTACGATGGTGGTCGTCCCGGACTACCTACACCAAAAGGTAGACCTTTAGAAGAACCAACTCAGGCTAATTCTTAAGACTGAAGAATCAAAACCTTTGAGTATGCTTAGGGTGACTTTGTGGGTGTTGCCGTTGGCGTTGCCGTTGGTGTTGCCGTTGGTGTTGCCGTTGGTGTTGCCGTTGGTGTTGCCGTTGGTGTTGCCGTTGGTGTTGCCGTTGGTGTTGCCGTTGGTGTTGTATTTGGTCTTCTGTTTGGTCTTGTAGTCGGTCTTGTAGTTGGTCTTGTAGTTGGTCTTGTGGTCGGTCTTGCCGTTGGCGATGCTGTGGGTGATGCTGTGGGCGATGCCGTTGGTGTTGGTGATGGCTGACTGATAACTTGTTTAGCTTCTTCGTTCAGTTTTTGACGGAATGCTAAATTAGCAATACCAGTTTCTTGTAACTGGTACTTTTTTTGTAATTCCTTAACAGCAGCTTCAGTTCTGGGGCCGTAAAATTGATCGCGGGGCAGAGGAGGATTTGGCTTCAGCACCGCATTTAAGTTTGCTTGCAATATTTGAATGATATTTGCAGCATAATCTTGAGTCTTTGGCCCCGCTATCCCATCAGCTGGAGTTAGTTTGTAACCCGTTTGAAATTCAGTAATTGCTTTTTTTGTCTCTGCATCAGTCAGGGGAGTATTTGTGACTTTTACGTTATAGCCCAAACCTCTTAACACAGCACGGAATTGTTGTGGAGTATAATTACGTTGACGAGCAGCAAAAGTTGTATTAGAAATTACTACAGTAGAAGTAATTAAGCAAGTAGCAGCAATTGCCATGCTTGATTTTCCAAATCCACACCACATAAAGAAACTCCTTCGGCTTAAATCAGCAAAATGATAAAGCTTGACAAATCAAATATTTTACTTTGCTTTGCCATCTTTATTTTAGCTTTCATGATTTTTGAATAAATCTTATTGATAGTTCAAAAAATCTTACTATCTTCTGCCGCCAGTAATAAATTTAAATCAGTTATAGCAAGCGAGACATAGGGCGCGGACATTAACGAATCATAAAATCCTTACAGAGAAAAGCTTCTTCACCTGTCACCTGTCACCTATCACCTGTCCCCTGCTATATCAGTTATCAGTTATCAGTCCTGACAGCGTATGCTGGGGGATAAAGTAGCGCCAAAACCAAAATACGCCTTCCACTAATTGGTTTGCTGTTTCCCCAAGGATTTGAGTACGGGCGGGTTTAAGGAACATATCTGTTTTTCCCATGAATTTCTCAATCAACCCGCCCCTACTAACTTTTCACTGTTAAATTTATTTATTATCAACTCTGAAATACAAAAATTAGTATAATATGTAACGACAAATGGCTAACCACAAACCAATCAGAAAGCCAAATTTATACTTTGAAAGATTGATGGCAACTATTGCCACCATTAATTTATGCTTAGTAATATTTGATTTAAGCTACGTACCTTGGCGAGATTTTTACTTGCGAAGACTACCGCAAATCACTCAGATTTATGACCCGATAAAAGGTATTGAAAAACACAGGGAAACGCAAAAATATCTAGATAAAGTTAAAGCCCTACAAGAACAAGTCAGCCAGACAGGTTTAACATCACCCCAAGTTAAGACACAATTAGAAGAAATCCGTCGCCTGAGTAGCGAAATGATTGATAGCAACCCATTTGCAGCCGTGGGTAAAAGCGGGACATTAGAGAGAATCAAAAACCGGATGCGCGATCGCATCGGTAACAATTCCGCAAAAGAGTCTTTCGCTACATTTTGGAGCCAGCCTTACTTAAGTAAAAGAGGCTGGATACAAGAAATTAACTTTTTTAATCAAAAAGTACGTCCCTTAATTGCTACCAACTACTACCGCAGAATTGGGGAAAATGGAGAATTTATAGATAATTTTTGGTGGAGAATTGATTTAGCCTTCGTTTTATTATTTGCCCTAGAATTATTAGCCCGTGTAAAATATATCAAAAGTCGTCATCCGGGTTTTAGTTGGTTAAATGCGCTTTTTTGGCGTTGGTATGACTTATTTTTATTAATTCCCTTCTTGCGGTGGTTGCGGATTATACCCGTCGCCATTCGCCTAGACCAAGCACGTATAGTCAATCTTCAACCAATTAGTAAACAAGTCAACCAAGCACTAGTAGCCAACTTTGCCGAAGAACTAACAGAAATTGTCGTTGTCAGAGTCATTAACCAAATTCAGGGGTCAATTACCAGGGGTGAAATTACAAGGTGGCTGCTACAAAACGAGAAATTGCGTCCTTATATAGATATAAATAACGTAAATGAAGTAGAGGCGATCGCAGCTATTCTCATCCAGACCATCGTTTATCAAGTATTACCCAAAATTCAACCAGAACTCATTGCCCTACTACAACACAACATCGATAACGCCTTCCAGCAAATCCCCATCTACAAAAACCTCCAAGCTTTCCCCGGAGTTGGACAAACTCAAAACCAAATCAACCAACAACTAGCAACCCAAATCACCACCAACCTCTACAGTGCCATAGTCAACGCCATCGAAGATCCCATCGGAGCCAAACTCACCGCCAAACTCACCGAAAGCTTCAGCCAAGCATTAGGAACCGAAATTCAGAGACAGCACGTACTATCAGAAATCCAAACCCTACTGTTTGACCTGCTAGAAGAAGTCAAACTCAACTACATCAAACGCCTATCCCAAGAAGACATCGACCAAATAATCGAGCAAACCAGACAAATTAGAGCAACTCAAACTTCCAGACTAGCCAGTGGGGAGTAGGTATTGGGGACTGGGGACTGGGTACTCTCACAAGTGTAGGTTTTTAATATAGCAGTGAGTAAGGACTATAAAACTAACGAGAAAATCATTGTTTCATCCACCCCTACACCCCTACACCCTTACACCCCAAACCAAGGTTTTTGGAACACCAGTAAAAAACCTACACCTGTCAGGACTGGGGACTGGGGACTGGGGAAGATGAGGGAGATGAGGGAGATGAGGAGAAAAAACAACTGACAACTGACAACTGATAACTGATAACTGACAACTGTCACCTGTCACCTGACTAACTAAAAAATGCGCTACACTCAAAATAGCGGCGAACTATCATCGGTTCGTCACAAGACTTCTTGGAAGATATCCCTATCGCAGGAAGTGGGTTTACGCCCACTTTTTTTATTGTAATCGCACATGACTCATCCTTTAGTTCCACCAATTACAGATTTGGCAATCCCAGTAGCGGAACAACTGGGATTGGAAGTTGTTGGCATTGTGTTTCATACTAACCAACGACCACCAGTATTGCGGGTAGATATCCGCAATCCTCAACAGGATACTGGTCTGGATGATTGTGAGCGCATGAGCCGTGCTTTAGAAGCTGCCTTAGATGCAACGGACATCATTCCAGATCCCTATGTCTTAGAAGTGTCCAGTCCTGGTATTTCGCGGCAACTGGTGACTGACAGGGAATTCATCTCATTTAAAGGTTTTCCCGTCATTGTTTCCACTTCCACACCGGACGAAGGACAAAAAGAGTGGATTGGCCAGTTGATTCGCCGAGATGAGACAAAAGTTTACATAAATCAAAAAGGTCGCGTTACAGAAATACCTCGTGACCAAATTACTAGGGTATTGCTAGGTGAGGGTCAATAGACGAGGGACTGGGGATTAGGGACTGGGGACTGGGGACTAGGGACTGGGGACTAGGAGGAATGAAGGGTAATTTTCCTCTTAACCCCTGTTACCCTGTTTCTCTATGTTCCCAATCCCCAGTCCCCAATACCCAGTCCCCAATATATAAAGGAGAATGCTTATGTCAATGGTTAGTTTACCAGGATTGAAAGATTTAATAGAAAGTATCAGTCGAGAGCGAAACTTACCTCGGTTAGCGGTGCAAGCAGCTATTAGGGAAGCATTACTTAAAGGTTATGAACGTTATCGCCGCGCTCAAAACATTGAGCGCAAACAGTTTGATGAAGATTATTTTGATAATTTTGAAGTCGAACTAGATATAGATGACGAAGGATTTCGCGTCCTCTCAACCAAAACTATTGTTGAAGAAGTTAGCAACACTGACCACCAAATTTCCTTAGATGAAGTACAGCAAGTAGCCCCCGAAGCCCAATTAGGGGATTCAGTGGTACTAGATGTTACTCCAGATCAAGGTGAATTTGGGCGCATGGCCGCCATGCAAACCAAGCAGGTACTAGCGCAAAAACTGCGGGATCAACAGCGCCAAATGGTGCAAGAAGAGTTTCAAGATTTAGAAGGAACTGTTCTCCAAGCCAGAGTGTTGCGGTTTGAGCGTCAATCAGTGATTTTGGCAGTCAGCAGCACCTTTGGACAACCAGAAGTAGAAGCGGAATTACCCAAACGCGAACAACTACCCAACGATAATTACCGCGCCAATGCCACCTTTAAAGTCTATCTCAAAAAAGTTTCCCAAGGACAGCAACGGGGGCCGCAGTTATTAGTCTCCCGTGCTGATGCAGGTTTAGTCGTTTATCTATTCGCCAACGAAGTACCAGAAATTGAAGATGAAGTGGTACGGATAGTTGCCGTAGCTAGGGAGGCAAACCCCCCTTCCCGCTATGTAGGGCCAAGGACTAAAATAGCAGTAGATACCCTAGACAGGGATGTAGACCCAGTAGGAGCTTGTATTGGTGCTAGGGGATCGCGGATTCAAGTAGTAGTCAACGAATTACGCGGCGAAAAAATTGACGTGATTCGTTGGTCGCCAGACCCAGCAACATACATCGCCAACGCTTTGAGTCCGGCGCGTGTGGACGAAGTACGCCTCATGGATCCCGAAACTCGACAAACTCATGTATTGGTAGCAGAAGATCAATTGAGTTTGGCTATTGGCAAAGAAGGGCAAAATGTGCGCTTGGCGGCCCGGTTAACTGGCTGGAAAATAGATATCAAAGATAAAGCCAAGTATGACCACGCTGCCGAAGACGCAAAATTTATCGAAGCTCGTGCCAAATACCAACAAGAGCAAGAAGAGCGTGAATTAGCCGAAGAACTGGCAGAATTTGAGGATGAGGACAATCAAACAGAAGAATTAGAAGAAGAGTCTTTTGACCTCAACGATGATGAGTAATTTATCCGCCTAAAAAATTTCTGGTAAGATTAAATTTAGTATTAGTCTTAAATATCACTAGGAATTAGGCAATTAAAGATAATTCATACTTGAGCTAGTCAAGTTTAACTATCATCAACAGTTCTGTTAAAGTGACAGAAGACCGATGCAACCTAATTATCGACGTTGTATTAGTTGCCGCAAAGTAGGACTAAAACAAGACTTTTGGCGAATTGTCCGTGTCTTTCCTTCGGGGAATGTACAATTAAATGAGGGCATGGGGCGTTCAGCCTACATTTGTCCACAAGTGAGTTGCCTACAAGCGGCTCAGAAAAAAAATCGCTTAGGGCGATCGCTACAAGCATCAGTGCCAGAAACACTGTACCAAACATTGTGGCATCTCGCCCAGAACGATCCCCAAAATCAAAATTAAGCTAAAAAACATTCTTGGCGGTAATTTGACTGAGGAAAAGTGGTACAAGCGGAATATTTCAGCAATGACCACACCCTCTGCATTTTTTGGGGTTAGTGCCAAAATAGTAAATGGGTGTAGTTAGCAAGCGGCTCTGCCAAAATTTAAGGGAAGCAAAGCATTACTCCCAAAAAATTTCACTCAATTGTGTTGTGGAAGGCTCAGAAACAGCAAAACAAAAACCTACAAAATGGCAACCTGGTAGCGCTCAGGCGCAGTTCGGCATCAATGGACATCATAAAAATGTTTTATTTAAAAAATTTTTATGGGAGTTCGCTAACCACCGCTTGCAGTGGCGATGCCAGCATTAACCCGAAACATCTCTCTTTCCTGATTGGAGGCACCGGCAAAATCACCAAGGGCAACCTAAAACAGTAATCAAAGGATGGAGATGTCGCACTCCCAGGCAACCATCCGCAAAAAAACTGTAACTTAAAGGGGAAGAGTGGATGAACAACGGCAAAGTTAGAATTTATGAATTATCAAAGGAATTGAATTTGGATAACAAAGAGCTATTAGCAATTTGCGACCAGCTCAACATTGCGGTCAAAAGCCATAGCAGTACTATTTCAGAATCAGAGGCAGAAAGTATCCGTGCAGCTGCGGAAAAACTAGCAGCTACCAATGGAGCATCTAAAAAAGAATTAAGCACAACAGCTAATAAACCAAATTCAGCCATAGCTGGCTCGCGCAACCGACCTGCGCCCCCACAAAAACAACAACAAATTTTGGAAATTCGTAAACCCAAAATATTGAGAAACACTACCTCCAACGCTCCCGAAGCGTCAGTTGCTAATAACCAGATTGCTTCTTCTGAAGCCAATTCTCCCACACCTCCAAGGCCTGCCACACCAGTCTCGCCCATGAAGCCGACGGCACCATCTCGACCTGTACCCCGGAATACATCTGAGGCCCCACAAAAACCAGCTGCACCAGAAGCTGATTCAGCGCCAAAGTCTCAAGCTCCAGAACAAATAGCAGCAGAGAAGCCAGAAAAACCCGCTCAACCAAGACCAAGCAAGCCGGAGAGAGCGCCAAAACCCCAACTGGCAGCACCACCAAGCAGACCAGTGGCGGAAAAGCCAAATCTGATAGCGGAAGTGACAATTGCTTCAGCCGAGAAACCAATTCTCAAACGCGATCGCCCAAAACGAGAAGATGAGCGCGACCAAGGTAAACCCAAAGTCGCCAAGGCTGCACAAGGCGAAGCATCAACAGCACCAGTACAAAAACCATCTCGTCCCGGTCAAGGGCCAACCAAACCAGAACAGCGCAGCAATAGACCAGGCGAAAGAGGAGGCGATGGGGTACGTCCACAAAGACCCGCACGCCCATCAGTAGTAGAAGCAGCGCCACCAGTGGCGACACCACCAAGAGCAATGCCCGGTGGCCCTGGTAGAGGAGAAAGAGTAGACGTAGAGCCGGCGGCGATCGCCCCCGACCTCCTCGACTTAAAACGCCCCACACCACCCCGCATTGGCAAAGGTGGCAAAAAGTGGCAGGAAGAGGAAATCATCGACGAAATCAAAGAAAAATCTGGCAAGGCGGGCGTTAAAGGCAAGCGCGTCAAGCCCATCATGGAAGATGATTTTGAAGATGAAGACCTACTAGACGAAGAGGGGTTAGAAATACCCGCAACCGTCCAAGTTAGTCTATCCATCGCTCGTCCTCCCAAGCCCAAAGCTGCTAAAGCTGCACAAACAGCAACAGCCGCGCCCATCAGTAGCCCAACTACCCGTGGCAAGAAGTCCAGCAGTAACAACCGTGACCAAAACCGCCGCCAAGAAACAGAAGTCAAACGCGAGCGTCCAGAAAAAGTTGAAGTCACAGGCCCCTTGACCGTACAGGAGCTAGCTGACCTCCTGGCAGTAGCCGATACAGAGATTGTCAAAATCCTGTTCATGAAAGGCATGGCGGTAAGCATCACTCAAAACCTCGACATCCCCACCATTACCTTAGTAGGGAAAGAGCTAGAGATAGAAGTCGAAACCGTCGAACCAGAAGCCGAAGCGCGGAAAGTCACCGAAATGATTGAAGTCGGCGACTTAGAACATCTAATTCGTCGTCCGCCGGTTGTAACAATCATGGGTCACGTAGACCACGGTAAAACCACCCTCCTCGACTCCATCCGCAAAACTAAAGTCGCAGCAGGTGAAGCGGGCGGGATTACCCAACACATCGGCGCGTACCACGTCGATATCGTCCATGATGATCAACCCCATCAAATCGTCTTCCTCGATACTCCTGGTCACGAAGCCTTTACCGCCATGCGGGCCAGAGGCGCTAGGGTAACAGACATCGCTGTGTTAGTCGTCGCCGCCGATGACGGTGTACGTCCGCAAACAGTAGAAGCGATTAGCCACGCTCAAGCCGCCGAAGTACCCATTGTGGTGGCGATCAACAAGATTGATAAAGAAGGCGCACAACCAGACCGGGTGAAACAAGAACTCACCCAGTATGGTTTGACCCCAGAAGAATGGGGCGGTGAAACCATCATGGTTCCCGTCAGCGCCATCAAGGGCGAAAACCTAGATACGCTGCTAGAAATGATTCTCCTAGTAGCAGAAGTAGGTGAACTCTCAGCCAACCCAGACCGGAACGCCAGAGGAACAGTAATCGAAGCTCACTTAGATAAAGCTAAGGGCGCAGTTGCTACCCTGTTGATTCAGAACGGTACACTCCATGTGGGAGATATGCTCGTTGCTGGTTCAGCATTTGGTAAAGTCCGGGCAATGGTTGATGATCGCGGTAGAAGAGTAGAAGCAGCTGGGCCTTCATTTGCCGTTGAGGTACTCGGTTTAAGTGATGTACCCGCCGCAGGTGACGAGTTCGAGGTCTTCAACAACGAGAAAGAAGCCAGAGCCTTGGCTTCAGACCGCGCCGACAAACAACGCCTATCTCGCCTATTACAAGGACGTGTCACCCTGACAACCTTATCCGCTCAGGCTCAAGAAGGCGAGTTGAAAGAACTCAACCTCATCCTCAAAGCCGACGTACAAGGTTCTGTAGAAGCGATCGTGGGATCACTCAAGCAAATTCCCCAAAACGAAGTACAAATTCGGATGCTGTTAACGGCGGCTGGCGAAATCACCCAAACAGACATCGACTTAGCCGCAGCCAGTGGAGCCGTAATCATTGGCTTCAACACCACCTACGCCAGTGGCGCTCGACAAGCTGCTGATGAAGCTGGTGTAGATGTCCGCGAATACAACATCATCTACAAACTGATCGAAGATATTCAAGGCGCATTGGAAGGTTTGTTAGAGCCAGAGTTGGTCGAAGAACCCCTGGGTCAAACAGAAGTCCGCGCTGTCTTCCCAGTTGGTCGTGGTGCTGTTGCTGGTTGTTACGTCCAGTCCGGCAAACTCGTCCGCAACTGCAAAGTGCGGGTACGCCGTGGCGGTAAGGTAGTCTACGAAGGCGTGCTTGATTCCCTCAAACGGATGAAAGACGACGCGCGTGAAGTCAACGCTGGTTATGAATGTGGTATCGGTATTGATAAATTCCATGACTGGGCTGAAGGTGACATCATCGAAGCCTATCAAATGGTGACAAAACGCCGTACCCTAGCGTTAACAAGATAGTGCTGAGTCATGAGTGCTGAGTTATGAGTATAGAGTTGATAACTTTCAACTCATACCAAATTGAACAATAATACAATTGGTTTAATATCCATAACTCAGCACTCACAACACCAATTCCCTAAAGTTCAGCAACACAGCCATACTCAAAAACTCTTGTAAAATATGGCTTTGTGAATTTTAAATTTTGAATGTTGAATTGGTTAACTCAGGACTTCTTTATGCCCTCATTTCGCTCTGAACCAATACTGTGGATTCACATTGCTGGATTGGCGACACTACCAATCTTCTTGTTGCTGTGTTTATTGTTCCTATCCGTAGGTGAACCTATTTTACCTGTGTGGGTGGAACTTTTGTTAGTAGCAGCTGCTGGCGTAATTCCACTTTTGTGGATGCAGTTACGCCGACCTTTTTATATATATGCCATTTTAGGAATTGCTCTCAAACCAGAAAACCTGACTGAGCAGCAAAGAAAAATACTTTGTTTAATTAATACAAAATTAAATCGTGTCTTGGCACTTTTGGCAGCAATTGTGTCATTATTTGTGTTGTGGCAGTTATATCAAGCAACGCCGTTAGTTGTCACTATTACAAGTCATCTACCTCAGTGGCGGATATTGGGATTAATACTGGCGGCTTTGACATTTTTAGCAAGTAATCTGTTTCTGCAAATTCCCGTGAGTGTTGCTAGGATTTTAGTGACCAATGACACAGAATTTGCAGCGATAGAACCATTACCTTTAGAGAAGATTAACCAGGATTTTACAATTTTAGGGGTGCGGGTTAATAAAATCTTGCCCCAGTTGCCTGTGGATATAAAAACAGAGGAATGAGGAACTATGGCTAAGATTCCAGCTACCAGTAATTATAAATTTTCTAGTGACTCGAATATTTGGAGTAATCTCCAATATGCGATCGCCGCTAGTTCTGGTTTTCAGCGTTGGCAGTCAGAACGTAATATTCACCTCCAAGAATTGCGTTTAGAACAGCAAGTACAGCGTTATTTACGAGAAACTTTAGAAACTTTAGCTTATTAAAACCTCATACACAAGGTAACAGGAGACAGTAGGGTGGGCATTGCCCACCAACACAACCATACTGATGCCTCGTTCATAATTTTTAATACTAAGTTGCAGTCAAAGATAGTATCTTACTCTCCGCTACTTCCCGTTCCCCTCTTGGGAGGGGTTAAGGGTGGGTTGCTTCCTTTCCTGCTAAAACAAACATCTTTAAACACAACTTGGCATTAGATTGGGAAAAAATCGAACGCAGATGGACGCAGATGTTGGCGTTCGCGGTAGCGTCTCGTAGAGAAGCCAATGCTTGGCAACGCTACCGCGTACCCGCAGGGTACGCAGATGAATAAGATGTTAGATTTTTCGCTAATGCGTTTAGCCTTGACATATCCCTAACTACACATCATTGCTACTTTAATTACTTTCCGTGCCTTCATATCGTAAAAGACTTGTTCTAAGTCTTGTAATGGACGCTGTTCACTGATGAGTAATTCAAAAGGGATTTTTCGACTAGCTATAAGTGCAAGCGCAGACCGCACATACTCAGGGGTGTTGTGAAATACACCTTTAAGGGTGAGTTCGCTGTAGTGCAATTGTTCTGTATTAACTGTGATGGTTGTATCTCTGGGACAGCCACCGAATAAATTCACAGTAGCACCAGGACGAGCGCAGGCGAGCGCAGTTTCCCAAACGCTGGGTACTCCCGTCGCTTCAATTACCACATCTCCACCCCAGCCTTGAGTTAATTCTTTCACCATCCCAGAGATATCGGGATTTTGATGATAGTTAAAAGTTTTAGCCGCACCCAGCTTTTTGCCAATTTCTAGCCTTTGGTCGTTACCGCCCCACAACAACACCTCAACAGCATCAGCCAAAGCAGCCACAAACATTAACCCTATCGCCCCATCCCCCAACACCACAACCCTATCTCTAGGTTTGATACCAGAACGGGCTATTCCATGTAACACACAAGCCAAGGGTTCGGTCATCGCCGCTAATTCTAACGGCAGTTCATCGGGAACCTGCAATAAGTTATGCTGGACTATCGGCGCAGGAATTTTTAAGTATTGGGCAAATGTGCCATTATTCCAGGTTAAATTAGGGCAGAGGGAATATTCTTGCTGTTGACAAAAAAAGCATTCCATGCAGGGTGCGGAGTTATTCGCGACAATGCGATCGCCTACTTGCCAACCCGTTACACCTGCGCCTAATGCGACAATTTCCCCGGCTGCTTCATGACCAAACAAAGTAGGCGGTTTCAGCATCTTGGCATGACCACCACGCCGCCAAACCTTCAAGTCTGTACCACAAGTTGTCGCTACTCCCACCTTAATTACCACTTCCCCAACATCGGGAGATGGGTCAGCAACTTGTTCTAAACGTAAATCTTCCTGGCCATAAAGCAGGGCGGCTAACACAGCTTTACCTTAAAAATTGAGCATCTCCGTAATTGTATCAGGGACTGGGGATTGCGGAGATAGAAGAGGACTTATATCATGTTCGCTTAAATACTTATCATATCGTCAAGGTTGGTCATTGGTAATGGGTAATAGGTAATTGTTTTCTCCGATTACCAATTACCAATTACCCATTACCGACCAAAGCAAATATATTATAAGTAATTAGCCGAACTTGATATTACGCATGAAAACGAAAAATCAATGGTTTGGACAAGGGTATAGGGGTATAGGGGTGTAAGCGTTCAAAACCTATACCCCTACACCCTTACACCCTTACACCCAGTCTTAACAGATAACCTTGGTGCGTAAGTCCTGAGATAGTTGGCAATCTTCCACAGAACTACAACTTGGGTAAAATTTCTGGTAACAAATGACCAGGAACCTTGGACAAAGCTAGGTTCTGCCCTTGAATACCCAACTCATTGTGAAAAGCTTTAATTGTTTTCACAACATAGGCAAAGGTTGCTTGATAAGCCTCTGGTTGTTTACTCAAACCATTCAAGGCTTGCAAATGATTATCTAGTGCAGCTTCTAGGTGGTGCGATCGCTTATTTTTATCTCCATTAAAAGAATTATCCGTCACTAACTGATAATGAGCCAGTCCCAAATTATTGTGTGTAGCAAACAAATCAAAACTTAAGGCTACACTACCTAATGAATGGGCTAGGGCGATCGCTTCTTCATAAGCACTGATACATAAATTTAGCAGGTTTTGCCGCGCTTCTTTGGTAGTTTGAGACAAGTTAGCTAAATGCCAATATGCCGTACCTAAATTATTCTCAGTTGCAGCACAAGCACTAGGAACCGTCGCCGCCGTGCGATATTTCAAAGCTTCTTTATAGACATTAATCGCTAACTGAAGATTTTCCCCTGGTTGTTCGTACTGTGCCAAATTCCAGTAGGCAGTGCCGATATTATTTTGAATCATCCCATATTTTAGGGGTTCGTCTTGGGGGTTGTAGTGAGCTAGGGCTTGTTTGTAAGCGGCGATCGCTTTCTTCAAATGCTCCACAGGTTGATTATACTGAGCTAAATGCCAATAAGCAGTACCAATATTATTTTGAGTTGCCGCATATTTTAAAGGATCTGATTCCACAGTCCGGTGGCGTAAAGCTTCGCTATAAGCCACCACAGCTTGCTGCCAATTTTCCGCCGGACTTTCAAACCTGGCCAAATCCCCGTAAGCTGTTCCTAAATTATTTTGCACCCTTGCGTAAGTTTCCGGGTGTGTTTGTGGAGAAATTATTTTTAAAGCTAACTGATAAAATTCTATACCCTGCTCAATATAAGATTTCCCCTCTTCTAGATTAGGTGGCGTGCGATACAGCATCCAATATAGAGTACCTAAATCATTCAAAATATCCGGCAGTTGTGGCGAGTTTTCATCGTAGCTAATTGACTCTTGATAAGCAATAATTGCTACCATTATATTTTCTAGAGTAGACTGTCCCTGCTCAATCCGCAGACGGTATAAATTACCCAATTGATGATATGCAGCCGCCAGTATATCTCCAGAAGCTGATTGCGAATGCAAAGACTCAATCTCTAATAGCAGTTCCTGTGGTTGCCACTCGCCATCTATCTCCGAAGATGTTTGTGTATTAATTGTTGCCAGAACTAACTCCGTTAATTCCTGGCTGACATAAGATAAAGATGACAGCGATAGACTATCATTAGTATTAGACTTAACAGTATCTTGTGACTTTTGCCCAGTTGTGGGTGATTCTGAGATTAACAGTGGAGTTTCCTCTTTTGGTTGTAAATGATTCCCTGATATTTCCGTAGGTAAACCTGAGTCTTCCCCAAAATTTAATTCTGTATTAGATGGGCTTCTGATCTCACCTTCCATACCTAAATCATCTAGTACAGACTGTTCAAGATTGCCCAGTTTTACGTTTTTAGAATTAGATAACCGTTCTGGTTGACCCAAATTTTGTGTCGTAGGCGTGGGTTCTCCCGCAAAGACAAACACACCAGTCCGCCAACGCCAAAACTGCGGTGCTGACTGCTGAATAGCCGATAACCAAGGGCGAGACACCCATAACAATATACTTGATTCCAGAAATCGGCTAGATTCTTGAGTGGCAAAAAACTTTTCACTTAAACGTAAGTAGTGTAAAAACAAACGTTGGCTAGCTACAGTTTGCCTGGTGAGTTGTTCCACACCTACAATTTGAAACGTCGGTATTGGTAAAGGTCTACCTGGCGTATCCTTAGAAGTCCCAACAATGGGCGGTGGATAATTAGCCAACCACTGATTAATTTGAGCTATCGGATTTGGTTCATTTAAGTTTAACCTTAAGGTAACTAGCCTGGGATAAGCCGATGTACTCGCTTCCTGTCCACTTGATGGCTGATACAGCACCTGACCCACGGGATAAGCCAAAGTAGAATGCAGGCGGGCTGCTACTTGATTTCTGAGGTGTAAATCATCACAGACAGCTAAAAAAAGTTGTCTTCTTAAACCAAGGCTAAGGGCAAGTTTTAGACGGTGATATACTTGCCTATTCCAAGCAGAATTATCAGGTAGTCCAGTATCATTCACGGCTAGAGTTGGGGATTGGGAACTGGGGACTGGGGAATAATCTTTATCAAAAAAAATTGAACACCGTAGAGACGTTGCATGCAACGTCTCTACATCATTTATTTGGTGCAATTGCAGAGAGAATTGGTATAAGGTCTTAACTATAATCAGAGGGTTGGTAATCTGTTCAGGATAATTTAGAACTTTTATATTTAAAATGCTTAAGTACAATCACACACAAATATTTATTTTTGTATTACAAAATAAAACAGGTTCTCAAAGAAATAGAACCTGTAGTGATAATTAACTTTTTTAAAGGTTTATCGTTAACTGAGATTAGAAACAGAGAAGGCGACAAAAATTAAACCGCCAACCAAAATTGTAGCGGCGACTCCTAAGATGACGTAATTACGTACTTGTCCTGCTGTGGGAGGTTCTGCTTGATAAACTTTAGGCTCCTTAGCAAAATTGTTTAGAAGTCCGCCTTCTTCGTTTGTATAGGGCATGAATTAGTTCCTTGCTCTGAATATTTTATTTAATCTTATAAAGAGATATATCTTTTACTTACACAATCAGAGACAAATCGTTACATTTAGTCATTAGTCAGTAGGGGCGGGTTTACCCCGAAATTCATGGCGAAAACAAATATGTCAGTTAAACCCGCCCGTACTCAGTAGGGGCGGGTTTACCCCGAAATTCATGGCGAAAACAAATATGTCAGTTAAACCCGCCCGTACAACAGTCACATTTTTTTGAACTATGGACTATGGACTATGGACTAACCTATCGTACCCGTTAGAGGTGAGCTAGCACTGGCATGGGTTCTGATGGGCATTCTGCCGGCGAGGTAGGCTAGACGACCAGCGACGGTTGCTAAGTTCATGGCTTGAGCCATTGCGACTGGATTTTGGGCGAGGGCGATCGCACTATTAATTAACAAAGCATCTGCCCCTAATTCCATCGCCTGAGAGGCTTCGGAAGGCGCACCAATGCCAGCATCTACCACTACTGGGATGTTAGCATTTTCGATGATGATTTGAATGTTGGCGGTGGTTTTTAACCCCTGTCCTGAACCGATGGGTGATGCTAAGGGCATAACTGTGGCACAACCGACATCTTCCAAGCGTTTGGCTAGCATGGGGTCAGCGTTGATATAGGGTAATACGGCGAAACCTTCTTTCACTAGTTGTTCGGCGGCTTGTAATGTGCCGATGGGGTCGGGAAGTAAATATTTAGGGTCTGGTATAACTTCTAACTTGACAAAGTTATTATCCTCTTGCCCAAGTAACTTCGCCATTTCCCTACCCAAACGAGCAACTCGAATTGCTTCTTCTGCCGTTTGACAGCCGGCTGTATTGGGCAACATCCAAATTTTTGACCAGTCTAAGGCTTCGGCTAAACCCTCATGTCCGGGGGCTTTGGTTTGCACTCGCCGCACCGCCACAGTCACAATTTGGCAACCACTCGCAACAACACTTTGCTGCATTTCCTCAATACTGCGGTATTTGCCTGTACCAGTCATCAAGCGGGATTGGAAGGATTTCCCGGCAATGATCAGGGGGGAGTCGAGATTGGTTGCTGGGTAATGGGAATGGGTACTGGGGACTGGGTAATGGGTGAGCATGGGGGGGGTAGATGGCGGTTTTTGGAAGCGAGAATAGTGGAAGTGAGAGAGTAGCGGGTCAGATTTTTGCTCCCAGATTAAATCGGCTATGATTGTGACGGTTACTGGGGTTAGCAAGATGCCATTGCGATAGTGACCAGTGGCTAAGGTGAGGTTGGGACAGTGGCTAGTTCCTAATATGGGTAATTCGTCTGGGGTGGCGGGACGGAAGCCCCACCAAAAGTCTTGAATGGGATAGTCTTGTAATTGGGGATAGAGGCGAATTGCGCCTTGCAGTAAGGTTTGGATGCCAGTGGGGGTATTGTGGGGAGTAAAGCCTACATCTTCACTGGTAGCGCCAATAATAATAGAGCGATCGCGCCTTGGTACTATGTAAGTATTTTCACCAAATAACACCCGCTTTAAGGGCAATTCCGGTACATAATCCGGCACTCTCACACGCAACATTTGCCCTTTGCGCGGACTTACAGGTATTGGTAATAACTCATTTGCCCAAGCACCTGTGGCTAAAACATAATGTTCAGCGCGGATGATGCCGATGTTGGTTTGTACACCTAACACCTGCCCTTGCTGTTGTATTAATCCTTCTACTGTAATCCCATCTTTAAGTTCCACACCAAGAGTTTCCGCCGCCGCCCACAGCACACGCACCAATGCTTGGTTATTAACTTGGGCATCCTCTGGATACCACCAACCACCAACCACTTCTGCACCTAATCCTGGCTGGTATTGATGGATAGCTGCCTTATCTAACCAGTATGAGGGAGAGGAGGGAGATGAGGGAGATGAGGGAGATGAGGGGAAATTAGACCTGCTGCTGGCTTCATAAACTGGGGCGAGGATGCCACAAGGCCAGTAGCCAGTGTTTAAGCCAGTCAAATCTTCTAGCTTGCGCGTCCATTCTGGGTAGAGAGAACGCGATCGCCAGCATAGCGACTTCATCGCCCCATCTGTGATTTGTTCAGCATCTGGCGCTAGCATCCCGGCGGCGGCGCTAGAAGCAGCAGCTTGCAAATCACGACAAAGCACGGTGACTTTTGCCCCGCGCCGCTTTAATTCAACAGCGATCGCCAAGCCAATAGCGCCGCCACCAATAATTACAATGTCCCTAGTCATTAGTCATTAGTATTTAATCTTAGCTATTTACCATTAGTACATAACTAATAACTCATAACCTGTAACCAACGACTAGTACAAGTGGGGGATTGGGTATTGGGTATTGGGGATTGGGGACTGGGCAATAGGAATTAGTGTTCTGTACTTTAAACTCATTACTCAGCAATCTCTTACCACAAAGCCCGGATTGGTTCTTTTTCCTGATTTGTGTCGCCTGATGAATTGTCTGTTGATTGCACTTCTGTAGTATTGGTGTCTGATGTATTGTTAGAAGGTGATTCAGTGGAATTGTTATTTTGCGCTACAGTTGTTCTGTTGCTGTTGTTTGTGCGCTCTTCTTGATTGCTGGTGCTTCTCTCTTCAGTATTTCTTTCTTCAGTATTTCTTTCTTCAGTATTGGTGTTGAAATTATCCTGAGCTACACTGCCTCTATTTTCATTTGTATTAGCAGTGCTGCGATTACGATTATTAGAGGAGCTATTAACATTAATGTTAGCTGGCAGGACTTTCGATGCTCTGCCTGTGGGATTGTTACTGCTAGTGGGAGTATTATTACTAGCAGTTTGTTGCTGGCCGCCCATCGGGAAGTTAATGCCTAGCAAAGTTCCCATGAGAATTGCCATACCTCCAGCCATAAGAATTAACGGTGTCCATCTACCCATCTTGATTTTCTCCTTGTTAACCTAACCTTCATCTTTGCCACACTACCTGAGAACCTTGACCCCAAAAGCCGTCAAATTTTGTCACCTTCACATCACCTAAAACCTGAGTTTGACAAGCTAAACGCAGGTCTTTTGTAGGAGAATGAGGAGGAAGCGATCGCCGTCCTTGATCTCGCCAATTCGCCGCCGACACTTCACCTTCTATCTTGACAGCACAGGTTCCACAACTACCGATACCCCGACAGTTTATTACCTTAGCACCGCCATTGTAGAGGTCAACACCACTTTTTAGCAGAACTTTGCGTAAATTTTCTCCGTGATGGCATTCTATTGTCTTACCCTGAGCTAATACCTTTGGCATATTTTAATCAGCAAATTGGCATTTTCTTGTATCTTGGCACATTGCCTTTACAGTTGTCTCCACAGTCTTAGTCCTATGACCAAAAATCCCTCTCCCCACATTTGGCTTTATGACACCACACTACGGGATGGCACTCAGCGCGAAGGGCTATCAATTTCCATAGAAGATAAGCTACGCATCGCCCACAGACTCGATCAATTAGGGATTCCTTTTATTGAAGGTGGATGGCCAGGAGCCAACCCAAAGGATGTTCAATTTTTCTGGCAACTTCAGGAAGATCCGCTCAAACAAGCAGAAATTGTTGCATTTTGTTCAACTCGCCGCCCCCATACCCATGCCGCCGATGAGCCAATGCTACAAGATATCCTGACTGCGGGTTCTCGCTGGGTCACAATTTTTGGCAAATCTTGGGATTTACACGTCACAACGGGCTTAAAAACGACTCTAGAAGAAAATTTGGCAATGATCCGCGACACTATAGAGTTTTTTCGTTCTCAAGGGCGGCGCGTGATTTATGATGCCGAACACTGGTTTGATGGCTATAAGCACAATCGAGACTATGCTCTGGAGACTCTCAAAACAGCAATGTTAGCTGGTGCAGAATGGCTAGTTTTGTGCGATACCAATGGCGGTACTTTACCTCATGAAGTTAGCCAAGTTGTGCAAGATGTGGTACTGGTGACTAGGGACTGGGGACTAGGGAGCCAGTCGCGTGCGGAGGTTCCCTCCGTTGAGCGAACTGGCGTGACTGGGAAACAGCAGGGGAGCAGAGGAGCAATAAATAATACCCAATTACCCATTACCAATTACCCATTACCAATTCCCCAAATCGGTATTCATACTCATAATGATTCTGATATGGCGGTTGCCAATGCCTTAGCAGCAGTTATGGCAGGGGCAACAATGGTACAAGGCACTATCAACGGTTATGGCGAACGTTGTGGCAATGCTAATTTATGTTCATTAATTCCTAATTTACAATTGAAGTTGGGTTATGGCTGTATCGCAGAACACCAGCTAGCGCAATTGGCTGAAGCTAGCCGCTTTGTCAGTGAAGTTGTGAACCTCGCCCCGGATGAACACGCCCCTTTTGTAGGGCGTTCGGCCTTTGCTCACAAAGGTGGTATTCACGTCTCTGCTGTGGAAAAGAATCCTCTGACATACGAACACATTCAGCCGGAACAGGTAGGAAACCGTCGCCGGATTGTCATATCTGAACAATCGGGTATAAGTAATGTGTTAGCTAAAGCCCGGACTTTTGGCATTGAACTCGACAAACAAACCCCCGAAGCCAAGCAAATTCTTCACCGCCTCAAGGAATTGGAAAGTGAAGGGTATCAATTTGAAGCAGCAGAGGCGAGTTTTGCTTTGTTGATGTATGAAGCGTTGGGGGGAAGACAGCAGTTTTTTGAGGTGAAGGGGTTTCAAGTCCACTGTGACTTAGTGGAAGGCAAAGAAACAACAAATGCCTTGGCGACGGTGAAAGTAGCTGTCAACGGTAAGAATATTTTGGAAGCAGCAGAAGGTAACGGCCCAGTAGCTGCTTTGGATGCAGCCTTACGCAAAGCTTTAGTCAACTTCTATCCGCAAATTGCCAGCTTTGAGTTAACAGATTATAAAGTGCGGATTCTGGATGGACACACAGGAACCTCCGCAAAAACCCGTGCTTTAGTAGAATCAGGAAATGGTCATCAACGCTGGACAACAGTCGGAGTCTCACCAAATATCTTGGCTGCTTCTTATAAGGCAGTAGTCGAGGGTTTGGAATATGGTTTATTGTTACACGCTCAGGCTGAGGCGGCAGTGAAGGGATCTAGTTGATTGGTAACTGGTAATAGGTAATTGGTAATTGGCAAAGATTTCTCCCATTACCCATTCCCCAAACTTCATGTAAAACTCTCCCAAGCTTGGGTAACTACTTTACTCAGCCAACGGCGCTGTTGTTGGTCTAATAGGGGGTCATCTGCTAGTAGCTGGGCGGTTAAGTCTTCTAAGGATTGACCTTGCGATCGCACTATTTTTATTACTCCGGCGATCGCTGAGGCTACTAATTCTTCATCTACTGGCTGTTGTTTTAAAGCAAAAATTTGTTGGGGGCTATCTGGAATGGGATAATTCATGGCGTAGGTTTATAAATCGATAAAATGAGTAAAAATTTTTGACAAAATTATTAAAAAGTCTTTACTGAATCTTTATAAAAACCGATAAGGCGGATTTTATAGCATTTACTGCCTTTCGCATATCTGTCTTAGTGAGTAGATCGACGGAGATGTCAGCAAAACATGAAAGAAATTCTGTATTTAGAAGTGCCAATTACGGATATGGCTGCTGTACGCAGTTGGCTGCAAACAGAGTTTGATCCGGGAGATTGGGAAAAATTACTGACCCCTGATGGCTGTCGCCTGAAAATATCTAGTAAATATACAGTAAATGGGGCAAAAATTACCGAAAATCTACCCAAAGAGTTTTCTATATTTGTGTGGTCAGTCCAACGAACTACTTATCTGAAGGTTTTTCGTTGGGCAGAACAGCCATTACCACAAGAGAAGGAAGTCTTACAACGCTTAACCAGACAAATTCGCCAGCGCTTTCCGCATCATTACCCAGAACCCCCAGCTATTGATTTATCCCAGCAATCAATTTTTACTGCTTTAGCGCCTTATTACCCCCTCACAGTAAAATATTTCCAAAAAATGCCCAATGGCGAATATGACCTCACACGCGCCTATTGGTGGGAACAGCGATGGCGTGAAGGAGTGCGAAATCCGCAGGAGCCGCGTCAGGTGGTGTTTTCAAGGGTTGAAGGCAGTGGTTCGACTACGCTCACCAACCAGAGGCAGGAGGCAGGAGGCAGGAGGCAGGAGTTAGTAAGTTCTCCTTCATCTCCCACTTACGACCTAATCTACATCGGCGGCGCACTAGGGGCAATTCATGCGGCGATGATGGCGAAATTGGGGTATAAAGTGCTGCTGGTGGAACGGTTGCCGTTTGGGCGGATGAACCGGGAATGGAATATTTCGCGTGATGAACTGCAAACTCTGCTGAACTTGGGTTTGGTGACAGCAGCCGAGTTAGAAACGGTAATTGCTAGGGAATATAAGGATGGGTTTAATAAGTTTTTTGATGGTAATAATCCGGTAAAATTGCGATCGCCTATCTTACACACGCCCACGGTGTTAAATATAGCTCTAGACTCAGAGAAATGGCTACAAATGTGTGGGCAGAAGCTGTTGAGTGCAGGCGGGGAAATTTGGGATGAGACAGAATTTATTCGTGCTGATGTCGATGATGCACAAGTTGTTGTCACAGTCAAGTATTTGCCTACGCAACAAGAAAAGCAAGTAAGTGGACGGCTGTTAGTAGATGCAATGGGAACCGCTTCTCCTATTGCTTGGCAATTAAACGGTGGTCGTGCTTTTGATAGTGTTTGTCCCACAGTGGGCGCAGTGGTAGATGGAGGATTTGAGCCTGGGGTGTGGGATTCTCAGTATGGAGACGTACTATATAGTCATGGTGATATCTCGCGCGGTAGGCAGTTAATTTGGGAATTGTTTCCCGGTGCGGGGGAAGAACTGACCATATATTTGTTTCACTACCACGAAGTCAACGCCCAAAACCCAGGTTCTTTGCTGGAGATGTACGAGGACTTTTTCACAATTTTGCCAGAGTATCGCCGTTGCGATATGGATAAGTTGGTGTGGAAAAAGCCGACATTTGGGTATATTCCGGGGCATTTTAGTGTGAGTAGTAGCGATCGCACCGTAGCCTTTGATAGATTAATTGCGATCGGTGATGCTGCATCCTTACAATCACCCCTAGTATTTACTGGTTTCGGTTCTTTGGTACGTAACCTAGAACGGCTAACAACTCTATTAGATGTAGCCCTCAAGCATGATTTGTTAAAGTTCCATCACCTGAACTTAATTCGCGCCTATCAAAGCAACGTATCTATCACTTGGCTCTTTTCTAAAGGGATGATGGTTCCCACCGGGAAATTCTTACCTCCCCAGCGCATCAACTGTATGTTGAACACATTTTTTGGCTTACTTGCAGATGAACCCCCGGAAGTAGCCGATAATTTCATAAAAGATAGATGTGACTGGTTAACCTTTAACCGCCTAGCACTGAAAGCCGCGAGGAAAAACCCTGCCTTAGTGTGGTGGATATGGGAACTAGCAGGCCCTAAAGATTTTATCAGATGGGTAGGCAATTATTTGAACTTCGGTCGCCACGCCTTAGTTAACGCTTTACTGAGTGCATGGTTCCCCCACTTGCTAGTAAAGATTAAACCTTGGCTAGAAACACACAACCCCGCCCTATGGTTACGACTATTAGCTATTAACTACGCTATCACCACAGGCAGACCGCGATCGCGCCAACAATTCACCGAACTCAATTCTGATACCGGGGTAATTAGGCAGTTGACAGTTGACAGTTGACAGGGAACAGGTGACAGGGAACAGGTGACAGGTGACAGTTGTCAATAGTTATTCTTCCTTATCTCCCCCTACTCCCTCATCTCCCCCATCTCCCCCATCTCCCCCCAGTCCCCAGTCCCCAGTCCCCAGTCCCCAAACAAGGAACACTACCTAAATGACTCAAGCCGTTGATCAAGTCGATTATGATACTCTCGATGCTGCCAAGCGACGCTTTATTGAGGCGGCAAAACGTACATTACAATTTGCCCCATCTTACGGTGGTGTCCCGGCTGCTGGGCTGGGGGGGAGTGCTAACGCCTTTAGTTTCAACCTCGCTCCCTACCTACAGACGGGAAACCCTGAACTTTTTATTAGTCTTGTCCCTGAAGGGCTGGGTACGGCTGATGATGCTCGTCCTGATGACCTTTCCCAAGAAGAATTGCGGCGCTTTTGGTGGAATATTGGTATCAAAATACTCTCCTGTTTAACAAACGATGCCGCCTCTTCGGGGATGCAAACTGTACTTCTGGGGCTATATCTGCCCTCAAGCACCCCAGAAACCGTATTTACGCCCGCCTTTCTTGATGGGTTTCTCGATGGCGTAGTTGAGGGATGCAGGCGTATCGGATGCGTTTACATTTCCGGGGAAACGCCCCAACTCAAAACTAAAATGATTCCGGGACGGTTGGATATTGCGGGTTCTGTATTTGGTGTCATGCCTCCTGGTGTGCCTCCTATTGATGGTACAAGACTGGCGGCGGGGAATGCGATCGTTTTGGTGGAAAGTACTGGACTGCATGAAAACGGCTTTACCCCGGTGCGGAAATTAGCCGAGTCGCTTCCTGATGGGTATAGAACAAAGTTACCCAGTGGTCAGGAGTTGT
This sequence comes from Anabaena azotica FACHB-119, assembly GCF_014697625.1. Classification (GTDB taxonomy): domain Bacteria; phylum Cyanobacteriota; class Cyanobacteriia; order Cyanobacteriales; family Nostocaceae; genus Trichormus; species Trichormus azoticus_A. Next base: position 18,645 of record NZ_JACJSG010000019.1, on the reverse strand, counting down.
GGGAAGCAATGAATGCTGCATCACACCTCTACACGCCACTGGTGCAGGCTGTTTTACGTGAGGGTATTCGTCCCACGGCGATGGAAAATATTACTGGTCATGGTTGGCAGAAATTGATGCGGTCTGCTAAACCATTACGGTATGTGATTGAAAAATTGTTACCTGTGCCAGAAATCTTTCAATTTGTAGAAAACCATCTGGAAGGGGGAAAGGAAATGATGCTGTCTGTATTTAACTACGGTGCAGGGTTTGCATTTTATACAGAAACTGAGGAGGATGGCGAGAGAATTGTGCAGTTGGCGAAAGAAAAGGGATTGACTGCTGCGATCGCTGGTAAAGTTGAAGCATCCCCCACCCGTGAAGTTGTGGTAGCACCATTTGGTATTACCTTCAAAGGCGAAGCTTTTGGTATCGCCAAAGGTACATAAAATCATACATCTTGTGGGGTGGGCATCCTGCCCGCCCAAAGACCAGGACGGGCAAGATGCCCATCCCACAAGAAAATTTAGAATTAAATTAACCCTCCCCTACAAATAAGGAGAGGGCCAATTACCAATTACCAATTACCAATTACCACTGATCAATATCCTTCTTCCTCGTATTCTGGCTGTCTTTCTTTGACCTTTTTAGGAATATTCACAGGTTGCGGTGGTGCGTCGTCCCAAGCATCACTTTCTACATCATCATCGTAGTCGTCGTAGTCGTTGCTGTAGGACGGGGCTTTATAGGGTTGGGCGGGAGGCTGTTGATACCTGTCTTTACCTGTGGCTTCGCTCCAGTTGTCTTCTTCGTCTTCTTCGTATTGTATAGATTCGTATTGACGCGCTTTCATGACTTGGCGCTGTGGTCTTTCTTCTTCGATGTAGTCTTCAGTCCATTCTTCCTCAGCTACGGGTTCAGGGGTACGGACTTTGGGCTTGGGTGGTTGTAAGGGTACACCACTGGGTAGTTGATTTGAAGGTGCAACGGCGCGGGGTGCAGAATAACCATATTCTTCATCTGCGTCCCTTTCCCAAGGTGCTTTACCGATACCCAGACGTTCCAATACACCCACTGTTAACTGATTTACCCGTTCTTCGGCTCCTTCAAAGACAATTAATCTGTTGGGGCCTGTGCTGACTACTTCTTCTATGGATATTTCGTAGGTGCTTAAAAACTGGTCGGGAATTTGGGGTAGTCCCAAGGAGGCTATAACTATAGCTGTCAGTTTACCTGATTCCGCCTCAAACTTAAACCCCCGGACTCTACCTAAAACTTCACCTGTTTCGGTGATGACTTCCCAGTTCATCAGGTTACTGAAGGCTTCGACTTCGATATCTTCGATGACATCTTCGTTATCAACCAGGATCACATCGCCATATTGGTGGATGCTGCTAAGGTACATATAGCGGGGCAGACCAGAGATGGAGATCAGGCTGTCTCGCAAACCAAGAGCCACAACCTCTCTTTGATCAATGTCCACCCAGATTTGACTCACGATGCCTAACCGTTTGCCATTGTCGCGGGTGATCACCTGGGTATTTAATATGTCGGAACGTCTAATTATCTGTTCAGAGGTCATTCTATACGGAGTCCTGATCTCGAATCCGGTTTATCTATACACTATTATTAACAAAAACTCAAGCAGATGTATTCGAGGATGATAACTTAATTCCCAAAACTTGGGTATAAGCTCCTCGTGCTTGAGTAACGCCTATTGTGCGTTCGGCTGATTCTATCATCGGACGACGCAAACTAACAACTATAAATTGGGCTTGCTGGGCTTGTTGCTTAATCATTCTTGACAATCTTTCAACGTTTGCTCCATCAAGAAACATATCTACTTCATCAAAGGCGTAAAAGGGTGAGGGGCGATAGCGTTGTAGGGCAAAAATGAAACTTAAGGCGGTGAGGGATTTTTCACCCCCAGACATGGAGGCGAGTCTTTGTACTGGTTTTCCTTTGGGGTGGGCGACTAAATTTAAGCCGCTATTAAAGGGGTCTTCGGGATCATCTAGTTGCAGGTAGCCGTCGCCGTCGGACAGGGTGGCGAAGATTGATTGAAAGTTTTCGTTTACTGCGTCAAAGGCTTCTTTAAAGGCTATTTGCCGCAAGGTGGTGAAGTTTTCAATTCTTAACAATAATTCGGTGCGTTCTCCTTCTAATGTCTCCAATTTTTGCGATAATTCTTCTAGGCGCTTTTGCGTGCGTTCGTATTCTTCCAACGCCAGCATATTCACAGGTTCCATTGCTTGGAGACGTTTGGCAAGCGATCGCAATTCTTTCTGCAATTCTTCCAAGTCTACCTTATCTGGTACTTCCGGTAATGGGTTAGGTAACTCAGGTACTAATTCTTGTAACTGAGTTTGCAAAACTGTTAAATCTTCTCGGCGCTTGAGTTGGGATTCTTCTAACTTTTGAATTTCCCATTCTAATTGTTGCTGACGTAGCAGGTGCGATCGCAATTCCTGTTCAATAGCGTCGCGTTTTTGTTTCTCCTCACCCAAATGTTTTTCCAGTTCGGTTAGTTTAGTACGAGTTTCCGAGATTTGCGTCGCCAGTGCTGAATGCTGACTGCTGAGGGAAGATAATTGATTTTGTTGGGTTTGTTGTTCTTGTTGATATTGGGTAATGCGTTGTTCGCCTTCTTGGATGCGTTCTTGGAGGCGTTGTTGTTGATTTTCTAGATTTTTCAGGCGTTGTTCGGCTTCCCTTAAGGCGGTTTCCCGTTGTTGGAGTTGTTGTTCTTGGGTTTTAATTGTCGCCTGAATTTGTTGCCATTCACTGGGAGTTTGGGAGGCTTCTAACTCGGCTAGGGTTTGACGTAGTTGTTGTAATTGAGTTTCTTGTCCTGGTAATTCTTTATCCAAAACTTCTAGGCGTGACTGGGCGGTGGTAAATTTTTCGGTGTTGTGGGTGAGTTGCGATCGCGTCGCTTCTAACTGACTTGTTAAACTCTTAATATCCTTCTGCAACTGTTCCAACTGTAACTGCTGTTCCCGCCTTGCTTGACGCGCTTCTGTTAGTTCTTGCGACAGTTGTTTGCTTTTGATGGTTAAATTAGCGATCGCATCACCACAACGGTCTAAAATCCGATCTATATCCGCCAAACGCTGCTTCAATGCAACCGCTTCCTCTGACTCGGCGGTTTCCGTATTCCCGAACCGCAACGCTGAACGCTGGTTACTACTACCCCCAGTCATAGCGCCACTGGTTTCTAGTAATTCCCCATCCAAGGTAACGATGCGATATAAGCCGAGATTTTTCCGCGCCGTTTCCAAATTGGCGAAAACTACCGTATTCCCGAAAACGTAATTGAAGATATCTTTGTAACGGCGATCGCAATCGACCAAATTTACAGCATAGTTAATATAACCACTAGCTAAACGCAATGTGGCATCTTGGGTAAATTTAGGAGCCTGAATCTTATTTAACGGTAAAAACGTCGCTCTCCCCGCCCGCTTTTGTTTCAACAATTCAATTCCGGCGGCGGCGACTCCATCATCCTCCACCACAATATGTCCCAACCGCGCCCCAGCCGCAATTTCCAACGCCAACTGAAACCGGGGTTCCACCCTTCCCAAATGTACCACCAAGCCGCACACCCCAGGCAAACCCGACTGGATAATTACCTTACTGGCTTGAGTTCCCTGTACCTCTTGCTGCGCTTGTGCTTGTGCGTCAATTTTATCTAGTTGACGTTGCTTATCTCGTTGTTCTTGCAGAAGCCGCTTTTGGGTGTCTTGCTGAATTTGTAATTCCTGTTCTGTGGCTGCGAGATTTTGCGCTAACTCTTGGATGGGTTCGCTAGATGTATTAAATTGTGTTTCTAAACCAGTACAATCAGCCTGCTTTTGTGCTAATTGTGGTTCTAAACTGGCGATTAACTGCGTTTGCTCCTCAATTAACTGCTGCAGTTGATTATTCCTTTCCCTTAACTGCGCCTGTTCCGTCCGTTGCGGTTCCAGGGTTTGCAATACAGTTTCAATTTGACGGTTCAAAGCTGTTTGCTGCTGTACCCAAGCTTCCGAAGCTGAGGCGATTTCGGCGGCGGCTTCGCGGGAATTTTCCAAAGCTTGTTGGGCTTCATCCCGTTGCTGCTGACAGTATACGATAGATTGGCGCTCTAACTCCTGAGCTTGGGCAATTTCCCCCAACGCCTGCTGATGCTTGTGAATATCTTCCCCAGTCTGCGCCAACCGCCTAGCAGTGGCTTGAACAGCCGCTTCTAACTCGCTTTGCTGACGCTGCAGTTGCTTCCGTTCCGCCTCCTGCGTCGCCAAAGTAGACTGTACCGCCAACAGTTCCTCCTCCCCCATCGCTTTCACATGGGCGTTGAGTTCTTCCAACTGGGCAGTTTTCTCAGCAATTTCAGTATTTAAACTGGTAAGCTGGGTTGTGAGTTCCGCATAATTGCGATCGCCTGCTTGAATTTGGGTGGCTAACTTCTCCTGCTGCGCTTGCAGAGAACGCCAAGACAACACCGCTTCCCAAGATTGCTTTTCTAAATACTCCGTGCGTAACTTCTGATACTTTTCCGCCTTCGCCCGGTCTTGGGAGAGGCGATCGCGTTGTAAAGTTAACTCATTCTCAATAATCCGACAACTATCTTCCTTTTCCTTAACCTCATCCAGAGTTCCCTTAGCTTGATGAATCTTGCGGTCAAAAGCCGCCACACCCGCCAACTCATCAATAATTTCCCGCCGTTCCTTCCCCTTCATGGAAATAATACTGGTGACATCCCCCTGTAACACCACATTATAACCTTCAGGGTAAATTCTTAACTTCTCCAACTCCTCATGTAATTCCGTCTGCGTCGCCGAAATCCCATTGATATAGTAATTCGACGTATAACTCCCCTGATGCGTCACCCGCAACTTGCGAGTTACACTCCATTCGGTCGGGGACTGGTGAGACAGCGCTGCAGGAGGGTTTCCCTCCGTAGGCGACTGCGTTCGCCCTTGGCGTGCCGAAGGCATACCCGGAGGGGTACTGGGGACTGGGGACTGGGAATCTTCCTCTCCTTCCTCCCTTTGCGTTTTTGCGCCTTTGCGTGAAACTTCCTCCGACAAATCAAACGTCACAGTCACAATAGCTTCCACCGCCGAACGACTTTTCGCCGTTTGATTATTATTAACCAAATCGGGCAGGCGATCGGCACGCATCCCCTTAGAACTAGCCAACCCCAAACAAAACAGCAGCGCATCCAAAATATTAGACTTCCCCGAACCATTAGGCCCAGATATGACAGTGAACCCCGGCAATAACGGGACTGCTGTAGTACCGCCGAAGGATTTGAAGTTGGTAAGTTCTACGCGCTTGATATGCACCATGCAGTGCTAGTTAACTCAGTTAATGAAGAACAAGTGTATCAATTTATCAAAATTTAGCAACAGGTTAGCACGAATATTTTCAGAATGTGTCAGTTAGAGTATGAACCCTTACCACAAAGTATCTAAGAGCATTTGTTGATATGGTTATCTGCTAATAGTACAAATGTACAGTAGATAATGGAAGTAATCAACAGATAACTGAAAAAATTTAGTGGATGCACCTTATAAACAAGTTTCTCGTTGGAAATGAACAGACAAGCAGACCAAAATTAAACTATTTATGTTCTTAATTAGCGTCAATGATGAAACATACAATAAATATTCGAGAAGTATCGGAAGCAGAAATGAATGTGAAAGGTGGTTTTCTGCCAATGCTTGTAGTCTTGGCAATATTGTTGTATCCCACCGATGCCTACTAAACATTTAAGCAATTACTAGGATAATGGTTGAAATTACAGGAATATAGAGAATAATCAAATATCAGTGATGATGAATTTAATTATTCTCTATTTTTTTAATTTATTTATCTTCCACAAGTAAGCTTTTAACTAATTCAACTTATTTAGAAGCTGATTCTAAATATAAACAGCTTAAACTCGTAGGAAATTGATTGCAATATACTTTTCTAAATTGCTGAGGTTCAAATTCATCATTACTTCTTTCTGGCTTTTTATTTAGAGGTATCCTAAATTCCAGTGTCTTTTTCTCGTCTTCTGTTAAATAGGTTATCATCCATGTTCCATACTTAACCAATTCGTGATCCTTTGAGAAGTTACCTAGATTGACTTTATCAGTACCGGAAAATGTACACATTTTTTCAGGAGAAAACTTTTCACAGGCTTTTTGATCAAGAGTAAAAGTTAGGTTGAGAGTTTTTTTATCAAACCAGTTTGTTCCTCCTGTCCAAAAGTTTCTATTAGCTTCTGTATAAAGAACGTAAACATCTCCTGATTCACTATCAACTGTCATCCGCACCCATCCACCACTACTAAATATGGTCAACGTATTTCCGAATATATTAGATTTAATGGTATAAAGTAGGGGGTTGTAGCCGTATTTATCTTTAAAGCTTAGAAGAAATTTTTTCATTTCTTCTTCTTGTTTTTGCTTTTGCGACTCTTGGATTTCCTGCTGTCTTCTTTCAAGCTCTAGGCGGCTACGTTCCTGCGATTGTTTGAGTTCACATAAAATGCTTCTAGGCAATTTTATGCAAATATCTGTGTTTGCTTCCTCTGAAAGAGCTTTATCTATAGTAATAGGTAAACAAGAAATTAAACAAAATAAATAAATTCCTATCTTAAATTTCATAACGACCCTCCCGAATTTGTTCATATCGTAGATATTGACTGTATAGAACCGAGTCTAAATTATTGATTTTCTGATTAGGGATACATTTTATAAGGTAAATAAAGAATATGAGTATTATATGAAAATAGCCGTATTTATTGTTTATATGTATTTCCAAGGCTGAGTTAATACTTATAAAAGAGTATATTTTTATTAATTTCATATAATTGAATAATTTGCCAAGTTTCTGATGAATATACATATATGAATTTTACGAAACAATGATCCTAATTTACCTTGCCATCTACATTGATGGAAAAGTATTTGCAATTCATCTATGTAGCCTTAAGTAGCATATAATACTTTATATCTGTATTTTCGTCAACTTTAATCAATTTTTTATATGTTCAAAATAAACAGAAATAATTGTGACATTTTTGATACAAATTTGTTAAGAATAGTTACAGCACCCGTAACGCAAGGAAATAATTCTTATGGTTGAAGCACTTGAGAACACCCCACCCCACAAGGTCGTAATTATCGGCGGCGGTTTTGGTGGCTTGTATGCAGCAAAGTCACTGGCGAAAGCTAAAGTAGATGTGACTCTGATTGATAAACGGAATTTTCACCTATTTCAACCACTACTTTACCAAGTTGCTACAGGTACGCTGTCACCATCGGATATTTCCTCGCCTCTGCGTGCAGTATTGAGTAAGAGCAAGAATACAAAGGTTTTGCTGGGAGAAGTGAGCGATATTGACCCAGCAAGCCAACAAGTGGTGATGGGAGATGAAAAAATCCCCTACGATACCTTAATTGTCGCCACAGGTGCAAAGCATTCCTATTTTGGTAAGGATAACTGGGAAGAGTTTGCGCCTGGGTTGAAAACTGTAGAAGATGCAATTGAAATGCGTCGCCGCATCTTTTCGGCGTTTGAAGCAGCAGAAAAAGAAACAGACCCCGAAAAACGCCGTGCTTGGTTAACTTTTGTGATTGTGGGTGGCGGCCCTACTGGGGTAGAATTAGCTGGTGCGATCGCCGAATTAGCCTACAAAACCCTCAAAGAAGATTTCCGCAACATCGACACCACAGAAGCGCAAGTCATCCTCCTCGAAGGTTTAGAACGAGTCCTCCCACCCTTTGCGCCAGAATTATCCCAAGAAGCCGAAGCATCTTTGAAACAGTTGGGTGTGAAAGTCCAAACAAAAACCTTCGTCACGAATATTGAGAATGATATCGTTAGCATCAAACAAGGCGATGAAGTCAAAGAAATTGCTTCAAAGACTGTATTATGGGCAGCAGGTGTCAAAGCCTCGGCAATGGGTAAGGTCTTAGCTGAAAAAACTGGGGTAGAATGCGATCGCGCAGGACGAGTTATCGTTGAATCAGACTTGAGTATTAAGGGACATAACAATATTTTCGTCGTGGGAGACTTAGCCAACTTCTCTCACCAAAACGGTAAACCCCTCCCCGGTGTCGCACCAGTCGCCAAACAAGAAGGCGAATACGTCGCCAAATTAGTGCAGAAACGTCTACAAGGTCAAACTCTGCCAGCATTTAAATACAACGATTATGGTAGTTTAGCCATGATTGGGCAAAATGCAGCCGTTGTTGACTTAGGTTTCATGAAGTTGAAAGGCTTCTTTGCTTGGTTGTTCTGGCTAGTAATTCATATCTACTTCCTCATCGAGTTTAACAATAAGTTAGTCGTCATGATTCAGTGGGCATGGAATTATGTTACCCGTAATCGTGGCGCTCGATTGATTACAGGTAGAGATGTTTCTCCCGTAGTGAATACTGTTAACAATAACGGTCATTACCAGCCGACAGAAAACAGGCTACCAGTAAATGCTTAGGGAATAAGGGACAGGGTACAGGGAAATTTTTCTCATCTCTAGCCTTTATCAAAAATATCCAAAATGTAGGGTGCGTCAGTGAGAGAAACCCTAGCCATACCAAAAAAATACTCATACTGACGCACCCTACTAACTGCATACAAGCTAAAAACTTGTGGAATAGGTATCGTACCTCATATGGGTAAAATGCTTATTCCACAATTATTTTTAACGTGAGTTCGATGAACCTCTCCCTCCCAACCTCCCTTTGCTAAAAGGCGTTGGCGTTGGCGTAGTAGCGTGTCTAGACTAAAATATTGCATCGCAATTCTGGTTTAATGTTGCTGTAGCTACGTCCCATATTGGGGAAATTAGCTAAATATTTGCATTTCTTTTCAAATTCATCAACAAAACGCTCTCCCGCATCAATATTTCTATTTTTCTATTTCCGGTTGAAGTTGGATATTCATGATTGATTCTGGTATGTAACCTCATATCAATTTTATGAGTAACTCTAGTGCGATCGCAATTACTACATACAGCTTAAATATGCCTGCTTAGGCTAATTTTTCTCTTTGGCAATACAGATGATCACAGTATAACGCCCAGGCTACACCAAATAAACCACTTAGGGAAAGAGCGATCGCAGCTGTCACTCCCCATCCCAAAGGCCCAGTCCAATTTGTCATCTCTTTGATAATTGCTGTACTAACTTTGCTAACTACATAAGTTGTTCCGGCTGCACTGGCTGTAATTAAACCTATTTCTGCTAATATTTCTAACATTTCTTTATTTAATAAATCTTCTTCAAAATAAATCTTCCAAATACTCGTATACATCAAACCATCAGAAGCAGTTAATACTATTTGCTTGGATATTTCTCCCCCTGGAGTTGGCGCGGCTGTAGCTGTACCGCTACCAATGGAATATGTGGCGATCGCTAATACTGTTTCTAGTCTTTTTTTACCTATATTACTCATTGTGAATATCACCTATTCTGCCAAATACAATGTAGCGATAGATGTAGACATAGGTAATTGCTAAAAGCATCTATCACCTATTTTTTTACCCTGTATTTGATAACTTTATTTGTTCAGAACAATTAACAACTGATAAGCACCAGCTTAATAAATAAAGTCCGCTTGCGCGGACTAAGGACATTGGATAAGGTTAGGTTATTACCAAGATGGCCTACTATTTTCTAGAGGCTGATTCTATTGTTGATGAAGAAATAATATAAATCAAGTATTTCCAACTAACTTTTTAGACATAACAACTGCGTTTATGTCTGCAATTTAGCGGAATAAGCCCTAGTAGAGAAGGGGAGTTAGAAATGAAACCTCTCTTTTTGTAGAAGAGAGGTTAGAAAAATCAGCCGAGTATCACGTAATCTGATACGGATGCAGAAAATGTTTGCAACATATCGATTATCTGTGGCATTCTTTTTTCAATTTGATATACAGCATATTTTGGGTAAATGAGGTACAAGCGTAAAACCCAAAACCATGTAGAGGCGTTACATATAACGTCTCTACAGTATTTCACGAATAGCGAAACTGCTGTAACTTTTATTGTCTAATAATTTGCTATTGATAGCGGCGTAACTTATATTGAGTATTTAACTGGATATTACAGTTAGCAGGACTATAATTAAAGCTACAGGTATAGGTTCCTAGTAACTCTTTTTGATAGTTAAACACTCTGACGTTATAACCATCCCTTCTAGCAGTACTACCCAGGCGATTGATAAAGTTATAACGTTCTAAGTAGTCTAACAAGCTCCAAATTTGCTGATTTACAATTAAATCTACTCGTCGGGATTCATTTTCAGTTGCTGGATAAGCTATCCAATTATCTAACAGTTTGTTTTCAGAAATATCTTTTGCCCACCATAAGCTAGGAGTACTTAATCCTGATAAATTAATAGTATTAGCTGTATTGACCAATTCCTTTGGCTTTGTTAATAAATCTAATTCTAAAGGTGCTTCTGAAGGTTGGGGAATTGCTGATGTTTGGGCGAGTGACGAGGAAATCGGAAAAAAAGGAATAATGCTGAGAGTTATGGTTAGTAATAAGGAAAATTTGTATCTAAGCATAACTTAAATAAAGAGTCTAGAGGGTAGAGGCTAGGGGTTATATCATGTTCGCTTAAATACTTATCATATCGTCAAGGTTGGTCATTGGTAATGGGTAATTGGTAATTGTTTTCTCCGATTACCAATTACCTATTACCCATTACCGACCAAAGCAATTATATTATAAGTAATTAGCCGAACTTGATATTAGAGAGAGTAAAGTATATTGATTTATGACTACCTGTGATTAAATTTTAGTAGCCACTATACGTATTCGTCGATAATCTGCTGTCCAAGTTCCTTGGTGATAGAGTTTTGCTTGTAAAGATTTTTCTACTTCACGTATCACTTGTACTTGTTGGTCAGAAGATAACCCTACTAAAAAATTACTGGCGAACATCTTAATCCAGTTTGCCATACCGATTTCACTTTCAGCTAGAGGTGTGGGACGGTCGAATAATACTGCATAGATGACATCAAAGCCTTGTGCCTCTAGTAGATTAGCGTATTCACCAATACTAGGAAAATACCAGGGACTTAGTGTTTGGGGATGGGGAATATCAATGGCGGCTAAAGCGTTACATAAAGCTTCAAAGATTTGTTGTACGTTACCTTTTCCACCGAACTCAGCCACGAAACGCCCTCCTGATTTTAGGGCTTGATGTATGCAGGCGATCGCAGCTGACGGTTCTTTCACCCAATGCAGCACAGCATTAGAAAATACCGCATCTAACGGTTTCTCTACCTGCAAGTTCCGCGCATCAGCTACTTCAAAACGCAAATGAGGATAGTTCTGTCTAGCCTTTTCAATCATTGTGACTGAACTATCAACTCCTAACACCTCAGCACCAAACTCGGCAATTTTCTCTGTCAGTTGTCCAGTACCACAACCCAAATCTAAGATAAATTCTCCCGCTTGGGGATTGAGTAATTGCAATAAATCTTCGCCATATTGCCATACAAAACTATGTTTATCTTGATATAAGCTGGCATTCCAAGAGTTTTTAGCGGTCATAAGATTATTTATAATTCATTTAATACCAATTCTATAGGAATCCGATTTTATTTCTGAAAAATCTCAGTATATGTAGGGTAGGGAGTGCATCGCCAAAGCCATGATATGGTGGGTTACGTCTATTTCCAAAACCAAGTATGCGTCTATATATGAGGTTTCGCTATATCGATTATGTAGAGATTGATATATAGCGTTTCCTAGTTTGCTGAGGTAAAAATTTATCTGCGTTTATCTGCGTTTATCTGCGTTTAATTATTCTTACCTCTCACTGGAGTAAGAAAAGTATCATTTCCCAAATAGAAATATCATAAGGTGGGCAGTGCAGCGCCCTACAAATAATCAAAGAATTTTTCAATTAAACTATTGTCTGTTTGTGAACTTTGTTATCTTTAGATGTAATACTTCTAATTATGTAAAGCAAATTCTGCCAACAACTTCTCCACGCTAGCATTGTGATCAAGAAATGAAAACAAATGCTTGTAAGTGAGTCTGCCGTTTTTATCTAATACAAACTGGGCTGGTAAAGGTGCGCCTAATGCTTGACCTACTTGATAAGTACGAAATACTCTACAACTAGGGTCACTCAACAACGGCATTTTTAAACCCAAATCTCTCACAACTATTTGACTTTGCCTTTCGTCAGTACTCGTAACTAATAAAACTTCTATACCGCGATTGGTAAATTGTTCATAGTTTTCGTTTAAAGCTTTAATATGAGGAAAGCAAAAAGGACAATATTGTTTTTCAGTAAAAATCCGGGTAAAAGCTAACAGTACAGGCTGTTTACCTCGATAATTTGATAACTTAACTACTGTGCCGTTGGTAATATCTGGTAATTGAAAATCTGGGGTTCCTACATCTAGTCTTAATTCATTGCTAGCGGGAATAGGCACGAAATTACGAAAGAATCTTTCATTAAATAAGCCAGTAAAATTTGTTGATGTCAGCATATTTTTATTCCTAAATTATCAATAGTAACTGTAGGGTGGGCAATGCCCACCAAAACGATGATATGGTGGGCATTGCCCACCCTACGTATGTTTCAAAAATCAAGTAGGAATTTTATAGTAGTTATCAGATAGATTAGGACATAAACTAATTATAAATTAAAGAAAAACAAAAATAATGCCACAGATAAACAACCAAATAAACACCGATTTTATATTTGTGTCTATCTGTATTTATATGTGGTATGGATAATGCCCTACTTTGACCTTTGTCAGCAGGGTAGAAGTTAAAAGTATTCTCAATAATCGAATTGATTAGATAGTGCTTAGTAGCTGTATCAGTTATCAGGTGATGTTAACTGATAACTGTTAACTGATAACTGATAACTGATAACTTCTACACAGCAGCGAAGTAAACTTTGGACTTCACAGGGTCGGGAGTCATGGTTTTTTCGCCAGGTTGCCAACCAGCAGGGCAAACTTCATCTGGGTGAGACTGAACATATTGAATTGCTTGTAATGTACGCAATGTTTCATCAACGCTGCGACCAAAAGCTAGGTTATTGATGGTAGCGTGCTGGATGACACCATCTTTGTCGATGATGAATAGACCACGTAAAGCAATACCTGCTGCTGGGTCTAGTACGTTGTAAGCGGCGCTGACCTCTTTCTTAATATCGGAAACTAGGGGATAATTTAGGTCGCCAACACCACCAGACTTGCGATCGGTTTGTATCCAAGCTAGGTGGGAGAATTCGCTATCAACGGAAACACCGAGAATTTCGGTGTTAATTTTCTTAAATTCTTCGTAGCGATCGCTAAATGCTGTGATCTCAGTGGGGCAAACAAAGGTAAAGTCTAGGGGGTAGAAGAATAAGACAACATACTTACCACGATAGTCGGAAAGCTTAATTGTCTTAAATTCCTGATCAACCACAGCAGTTGCTGTAAAATCGGGAGCCTGTTGACCAACGCGGAGGCTGCCTTCTATTCCGTAAGTGATGGACATTAACTTAATTCTCCTTCAACTTATATCGTTTTACTTGGTGTTGGAGTTTGGGTTAGGAATAAACTACCCATCCACGCTTTCACCCTATCGGGGACTCTACGAGCAGCCCTACGGAGTACGCAGTCCTTTAGGGCTGTCTCACAGTTTAATTACGATCTGTTACGACTATATCATAGTCATAACGATTTTGAGTAGCCAATGGATGATTTAGATACAAGAGAATGGTTACTGACCAATGGCTTAGGCAGTTTTGCCAGTGGTACAGTTTCGGATATCCGTACCAGAACCTACCACGGTTGGCTATTTGCTGCCACACATCCACCTAGTGAACGTACCCTGCTGCTGTCGCACCTGGAAGCTAGCTTGGAAATATCAGGTAAAGTGGTGGCTTTGGGAACCAATATCTGGGGTTCAGGTGAGATTACACCAACAGGTTATAAGCTCTTACGTTCCTTTGATATTAACCCAGTTCCCAAATGGATTTGGGGTGAGGGAGATTGGCAATTAAGTCGGCAACTTGTTATGCCCTATGGGGCTGGGGACTGGGGACTGGGGAGCAGGGGAGCAGGGGAGCAGGGGAAGAAATTCTTACTCAGCACTCAGGAATCACAATTTTGTCATCGGTTGTTAATTCAATATCGTTATGAAGGTAGAGAGACGGCTGTATTAAGGCTGCGATTGTTAATTGCCGATCGCAATTTTCACCATCAACAAACACACAGTTCAGATATACAATTTTCTCAAGTTCTGGGTGATCAACAAATTTGCTTGCAAGCAATGTTTTCTGGGCGCTTTGGGACACCTTGGCAGTTGCGGTGGTCACAAGGAGAATATCAAGCAAATGCTGTTTGGTACTGGCATTATGGCTTACCAGAAGAGACACAAAGGGGATTAGGCGATCGCGAAGACCTCCATAGCCCTGGTTATTTAACAGTGACACTCCAACCTGGAGATACAGTCACCTTAGAAGCAAGCATGGGTTTTCCTGTGGAACCAACAGATTCCCTCACCAGCGACACCTTCACAGAAGCCCTGGAAGCAGAGCAAGAAAGGCTGGCTCAGGTGTTTGGGTGGGGACTGGGGACTGGGGGAGATGGGGAAGATGAGGAAGTGGGGGGAGATGGGGAAGTAGGGGGAGATGGGGAAGAGTTCTCATACACCTTTTCTCCCTCATCCCCCTCATCCCCCCAGTCCCCAATCTACCAGCAACTACTCAAAGCAGGGGATCAATTTGTTGTTTATCGTGATTCCATTGCTGGCCCTACGGTGATAGCTGGTTATCACTGGTTCAATGATTGGGGGCGTGATACTTTAATTGCTTTACCGGGTTTAGCCTTAGTACCACAGCGTTTTGGATTAGCAAAAGGGTTATTGCAGACCTTTGGGCGTTATTGTCGCCACGGTTTAATCCCTAATGCTTTCCCGGATGTGGAAAGTGAGCCTTATTACAACAGTATTGATGCGGCTCTATGGTGGATTGAAACTTTAGGGCTGTATTTGGAAGCTACCCAAGATTGGGAATTTCTGGCGGAGCAGTTTCCAACTGTACAGCAAATTTACAAGGCATATTTTGGCGGTACACGCTATAACATTCAGGTTGATGCTAATGATGGATTAGTGGGTTGGGATGCTCGCGGTGTGGCGCTGACTTGGATGGATGCAGTCATAGGGGGAGAACCGATAACTCCCCGTCCGGGTAAACCAGTAGAAATTAACGCTCTGTGGTATTCTGCTTTATGTTGGCTGAGTCAATGGGCTGAACGTTTGAGCCAGCTTGATTTAGGTGATGCAGAGCGTCTGGCAAAACAGGGGCGGCGTTATGCTCAACAAGCGCAACAGGTGAAAAGTTCTTTGCAAAAGTTCTGGAATTCTCAGCTGGGTTATTTGTACGACACTATTGATTTAGACGATCGCCGCAACGCCCAAATTCGCCCCAATGCAGTTTTAGCCCTATCTTTACACCATTGCGGGTTTTCCGGGCAACAGGGACAGCAAATATTAGACTTGGCGACTTACCGCTTGCTCACTCCCTATGGTTTGCGTAGCCTTGACCCCGCCGACCCCGAATATATCGGTAAATATGAAGGTAATCCCGAAAAACGCGATCGCGCTTATCACCAAGGTACAGTTTGGACTTGGTTAATTGGGCCTTTCATCCGTGCTTGGCAACGTTTTTACCCACAGCAACCACTACCTTTTGATTGGCAACCTTTATTAGACCACTTTCTTAACGATGCTTGTCTTGGTTCTATTTCCGAAATCTTTGATGGCGACCCTCCCCACCGAGCCAGAGGCGCAGTTGCACAAGCTTGGTCGGTCGCTGAAGTGATTCGACATTTGTAGGGATTGGGGATTGGGGATTGGGAATAGGTTTAAAAATTTGTTATATCGGTATTCCTAATACTAATTCTCCAAAAGATAGCAACAGTAGGGTGGGCATTGCATCGGCATTATCTTGTTATAACTCTCTGATAACTAATATAAATAGGGGCGTACAAATATTAATTGTACGCCCCTACAAACTACCTATTTAATGTAATGACTTACCACACATTTCATCTGAGGAAGATACACAAGGGCGGGCAAGATGCCCACCTCACAAGAGTTTAATTTAATTGTAAGATGCAAGCCAAGTGTTTTTCAGCTTACCATTACCAATTACCAATTACCCATTACCAACCCCAACGATATGATAAGTATTTAAGCCAACTTAAACATTGATTGGCTGTCTATTGTTAGTTTGTGTGTAATTGCTGTTACTATTAGCATCCTCAACATTAGCCAATGCTAAAGATTCTTCACCTGTAATTAATCTAGCGCTACGTTTGCGGGTAAGGTAATTCCAAGCCCACTGCATCATGACTAATAGTTTGTGATCAAACTCAATTAAGAAATAGATGTGAATTAGTAGCCAGAACACCCATGCAGAGAAGCCTGTCAGTTTGAGAAAGCCCAAGTCTACAACGGCTGAATTTTGTCCAATCATGGCTAGGTTGCCGTAATCAGTATATTTGAAGGCTGGCAAAGTTTTACCGCGTAGGCGTTTTTTGATTAATGTCGCGACATATTCGCCTTCTTGCTTGGCTACGGGTGCTACTCCAGGGAGGGGTTGACCGTTTTGGTGAGAGAAGTTAGCTAAGTCGCCAATAACAAAGATATTTTCATATCCCTTAATAGTTAAGTCTGGTTCAACGATAACTCGTCCAGAGCGATCGCATTCTACACCAGTTCTTTGGGCTAAAACTTTGGCCATTGGTGATGCTTGCACACCTGCTGCCCATAATATAGTTTTGGCGGCAATTTCTTTGAACTCATCGCCTTGTTTGAGGGTAACGATATCGTTTTCAATGTTTGTCACCCTGGTTTTGGTATGTACTTCCACACCAAACTGCTTTAAGGATGTTTCTGCTTCTTGGGATAACTCTGGTGCAAGTGCGGGAAGAATACGGTCTGCACCTTGCAGTAGTAAAATTCTGGTTTCTGAGGTGTCGATATGACGGAAATCTTCTTGTAGAGTTTTGTATGCTAATTCGGCGATCGCACCTGCTAATTCTACACCAGTGGGGCCGCCACCGACAATCACAAAGGTCAACAAAGCACGGCGTTTTTCGGGGTCTGTTTCTTGTTCTGCTGCTTCAAATGCTGTGAATATCCGGCGACGCATTTCAATTGCATCTTCTACAGTTTTCAAGCCAGGCGCTACTTCTTGCCAGTCATCCTTACCAAAATAAGAATGCTTTGCACCTGTAGCTACAATTAATGTATCATAGGGTATTGTTTTATCACCCATAACTACTTGTTGTGTTGCTGAATCAATATCTTTGACTTCGCCTAGCAACACTTGTGTATTCTTGCTCTTGCTGAGGACAGAACGCAATGGAGCGGAAATATCTGTAGCTGATAGCGCACCTGTAGCAACTTGATATAAAAGTGGTTGAAATAAATGGAAGTTACGTTTATCGATCAGAGTAACATTTACATTATGGGCGTTAGCTAATCCCTTAGCTGTATATAGTCCACCAAAGCCTCCACCAATGATGACAACCTGATGGGGTGGAATATTCTCAAGTGAAGCTACTTTCATAAATATTTCCTTGTGTTAAGAGCTTTGTAACTATTCTTAATAAATAAGTAACAAAATCTTGATGTTAGTTGCCGTTTGTTCAGAACAATTCAGAAAATTATCAAAGTAGTCAGAGTTACAAATTTGAGGATTTCAGCCCTTTTTTACTAAATACATGCGTTACCAAAATATTTATTTACAATCCTCAAAGCCTTACATAATCAGCATTTTATTTGTTTTCATCTTTAACATACTTGACAAATGCGCTCTTATTTTTTTTTAGAAAAACTTATTTTTATTGAGTATTAATAACTAACAAATCAGTTTATAAAATTTTGAGTATTCACTCACAATATATTAAGAACCATAATGTTATTTATAAGCTAAAAATAATTGTGGAATAAGCATTTTACCCATATGAGGTAAGATACCTATTCCACAAATTTTTAGCTTGTATGCAGTTAGTAGTAGCGTAACCGGACTAAATTTGTGCATTAGCCAACAATATATAATCTGATCATCTGCGTTCATCTGCGTTCAATTTTCTCTAAATCTAATGCAATATTTTAGCCCGGTCGCGCTAGTAGTGGCGTGACAAGACTAAACTTGTGCATTAGCGAAAAATCTAAATTCTTTATTATCGGCGTTTATCGGCGTGTATCGGCGGTTAATATTATTAAATCTATTGCCACATTTTAGCCTTGCCACGATAGTAGCGCGACCGGACTAAAATAGTGCATTAGATGGGGAAAAATCGAACGCAGATGAACGCAGATAAACGCAGATGAACAAGATGTTAGATTGTTAGCTAATGCACAAAATTAGTCCGGTCACGCCACTACAGTTAGTTTGAATATGACACTTGCGTAAGTCCTATTATTGATAATGACCAAAAGAATGGGATACAAGCCCCGTCGTTCTACGACGGCTTTTGTTGATTTCTGATGTACTCCTTTAAGATATCTAAAGGCGCACCTCCTACGGACACGGCAAAATAACTAGGACTCCATAAAGCCTCTTTGTGGGGTTTTTTATATCCAGCTTGTCCATATCTACGACTGGAAACACCTTTCAAAGCGTTAACAATTTGAGAGATAGACAA
>NZ_JACJSG010000018.1 GCF_014697625.1 Anabaena azotica FACHB-119 | reverse complement strand
GACGGTACAAGCCAAACCTGCCCCAACTGCAACCACCACACAGGCAAAAAAGACCTGTCTGAGCGAGTGCATCGTTGTCATGAATGTGGATTTGAAACAGACCGCGACGTTGCTGCCGCTATGGTGGTAATGCAGCGTGGACTTGCAGCCGTAGGGCATACGGTCAAGATGCTTGGTGAGGGGTTAAGCAATAGCTCCCCACTGACCCAAGAATCCCCCGTTTTATAAACGGGGGAGTGTCAATCATCAAAAGGCTCATTACCTTGGGGAATGGGAACATCAACATTCTCATCATCATGAACAGAATCATTCAACTCATCATTATTGCCCAAGTTAGCTTCTTGTTGCCGAGATTCCATGACGCTGGGATCAGCAGATTCATGAACTGCTAAATTAATCAAATCTTTTGGATCTTGAGCCACTTTTGCCTCACTGTGCAAATTGCATAGTTAATTTATCTAAATTATGATGAATCTAGACAATTAATACTTCTAACAATTGGTATATTTACTTATGGCTGAGAAAGTAGTTTTTGAGGCGATCGCTATTTTAACCTCAGCCATAATTTGACAAAATCCCACAATCATGTATTGATTCAGTAGTAGTGGTATGACCATCTATTGCAATACCGATTCAAAAAATATTTGCCACACATAGATTATCTGTAGGGGCGCACAGCTGTGCATGAGTGTCAACTTAAGCCTGGTTTTGACCTCTCCCCCAACCCCTCTCCTTCGAGGAGAGGGGAGTAAGAGGGTGATTTTTTCGTTTCTCCTCCCTCTCCTAAAAGGAGAGGGAGGTTGGGAGGGAGAGGTTCTGCGGAGGTGGTCACTCAAGCTCAACAAGTGCAGGTTTTGTTTGTGTAGATGCGGTTTCTAACCGCCCATTTCACGTTAAGTTGACACCAATGACAGCTGTGCGCCCCTACTTGTCGCGTTCTTTTTGCAAATTGGTATAAAATTTTAGTCTTGACACGCTACTACAAATGTTTGAAAAATCAAGTATGAATTATTGGTTAATGAAGTCAGAACCAGAAGTATATGGCATTACTCATTTACAGCAAGATAGACAGACTATTTGGGACGGTGTTCGTAATTATCAAGCTCGCAACTTTCTGCGGCAAATGCAGCCTGGAGACTTAGCTTTTTTCTACCATTCCAATACCAACCCACCGGGGATTGTTGGGTTAATGCTTGTAGTCAAAACAGATATCGCTGACCCTACTCAATTTGATTCTAGTAGTGAATACTATGATCCCAAATCTACACCTGAAAACCCACGTTGGCAAACAGTGTTAGTAGAATTTGTAGAAAGTTTTTCTCAGCCTATCTCATTAACAATTTTGAAGGAAAAGTTTAGTTCAGAAGATTTGTTGGTAGTAAAGCAAGGTAATAGATTGTCTGTCATGCCTGTTGCTGATGTAGTAGCTCAAAAGATTTTAACAATGAAAAACCTCTAATATTACCACATCGTTCTACTTACCATCCTTATAACGGTTCCCAAGCTTTACCTTTATAGCCATAATCAAAAATTTCTGGATGTAAAATTTCGGACAAAATTTCGAGAGAATCTACAAGTCTTGGGCCTGGACGGTTGAAGTAGGAATTACCATCAGTAATGTAAACTCTACCAGTTTGGGCTGCATGGAGTTTATCCCATTGTGAGTTTTGGGTAAATAATTGGGCTTCTTGGCGAGTGCGATGTAAGTCAAAGCCACAAGGCATAAAAATGATGATATCGGGATTGCTGACTAACAGATTTTCCCATTGCAAATGAGGGGAAGGTTGACCTGCTAGGGAAAATACTGTTTGTCCTCCTGCTAAGTTGACTAGTTCAGGAATCCAATTTGCTGCGGCCATGAGAGGATCTGTCCACTCGATGCAAGCAACGGTAGGTACTTCTTCTAAAGAAAGTCCTTGGATTTTCTGCTGGCAAATTTTGACACGCGCTTCTAAATTTTCTAGTACTTTAACTGAATCAACACCAAACACATCAGCTACACGTTCGATATCATGCCACACATCCTGAAGTACATTAGGCTGTAAAGAAATTATCTGCGGGGAACTGTGGGTAAGTTCTGCAACTGCTTTTTCTACATCTTTGAGGCTGACGGCACAGACATCACACTGGTCTTGTGTCAAAATATGGGTAGGTTGTAACTGTTCTAAAACATCTGTTTTGACTTGATAAATACTCAGTGCTGATTGCAGTATGTTATTAACTTGATGATGAATTTCACTACTAGGCGCGTCACTATTTAACCTTGCTTGGGTGCAAACAGGGCGATTTTTGATTTCTGGGGGATAGTCACATTCATGCGATCGCCCAACAATCACATCACTTAATCCCAAGTTTGCTAAAATCTCTGTTGCACTAGGAATCAGAGATACAATTCTCACACTACCATTTTCCATTAAACACCTCTACAACAGCAGCTGGGTTATTCACTTAATTTTTACAGACTTCTACTTCTGAGGTATCTTTCTCCAGGGGAGATTATGTTGCCAAAAGCAAAAAACCACAATTAAAAACACTTATATATTTGTTTTATCGTAAATAAAAGGGTTTAAGATCCCTACGTCTATACTTAGTATCAGTTTCAGTCGGGGTTTAAATCCCCGACTGTTCGCGTAGCGTGCCGTAGGCAAAATGTCTTTAATGCGCGAATGCGCGAATTGTTAATTTCCCTAGTGACCTCAGTCATAAATTTATTTATGTTAAATTTGTTATATAATGTTTATGAAAACTTTAAATTTCTTTTATCAATGCAATCACTTAGTCAAATATTGGCAATCATAGTGAAAAGTCAATAAAATTGCGTAAATTCATGAAGCAGAA
Source organism: Anabaena azotica FACHB-119 (assembly GCF_014697625.1). Classification (GTDB taxonomy): domain Bacteria; phylum Cyanobacteriota; class Cyanobacteriia; order Cyanobacteriales; family Nostocaceae; genus Trichormus; species Trichormus azoticus_A. The sequence continues at coordinate 139,437 of NZ_JACJSG010000018.1, read as the reverse complement.
TTTCTTCTATTTTTCATCTTAAACTCAACAAATTGAAGGAAAAAATACATTACAGATATGTAAGACCTAGCGGCATAATTGTAGCTATCAAAACAGTTAAATTTTATTTAGAGAACTGTCAGCTAAGGTGATTTCTTTCCAGCAACAACAAATGCAGGTACTAGTGGTTAGTGATATTACAGAAAGCCAGACCAATGAAGAGGTTACTCGCATCACGCAAGAAGTTCGACGCAAACAAAGTCAGACCCTAGTGAGATTAGCGAGGAGCAAAACATTTCAGCAAGGATCTCTAGATGCTGTACTTAAAGAAATCACAGAAGCAGCAGCCAAGACAATTTCGGCCGAAAGAGTGAGCATCTGGTTATATAACCAAGACGGTTCAGCACTTGATTGTGTCGATTTATATGATGTTAGACACCAAGCTCACACTTGTGGGTATATTCTATCACAGGTACGTTACCCAGTTTACTTCCAAACATTGGAAGAGGAACGTTGTATTGCTGTAAATGATGCTATTAACGACAAAAGAACCCAAGAGTTATCTGAGAGTTATCTATCTATTTTTGGAGTTGCGTCCTTGCTTGATGCTCCCATTCGGGTTGGTGGGCGTTTCTTAGGGGTAGTATGTCATGAATATTGTGGTGAAATCCACCATTGGACACCAGAAGACGAATATTTTGCCAGTTCAATTGCAGATTTTGTCTCCATAGCCATCGAAGCCAGTGAACGCAATACTGCACAGAAAGCTTTACGCAAGAGTGAAGCGCAATTTAAAGCGATTTTTGAACTCTCCTCTATCGGTATCGGACTTGTGGATATGAAAGCGCGGATAGTTGATGCTAACCCTGCTTTGTGCCATATTTTAGGATACCAGCGTGAAGAGTTATGCGGTAAGCGTTTCACTGATTATGTTCGCCAGCAAAGGGGAGATGTGGAACGTTATAAACAACTAATAAGTGAAATTAGCACAGATGCCAAGCAAGTGGTTAAAAAACCACACCTAGACATGGAAAGAGTCTTTATACATCGAGATGGTAGACTAATTTGGACTAAGTTATCTGTTTCCATAATTCCTGGTTCTCATGGTGAACCAGAGTATTTTTTGGCAATTGTTGATGATATCACTGAGCGCAAAGAGACGGAAATAAAACTACGTACCTCGCAAGCAGCCGCAGAAGCTGGTAGTCTCGCCAAAAGTGAATTTTTAGCGACTATGAGTCATGAATTACGGACACCTCTGAATGCAATTATGGGTTTGTCGCAGCTATTACAAGAAGAAATAGTTGGTTCTCTCAATGAAAAACAAAAAGAATATATAGATTGTATATATAGCAGTGGCGAACATCTGCTAACGCTGATTAACAGCATTTTGGATTTATCAAAAGTCGAAGCAGGTAAGGAGGAACTATCTCTTGTACCTTTAGTAGTAACAGATGTGTGTCGTGATGTGTTATCAATAGTAAGCGATCGCGCCACATCTAAAGGCTTAAAACTTACTCACGAAATTGATCCACAAGCAAATATTTGTATAGCTGATGAGCGCCGCATCAAGCAGATGCTACTTAATTTACTCACCAATGCAATTAAATTTACCCCCACAGGTGAAGTATCTTTAATAGTCGCAAAAGGAAGAGAAGGCATAACATTTACAGTATCAGACACAGGAATTGGGATTGACTCAGATCACTTTCAAATTTTGTTTGAACCATTTAAACAATTAGATAGCCGATTAAATCGTCAGTATGAAGGCACAGGATTAGGTTTAGCCTTGACACGTAAATTAGCTCGCTTACACGGTGGCGATGTGACAGTAAAATCTACTTTGGGAGTGGGGAGTGAATTTACCTTGTTTCTCCCAGATCAGGAAATATGGCAATTGCCACATAGCTTAGGACATAGATGAATTATAAGTAAGTCGCTGCGCCCCTACCTATATATCTGTCGCATTCTTTTTTCAAATTGGTATTAGGACATTGATAAATCGTAAAATCTTTATCTACAGGAGCTTTTAAACCTGTCACCTGTCACCTGTCCCCTGTCCCCTGCTAGACAAGTAAATTTAGAGTAAAACTCTAAATATTGACCTGCTACCGTAAATTGAGAAAAACGCAAATCATGAGTATTTTTCTCCACAGGTTTTTCTACAGCATAAATAATAGCTTGTGAGAGATTGTTGAGTGTATCACCATTTATATCGAAATAATAACAATCAGGAGAAGCTATTTCTCTAAATATGGGTATATCAGAGCAGACTACCTGACAGGAAAAGTAAAGGGCTTCAACTAGAGGTAGACAAAATCCTTCTTGAGATGAAGGGGCAACAAAAACAGCACACTTTTTATATAACCAACATAACTCTTCATCTTTAAGTGAATTGATTAGTAAAACTTGCTCTTGAAGACAGAGGTTGTCAATTTGATTATATAACTTTTCTGTCTCTGGGCCTGTGTTGCCAACAATTATTAGCTTGCTTAATTCTAGCAAATAACCATCTTTTATTAAAGAATAGAATGCTTCTATTAATAAATCTATATTCTTATGTTTTCTATGTTGGGCTACACATAGTAAGAAAAAATCATTATTGCTAATTTTTATATCACTTGGTTGTTTAGGAATAATATGGCTAAAATTAACGTAGTTATAAATAACAGTAATTTCTTGGGACAAATTAATATTAGGAAAATATCTGATCAGGCTATTTAAAGTAGATTCGGAAACACAAGCAAGACCATCACTATTTTTCAGGGATTGTCGTAAAAATAAACGGTTAAATAAGACCTGGGGATATCCAAACACTTCTGGTTTTTCATAGGGATATAAATCATGAATTGTAGAAACCACCGGGCAGGAAAAAAGACGGCGGATAAATGGCAATGGAAAAGCCATATGGGCTATATCAGGACTCAGAAGCTTAACTAATTTTGGTAGACCAATTAAAAACCAAAAGTTTCTGATTAAGGAACTATTTTTAATATCTACACTGATTAACTGAATTTTGTGAGAATGAAAAATTTGTTCAAAGTAATGCTGTTGCCAAACTCCTACAATTAAGCTGACTTTGGTAACTTTTTGGGTATCAACTAAACATTGAGCAAGATTGGCAGCGTGTCTACAAATACCAGTTGGTTTTGATGCCCTATGTAAAGCCACAATTACTATGTGCATATTGAGAAAATATTTGTGTATTTTGTTGATAAATTTAAAGTTTGTAGTGTTCGCGTAGCGTCTGTCTACGACACGCTACGCGAACGCAGAGAGGACTTTAGTCCTGAGAAAAGAGCTAGAGCCGCTTACTACAAACTTCTTCACTTAAGAAACTTGAGATATAACTTTAGGCTGGGAAACTTGCTGATTAACAATTTCTAAATAAAGTTGGTTCAGCCGTTTACCTATAACCTGCCAACTGTAGTTATCTCTGACTAATTGCCGACCAGCTTGACCCATACTCATTCTTAGTTCTGAGTCACTAACTAAACTAATCATCGCCGCCGCTAGGTCATTCACCACTTGATATGGTTCATTTACAGCAATCTTAAAACCAGTTTCATCTGTAACTTGGACGGCTGGGCCTCCTAAATCTAAACAAATTACGGGACGACCTGCGGCCATTGCTTCCATACATACCCATCCACCAGAATCATGCAGACTCGGATGAACTAGCACATGAGAATCTTTCAATAGATTTAAAGCTTTGTGACGAGGTAATTTACCCCAAAATTTGACTTTTTGAGCAATCCCTAAATCTGCTGCTAAAGTTTGTAGCATATTTAACTCTGAGCCTTCTCCAACAATCCAGTACTCTGCATTAGGTAAATTCGCCAAAGCAAAAGCACGTAGCCCTAGATGAAACCCTTTCCAGTGGAGAAGTCTACCTATACTGATAAATCTTACTAGGGGTTCTTGCGGTACTTCATATTGACTCAAGCTGGTTATGTCTTCTTCTGATAAGCCCGATTCTGGGAGAATATGGACATGATTCACACCCATTTTATAGAGACGCTGGGCTGTATCCTTAGTTGTGGCTCGGACTACAGCACTTTTTTTAGCTGTCAGACGGACTAAGGGATCTTGCTCTCCCAACCATCTAGCAAAGGTACGGGCAATTTCGTAAATTTTCCCTTTTAAACTAAAATCATGCCAGAAACTTATCGGTGCAGATTCGCCACCGCCTACTGGCCCCCAAACTAAAGGAATTGGTAGCAGAGAGAGCAGGCAAGGATTAGAATATTTTACAAAAGTGACATGATGGCTTAAGTCAAAGCCTATTTTTTTGTGCAGGCGACGGGCAACAAAGTAAGCCTGAATTTGCCAAAAATAGTAATGCAGTTGCATTCCTCCAGAATATCCCCATCTTCTGCTATCTTTCCAAAAGGGCAGAGTAAAATAAACAAAGTGAAGATTTGGGTTAGGGTTGCGTTCCAGCTCTGCCTTGATAATATCTTGACTCTCATCGGGTCGGGTCAGTACCCAAACTTCATGATATTTAGCGGCTTCTCGTGCAATGTTCCAACCAACACCAGGTTCAGAACCCATACCTGGTTCGCAGGAGTAAGCAGACATTAAAATTTTCATATTTGTAATGTTTTCAACAATTTGTTTTGGGAGTTGTTCATTGTGTTGTTGACATTTAATACCGACGTTTTAATCAGCTTTTTGTTAGAGGATGACGTATTGTCGCTGTGCTGCTCTAGTAGAATGTTGTAACTGTTTTTGTAATCGCTGTTTTTGCCATGACAGACCTAATATAAATGCGATCGCCAGCATAAAACCAGGTTCCTCCATTTGTGTAAAAATAAAACCCATCATAATCACAGCTAGCAGCGTCACTTTTAAGGAATCATCCAGACCAAAATACTGCCAAGTTAAAAAGCATAAAAATAAGTATGCTGCTAAACCCAATATTCCTAAATCTCCCCAAATTCCAGCCCAACCAAAAATAGGACTGAAGAGACTGGAACTATAACAAAGCCAAAAACTATTCACAAATTGTATTGCTTCTTGACCAATGGGGTTGGTGGTAGCACCTAATGGCCCAAGTATAGACCAGTAATCTCTAAGAAACCATGCTCCTAATCTACTTACCGTATGTCCTGGGCCGAGACCAAACAACCAATCCCAAGAAGATTTATATTGAGACAAAATATCGCGCACCGAGTAGAATTTGGCATACCAAGCATCACCATCTGGCCCGTAAAGTTCTGGTCGCGCCCAAGCTGTAAATGCGGCAAAAGCTTCTACATTTTGTAAGCACCAAAGAAATCCGTATCCGAAAATAAAGGTCGCAATCAAAAGTTTGATTGTTTTTACCATATCTTTTGAATTAACTAAAATTAAAAACCCCCAAGCAATTAGATAAGCGAGTAAAAGTTGTTTAGAATCAGAAAATAAAATCTGCCAGAAAGCGCCAAGCATTACCGTAATTCTCATCCATAGTGGAAAGCTCTTTTCTTGAATGAAGAAGTAGAGAGCAAAAGCAACTGAAACTGAAGCCGATACATAGTTACCCGCCCCTGAGACAAAGAAGACTCCACCACATCCATCTGTGCCATTGAAGCCATTAGCAAAGAGCTTTCCTGAATCAATTAATGGCTTCTGGACAGCAGCGAGTAGAAAGTTAATGACAGCAGACCAAATCAGCCAGTTTTTAATACGTTTTATGGATTCATTAGACATAGGAATACAGACTATGGCGAGGAGGAACATGAAAGGTTCGCCCAGCATCATAAAAGAAACAATTGCATTAATTAAACCTGCATTATTCCATAAAGCACTAGCCAAAACTCCTGCGAGTAAAATAAAAAGTCCTATTAGCAAATAATAGGCAATAGCAATCTGTTTACGGTCTTTCGCCCGACTTGTGAATAATATAACTCCTAAAACCAGTGGAACAATCGCAAAATGAGCAAGGTTAAGGATTGAAGGAGCGCGAGTAATTGAACAAAAAATTCGTGAATAAAAAACTGTAGAAAAGGCAAAGATAATTAATTTTGTGTTATCAATTAATCCTATCTTTTTTCTTTTTTTATTTATAGGTGGTTGCCAATACATAATTTAGATATTTGACCAATTTGTCATCATTTATTATTGGAAATAGACATATTCTTCTATCGCTCGTGCCGCAATTTTTTGCCAGTGTAAATTTTCTAAAATGTACTTCCTACCTCTCAATCCCATTTCTTTCCACTCGGAACGACGAGCAATTAATGACAAAATTCCTGATTTGATTGCTTCCGGTTCTGGCTTGACGACAACACCACAATCACTTGCTTGAACATAGGGGGCTATGCCAGCAATATCAGAAACAATTAATACTCGACCAGCTAACATGGCTTCCATTGCAGATAAACTGAATCCTTCAAACCGAGACGCAATGCAGAAGACATCATAGGGAGCAATAATGGCTGATGGAGACAAATTATATTCAGGTTCGCGAAAGATGATATTTTGAGATAGACCGAGTTTTTTTGCTTGTTGTTTCAGGGTGGTGCGATCGCCCCAATCTGGGCCTTGAATTGTTAGTTGCCATTCTGGCACTTCCCTAAGCTGGGCAAAAGCATTTAGCAAGATGTCAAGCCCTTTATTATAAGCATCTAAACGCCCTAAAAACAAAAACTTCGGTACACCATCCTCATGCCAACTTAAGGTAGATTCTGGATAAACATCAGTTGGAGAAAAACCGTTAGGCACTTCAATAATGGGTGTTTTAATTTTAAGCCGATGCAGCCATTCAGCATGACGTTTATCTAAAACTTGAACTGCACAAGCTTGATTCAACATAGGACGCTCTAGCAGATACCAATATATCCACTTGAGGTGAGCATTTTTATAAAAAATTGTTGGATGGTAAGGATCATGTGGTGCAACTATATAAGGTAAAGATTGTTGTTTGAGAAACCGCGATAAGCTATAAACACTGCGATGAAAAATACCAGTGATAATAAAAATACTTGGTCGGGAATTGCTGAGAATGTAACGTTGTAAGCTGGAAGAAACTTGGAAAGACGGTTTAGTACTTTTACTAGCAAATGATGCTATTTGATATCCCATTTTTGTTTGATAAATCTCATCTTTTTTTGCACCTTCACACAGAATTGTGACATCAGCACCACAAGCTGCCAAGCCAGTCGCAAGACCATGAACAGCCTTGCTAGTACCCTCATTTAATTCATCGCCATGAGGTGGAAAATGTTTGAGATAAAGATAGATTTTCATATAGTTACACTTGCTCCTTCCAGCCTTGTACAATTCCTTGAAAAACGGCCCAACAAAGCTGTTGTTGCTCTGGTCGTTGCTGAATCAATCCCAATATTGATTGTCCTAGAGGTTTGATACATTGATAGGCAACAAACCAAAGTGGTGTATTTGACTTACGTAGAACTCTGCCCTTACCTATTGCATAATGATAGGATTTGATGACATTAAAGTTATTGTTTTGATTGGTTTGAATGACACCAGGATGATGTACTGCTAGATTGGGGTCATAGTACATATCACAACCAACTTTGAGCGCACGCAACATATAATCTGTGATTTCCCCAGCCCAGCATCGACTACCTGATCCTGGCCCCAAAGATTCATCTAAATCACCGATTTTCAGAACTAAGTCACGTCGGAAAAATACGGAATATTCGATTCCTCGCTTCCATACATTAAATTTAGTTACCATTCCTGGCTGTCTATCCCAATAACTTTCTCCAGCAGAAGAACCTGAGACAACATCCCATTGAGGATTATTTTCAAAATAACTGTTTACTCGTGCCAATAAATCTTCAGGATACCAGCAATCATCATCAGGAAACCCAATAATCTCTCCTTTAGCTTCTCTTAAACCTAGATTTCGCGATCGCGATGCACCAGGGATAGAAGAACGTATATGACGAATTATCAGGTGCTTTTGATAAGGTTCTAACACCTCAAGCACTCGATTATCTGAGTTTTGATCGACAACTATCAATTCAAAATCTTGATGTGTTTGATTGTCGAGTTTTGCTAAGAAACGGCTAATTTCTTTGTCTCTGTTGAGCGTAGCCATTATCAGTGAAAACCGCATATAATTCCTTGAGCCAACTATTTAAATATGTGTAAGTAGTTTTTTCGAGAAATATTTTCATAAATTTCGGCAATTTGTGCGGCTGTTTTTTCCCAGTTAAAAAACTTTGCTCTTAAAAGTCCTTTTTTTATTAAAAGTTGGCGATAGTCAGGATTTTGCTTAATTCGATGAATTGACTCTACCATCGCTTCCACATCCATTGGATTTACTAAAATAGCTGCACCATTACAAACTTCTGGCAGAGAAGAAACATTAGCAGTGATCACTGGTGTTCCACAAGCCATAGCCTCGACAATAGTTAGTCCAAATCCTTCATATAAAGAAGGTGCAAGTAAAATATCAGCTGCATTATATAGACCTACCAATGTTTCTTTATCAGGATTACCAAAATGAATAATATGTGGCTCTAGTTGATGCTGATGAATAAAAGCTTTGTGTTCTGAGGTAAACTGACCACCTGTTTTCCATAGGCAAACTGATAATCCCTCGGTTCGTAAGCGTTCTAATACTTTCAGAACTGTCAAAATATTTTTTCTGGGGATTGTTCCTCCTACATTGAGTAAACAAATTGTTGCTGCTGAGGCTTGATACTGTTGCCGTAAAAGTTTTACTTTTTCTTGTGGAAGTACACGATAAATCGGCTCTACACCATTTGGTGCTACAGTGATTTTTTTAGGGCTAATATTCAACATCTGAGCTACATCATGGGCTGTGTGAGAAGAAACAGCAATTACATGATTAGCTTTTGTCATTCCCTGGACGGAATAACGCCAAGTTGCCATACTCAAGGCAGGAAAGCGTGACTGACCGCGCAGGGTGTCTGGATAAACAAAATGAACTAAATCGTGACAGGTGACAACTACAGGCTTACCGACACGGTGAAGCCAATAAGCGATATGGGCATCACTTTGGTCAATGACATGAAAAATATCGGCATTTTGTTGACTGACAGCATGGGGGTGTCTCCAGAAACACTCATAGTACTTTCGCAAGCCAATACCAGACATCCACAACTTATCTTTGCTGTTCCAAGGCTGAGGTGCTACCTCAATGATGTTCCAGTCAGGACGCACTGCTTTTAAACCAGCGACTAGATTATCTGCATAAACCTCTAAGCTGTGTGTAGAACCTGGTACTCGCCGAACAATGACTACTCGCATTAACCACCCCACAGGTTTGTTTAGGTTGTTATTAACTGTTGAGCATTCTGATGCAAAACTGTTTTCCACAGTTCAAGCAGGCGTTGTGCAATCTTCTGATGGCTATAGAGTTGATTGACTCGGTGAATACCATACTGACCAACGGCTTGCCGCCACTGGGGTTCTGCGATCAGACGTGCTAAAATTTGGGCGAGACTTTGAGCATCTTCTTCGGGAAATACCAAGTCACCTCGCCCAATCACATGAGGAATTTCTCCGCTATCAGAACCAACGAAGGGAACTCCCATCGCCATTGCTTCAATCAGAACGTGACCGAATTGCTCTTTCCATTTAGGCGTGCTACGGGAAGGCAACACTAGCACATCAAACTGGCTGATCACTTCTGGAACTTGTTCGTGGCGCACAGCACCATGCCATATTACCCAATCTGCCACACCTTGCTTGTGAGCTAACTGCCTCAGTTCTGCTTCTATCAGACCAGAACCACAGATGAGGATGCGGAAGTTGTAACCCTGTTGACGCAACTGATTAGCAGCAGCAAAAATCAGGTCAATTCCTTTGCTGTGGACTAACCGTCCGAGAAACCCAATGTGAAAAGGGCGATCGCTTGCTTGTTGTTGACGAGGTGTAAAGAATTGAGGATCAACGCCCATCTGCGGCATCACTTCTAGCAATCCTGTGTAACCCCAACGGCGCATAATCTCTGCCCCGTCTTGATTACCTGGAAGCAAGAGACGGGCAGTTTTGAGAACAAACTGACAGAGCCAACGACGGGGAAGGGGGAGTTTTCGTTCGATGTTTTCCCAACCAAAAATGGCAAGTGGTTTACCTGTGAATCGGCTCCAGATAGCAAACTCAAATGCACACAGGGAAAATACTTCTTCTTCTACCTGGACAATATCGGGACGAAAATCATTCAGCACTTGCCATAGTTTCCAAGGTGCATAGATATGTGCGCCTCCACGCCCACTAAATAAGACGGGAGCGGAGTAGGTGCGGATCTGAGAATAGGGTGTTTCCAGGGGGATGAGGCGATTCCATTCCCATGCTTTCCAGTTGCTGGGAGCCAAAAGACCGACTGCAATATTGTCAATTTGGGCGATCGCATTCAATTTACCCTGGTTGACACCAACTACATAAGCGTGACTAATAAATAGGACGCGGATGGATGCTGTAGTCATGCGATTTCCTAGTTTAAACATTTACTGTGTTCAATCACAGGCACATAATCCTTACCTTGGAGCTGGGCCAAGAGAGATGGTCTATCTTTTGTGGCAATCAGATTGATAATATCTGGCAAGTTTGCATTTGGGTTGAAAGTTGCTATATTTCCTGCACCACAATACTGATAAACCTCGTAGCCATACTGTTTGAGCAATTGTAAAATCTCATCTGGTTGATACCCAAAATCTGCATAACTGTTTGGAGCATACTCAAAAACCCAAATTGGGGCCTGTTGGGGAGGCAAATTGAGTAACTTTGTTGCTCCCTGCAAGACAAATTTTTCAGCACCTTCAACATCTACTTTGATCAGGTCAATTTTACGCTGTTGATTTAGCCAGTAGCCATCTAAAGAGGTACAGGGAACAGAAACTATTTTCGTTGGTTGTTGAGGTAATATCGGCTTGCGAATTGATGACAATGTGGGTTCGCCAAGAATCTGAAACTCAATTTCACCGATATAATCACTAACGGCAACACAGTTTAAAACAACTTGAGTCAAACCATTCATTTCTACACTTTGACTGAGAATAGGAAACAAATGGGACTGAGGTTCAAAGGCATATATCTGGCCAGATGCTCCGACTCTTTTTGCTGCCAGCAGTGTGTACTCACCAATATGAGCGCCTATATCGAACATTACCATACCAGGTCTGAGGAATCGGAGAAAAAAATCTGCTGTTTCAGGTTCGGAAAATTTTTGGTAGTAAATAGCAGCTCCAGAGCCACTTTTGGGAAGTACAATTTTCAGGGTTTCAGCAAAGGGAATGACGTAGGGTTGATCGGTCAGTTGCCAGCGTAGTCTCCACCATAGCCGCTTCATTACTGCCTTGAGTGGATGACGCTGAAAATCTGAACGATTCAGAAGTCTGTGAAATGGCGAATCAGTCATAGCTACCTCTTAGCTAAACGGAGGCATAAATTTTTTTGAGCAGCTTAGGTCGAAAATGGGGGGTGAAGAACCAAGTAATAGCAGGTTTCGCCAAAGTTAATGGCACAAACCCAATCCAAAGAAACCAGACTGTGTAGATGAATTTTTTCTGCCAACTCATGGTGGAGTATTTCCAGATCGACTTGATGCCAGAATAGACCAAATACAAGATCCGATCCTGGGGAATTGGATGCTTTTCGGGGGTTAAACGCACAGATGCTAAACGCACCTGATATCTTCCTAAAGAACGTAATTCAAAGTCTTGAGGTAATTTGTAACCAAGTTCTTCGGCTTTATCCACCAGTAATTTATAGACTACCTGGTCATGTTTGATAAAGCGATGGAAGCGATCGCTCGTTACTGTAGCTAATGCCCACTGATTGCTACCGTGAATCCGGTAAGCACCAAGGGGATCTTCCACCGCCCCAACCTCACCAGCAAATGGCACAAGCACCGATAAGTAGTCGTCTGCGGTGAGTTTAAATTCATCAGGAATGGGAAAAATAGACAGTAAAGCATTGCGGTTAAGAGCATTACCACTAGTAGGAACTCTGACATAACCACCATAGCTGAGTAATGTTTGCCAAACTTCACCTGTTGATAGGGGTTCAGAGCCTTGGGGGAAGGTATAACCCAGAGATTGTCTGTCTGCATCGACCACCTCTAGACGGTAATGCACCTTGGAAAGGTTGGGCTGCCAAACTTCCACAATCCGTTCAACTGCTTGAGGATACAGGTAGTCGTCAGAATCGAGAAAAATAAGGATGTCGCCCAAGCTTCTTTTCAAACCGCTATTGAAAGCAGCAGCTTGTTTGCCGTTGGGTTGCAGGATGGGGATAATGCGATCGCCATATCCTGCAATAATTTCACGGGAATTGTCAGTGGAACCATCATCCACAACAATCACTTCAGTGTGAGGATAGGTTTGATTTAATGCACTATCTATTGCCTGAGCTAGGAAGCGATCGTAGTTGTAATTATTAATAATAATACTAACAAGAAAATTCTTCTGCATATTAAATATTTTATTATGAAATTCAATCAATTCACAGATATTAGTTATTCAGGTTTTTAAACTTTTAAAACCATCATTAATTAACCAATCAATTATGAATAACAATGATTTAGGAAAAGTATACCTAAAAGTTCCAATCAATCCTGATATACCTCTATATCGCCAATTAAAAGCTACCGTATGTATAAAAACATAAACAAGGTAAAATATGGCTTTTAATTTATGATTTTCAGTGGCAAAATAACGTTTAAATGTTACATAAATTCGGCTGGCATCATGGTAAGGCTCATAGTAATCACGATTAATTTCTGACGGAAAATGAAAATTAATTGCTTCTGGAAACAATTTAATTTTAAAACCTTTTTTAATTGCCCTTGTTGTTAAATCAACCTCATCATTGCCGTAGACTAATTTCTCGTCAAATAATGTTTCTTTAAATAAAGCAGTGGGAAACAATGCACTATTAATGACAACTGTTTTAATAATATCACCTTCTTTATAGCTCACATTCTGCCACCCTACAAAACTTTGTTCCCCAGGAAATACAAGTTGACCATTCTTATTCTCAATGCCACTGACAATAAGTTTCTCCAGGTTTTCCTTGTCAGCTAGATATGCTAAATGATTACACATCATTTCTAAAAAACTTTCATTTAAAACCACATCATCGTCGATAAAAAGTACGTGTGAACCCGTTACTGCTTTCAATATATTGTTTCTATTTGCACCTAAACCTTTACGTGGGCCATCTAAATATTTTACTCCTAGAAAATACGAGGATATGAGCGTTTTAGTATCATCATTTGTACTATCATCAGACACAATCACTTCAAATGCAGGATAGGTAGAACCTTCAACAGATTTTAAAGCTTTGCTTAGTTCTTGAGGACGATTTCTAGTACAAATACAAACTGATACTTTAAAGTCAAAATCTGTTTTTTTATGGAAAAAATTCATAAAAATCTCATGTAGTCAACTAGATTGTGGTTTTATTGCTTCAGCAATGTAATAAATAACTCATTCCTAACCAATTGAATTGCCTATTTCAAGTTTTTGCATCAAAAGGAGTAATACCAATTCAAAATTCAAAATTAAGAAAGTGAGACGTGGCATAGGTTTGGGAATTTACATCTGTATCATATTTTTGGTGAAATGGTATAACATAATAGCGTAGTAGCGTGGCAAGCTTAAACTTGTGCATTAGCGAAAAATCTATCATCTTGTTCATCTGCGTTCATCTGCGTTCATCTGCGTTCGATTTTTTCCCAATCTAATGCCACATTTTAGTCTAGACAAGCCAGTAGCAAGGCTAAACTTGTGCATTAGCCGATAATCTAACATCTTATTCATCTGCGTTTATCTGCACGGCAGTTGCTTTAAGTCGGCAGAGCCGCCCAACGCACTGCCTCGTTTATCTGCGTTCAATTTCTCCAAATCTATCGCCACATTTTTGCCACGCCACTAGTCTCACATATCAATTTAAATTGTAATTCGTTAACTTAAATTTCCTAAAATATGTAGGCGCGATTAACACAGATAGCATGGAATATATTTACATTATTAGATGAAGCTAGTAGATGCAAAATCAAAATTAATATTAGCAGTTTCCATTTTTTTGAAGATAGAGTAACCATTACGTAAACTAAGATTTTCAGCCTCTATAATGTAATTTTCATCTGCCAGTAAATTACCATAATTACTATAGTTTGAAGATATATTTATATCCTCAAAAATAACAATCTTTGATGTATTCAATTCATTCTTAAGGTCTATTTTAAAATTTAGCTCAGACTCATCAATTAGAATGGCATCAAAAAAGGGTATTTTGTTTTCTTCCTTAATTTTTTTTATGAAATTATCAAATTTTCCAGATGAAATTGTATAACAATTGACAAGAGAATTATCAGCATATTTCTTTTGTAGTTTTATGAAGCGAGGCAGGGAAATGTTGATGCAAAATGCGATTGGCTTATGGGGATTTTGTTGAATACCTGTTAAAAATGCTTCAGTGCTTCCTGCTCCAGCAGATGCTCCAATAACTAGTGCTGTTTTAATATCTTCTGACTGTGTTAGGCATTGAACAGCATGGTAAAACTCATCCTTTCTTTTCTCTGATAAATGGTAAGGTAAAAAATAACCAAATTTACATTCTAAACTACGTAATAAATTCCCCAACCGCTTTTTCAATATATTTCTCAATATAAAATTAATAGGGTCTAAAGTACTCTTGATTCCTAATAAATCCCATATTTTTTGTAATAGCTTACTTTTGATGTCTGATATAAATATGCTGTTGGTTATTGTGTAGCCAACGTAATTATTTTGTTCCCCTGTTAATTCCTGATGTTCTAAATTGATGATTCTCCTCAAATTTTCCGCAAGTTTTAACTGCTGAGATGATTTAAATATAATATAAATATTATTCAGCCAGTCATTTAAATCTCGATTCGGTAATTGATGAATACTAGCTCTGCATTTTAATTGATTACTGGATGGTAAAGGATATGGAAATTTTTGATTGTTTAAAATATTAATGAGCCAACGAGTACGATTAAGTTCAGTATGATTAAGTGACGGAAATTGCTGACTCCTTTTTGTTGCTTCATCTAATTTTCCTAAACAAAGAAGCGAAATTATAAAATAAGCCCACTCTACTGGATCGGGATCAGAAGCTTGATAAGTCTCAATGGTAATTTGAATCATGGGTAAAATCCCATCCAGTGCTTTTTGTGGATTTCCTTTGTAAAGGTTGCAAATAGCTAATCCTAATTGAGGTTCAGGCATGATAGCTATATAATTGAGACATTTAAAATACAATATCTCTGCTTCGTCATATCTACCAGACCATAGTTTTTCATTTGCCTGACGAAGAAGAACTATGTTTAGTCCGTTACAGATAATATGAGAACTGCTAGTTGCCAATGATTTGTCTACAACAGTCATTGTTTCAAACGGGTTTGTTTGAATAATCTTTTGGTGAGGTTTAAGATTTTTATATAGGTTATACCACTGAAAAATTTGATCTCGTTGTTTTAATGTATGTCGAGTGTGAACTAGCTGATAACCAGCATTAATAATACTTTCAAGTTCCTCTTGGTGTTGAAATAGATAGTCAAGCTTGTCTAATACATCTTGTTCATTAGCAAAAACGCAATTTTGCATATCGATGAAACCTGCTGCTTCAAGACTGGGAGATTGTTCCGTAATTAAACAAGCTTTGCTACCTGGTATCTCAAAATGTTTGCGAACAACTTCCTTAGCTACTGTGCCACAGGCAGGTACAAACCAAGAAGCATTGATTGTGCGAGCATATTGTTCACCATATATCATTCGTGATGTTGAGTTTCCCTGGTATCCAAAATGTGGACAAATAAGTGATGGATAGTGTTGAGAAATCTTTTTTTGAACTTTTTGCCGCCAAGGATATAGAGCATGGTTAGCACCATTAAACAGTACTGGAATTATTTTTGTCATGCCATAATCTCTATAAGTAGCTGTATCGACGAAATTAGGCCAAACGAATAAATTATCGGCTATTCCTGGTGTATGCTCAGATGTCGTTGTGCAAATGGAGAAAAAAGTTTCTATACCCCAATGCTCCATATCAGAGATGAAAGCCGCACGGCTACTACACCAAGGGTCTGCATTATGTAATCCTATCTTAGGTATATTTGGATAAACATGGGTGTTTTTTATTGTTAACCTATGGTAGCTTATATTATTTCCGCAGTTTTCAAAAAGTGTTATTTCTGGCTGATATTTGTCACAAATTTGCTCATAATCACAATCTTCGCTAATCTCAATAACCTCAAAAAATTCTGATAAGCATTTAACTTGCTGTTTCTTATGCAATCTCAAAAACTGGGGTAGTTGAACATCATACTTGCACTGAAAGAATACAAGTCTAGGCTTAGTAATTTTTTCCATACACATTCTTGGGTATATTTTGCTATTTTTTTGTAAATATTAAGCTTCAAACTCAGCAAACAGTTTTTAAAACCTCAACTACACAATCCTGTTCTTGCTCCGTCATCTGATGAAACAGAGGCAAAATCATGGCATGATCCTGTGCTTGTTCGCTTTCAGTCAGATCGCTTCCACATAACCAACTTTCTACCTCATAAGCTGGTTCCCGATGAGCGCACATAATTCCCCGTCTGGTGGAAATCCCAGCATCTAACATTACCTGCATAACTCGCTGCCGATCGCAACTCTCAGGAAGGCGTACACAGTAACTTTGCCAGTTACTTTTTGCCCAAGCTGGTTCTGTGGGTAATTTCAATCCAGGTATATCTGCCAGTTGGTGATGATATCGCTGTGCCAAGTAACGACGGCGTTCCACAATTTCTGGTAGGCGTTTGAGTTGTTCCCTTCCCACTGCGGCCTGAATATCAGTCATGCGGTAATTGTAACCCAACATGGGATAAGACTCGAATATGACTTGTTTAGCTCCGTGGCGGAGGGTATCAGGTACACTCATCCCATGCTGTCGCCAGAGGCGAAATTGTTCATCCCATTGGGGATTATTAGTGGTGATCATCCCCCCATCACCTGTAGTAATTACCTTGCGGGGGTGAAAGGAAAAACAGGCTATATCCCCATGTGGTTTACCGATTTTCTCCCACTGTCCATCCCAGAGAATTTCACTAGCGATCGCACAAGCTGCATCTTCAATCACTGGTAACTCGTAGCAATGGGCTATCTCTAAGATACTTTTCAGGTCACAAGGCATTCCCATTTGATGGACGAGGACAATCGCACGGGTGCGTTCGCTAATTGCATCTTCGATTAACACTGGGTTGATATTGTATGTCTGCGGTTCAATATCCACAAACACAGGAATCGCGCCACAATAACGAATACTATTAGCGGTGGCAATGAAAGAATGACTAACAGTAATTACTTCATCTTCTGGCTTTACTCCTACAGCTAATAGTGCTAGGTGCAATGCTGTAGTGCAATTGGCAACAGCACAAGCATAGTTAGCCCCCACATAAGTGGCAAATTCCTGCTCAAATGCTGCTACTTCCGGCCCTTGAGTCACCCAACCTGAAAGAATGGCGCGTCTTGCTGCTTCTGCCTCTGCTTCTCCCAGCCAGGGTTGAGCAATTGGGATATACTGTATTTTTTCAGACATTGCTTGTTTCCTTTGTCAGTAATTTCTGAGATCCCATCCTTGACCAGTAAATCAGCAATGTGGGAACCAACTAAACCTGCACCACCTGTAATTAAGATTCGTTTATTTTGCATATTCTGGCAAATTCTAGGTCTTTAACTATCCGGCTTTTCGCCAGCTTAGACGGGAAATCCCTTCAGATAAGGCAGCACTAATAGTTTTTATTTGAACTGGAGATAGTTCTGCATACATAGGTAAAGAAAGCACCTGCTGCGCTGCTAGTTCTGCTTGGGGAAAATCACCTACCTTATATCCTAAATCTGAGTAAGCTGGTTGCAAATGCACAGGAATTGGGTAGTGAATGCCTGTCTGTATTCCTTGCTGCTGTAGCACTTGTTGTAGTAAATCCCGTTCAGGCGATCGCACAGCATAAACATGGTAAACATGATAGCTGTATGGCATGACCTTGGGAGTGATCACCTCTGCTGCTAGTAGTTGATCATACCGTGCGGCTTGCGCTCTGCGAGCCTCCGTCCAGGCATCCAAATGGCGTAACTTAACGCGCAAGATTGCCCCTTGCAAGCCATCCATACGATAGTTATAACCCTTGAGGACATGGTGATACTTGCGTTCTTGCCCCCAATCCCGTAAACATCTCAATTTTGCGGCATATTCAGGATTATTGGTAACAACCATGCCACCTTCACCATAGGCTCCCAAGTTCTTACCAGGGTAAAAGCTGAAACAACCTAAATCACCGATACTACCAACCCGTCGCCCTTTATACTCAGCCCTGTGTGCCTGTGCAGCATCTTCAATCACAATCAAACCGTAACGACGGGCAATATCTAAAATTGCGTCCATATCTGCTGGTTGACCATAGAGATGTACAGGCAAAATCGCTTTAGTCCGCGCAGTGATAGCAGCCTCAATCTGTCTCACGTCTATGGTGTAAGAATTTGGCTCAATATCCACGAAAACAGGAGTAGCACCAGTGTAACAGATTGCTGCTACGGTAGCGACAAAGGTGAAAGGTGTGGTGATGACTTCATCGCCTGGGCCAATACCAGCAGCTAATAATGCCAAATGTAGCGCACTTGTGCCTGTATTCACAGCAATGCCATAGTTAGCACCGCAGTAGTGAGAAAACTCTTCTTCTAAAGCAACAACCTCACTTCCTAAAACGAATTGTGTACTTTCTAAAGCTTTAAAGACCGCAGCATCAATTTCATCTTTGATGCTTAGATATTGGGCTTTCAAATCTACAAATGGAATCATGCTGTTACCTCTATTAAATCAAATTTTCATTCATCAAGTCTGTTTTGTTCATCTTTGATTCATGCTTGTAACTCCCACAAAAATCAGTACAACAGAAGTTACTCTTGTCTGTTGAGAATCCCTAAGAGATTCTGGATTTGTTGTTTGAGACCCAATTTTTGGAGTACGACAATCATCCAGATTCTCAGTCTCACCCGGAGATGCAGCCAATTTCTTGGCAATAAATGCCGATAATCGTAGAAAAGCCGTTCTATTGTCCTGTAGTCTTTCAATATCTGGGGTGTGACCAGATCGAGTTCCGAGATATTTCGCTGGCTACTAAAGAAGAAAGTATCAGATTTTCTGGAGATTGTTTTGGCACGCTCATATAAAGTATCCACAGACTCTAACCAGCTCTCTCCTATATGAAGCCGTGTAATGTCTTCTTGGATGTTCCAGCCTAATTTAGACCGTAATTCCGCATTTTCCACCAAAAGCGACAACTTGTTTCTGTATTCGTTAATATTTTGACAACGGATTAAGTACTGATCTATCCCAGGCGCATCAGCACGCCAAACTGCCTGTTTTGCAGAGAATAAGGAGTAACTAACTAAAGGAATCCCATAACTACCAGCTTCTAAAAGGGAAGTAATTGACACCATTGGAAAGGCATCAACGTAAATATCAGCGCTCTGGAAGAATAGGGATACATCCGAACGTATGCCAAAGGCTTTGATCCGACCCCCTGTTTGCTGACTAGCATACTCCCAATTTTTGTCATGTTCGGGCCCAACAACAAATAAAAAGCAATTTGGATGTTGTTGTAGTAGCGGTACATGATCTAGAGGGAAGTTAATATTGTTCCAGGGACGATATTTAGGCGCACGAGCGATAGACACAAGTAAAACTGCATCTTCTGACAGACCTAGACGGCGCTTGGCTTCTGGCTGAGAGAGAGTTCTCTTGACAGGAGTAAGAGGAGTTGGCAATAGAACCAGCCGTTCTGGCTCAATTCCTCTGCGCTCCTGACAAAGTATCAACCCTGAAGTCCTGAGATTGACGATGAGATCAACGACTGTAACACCAATCCAAAAACAATGATCGGCATGATTGACAAGCAGTATCGGTGGCATTCCTGTCTTTTGACTCAATCCGATAATGGGTGCTACGTCTTCAGTTTGCAGATGCAAGATAATCAGATCAGCTTCTGTAGCTAATTTGCGAAGCCTCTGGGCGCGCTCTAAAATTCTTTTATAGTTGTTGCCAACTAGCTCAATACTTCCGCGCGAAGCTGCTACTAGGCTCTGCAACTTTTCCGGGACTGGGCTGATTGATGGCTGACTAACTGCAACTGAATGGCATCGACTGCTATCATTTTCGATCCAGCGTTGTAGCAGATGCTGCAAGCCTGCTTGCCCTGCAACCATTGAAGTGATGTGTAGCACTCTTTTGACATCAGATGTGTTTTTTACTGGAGGATTTTCAATTTGAATTGTTTGCTTTGCCAGTAAGTGCAAAATCTCCTCCAGTTCGTAGCTAGAGAACAAACCGTTATGCTTCCAGGTAGCGTAATAGGCGGCAATCTCAGCCAGGGCAGCAGAATAATGGTATTGTCCCTTAAGCAGGTAAGTCTTCGATTTTGCTATTAGACTCTGGAATACTTGATAATTTTCCTCCAGACAAGCGTTTTGGCTTCCTACGGAGCTTGGCTTCATATTATTTCGACTTTAATGCGTCTGTGTCAGTATGTCCTCATTGGTAATAAAGTATTGGGCTTTCAGGTCTACAAATGGAATCATGCTGCTATCTCCGCTAAGTCAAGTTCAACTAATCGACCCTGCTGTTTAATGGATTGAGTAGCAGCTTCCAGAATCCTCACTACCCTCAATCCTGCTTCACCATCAGTAATTGGGCGCTTTCCTTCACGAATGCAATGAATAAAATGCAATGCTTCGGTTTGTAATGCTTCTGTCATCTCTAACTTCGGGGCCCACATATCACCCGTGCGATAGCCGACCAGCATTTGGTATAGGTTTTCAGGATTGCCATTGACAGTAATTCCCTTGTCGTATATCTTTATTTTTTCGCTCGGCTCTAAATCGTCATAACAGATCATCTTTTGACTACCACCAAGCAATGTCCGACGCACTTTGACTGGTGCTAACCAATTGACATGAATATGTGCAATCAAATTATGCTCAAAAAATAGTGTCATGTAGGCAATGTTTTCTGGTTTGTTAGGAACGTGATTCATCCCTGTAGCCGAGACAGCGTAAGGCTGAGATGGCAACACATAGTCCATAATTGAGAGGTCATGAACGGCTAAATCCCAAATGACATTGACATCTTGTTGAAATAACCCCAGGTTGACACGTACAGAATCATAGTAATAAACATCGCCTATAGCCTTTGTCGCTACTAGTTCCTGCATCTTGCGGACTGCACCTGTATAGATGAAGGTGTGATCTACCATCAACACTAAATTACGCTTTTGGGCTTCATCTATCAGCCTCATCGCTTGCTCGGAGGATACGGTGATGGGTTTTTCTACAAGGACGTGTTTGTCAGCTTGTAAGGCGGCTAAGGCTAAATTGTAATGGGTGGAGACTGGTGTGGCAATGGCGATCGCATCAATCTGGCGATCGGCAAATAACTCTTGGCTATTTGTTGTCACCTTAATAGCTGGATACCGAGATTGGACTTTAGCCAGTCTTTCTACATTCAGGTCACTAACTGCAACAACTTCTGCTCCTGGTACTTCAGCAAAACTACGTACTAGATTCGGCCCCCAATAACCATAACCGATGACACCGATTCTTATGGGGTTAATTGTTTGGCTTTCCTGAGCTATGCAAATGTTTACCTCAGTTGGGTAATTTTTGCTATCAAAAGACTGCCTTAAAGGAGTGTAACTATTTATCATTTGGGAAAATATTCTAATAAATTACCGAGTCAATTCTTCATGCTGATTCTATAAAAAAACTTGGATGTTTTTTATTTAGAAGTTATTTGTAAACCAGTTAGTAGAACAAATTTTATTGCGCTACTACTGCAAGGAGAATCACAGATTTAAAGGTCTAAAACTTGCTTTAATCTGGAATTAAATATTAATTAGTACTGTTTGCACTAAGATTGTTATTCAAAACCTATTTATTAAGTAAATATTCAATATGTGATGTTAATATACATCTAATATTTGTGCAGTTGGATTAGCTTAGTTTGAGGTTGAATACTTACTTTATAAATAGTCTTTTACTCTACTGCTTGCGTATGAAAAAAATAACAAAGTTGAATCTTTTAAAAAATCTCTCTTAAGATAGATTATTATTCTTTTTTAAATAAATATAGACTTCGTTGTTAATTGTATATAAATACACCCAAAATTATTTTTTTCAGCATAAAACCTCTATCAGGGGATAGATTGATATAGTCACTTGCAATCATAGAATGCACTTACCTAATTGTTTATTATTGTCTGAATGACTAAACAATATTAGGTTTTTTGCAACCGATTATGCTGAAATTTTCATTAAAAATCTAATGATTTGAGCCTGATGAAAATCATCTAATCATCGCTATGTAAATAAAACTATGGAAAATTTGGGGTAGCACTGCACAAATATTTCTTTTGGTTATTATGTATCCATATGCTGCATAATTGTTTTATGCAAATATTCATTTCATGAGTTGCTTGGAGGAGTTTTTGGGACTTTTCCCCTGTCTAGAAAAGTAGTAGAAATTATCAGGACTAGCTTGCACTAAGCTTGACGAACGACCACAACCTTCTGGCAAAGCTTGCCAGGTGTTTATGATGAGAAAAAGATTTTATTATCAGCAGGATTTGGTAGAAAAAAATGGGCATTCGCATCAATTTTTACCTTCTAATTACACAGTTGAATCTGAACAAGGTCATGAAGGTGGATTAAACTTAGGCGAATTATTGAGGGTGATTCGTCGCAGAATATTTGTAATTTTAATCGGTACAACTACATTTACTACTGCGGCCATAGTATTTACTTTGACTAGTACTAAAAGTTATGTCGCTAAATTTGAACTTTTAACTGAACCTATAACTCCTGAAGATAAAGTAGCACCAGATGATAGATATAAAAGAGATGAAACTTCTAACAAAATCGATGAAACCAAAGTCAAGATTTTACAAAGTCCTAAATTAATGACTCCTATTAATGAACAAGTTCAGAAGTATTATCCAAATAGCAAACCACCTGAATTAAAAATCAAGCTGTTACCAAATACTCAAATTTTAGAAGTTAGTTATCAAGATACTAATCCAGAAAAAGTTCTGTTTGTCTTAAATAAGGCGGCTGAAGCTTACTTAAAATACAGTTTAGAGGAACGTCAAACAGACACTAAATTGGCAATTCAATTTGTGGAAAGGCAATTGCCTTTACTATTACGACAAGTGGAAATTCTTCAGGCAAAGTTACAAACTTTTCGTCAAAAATCTGGCATCATTAATGCTGAAGTTCAAAGCCAGCAGCTTGCTAGCGAACTTGACCAAATTGTGCAAAAAAGGTTAGATGCAGAAACGCAATTAAATAAAACTCAAGCATTTTACGATAGTGTACAAAAACAACTGGGCTTGGAAGTTAATGAAGCAGAAGCTGTCTCAGCTTTAAGTGAGTCTCCAGGCTATCAGAAGCTATTAAGCCAACTCCAAGATGTGGAGGCTAAAATTGCCACTAAATCATCTCAATATACGGACAATGACCCTGGTATTCAAAGCCTGTTGATCCAACAACAAAATTTGCTGGATTTAATGGGTAAAGAAAAGCTACGTGTTTTGGGGAATAAATTGTCGAGCATCAATACTGGCTCTTCTGGTTCATTTGCAACCAATTCAGCGCGTGTTCGAGAAATACAGAAATTTGTTGATGCTGCTAAACAAATTCAGATATTAAAAACGCAAATTCAATTTTTCAGCCGAGTTGAAAGTGATTTAAGACAAAAGGTGAAACAGTTTCCCATTCTCATCCGTCAAGAAGATGATTTAAAACGGCAATTAAAAATTAGTGTTGATAATCTCAATCACTTTCTCACTAAACGCGAGACATTACGTATAGATGCAGCACAAAAACAAACTCCTTGGCAGATACTTACACCTCCTAATAAACCTCAAAATGTTGCGCCTAGTATTAAAATTAGTTTACTTTATGGAACAGTTTTAGGTTTATTACTAAGTACTGGTTTGGCTTTGCTTACAGACAAGTTCAATAATGTTTTATATAACCTTGAGGAAGTTAAAGAAAAATTTAACTTACCAATATTGGGGGAAATTCCTTATATTAAGCTGGGTAATAATTATCAATTTACCAATAAGCAAGATATTTCTCACTTTCGGGAATCTTTTCATTCTGCATACACAAATATTTCTCTTGTCAATAAGGAGAATGCTATCCGTTCTCTAGTAGTTATCTCAGCCAGTCCTAGAGATGGCAAATCTACAATTGCTCTCTATTTAGCGCAGACGGCTGCGGCAATGGGTAAGCGTGTTTTACTAGTGGATGCTAATCTGCGTAATCCCGCCATCCATAAAATATTAGACTTACCTAATAGACAAGGATTAAGTAATTTGATTAGTGAAGAGTTACATTTTGAGAATGTTATACATCAATTCAATAACTATAGTCAGGGTAGAACCTATGAGCAAAACTTGTTTATTTTAACTAGTGGTTCAATTCCTACTAATCCTACAATGTTTTTCTCATCTCCTAAACTTCAAATTTTAACAGAACAATTTAAGCAAGTATTCGATTTAATTATTTATGATACATCGCCTTTCTTAGGTTTTGCAGATACTAGTATTCTCACGAAATTTATAGATGCTAGTATTTTGGCTGTGGGATTAGGTAAGACAAATTGTACTGCTTTGGCTCAATTGTTGGAGAAATTAGAGTTTTCTTCTACACCTGTGTTGGGTGCGATCGCCACCATTTTCAAGAAGTAAAAATAGCAGTTATATATTCTGTCTATTTTATTATTTAGCACAAAAATATCAGGAAAATATGCTAAATCCAAATCATCAAATTCAACTTGAATACTTCAGTCCATCTTTAAAACTGAAATCTTCTGAATCTTCTGCAAATATTGCTAAAATTAATATAGTCGGTTCTCCTGTTACTGCATTGCCCTTTGAAGTACAAATAAATATTATCTTAGAATGGGCTATGAGCAAAGTTAGCAAAGTTGTTTGTGTAGCTAACAGTCATATGCTTATAGAAGCTCATTGGCATCCAGAATTTTCGGCTATTTTAAGAAATGCTGATATTGTTACGCCTGATGGGATGCCATTAGTTTGGATGTTAAGACTGATGGGGATGCGGACTCAAAACCGTGTTGCAGGTCTGGACATTCTTTTATCTGTATGCAAATTAGCTCCACTCAGAGACATTAAAATTTTTTTCTTGGGTTCGGAAATAGTAATTTTAGAGAACATGAGAAAGAAGTTAGAATACTTATTTCCCCATATAAAAATAGCTGGAATGGAACCTTTACCATTTCGTCCTCTTACAGATATAGAGGATGAGGCTATTATTAAAAAAATTCATGATAGTGGAGCAGGAATAGTTTTTGTGTCTTTGGGATGTCCGAAGCAAGAGTACTGGATGAACCAACACAAAAACCAAATTAAGGCTGTAATGATTGGTTTGGGTGGAGCTTTTCCTGTCTTTGCAGAAACTCAAAAACGAGCGCCCTATTTGATACGTCATTTAGGCGGTGAATGGTTATATCGTTTGATTCAAGAGCCTGTAAGATTATTAAATCGATATAGCAAAACTATTCCGGTTTTTATTTGGCTAGTTTTCAAGCAATTACTGAGTTTAGCTTTAGTGAGAAAAAACTAATATAGCAAGATAGCAGCTCTTCACAAGGGGGAAGTCAAAAGTCAAAAGTCAAAAGTCAAAAGTCAAAAGTCAAAAGTATTAAACCCCTCGCTATGAATATCCATACATTTTGATCATTGCATCGATACATTTCTCAAAATGCTAATGTTAATTGGCAAACTGGAGATATGCCTATTTGCCAAATTGATAATTTGAGTCCAGCAATAAAAGCAAACATATTTTATTACGATAATACTGAATGGGCAAAAGGTTACTTTGCAGCCTGCCATCGA
The DNA here is from genome assembly GCF_014697625.1 of Anabaena azotica FACHB-119. Lineage (GTDB taxonomy): Bacteria > Cyanobacteriota > Cyanobacteriia > Cyanobacteriales > Nostocaceae > Trichormus > Trichormus azoticus_A. The sequence goes on along the minus strand of NZ_JACJSG010000018.1, from coordinate 113,549 downwards.
GATAAAGCATTTCAAGAATGTTGGCAATCAGCAAGCGGTAGTTGGGATGACAAAATTGTAGTAGATATAGGCTGTGGCCCCGGAAATTTATACGCGACTTTGGGCGGTTCCCCAAGATTGTTAATTGGTGTCGATGTGTCGTGTAATTCTTTAAAAATGGCGCAAACAATTGGTTATACACCCATTTTGGCAGATGCTCACAATTTACCATTTATTGATGGGTTTGCGGATATTGTTGCAGTTAATGCAACATTACATCATTGCGAAAATATGGGCAAAGTTTTAGCAGAAGCTGCGCGTTTGGTTCGTCCAGGTGGATTACTTATTACTGACCATGATCCACAGCAAACGGCTTGGAACTGGAAAGGTTTGGCTATGCTATTGTACAAAATCCGTGTGCCAATATATAGATTGTTGAGCTTTGGCAAGTTTATGTCCCAGAAGGAACATGATGCTATGCTGAAGAGTGAAACTCATCACAAACCTAGTGATGGTATGACAAGACAATTTTATTACCAAATATTAGAACCCCTGGGCTTTACAGTCAACGTCTATCCGCACAATCATACAGTGGGAGCAGAAGTGCTACAAGGCAATTATGGACAAGCACATATGAAGTATCGTTACGCTCAATGGTTATCTGGAATTAATCCTCATTCTTCAGAAGCAGCCTTATCTTTGATGTGTGTTGCCAGACGTAATTAGAAGTAAACTGATACTCATACAAGCAAGCGATCGCACAATTCTCAAATCATGACTGAACAACAGGGTAAAGTCTACCTTGTCGGCGCAGGGCCGGGAGATGTCGCATACCTGACAGTGAAAGCTTATCATCTCTTGGCTGTGGCTCAAGTGTTGGTTTATGATGCCCTAGTAGATGAGCAATTGTTAGGGTGTGTATCATCTGATTGTCTCAAAGTAGATGTAGGTAAACGGGGCGGTAAACCCAGCACACCCCAAGCCGACATCAATAATTTATTAGTGAAATTCTGCCAACAAGGTCAGCTAGTCGTCAGGTTAAAATCAGGCGACCCCTTTATTTTTGGGCGCTGTACCTCGGAAATTGAGGCTTTGAAAGCCGCAGGTTGTGAGTTTGAGGTAGTACCGGGAATTTCCTCAGCCACAGCTGCACCTTTATTAGCAGGAATACCCATCACAGATCCCGTGATGAGTCGCTGTTTTGCAGTCTTGACAGCCCATGAAGTTGAGGTTTTAGATTGGGAAGCACTGTCAAGATTAGACACACTAATAATATTGATGGGCGGAAAGAACCTAGCGGATATTGTACATCAACTTTTGCGAAGAGGGCGATCGCACCTCACACCCATAGCCATTATTCGTTGGGCAGGAACCCCCAGTCAACAAATCTGGACTGGTCAATTAGGCAATATATTAGCACAAACGGCTGGTTTATCCCTTTCCCCAGTAGTTATCGTCATTGGTGAAGTTGTTGGGCTACGCAATTACCTACAACCTGAGAAAATATCTTTAGAGAACTCAACCACACCTATGTCTAGTAATCTACCTCTTACTGGGAAAACCATCTTAGTCACCCGTTCCTCTGGTCAATCGAGCCAATTTAGCGATCGCCTAGCTGCATTTGGCGCTACAGTAATTGAAATGCCAGCGTTAGAAATAGGCCCACCCTCTAGTTGGGAGGAATTAGATCAGGCGATCGCAAATTTATCCAACTTCAACTGGTTAATTCTCACCTCCACCAACGGCGTAGACTACTTTTTTGACAGACTCAATAGCCAAGGTAAAGATACTCGTGCTTTAGCGGGAGTAAAAATCGCCGTCGTTGGTGAAAAAACCTCCCAAAGCCTCAAACAAAGGGGACTGCAACCTGACTTTATTCCCCCTAACTTTGTAGCTGACTCCTTAGTAGAAAACTTCCCCGAAACACTGCAAGGAAAAAAGATATTATTCCCCAGAGTAGAAAGTGGCGGAAGAGAAATCTTAGTTAAAGAATTATCCGCCAAAGGTGCAGAAGTCATAGAAGTTGCAGCTTATCAATCTTGCTGTCCTACTAGTATCCCCCCAGCAGCAGAACTAGCATTAAAAAACCGCACAATAGATGTAATTACCTTTGCCAGTTCTAAAACCGGGCAATTTTTCTACCAACTTGTAGAGCAAATATTTCCTAACAATATCACCAATATTTTAGAGGGAGTATGTATTGCTTCCATCGGCCCCCAAACCTCAAAAACTTGTCAAACCTTATTCGGCCGAGTAGATGTAGAAGCCGAAGAATACACCCTAGATGGACTAACCCAAGCCATCATCAATTGGTCATCATAGTAGGGAATAGGGGATAGGGGACAGGGGACAGCCTCAAAGGCTAGCTGCTAGGAAATTTGTGATTTATTTATGTTCTAATCTATGGCGACTGCTATAAACCAATACGGTTCAGTTAAGGCTAAATTGGGCAGAAACATTGACTAAATATCTAAACTAATCGGCGTTTATCGGCGTTTATCGGCGGTTAATTATTCTTATCTGAACCGTATTGTGCTATAAACCCTAAAAATTCCTCTCCTAAACTCACCAATAACTCTCGAAACTCCTCCGCGTCCCTCCGCGCTTTCCTCCCATTCCTCTGCGTTTAAAAAAAAAGCCAAATTTATACAGCTTTTTCTTCAGAATTACCGACACTAGTTATTTTTGATGCTAAAACAAGAATAACTAATCACAGTGTATATATGGTAACTCCAAATAAAGAAAAAGCACTATTGCTATTACGTCAGACATTAGATAATACAACATCTAATTTTCGCCCTGGACAATGGGAAGCAATAGAAGAATTAATCGAAAGGCGATCGCGTTTACTCGTTTTACTCAATAATCAAATTAAAGCTTTAGTAGCGACTACCGCAGAAAGGCAGGTGTTTAGTTCTTGTTTGGTAACAGCTTTGATAAGCAGATATCCCAAAAAAGAAAATCCGCCTCAGCTTCCATTCAAAACACTAAGGTTGTGCTTGTGAACGGCTTTAGATGGCGGATTATACTAATACTGATATGTCTATTTCGAGATCGCTCGATCAGGAATAGTCCACAAGTAATCAGTCAAGGTGAGTGGCTTTAGGCATTTACTTTCAGGAGTAAGGTAGCTTAACAAATCAGAACAGTCAGGGTTTTGATAACTAGCAGTGCCGAGGACTTTACCTTTTGGCCATCCAGCTCGTATATGGCAATTTCGACAACTGGTAGCAATTGGATGAATGACTCCTTCAATATATGGATTAACTGTAATATCAACTTCACCTTTATTGTTAGGGGGTATTGCGTAAGCGTCTGTAAGCAAGTAATGATTCCAAGGGCCTTTGGCCTGTGGAAGTTCAGGACGATCAGCCGCATAAGGTAATTGATCAGGCTTGTCCGACCACCAAACACTTTGTAAAGTCCAGCTTGGTAGTTCTTTTGTATTAATGTGCATAGCGATGGTAACTAAGTAATCACCAATACCGATTGGCTGATTGTTTGCCCAATAGCTTGCGGCATTAAGAATTGCTTTATCGGCTTCATCAAATGAATCCCAGTCCTCTTTTGTAATTTTATGGTAGTAAAAACTATCTAAACCATACACTAAAGCATCTTGTTCTTTAGTTGGTAAGTCTTTTTCTTTGCCATGATCTTTCACATTATATAAGAACTTAACTTTCTCCTTTTTTCCTACTGTTTTTCCACTGGGATCAACCCCCACTAAATTATTCCAAGTTTCGTAACCAACATAATCTGTATAATCGTCGGGAAAGTCATTATTCCAGACAGGAATAGCGGTAACTCCTTGGGCTTTTACAGGCCAGTACATATGTTTAGTAACGATAAATAGAGGAGTCACTTCTAGAGGCCATTTCTTTTTATGTAGTTGATCCAGCTTTGATGTAAGGTAGAGTTGACTGATGCGTATGTTATTCATGCCTTCTAGACTGAGTGACTCAGTAGGGATCATGATGTCACCGTTATACTGAAAATGGCTACCATCAACAATGTATTCATTGTTGTCTTTATCATTCTTAATAACGGTTGGATATTCTTTCTTAACTTGGCTAGGAACAATATCATAACTTGGAGCATTGGGTGTGTTTACGCAAATGGTTATTTGACCATCGCTATTCTTACAAGGGTATTTCCTTGGCTCTGTTTCGGAAATCATCTTACTGGGTTTCACTCCATTATCACGGTTTCTCGCTATTATCGATCCGCCAGAACGTGATTGAGTTATGTCAGTTTCTCCAAGAATTTTTTCAGCAGATTGAGCTTTAAAAGCTGCCGTTGTGTTTGGCCAGGTATACCAGACAGGCCAGTTTGATTCTCCTATTGGTTGCATGATACCCGCCCATAACTTCCAGGCATGTTCACGAATAATCTTGCGATTACCTTCTTTAGTCGCCTTGTTTAGAGTCGATAAATTTTCCATATAGTCATAACCATTAGGAAAAGGCAAGTACCCCATGTTTATACTAGGATTGCAACTACTAATTAACAAACCCAATGTTAAAACACACACTATTAGTACAAAACGACGATACATATTGAAATTTCCTTTGATGTTTAACATCAAAATAAATTAGGATGGACTATTTTTTGAAGAATTGACTATTCCTAAATAGAAAAGTGATGTGGAATAATTATCATTTCTATTGTGATGAAAGCTCGAATAATACTCGTATTCCTGTTGTCTTATCCAAAAACAGAGCATCAACAGCACAGAAAAATCAGATCAGACGCTTTCTTGAAAAAACAGACTTTCACGAAATACAAACAAACTATATTCCCCAAAGTTAATAAATATTTGATGAGGATTATAGAAAACTTTCACTTTCTTGACATCAATTGATGCAGGAACAATCAAACCAGTCTTAATATTTTTAGTATCTTTGCAAAAAGTTCATTCTATATCTGCAATACAACTAATGCAGTTATACAGGAGCGAAACATTTGCCAATAAATAAATTTATGCTGATAAATTAAACCTCATGCTCTTTGATTTAAGAATTTGTGTCTATTAACTGACAAAAATGATACTCATCAAAGCATAGTTCCATCTTGTTGAAAACCATCAATTATCAATTTAATAGGCTACGCAAAGTTTATATCTTAAGATAGATGCGTGTCAAGGTAGTTTAAGCATAACAAGAATGTTCTTATTATTTTTTTACATTATTTGGCGCTTCAACTACGATACTTGTGGCGAACATAGCGATCGCACTCATCATGCTCTCTTTTGTTCTTCCTCGCCGTATTACTGCGAAACTTTGATATCTTTATCCCTCACAATAGCGACGCAATCAAGAATGTAAAACTATGTAAAGTATCTAACATCTCTAGTAAATTCATAATCACGCTGGAGCGAATGCAGTAATAAAAGTACTGCATGGTGAAATAACTATTGTTTTAGTTACCCCATCCACACCATCCAATCGGGAGCCTGTGCAGTCAACTGTTCAAACGTCACAGGCTCTTGCTCATCAATAATTATTAGTAAATTCTCCCACTGCTCCCCCTGCTTGACCCACATGACTATTTTGGTTTGCTAAACTGCCAGCGATCGCCTTAAAACCTGAAAACCCTCCTTAAATCTCAAAACTCCTCCGCGCCCCTCCGCGCTTACCTCCTATTCCTCTGCGTTTAAAAAAATTGCCTAATTTTCACAAAACCATCGCCAAACCACATTAAAATAATGGCACAACTCCCAGACCACAGGAATATTCAGTTGTGCAGCCAGACTTGATAGGTTTAGAAATTAGTCAGGGAGAACTCAGACGCTTAATAGGGTTGTCCCCAGATAGAGTCCTGCGTCCAGGTATCGCCAACCGTCAACAGCGATTAAAATTTTGGCAGCAGGAAATATCGTTGGTATTTGTATTATCTATCATCATTGTGGGCTTAATCTATGCCTTCATCATCCTGCCCACAATTGGTTCAGCTATTCCATTAGGTATCATTTTATTCATTATAGTCGCAGCATTGCTGTTACTGGGGCGATCGCTCGCTCAACGTTTCCGCACCTCCAAAACCCTGATCAAGCTTTTAGATGCAGTTGATCAATATCATGCCTTAATCGTAGCTGTGGATGTCAACGACCAATTGGCAGTCTCAGGATTAGATCATAGCCTAGAGGATAGAGACCAAGTTATTACCGCCCTGCAACTGTTACGCGAAGATTTAGTCCAAGCTTTGAAAACAGAGCGACTTTTGCGGGATAATAAAAAATTGCTTGCTAATCAACAAGAACTATTTGTCAATCATTTAACCAATATTCAAGCCATGAAAGAAAATACTCAGGCTAGCGAATATGGTCAAATTATTAATCAAGCATGGCAAATTGGTCTTGATGTACAAGCACAATTAAGAAAATTACAATCGTCCCGTTGACTGCAATGAGCAACAAACCAAAAATAATTGTCTTGGATGATGATCCTACAGGTTCTCAAACAGTCCATAGCTGTTTGCTGCTGATGCGTTGGGATGTGGAAACTTTACGCACAGGGTTACGGGATGATGCGCCGATTTTCTTTATACTCACCAATACCAGAGCTTTAACTCCAGAATCAGCCGCATCTGTTACCAAAGAAGTCTGTCAAAACTTAAAGGTGGCGCTAGCTGCTGAAGGTGTGGATGACTTTCTCGTAGTTAGCCGTTCTGATTCTACCTTGCGGGGACATTATCCCATCGAAACGGATGCGATCGCTCAAGAACTCGGCCCCTTTGATGCTCATTTTCTCGTTCCTGCTTTTTTTGAGGGGGGACGCATCACCCGCGACAGCATCCACTACCTAATTATCGATGGTGTACCCACCCCAGTCCATGAAACTGAATTTGCTCGTGATTCAGTTTTCGCCTATCATCACAGCTACTTACCTAAGTATGTGGAAGAAAAAACTCAAGGTAAAATTCCGGCTGAGTCGGTGGAAAGGTTTTTACTAGATGATATACGTCAGGGAAGTTTAGAACGCTTACTCCAACTGACAAATAATCATTGCGCTGTAGTCGATGGGGAAACCCAAGCTGATCTCAACCAGTTTGCTGTCGATGTCTTAGCCGCCGCTAGCCAAGGTAAACGCTTTTTATTCCGCAGTGCTGCCAGTATTTTAACAGCATTGGCTGCCCTACCTCCCCAACCAGTCGCCGCCGAAAATATGGCTGAGTATGTGCGAAAGGGTAAACCAGGCGCAGTGATAGTTGGTTCCCATGTCAAAAAGACGACACAGCAATTAGCAGCACTGTTACAACTTGAGGGAACTGTGGGAATTGAAGTTAATGTGTCACGGTTACTTGATGAACAGGTAGATGCAGCGACTATACTGTTAGCTGAAATTAAAGCTACTGTAGAGGAAGTACATCAATCTCTGAAAACACCAGTAGTATACACTAGCCGTCAAGAACTCACTTTCAAAGATGTAAAAACTCGCTTAGATTTTGGCATCAAAGTGTCAAGTTTATTGATGGATATTGTCCGCAACTTACCTCATGATATTGGCTTTCTCATCAGTAAGGGCGGTATTACTTCCAATGATGTCTTAAGTACAGGATTAGCTTTAACTTCCGCCCGATTACTAGGGCAAATTTTACCTGGTTGTTCAATGGTGCTAACATCATCTAACCACCCACAATTTCCTGATTTACCAGTAGTATTGTTTCCAGGGAACGTTGGGGATACTAACGCCTTGGGAAAAGTTTATCAAATATTAACTAAAAATACTTAAGTAAAATGTTGATGTAATTAGTAACTAGTTTAATATTGGTAATTACTGGGTCTGTCCCTTGTCTTTTGGCTGGTACTGCATGACTTCTGATTCTGCCATCCCCAATTTAGGGTCAAATTCTGCATTTTCAGATGCAGAGTATAATTCTACCGTTGTCAATTCAGAGTCAAATTCTGCACCAACTGATGCAGAATCTAACTCTGTAATTCCTGATGCGGAGCTAGATTCTGTGCTTCAGTATTTAAAATCAAATTCTGAAGTGATTGAGGTTGAGTCGGATACCTCAATTGTAGATGAGCAGACAAATTCTGCCCCGACACAGATCAACTTACTTAACCTCGACTTAGATTTAAATTTAGAACCCAATTCTCAGGAGACACAAGAGGTAGAAACTGATTTTAGTTTGTTGAGCCTGGACGCTCCTGAGCCGATCGCCCAGAATAAAGTCAAGAATAACATCCAAGTGCAATTAAAAACTGAGGCAGGAAGACTATTAGTAATTTTACCTACAGAATTACAATTACCTGCTACAGAATTTACTTGGGCTGAGATTTGGCAACAATTAAAGTTCCGCTTAAATGCAGGCGATCGCCTGCGTAGTCGGAACACATCCGTACATCTAGTAGCTTATGACCGCCTCCTAGATGGTAGACAACTGCAACAACTCGCTGAAACCTTTAGCGAAGTGCAACTGCAACTCAAATCTGTCGCCACCAGTAGGCGACAAACTGCGATCGCGGCTGTCATATCTGGTTATTCTGTAGAACAATTACAACCAGAAACTGTCCTCAGTTCCGAATCAAAAGCATCTTCTACACCCCAAGCCGACGCGCTTTATCTGGAAATGACCATCCGTTCTGGAGTAGAAATACGCCATCCAGGTACAGTAATTTTATTGGGAGATATCAATCCAGGTGGTATCGTAGTGGCAGATGGGGATATTTTGGTGTGGGGTCGTATGCGGGGAATTGCTCATGCTGGGGCTGCGGGTAATCGTGAATGTCTAATCATGGCCTTGCAAATGGAACCAACCCAATTGCGGATCGCTGATGCTGTAGCTAGAGCGCCAGAAAAATCACCGATGCAGTTCTATCCTGAAGTAGCACACATTACTGCTCAAGGGATACGCATCGTCAGGACTACTGATTTTTCCCGACAGCAAATAAGTAAGATCAACCAAACACCATAAATATTTAATATATTTATCTAACCATAAATCCTGCACATAGTTATCATGACGCGCATTATCGTAATTACCTCCGGTAAGGGAGGGGTGGGTAAAACTACAGTTTCGGCAAACTTGGGGATGGCCTTAGCCAAAGTGGGTCGTCAAGTCGCCCTAGTCGATGCGGATTTTGGTCTGAGGAATTTGGATTTGCTATTGGGGCTAGAAAACCGCATCGTTTACACGGCGGTAGAAGTCCTATCTAGAGAATGTCGCTTAGAACAAGCATTAGTCAAAGATAAGCGCCAGCCAAACCTTGTCCTCTTACCAGCAGCCCAAAACCGGACAAAAGACGCGGTAACGCCGGAACAAATGAAGTTACTGGTCAACGCCCTAGCGCAGAAGTACCAGTACGTCATCATCGATAGCCCAGCCGGGATCGAGAACGGCTTTAAAAATGCGATCGCCCCAGCCAAAGAAGCCCTCATCGTCACCACCCCGGAAATTTCCGCCGTCCGTGATGCTGACAGAGTAGTCGGCTTACTCGAAGCCCAAGGCGTGAAGCGCGTCCACCTGATCATTAACCGCATCAGACCAGCAATGGTACGGGCTAACGATATGATGTCAGTTCAGGATGTCCAAGAACTGTTGGCGATCCCCTTAATTGGCGTACTCCCCGATGACGAACGTGTAATTGTCTCCACCAATCGCGGCGAACCTCTGGTATTAAACGATACCCCATCTCTAGCAGCCGTAGCCTTTGAGAATATAGCCCGCAGATTAGAAGGAGAAACAGTGGAATTTCTCGACCTTGACGCACCCCACGATAGCATCTTTGCTCGTCTGCGAAGGTTATTTTGGACTAAGATTGTGTAACCAACATTCCAATCTCTGCATACTTATCCGCAATGATCATCGAATTAATAGACAAACTTTTTTTACGTGGTTCTGACACCAGCCGTTCTCAAGTCAAACGGCGTTTGCAAGTTGTCATCGCCCACGACCGCGCCGGCTTAGACCCGGAAACTCTGGAAAAAATGCGGAAGGAGATTTTAGATATCGTCTGTCGCTATGTAGAAGTAGAAGCAGAGGGTCTAGAGTTTGCCTTAGAGAGCAATCAAAGAACCACCGCCTTGATTGCTAACTTACCCATTCGTCGGGTAAAACCAGAGCTACCCGGCTCCGACGAAACACCTTAAATAGCAGCAAAATCTTGTCTGCTTAATCAACGATGTCAATTGATATTACATCGTCAAATTATGCTGCTTAATATTTTGATAGGGGACAGGCTGAAAAGTTGCTGGCGATAAAAATTTTATGATTCATCCATATCTTGACTTATGTGGCTACTGCTAATAACAATTTGCCCAAATTAAGTAATAGCAATTCAAAAAATATTTGCAACACATCGATTATTTGTAGGGCGCACAGCTAGCTGTACGCCCCTATGGATAATAAGTAGGTGGACACAATTATTTAAAAGGGCTAAATACGCTACCAATAGCTGCGGCTGGTCTTCTGAGTAGTTGATTGCGTAGTTTGGCGATCGCTTCTATATTAACCTCTTGAGAAGTCTCCTTGCATTCTATCAAGCAGGCTAGGCTATCTACATATTAGAGCCAACATTATAATAGTAATAACTATAGTTCTCAATCTTCATTAAATATTGCTTCAATATCGCTTGCACGATGAATTACTCGGAGAATATCAACTTCTGATTCAGTGATCCGGTAAAAGATGAGATTCTTGTTAGAAGCATTATGATAAAGTCCAATTTTCTAATTTCAACCCGTTTATACGGCTATAATGACGAGTATTATTAGTCACTAAAATATAGCTTTCAGTAAGGGCAACACTAGCAATTAATAAATCAAAATCACCTATTGGTTGTCCACTTTTGCGGAGTTCGGTTTTTAACTCTCCAAAAATTTTGATACTATTATTGCTTAGTGGTATGACTGGTAAATTTTTAATAAATTCTTCTGCAAGAGTTAAATTTTCTTGTACTCGGCTAGAATTATATGCACCATAGTATAGTTCAGCAGCAGTAATGACGCAAATAACAATCTGATTCCAGCCTATTTCCCTAACTTTTGCTCTGACAGAAAATCTATCTCGCAACCAATATATGCAGGTATCTGTATCAAGTAAGTAAGTCACAGGCTATAATCAGTGTTAGAAATAGTACGGCTATTATAGATATCTTCGATAATTTCTTCTGATGTGCGTTCATCTTCCCAAACACCAAAGGTTTCTATAAAGTTGTCTAATGGGTGAGTGGCTGTTGCTGTTTTAGGCGGTGTTATAATTTCGTTAGCTATTAATTTTTCTGCTTCAGGAATACCTAAACTCTGAGTTTGTTCTTTAGCTATTACCATGATTTGCATTAATGCTATGGCTTGACGCAGCACATCATTTTTACTTCCGCCTAACTTTTTTGTTAACTCTTCTAATATCTGGTCGAGTTCAGGCGATAAGTCTAGATTTAAGTGAACCAACCCTTGAGTATTACTCATGCTTCTCTCCTTGTGTAGTAATTCGCAGTAAGTTTGCCTTTGCTCAATGAGAGCCAACATTATAATAGTAGTAACTATAGCTCTAAATCTTCATTAAATATTGCTTCAATATCTCTTGCACCATGAATTACTCGAAGAATATCAACTTCCGATTCAGTGATGCGGTAAAAGATGAGATACTTGTTAAATCCTTTAATAGATATTTGTCGAATCTCTGTTAGGCTGGGATGAACAAATTGACAAATTCTTCCTATACCTGGAGTTTTTGCTAATTGTTTAAATGTTGCTTCGGCTGCTGCTAAAAAGCGGTCTGAAACATCTAAATTATCTTGTGCTATGTAGGTTGCTAAGTCTATTAAATCTCGTATAGCTTGAGGTCGTTTTTTAATTGCAAACATCACCATTAAACTGTACCTTGACGTTTGCTAATTCTCTCGCGTACTGCTTGACGGATATCTTCCCAGTCTTGAGTAGTCATTTCTGTTGCATCTCCAGAGTTTAACCCCTCCAGCAGCATAGTTTCTAAACGTTCCTTCGCTCTCTGCTTTTGGTCTTGTCGTACTAATTCACGAAAATATTCGCTGACGCTGCTGTAACCACCTTGAGCAACCTGTTCTTCTACGTAGGCTCGCATTGTGTCAGGTAAGGAAATATTGATACTTGTCATCAGAGGTAGTTCCTAAATCTGTCTTTATATATTATGGCAGTTTTTGCCATTTTATGCCATTGCAAGTCAAAAAACTATTTATGTTGGTGATGCTTGGGATAAATAATAATATATAAAATCCAATAAATGGATTTATGATTCTTACTTTATTCTCTATTAGCTGATTATTATGATTGCGATCGCCTCTGTTGTAGAGGTTAATTTTTTCCTGGTTAAAACATGAAATAATTCACCCAAAACCTGAGTGCTAACTAGCAGTAGTGAATAATTATTTTTGATGATTTCTGCAACTTTTTGGGATTTTTCGGGCGCATTTTGAGCATAGAGATAAATCCAGAGATTACTATCGAGAAAAATCTTACCTGTCATAAATTTATTCTCGGTTAAACTTGTAATCTGCGGGTAATAGAAATGAGTAGTTATTAACTCGTTCTAAAAATTGTTCTATTTTTAATGCTTGAGAATCTATTGCTTGATTAGGTTCGCTGGTTTCAATAAACATAATTTGTAGAGTTTTTCCTTCTAATTCGGAACTAAGTTTTTCACTTAAAACAAGTTCACCGTTGGTACAGGTTGCTTTGATGATTTGCAGCATTATGAATAACTTTAAATTCTAAATTGAAGAGAATAGCTATTTTATTATAAATTATGCAAAACCTAGTAGGGTGGATTAGGCGCACAGGCTCATGTCGTCAAGATGCAGATTTCCAGTTTTGCGCCTAACCCACCATTTGCACGGGAGTTATGACTTTGGTGGGTTAGTGATAGCGTAATACCATCTCTCCATGAAGTTGCACTTAATATTTGATCTGTTAAGCTCACGCAAAGGCGCAAGATTTTATTAAGTGCATTGTTACAGAGAATTGGTATAACGCTCTCTACAAGACTAAGTTGCGTTCAAACATAATAGGTTGGGGGCGCTCAGATACCCTACTTATTTAAGAAGTTGGGTATCTATAAGGTAAAATACTTCATAACTTAAATTAGGTATTTAATTGCTATTTATGGGTTCTGCCTTGAAAAAAGTTTTTTAAAGCTATGATATATCAAGGTTATTCTTAATATCCAAACGGGTATGCCTGGATGTAAATCAATTATTTTACTTAGTTCAATCTTGGTCTTATGGTAAGCTTTCAAACTTGGAAATTTATTGTCGGGTATTTTAGGAAGTGTATTTAATATCTGAGCGCAACTTCTACATTGTTCTGCTACTATTTGAGGATCAACTGTAGTATTTGATTTTAAAATCCCCCTACATTCTGCTTTCAATTTACCTAAAATTTCACAAGCTTGGCCATGTCTTTCTGCTTTTTGTTTCCAATCCACTCTAAATTCAATCAGTGAAATTACAAAAGCTATATTAGAGCATAAGCCAATAGTTATTTGAGATATTTGAGTATTAATCTTCAAAAATTTAAGTAATTCTGGATCTATAAATACAAAAGTGCAAAGTATTACAGATGAAACTAGCAAAACCAAGTTAACGGTTAAAGCAAGATTTTGATTATCATCTCTCAATTTGGAATGCATAGATAACATCATATCGATTACTCTATAATGATGTTCAAGTTCTTGTAAATCCATAACTGTAATGTATTAGGAAGGATCTAGAATTTCGCGCCATTGCTCAACTGAATTAGCTCCATCTGCATTTTTCATGCGGCGACTAATTCTATCTAAAGAACGAGAAATAATTTGTCTACGCTTACTATTTTCTGCTTCAAGGTAATCATCTACATGTGTAGATTGACCTGTTTTATCTTTAATCGGATAATGTATTTTCCTGGCAGCTTCACTGAAAAAATGCTTTAACATATCTTTAGTTCTTGCTTGCCCATTATATTCAGAAAAAACTTCTACGGCAAGTGATTCTGTATGATAACCACTTAGGCGTTGGCTTTTAGGCAGATTAGAGATAATGGATTTAGCAAGTTTAATAGTCGGTATCAGTTTCTTGCTTAACAACTGGTTTAAATTAGTTAATACATCAGTAAATTCTGTAGGTTTTATAGCAGACCATTGTTCACCTGTGGAATCTGATATTTTATAGCCTGATTCCTGCTTAAGAGCAGGCAGAAGTTGAATCTCTGCATTTTTAAATTGAATTGTTACAGCTAATTTACCTATTTCAGGTTGTTTAGAAAATCTTTCTTGAAGTCTATTAGAAAAGTATTCTTTTACCTCTCTCGGTGACTTATCTGCAAGCTCAGTTTTGTCAATCAACACAAGTGCATCTATGTCGCTAAGTCCATCAACATAGGTATGTTTGGCAACTGAACCGCCAAACAAAATATTGACAGTACCTTCAATATCCTTATTCAAAGCATCTTTAATATTATTAATATAATTTCTAATTGCTTCAGTGTCACGATCATTATACTGAGCCAATAATGAACCGATCATGCTAGAAACTTCAACTTCAAACTGCTGATTTTTTGTTTGAGCTTCTGCTTCACGAATCTCTCTAGCTATTGCTTTAGGACTATAAGTTTCACTTAAAAAGTCTGAACCAGAACCGCCCATTATGCTAATACTCCTAATTTAGTACATAGAGAATCATAAGAAGTTCTAAAGAAATCCGAATGAAATTTAAATTTAGTAAAATCTCCATTATTAATTACATAGCTTTTCATTTGAAGCTTGAGTTCTTCTAAATAGCTAATATTTTCAGCAAATGACTGAGACCTCACTCTATCATCTCTTATAGATATTCCTGTTTTAATTGCACCATGATTGTGTTGATAAACTGCAATGCCGTTAAAGTATGAATATCTAAGCCATGTGAGTCCATCAAATATTTCAGCACCAGCTAAAAAATATAAGGGTGAAGTGACAGGATCTAAACTTCCAAAAATGTGAATAGGTTTATTAATATCTTGTTTATCTAGTTCCTGACGAATCAGAGCAATATTATGCATTCTAGTGAGGATAGAATTGCCTAATTCTTTTTCTGTAAGACCAATTATGTCAAAATTGGTTAAATACTGGATATTTGACATAACCGAATCTATATTAATGTATAAATTTTCTTCTCTCTCCCGTTTTAATAAAATTGTATGGAGGCTATTAGGATAGCTTTTAAATAATTCTTTTGCACTTTCAATTTGTTCTTTAACAGTTTTTTTGTTATCATAGCTGACAAGAACACAAGATGTTAGATTACTCCATTGATCATAAACTTTTCTCAAATAATTTTCATTCCATTCATGCACTGATGCACCAGCAAAAAATACACTTGAAAAATCATCATCTATCAATTTCTCATAGCCTCCACTATCAATAAAAAGTAATTCTGTTACTGTGCTAATTTCTTCCGGTATATATTTATAATAAATATCATGTGCGCTAACTAACATTGATTCAGTTAACCAATCTGACATTAAATTAATAATATTAGTGGTTTCTGATTGCCCTTCTGTATTAAATTTGAAGCCTTTAGTTGAAAAAGATGGAACTAAAAGAGGTGTAGAAATTCTTAATCCCAATTTTTGCCCTATAGTAGAAATTCTAGCCAACACGAAGAGCCTCCAAATCCTTGCAAGATAAACATTGACCACAAGGTTGCTCTTGCCCTAATTCGCAACTATAAGTTATTTCAAGGGGTACTTGATTAAGTTTACAATAATCCCAAATCATCCGTTTATCCCACTTCATAAAAGGTACACCAATACGAATACAACCATCCGTATAAATATCGAAAGATGATTGCATAGTTGCTATAAATCTTTCAGAGCAATCATTATAGTTAGTACCAGCATGAATACCTATAGATATAATACCTGTATTTTCTTTAAATGCCATTAATGCAGTATGTAAAAGAAAAGCATTTCTTCCAGGTATATATCCACCCGCCCATTTTTTAAAACCTGTTAACTTAATTTTCTCAATGGGTATGTTGTAGTGTTTAGATATATTAGTTGCAGCAGATTCTTCTTTGCTTGCTGAAATTTGCCCATAGTGTATGAACAAAGCACTTACAGAGAATCCTTTATTGAGGTAGTAATGAAGACAAGCGGATGAATCGATACCACCACTTAGCAGTAATAATGTACTTTTGGGTGTTAACATTAGTGATGTATAATTTATAACGAGTAAGATAGGGCAATATTTATTATCGTAGATTATTTCAAATAAAAAATTTAATTACAAAAGTAAATATTTAATCATATTTTATCAAATATCATCAATTTTTTTGAAAACATTAAAAATCTTCTTTTGAGAAACCCCATCCGGCAAATTACTTAGATGGGGGTATCTCATTACATTATAGCTATTTAGCTCTAACCCACTAACTCAACAGCCCGCTTCGCCAAAGCCTCAGCAGTCAAACCATTGAAAGCCATCAACTCGCCAGCACTGGCTGTAGTTTCCCCACGCTTCCAGGCGAAGGTGTCGCGCTTGCTGTTACTCCGCAACATGATGGGTTCTAACATCGATGCAGCACCACCAGTCACACCAATTAACGCATCACCGCCAAATAATTCGGCGAATTTTGCATCATCAATGAAACCGCTATCAGGTTGTGAACAGGTGTCCCAAGCCACATCACCGGGACGATATAAACGGCGGGGGTTGATGATAGAAACTATCTTCACTCCTACACCTTTATTTTCTAAAGATTTCGCTGCTTCAAACACAGGAATTAATGTCATATCGCCAATTACGGCAAACACAACTTTCTTCTCACCCGCAGTTTCATGTAATACTATTGCACCCTCTTCTAAACCTTGGCGTGTCTGTGCAAAAGTGGTACGAATTGGTAAAGGTGATTTACTTGCAGTAATAACAATTCCCTTATTTTTTGTTGTTAACGCCCAGTCATAACAGGCTTGGATACTGTTAGCATCGGGGGGGAATACAGGAAATACATTGCCGTTCCGCATCATCGATGCAAAGTAGGCTTCAATTTCTGGACGTTGGTGTGTCCAACCGTTGCGTCCTTGTTCTAATGCACCAGCAGTAAATAGGGTAATTGTTGAGGGTGTTTGGCGGCGTAATTCTGCCATTGCTTGGGTGACGGTTTGCCATATTGGTAAGCCGTTGATGGCAAAGGACTCATAGGAACACCACAGGGTTCTTGCACCCATCAAGGATAAGCCAGCCGCTAAACCTGCACAAGCATCTTCACTCAAGGGTTCGTAAACTTGTCCGTTTGGTGCTTGGTTATATAAGTCGTCGGTGGTGGGGTGGATGATTTTTAAGGCTTGGTTGATGTTCCCAATACCCGATGCTTCGTTACCGTCGGCGTTGGTGACGAGGAAGTTTGGATCTTTCTGTCCGACTACACCCACCAGTCGTCCCATTGCGGTGGTAGAAACTTTCGCTTCCCCACCGACTGCATATTCTTCTAAGGGTAATGTACCTAATTCTGGTAATGGTAACTCAAATTCTGTCACCACTGTTTTGGCTGCGGGGCCGCCACCTGCGCGTTCAGCGTTGGTTCTCACAGTTTGCCAAGCTGCGGGGGATAATGCACGGCTTTGTAAAGCGGTGACAATGTGGGGTGCGTCTAAGGTGTCTTTGGGATAGAGGTTGTGAGATTTTGCACCTTTGGCGTGAACGCCTGCGCCTTTGAGTTGTTTGATAATAAATACTGTCAGTTTACCACCCAAGGCGGAACGGGCGGCTTTATCGGCGGCGACGAGGACGGCTTGGGTAAATTCCAGGCGTTTTTGGAAGGAGAAGGCGGTACTATCTACATAATCTCCTGGTTGGTTTTGGTCGTCAAAGTCTTTGGCATCGACTAAGACAACTTCCGCAAAACCGTTACCTTGCCAAAATGCGGTCATCTGTTCGTTGGTTTTCAGGGAAACCATACTGTGATGTTCTTGACTGTACCCATTCCAGACGAGGACGGGTAAAAAGTTGGTGGCTTGGGGATATGCGGTGTGGAAATGTGCCATTGCACTAATGATGTAGGGTTCACCTAGTCCACCGTCGCCGAGGGTGAAGGGGAATAATTTATCTGGATGTAACTTAGCCGCCGCCATTGCAAAGTGTTGTCCTTGTCCCAAGGGGCCAGCCGGGGCGAGAATACCAGGGATGTAACCGGAAAGGTGTCCTAATAACCCGTGCTTTTCGCGGAAGCGATCGCGCAATTGTTGTACTGTAGAAATGCCCATATCCTCTAGCGATCTATCCAAGAACATGGCACTATAAAATCCAGGGGCGTGGTGTCCGACTTCGGTAATAATATTCTTATACCCCAGCATGACCAACGCCGCATAAGCTTCTGCTTGGCTGGCAAACCCGCCTGGATGTCCAGAAGCTTTACTTCCAGTGATTTGTAATGTCAGATAGCGTAAGGCATCGGCAGCGAGTAAGGTTTGGTATACTGCTTTTGGGTCTGTAGGAGATGCGATCGCTACTTTGCCCGATTCTATCGCAGGTGTAGCACCATAAGTTTCAAAGTCTGGCAGCGCCTCACCAAAATATTGAATACCTTCCGCAAATTCGGGAAGCGCCGAGGAAGCCTTGGGTGTAATTGCAGTCATGCTGAGTACCTGATAAGGATGATGTGAAACTATTGATGCTCGTTGAATTTAACAGAAATTTTACATCTTTAGCGTTGTATCAGTTTATAAGTGTTTGGCAATGCAAAATATAAGTAGTTTAAATAGTCATTAGTCATTAGTCCATAGTCAACAGTCCATAGTCCATATGTTCCCCTCCTGGGAGGGGTTAGGGGTGGGTTACTTTAAAGAATCAAAAATTATTAGTAGATATGCCATCTCAGTTGTTAACACTGGGATAATAGTGACAACTGAAATGGTGGAGATAAGTAATATGTCAGGGTCTATCTATCCATCTCCTGTAGATAAGCTATTAACCTATGGTGATTGTAGCGAAATGGAAACTATCCCCAATTATATACAGGAACTTGGTTTCAATACAGACCATATTCCCGACCTCATTCGCTTGGCGACGGACAAGGGGTTAAATAGCGGTGACATCGATACTATAGAAGCTTGGGGGCCAGTTCATGCAGTGCGGGTGTTGAATCAACTCGGTGCAGAAGCAGCAATTCAACCCCTGGTAACTCTATTTCATGAACTTGATGATGATTGGCTACCCAATGAATTATTCGAGTTCTATGGTACTATCGGGGCGGCGGCAATTCCTACATTAGAAGCATATCTTCAAGATTTGTCTAATGATGCTTACGACCTCGCTGATGCTGCTACCTCGCTACGTAAAATTGCTGAGAAACATCCTGATTTACGTGACAGATGTATAGCAGTGTTGACGCAGAGGTTAGAAGATTTTACTAAAAATGACAAAGAATTTAACGCTTTTTTAATTGGTGAATTGCTTGATTTACAAGCTGTTGAGTCTGCACCAGTGATGGAACGTGCGTTTGCGGCTAATCGAGTATCAACTGTGATTGTTGGTGATTGGGATATGGTACAAGTAGACTTAGGATTGAAATCACGAGAGGAGGTTCCCGAAAGAAGGTTTCCAGTAGAAGAACTCATCAATTTCTACCAGCAGGAACTCCCACAAGTACCCCGTGGGTTTGGGCCTTCTGTGAGTAGTAAACAGAAGAAAAAGAAAAAGAAGTAAGGGGTAATTGGTAATTGGTAATTGGTAATTGGTAATTGGTAATGGGTGATGCGGTTGAGATATGTTTCGAGTTCTTGATAAGCAAACAGCATCGATGTATACCCGCGACGGTATCAGGCTAGATGCAGATATCTATCGCCCGGATGCAGTCGGGGAGTTTCCGGTATTATTGATGCGACAACCCTATGGGAGAGCGATCGCATCCACTGTTGTCTATGCCCATCCTACATGGTATACTGCCCAAGGTTACATTGTCGTGATTCAAGATGTACGCGGACGCGGTACTTCAGGCGGCGAATTTCAGTTATTTGCCCATGAAATTGCCGATGGTGAAGATACAGTCAACTGGGCTGCAAGTCTTCCAGGTAGCAATGGTAAAGTAGGGATGTATGGTTTCTCCTATCAAGGGATGACTCAGTTATATGCCGCCATTGCCCAACCACCAGCCCTAAAAACTATCTGCCCGGCGATGATCGGTTATGATTTATATACAGATTGGGCTTATGAAGGTGGTGCATTTTGTTTACAAACTAACCTCGCTTGGGCAATTCAACTAGCCACAGAAACCGCCAGACTACGAGGAGACAAACAAACCTATCAAGCATTATTCGCCGCATCCCGTAACCTACCCCTAAATAACCCCGAAATTCTCCAACAACTCGCACCCGAATCTTTTTATCACGATTGGGTAGCCCATCCCCAACCCGACGCATACTGGCAAGAACTCTCACCCAAAACCCACTTCCAAGATGTTGATTTACCCATGCTGCATATCGGTGGGTGGTTCGATACCTACCTACGCGGGACGCTGCATCTATATAAGGATATGGTAGCCCGTGCCACCACACCCCAACATCTAGTAGTCGGGCCTTGGGCGCATATACCCTGGGGTCGCAAAGTCGGGGAAGTTGACTTTGGCAATCAAGCCACCAGTCCTATAGATGAGATGCAGATAAGATGGTTTGATTACTTTCTCAAGGGTATAGATACAGGCTTGTTAGATAATTACCCTCTATACTTGTTTGAAATGGGCGATAATATGTGGCAATATATTCCCATTATAAATATAGTAAACCAGAAAATTTACTACTTGTCAACCACCGGACTAGCCAATATTAGAGAAGATGCTGGAACTTTGACACCCAATCCTCAGCCGCCAGAACACAAAGAAGTTCTAGTACATGACCCCTGGCGACCAGTGCCATCGGTGGGTGGTCATGGAGCGATCGCAGCTGGAGTATTTGAGCGATCGCATATCGATGTTCGTGCAGATGTCCTGACATACACCAGCGAACCCCTCACCGCAGACTTACATTTACTAGGGGATGTAATAGTAGAAATTGTCTGTACTGCTGACCAACCCAGTTATGATTTATGTGCAGTCCTCTCACAAGTCTATCCAGACGGCAGAGTATACAACTTGACGCAAGGTTATTTACATTGTGCAGACGGAACCAGTAACATCACCAGAAAGATTCAACTACAAACAACTTGTGTCAAAATATCTCAAGGTAACGCCATACGCCTAAGTTTAAGTGCAACCTGTTACCCAGCCTACGCCATGAACTCTGGCAATGGCGCAGTCTTGCATAGTGATAGTTTACTAAATGCCCAAGTAATCACAATCACCGTCAGTTGTGATGGCGAGGGTTCCAGAGTTCTGTTACCAGTGAGATAGGGGACAGTGGACAGTGGACAGTGGACAGTGGACAGTGGACAGTGGACAGTGGACAGTGTGGAAATAACCTGACAACTGACAACTGATAACTGACAACTGATAACTGATAACTGACAACTGATAACTGACAACTGATAACTGATAACTGTCAACTGTCAACTAAATAACGCCTGCTGAATAGGAATTTCAATCCAAAACTCCGTACCTGAGCCTAATTGAGAACTACATTTAAAAACACCACCATGCTTATCCACGACAATTTTGTAACTAATAGATAAGCCTAAACCAGTACCTTTACCGACTGGCTTGGTGGTAAAAAATGGATCGCATATTCTCGCTCTTACCTCTTCTGGCATACCAGGGCCATTATCCTTGATGCGAATGACTACGCTTTTAACCCTGTCTGTGATTTGCCCAACAGTAGTAGAAATGATAATTTCACCCGGATGCTGTTTTGATTGTGACTCGCGATCATCTTCCAAAGCATCAAGAGCATTACTCAAAACATTCATAAATACCTGATTCATCTGTCCAGCATAGCATTCTACCAAAGGAATATCACCATATTCTTTGATGAGCTTAATTCCAGCCATTTCCGGTTTAGCTTTTAAGCGATGTTGCAAAATCATCAAAGTACTATCAATTCCCTCATGAATATTTACGTCTTTCATTTCGGCTTCATCAAGACGAGAGAAAGTGCGTAAAGACGCAACTATCTGACGGATGCGCTCGACACCAACTTGCATAGAAGCTAGAGTTTTAGGCAAATCTTTAGATAAAAACTCTAAATCTATCCTATCTGCCTCCTCCAAAATTTCTTCACTAGGAGTAGGAAACTCTTGCTGATAAAGCTCCAACATCGTGAGTAAATCCTCAGCATATTCTCTCACATGGCTGAGGTTGCCATAAATAAAGTTTACAGGGTTATTAATTTCATGAGCAACACCTGCAACTAATTGACCCAATGAAGACATTTTTTCTGTTTGAATTAGTTGGGTCTGGGTTTGTTGTAAATTATGCAGTGTTTGAGTTAATTTTTCCGCTTGTTGCTGAGTTTGGGTAAGTAGTTCAGCCTGTTGTAGCGCCACTCCTAACTGGGCAGCAATTTGTGTGAGAAAATTGACTTCTGAGGGTTGCCATTGACGGGAGCCAGTATGTTGATAAGTTGCGAGTAAACCCCAAAGTTTTTGCCCAAAAAAGATAGGAGCCAGTACAAAAGCCCGAATTTGATACTGTTCTAAATTATCCAGGTGACACTGAGTAAACCCCATCCGATAAACGTCGTCTACCGCCAATGTTTCATTGTAGCGATAGCGTCCTCCTTCTGTTTTTTGTAAGTAGGTATCGTTCCAAACCAGATTAACGCCTATTTTTGATTCATTCAACCAATGGGGGCTTGCAGCTTCAAAATCACCGACAAATTCACCACCCCAGTCAGTATCAAAGCGATATACAGAAACTCGGTCAGCTTTGATTAATTGGCAAACTTCTTTAGTAGTAGTTTGAAAAATCGTATTAGTATCTAGAGATTCCCGAATTTTGGTAATCACACCAAACACAGCTTGTTGTTGTTTGGTTGTGTTTTGTAGTTCAACTGTACGTCGATGGATTTGTTTTTCTAAATTTTCGTTAAAAGCTTGTACTTGTTGGTACAGTTCATGCTGCTGAATGGCTGAGGCAAACTGTTTAGCTATTTCTTTAGCTAGTTCAATGTCTTCATTTGTCCATTGTTGCGCTTGCGCCTTTTTGGAGTCACGCCATAAATTAAAGGACATCCGTGGGAAGGTTTGCTTTTGGTTAGGATCAAATTGTCCAGCCCACAGGGTTTCAGTATCTACTTCATGACGAAATATACTTAAATAACCTAACAACTGCTGACGGTATTCCAGAGGGATGAATAAAATACTCCGAATTTTTGTCGGTTGAAAAACAGGTTGTAAAGTCCGCAAGGCTGGAGTTTGATAGATGTCGTTAATCGCCCACAACTCATGAGGATGGGTTTTGTAGCGTTCCTGCCAGACATTATACTGTTCAATCAGGGGATAAATAGTTGGTTCGGAAATTACGGGTTGTTGTCCGCAGGTGTAAAGCTGAACACAGTTACTTCCAGGGATTAAACATTCTCCAAAACTTTGACTATGACTATTTTGTAAGTCAATAGCCCGATTCCTTAAACACAGCCTAGCACCAACACCAGCAAAAGCAGCAACAGTTGCTTCTAAAGCTGGTTGTAAGGCGATGGTTGGTAATGAGTGTAGTAAGGTAGCAATGCGATTAATCAGGGCTTCTCGTTGCGCTTTAGCACGGGCTTGGGTGAGGAGATGACTTTGGGCGATCGCTATCCCCAATTGCTCTACAATCATCTGCATGGCTTCTAACTCACCCGCGCTAACCACCCGACTTTGGGAGTGATGGGATACCAATAATCCCCAAAGTGCATCTTCATGGACAATAGGCGCAATGACGGAAGATTTCACCCCCATCGTCCTTAAGTATTCTACATGGCAAGGGTCTACAGGACGGTAACGAATTTCTTCGGCAATTAATTCTCCCGTTTCCAAGTTACGCACAGGGCTTTGACCAATCTCCTGTGTATCTACATTGACTACAGAACGCACCTTATACTTGAGAAAAAGTTCCCTTGCATGGGGGGGAATATCATCAGCTGGAAAATTTAGCTTCAGCAGCGAGGGTAGACAATTTTCATACATCGACTCAGCAATTACTCGACCGCTTCCATCTGCATGAAATTTGTAAATCATCACTCGGTCAGTACCTAATAAAGAACGTACCTCCGCCGTTGTCGCTGTGATGATATCCTCCAACTCTAGAGATTGACGGATGCGAGCTGTGATACGGCGCAGTACGCTTTCTTGATTCAGACTGACATGAGAATTTGATTCAGCGATCGGTAACATTGTTTTTCTTTAAAAAAGTTAAGGAAAATTATGATATTTATAATAAATATAAAAACATTTTTAAATTGAAGATATTACATTGTCCACAGTAAAATTACGGTCAATTAATTTTTCCTAAAATTATTGATTTTTTTACACAAATCTTTATTTTTAGTTACTTACATAACTTATTAAGATATGGCAAAACACAGTTGAGGTAAAGCTATATTGGGTAGATATCCTGTAACCTGCTATAAATAAAAAAGACACGATATTACTCGCGTCTTTTCAAGCTATAAATAATATCATGTCCGCTTAAACATTTATCATATCTTGAGGGTTGGTAATTGGTAATGGGTAATTGATAATGGTAACAGACAATTACCGATTACTTATTACCCATTACCGACTAAATCAACCATATCGTAATTAGCCGGACTTGATATAAAAGGCTTTTAGCTTATATCTTGCACCATTACATTATTGCGAACATCAAAGCCTAAAACCCCTGTTATTTCGTAGGGTGGGCATTGCCCACCATCTGCTTATTGAGAAAGTGCAAGATGTCAGTTAGAATACTGGTTGGATTTATCTTGCCACCAATTAAACTTTCATCCCATCAGCAAAGCGGATTTTTAAATAATCGTCTTCCATCTTTGCTCCTGCGGGTTGTAAAGCTGCTAAAGCCTGCGGTAACACCAAATTCCGGCGATGGTTGCCAATAGTGATGTTTAACTCATCTCCCGTTTTATTGAGTTGAATTTGGTTTTTGGGAATCCCAGGTAAATACAATTCCAAACTGTATTGGTTCTGTTCTTGAACCACCCTCACAGTTGTTTCTTTATAATATACCTGAGTGGGATCTTCATCCTTATACAAAGTATTTTTTAACCGCTCTAACGCTGGTAGTCCGCACATTTCCTCTGAAAATAGCGGCACTTCTTTCACTGGTAATGGATGAAAGTTCTCGTGAATTTCTTGACGATATTCTTCCTGATTTTGCTTCCAGCGCTGGAAGAATGGATCTTCCACTTGGGGAGGGATAATGCGATTAGCCACAACTAAATCTGTGGCAACATTGTACAAACTTAAATATGCGTGGGCGCGTAGTGACTCTTTAATCACCATTTTCTCAGGGTTAGTCACGAGCCGCACGGAAGTTTGCGTATTATCAGTTAATACTTTTTCCAACGCTTCAATTTGTTCGTAAAACTCGTAAGGCGCATCCATCACTTCTTTATCTGGTAAGGAAAACCCAGCTATTGGTTTAAAGATAGGTTCAACCAAGGGACGCAGGGCGACGGAGATATTTTGAAATGGTTTGTAGAAACGGCGCATATACCAACCGCCGACTTCTGGTAAACTTAACAGTCGCAATGCAGTCCCGGTGGGTGCAGAATCGATAATTAAGACATCAAATTCGCCTTCGTCATAGTGGCGCTTCATTCTCACCAAGCCGAAAATCTCATCCATCCCTGGAAGAATGGCTAATTCTTCTGCTTGTACGCCTTCCAAACCTCTAGCTTGTAAAACTTGGGTAATGTAGCGCTTGACTGCACCCCAGTTTCCTTCTAATTCTTGCAGCGCATCTAGTTCTGCACCCCACAGGTTGGGACGAATTTGTTTAGGTGCATGGCCTAGTTCCATGTCAAAACTATCTGCTAATGAGTGCGCGGGGTCTGTACTCAAGACTAGTGTACGATAGCCCAACTCTGCACAACGGAGTCCAGTTGCAGCCGCCACAGAAGTTTTACCTACACCGCCCTTACCTGTCATCAAAATTACTCGCATGAATGATTCTGCCCTGCCTGAGAATTGTTTACATTTATTTACGCTATCTCTATTATTGACGCTTTCCCAGGAATACAGCACTTTTCGTTTATGATAATCCGGTTTGCTGAGGACGAAAGTGAGACAGTAAGGCAAAAATCAAGGGATGCTTGTAAAAACAAGCACCCCAGTAACGGCAGATGCAAGAAGCACTACCAACCTTCATTGACTGAACCTTCTGTAGGTTCTCCCAAACTCAAGTTAAATATTGATGCTTTGAGGAATCTTGGTAGGTAACAAAAATTCGTAAGGTATTATGCGATCGCCTTTACTGTTACTATTTCTTTGGTGAATTTGTTGCTCAATATATTTGAGGCTTGTCTGGAATCTATCCAGAGCCGGTTTTACATTTGGATCTGGGAAAGCTGACGCAGAGTAATTACCTAAATTGGTGTAGTAGATAGAGCCAAGTAAATAAAGTAAGCCGATCTGACGCAGTGACTGCTCTAGCGGTGGCAACCCTTTAAAGAAATTCTCTGATTGCTGGGGATTTGTCGGTGCAGGGACATAACGGGCTAAAGGAAATGCTGGTGCATACATCATAAGTTCTTTTTGGGGAAAATTCACAGCCGCGTGTTGGGCGCTAGCTGTAAAAATAACTGTTGAGACAGCTTTCACTAGATAATCTAAGGTTTGAATACGCCCGCTTCCATCGTCACCAAAATTTTGTAACCGCCCTCCTTCTTGAGAACTCAATGTAGAAGCCCAAGTCTGTAAATGTTCATCGTTAAGCACTGATGAATTATTGGGGTAGTAGATATTAAAATAGTCCCTTACCCAAGTTTCAATAGCCTGCCAAATGAGTAACCCGTCATCTCTATAAGGGTAAGTAGGTAACTTACTAGCATCATCAACACCACGATTTTTTAAAGTATTAGGAAAGGCGATATCATTAAAATTAAATAGGTAGCTTTGCGTTCCATGAGCAGCTAAAGCTTGATCACTGCCAATACTCCCTGCTAGTAACTCATCTACACCATTTTTTGGGGCAACTAATAGGGCATGAGCGCCATAAT
This sequence comes from Anabaena azotica FACHB-119, assembly GCF_014697625.1. Taxonomy (GTDB): domain Bacteria; phylum Cyanobacteriota; class Cyanobacteriia; order Cyanobacteriales; family Nostocaceae; genus Trichormus; species Trichormus azoticus_A. The sequence goes on along the minus strand of NZ_JACJSG010000018.1, from coordinate 86,508 downwards.
TAATCAGTACCGTACCCTCAAGGTGAGGCTTGAGAAGATTTTTTAAACTATGGTTGTCGGGTAATAGATTAGTTGCGACAACAAAAGGCTCAACCACTAAGTGAGTCCGTCCTAAGTGACTGATTAATTCGTGATAGTTGCCATCTGCCATTTGTACTATATTCTTGGCAGTCATCCAAGTATCTGCGTTAGTATCACTAACTAAGGGTGTAAAGACAATCCAATCATTACTAATCGAGGTTTGCTGATAACTAATTGCTACTGGGAATAAAGAGCGATCGCTATAGTTACTCGGCGGTACTGCAAATAAGGCTAATGGCGCAGAAATATACTTTTGTTTTACAGGGAAATTGCCATTGACTATGGTATCTAACACAGTATAGTCTGCTAGATAAATCCGACCCTCTGCTATTGCTTGATTGAGATTATCTGACACCCCATAGTAGTTAGCAACCTCGGAGTATTTGTCTTCAGTAATTGGTAAACGCACATCTATTTGTGTTACCCTCTGTAACACCAGTGGGTTGGGGCCAGCTACCTGCATATAAGCAAAATACTTATCTTCCTGAAAGTGATAAGAAATATCCGGCTTGTCTATAATTTGAAATTGATTGTTGTAATCCTCAAGGCTAGAAGCAGGAGTGGCAGTAGGAGTAGCAGTACCAAGCTGGAGACTGGGTTTTAGATACTTGGCTAGTTCTGCTAACTTAGCGACAAATATAATTATATCCTGAAGCTTTTCTCTTGGTGCTGGTGAATCATCTATCTTTACAAAATTGCTAACAAGCTTTTCTAGATGTGCCGCTAAGAATTGTTCTATCTGTTTGTCAAGTTCTTGAAATTCTGCTTCGATTGCAGGGTGAGTAATAGTTTCTGGCTGTGGTTGAGTTGCTCTAGCATAGGCTAGTTTTCCGTCAATATTCTCAGATTTATCAATTTCATCTAATCTTGATTTTAGTTTTGAAAGAATACCGTCTAGTTCTTCTTGAGTCTGTGATTTGTTTAGTTCGTCACCAATTGCATCTAAGGCAATACCAATCATTTTTTTCAAGAAATTCTGTTCGGTATTTAATGATTTGTTGAACAGAATAACAACTATGCGGACTACTAAGGCAACTAACCATTTTAGGTTAGGATATTCTTGTTTTGGTAGAAGAGGTATACTAGTTTCTGTATTTTTAAATGGATTGTTAATTTTGAGTATAGGTATATGGGTGATTGCTAAAGGATTGAGATATTGGTAATCGTATTTGTATTGAAAATCATCCCCTATTCTTTCATATAATTTCACCAAAGCGTATATCTCTTTCAGAATTTCTACTATATCTAAATCTTGAGGTTGCTGATTTAGGTGAGTTAAAGAATTTTCAGTGCTAATTTCTGACATAATTTCCTTGCTTGTTAATTGCTTGAAATGAGTAGATGTTTTAGGTTTGAAAGTTGAACTAACGCAAAATTTGTTTTCCAAAATAGCCGATATGCCTTTCCAGGCTTTGAGCTATATTTGGCAATCCCTGTCGGCGTTCCCCACTCACATAGGATGATCGGTAAAATAGTGAAACAACTCTATTCCGCCGTAGGGAATCAAGGCTTTAAAGGCTAGTTTCCACAAAAATTGAGGTTGCAAGTAATGAGTTAAAGGAGGCAGGAGTTGAAAGGCAGTCCGGCTTGAGGCCGATTAGAGGGGGATTTAAACCCTCCTCTAATCGTAGACCTCCAAATCTGAGATTATGGCGCTTGACTTAAACCCAAATGGGCGAGTCAAAAAGGCTTTATTCTTAATTCAAAATTTTTCCTTCTGCCTCCAGCATAGCTGCCTTCTGCCTCGCCCGAAGGGCTGTTAACTATATTGATAAATTGTTAACTCTCAACTCAAATATGCTTTGCATAGCGGTATAATCTTGTAGAAAATCGTACCCAGTTTTTAATTTTAGCGTCTCAACACTAATTTTATTATTGTGGAAACCCGCGTTTTTTACACCTTATGCGGGTAAATCGAAGTAAGCAAATTGATATTATTACTTATACAAACAACTCCTAAAACTAGGTCTTTATAAAATCACAATCACTTTACCATTCTCTTGAATAACATAAAATTTTCACAATTTTTTTTAGCTTTTGCTACTACTTTTTACGCATTCACCACTGATAATAAGTTATAGACATAAACATCTTTAGAATACAGTATTTATACTGAAAAATTGTAAATTAATATAGCAATAGCCAAGACAGTTAGGACATCAGGAAATGAAAAAACTGAGACAGCAAAAGGCTTTTAACTCTATCACCTGTCACCTGTGCCCTGCTATAAATCGAAAAGTTTTCCAGAACTCTTACTAACGCTTAATATAGGACTAATACTTGATTTTTGTTCAAAAATCAAGTATTGATCCTATATCATTTGAGTTGAGGAAGCCAATTGGCTAAGTTTTCTACATAATGTTGCGCCAACAGAGGCGTTAGTTTAGCCTTTGGCTATGAGGAATTATTCTGTTAATTCTTCGGGAGTCAGGTGAGGGTTAACCACTTCCCCATCTTTAAACCAGACAATGCGCTTAGTTTGCCGGGCAACTTCTGGTTCGTGTGTTACCATTACTACCGTAATTCCCCCATCATTTAATTCAGTAAAAATATTTAGTACTTCTTGGGTGGTGCGTGAATCAAGTGCGCCTGTAGGTTCGTCTGCGAGGAGGACTACAGGACGATTGACAATGGCGCGGGCGATCGCTACTCTTTGTTGTTGTCCACCTGATAGTTGAGTGGGTTTGTTGTTGAGGCGCTTTTCTAAGCCGACACGTATCAAAGCTTCTGTCGCGCGATCGCGTCTTTCATTCGGCTTAACATCAGCATACACCATCGGTAACATAACATTTTCTAAAGCAGACAGTTGGGGTAAAAGATGGAATTGTTGAAACACAAACCCCAATTTTCTGTTGCGGATATGTGCCAAATCTACATCATTCATTTGCGCCACATCCACATTATCCAAATAATAATGTCCTCCCGTTGGTCGATCCAAACAGCCGATAATATTCATCGCTGTAGATTTACCAGAACCAGAAGGCCCCATAATCGAGCAATACTCACCCTCATTAATTACCAAATCCACATCATTTAGAGCTTTAACTTCGGTTTCGCCACTACCATAAATTTTAAAGATATTTTCTAGCCGAATAATTGCTGATTTTGGTACAGGACTAGGAACTAAAGAGTCAGTAACAGAAAGAGTGTTTGCCATAATAATTTAGTTATAAGAGGCTAGAGGCTAGAGACTAGAGAATATACCTGAGAGTTTCGCGGCTAAATGTACAGCTTTAATCTCTTATTAGAGATAACACAATCAGCTGATCTGTTGAGACTGGGTGTAAGGGTTTTGAACATGACGGCAAAGCCTGTTCCCAGTACCTAATCCCCAGTCCCTCGCTCTACCTCACCTCAACAACAGCAATCACTTTTTCATCCCGGTTGAGTTGGAGGATGCTTTCGCCTTTACCATCTCTAGGTAAGATAGGTACTGAGTCTGTGGGTATCCGCAATACTCGCTCTTTGTTCGTAATGATTGCTGCTTCACTCTCAGCGTTCACTCCTACCATACTAGCGAGAACATCGGTTTTATTGTCAAATTTCATCGCTTGTGTGCCTAGATCACCACGATTTGCTGCCTTAATTTGGTTGATTGGCAAGCGTTTGGCGTATCCTTGTTCAGTGAATAACAATAAATACTCTGCTTGCGTTGCACTGACACAGCCAACCATTTGTTGATTTCTCAACAGTCGGAATGCTTGTAAACCCATAGCCGTCCTACCCATAACTGGGAGTTGTTCATCATTGGCTGCGAATTTTAACAAGCGTCCCCCAGAACTAGCTAAGGTGATTTGCTCTCCTGGTTTGGTGAATTGAGTTAATAGTAATTCATCATCATCTTTGAGTTTTAAAATTGTAATTCCCCGACGAGTTAAGTTAGTCAATTCTTCCAAACCTAGACGCTTAATTCTGCCTTGTTTAGTGAGGAGAATTAATTGTTGAGCGTTGAAATTTTCCGGAAGTAAAAAGCGGCTAACTACAGGTTCTTGATGACCTTGGGCTGTGCTGGTAAGCATGGTAATCAATGGTGTACCCCGTGGAGAACGTCCGGTCGTTTGGGGGATGTCTCCTACTTTCACAGGGTAAAGTTTACCGCCGTTGGTTAATACTAATAACTCTTGGTGTGTGTCGGTGAGGTTGGTTTGGATGATGAAGTCATTCTCTAACAACCCATTTTCCACCTTAGATTTTTTCCCTGGTTGTATGCGGCGTAAGTATCCGCGATGGGTAATTTCTAAAATTGCTTCTTCGGCTGGTTCTAAGGGTTGCTGATTTTCTCCTTCCTCATCGGCTGTGGTAGAACCGTTTTGTTTGTTTTTACCTTTGGGTAGTTCTTCGGGAAGGCTAGCACCTAGTTTAGTGCGGCGGGGGTCGGCGTATTTCTTTTTGAGCGATCGCAAATCTTTCTTCAGCGCCTTGAGTAACTCTTTGCGATCGCTTAACAATTTGGTGAGCAAAGCTATCTGTTCGCTCAGTTGCCCAAATTCGCGCTGCAAGTTCTCCTGTTCTAAACTGGTGAGGCGACGCAATGGCATTGCTAAAATAGCATCCGCTTGGTCTTCACTCAAATCTAATCGGCTACACAAGCTGACTTTCGCCGTACTCCCATCGGCGGAACGGCGTAAAATTTCGATGACTTCATCCAAATTAGATAAAGCTTTCAGCAAGCCTTCAACGGTATGTAATCTCGTTTGCGCCTTCCCTAACTCGTAACTGTAGCGGCGGTTGAGTGTCTGTTCCCGGAAGTTGAGAAACTCCTGCAATAATTGCCGCAAGCTTAACTGGCGCGGTTGTCCATCAACGATAGCTAAAAGAATCGCCCCGAAGTTAGTTTGTAAAGCCGTTTGGTGATATAAATGTTGAAGGACTTCTTGGGCGTTGGTATCGCGTTTGAGTTCAATGACTACACGCATCCCTTCGCGATCGCTTTCATCCCGCAAATCAGAAATTCCTTGCAAGCGTCCTTGATTCACCAATTCCGCCACTTTCTCAATCCACCCCGCCTTATTCACCTGATAAGGTAATTCTGTCACAATAATTGCCGTGCGGCGTTTGCTTCCCTTACCCCCAGGAATTTCTTCGACTGTCGCCACACCCCGTAAGACAATACCACCTTTACCTGTGATATAAGCTTCCCTTATCCCCCCGTCACCAACTATTTCCCCGCCTGTAGGGAAATCTGGCCCCGGAATTAACTCTAATAATTTGTCATCAGTTAAATCTGGTTGGTCGATTAAAGCAATCAAACCATCAACAATTTCGCCTAAATTGTGGGGGGGAATATTCGTCGCCATCCCCACAGCAATTCCCGCACAACCATTGAGCAGCAAAAATGGTAACTGTGCAGGTAATACCGTCGGCTCTTGTTGGGAGTTATCAAAGTTACCAATAAATTCTACTGTTTCCTCGCCAATTTCTGTCAGCATTCCCTCATGGCTGATGGAAGCTAGGCGCGTTTCTGTGTAACGCATCGCTGCTGGTGGGTCATTATCGACACTACCAAAGTTGCCATGTCCGGCGAGGAGAGGGTAACGGCAGGAAAAATCTTGCACCAGCCGCACTAAAGCATCATAAACAGATTGGTCGCCATGAGGGTGGTATTTACCCAGCACATCCCCCACCACACGGGCGCATTTGCGGTATGGTCTATCGGGGGTCAAACCTAGTTCGTGCATGGCGTACAAAATCCGCCGATGCACTGGCTTTAAGCCATCACGAACATCTGGTAAGGCTCGGCCTACAATCACACTCATGGCATATTCAAGATAAGACCGTTGCATCTCTGTATGCAGGGCTGTTGTGATTACCTGTCCCGTGGAGAGAAGGTTTAACTGTTTTGCCATGAGTTATTTCCCTGAGATTGAACTACATAAATTTCGCTAGCACTAAACACGGCAGCAAACACAGCATAACGGATGAAATGAGATTCATCACACAATCTTGATTATCACAGGATAAAAAGCCGTAGTATTATCCTTGATGACAGAAAAGTATATTGATACTAAAAAGAAGCTAGACAACTGTGTTTATTCGGGTTGTCATCCCTATCACCTCTGTAAATGAAATTCTCATGAAAACTGTTTTGATTGTCGAAGACGATCTGATTAATGCTCGTGTATTTTCTAAGATTTTGACCAAGCGCGGCGGCTTGGGGGTAAAACATACTGAAAATGTAGAAGAAGTAATCAAAATTGCACAATCCAAAGAAGCAGACTTAATTTTAATGGATGTTTCTTTATCTAGGAGTGTTTATCAAGGTCAATCTGTGGATGGCATTAAAATTACACAAATGTTAAAGTCCGATCCACAGACTGCTCACCTACCAGTAATTTTAGTCACAGCACACGCTATGGAAGGCGATCGCGAAAACTTTCTCAAACTTAGCGGTGCTGATGGCTACATCTCTAAGCCTGTTGTAGATCATCAGCAGTTTGTTGACCAAATTATGGCACACCTCCCCGGTGACAACTAGTAAGGCAGGTATGCAGGCAGGAGGCAGCTATGCTGGAGGCAGGAGGTAAATACATTACTTTCGCTGACATTTACTGTTTCAAAATGTCCTAATCTATTTGATTACAGCTATAAAGCACATTTTCTAGGACTCTTCGCTCAAAAAAATATTGGGCGAAGTTTCCCAATAGTTTAGTATAAACGTACTATGAATTATGAGTAATAAGCAAGTAGTCAGGAAGAAATAGGGGTGTAAGGGTGTAAGGGTGTAAGGGGGTAGGGGTATAGGGGTGTAAGGGGAAGAATTATTTGGCAAACTCAACAAATTTCAGTGAGGGAATCTATTGATTCCCTACACCCCTAAACCCTCATACCCCTACACCCCTAAACCCTCATACCCCTACACCCCTAATTTTGCTGTCTACTAGCTGGTGCGGTTGGTCGCTGTTCTAAAGCGGCTTGAATGCGTGGTAACTCTAGGAATTTTTGCGTATCAGCCAGTAAGCGAGAACCCCAGAGATTTTCTTTGAGGAAATCTACATCGGCGTAACGCGGATCAATTCGCAGTGCGGTTTCGCCTAAAGTTAAACCTTGTTGGCGATCGCCTTTGGTGTACAATGCCACAGCTAGGGCTAATAATGGTTCTGCGGCTTGTTTATCAATTGTCACAGCAGCTTGCCATCGCTTAATCGCTGCGTCCACATTACCCTGTTCGTAGTTGATTAAGCCGATATTATTAATTGCAGGCCAGAATTTTTTATCTTGAGCTACGGCTTTATCGTATTGAGCGATCGCATCAGACAATCGTCCTACCATGTAGTAAGCATTGCCTAAATCGAATAAACTGTCTGCTTCATTGGGTTTTAACTTTAAACCAGCTTGATAATTTTCAATGGCCGCTTGATATTTTTTTTGTTGAAAATTAGCCGAACCTATAGCAAACAGCACATCCGCATTCTTGGGATTGATAGTTTTGGCACGATTGAGAGATGCGATCGCCGCATCATAATTTTTAGCTTGCAGCTGCAAACCACCCAAAAGAAACCATACCTTATCATTAAGAGGAGCCAACTGACTAGCCAGCCTCGCTCTGGGCAAAGCTAACTCATACTGTTGAAATTGTCCCAGTTGAGCCGCCTCTTGAGCTAAAGCCAACCCTTGCCTTTCTAATCTTGCTGCATCTAATTGCAGTGTATGAGGTATCAATGCCTGTGCGTGAACAGCTTTGGGCATACTCCACAAACCACAGACAACCAGAAGAGAAATTAAACTAATGCCTTTACGCACACTACCGCCTCTTAAGCCACAATTCAAATAATCTTTCAGCTAGCTTAAACGATCTCCGGCTAAGGCGGCAGGTAAATGTTACGAACCGTGAGGCTTAAAGCTTCCGGTGAGAAACCGGAAGATATAAGCGCATAACCGAATTTATCGTAAATAAAAGGGTTTAAGACCCCTACGTCTGTACGTAGCACATTTTCAGTTGGGGTTTAAATCCCCAACTGTTCGCGTAGCGTGCCGTAGGCAAAATGTCTTTAATGCGCGAATTTTGCGGAAAGTTCTGTAGGCGGGTTTCCCGCCGTAGGAAACTTTCCAAGACGAATTTTGAATTGTTAATCGGGAGTAATGATATGGGATTCCTACTTGATTTTTGAAACATACGTAGGGTGGGCAGTGCCAAAACAATGATACGGCGCTGCACTGCCCACCCTACAGGTACGTAAATTTGTTCAAAATTCAAATAGGACTATTTCAGGCATTTACTGTTTTTTGACAAAACACAAACTATCTTGTAATCAACCAAAATTGGTCTTACAATAATTTGATTGATTTTTCTCCAACAAATTTAGTCAGTTTTTCATAAGCAAGATAGCCAATTTTAATTTGTTGTTGTGCTGATTCTAGTAGTGGAGCTTTAACTTCCTCGGCGCTTTCCCAAGCATCTTTGATACTATTCAGTATTTCTTGATGTAAGCTATGTGGGTATTCACCTATAAGGATAACTTTACAACCTACACCGAACTGATCCGCTAAACCCAAAAACTTTTCTTGATAATATTTAGAGCTAGCTAGAGCTACAACAGGAATACCTTGTGATAAAGCAAATACACCTGCATGGTAACTTCCTGTGATCACTAAACGGCAGCGTCCCACCTGTTGAATAGCTGCTATTGGCGTAGTTATATCTTTTCCATCTTCATCCAGATTTAATGCTCTGGCTGTAGCAATGTCTGATTCTTCATCAGTCGTAAAAGGAGCATATAAAATAGGTGTAGAGATGAGTTTCGCAGTTAACATTTTAGAAGCCTCTGCTAAAGCTTCTTTGATCACATTAATCACCCCACCATCAATATCAGAGTAATTAGATACTCTAACATTGACACCTATTGCATCTCCTTGTTCATGATTACGATTTTGATAGGCGAGTTCAACTGCGTCATCGCCAGTGACAACAATTTTGTTCTCAGGAATTCCTAATGATTTTAGTAAGGGAATGCTAGTAAGTTTTTCACGAACTGCTATTAAATCTACTTCAGGAAGTAACTGTTCTAGTTTGCTACGCAATTGTTTATCTTGTGTTGCTCCAAAACCTTGACCTAAGATAGCAGTAGCTTTCCCTGTTTTATTTGCTAATCCTAATACATCTGCAATCAATATTGCAAAGCCCTTAAACGGGTCTACAAAATATCCTCCACCGGCTGATACTACAAGGTCTGCTTCCTCTACAATCTGCCTAATTTCTTGATTAAATTGATATTTATTACCGAACAGTAAGCTGCTGGTTTTGGATTTGATTCGACCGATATAATCAGTATGGGAATACTTTTTACTTATAGGAGTTACGCTGGGAAAATACTGGAATATAATATCAGGCGCATCTGTAAACACTTGAATTTCCGCGCTAGGGAAAAAGTGGTTCAACCTTTGTACTGCTACCTGAAGCATGGATATATCACCCATGTTGCTCATTCTATAAGAGCCATTATCGATCACAATTTTCATTAAATGTTTCCCCATTTATTTAGGTTGGTTGGACAAAGCTAATAAGCAATAAATATTGGATAAATATAACACTAACCAATATGTTTGCTGATAAATTCACACTTCCTTACTTTTAACTCTGATTTTTATGCTTTCGTTAAAGAAGAATCGCTATATTTATTCTTGTTAAAAACATAGCCATAAGTCCACAGAGCCGAAATAGGTACGAAGATTAAATTAGAAATCAGAACAGCTACAGCTACCCAAAATATTCCCCACTGTGCAGCTAGTAATATAGAAACTCCAAAAAATACTGTATATCCAATGCTGATATACAAATTAATCTGAGTTTTATCTACAGCATTCAGTAATATACTATTCGTCCATGCCCAGGCGCGGGGTAACACTGATAAACAAATTATGATTAATATCGGTATTGCCATTACCCATTTTTGTCCAAAAATAATGGGTACATATAATGGCGCTAAAACTGATTGTAAACTCACAATTGGTACTACAATCAACATAATTTTTTTAAAGCTGCTAAAGTATCTTGTCTTTAGCTGGATAAAGTCTCCACGAACAGTACAAAGATAAGGGTATAAAGCTGAGATAAGTGCATTCACTACGTTCATAGTTATGCCTGAGCCAGCATTGAATGCAAAATAGTAGATTCCCAGTGCATTCATCCCTAGCAGCCGACCAATAATTAAATAATCTAAGTTACCTCTTACCTTGTTCAACAATTCAATACCAAGCATATTTTTGCCGAAGTGAATAACTTCAGGCAATCTTTCAAGGGAAAAAGATTTAGGAGGTCGCCAAGAATTGTTTCTCCAGGTGATGATAATCCATACTGGAGTTGATAAAACCATAGACCAAACTATAGCCCAAACACCCATGCCTAAAATCGCCAAAGCCACTGTAATGCTATTGGCAATGAATGACTGCATAGCATTACATAATGCAGTGATTTTTAGCCGATTTTCTCTTTCAATCAGAGCTGCGTTCACCATAAACAATGGGAACATTAAGTACATCAAAGCAAGGGTACAGATGGGAAAAATTAGCTGTTCATTGTTATAAAATTTAGCAATTGGATAAGCTGCGGCACATTGGAGCAGAAAAATAGACCCGCATAAAATCCAGTTCAGCCAATATGATGTGTTACATATACCTTGGAGATACTGTTCATCTGCCTGAATAATCTTTGCACCAATTCCACCTCTCATGGTGAGAACATTGGCAAATTCAAAAATTGTGTAAATTACAGCCATTGCTCCATAATCTTGGGAGCTAAACATTCTAGCTAGAGTGATTGTTGTTCCCAGGCGAAATACCCGATTTGCTAGTTCGGCTGTTCCAAGCCAGCCGACGTTTTGCATGAATTGACCAGAAAGTAACAGCTTTACCTTGTTAAGGATCATTAGTATTCTATTTAGAACTTTTGATTTTTTAAAATGCTGTGAAACTATAGCTAGAAAGGATTATATATTTAGTTAATTTTGCATTTTGTTTGACTAAGTTCCTTTAGCTTTTCTTTGTACCATAAAATTTATGTAAAAGCCAGAGTTTTATTAGAGCAATCATTGGATAATATATAAGGATTTTTTATAACTAAGAGTGCTTCATCTTTTTTGTGCGTATTTAAAGACATTTGTACGGATGGGAGATGAGGGAGTTAAGGAATATTTTTTTTGAAAGTATGCTGGTAATGAGAAAATTATTAACTCCAGCACAACACCAGCAGCTTCTGAAAAAGCTGCATATTTCTTCTAATAAGTCTGATAATAAGAGTGTAAGTTGACATCTCGCTCTATAGATAGTTGACAACTAATAATAGTCAATATCAAAGTTAGCGTCTCTTGTTTTTGTCATAGCTTGGTCAATTTTTCACTTTAGTGAGAAAGGCGAAAATGTTTCATGTTAGTTTTAGTGATGTCTGAATCAGGTTTACAGTAATTTTTGCGATGATCAGTAAGATCAGCATTGCTCACCCTACTGATATTAAAATTTTTTCAGAGATTAAATTAGATGCCTATAAATGGGAATTATCGTGACTATAGTCATATGGTACTTAGTAAACATTAGTGACTTTTGTCACTTATGAAAATCGATTCGTTAAGCGGATAATTGCTGACATAGGTTGACGGTTTTCCCACACCGTAACCTTCTACAAAAAGCAACATCTGCACAAACAAGGAATTAATTTTATGTTGAAGAAGAATAGTGCCACTATCTTTTTAGCTGCTGCTGTCATGTTTGCACCCATGCTTTTGTCTAATCCAGCTAATGCTGAAAGTAGATACGAAAATTCGCGTGGATACGGAGAAAGACCAGTTTATAGTGAGGTAGGTTATCAACGAGTAGTCAGGCTCCGTAATGGTGGTTACAGGCTGCCTAATGGGCAAATTATTCCCCCTAAAAGGCTAGTCAGGCTACGTAATAACGGTTATTGGCGGCTACCTAACGGCGATATCGTTCTTCCCAGTCAAGAAATTGTACCTAGCAGAAGGCTAGTCAGACAGAGAGATGGTAGGGTGAGGCTGCCTAATGGTGTTGTCATCAGACTTTAACAGTTACTCAGTACTGGCAGGCTGAGTATAAACACACAAAACCAGTTTGACATATTAGTTGTAATTGATAATCTGCATCGTCATGAATTGGAGAAAATACATAAATCAATGATTTTGTGTTTTCTTTACGCAACTAGAGATAATAATAAATACAGGGCTACCAACCTACAGAACTAGTATTTAGTAACTAGTTCTGTAGTAAATTTTTCTACAAGGGAGTGCAAATGACAACTGAGACAAGACACCCTGTAGATTCACCAGCTTTACTTCCGCAAACGCAGAAGAAAGCCAAAATTAATTGGCTGTCTTGGCTGGTTGTCTTGGGGATTTTGGGTGGTATTGGCTATGCAATTTATTACCAAGTAGCAGTCGTTCCTCGTCAAGAAGCGAGAAGCCGGGTCTTGACGCAGGCGCTACAAAGGCAAACTATCCCAATTACGGTTTCAGCTAATGGAACTGTCAAGCCTGAACGGTCAATTAACCTTAGTCCTAAGAACTCCGGTATACTTAGGCAACTGCTAGTTAAGGAAGGTGATGTTGTCAAGCAAGGGCAAGTTTTAGCCTATATGGATGATTCCAATTGGCGGGGACAACTAGTATCAGCACAGGGACAATTAGCACAGGCTGAGGCGAACTTCCAAAAGGCACAAGCGGGGAACCGTCCCCAGGATATCGGCCAAGCCCAGGCTCAGTTAGATGAAGCATTAGCGAACTTACGCAAGCTAGAAGCAGGTAATCGCCCGCAAGATATTGCACAAGCCCAAGCACGTTTAAAAAGCGCTCAAGCTACTTTAAATCAGGCTGAAGACGATTTACGCCGGAATCAACAACTATATAGCAGTGGTGCGATCGCCCTCCAAACAGTCAATCAAAAACGTACAGAACGCGACAGCGCTCAAGCTCAGGTAAATGAGGCACAGCAAGCACTGGCTTTACAACAAGCAGGCTCACGCCAAGAAGACATCGAGCAAGCAAAAGCGACAGTCAGGCAAAGACAAGAAGCCTTGGCACTTCTAAAAGCGGGGAACCGCCGAGAAGATATTGAAGTAGCGCGGGCGCAAGTCACCTCTGCCCGTGGTACGCTGCAAAATATCCAAGCATCAATTAATGATACCATATTACGTGCGCCTTTTGACGGTGTTGTTACGCAAAAATACGCTGATCCTGGTGCATTCGTAACTCCTACAACTTCAGGCAGTGCAGTTTCTTCAGCCACATCTTCCTCAATCTTGGCTTTGGCTTCACGTAATGAAGTTGTAGCTAATTTATCTGAATCGAATATTGCCAAAATCAGTTTAGGTCAAGAAGTGACCATTAGGGCGGATGCTTATCCAGGGGTCACATTTAAAGGTAACGTTAGTCAGATTGCAGCTCAAGCCACAGTAGAGCAGAACGTGACCAGTTTTCAAGTGAAAGTATCGCTGAGTGATCCTCAAAGATTACTGCGATCGGGGATGAATGTAGAAGCAGATTTTCAAGCCGGTCAATTAGAAAATGCTTTAGTCGTACCCACAGCCGCAGTTGTGCGCCGAGAAAATGCCACAGGTGTCTTTGTCTCAAGGGGAAATAATCAACCAGTGTTTACTCCTATTGAAACTGGAGTGACAGTAAACAACTTTACCGAAGTTAAATCAGGCTTGAAAGGTAACGAGAGAGTATTACTCAGTTTCCCACCTGGAATGAGACCTCAATCTAGACCAAGAGGCGGAATTTTCCCAGGTGCAGGCGGCGGTGGCGGTGGCGGCGGTCGCCCTCAAGGTGGGCCTTAGTCAGTTGTCAGTTATCAGTTGTCAGTTATCAGTTGACAGTTGTTCTCCCCCACTCCCTCATCTCCCTCATCTCCCCGTTCCCCTCCAGGGAGGGGCTAGGGGTGGGTTACTCCCTCATCTCCCCCCACTCCCTCATCTCCCTCATCTCCCCCTGCTCCCCACTACACTATGCTTAAGGGTTTTAAGAAAAAAGACAATTCTCGTACCGTCCCATTTTTAGAAATTTTATCGATGGCGGCGGAAACCCTGTGGAGTAATAAGTTACGCACAGGGCTGACTATGTTAGGTGTGGTTATTGGTATTGCTTCGGTAATTGCTATTACCTCTGTGGGTCAGGGGGTGCAAAAGAGTGTAGAACAACAGATCCAGGCGTTGGGATCAAATGTGATCCAAGTTTTGGCGGGTGCGGCGAGAAATGGGAATGTGCGACAGGGGGTGGGTTCTACTAGCACATTAACTTGGGAGGATGCCAAAGCGATCGCCCAGCAAGCCCCCTCTGCGGAAATTGTCTCTGCTTATCTGCAACGAAATGCTCAAGTTGTATATGGTGGTGAAAACACTTCCACCACAATTTACGGTACAGATTTAAACTATCCAGATGCGAGGAATACTTACCCCCAGGAAGGAAGATTTTTTACTCAGGAAGAATTAGATTCTTCTGCACAAGTCGCGGTGCTGGGGCCGACAGTTGTGAGAACGCTTTTTGGACAGGGTGGTAAACCGATAGGTGAGAAAATTCGCATTCAAGGAGAGGCTTATGATGTGATTGGGATTACAGAACCAAAGGGTTCTCAAGGGCCATTTGATAGAGATGACCAAATATTTATCCCTCTCACTACTATGTCAAAGCGGTTGGTAGGAAATAATGCACTGACTGGTGTTTCTGTGAGTGGTATTTTAATTCAATCTAGTAATCAAGAACAGTTAGAAGCGGCACAGTTTCAAGTTACGAATATTTTACGTCTGCGTCATGAGATATACCCACCACAAGCCGATGATTTCCGCCTAACTAACCAAGCGGATATTGTCAGCACTTTTACAAATGTAGTGGGTTTATTTACGATTATGGTAGTGGCGATCGCAGGTATTTCTCTAGTTGTTGGTGGTATCGGTATTGCCAACATTATGCTAGTTTCTGTAGTGGAACGCACCAGGGAAATTGGTATTCGTAAAGCTGTAGGAGCGACCAATTCAGCCATTCTCAATCAATTTTTAGCTGAGGCGATCGTTATTTCTATTGTTGGCGGTGGTATAGGTATGGCAACTGGTATTTTACTTGCTTTTGCCGCCTCAACTATTTTTAAATTCCCATTTGTAATTTCTATTTTATCAGTAATTGTTGGTTTTGCCCTTTCTTTAATAGTTGGTTTAATTGCAGGTGTAATTCCTGCCAGAAACGCCGCTAAACTAGACCCCATTAATGCTTTACGTAGTGATTAAGAATAAAAGTGCTAAGTTATGAGTGCGACAATGATTTGGATGGAATCTATTACTAAAACCTACCAATTAGGAGAAGTTAGCGTTCCCATTCTCAAAGGCATCCAATTAGGAATTGAAGAAGGAGAATATGTCTCTATTATGGGTGCGTCTGGTTCTGGTAAATCCACACTCATGAATATTATGGGATGTTTGGATCGTCCTAGTGGTGGACATTATATTTTTGAAGGTAGAAATTTAACTACTTATGATGATGATGAATTAGCCTATATCCGCAATCAAAGAATAGGTTTTGTTTTCCAACAGTTTAATTTGCTGGCAAGAGCAACAGCGTTAGAAAATGTCATGCTACCAATGGTATATGCTAACATACCTAAAAATAAACGTCGTCAAAGAGCATTAGAAGCATTGAAAAAAGTGGGGCTAGAAGAACGTGTTTTTAATCGTCCCAGTCAACTTTCTGGGGGACAACAACAACGGGTAGCTATTGCGCGTGCTTTAGTAAATCGACCTGCTTTAGTGTTAGCAGATGAGCCTACAGGTGCTTTAGATACGGAAACTTCTTATGAGGTTATGAGTTTATTAACAGAATTAAATCAGCAAGGAATTACTATTGTGATTGTTACCCATGAGCCAGATATTGCTGCTCAGACTAAAAGAGTGATTCGTGTTCAAGATGGTTTAATAGTCAAGTCGTAATTATATCTGACTTTTCACGTCATTTGGAAAAGATAACGACAGACCTAACCCCCTAGCCCCCTTCCCTACAAGGGAAGGGGGAGCAATTAAAGCCTCTCTCCTTGTAGGGGAGAGGTTTGGAGAGGGGTTTTCCAGATCCCGTGAAAAGTCAGGTAATTACATCGTTATCATTTAATCTTTTCAAAAAACATTAATTTTCATATTTTGAATATTTGTCATGTAATCGGTAATATAAGAATCATAATTGATTTTTGAAGTATACGTAGCCATGATATGCCGATGCACTGCCCACCCTACAGATGCTAAGATTTGTTCAGAAATAAAATCGGATTTCTATAGATGGCGATCGCCTGTAAAATAAATACGGGGCAATCTCAACCATCAACCAAAGGTGAAGACAGACAGCATATTTTATCGTTTTTTTCAAGAACTTCCTAGTATCTTTTTTGAATTAATTGACAATTCACCCCAAACCGCAGAAACCTATCAATTTTCTTCTGTGGAAATTAAACAAACTGCGTTTCGTATAGATGGGGTTTTTCTCCCGACACAAGTACAAAATCCCATTTACTTTGTAGAAGTACAGTTTCAACCAGACACAGAAATTTATTACCGCTTATTTTCAGAATTATTTTTATACATACGCCAATATAAACCCCAGAATCCTTGGCGTTCTGTAGTCATTTATCCTACTCGCAACGTCGATATAGGAGATAGAAGTCATCACGCGGAATTATTAGATAGTCCTCGTGTTCAGCTTATTTATTTGGATGAACTGGGTGAAACAGCATCATTATCACTTGGGATTGCTACCATAAGATTAATCATAGAAAATGAAGATACAGCAATTAGCACTGCTAGAGAGTTAATAGATAGAACAAGACAAGAAATTAATACTGAAACCAAACAACAACAATTATTAGATTTGATCGAGACTATCTTGGTTTACAAATTCCCATCAATGAATCGAGAGGAGATTGAAAGTATGTTTAGTTTAAGTGATTTGAAGCAGACAAAGGTGTATCAAGAAGCTAAACAGGAAGGCATACAGGAAGGTAGACAGGAAGGCATACAGGAAGGTGTGCGTCAAGAAAAGTTGAGGTTAATAGCTTTGCTGTTGAAATTAGGATTGACTGGAGAGCAAATAGCACAAGAATTAAATTTGCAATTAGAGGAAGTGCAGCAAGAATTAAACAAACAATCCACAAATCAAGATTAATAATTACACATTAACCACATCTCTAATCTAATGAGATGTGGTTAATAGTTATTATGAACTACTCACCCCTACTTCACTTCGTGACGCTACGCGAACGTTGTGGGGTGAGGTTCTACATTCACCCCAGTAGAGTTGAGTTTTTGACGCTTCATTTGCCCCAGTTGCTTCATGCTTCCCGCAGATGAGCGAGTACGTGAAGTAGAGCTAGTGACATCAGCATCTTCTCTGCGAGACGCTTCACTACGTGAGGCTACGCACTACGTGCCGCTACGCGAACATACATACCGTTCCCTTATCAACCTCACGGTTGATTTCACTCAGGTATGCAATCGTCATAGCCCGCTATTCATCCCTACCTTGCTTCGCACCTATGTAGGGACTTTCGCGTTACGTCAAAGTTGCTAACAGTTCCTTTAAGCGATCGCGTCCATCACGAAACACTGACCAACCATCCCCAACCAACACCGCCTCAACTTTCTCCAAATCGGCTAACCTCTGTATCGAAGCAACAGCTTGCTGCTTATTTAGCAGCTTTTCATCAGGTAAAATGCCCAAGCTACCTGCTTGATACGCCCGGACTAAATCCCCGGTAATTAAGGTAGTTTCTTCCAACAACAGCGCCAACTCACCAGGAGTTTTAGAACCTTGGAGTTCGATCACCTTTAACCCTGGAACAATTTCATCACCATCAGACAACCAGCGATCGCAGTATATAGGAAAAGAATCCTTTTCGGCTGCTGGCCCGGCTATTTTGGTGTAGGTTTGGTCAGCAATTTCCTTAGCTGACCTCACATGGTCAGAGTTTGTCAGGATAATCCAAACCACACCACCGAGAGATTCTAAATGTTTCCAATCATGGTTAGATAAGGCTACCGGGTCAATCAAGATATTGCCATCAGGACGAATCCAAGCAAACCCATTAAAATCAATATTTCTTGCCGGGTTGAAAGTAGACCAGCCATAAAGATCAGGACGGTGCAGAGATTTCATATGTCAGTTATCAGTTATCAGTTGTCAGTTATCAGTTATCAGTTATCAGTTGTCAGTTATCAGTTATCAGCCTCCCACGGGCGCAGTTAACGCTCCCGCAAAATATGAAAGAAACACAACTATTCCCTATTTTCTGTCACCTGTCACCTGTCACCCTCCGGGTATGCCTTCGGCACGCCAAGGGCGAACGCCAGTTCCCTACGGCGGGAAACCCGCTTACAGGACTGGACTCACCTGTCACCTGTATTTCTTGAGAGTTGGTGATGTTCACTGTTCACTGTCAACTGTCAACTGTCAACTGTCAACTGTCAACTGTCAACTGTCTCTAAACAGAAACAAAATTTACCGTATAAGGTTCCTCTAATGACTGCTGAGTACTGGCTTTGATGGCATGAAGATAACGGTGGAGTATTTGCAATTGTTGGGAATTGGGGCGGTAGGTGAGATTGCCTTGTTTTTCAAACAGAGGCGCAGTTGCGATCGCGCGATAATCAAAATGACCCAGAGAATTAGCAGTCAACCAGCTAGACTCAGGCGATGCAGGTATGAAGCCAGGGGGAAGTTCTCCTTCTAGGAAGGCTAACAGTCTTTGCTGGCAAATACTGGTATTGATCCCGCGTTCCTCAAATAAATGCAGCACTTCGCTAAAAGATAATGCCCTATCTGGCAATAGTCGTAGCAATTCTGTAAACAGGAAGTAGTCGGTGTATTGATGTCTTGATTCTTCCAATACTTGGGAATGTAGAGGAAGTAAAGCTAAACCACAAGCTACGCGACTACAGTTAGGTGCGCCGTTTTCTCCCAAGTATGAGTCTTGGATAATTTTGGCATTGGGGAGTTTTTGCCGCAGCCACAGGTTAACAACCCCCAAATTCGCTACGCCACCAGTGAGAATGGCTTGATTAATTGCTTCGGTGGGGATACCACGGGCGACTAATAGTTTGTTGAGTTCGCGGTTCAGGCGACGAGCAAA
Source organism: Anabaena azotica FACHB-119 (assembly GCF_014697625.1). Classification (GTDB taxonomy): domain Bacteria; phylum Cyanobacteriota; class Cyanobacteriia; order Cyanobacteriales; family Nostocaceae; genus Trichormus; species Trichormus azoticus_A. The sequence goes on along the minus strand of NZ_JACJSG010000018.1, from coordinate 67,329 downwards.
GGGGATAAATACTTGACTTTCTAATTCCCGACGCTGTAAAGTCCATCTTTGGTCTGCTAATTCTAGGGTAAAAGATTCCTGATGCTGTAAAATTAGCTTTAATGCTAAGGCTGCATCTAAAACTGCTTGACCCAGCAGAGAACTTTCTAAATGTTGCTGGAGGCGTATCCGGGCGGGAATATCTGGTTCACCCAAGCGGGGCAATTCTAACCCTTCCAAGCCCAAACTTTGCCACTGCATCCTGTCTAAGCCGGGGACAGAAGGCTGCCATTGCCAAGGGTTGCTGGTAATTTTCTGGCTGTCTTCTGGGGTTTCCCAGCGAGATTTGCGGTATTTTGGTGATAAAAGTAACTGACAAATAATATCTTGCTCCAGTCCCTTGCTAGCGTAGGCAAAACTGTGAAGCATGAAATTATTATGGGTCAGTTGCGATAAATCATCGGGAATATCAACCAGTGCCATTTCTGTGGCAGTTGCCCCTATATTCAAGATGAGGGTGTTACCTACCAAAGAGTGGTCGCTAGTTTTGGCTGGGGATAAACCTTGCTGTGTGCTTAATTTCACAGCTTCACCATTGCCACCATCGATAAAACTGAGAAGACTAGCGATCGCCTCTTCTACAAATAATACCTGTTGTGGATGTTGGACTAATTTACTTGTCAGTAAAGCTTCCCGCACATTAAAGCGATATTGTTCTGACCAACTGGCAGGACAGTTACAGATAATTCCCGCAATATTACTAACAATACCATGAAAACTGCGTTGATTTAGACCCACAGCCGTAGCGATTAAGCCTTGAGTAGTGCTGTAGCGGTCGGCTTTGAGAGTCAAGAGTAATTTAGAGAGCGATCGCACCACCCAAACCAAAGGCCCAGCAGAGGATTCGTTAAATTGTAGTACAGGTTCCCATTTTTGCTGTTCACTCTTGTAGGGAATAGCTACCTGTAAATACGGCTTCAACTGCACTGAATAAAGATGATTCTTCGACTCAGACACCTCTTTATCTGGGGAAGTCGGAGTTACAGAAGCAGTCGGTAAATAAACTTCTGCTGGTAGTCGGAAAGACTGCTGGAATGAATTTGCGCCAGGTTGTGCTTCTGTTGACCAAAAGATAGGATACACCACACCAGTAGCGCGATTTAACAAAGCAGCAGAAATTCCTGTAGTTCCCAAATCTATCCCTAAATACCACTGCGAATCAGAATTACCTGATGCAGCCTCAGTATTATTCACAGAATTATTGGGTGTAACAGTCGCAATAGTTTCACCAGAATTAGGTACTTCTACTTGATCTGTGCTTGCAGTAAAAGTTAAAACCTCGTTGGCTGCGGGTTTAGAGGCTGGCTGTGAAGTAACAACATCACTTGTTTCTGTAATTTTTTGTTCAGGTGGCGCTGGTTGAGGCTCAACTAAACTATTTACAATATCTGAGTTATTTATTGGTTGTGGTTCAGAAGATTGCTCATCAAATTTAGCCAAATCCTGATGTAATTGTAGCCATTGCTCCTCATTGAGAGAGATATCTGGCGGGTTTGCCAATTGAGTCACTTCACAAGAAAGTAAATTTTCCTGTGGTGAAGCGGGTATATAACTATCCGACGACTGTTCAGGCTCCTTGTGAGGAGGAGATTCTGACTTTGGCGTAATCAGAGTTACAGTTACTTGTTCCGTATCTGCCAACAACAAAGAAACATTAGATGAATGTTCCTCCTCTGTGAAATCTATCTCTACCAGTGATACTACTATATCAGTATCGTTTGGTTGCGTAGTCACAATTTCGGTAGTTGCAACTGGCGATACAGTAGCACTCGGTTGAGTTTCTGGAGTTACTTCCACAGATGGTGGTGGTGAAACCTGGGTTTGTGGTTCTGGAGTTACTTCCACAGATGGTGGTGGCGCAACCTGGGTTTGTGGTTCTGGAGTTACTTCCACAGATGGTGGTGGCGCAACCTGGGTTTGTGGTTCTGGAGTTACTTCCACAGATAGTGGTGGTGAAACCTGGGTTTGTGGTTCTGGAGTTACTTCCACAGATGGTGGTGGCACAACCTGGGTTTGTGGTTCTGGAGTTACTTCCACAGATGGTGGTGGCGCAACCTGGGTTTGTGGTTCTGGAGTTACTTCCACAGATAATGGTGGTGAAACCTGGGTTTGTGGTTCTGGCGTATCATTGAAGTCAAACAGATTTGTATCTGATTGCTCAAAAAATAACGGTGTTGCTGGTGATGCTGGTAAGTCCGTATCTTGCAGTGGTAGAACTTGCGTTTCTGGTTCTAGAGTATCTGTAAAATCAAACAAATCATCCGATTGATCAAACCAAGCCTCCGGCATAATTGCCGCCCTATCTTCCTCTGTTAGAGAATCATTTATGGTTATAGGCGGCTCATCAACATCCAGATCCAGTAAATCAGAAGTAATTAAATTTGGGTTAACCTCAAGATTGGCATCAGTGAAACTATCATTACCAAACAAACTAGCGTAAATTAAATCAACTTCATCATTAGCCAATTCCCAACTATTAGGGAGCAAAGTAGTGAAGTTATGAGGACTGTCTAAAGAGAAAGCATCATCAACACCAAGTTGCTGCAATACTGCATCTAACTCATCTGTATTCGCTTGTTGGTTTTCCAACGGAGGAGCTAATTCTGGAGTTGCTGTCGTACTGCTAGACTCTGCTGGTGGGGAAACTTCGATAATAGTATGAGCTGGGGTTGGTGATGATGGTGCGGTTGTGGCTGGGGTATTTTCTTTGGCAACAGGCGGCTGAAAATTAGATAATTGTTGTAAATACTCTGTCCAATTGTTGAGGAACGTAGTCATCAACTGTTCACTTTGTAATCCCGTACTGTGCATTTTGGCGATCGCTTGCGACAGGGATTCGTGATAAGTATTAATATTGCGTTGTAATGCCTCAAAAACAACGTTAACAGTACCATCAAGCGATAATAAGCGTTGGTCTAACTCTTTCGTTAGTTGGTTTAGCCTTTCTCCCTGTGACGATGATTCCCAAATTGGAGTCGTTGCGGGTGGTAACTCCAATCTGTTGCCGTTCATGCCATTGGTGTAAGTATCAGGATTAACACCACCCTCAGTAATATGGGCATTGATTACTGGCACTAGGCGACTCATCAGGACTTGTAAAAAGTCTGTAATAATCTGCTCTTGGTGAGCTAACTGCTGACTTAAGGAGTAATTTTGTAATCGCTTCTGTTCTAGTTGTCTAATTTCTTGTGTCAAAATTGTTCGCTCTTGCAACAGTGCTGTAATCTCCCCTTGCAAGGGCTGTATTAATTCCGATAATTCATTTTTAAATTGTTGGAAGAAAAAATTATTATCTTCTTGGGGTTGATGGTTTTCTGGTGAAGGCTGATTCTTCCCTTGACCAATAAACTTGGTGAGCAAAGGCGAATTACGGTTTGGTTCATGCTCTACAGTCTCACTTTCTTGGAGACTGACTAAAAAATTGCGAACTCTTTCTAAAACATCTTTTGGCTCTTGCGCCTGACTAGACAAAAGCCTAGACAGGCGCTTGCCATTGCTGTTAAGCAAATTGTCAATATCTCCAATCAGTTTTTGAATTTCATCATTGCGGGAAGTCACTTTAAATTACCTTAGCTAGAAATTTTAGGTTAACTGGGTTAGAAAATTAATTTACAATCACTTTGTCAGTTGACAGTTTTTGGATCTGGTTTAGTATGTCATTCCTTGGTGTATGGTTTTTTGTCTATGACTGAGAATTTTTGCATTTCCTAACTTTGTCTCAAGTTTCGCCATGAGCAACTAGCACAAGTGAAAAAGGGTGCTTAGGCTAAGAACTAGTATTTTGACTCAACCCTCAACCCTCAGCACTTGTTCCAGTCAGTTTCTCATGATGATGTTCATAGTTATGAAAACATAAAAAAATCCAAACCGCCAAGGAAACTGCTTAGTGTATAACACTACTTTGTTTCTCAGATGAATCTGCTACATCTAAAATACTGAGCAACAGAGAACAATCATGTTAAAAATCTTAAATTTTCAGTCAATAGAAAACTCTGCTTGTCGGCAAACTCCTATTTTTAGCAGTAGTCAGTAGCAAAAATTTGTAGTAGTTAAATATATGTATTTACGTGATAATACGTATTTAATTAGATTTCCGTAGAGAACGATAGACTGAGTGAATAGCAAAAAAGTATTAAACTATCAAATTCCTATTTGACTTTTGCACGAATTTACTACCTATAAAAAAGTAGGCGCGGGTTAACAAATATCTACTATGATTTATGATGATATTGGTGAATTTTCCATTACCCACTTCCCACTTCCTACCCCTAGCCCAAAGCTTTTGGCAGGTTATGGCTTACGCCTAAGACACTGTACATAATACTTAGTTAAACTGATTAACAAAAATTAACTAGTTTGAGTTTGGTTGTTTTTCAATTAAAAATCAAGAACAGTTGCGTGTATAAGTGTAACGTAGTTTAAATTTATAAGATAAAATTTAAAAACATTAGTGTAATAACTAGTACTTAACATTTTAGGCTAAGATGTACTTCTTTAACTTTGTTTACATATAGCCGCTTAATCATCATAATGTCGTAATGGAAGACCGATATAGCTTGCAGTTGTCTACTAATCCTTGGATGATCTCGGCTCCCTTTTTTCAAGGGCTACCAGAAACTGCTGTAGAACTGGCTCTTAATCATGTTGTTACACGTACACACCCAGCTAATCAGGTTATCCTACTAGAAAACGACTGGGGAGGCGCTGTATATTTTATAGTTGATGGTTGGGTAAAAATACGTACTTATAATTTAGAAGGGAAAGAGGTGACGCTGAATATTCTCGGCACAGGAGAATTATTTGGGGAAATGGCGGCTTTAGATGAAGTACCTCGTTCCACAGATGTGATTACTCTGACTAGTACAGTAATTGGCAGTATGCCTTCCCAAGATTTTGTCAAGTTGCTGCACACGGAACCTTTGGCTGGTGTGCGCTTATCGCAGTTGATGGCTAGGCGCTTGCGGCAAGTAAATCGCCGGCTGCGGTTGCGAGAATCTGATAGTCAATCGCGGGTGGCAGATACTCTGCTATTTTTAGCAGAAGGTCAAGGAAAACGGGGACAGACAGGAACGGAAATCCCTAATTTACCTCATCGAGAACTGAGCAGTTTGAGTGGTTTGGCAAGAGAAACTGTGACTAGGGTATTGACAAGGTTAGAAAAAAAAGGCTTGATTAAGCGAGATCAAGACACTATTTGTATTCCTGATTTGTCAGCCTTAGAAAAGATGTTAATCTAATCAATTTTCCCGATGAGTACATTAGATTCTCTGCCAGATGAGCCAGAGGAAGATACATCCCCTGAATCTCAGACCGAACATAACCCAAATTCAGATCAACCAGAGCCAAAGCAACACAACTTGCTATCTCCCCAAATGAAAGTTGATGCTCCCTTGAGGATGGTAGAGACAGCTTTCTTAGCAAGCACATCCAGCCTGATTTGGTTTATCAATTTCTACTTTCCCCTCGGCCCATTGTTGCGGATATTCTTCCCCGTACCTATCGCCCTAGTTTACCTACGTTGGGGTAAACGAGCTGCATGGATGGCGGCTGTAACCTCTGGTTTACTGTTATCCGTGTTAATGGGGCCAGCACGCAGCCTGTTGTTTGTCATGCCTTTTGCCTTCATGGGCGTGCTACTAGGTGCGGCTTGGTATCGCCGCGCTCCTTGGATTGTCTCTATTACCTTGGGTACGCTGTTAGGTAGTTTGGGGGTCTTTTTCCGCTTGTGGTTACTGTCTGTGTTGTCGGGGGAAGACCTATGGATTTATTTAATTACCCAAGTCACAGAGTTAATCGAGTGGGTCTTCTTGCAACTGGGATTGTTAAATAGTCCTAGTGTATTTTTGATTCAGTTGGGGGCAGTAGCATTAATTGTGATCAACAATTTTATTTATCTGTTTGTTGTACACATAGCGGCGTTATTACTTTTAGATCGCTTAGGCAATCCCATTCCCCGCCCTCCCCATTGGATACAAGTTCTATTGGATTAATGAACTACTCACCCCTACTTCACTTCGTGACGCTACGCGAACGTTGAGGGGTGAGTTTCTACATTCACCCCAGTAGAGTTGAGTTTTTGACGCTTCATTTGCCCCAGTTGCTTCATGCTTCCCGCAGATGAGCGAGTACGTGAAGTAGAGCTAGTGACATCAGCATCTTCTCTGCGAGACGCTTCACTACGTGAGGCTACGCCAACGCGAACGAGGTTCGTTCCAAACCCCGGTAGATTACCTTGAGCATAGTAAAGCATAACTTCAGCAGCAGCAATATCACGGTCTTGAACGTATCCACAAGACTCACAATTATGAACTCTAATATCAAGAGTTTTTTTGTGTTGATGACCGCATTTTGGGCAGGTTTGGCTAGGCTTTACTTTTTTGGTCGGAACTTCAACAAACACACCACCAATTTGCTCAACCTTATATTTGATGGTACTACGAAGCATTCCAAAACCAACAGCATTAATTGGTAAAACATCTGGTTTTAGAACTTGGTCTAGCACATCAATGGTAATAGATGCGTACCATTTACCATTACGGTAAACAATTGTGCAAGTGGTTGGAGTTACCCAATACTTAGCTTTGCCCCGCATCTGAATACTACCAATTTTAGCTAAAGTAATATAACCATTTTCACCATTGGACTCTACTGAATATCCGCTTTTAGCTGGATAAGTCCAACCTGAGTAATGACGAATTGATTTGTATCTAGGACGCTTACCTAATCCTTTAAACCAGCGTTCAAAGGCAAAATCAACACGTTTTAAGGTTGCTTGTAAGGCTTGAGAATTTATTAGCTTGTACTCAGTCCAAATCTCCTTGAAAGCAGGCAATGAGTTTTGTTGCTCGAAATAGCTAACAGAATGATTGAATTTTTGATATTGAGTGAATCTATTGTATATAGCACAGTTGTACAAGTCTTTGTGGAGCTTCCGGTGATACCTCAAAGACTTCTCTATTTGTTTATTTGGGTATAACCTGAAAGTCATCCGCCTTGTAGCCACTGATCTAGTTGTCTCCTAAAATAAATTATTCTATGATATTACGGTTGACCTATAGGGTTGTTAAGTGGTTGTCAGAAAAAGTTCTCATTCTGTTTTCTCCATTCACCTGCATTTTGTGTTTGTCACCAAGTACAGGCGCAAAACAATAACCGTTCCAATTCTGGAACGGTTACAAGAAATATTTGCTAACGTTTGCATCAAAACTAGGTGCAGACTAATTGAATTTTCAGGAGAAGTAGACCATGTTCATTTACTAATTGATTTTCACCCAGACAACAATTTATCTGTTCTTGTAGGTAGCCTGAAATCAGCGTCTAGTAGAATTATCCAAAAAGAATTTTCAGAGCATTTATCTACTTTTTATCGAAAACCCCTATTTTGGTCTAGTTCATATTATGTTGCTTCTACTGGTGGCGCACCTATTGAAAAAATTCAACAATATATACAATCTCAAGAAAACCCAGAAGAATGATTGGCTACTCCGCACTACGTGCCGCTACGCGAACATACATACCGTTCCCTTATCAACCTCACGGTTGATTTCACTCAGGTATGCAATCGTCATAGCCCGCTATTCATCCCTACCTTGCTTCGCGCCTATGTAGGGACTTTCGCGTTACGTTAAAGATTGGTCAATAGTCGATAGTCTACTGTTTAAGGTTGAGTACCGTTGACTGTTGACTGTTGACTAATGACTAATGACTAATGATAAGCATTTATACTCAAATCGAACAGGGTGAAGCTTGGTTGCGACGATATAGCGATCGCCTACCCTTATTTACCTGTATCCTCGGTTTTACGGAAACTGGTCTGATTCCCGGCATTTCGGCGGCTGGTCGCACTCCGGAGGATCGGAAATATACTGCCTGCGCTGATGCTGAGTTTTTATACTACGGTGCAGCACATCAACCCAAGTATCCCCTACCACCACTGACAGCAGGTGCATCTCCTGTTGTTATATCCCGCGCGGTTGTGGAGGAACTCAACATTCCGGTTGATGTATTTAATGCGGGTTTACCTCATTCCCCGGCTATACCAATAATTGATTTAGGTGGTTGTCCTGCTAGATGTTTGAGTACAGGCGCGGCAATGGAAATAACAACTGTACACCATCTATTTGAGCAAGGTTTGCTTTGGGGCGATCGCTTGGCTGCTAAAGTTCCCCAGGGATATGTAATTCTCAGCGAATGCGTTGTGGGTGGGACTACAACTGCTCAAGCAATTTTAACTGGCTTAGGCATTGACGCAGCAGGCAAAGTCAACAGCAGTCACCCAGTCTGTAACCATGAGCAAAAATGGCAAGTCGTGCAGCAGGGGTTGGAGAGGATGAGGAGGCAGGGGGCAGAGGGGCAGAGGGGCAGGGGGGCAGAGGGGCAGAGGGGACAGTCTTCCCCCTTTCCCCTTTCCCCCTTCCCCTTTCCCCTTTCCCCCTCATCTCCCCCCAATCCCCAGACCCCAGACCCACTAAAACTAGTCGCCGCCGTTGGTGATCCCATGCAGGTGGTTGTGGCAGGGATGGCGATCGCAGCTAGTCGCAGTTGTGGTGTGATGTTGGCTGGGGGTACGCAAATGTTGGCTGTTTATGCTTTGACCAGTGCGATCGCCCAAGCCTACAATTTAGCTTGGCAACCTACAGCAGTGGTTGTAGGCACAACCCGGTGGGTAGCAGAAGACCCCACAGGCAGCACTGTCGAATTAGCTCTGAATATAGGTAAAAATAGCCAATATCCGCAAATGAAAACCCCTCCACTCTTAGCCACTCAGTTAAGTTTTGCTGATTCCCGTTACACCCAACTCCAAGCATATGAGCAAGGCTTTGTCAAGGAAGGCGTAGGAGCTGGTGCAGCCTGCATAGCCGCTAACCTATACAAGAATTGGCAACAACATCAACTGTTACAAGCCATTGAAAGCCAAATTCAACGGTTAGAACTGGGGAGTGAGGAAACAAGAGGGGGAAAGGGGAAAGGGTAAGGGGGAAAGGGGAAAGTATATCGTAATTGCTAACTTATGCCATAAAGATGAGGGGGAAAGGGGAAAGGGGAAGGGGGAAAGAGGAAAGACTGTCCCCTCTGTCAACTGTCAACTGTCAACTGTCAAAAACCTAAAATACCGGACTCAGACAGACTCCGGGAAAACTGGGTAAGTTTGACTTTAGTTTAATTAACTAGTGAATTCTTTCTCTGAGTAATTGTTCTTCTAAAGCAGCGATACGATTGTAGGCTGCGGTTAATTGTGCCGTTAGTCGTTGTATTTGAATTTCTGGTGATAATACTTTTTCTCCATTTTGACGGCTCATGTCTAGGTAAAGGCCGTCTGTCAGTACATCCTTATGTTCTAGTTCCTGATTAAAACCGATATGTCCTTTAAACTGGTAATGACCAGTTTGGCTATTTTCCAGATAATTATCTTTTGCTTCTGTTCTGGCTAAAGAACATTCCGAAAAAGCTTGAGCGACTTTTAAGTCAAGCTGCTCAATCACCTGGTAGAGGGCATCCAGCTTATGACTCAAAGTCAGGATCTGTTGTTGTAATGGCTCCATTTAATACCCTCGTCCGCACATTTTCTCTATGTTATTCAATTTACTCGCAATGTTAAATATACTTATGAATTATTTAATGTTTCAAATCTTCCTTTGGAAAATGAAATATAGTTAGTCATTTGTTAACAAATTTCAACAATTAATATAGTGATTGCTCATTTTTTAACTAAAAAACATTAACCAAATATATGTTTTGTCTGAAAAGCCTTTCTGTGTAAGGGTTCACACCTATCTAATATAACAAGCTCAATCTCAAAAGCTTAAATAAATCATCATATATACTAAAAAATTATGATTTACATTACTGAAACTGTATTAATGAATACTTAATGTTATTGATGAGAAAGTTGAGCTATGAGGAAACCATAACAATGTTCAGTTTGCTAGTAATTGGATTTTTATAAACAGCTTGAAAGATGAGTAATGGCTGGATATTCAAGGAATGAAAAATCAGGACAGACAATAAGTAACTATGCGTCTATGCTAACTAACTGTAGTTAATACAAGTAATCTTATAAAAAACATACCTTTGGCTGTGTATCACTATAATTTGTCAAAATAAAGCCATTTTCACCAGTTTATTGTTTACTATATTCTTTTAATCTATTATGTATAAACTTAAAGCAATGAATCGTCGGTCTTTTTTGTTAAGTCTGGGTGGTATGACGTTATCACAGCTACTTGTAGGCTGTGCTGGTAATAATCAGCCAAAACTTAACGTGCAATTATTGAAAGGCTCTATTCCTAGTCAGGTAGTTAATCGATTTAACCGCAGTCTCAAAGAAAAGGTAGAATTAAAGTTTGCGCCAGTCGGACGCATAGAAGAGTTATATAAACGATTGTTAAGTTGGCAGGAAAACCCAAAAGCCACAGATGAGCCAGTATGGACTCGCTTTATTCCGTTGAGAAATTCACAAACTGTGGCTGTGGCTGACTTGATCACATTGGGAGATTATTGGTTAACAACGGCAATTCAAAGGAAACTGATTAAACCATTAGAAGTAGCACAGTTACAACAGTGGTCTAGTTTAGATTCTAGATGGCAGAACTTAGTGAAGCGTAACGAACAAGGTATCCCAGATCCACAGGGGAAAATTTGGGCTGCACCTTATCGTTGGGGTACGACAGTAATTATCTATAATCGCGATAAGTTTAAGGAGTTGGGATGGACACCGCAAGATTGGAGTGATTTGTGGCGTAGTGAAGTGCGATCGCGTATTTCTTTACTAGACCAACCAAGAGAAGTAATTGGTTTAGTCTTAAAGAAACTAGGAAGATCATACAACACAGAAAACCTAGCCACAGTCCCAGAGTTAGAAAAAGAACTGCAAACATTAAACCAACAAGTAAAACTCTACAGTTCCAACACTTACCTAGAACCCCTAATTATTGGCGATACTTGGCTAGCTGTTGGTTGGTCAAGTGATGTAATATCAGTCTTGGCACGTTATCCCCAACTGAGGGTAGCTATCCCCCGTTCAGGGACAGCTATCTGGGCAGACTTGTGGGTAAGCCCTAAAGAAACTGCAAAGGATGCCCTATCATCACAATGGATTGATTTTTGTCTACAGCCGAAAAGTGCCAAGGAAATTTCTTTGTTCACCAAAGCTAATTCACCAATTACTACTGATATTCAAGCTTCTGACATCCAAGAATCATTTAGTAGTTTATTACTCAATAGTCAAGAAGTATTCGCCAAAGGTGAATTTTTACTTCCCTTACCGCCAGAAGCCACAAAACAATATGAATCGTTTTTTGCCAAAATGAAGGCGTAAGTCATTAGTCATTAGTCAATTGATAACTGATAACTGATAACTGATAACTGATAACTGATCACTGAAAAAGACATTAGAGGGTAACAATGCAAACTAACCAAGAATTATCACTCCCCAAGATGGGTTGTGGAACTTGGGCATGGGGAAACCAACTGCTTTGGGGATATAACGAAAGCATGGACGGGCAATTACAAGCCGTCTTTAACCTCTGTGTGAGCAACGGTGTTACCTTGTTTGATACGGGTGACTCTTACGGCACAGGAAGATTGAACGGGCGCAGTGAGTCGCTGCTGGGGAGATTTTCTCAAGAGTATCAAGGTGTCAACCAAGAAAAGATTTGCATTGCCACTAAGCTGGCTGCTTACCCTTGGCGATGGACAAGTCAGTCTATGATAAATGCTTGTAAGTCTTCTGCTCAACGCTTGGGAAGAAATGTTGATTTAGTACAAATGCACTGGTCAACTGCCAATTATGCACCTTGGCAAGAAGAAGGGTTATTGGATGGTTTAGCTGACTTGTATGAACAAGGTTTAGTTAAGGGTGTAGGGTTGTCTAATTACGGTACTAAAAGACTGCAAAGGGTGCATCAAAAGTTTTCTGAGCGAGGCGTACCGATTAAGACGTTGCAAGTACAGTATTCATTATTATCTACATATCCCGTGACTGAGTTGGGATTGAAACAGGTTTGTGATGAATTGGGTATACAACTAATTGCTTACAGCCCTTTAGCTTTGGGGATATTGACTGGCAAATATTCAGAGAAAGGGCCTTTTCCGCCTGGGGTGAGGGGTTTGTTGTTCAGACAGTTGTTGCCTGGGGTGCGATCGCTCCTACAATGTTTACGAGAAGTGGCAGCATCCCGAAATAAAACCATGTCGCAAGTAGCGCTGAACTGGTGTATTGCCAAAGGAACCATTCCCATCCCCGGTGCAAAATCTGTGCAACAGGCGCAGGAGAATATCGGCGCTTTGGGTTGGCTATTAGATGCGGGAGAAGTCGCTGAGTTAGATCAAGCTGCTGCTAGTTCTGATAAAAAAATGGTGCAAAATATTTTCCAGACGAAATAAAATTATCTCTCAACTTGCACTTTCTCAATAAGTACATGGCGATGCACTCCCCACCCTACGAAATATAGCGGTTTTCAAGTCAGTGAGGTACAGAAAAAATAATTGAACGCAGATGAACGCAGATGTTGGCGAAGCCTTTGCTACGCAACGCTAACGCGAACCCGCAGGGTACGCAGATGAATCTGTATTTTATCCGGTTGCAATCTGCTATAACTTATATCATGTCCGCTTAATCACTTATCATATCTTCGGGGTTGGTAATTGGTAATTGGTAATTGCTAATGGTAGAAAACAATTACCTATTAGCTATTACCCATTACCGACCAAAACAACCATATTATAAGTAATTAGCCGAACTTGATATTATATCTTGCACCATTACCTTATTGCGAAAATCGAAGCCCGAAACCCTTATTATTTCGTAGGGTGGGCAGTGCATCGGCACCTGCTTATTGAGAAGGTGCAAGATGTGAAATAATTAGCTTTTCAGCCCATTACACACCATATTCTGATCAAGGAGTTACAAGATTTTTAATTAAGATAAGGTCTTGCGCCCTGTAGACAATGGGAATTTTTAAACTGAGAGAGTGTCAATACGGCAAGACTTTAGGAACTTGGGTATTATTAGCTTGGAAAAATTTCTGCTTCTCAAACCCGAAAGTATTAGCTACAAGTGAGTTAGGGAAGCTTTGAATTTCTCGATTATATGCTTGTACTGCTTGGTTGTAACGCATCCGTTCTACAGCTATGCGATTTTCAGTACCTGCTAATTCATATTGCAGATTGATAAATAATTGACTGGAACGTAATTGATTATTAGCAGCAGCATAGTTTTGAAAACTGCCAATTGCTTGATTAATTTGTGCGATCGCACCAGCTTTTTGTTCTGGTGTCGCTGCTTGTACATAAGCCTGTCGTGATTGTACCAACAAAGAGATTAGCTCTTTTTCCTGTTTGGCATAAGCTTGTGTCACATTGACTAAGTTAGGTATCAAGTCAGCACGGCGCTGGAGTTGATTTTCTACTTGCGCCCAGGCGGCTGCTACTCTGGTACTACTATTCTGTAGAGAATTATAAGTCCAAGCAGTCCAGACTGTTAATGCGGCAACTATGCCCGCACCAAAGATGAGTAGTCTTTGGCGTAGATGGGCTAATTGCTGTTGTTTCTCAACTTGTTGCTGATGTTTTGCTTGGACTTCTTGAATGGCTTGTTGAATCAACTCAGCAGGAATATTAACTTCTTTTCCGGCTGTGATCAATTCATCAGGTGAATAACTTTGACTTTGCTGGGCGTAGTAGCGTGAGGCTAATTCTAGCACCTCTGGGGCTATCTCTTCGGGGATTCTTTTATCTGCATTATTCATCATCTTTACTTACCAATTACCACCAGCACCACCACCACCGCTACTTCCGCCACCGAAGCTACCACCACTGCTACTTCCGCCACCACTACTTCCACCGCCACTAGAACCACCCCAGCTTCCAGAATTAGGAGGCGGTGGCGGTGGTAGGGGTGGGATTAATTCTTCTGTCTTTTTGTGGTAGGAACAGCTATGACATTCATCGATAATTAATCGTCTGCCAAAATTTCCTACTGTGGCTGGAGTGACAGTTTTTTCCTTGCGGGTAACTGTCAGTTCGTTACAATGAGGACATCGCCTAAATCGAGCAAAATGGGACTCCAGAGCGACTATATTAAAACCTGTGTCTGTGATATCGCTGCAATTAGGACATTTCCATCCTTCAAAGCGGACACTACCTAAGTTCTGTGCAGTTTTTTCTACTTTGTTCAGATGTTCCTCGACTGTAGCTTTGTCTACTTTTACCATTGGTTGTTGACAGTTTTCACAACAAAAAATGTAATTGCCTTGTTTTCTACGTGTGCGTCCTGAAGGGGGAATGAGAAGTTTCTTTTTACGTCCCAAATAAGCAGATGCACCGCCAATTCCTAGTATAGATATGCCTGTTACTGCTACCAGTCCCCAAGGGTGATTATTTTCAGGCTGAGAGATTTCTGGGTTGGAAGTTACAGGTAATGGCGTTTTGTCCGCCGTTGGCGATCGCTCAGATTGTAAAATAACTACTAAGGCTTTAGTTCCCGCCACTGTCCCACCTGCAAAATCGCCTTTTTTGAATTGCGGGATAATTTGACTATCAATAATATCGCCTACTTTCGCATCAGGTAAAATTGCTTCCACACCATAACCAGTCTCAATTTCGACACGGCGATCGCCAACAGAAATTAAGAACAATACCCCATTATCTTTTCCTTTTTTACCAACTCCCCAATAATTAAAAAGTTCGGTAGCAAATTTTTTGGGACTATCCGCCGGCGCAGTTTTTGGCACAGTTACCACTGCCATTTCTGTGCCGTTTTTTGCCTCAAGTTGAGAAATCATTTGATTGATTTGGCTTTCTGTTTCATTGCTGAGAATCCCCGCCATATCAGTAACCCAAACACCGCGTTGTCTGGGATTAGGGACTTCTTTAACAGTCAAAGCCAGGCTAGAAAGAGGACAAATAAAGATGACAGAAGAAAATAAACCTACTGTCAAAATTTGTTTTGGTTTTAGAAAATTAACTTGCATATTCTTTAACCCTAGCAAAAACTGTCTAGCATCTAGAAGTAAAATCAGTTTTTGTTCTTAGGTTTTAGTTTGAACGTTATGACACATATTTAGATACTAATTCTTTCACCAGAATTTGCCAAATTTGTTAGGAAAATAAACAATACTTAAACCTCAAGCTGACGCAAGTAAAAATTTGTTGTTGAGGCTGTTAAGGCTGCTTGTTGGTTGAGGCTATACTGAATCAGTATCTTAGATTATTATTGGTGTGGCAAGATGAAAATGTGGCAATAGATTGACAAAAAATTTGAACGCAGATGCACGCAGATAAACGCAGATGGGCAAGATGAGGGATTTTTCGTTAATGCACTTTAGCCTTGCCACGCCACTAGCCTGTTGTTACCACAATTTGCTAAACTCCATGTTTCGGGGTGCAGATAAAATTATTGTGAACAAGGCTCATTTAGGGGTGTTGCAGTGGTGCGTGATGAAATTTTAGGACAAATTAATCCTAGAGACTGGTCATGGTTTTACTGGTTTACTTTACCACTGTACCCATACGGTAAGCGGCGGACGCTCAGGCAGGAAGTGATTAAAGATACCATCTGGACTTTTGACCAGATGCAGGGAATTTTTTACGTGGTTGTCCCTATTCGCATGACTGTAGTCAAACTGGAGCAGGGAGGACTACTGGTATATGCACCAGTCGCACCCACCCCTGAATGTATTCGCTTGGTCAAGGAATTAGTGGCGGAACACGGAGATGTAAAATATATTATTCTGCCCACGATTTCGGGATTGGAACATAAGGTATTTGTCGGCCCTTTCGCCAGATGTTTTCCCCAAGCCCAGGTATATGTCGCCCCTAACCAGTGGAGTTTCCCTCTCAATCTTCCCCTGAGTTGGCTGGGTTTACCTAGTAGACGTACTCATATACTCCCAGAAGATAGTAGCCAAGTTCCCTTTGCTGATGAGTTTGACTATGCAATCTTAGATACAATCGACCTTGGCCCCGGTAAGTTTGCTGAGGTAGCATTTTTCCACAAGCGATCGCATACTCTCCTTGTTACCGATTCTATCGTTTCTGTGCCAGCCGATCCACCAGCGATCGTCCAGTTAGACCCCTATCCTTTACTATTCCACGCCAAAGATCAAGCCTCGGATATCGTTGCAGATAATCAAGCCAACCGCCGCAAAGGATGGGAACGCATCACCCTATTTGCTCTATATTTCCGTCCCAGCGCCTTAGATGTACCCAGTTGGGTGGATGTATTCAAGGAAGCCTTAAAAGCGCCAGAACGCTCTTATAGAGCTTATTTTGGCTTATTTCCCTTTAAATGGCAACCAGATTGGGAGCGATCGTTTACCGCATTGCGTGGGGATGGGCGTTTATTTGTCGCCCCAGTTTTACAGACTTTGATTCTCAACCGCGCACCCAAAGAAACCATTAACTGGGCTGATAAAGTAGCCAGTTGGGGCTTTCATTGGATTATTCCCTGTCATTTTGATGCGCCAATCAAAGCCGAACCCCATCAATTCCGCCAAGCTTTCTCTTTTTTAGAAAAGCAGCCTACGGCGGGTGTTTTCAGTAGTAGCAGCTATCCCTTACCAACAAAAGACTTTCAACTTCTGCAAGAAATCGATAGCGGTTTATCTAAAACCCGAATTGTACCACCTGCAAAAGAGCAAGTGTAATCAGTTACCAGTAGCATAACCGTTAGTGTTGAAGCGATCAGCTAGTCCTTTTATTGTCATATTTTCGGCGATCGCATCATGGGGTATCAACACATAAACCCAAGGTTTACCCTTATGCTTGAGCATATATTCAGAAGCATATTCACACCATTTAACTGCTACATCCTTCTTAGCCAGCACTTGAGGCTTATCTATTTCATCTCGATTTTTAGGTTCAAGCATATATATAATTTCTGCTGTTTCTGCCACAAAATCAGGTTGATATTCTAAATAATCTCCCTCCCATTTGTAATAAATCTGAAATTGTCCTCTTGCTGGTTTAAACCATTTAATTGCATCCCGTTCTAAAACTATCGATAATATCCTCTCAGCTTCTGATTGAAATTTTTGTTCTGTATACAGGCATTTAGAAAAACCTGTAAAAAGATATTCGGACATATTGCTTTTATCTGGGGGAGAAGTTCTATAATTTAAATAATTTTTCGCTTTAGTCGTATATACACTCTCTTTTAAGGTGGTAAAACCTTTGCTAATTTCGTATTTATATTCAACTTGATCATCTTCCCAGAAATGCTTTTTCATCTGATTATGGACATAATTAGCGATTTCGCTTTGGTAATAATATAAAACTTTCTGAGTATCTTCTACCGATAAATAACTGAGAAAATGACTAACCACTTGTCCAGCTAAATCATAAAGCAAATCTGCATTTTCGTCATAAGAAATATCATCAAATTTGACTAAATTATTGACAATATAGTTTTCTAATCGAGATTCTGTAAAAGTGACTAAAGCGATTTCTAAAGATGTATAATCATAAGTAGCTAAAGATTGAATATGTAATTCCTTTTTAGAGGGAACCGTATAATTTAATTCTGTTACATTTAAAGCAAAAGACCTAAAACCTGATTTCACCTCTCCTTTAGGAACTATGAGAATTTTAGGAATATCAATAGTTTGCTGAACTACTAGATTAGTTGTTTTAGCAACAATTGCCTCAATATTTGGTGGTATAGTTACACCTTCAAATTCCAACTGTTCTGGCTGATATTCTCTAGCTACAGCTTCCCGTACCATTGCTTGAACTCTTGGTGTTGACAGATATGATGTAGTTGGTACTTGTTCAGGATAATTCTCTAACTTTTGAATTTCTTGGTAAGCCAGATTTGCAATTTTTTGTTCTATTGTTGATGTAAATATAGAATTTGTAATATCTTTTATTTCTGTCTCTTGCAAATTTATATTTTGTTCAACAGTTGGTTCTGTAGTAATTCCTAAATTATGGGCAAGTTTAGAATGTGAAATAACTGTTTTTGTTCTTTCTTGTAAATCTTCTGGTTTGAGGATAATTTGCTGCAATCTAATTTCTGATTCAGGACGTTTTGCTTCTTCCACAATTTCTTGGAATTTGTCATGGGCAACAATATTTAAACGGTCTACAATATCTATACCTGTGCGTCTTCCATAAGGTAAACGTAATCCCCGACCAATAGATTGTTTAATCAAAATTTCAGAATTGGCGGCTCTTAATGGTACAATTGTATATAGGTTGGTAACATCCCACCCTTCTTTTAACATATTCACATGAATAACTATTTCTGTTGGTTCATCTGGATGTTCTACCTTTAGCAATCTTTCTACCATTTCATCTTCTTGTGCGCCTGTTTTACTAGAATCAACTTGAATAACTTTATCTTTGTAATAGCCTTTGGCAAATTCATCAGATTGAATCAGTTCTAAAATTTGTGTAGCATGGTTAGTATCACGGGCAATAACAAGCATAAATGGCTTAACAATTGACTTTCCTGTTTGCAGAGAATAAACTTTTAATTCAGCTTTAATATTTTCGTGTAAATAAATTCCATCTTCTAATTTGATACGTTCAATTGCTTCTGGTGATAAGCTAGCAGGATTAAAGTTTTTACGAGTAACAACAGCAGGATCTTTAACAAAACGATCCGTAATTGCCCGCCCCAGTGGATAATTATAAATGACATTTTTAAAAGGTATAGTTCCTCTGCTGGTTTCTACAGAGGGTGTAGCTGTGAGTTCTAAACCCATTAATGGTTTTAATTCATTAATAGCACGAAGTCCGGCAGTAGCTCGATATCGGTGCGATTCATCCATTAAAATTACAAGGTCTTGTAACTGGGAAAGATAATCAAAATAACTTTCACCAATATATTCAGATAGTCGTTTAATTTTAGGACTTTTGCCACCGCGAACTTCTGAGTTAATTTTTGAGATATTGAAAATATTGATTTTACATGGAATTAGTGGGTCTAAAATTGTTCTGGCATTGGTTTCATAATTGTCACCTGTGATAATAATGGGTAACTGAACCGCAAATTCAGATATTCCTGTAAATACATATTTTGGAGTATTGGGTGTAAAATCATGAATCAGTTTGTTATAAATAGTCAGGTTGGGTGCTAAGACGAAGAAATTTTTTATATTATGTGCTAGGTTTAGGTAACTAATAAAAGCCCCCATGAGTCTCGTTTTACCTACACCTGTTGCTAGTGCAAAACAAAGAGATGGAAATTCACGCTCAAAATTAGTAACTGTGGGAAATTCTTGGTTAATTTTCGCTAAACTTGTTTCTATATCTGCTTGACCATTAATAGGCAAAAGTTCACAAATCCGATTGAGAATTTCTAATGATTGTCTTTGAGGGGGACGCAAACTCAGACGATTAGAAATATTATTTACAAAATGATTTATCATAATTTATTTATATCAAATAGTGATTTTTGTATGGGTAATTCTAGAGGTTTTGCTAATGATGATTGTTCACTTTTTGGAGGTGCTTTAGGCAGATTTTCAATTTTTAGGCTGTAATCATCGTGTCCCCATTCACAACGTGAAAGTATTTGTTGAGGAATTTTCTTGATTGTCAGGTTTGGAAATATATCTGCTGTGCAACGAAAGGCGCTACATAAAATAAGTAAAGTGCGTTCCTGTCCTACTTCATCAGACAGTTTAGATAGTTGTTCGTGACTGAGATTTTGAGTAGTTACATAGATAAAATCTCGTTCTGTAGAATAACCATGTTGCCAATAAAATGTATCTGATGGTGCATAAGTGAAGCCTTCAATTTTGCAAAGTGCTTCGGCTAACATGGCGGGGTTATATTCTTTGTTAATAATCCAGTTACCCCATTTATCTTTTTCTAACAGTGATGGCGCAAGACGATAGTAACGAAAGCCTCCGCCACCTTTCCAGTTAACAGCTTGTGTAATACCGCCTTTGTCTTCACCATCAATCACTTTTTTGAGTCTGGGAATGATATGGGTATGACAATGTTCCCCTAGTTCAATCATGATCCAGCGTCTTCCCATCTTGTGCGCTACTGCACCTGTTGTTCCTGAACCTGCAAAGGAATCGAGAACTAGATCACCTGGATTTGTTGCAAGTTGAAGAATACGTTCTAAAAGTTTTTCGGGTTTAGGGGTTGAAAAAGGCTCTTCTGAATTAAGTTGTAACTGCTCTCTTTTAGCGTCTTGATTATGTCCAACTTCTTCCCACCTCCATATTGTTTGTGGTACTCCCCCTTTTTCAGAGACTTTGCTTAAAAATCTCTTGAAGCGAGGGACAGAGTTCTTTCCTTCTACTCCCCAATACACTAAGCCTTGTCGTTCATTTTCCTCATGTTTTTCACGAGAATATCTCCATACTGCCGTTTTCTTGGGAAAAATAGTTTCACCCGTATTCGGATTAACGATTGGGTAATACAAATTAGGTCGCTCATCAATAGATTTATTACAGGTATAATTGTCGGATTGCCAAACACCACGGGGGTCATTATCAGGATTTTTGTATGCTGAGTTTGATTTGTCAGTCCGAGGAAGTCTATTAAGTTTCCAAGACGCTTTAACTTTTGCATAAATCAAAATGTGATCATGATCATTACTGAACCATAATGAATCATTTGATGCGGCATATTTTTTTTGCCAAACAACATTTGCAACAAAATTTGCACGTCCAAAAATTTCATCACACATTACTTTTAAATAATGCGCTTCATTATCATCAATCGTCATCCACAAAGAACCATCTTCTGATAATAAATTACGGATAATTTCTAAACGATCCCTCATTAAAGAAAGCCAGATAGAATGCTCAACTCCATCATCGTAATGTTCAAAAGCTGAACCTGTGTTATAAGGAGGATCAATAAAAATACATTTAATCTTTCCTGTAAATTCCTGCTCTAAAGCCTTGAGAGCTAACAAGTTATCACCAAAAATTAAGCGGTTATCAAAAATATCATTATCGCTGACAAGATGTGTAGCATGATAAGATTTATCAACATCTTCTAACAAAATTCGCGGCTCTAATTTTGGGCGATTTTCTTTACCAATCCATGTTAATTCAAGTCTCGGCTTTTTAGTCATAATTAGTTTAGCTTTTATGCAAAAATTCAATATCAAAAATTAAACTATAGGTAAATTAGGATTTTAAGCTTGATTGTCTTTTTTAGCCAATTCTTGCATAACGACACTCGTTAAACTTTTAACATCTGTCAAGTTTCTAAAAATAGCAAGATATCCTTTCTCATCACTTAAAAACTGAGATTCAGCAAGAGTATAAATTAACTCAGCAATTTCTATACCCATTCTGGAAAGCTCAGTCTTGTCAGCTTGCGATAAATTTACTTCCGGCTTATTAATTAAAGATTTATAACGTCTTGATAAAATGTCTAATATAAAAAATCTCCCATGTTGATAGAAATTTTTTCTCCGAGTTTCTGTTTCTGCGTTTCGAGAACTTTCAAAAATCTGATCAAGATATTCAAATATACGCACATAGCGACAAAGTATAATACCTGAAAGCTCCTGAGTAAAAAGTGTTGAATAATAACGCTTATACAACTGGTTAATATCTTTCCTAGCTGCCACAATTATTTCAGTATTACCGCTAAAACAAGCAAGTGCTATTGCTGCTTTCTCAATGGTGATAGCATCTTGATTATCTGCTGATGGTCGATATTGATAGACAATATTTGATACCATACATTCTTGCCGCAACCTTTCTTGATTAGAATCTAAGGCTGCAAAATAAATATCACGGACTGCATTTTGTGTATTTCTCGCCTTAGTAATTTCTACACCTATTTTATCAGATTCTGTTCCTAATTCAATGATTGTCACTAATAACTTTGCCTCAGCAGATATTGAGCCATTGGTATTAAATACAGAGGCAATAGAACCTACTGTTTGCGCTCCATTTACTACAGAAAATCCTTCTAAAGTAAATCGTGCTGATTCTTGGTTATGCCCAGATGGTAAATTAACTTTTTTACAAGTAATTGTCAATCCATTATTGAGATAAAAAAGTTCTGATGGTTGTTCTTTTACCGTTTTAGTAATTTCTAAGTTAACATCCTGTGTTCCCAGATAATAACGAATGTTTTTCTCAAATAACAATTTATTATGCTGGTTATATAAAGCTGCAAGTTCAGCAGCATTAACTAATCCATAAAAAGCTTTTCTGGGTTGTTCCAAACAATGCCAGTTTTCTAAAGTCAATTCAACATCAACAGGGACATTCTCTTGTTTTGCTGTCAACCATCTATAAATATTTTCAAGATGCAGATCCTGCCATTTAAAACGCGAATCAAACTTATTTAGTTCATTTTTTAATTGATTGAGATCATTAACTACATGAGTTCCTAAGCTTTCATCCAGATATATATTACAGCCAACTATTATGACTCCATTTTTGTCTAAAGCATCCTCAACATCTTGCTGCAAGCGAGACAAACTCGAATTAAATTTTTGAAACCGTTTATGGACAAGATCCCTAATTCCATCACAAAATTTTTTATTTTCACCCATGTCTGGGGCTTTTCCCGCTTTAGCCTGTACTAACCAAAGCAGGTTATTAACCCGATCAAAATAAACTGCATCAATACCATTATCATTACCTCCATTGATAATTGAGTGAGCAGCTTGAGCAGGTGTAATATTAGCAAGATTTGCGATCGCAAATGCAGCCAAAGAACGACTCAAACGATTTTTCTCATGTTGTTCTTGTGTGTAATTTATCTGAAGTTGAGGGATCATCGGAAAATAATCCCTTGTCAGAACTTCAATGATTTGAGTCTTTTGGGCTTTAGTATTCGGCTTTGACATTGAGTAATTATCCGTATTTGAGATGTTGTTAATACATCATCTCAAATTGCTGTACCTTGGGAATACGGATATCGTTGATCAATTCTGTTGAGGCGAAGGATGGTTTGATGTCTGACTGATACGATCGCTCTGTTCAAACGTGACATAATTTTTTCAACGCCAAACCTTCAGATTCTATACTAGGCGCATTCAAAGCAGCCTTGGCAAATGTCACTGAAGAAAACCGTAATTTGGCAGTGGCGGTGAAAAATGTAGTTGCTTAGTCTATCAAGCCCCTAGCTTAACAAGTGGATAAATGCTTGACGAACACCTCAACATTTCAGTGCAATATTAGCCCTTCATCCGTTTTCACTAATTAGGCACTTTTTCCGTCTTGGAAGGTAAAGTTGAACAACTTATCCAAATTCTTCTTCAAGTCAGACTGGGAACCCAAGATGTTAATTAAATAAATGGAGTTAAGCGGATTCGAACCGCTGACCCCTTCAATGCCATTGAAGTGCTCTACCAACTGAGCTATAACCCCTTATAGTCCTTAACTATATTAGTTTATAATTTATCTACTGTCAACTTTTTCACTAAAATTAAGTGATAGTATTCACTTATAACTATAATTTACCTCACTTGTAACAAATAGCTCATGCAATGCCCCATGAGGAAATAAACTACTAGCATAGCCGCAGCCGCTAGCGCAACTAGCGTACCCGCCAACATGAGAGAAAATTCTTTGTTCTCTACAGCCTTCTCCATCAGGTGCAGTGACCATGCCACCAGTGCTACATCAAATAATAATATAGGTATCAACATATTTCTTAATATTATTTCATACTTATAAATTTATCTTAACATCATTTTGTAGAACTGTATCCAACCTTAGATAGATGTGCTTGTATTTCAATAATGTCTTCAGAATTAAGCAGTTAATCGGACGGGAACTTGGCGATCGCCCAAATAATTCTTGATTTCTCCCACACTGAGTTGACCATAATGTAGAAGCGATGCCAATAAAGCTGCTTCCGCTTTGCCTTCGGTTAAGGCGGTATGGATATGTTCACAGTTTCCCGCACCACCAGAAGCAATCACTGGTATTTCCACAGACTCAGCAATTGCTCTTGTTAATTCAATATCGTAACCAGCCTGAGTACCATCCGCATCCATACTGGTTACTAATAACTCCCCTGCACCACGTTTGGCGACTTCTTTCGCCCATAATAAGGCATCTAAGCCAGTATTTTCCCTACCGCCACGCACGTACACATCCCATCCCGGATTGTTGGGGTCTACTCTGCGCCTGGCATCAATGGCAACAACAATGCACTGATTACCAAAGCGATCGCTTGCCCGATTTATCAAGTCTGGGTCACGTACTGCCGCAGAGTTAATACTAACCTTATCTGCCCCGGCACGTAACAAAGCTTTAACATTTTCTAAGGATTGAATCCCACCGCCCACAGTCAGGGGAATAAAAACTTGTTCCGCAGTGCGGTAAACCACATCAATGATGATATCCCGGTCTTCATGAGTAGCTGTAATATCAAGAAACACTAACTCATCCGCCCCAGCTTCGTTGTAAACCTTCGCCAATTCCACCGGATCGCCAGCATCCTTAAGGTTAACAAAGTTAACTCCTTTAACAACCCGTCCCGCCTTCACATCTAAACAAGGTAAGATTCTTTTAGATAACATAATTATTTTTTTACGTTTGAGTAATTGTCCGGAATTTAAATTTTAAATTGACCTGTGTATTTCCTCACCAAAATCTTCGCCCCAGTTTCTACTAGTCCTAATACGGCGGGGATTAAGCATAAACAGTGATAAACTTCAAGTTGCAAGCTAAATTATGGCGATAATCTCCTCAAAAAAACAGCCTCCAGAACCAAACGGACAACCACGCAAACGCCGGGAGTCAGCACCAGCAGCCCCCAAAGAAAATGTTTTGCAAAAAGAAGCGGCTATTGATGAACAAGGTAAGCAAGAAGAAAGCATCCGTCCTCAGAAATTCGCCGACTACATTGGGCAAAAAGACCTTAAAGATGTACTGGACATCGCCATAAAAGCAGCCAAGTCAAGGGGTGAAGTTTTGGATCACTTGCTACTGTATGGCCCGCCTGGATTGGGTAAAACAACAATGGCAATGATATTAGCTTCGGAGATGGGAGTCAATTACAAAATCACCAGCGCCCCAGCTTTAGAACGTCCAAGAGATATTGTCGGGTTACTGGTGAACTTAAAACCTGGTGATATTCTATTTATTGATGAAATCCATAGACTATCGCGCATGACAGAAGAAATTCTCTACCCAGCAATGGAGGACTGTCGCTTAGATATTACTGTGGGTAAAGGTTCTAGCGCCCGGATTCGCAGCATACCCTTGTCCAAGTTTACCTTAGTGGGGGCGACAACCCGCGTCGGTGCGTTGACTTCACCATTGCGCGATCGCTTCGGCTTAATTCAGAAACTGCGCTTTTACGAAGTGGACGAACTCAGTAAAATAGTGTTGCGTAGCTCTCAACTACTGCAAACCAACGTCAGCGAGGATGGTGCAACAGAAATCGCCAAGCGATCGCGGGGAACACCAAGAATTGCCAATCGTTTACTCAAACGTGTCCGTGATTACGCCGAAGTCAAATCCTGTTCCGAAATCACCCAAAGCATCGCCGCCGAAGCATTACAGTTATTCCAAGTAGACCCATGTGGACTAGATTGGACAGACCGCCGAATGCTAAGTGTGATTATTGAACAATTTAACGGCGGCCCCGTAGGCTTAGAAACAATAGCCGCCGCCACAGGTGAAGATAGTCAAACCATCGAGGAAGTATACGAACCCTACCTGATGCAAATTGGCTATTTAAGTAGAACCCCGCGCGGTCGCATAGCCACAAAAGCCGCATACAAACACATGGGTTTTACACCACCTAATGAACAGTTGTCTTTACTGTAGTTATTGGTAATTGGTAATTGGTAATTGGTAATTGGTCGATAGAAAGGGTAAAGGACAAAGGCTTCTCCCTTTCTTCCAACATACCTAGTACCCAATCCCCAGTCCCCAATCCCCAGTCCCCAGTCCCCAATCCCCAATCCCCAATCCCCAGTCCCCAGTCCCCAATCCCGAATGATGATGAAGTTAATTAGTATTGTTCTGTGTTTGTTACTTGTATTTGGCTGGGTTAAACCAGTCATGGCAGAATCTCAACCATATTTCACTCAGGAACAAATAGAACAAGGTGAGGAATGGAAAAATCAGGCTTTTGCGGCGACAAATAAGGGTGATTTTGTCACAGCAGAAAAATATTGGACAAAGATAATTGACAACTTCCCCACGAACCCAGGCGCTTGGAGTAACCGAGGTAATTCGCGGGTGAGTCAAAATAAACTAGAAGCGGCGCTGACAGATTATAACAAAGCGATAGAATTAGCGCCGAATGTCACTGATCCTTATTTGAATCGCGGTACAGCTTTGGAAGGTTTGGGCAAATGGGAAGATGCGATCGCCGATTATAATCATGTCTTAGAACTCGACCCTAACGATGCAATGGCCTATAACAATCGGGGAAATGCTAAAGCTGGTTTAGGGAAGTGGGAAGATGCGATCGCTGATTATAAAAAATCCTTTGACATAGCCCCTAACTTTGCTTTTGCCCGTGCTAATTATGCCATTGCCTTGTACGAAATTGGGCAAAAAGACGAGGCAATTCATGAAATGCGGAATATTCTTCGCAAATATCCTAATTTTGCTGATGTCCGTGCGGCTTTGACCGCTATTTATTGGGTGAATGGACAGAAGGGAGAAGCAGAAAGTAATTGGGTTGCGGCTTATGGTTTAGATAGTCGTTATAAAGATATGGACTGGGTGAAAAATGTGCGTCGCTGGCCTCCGAGTTTGGTGGCTGCTTTGGATAAATTTTTGAAACTTCAATAACAAAACCAATTTATTAATTTGCTCGCTGGGTTGTCACAAGTGCGATCGCTGAATTTTATGTGATACTATATATGATACTATCGCTCTCTGAAGACACTGAACCAGAAGAACAAGCAGAATAAAAAGCAGCCTCTAGAATACTACCTAAATCTTCAATATCCCATAACATTTTATCCCGATCCAGAAGGTGGATATGTAGCGCAAATTAAAGAATTACCTGGATGTCTTACCCAAGGTGAAACTTTAGAAGAAACAATGACAAATATTAATGAGGCGCGGGAATTGTGGATGGAAACAGCTTATGAAGCTGGTGATGATATTCCTTTACCTAGTAGTGATGATAGTTATAGTGGTAAATTATTGGTGCGAATGCCCAAATCTTTACATCGTCGTTTAGCAGAGACGGCTGAACGAGAAGGTGTCAGTCTGAATCAATATATTTTGTTCTTATTGAGTGCTGCAAAAAACTAATTAGTCGTCACAAAATTAGATGACCTACACTCCACCGAAAATACTCACCTTTGAGGAATTTATCGCCCAGTATGGTGATAATAATCGCTACGAACTCATCGATGGGGAATTAAGAGACATGGAACCTACAGGCCCCCATGAAGCTGTGGCTGGGAGTATTGCAGGTAGAATCTATGTGCAAATATTTAATGAAAATTTTAATTGGTTAGTTCCTAAAACTTGTCTAATTAAACCACCTGCGGCTGAAGCCACAGCATTACGTCCTGATGTCATAGTTTTAGATAAAATAGAACTGAGTAAAGAACCACTTTGGCAAAAACAACCTGTAATTTGTAACGGTAGTACCATCAAACTTGTTGCGGAAGTTGTGAGTACAAATTGGCAGGATGATTACGCCAGAAAAGTAGAAGAATACGCTTTTTTAAATATTCCCGAATATTGGATTGTAGACTTTCGGGGTTTAGGTGGTTGGCAATTTATCGGCAATCCAAAACAACCTACATTCACTGCTTGCCATTTAGTAAACGGTGTTTATGAACAACAACAATATCGTTTAGGAGATACTATTTATTCTTATCTATTCCCAAATTTAAAACTGAAACTTGATGATATCATGCCTAATTGATAATAGATCAGGACTTACGCAACTGGCATTTGGGGTAGGGTGCGTCAGATGTCGAAAATCCTTTAATATGTACGAAATTATTGTGGCTGACGCACCCTAAATTTAGCCCACCATATCATGGTCTTGGTGGGCAGTGCATCGGCCTACTGATACAGATTTTTTTTCAAAATTCAAATAGGATTTCTATATCATGCCTAATTAATAATAGATATTTCATCTATACAAATGTATAATCAGCGATATGTAGAGGTAAGATTATGACCCAAGCCTTGCCCAAATTAGTAACCTTCAATGAATTTATTGAATGGTATCCTAATGATGGTAAACGCTATGAATTGCACAGGGGAGTAATTGTTGAAATGCCACTCCCAACCGGACAGCATGAAAAAGTTATCGCGTTTTTGTCACGTAAACTAACTGTAGAGTTTGATCGTCTGAATTTACCCTATGGTATTCCCAAAACTGCACTCGTCAAGACTCCCTCTGCCGAATCTGCTTATTCGCCTGATGTGCTGCTGTTAAACTTTGATAATCTCGACAATGAACCGCTTTTTCAAAAGCAGTCAACAGTAAGCCAAGCTGCATCTGTTCCTTTGGTGGTTGAGGTTGTATCAACTAATTGGCGTGACGATTACTATAATAAGTTGAGAGATTATGAGGAGATGGGTATTCCTGAATATTGGATTGCTGATTATGCTGCATTGGGTGCAAGAAAGTTCATTGGTAATCCTAAACAACCTACTATTTTTGTCTGCGAATTAGTAGATGGGGAATATCAGATGACAGCGTTTCAAGAAAATACTGTCATCGTATCCCCAACTTTTCCTCAATTAAATTTAACCGCACAGCAGATTTTTGATGCTGCTAAGTAGGTAGAGATAATTAAATGTAAAATGTGTTGTTATTCGTGGGGTTTATGGCTGTGTTGTTGGGCTTGAAAGGACTAAAGTCCTTACTACGAACTTATGTTTTATTAAGTCTGTTTACTTAACTAATTAACTTTGCTGGCTATGACGATGATTAGCGGCTTGTAGTAAGAGAGATTCTGCAAAAGCGATCGCATCATTTGCTGATTTTCCCCCAGCTAGTTGTGCTAGTTCTTCCCGGCGTTTGGTTAAGTCATCCAAGCTAGTCACCCGGACAACAGTACGCTGTTCGGTACTGCCATTGTCAGCCTTTTTACCTTTGCCTTGGGTAATAATTTGCTTATCTACCCGGAAATGCCTATCAGCCATCGCTGCAACCAAAGGCTGGTGTGTAACACATAATACCTGATGGTAGTTACTTAACTGGTGTAATTTTTCAGCGATCGCCTGTGCAACCCTTCCCGAAACTCCCACATCGATTTCATCAAATACCAGCGTTCCCGCCGCATCAGTTTGAGTAAAGCAAGATTTCAGCGCCAGTAAAAAGCGGCTCATTTCCCCACCAGAGGCGATTTGAGTTAATGGTTGCAATGGTTCGCCGGGGTTGGGACTAAACATAAAGGTAATCTTATCCGCACCCATTGCAGTTGGGGGAATTGGGGCAATTTCGACTTGGAATTTTACCTTTTCCATCGCCAAAGGTTTAAGTTCAGCTATCAACCGCGATTCTAAAGTAGCGGCGGTTTTCTTGCGTAATTGGGTTAATTTATGACAAGCTTGAGTTAGTTTATCAAAACAGGCTTTTTCTTGCTGTTCTAAACTTTCTATAGATTGTTCGTGATCATTGAGGGCTGCTAATTCCGCTTGAATTTTTTCGTAGTAGGCGATCGCTTCTGTTAAAGAAGGCCCATACTTGCGACAGATTTGTTTTAACTCTCGTATCCGTTCTTCTACCTCTTCCAAACGCTGGGGATCAGCTTCTAAACTTTCCCCATAAGTGTTAATTTGCCTAGCAACTTCCGTTAATGCTGTTTGTGCATCCCGAATTAAATCTAATAATGGTTGCAGCCCACAATCATATTCCACCATATCATTTAAGGCGGCTTCACTATCCCCCAACAAATCCGATGCAGATGGCGCATCATCTTCGCTTTGATACAAAGCCTGATAGACTTTGTAACTCATCTGTTGTAAATCAACCACATGATTGAGGCGTTCCCGTTCTTGTTGGAGTAGTTCTAATTCCTGGGGATCGCTGAGGTTGGCTGTAGATAATTCCTGAACTTGGTAAGTCAATAAATCCAGTTGTTGCAGCCGTTCCCGTTCCGAAGTCCGGCGCTTTTCTAAACTTGTATGAGCTTGTTGATATGCACTAAAAGCCGTAGCAATGACTTGACGCTGTTGCAGCGACGCATCCCCAGCGTACATATCCAGCCAATCACGGACTTGTGCGGATTCCCCTACTTGTACAGTTTGACCTTGGGCTGTAATTTCCACCAAGCGATCGCGCAATGCTACCATCACTTGGCGATTCACTAAAACCCCATTCACCCGCGATCGGCTGCGGATATTACTACTAGTCGAGGTAATTTCTCGACTAATCACTATAGAATTATCATCAATCAAATCTATTTCTTGTTCCGTCAACCAAGCCGCTAACGGGGGTGTCGCAGTGAAATTTCCTTCCACCATTGCTCTTACAGTCCCAGTCCGAATTACCCGACTAGAGACTTTACCACCCAAAACAGCATCAATCGCATCCAAAATAATTGATTTTCCCGCACCGGTTTCGCCTGTTAAAACATTCAGTCCCGCGCCGAAATCCAGTTCTAGTTGATCAATCAGGGCAAAATTCTCAATCCGTAGGCACAGCAACATCAAACCAAATCTCCTACAAGGGCAGATGCCGGATATTTCCCACTTTCGGCAACCAGCGATACCTACTAACATTGAAATAGCAGGCACATCCAAGTGTAACAAATGTCAGTTATCAGTTGACAGTTATCAGTTATCAGGAGGTAAAAGAGGCAGAACAGACAGTTTTCCCCTTTCCCCCTTCCCCCTTCCCCTTTCCTCTTAAGGGCAGGTTTTTCATAAAGTAATCAGTGAGGACTATAAGATTCAGTAAATTATCAGACTTTCATCTACCCCTACACCCCTACACCCTTATACCCCTACACCCTAAAATCAGTGTTTTTGGGTCGAAGTGTAAAAAACCTGCCCTTGAAAGCTTCCCCTTTCCCCCTCTTCTTCCCCCTTCCCCAATCCCCAGTCCCCAATATTGTTACAATACTTAACAAGTTCAATCCCACCGGTGGCTTTATTCATGACTGTTAAGACAATTCCGCCAAATTCCCGACCGACTGAGGGCGAACTACAGCTAAAGGATACACAAGCCTTGGTTGTCCGCTCACCAGAGATCGTCACAACTGAAAGACCCCAGGTATTTGTAACTACAAATCCTACATCTGAGACAATAGTTTATGACCCTGTGGCGGTAGCAGAGCATTATCGTAATCGACCACTGCAAGTTCTCAATAGGATTTTTGCTGTACTCAGACCTACTATCACCTTTGTCTTTGGGTTGTGGTGGGATAGTAGACGGGGAATAGTCGTCAAAAATGACCGCCGTCGAGCGATTCAGTTAAGAGAATTACTAACCAAACTGGGGCCAGCTTATATCAAAATTGGACAAGCCTTATCGACAAGGCCAGATTTGGTTCCCCCGGTATATTTAGAAGAATTTACCAGGCTACAAGACCAATTACCAGCTTTCCCTAACGAAATTGCCTACCAATTCATTCAGGAAGAACTAGGACAGTCGCCAGAAGAGATTTACACAGAACTTTCCGCCCAACCAATTGCGGCGGCATCTTTGGGACAGGTTTATAAAGGTAGACTGAAAACAGGCGAAGAAGTAGCTGTTAAGGTTCAACGCCCCGACTTAAGAGAAAAAATTACAATTGACTTATATATATTGCGAGGATTGGCTGGTTGGGTACAGAAGAAAGTCAAACGGGTAAGGAGTGACTTAGTTGGGATTTTG
Organism: Anabaena azotica FACHB-119; assembly: GCF_014697625.1. GTDB lineage: Bacteria > Cyanobacteriota > Cyanobacteriia > Cyanobacteriales > Nostocaceae > Trichormus > Trichormus azoticus_A. The sequence continues at coordinate 35,583 of NZ_JACJSG010000018.1, read as the reverse complement.
GATGAATTAGGCGATCGCATTTTTGAAGAAATGGACTACATCCACGAAGGTCAAAATGCCGAGCGCTTCTTCCAACTATATGGTCATATTCAAGACATTTACGTACCGAAAATATACTGGGAATATACTAACCGTCGTGTCTTAACGATGGAATGGATCAACGGCACAAAACTTACTCAAACAGCAGAGATTAGCGCCCAAGGCATAGATGCGCGTTATCTGATTGAAGTGGGTGTGCAGTGTTCTTTGCGACAACTATTAGAACATGGATTTTTCCACGCCGACCCCCATCCAGGTAACTTATTAGCCACAACAGATGGTAAATTAGCTTACCTTGACTTTGGTATGATGAGCGAGGTGAAACCACCACAACGTTATGGCTTAATTGAGGCGATCGTCCATGTAGTTAACCGTGACTTTGAAGGGTTAGCCCAAGACTACGTAAAACTAGACTTCTTATCCCCAGAAACAGATTTAACTCCAATTATCCCCGCCTTTGCCAAAGTTTTCGCCAACGCCCAAGGCGCGAGTGTCGCGGAATTTAATATTAAAAGCATCACTGATGACCTATCAGAATTGATGTATGAGTATCCTTTCCGCGTACCACCATACTATGCTTTAATCATTCGCTCCCTCGTCACCTTAGAAGGAATTGCTATCTATATAGATCCCAACTTCAAAGTGTTGAGTGAAGCTTATCCTTACGTTGCTAAACGCTTATTAACCGACCCCGCACCAGAATTAAGAACATCACTCAAAGACTTACTTTTTAAAGATGGTAGATTTCGGTGGAATCGTTTAGAAAATTTATTACGCAACGCCCGGAAAAGTCAAGACTACGACCTCAGTTTAGCCCTAAATCAAGGTGTTGATTTTCTCTCATCTGAACGCGGCGCATTCATTCGCGACAAGTTAGTAGATGAGTTTTTAACCGGGATTAATGCTTTAGGTAAAAATGTCCTACATAACTTCACCTACCTATTAAGAGAACAAGTAGGTATTACCGCCGTCAACCAGACCCCAGCCGCGACGGTAGAACAACAACAGACCCTACAGCACATCAAAAACATCGTCAATATTTTGCAAGAAACCCGTGGTTTTGACCCAGCCCAAATTGCACCCCAAATTACCCAATTGCTATTTAACCCAGGCGTGCAACGTTTAGGACAGCAAGTAGTTAATCAACTACTACAAAAAGCCACAGCCCGTCTAATTCGGGAATTGTTAACACCTCAAGAACCTACAAACAGCAATACAACCTATGCAAATGCACCTGTAAGAAGAACTTGAAGCAGACAGAAGGCAGAAAGAATACAACCCTCTGCCTTTCTTGATACAATTATGTTCACAGTGGAGATTAAAAAATAGAGTTTATGACCACAACAGTCAAAAAACTCAATTTAGAAGAATATCTTGCCCATGATGATGGGACAGATATTCGCTACGAACTTGTGGATGGAGAATTGGTGGAAATGCCGCCAGAAACTGATAGAAATAACTTAATCTCTCTCTATTTGCTGTCCCAGTTTCTCAGGTTTGTGCCAATTCAACTCATCCGCCATAAAGATACAGAACTGGTAGTTACAGGGAGTAGAACTCGTGTGCGGCTACCAGATTTAATGATATTGACTCAGGAATTATTAGAAGCGATCGCTGGTGGACGAGCTACAATAACACCTGATATGCCTTCCCCAGCATTGGTAGTAGAGGTAGTTTCCCCAGGAAAGGTCAACGAAGATAGAGACTACCGCTATAAACGCTCTGAATATGCAGCACGCGGTATTTCTGAATACTGGATTGTTGACCCAGATAAAGCCAAAATCACCTTACTAACTCTAGTAGATGGACTGTACGAAGAAACAGTATTTCAAGGAACAGATTCTATCAACTCAACCATTATTCCCATGCTAGATTTAACAGCAGCACAAGTATTAAATGTTGGACAGGCGTGAACTACTCATCTCAAATCCAGCTAATTACTTCAGATATGCTTGGTTTGGTTGCTCATGGGTAATAGTGAATTGGGAATTGTTCTCTACTATGACCTATTACCCATTACCCATTACCAAACCCCACGATATGATAAGTGTTTAAACGGGTATGACATAAACATATTTTTCGTTCTGCCCGTTGAACGTAGTAGGATTGTTCAGGTAAGCCTAGCATAGTGACTCATTCACAGTTAGGCAACCTAAAATTAGAGCAAAGACGATTCCTCAAACAAGCACAATCCGATGCGTATTTCTTTAAACTGGCTGCGCGAACTAGTAGAAATCAAACTTAACCCAGAAGAACTAGCCCAAACCCTCACAATGGCTGGGTTTGAAGTTGAAGATATAGAAGACCGACGCACTTGGGCTAATGGCGTTGTTGTGGGGAAAGTGCTTGAACGTCAACCCCACCCCAACGCTGATAAGTTGAGTGTTTGCCAAGTAGATGTCGGTGCAGCCGAGACTTTAAATATAGTCTGTGGCGCTGCTAATGTCCGGGCGGATATTTATGTACCCGTCGCCACCGTCGGCGCTTATTTGCCCAACATTGATTTGAAAATCAAACCCGCAAAACTGCGCGGTGTGCCTTCTCAGGGCATGATCTGTTCCTTAAAAGAACTCGGTTTACCCACCGACGTAGATGGTATTCATATCTTCCCTCAAGAAAACCTCACCTTGGGTAGTGATGTGCGCCCATTGTTGGGTTTGGATGATGTAATTTTAGATGTCACCGCCACCGCTAACCGTGCAGATGCCTTAAGTATGGTAGGGATAGCGCGGGAAGTCGCAGCTTTAACAGGCGGAAAATTAAGTATCCCCGAACCTGGAGAAGTATCGATATCCAGTAATAGCGGAAAGTTAGCCTTAAAAATTGCCGACACCCAAGCCTGCCCTGCTTATATTGGTACAGTAATTGAACAGATAAAAATTGCCCCCTCTCCTGAATGGTTGCAGCAGCGTTTACGTTCGGCAGGGGTACGTCCAATTAGCAATGTAGTTGATATTACTAACTATGTATTGTTGGAATGGGGACAACCATTACACGCCTTCGACCAAGAGCGATTAAAATCTGTTGCTAGCGCTGATAATTTAACTATCGGTGTGCGTTTTGCCAATCAAGGGGAAACACTGAAAACCCTAGATGGGCAAACTCGCAACCTATCAACACAAAACTTATTAATCACAGCTAACGATAAACCCGTAGCTTTAGCGGGTGTTATGGGTGGTGAAGAAACCGAAGTTCATGACGGGACGCAAAGCTTAGTTTTAGAAGCCGCATTATTTGATTCTGTCGCCATTCGCCGTTCCTCTCGTAGCGTGGGGTTACGTAGTGAAGCCTCTGGGAGATATGAACGTGGCGTGAACCGTGCAGAGTTAGAGACAGCTAACCGTCGCGCCTTATCCCTAATTAGTGAATTGGCTAGTGGCGTAATTGTCCATCAGGAAATCTCTGATACTCGTCCCGATCGCTCAACTTGGAGCCATTCAATTATATTGCGTTTAGACCGGGTAAATGAGGTACTGGGGCCAGTCAATTTTGGGGAAACTGGCGAAGTAGAAGCACAGGATGTAGAACGCATCCTGACTGCATTGGGTTGTCAGCTAACTCCAGCCGGCGAAGGAACTTGGAATGTTACTGTCCCCCCCTATCGTTACCGCGACTTGGAAAGGGAAATTGATTTAATTGAAGAAATCGCCCGTCTCTACGGTTACGATAATTTCTGTGATACCTTGCCAGACAAAGCAGAAGCTGGTTATTTACCCGTAGACCAGGAATTGCTGCGGAAATTACGGGCTTCTCTGCGGGCGGAAGGTTTGACAGAATTAATCCACTACTCCTTAGTTAAGCCAGGGGAAGATAGACAGATAGTCTTGAGTAACCCCTTATTTGTCGAATATTCCGCATTACGTACCGATTTACTCACAGGGTTAATAGACGCTTTCCAATATAACCTCGAACAAGGTAACGGTTCCCTCAATGGTTTTGAAATTGGGCGGATTTTCTGGCAAGAAGAAGACGGCTTGCAAGAAAAAGATGCGATCGCCGGTATCATAGGAGGCGATACCACCATTGGCAAATGGTCAAAAGGCGGACGTGAACAACCCCTGACTTGGTTTGAAGCCAAAGGTATTTTAGAAAGTGTGTTTCAGCAATTAGGTATTGTGGTAGAATATCAACCTGATTGTCGTGACCCACGCTTACACCCTGGACGCACCGCCTCATTATGGATTGGGGGTAATCACTTAGGTGTCTTTGGACAACTCCATCCCCAACTGCGGCGCGACAAAGGTTTACCCGAATCAGTCTACCTGTTCCAGCTTGATTTGGATGTATTATTGGATGCCTTAGACCAAGATGAAATACTTGTACCAGCATTCAAACCTTACTCCACCTATCCCGCAAGCGATCGCGATATCGCCTTTTTCGCACCCGTCAAGGTTTCCGTCTCGGAAATCGAAAAAGCTATTAACAAGGCTGGTAAAGGTCTACTAGAGTCAGTAGAGTTATTCGATGAATATCGCGGCGAAAACGTCCCTCAAGGACAACGGAGTTTGGCATTTAGACTAGTATATCGGGCGAGCGATCGCACCCTCACAGATACCGAAGTCGAACCAGTACACAACAAAGTCCGTGAAGCCTTAGTAGAAAAATTCGGTGTGAATTTGAGGAGTTAACTGTTGACTGTTAACTGATAACTGAAGAGATGAGTTGATATTTCACTCATCTCTTCACTAATATGAGTCTAGGAATTGAATTTGTCTTAAACCAATTCCTCAAAATTCAGCAATAACGCCAAACTCATAAACCCTTATGATGTCTGGCTTTATTAATTTTGAATTTTGTAGGCGTAAGCCTTCCCGTAGGGTATTTTGAATTTTGAATTGTATAACTATGCCTAAATATATTGTGTGGGGAACCTACTGCGACGACGTTTTAGAAAAGCGCACACCTTACCGTCAAGCACATTTAGATGGATTAGCAAAACAAAAAGAATCGGGTGTACTCATCACCATCGGCCCCACTAAAGATGTCACCAAAGTCTTTGGTATCTACGAAGCCGAAGATGAAGCTATTGTACGTCAGTTAATTGAAAATGATCCCTACTGGCAAAATGGTATCTGGACTGAATATTCTGTTAAAGAATGGATTCAAGCCATCTAATATTTACCACAAGGATCATCATCCATAAAAAAATGAACAATCTGGTGTTGTAGATATGGCTCATCAAACCAAATCAAGCAACACCATAAAGATTTTTATAGTATGTCAAAATTTGCTCTACAAGTTGTCGACTCTCGGAGTTAGCGTTTTCCGTCCAACACAGAGATATACTATCAATTTGACTTTGATAGTAATCAAACTGTGAGGATGATTGAGGGATGAAACTCACATCTACGCCTTCGACTTGGCGTAGATGTGCCGCTATCTCTCGATATACTGCTAACGGTAAACCAGTAAATGCAATTTTTTCTTTTATCTCCATCCTTATGAGGCTCCAACAGCAGGAATATTGTTCGTAGGTGTTTCCACTGAAACTGGAGTAGCAGCAGGGTTTGTATTTCCTGGTGTTGATCCGACAGGTGCTTCACCTACTGTTCTGGCAACTTCAATACCATATTGTTCCAGAATTACGATCGGATTGGAAGGAGCATTCATTTCAATTCGTTTCACCAACAGACCATTTGCTAATCTTTGTCCTGCTTGCACATAACGACTGCCAGTTTCATTAGGTATCTTAATAATGGCTTGGGGTTCTCTACCAATGAGAACTACACCAGTTACCATGACTGCTCTAGCTAATTCTGGTTGTGCTGGTGGTGGTAATACTGAGACTAAAGTCGGATTGGGAACGACTTGAGGTAAGACTTTAGGTAAAACCGGCATCAAAGTAGGACGTGGTTTTACTGCCAATATTTTCTTGTTTGTGTTGGCAATTGTAGTTTTCGGCTTTACCTTTTGCGGTTTAGCAGCAGGGGGTAGAGGAGGTAATGAAGGAACTACTTTAGTAGGTACATTTGCTGAAATTTGGGCAACTGGCTGTCCAACAATGCCGGCAAACGGGTCATTTCGTCCTTTTGTGACTATATTTACCCGCTCGTTACTATTAGTTAGTTGAATTAAACTAGGAGCTGTCGAGGCAACTCTTACAGGCGCTTTGGCAGGCACGACAGGATTATTAAAGGATTCAGCCTTAGCTGGCGCATTCGCTACAGGCGCAGCAGTTGGTGGAGAGGGGGTTGGATTAGCAGCTTGTTGTGTGTCCTCAGAGGCACATCCGGCGATCGCCACTGTCACAAGAGCTGCAAGTAAAATTTTAAATTTTCTGCCCATTAGCCGTTCTCAAAAACTAGAGGAAACTGCGGTTGATGGAAATCAAAAATGCCTGTTTGTGATTCAGGCATTGTTGTCGTTTCCTTTATAACCTAATTTTGGGAAATTCAAGGGTTGTTTTTAGCACTAATAATTCAGAATAAATGCTGATGACTTAACTGAAACTTAATCATCCATCGTACACATGAGATTTTTCAACAAGTCCAGCCCTTTTTTGACTCTTCTAGAAACTGTAACTACGCTGATCCCCAAATGTTCTGCTACTTGTTTTTGTGTCAAGTCCTGCAAAAATACACACTCTAAAACTTCACGGGTGCGTTGTTCTAGTTGAAACAATGCTTGTTGTAAACGAATTTGGTCTTCTTGCGCTAATTGAAAACTGCGGTAGTGATTGTCAGGAACCAATTCTCCCAGGCTAGTAGCTCCCTCGTCCCCATCCAGCACCGGCACATCCAAACTCAAGGGAGCGCGGTTTACCCAAGCTAATTTGATTTCTTGCCATTCATCTGGAGAAATTTCCAAAGCTGATGCTAGTTCTGCATCAGTTGGTTGACGATTATACAATTCTCGCAAAGAACGGGAAACGCCGATAGCCCGTTGTTGTATTGCCAAGTAACGCCGAGGAATTCTGACTGTCACACCCTTATCGCGGAGATAGTGTTGAATCTCGCCGCGAATATAAGGAATAGCAAAAGAGCTAAAAGCGTGACCTTTGGAAATTTCAAATCTTTCAATAGCTCTAATTAAACCCAAACAACCAACCTGAACTAAATCATCGTAGCTTTCCCGGCATTGATTCATCCAGTAGTGGGCTTCTTTCCTGACTAACCCAAAATTAAGTTGTACCAGTTGATTACGAATATTTTCTGAGCGAGATTGCTGATATTCTCGTAACAACTGCCAAATTTCGTACTTTAGTTCGTTGGTAGCTGTTGTAGGCATAGCACTGCATTATTAGGGAGATAATTATTTGGTTAAGCGCTCTTAATTGAGCCTGGGATGCAACATGACACCATCTTTGATAGAAGCTGGAAACTGAGACAAATTTCATACCATTGACACTGTGAAAATTTGGTGAAGTCACAGGTTTTATAATCAAGATGCTAAGTATCAAGCAACTAAGTAGTAATTAACTGAAGGAAAAAAGTTTTTTATTGTTATAGGTTTTGGTATTTTGTGTAGCTTTGTTGAAGCTACATACAGACAAAATATAGAATTTTCAGTTAAATTTCAAACCGAGATTGTACCTAACTTTGCTAAGAAGTTTTTAAGTAGAATTTATAGTCTATTTTTGGCTGTAACAACATCTATTTTTCAGTGAAATTACTAGTATTGACTAGAAAAATTTATGTAGATTTAAAAACTGTCCAGTAATAAAATGTAAATAATAATATTTATGAGAAATTTTGAAAAAAGTTAAGTGTAGTTAGAGTAACATTTCAAAAAATCATAATTACTGACATCTCAGTAAGAAAGTTTATACATTATTATTAATAATTTTTAAGATACAGCAGGGGACAGGTGACAGGTGACAGGTGAGTCCAGTCCTGTAGGCGGTGAGTGCAGCCACACGTGCGGCTCAGCCGCCGGGTGGACTGCCGTTCGCCCTTGGCGTTCTCGAAGAGTACCCGGAGGGGTTTCCCCCGCCCTGGGAACTGGCGAACCCGGAGGGTGAGAGAGTTAAAAACCTTTTACTGTATAAGTTTTCTCATTTTCTGATGTCCTAACTGTCTTGGCTATTGCTATAAGAGACAAACCCAATAAAAAAAGGGCTAAAAGCCCTCGTTTGACGACGGGCTTTTCAACCCAAATTTTCGATAAACAAAGAATGGTTTGAGTAAATCAAGAGGATTTAAGCACGGTTTTCAACACGAGCGTAGAATATACCGCGAATTTTCACTTCTTTGGGTTCATCAGCCCCTAAATCGGTATCAGAAGGCTGTTCGCTCTCGAAAGTACCAGCAATTTCACCACTAGCGCTATCAACTTTAGCTACTTGAAGAGAAATTTTGCCTTTGAGAATTTCCGCACGCTTAATGTTGGTACGGGTAAGGTCTTCATCATCGGCTTGAGCTGGAAGAGCCACGGCATTATCGTAGCCGCTAGTAACACCACGACCTTTAGGATCTAAGAACGCCGCACCACGATAAGAAGGTACTTTGAATGTGCCTTCAAAGTCTGTGGAGGTGTTGAGACTGGTTAAGCCAGGTTGTGTTTGAGCAACTAAGTTTTTGATGGTAAAGAGGAAAGGTACTCGCTCGCCACCAGGTAGTTGCACGGTAATGGCTTGGAAGTCAAGACCATCAGTTTCTTCAAAGGTCAAGCTGTTATCATCGTTGAACTTGAGATCACCTGACACTTGATCAATGGTGGATGTGTATCTAGTTAACAATTTACCAGCCACAAATTCTGCTGTTTGGCGTTTGTTAGCAGGTTCTTCTTTGACGAAGAAACTAGTTGGTTCCAAGCACAGTTCTTTGATGACGTAGGACTGGCTGGAATCCAAAGGAATTGAGCCACGGCTTGTTTCTGTCAGCTGGGGACATTTGTTTGCCAAACCAGTGCCACGAATTTGTTCGTAAGTCAATACATCTTTACTACTAGCAGATGGAGCATCACTACAAGCAGTGAGTAGCCCCAAGCACACAGCCAAGAATGCAACAATTAAAGCGCGATACCTCATGATCAACCTCAATGTCAAAAATCGATATATAAAGGATTTGGGCATAGGGATAAGTACATTTTGCGCTAAAGTGGCATCACTACTTACCTCAAATAACACGAAGATTTATTTTCTCTTCGCACTGTGCGATTGCCGCAGGTATCGGCAGGGTCGCCCAAGTCGTTCTGTATTATGTATGTGTTACCACTAAATACAGCCGATCGCTTTATTAGGGAAATCAGCCAGATCATACGATTTTTTTTAACGCAAAATCAAAGCACTCTAATCTTGAGTAGCTGCCGTTGATCCCGTCAGGCTTGTTTTGAGTCTGTGTGAAACGTCACTGCGCCAATTTAGTATTAAAGGGATTGGGGATTGGGGATTGGGGATTGGGAAAAACAGGCGAATATATCTGTAAATTTGTATTGGAACAGAAAAGATAGCTATATTCGGTAAATTTAAGTAAACTTCATCTAAACAGAGAGGGTTGCATGAGCAACAACGGTATTACAGAATCAGGGCAATTATCTGAGCAGTTACACAAAATTACAACTGTAGTGCAGGATGTGGCTGAAAGTTGCCAAGGAAATACCACGGCTCTTTTACAATTGCTGCGTCAGTTAGAGCTATTACACAGAGAGATTCGTGATGGCACATTTCAAGAGAGTTTGCCTAATAATCGCCAGCAACTCTACGCTTTGCTGAAAGATATTGAAGCGGAGGGAGGTTGGCCATACATTGAACGTATGAGATTGCAAGCTTTTTTAAGAAATTTACTACCAGCAGCAACGGAAGAAAACAACCAACAGGATGGCAGTGTAGATTTGTTACGAGGCGATCGCTCTTAACGCTAGTACAGCTATGACTAACTTTGGCGTACAAAGTTGGTCATGGTTGAGATATCCGCCTGACTGCACAGGAATTTTCCACATCACCTAAATCTCACGCTTCTTTATCCGTCAGGACTGATAACTGATAACTGAAACTGTTTTCAGGTTTTGCTGGCAGGTACAAGGAACTTATGCCATGATTCTCATGTGGTCGCTGTGAAGTTATCAAATCGCCCAAGCCTAGTTAAGGAATTTAGACTGAAAGCAAAAAGAGGTATTGATGCCAGATATCGTTTCGGTTAGCCAAAAGGAATTAGCCCAAAGGCGGAAAAAACTACGTAGACAACGCCAGATGAAAATTATTCAGGCTATTTGGCGCACTTTGGCGGTTACTGGTTTGGCTGGTGGTTTATTGTGGGTGGCGCTGCAACCGATATGGGTGCTGAAGACTCCTGACCAAGTGCTGATGAAATCTGGCAATCAACCACTGTCACAAGAAGCGATGAAGTCTCTGCTAAATTTATCTTATCCTCAGTCTTTATGGCGGATTCAACCTGGTGCGATCGCAGATGCTTTAAAGAAACAACCAACCATTTCCCAAGCTACCGTCAGCCGTCGTCTTTTTCCACCAGGGCTAATTATCGAAGTCGCAGAAAGAGTACCTGTAGCAGTAGCGCAAAGGACACAAGCCCAGTCTAATAATAGTGGCAATAAACAGTCCACTACAGGTCTGATCGATGCCAATGGAGTATGGATACCATTGGACAAATATAAATTGGTCAATCCCCAGATCAAACTGCCTAGCCTAAAAGTAATCGGCACACCAGAACAATACGCTCGGTACTGGAGTAAAGTATATCCTTATCTAAGTACAAGTTCTGTGAAAATTACGGAAGTTGATTACCGAGACCCAAATAATTTAATTCTCAAAACCGAATTAGGCAAAGTTTCTCTTGGTGCTATCACTAGTCAATTACCTGACCAGATTAATTTACTAGCCCAATTGCGCCACATCAATACAAAATTAAATCCTGCGGAAATAGACTACATCGATCTCAAAAACCCTGACTCTCCTTTAGTACATATGATCCAAAAGGCAGAGCCACCTAAAACGCCAACTCCCTAGCAATGTGTCAAAAATTCCTCATATATTAATAAATTTTATTTTCATAACTAAATCTTGTTGTTTGCTTTATGCCTTTACAGAATGCTTGTGCAAAGTCTCTATTTATGCGTTCATTACTTAGGTAATACAAGAAACATTTGCAACTTGTTATCACCGTAAGGCTATGATTCAGAGGCGAATCTTAAGTCCTGAGACAATATTAAAATCTTCTAACTTAATGACTGAAAAGCTTGATAGGCTTATATAACGTTGTCACTAAAATTTTATTTAGTCACAAAAAGTAACAAACTAACCGAGACTTGAGGTTTTTCTTGTAGGACTTACGCAATTGTCATCATCAAACTAACTGTAGGGTGCGTTAGCCCCAATAATTTCGTACAGATTCAAGGATTTTCCACATCTGACGCACCCTACCCCAAGTGCCAGTTGCGTGAGTCCTGTCTCGATTATCTCTGAAGTCTGAGGAAAAATAACACAGCCTGATTTTGTGGTTAATGTGGGAATTATCCCCAATTGTGAAACCTATCAACTATATTATTAAGGCAGTGAACACTTGCTGTAGCGTATGTTTACAGATGAAGTGATCGGCTGACAACCTTGAGTTATGTTATTACTTGTATCTTTATTAAGTGTATGTTTAATTGCCTAGAGTTAGCGGTTAAAACTAATTATCCCAGAGGAAATACAGCGTATATTCGGTATTATTTTACAGATAAAAATAGCATACTATACAAAATGTTATCAGTATTTGCTGCTATTGCTAGGAAAACGAATACTATTGTGGGTCAAATTAACTACCAACTAAAACTCTTAAGAGAATTGTTAGCAGAGTATTCTATATACCAAAGGTATACTAGGCAAAAACTGCAATGTGGAGACAATATTAATAACTTCTGGAAGCTATACAGATCAATTTTAGGTAAATGTATGTATACTTCTCTAGAATTAGCTGTGCGTTCACCTTTGGTGAGCAAAACGCCATCTCTACGTTTCCTTCTCTTTGCTACGCTTCCCAAAGGAAGGATCTGCACTAAGGGGGCGCTACGCCATCACCCAAGGTAAGGACGGAAGCACTCACTTATATTGATGGCTTGTCTCGTAGCAGATTTTCACACTTACAATCTTCTTAAGGTTGGCAGTAGTGATAAAAATAGAGAACAGTGCGAAAAACAGCACCGTTAAACTTATAGTTGACTCCTAAATGCGTAACACCTAAAAAAGTCGTTTATCTACCTTTCACAAATCCAATGACAATTGATAATAACCAAGAGCTTACCTATAGAAACTCCCAATCGATGGGACAGCCGAGTTTATCACTGGCAGTAAACTCAAGCAATCCCTTCAATCACTCAGGACTGAATTTTGGACAAAACAACGACAGCAAAAAGATAACAGTGGAAAGTAGCCGCATTGGTGAGATTGTGCCTGGAAGAGTAGCCAACATCAAAGTGATTGGTGTTGGTGGTGGTGGTGGTAATGCTGTTAACCGCATGATTGAGTCGGATGTTTCTGGTGTAGAGTTTTGGTCAATTAATACTGATGCTCAAGCTCTAACTCTGGCGGGCGCTCCTAGTCGGTTACAAATCGGGCAGAAACTGACACGCGGTTTAGGTGCAGGTGGTAATCCTGCGATTGGTCAAAAGGCGGCTGAGGAATCACGCGATGAGATTGCTACAGCATTGGAAGGTGCGGATTTAGTCTTCATTACTGCGGGGATGGGAGGCGGAACTGGTACAGGTGCAGCCCCAATTGTGGCGGAAGTAGCTAAAGAAATGGGCGCTTTGACGGTGGGTGTGGTGACACGTCCGTTTGTGTTTGAAGGTCGTCGTCGCACCAGTCAGGCTGAACAAGGTATTGAGGGATTAAAAAGTAGAGTTGATACCTTGATTATTATTCCTAATAATAAGTTGCTGGAAGTGATTCCCGAACAAACGCCAGTGCAAGAAGCTTTTCGTTATGCTGATGATGTACTACGTCAAGGGGTACAAGGCATTTCGGACATTATCACGATTCCCGGTTTGGTAAACGTTGACTTTGCTGATGTGCGGGCGGTGATGGCTGATGCAGGATCGGCGTTGATGGGTATTGGCGTGAGTTCAGGTAAATCAAGAGCGAGAGAGGCGGCGATCGCTGCTATTTCTTCACCACTACTAGAATGTTCTATTGAAGGTGCTAGAGGTGTGGTTTTCAATATCACTGGTGGTAGCGACCTCACCCTACACGAAGTCAACGCCGCCGCCGAAACAATCTATGAAGTGGTTGATCCCAACGCCAATATTATTTTTGGTGCAGTGATTGATGACAGGTTGCAAGGAGAGGTGAGAATTACCGTCATTGCGACTGGATTTACTGGAGAAGTACAAGCCGCACCTCCACAAAATGCTGTCAATTCACGGGTGGTATCTGTTCCGCCAAAACGCACTGCACCACAAACACCAACAACTCCCCCAGTCGTTACCCCCGAACCGAAAGAAAAATCTGGGCTAGATATTCCTGATTTTCTCCAAAGACGGCGACCACCAAAAAATTAAGCGGTTGGCGATTTGAGATTATTTAAAGTTTGTAGTCTCTAGTCAGGCTAAATGCTGTATAAAAACTGCTATTTTCAAGTTTCACCAGAGGTACGTTTGCGATCTTTGGTAAATCTTGTTGCTGTTTAAAATAAGTTCTTATAAGAAATACAGTAGGGGATAGGAAATAGTAGGAAAGCCTTTGAGTGTCAAAGTCTGATGATTAACATTGTTATAATCCATCTGGCGACGGTTATACAATGGGGCAAAAGCAACTTGACTTTTTCACTCAAATGTGTTTTAGAGCAAATAAGAGAGTAAAGGTTGGAACTATAGCAGGGGACAGGTGATAAGTTTAAAACCCGTTGACTATAAATATTTTGTGATTCCTCAGTGTCTTAACCTATGTGGCTACTGCTATATCTTTGGATAGATGAGGATGCAAACTCACAGGAAAAAGATAACAAGCGGCTTTCCCGCCTGTCCCCCGTCGGGTTCGCCAGTTCCTTACGGTGGGCGACAAGCCTACAGGACTGGACTCACCTGTACCCTATTCCCTCTCCTCTGCTATAGATTCTGTTCAACCCATTGAATTACTTGATGAGCTAAGCGAGTTGCATCTAGGCGGTCGATTTCGCGTATCCCTGTGGGGCTAGTGACGTTAACTTCTGTTAAATAGCCACCAATCACATCAATACCTACAAAGATTAACCCATCTCGACGTAAGTTAGGGGCGATTTGGCGACAAATTTCTTGCTCTCGTGGAGTAATTTCCGTTTTGGCGACTGTTCCGCCTGTCGCCATGTTGTTGCGAAAATCGCTGCTGCTGGCTAAACGATTGAGAGCGCCGATAGGTTCACCGTTGAGGATTATAATCCGTTTGTCGCCCTCTTTCGCTTCTGGTAGATAGGTTTGCACCATGACGGGTAATCGACCCTGTTGGGTGCTAAGTTCGACGATGGAGTTAAAATTGCGATCGCCTGCTTGTAAAAATAAAATCCCTTCCCCAGCTTTGTTACCCAAGGGTTTGAGGACAGTAGCGCCTTTAGCTTCCACAAATTGGCGGATGAACTGTTTATCAGCACTGACAATGGTTTCGGGAATTGCTTGGGTAAACTGAAGGGCGTACATTTTTTCATTCGCCTTACGGATACCATCAGGATTGTTAATCACCAAAGTTTTAGTTTGGTCAATATAATCCAATACGTAGGTAGCATAAAGGTAAGCATCATTTACTGGGGGATCTGTCCGCATAAATACGGCATCTATCGTTTCCAAAGAATTGAAGTGGCGATCGCCTAACTTGTACCAAGGATTGGTTGCTAGCCAACGTCCATCAACCAACTGTATCGGTACTAGTTCCACCCGTTGCAAGATAGCCCAAGCTTTGCTGTCTACCACACTCAACCAATTGGCTTGTGTTACCCAAACTTCATGACCTAAAGCTTGTGCTGCTTCCATCAGCGCCACGCTAGTATCATGACATGGGTCAAGCTGATGGATGGGATCAATAATAAAAGCCAGTTTCACGCCTTTTGCCTCAACGCCAGGAATTTCTTTGATAAATTATCCCTTGATATCCTGACAGATTCACAATTACTGTTGGGGGAAAAGCTTAATTCTGTGGCTTGATTATCCAGACGCTAATAGCTCGTCTAGTTTACCTTTACTTTCCAGAGCATGGATATCATCACAACCACCTACATGGCGATCGTTGATAAAAATCTGGGGTACTGAGCGTCTACCATTAGCTCTCTGAGCCATTTTAGCCCTTGCTTCCTCGTCGCCATCAATACCATATTCTACAAATTCCACACCCTTTTTATTCAGCAAATTTTTAGCTCGGATGCAGAATGGACAAGTTGCCCAAGTATAAATTTCTACTTTAGCTGCCATAAGTTCCTCAGTTTGTTTTCATACTCCTTAATTCTCAATTTTAGAACTTTGCTCGGTCTTATGGTGATTTAAGCGCTATCTTCTCATGCTGGAGAAACAATTCACCAAATCAGAAATTGGGCTGAGAAGTTTTAATAGACTCCTCAACCCAAACTATTGATGTTGATTATTCAATGGTGCTGTTTAAAGCTGTGAGTTATTCTTTTTGTTTTTCTTTTTAATTTTAAAAGCACCTGCTGCAAATAATCCTAAAGCTGCGATCGCACTAGGTTCTGGTACTCTCTTAGGTTCTGGTGTTGGAGTAGGAGGATTATAGTAAGGTGCGGGTGAAGGCGTAGGTGCTGGAGTTGGTGTTGGAGTTGGTGCGGGTGTTGGCGCTGGAGTTGGCGCTGGAGTCGGTGCGGGTGTTGGCGCTGGTGTGGGCGCTGGAGTCGGTGCGGGTGTTGGCGCTGGTGTGGGTGCTGGTGTGGGCGCTGGAGTTGGTGCTGGAGTTGGTGCTGGAGTTGGCGCTGGAGTTGGTGCTGGAGTTGGTGCTGGAGTGGGCGCTGGTGAGGCTATCCCTGCAAGTTTACTACTTCCTTCACGATTAGAGCCAACCCCTACACTCGTTACACGCAAACCGAACTCTTGACCATAAAACTGCTCTAAAGTTAAAGGTAATGAACTGTGAGATAGCACAAAGGTTGCTACTTGAAAGTCATCTTTTCCACCTTTTAAACCATTCTCACCAATTTCTATACCAAATTCAAAACTACGGGTATTTCCACCACCCGCTAGATTAGCATTACCAACTTTGACAAGTTGATCGCTCAGGCTATATTCAGGTTTTCCTGTAATAATTGTAGGAGCTATAGCTGTGACGCTCAGACCTGATAACAGATTGTTGTCCTTAATATCGAAGAAAATTCCCCGTATATCGCCGATATTGTTATAGGTTGAGTTAGGCGCAATTGCTACTGTAAACTGAACTTTTCCAGCACCCGCTATTGTGTCATCGAGCGTAAATTTAGCTTGTAACGGATCGCCAGTAAAATTAGTAATGTCAAAACTCATTGAAGCTGCATTTGCTTGGGAGATTTGCCCAGCCATAACTACAGCTAATGACGACAAACCACAGGTTAAATAACCTATTAGTTGCTGTGTATTCATTTGAGCCACTTACTTATACACTCCTTTTGATTGTCAAAAGCTTCAGATAAATCACATTTCAGCTGCAAAAATCCCTTCAAAATAAAACTTTGAAGCAGTCACACAATGAGTTTATTTTTTTATTAAAAAGTCAGCTTATCTGTGTGAGTTAAGTATCAGTGTTTTACTCACTTACCTTGTTACCGCCATTTCAACTCTGTAGGGACTTTAACTGGGGATGCACTTAATAGCAATTTCTGAAGCTTTTATTTTTTAAGTATCAGTAGATATAATTTGCCACAGCAAGTTCTATACAGTCTATAGTTTATTTAGATTTTTATAGTAACTTTATTTTCTAAGATGAAATAAAAATAATCTATGTGCTTATATAAACATTAAGTATTTTCAACTAGAGAGAAAATTCACTATTTTTATGCAAATATTTTCAAGTTTTGAAAAACTTACCTAAACATTTTATGTATATTTGCGTAAAATATAACAATTACTTATATTGATGAATTATATAAAGATAACAGTAGTTTTTATTAAAAACATAAACACAAAAAGAAGACACTGAGGAGCGCCTTCTTTACAATAAAAATATATTGCAATAATTCGTTTAATGCAGTGATACTTAAACTTCTGTTCTACGTACCCAGCCATTGATGGTAAAGCGACTATCTGCAAAAGATTTCGAGGGACAATTCACTCTTAGAACTTCGTGCATATATCGGCTGAGGAAAAACACAATACTGTTATTACGCGGTTCAACAGTTTTGAAAGATTCAGCACTTACATAAAAGTTATTTTCTACTTTACTATCGTAGATGAGTAACTCTCCGCCGGAAAACTTTTTAGGTTCTCGATAAAAGTAATAAACATATGTGAGTTCTCTTGTAGCAGTTTCTTTGCTGCCATTATCATTATGAATTTTGTAAAAATTACCATCATTATGTGCCGTGAGTTGACTTTCTATTTGCGATATATTGAATGATGGTATGTCTAATTTACTAATGATGTCGGGAAACATTTTCTGAATTTTATTCACAATTAGCTCAGAAAATTCAGGGAACGAGTAGAGAACCATTGAACGACGGTAATTTTTATCATTAGTGGAAGTATTAGTTGGTGTAAACGCTGATTCTTTTGCTAGTACGTATTTAATTAATCGCTCATGCTCTTCAGAAGAGAGAAAATTATCTATTTGAATATAATGAGAATTTAAAATATTGGTGGCTACAGGTTGGATATTTTCTACTTGTTGTACCCATATAGGGGGTTCTGTAACTAGGCCAACAAGTTGCTCACTGGAAAAACATAAAGCAGAACGACCTTCATTTATAGGAATTTGAAATACACAATGACTAGCTGATTCTTGTTTAGCAGCACGAGTCACAATTGTAGTTATCAGGCTATTTAAGATGGGTGCATCTGACTTTAAATAAAGAGTATATTGATGTCCTCCAACTAACAGCAGTTGAACTTTAACATCTTGGGATTCCAATGGTTGCAAATCTGTTTGTATAGACATTGCTGGTAATAATTTGTCAGAGTTGGCTTAGTGGCTAAAAATCAGATCAAAGGCGATCGCTAATTTAATGTAATATTAGTTACACATTCATTAATCGTTCTAACACGCCATTCTCAAGATTGTCATTAAGTAAATTCCACATGATATCAATTAGAAAAAAGAATGTTACAGATACTATGTGTAATGGCGCAAGCCCTTGCACAGGAGAAGCACTGCTTCCTATCTTGTAAGATAATCAGCAGCCTCAACACCTAATTACGAATCCAAGGTCTAATATAAAGAAGTGTAAAATAAGCGATCGCTTACAGGCATGGATTGGAAAGAAATTAGAGGTAATTGGGTGTTGGTTCCCCAAAAACCAGTCGGGATCATTCATTTTCTAGGCGGTGCATTTGTAGCCACTGCACCCCATCTGACTTACCGTTCGTTACTAGAAGAGTTAGGAAATAAAGGGTATGTAGTTATCGCCACGCCTTTTGTGAATACTTTGGATCATATAGCGATCGCCAAAACTGTACTATTGAACTTTGAGCGTACAGTAGAACGATTGCATGACTCTGGTACATTACGCAAGCTATATCTGCCCACTTACGGTATTGGGCATAGTATGGGCTGTAAATTGCATTTACTCATTGGTAGCCTTTTCCCTGTAGAACGGGCAGGTAATATCTTAATCTCCTATAACAACTATGCAGCTAAAGATGCTATACCCTTAGTGGAGCAGTTAAACAATACTTTTGCGATCGAATTTACTCCTTCACCCCAGGAAACAAACAAACTCGTACAGGAAGGCTATAACGTCCGCCGCAACTTATTGATTAAATTTAATAACGATACTCTTGACCAGTCAGCAGCCTTAACCAAAATCTTACAAGTACGTTTTCCAGAAATGGTCACAGCCCAGACCTTACCAGGAACGCATACCACACCCTTAAGTCAAGATGTCAAATGGCAAACAGGGTCATCATTCACCCCCTTAGATGCTTTAGGACAATGGTTCAAACAAGAAGTATATCGTGACCTAAATCAGCTAAACCGTGCCATACTTTTGTGGTTGAATCCTCTTTCACCACCGTAAGCAGGTGGGGGAGTAGGGGAGATGAGGGAGATGAGGGAGATGTAGCTTGCTTCTGTTACGTTCCCTACAGGACGCTACGCGAAAGCGTTGGCGTAGCCTCACGTAGTGAAGCCTGTCGTAAACAGATGCTACGCGAACCCGCAGGGTGAAAGTGAGAAATAATAACTTTGAATTATGGACTGTTGACTATGGACTGTTGACTATGGACTAATGACTTATGACCAATGACCAATAACTATGTTTCAAATCCTGATAATTGATGATGATTTATCAATTCAAATATTATTAAAGAGAATTTTACAAAAACAAGGTTATCAAATAGTCACTGCTAGTAATGGTGAAGAAGGAATATCTCAAGCAATAGCTTGTTGTCCGGCGCTAATTATTTGTGACTGGATCATGCCAGGTTTAAACGGACTGGAAGTCTGTCATCACATTAAAACAGACCCAGATTTATCCACTACATTTTTTATATTATTAACTTCTTTGGATTCTGTAGCCGATCGCGTCAAAGGACTAGATGCTGGTGCTGATGATTTTATCACCAAACCGATTGAGCAAAACGAGCTAAAAGCCAGGGTAAGAGCCGGATTAAGGCTACATCAATTAAGTCAAGATTTGCGGACTCAAAAGCTGCGTTTAGAAGAAGAACTAGCCGAAGCAGCAGAATATATGCGATCGCTTCTACCTGAACCCGTAGATAAACCTATCAGTATCACCTCTCGATTCATCCCCTCACGCCAACTCGGCGGCGATTGTTTTGATTATTATTGGTTAGATGAAGATTGCTTGGCAATATATCTCTTAGATACAGCCGGACATGGGCTAAAAGCTGCACTTCCTTCAATTTCGGTTTTAAATTTACTGCGTTCCCGCGCCCTCAAAAATCTCAATTACTACCAGCCAAGCGAAGTACTTAAAAGTTTAAATGAAACCTTCCAGATGAATTATCAAAATGATAAATACTTTACTATCTGGTATGGAGTTTACAACCGTATTCAACGCCGACTTACCTATGCTAGTGCAGGACATCCACCAGCAATTTTAATCTCTGGTTCATCACCAACTAATACAGAAATACAAATTTTAAGAACTCCCGGAATGCCAGTTGGTATGTTTCCTGAAGCGCAATATGTTGATAACTGTTGCCATGTTGAACAGTTGAGTAGTCTATATATCTTCAGTGATGGCGCTTATGAAATAACTAAATCAGATGGCAAACTTTGGAGTTTGGATGCCTTTATTCAAATACTCGCTAGCGTACATCATCATGAAGATTATCAACTAGAGCAGGTATTGAATTATCTCACCGCTTTAAACTCCAAAGATACCTTTGAAGATGATTTATCAATTGTACTAATTAAATTTGATTAATTCCTAGCAAGTATTACTTGATTAAACTCATCTTGACTTTTAAAAATCTCAAATACTTTATCCATACCAGTTAATTCAAATAAAATTCTCACTTGTTCATTAATCGAACATAAGAATAGTTTTGTACCTGATGCCCTCAAGGTTTTAAAAGCTAATACTAAAGCGCCCAAAGCAGAACTATCCATAAAAGTGACATCCTCACAGTCAACCAAAACGATTTTTGTACCACTCTTGAGAAGATGAGTAATATTTTCTCGTACATCTTGTGAGTTTGCCGTATTGATAATGCCACTGAGTTTAATAACTTGTACTTGCTGATCCATAGTGTTGTTAACCAAGTTGTTGTCAAATTGTTTGCTAAACTCGCTAATATTATATAGCGTTTCTTGTAGGATTGAGGTATATTTTCCTGAAACAAGAGGCTCAAGCCTTGGGTATTTACCTCAATACAGTTAAAAATGCTATATATGAATCCACATAATTCTAGGAACGCTAATTGTTGTTATAGGGTTTAGTTACTGTTTGTAGACTCCAGCTGAAAATAAAGAACATGGGGATTTTACACTAATCAATCAACATGAAATTTAAATCTATGTTTATCTGATTAGAGATTTAGTTTAGAAAAACCCTGCGGTAAGATACATGAACATAACCTAATTCCTCAATAATATTTTGTATATTTTGTAGCTAAAGTGTTATTTTCTCCCAAATTAACTAGCTAAAATTAACAACTAATCTGAATTGGTAAGATTGGCTAATTAAATTAGCTAAATAGTCATTTAAGTGACAATTTCTCTACTCCTACAAACTTAACACTTACTTTATCAATTGTCTCTCATCCTCTAGCCATTGAAACAATTTTTAGATGTTGAGCTTCTAACGTCTCTTTTCGCCCAGGCTAACTTAGAGCCTATTCCCTATTTCCTCCCAATATACTGCTAATATTCGGCATATCATTCAACTCTTGAGAGCGTACATTGGGAGATAAACTAGTTAAATCGTCAATATTTCGCTTCATTGTCTTACAGATGGCATCCAAAGGTAAATCGTTAGCATCATAACCAAAAGGATTTTCTATCTCTAAGCCAATAGCTTCGATACCAAATAAAGTAAAACTCACTAATCCTACAATTAAACCTGTCCACCAACCTAAACTCTCTACCATCTGAAAAGGGAGGAGGAAACAATACAGTAATAATAATTGCTTGAGATGAATCGAATAAGCCAAAGGCATAGGCGTTCTGAGAATTCGTTCACAAGCTCCTAAATTATCTACCAAATTGTTTAATAATTCTTGTATAGACGTTAATTGATAACTGTTTAAGCAATTACGATGATGTTGGTATTGTAAATAATCTCCAATCCAAAAAGCAATTTCTAAAGGAGGGTGATTCATATTCTTGAGTGTGTAATATCGAGAAGTTGATATTAACTCTTCTAATTCCTGATTTACAGTTTCTCCGCGCAAATGTAATTTAGTAGCGACAGCAAAGGCTACTAGTAAATTTAAAACTGCTATTTTAGCTTCTCTGTCTTTTGGTGATACTTCCTCTATTGATACCCAAATTTGTCTAGCTATATTACGTGTATTATTAACTATAGAACCCCAACATTTCCTCCCTTCCCAAAATCGCTCATAAGCGGTATTCGTCCGAAAAACCAGCAATAAACCTAACACGATACTAGGAATTACAGTACCTAAGATAGGTTGAGATACAGGAACTTTGAGTTGATAAAGTAAAGTAACAAACAATCCAAATATGCCACAGCAAATAACACGTTGATAAATTGTGCTAATAACTGAACCTCTAAATTGAAAAGCTATTTGAACCCAGCGCTTTTTCTCAAAAGTCATTTCATTAACCTAACAAATGTTGAGAGAAATCATTTAATACAGCGTTTTTCACTCAGTCATAAAGGCTAGAGACTAGGGGAGGTTAGTTCTCAGCTAGATGAGAAAGGCTGTAATTATTGAAATCACTTAAAAATCATAACTTCAGAGGTAGGTCAATGAGATTGAGGAATCTACTATGATTCAATTATCGATGCGCTCATCATGTTAGTTAACAGTCAACAGTTAACAAATTACAACTGTCATCGCACAAGCACACTTCCCGCCTGACAGTCGCGTAACCAAGCTTTGATACCTTGAGCAACACTACCGCTACTACTATCCCGTGGCGGTGATGGTGGCTGTTGTAGGGGATAAGTACCAATTTGGCTAAACATCATAACGAAACGCCAATCATTACCAGTTTTTGTCAACAACAACCAATGAAATTCCTCTAACTCTACCGCTTTTTTATCTATATACTGTCTTTCTAAAGTAGTAAAAAATACTTGTTCTACATCTGATGCCGTGGTTTTTTGTTCATCACTGTTGGAACCATCAACTTTTAGGGGTAAGGGCTGAAATTCAGGTCTACCCGCTATTAACATATAGCTAAAAATATCACTACTTCGGCGGAGGCGGCGACCGCGTTGAGTGGCACGATTAGCATAACTCGGTAAATCGCGCAATAGTTGAGTGATTAATGTTTCTAAACTTTGTTCTCTACAAATAAACTTTTTTTCAGTACGTAAGGAGGGTTGAGGAGAGGGAGTTTGTGAGAATGCCATTGTTTCAAAGCTACTGATGACAATCAGCCACAATCCCAATGCTATCAGCCAACGATCAGCCACTGAAAACAGAAAGTGCTTGTGCTTCCTTGCTTCCTTCTTCCTCTGCCTTCTTATATCCACCTTCATGTCACCGTCGCTAATTCTTGAGAAATGCGTTGCCAGGCTAACTCAGGGTCAGCAGCAGCCGTAATTGGGCGACCGATGACTAAATAATCTGCCCCAGCTTGGATGGCTTGGGCTGGTGTGAGCGATCGCTTTTGGTCGCCCTGTTCCGCCCAAGTCGGACGTACCCCCGGACATACCAGCACAAAGTCATCGCCGCAAGTTTGCCGTAACTGCGTCACCTCTTGGGGTGAACATACAGCCCCATCTAACCCCGCCTCTTGCGCCATCAATGCCATATCCAAGGCATACTCAGGCAATTCTACAGGCACTTTCAAATCCATTGCCAACTGTCTAGCAGAAATACTCGTTAGCACCGTCACAGCAATTAACTTGGTTGGTTTGACCCCAGCTTGTGCCGCCCCCTCCTCTACCGCCTCCTTCGCCGCCTTCAGGGCATCTTTACCAGAGGTAGCATGAATTGTCATCAAATCCACCCCATAACGGGCTGCACTGCGACAAGCTCCAGCCACAGTATTGGGGATATCATGAAACTTTAAATCGAGAAAAATCTGCTTTTGCCGAGATTTCAGCACCTGCAAAATTCTCGGCCCCGCACTAGTAAACAATTCCAGCCCAACCTTCCAGAAAGTCACCGACTCCAACCTATCAATTAGAGCGATCGCACTTTCCTCATCCCCCACATCCAAAGCCACAATTATTTTGTCAGTCATCAGTTATCAGTTATCAGTTATCAGTCATCAGTTATCAGTTATCAGTTATCAGTTATCAGGTTATTTCCACTGTTCACTGTTCACTGATAACTGTTCACTGTCTCTAATCAAGGAACTAAGCGAACAAACTTATTTTTCCCCACTTGCAAAACTCGCCCTTGGAGTTCATCAGGGTTTTGGTAGGTAGTATCCGCATCGGTAATTTTCTCGCCGTCTAAGCGGACTCCACCTTCTTGAATTTTTCGCTTACCTTCCCCGGTGCTTTTACACAAACCAGTGGCGTTGAGTAAGTAAGATAATTTCACAGGGAATTGGGACACACCAGCCAGGGAGAACTCTGGAACTGCACCTTCCTTACCGCCACTTTTAGCTGCTTCCTTGGCTTCATTAGCTGCTTGTTCGCCGTGGTATTGTCTGACGACTTCCCAAGCGAGTAAAAGTTGGCGATCGCGGGGATTGTCTGGTAACTTGTCTATGGGTAAATCTGTCAGCAGTTCAAAATACTCTTCCAGCATTGTATCTGGCACACCTTGTAACTTTTGATATTTTTGTCCAGGGTGTTCCGACAAACTCACGTAATTACCTAAAGACTTGGACATCTTCTGCACCCCATCCGTACCAATTAAAATTGGTAACAGCAAGCCAAACTGGGGCTTTTGACCAAAGTGACGCTGTAAATCACGACCCACAGCAATGTTAAACTTTTGGTCTGTACCGCCCAATTCCACATCTGCCTCAATAGCCACCGAATCATACCCCTGCATCAAAGGATAAAGGAACTCATGCAGGAAAATCGGATTCTCTTTTTTATAGCGATCGGCAAAGCCCTCTTTAGCTAACATTTGCCCCACAGTCATCGTCGCCAGTAACTCAGTAATTTTCCCCAAATCAAGTTGGGAAAGCCATTCCGAGTTATAAAGCACCTCTAATCTCCCAGGTGTGTCAAAATCCAAAATAGGACGCACTTGGTCGAGGTAGGTTTGAGCATTTTGTTTTACATCTGCTTCGGTCAGTTGGCGACGTACCTCCGACTTACCTGTAGGATCGCCGATGCGTGCCGTAAAATCACCGATAATTAATACTGCCGTATGACCAGCATCTTGAAACGCTCGCAGTTTACGCATTGGTATGCTATGACCAAGATGAATATCGGCTCCTGTTGGGTCTATACCATATTTGACCCGTAGAGGTCGATCCGTAGTTGCTAGGCGTTTCTCTAGACTCTCAATGTCGCTTTCAGCATCAGTAGGTTGTGGAAAAACTTCCGCTATTCCCCGATGCAGCCAAGAAAAATTATCCGCCATACTAGAAGATTCGCGCATTACTACGTTTTTACTAGAGAAATTGGGTTAATGATGTTTACAGACAAATTGTCCGCTATTTCATCCGCCAAACTAATATAATTGCAAAAAATTAACCGCCCTGCTTTAAAGAATGAATTACAGTACTATTTACAAGTGAGGAAGTGAAATCACCGTGTCGTCTAGGACTTTTGACCAAAAGCAAGCTCAACGTCGTACTTCGCCCGGATTTGAGTTTTTCAAAGGAGTAGGCCAGGTAGCTGGCGGGACTCTCTTATCACTGACGATGTTGACAAGTTCCATTGTAGCCGGAGGGCTGGTTGGTTTAGCAATCAGTTTCCGCAATTTACCAGATGTCAGACAGTTACGCAATTTCTTCCCGTCAGAAACAACATATATCTATGACATTAAGGGCAAACTACTCGCTAGTGTCCACGGGGAGGCAAACCGCGAAGTCGTACCTTTAGATCGTATTTCCCCCAACCTGAAACGGGCTGTACTAGCCAGTGAAGATGGTCATTTCTACTATCACCACGGTATTAATCCTACTGGTGTGGGTCGTGCTGTCGTCACTAACTTAGCGGCTGGTGGTGTCAAAGAGGGTGGCTCTACTATTACCATGCAGTTGGTAAAAAACCTCTTTTTGACCCGTAGGCGTGCTTTTACTCGTAAGCTAGCCGAGGCAGTTTTGGCAATTCGCTTAGAACAAATTCTCACTAAAGACCAAATTTTAGAAATGTACCTCAATCAGGTGTATTGGGGACATAATAATTATGGTGTGCAAACAGCAGCACGTAGTTACTTTAATAAGTCAGCCGAGAATTTAACTATAGCGGAATCCGCGATGATGGCGGGCTTAATCCAAGCGCCGGAGGAATTTAGCCCATTTGCCAGCATGAAGCTAGCAAAACAAAAACAAAGGGAAGTTTTGGGGCGGATGCTGGAGTTGAACTGGATTACCCAAAAAGAATATGATGATGCCCTCACCGAAGAAATCAAACTGGGGAGGATTAGGTCATTCCAAGGTAGCGCGCTGCCATATATCACTAACACCGTGGCACAGGAATTAGCTAAAAAGTTTGGGCGTGATACCCTGCTTAAGGGCGGTATGCGCGTACAAACCACAATTGATGCCGATTTCCAAATCATGGCAGAAGAGACTGTGAAAAAGTGGCACAAAACTCTACTGGGTGAAGGTTTAGGTAGAAATCAAATGGCGCTGGTGTCAATTGACCCCAGGACTCATTTTGTTAAAGCTCTAGTAGGTGGTGTAGACTCTAAAGCAAGTGAGTTTAACCGCGCTACCCAAGCTCTACGCCAACCAGGGTCTTCCTTTAAACCATTTGTATATTATGCTGCCTTTGCAACTGGGAAATTTGGGCCAGATAGTACGGTAATAGATTCCCCAGTTAGATATCGTGATGGTGATAATTGGTACACTCCGAGAAACTACGATGGTGGCTTTAGCGGTGCGATGTCAATTCGCAGAGCTTTAGCGCAATCACGTAACATCCCTGTAATTAAACTGGGTAAAACCGTCGGTATGAATAAAGTTGTGGAAACTTGCCGCACTTTAGGAATTATGAGTCCGATGGAACCTGTAACTTCTCTTCCACTCGGTGCTATTGGTGTCACGCCGCTAGAAATGGCTAGTGCTTATGCTACTTTTGCCAATTATGGTTGGCAATCACCACCAACAGTTATTGCCCGGATTACCGATAGCAGTGGTAATGTCATACTAGATAATACTCCCAAACCCCAGCTAGTCTTAGATCCTTGGGCATCAGCAGCCACTATCGATGTGATGCGTTCAGTAGTTACGGAAGGTACTGGTAAAGCTGCTGCTATCGATCGCCCATCTGCTGGTAAAACCGGTACAACTTCATCGGAAAAAGATATCTGGTATGTGGGTACTGTGCCACAATTAACAACGGCTGTCTGGATCGGTAGAGATGACAACCGACAATTAGCCAGTGGTGCAACTGGTGGCGGTAAGGTGGCTCCCATCTGGCGCGATTTTATGACTAGGGCGCTCAAGGGTGTACCAGTTGAAAACTTCAAGCCACCTTCTCAATTTACTCGTCCTAAGTCTAATTAGGGACTGGGGACTGGGGACTGGGGATTAGGGAGACAGGAAAAAATATTCTTAACTTTTTTGTCTACCTATTTCCTTGATTTCTACGTTTTCTACCTTCTGGGTAGGCTTAAGCCTCCTCAGCAAAGCTAGCCCTATATCTCGTCTATTTCCTAGTCCCCAATCCCTAAATAAAACCAGGGCTGTTCGCGCAGCGTTCCCGTAGGGTAGCCCTTACTACAAGCGAATTAGTCTGGAAAAGTCAATGACAATTAGCTTACCCAGTCCCCAGTCCCTAATACCCAGTCCCCAGTCCCTTTTAAGGCTGTTTTTCTAACTCAGCTTTCATACGCTGGAGAGTAAAATTCATCTGATCGAACATCTGTTGGGGAGTGATACCAAACTGGTCTAATTGGGTTTTGAGTTGCTCTACGGTCATTTGTGCCATAAAATCTTCTGAAAGCTCGAATCGCTTCATAAAGATACGATAGCGATCCATCATCGCTTCCATTTGCTCAATAAATAACTTTTTACCCTCACGGTCAAATTTGCCGTAGTTGTTGCCTAGTTTAATCAGTGCTTGATAATCTTCAAACAACTGCTTTGCTTCTTGCTGAACTATCTCAGAGTCAAAGAATCCCATGTGTCTCTACTGGGCTGAGTAATATCACTCAGCAGCTTATAGTTTTGCCTCTATTTTTATTCTAGTTTAGGCGATTAATCTTATATATAAAACTTCGTTTAAGTACGGTTTTTTACCGAAATTTCAACACTTGACTGATATCAGTCTCTATTTTGGTGACAAATTTGCCTAATAAAGCTGCAATACCTAAAGCTTTAGCCAGTGATGGCGGATTAACGTGATCTATGCTGTTAATGTTTAAATAGTTAGCATATTTTAAAGCTAGTTGCTGCTGGGGATTAAGTTTTAATGCTTGGCGGATATAAACTTTTGCCATCCCTGGCAGATTTTGTCGTAGATGCACAAAGCCTAATAAGGCATAATAATCGCCGTTATTCGGCTCTATTTTAATCGCATCCCGTAATTCTTGGACTGCTATAGTCCATTGGCTTTGTTTAGCATACTCAATAGCACGCTGATAATGTTTTTGAGCATAGTTGATGACTGCGGGCTTGACATTAGTTTTCTCGGTGGGTGTAATTTCTTGTACCTGCACCTGCGCTGGTTGAGGTTTTTCCTGTGGTTTTACAGGCGGACTGACTTGCAAAATCATGGGTTCAGTTCTGTGCAAGCTCAGGTAAACTACATTTAATATAAATATTTGTCGGGTTATTTGATGCGCTTTTTGCAGAGATTTATATTGGGCTTGTGCATAAGAAGCGATCGCCTCTTGATAGAATAAATCGGCTTCTCTTGCAGACATTGTCAGCATTTGCTCGGCTACAGAACTTTGTACAGCCTTAGCCTGCTTTTTCCAGGCGATCGCCTCTGCCCTCAGTGACTCTAAAATACTATGACGGTGCTGCTTGTGCTTCAACTGCTCGTAGGCAGGGTTAATTATACGGGTAAAAATTTCTGTTGCTAATTTTTTCTCTAAATTATTACTGCTGGTGTAGCGATCTGGATGTAGCTGTTTCGCTAAAAAGTGGTAACGATTAAGAATTTGACGTTCATCAGCAGTCACAGCCACCCCTAACACAGCGTAGGGATCAGAGAGTAGTTTAAGTGGTTCTGCAAAGAAGGAAGTCTGTGACATTTTACTAAAGTTGGCAGATGAAAACTTTAAGATAACATCAGGCAGTGGGGAGTGGGTACTGGGTCAGAGGGGAAAAACGGAAAGATGAAAGCAAAGAATTTGTTAGTTTAACCCTTTACCCTTTGCCCATGATAAAACTGTGGTAATGGTAGTAGATTCATGGGCGATATGTTAACTAAGCGTAAAAGTCGCAGTGTTGCCGCTATTTTAGCTTTGGCTGGGACGGTATCACCGATCTCTGGATGGCATAAGTTTTATTTAGGACAGTATATTTGGGGCTTGTTCTATGTTTTACTCTCTTGGACACCGATTCCCAAGGTAGCCAGTGCAATGGAGGCAGTTTGGTACTTAAGCCAAGATGAAGAAGCTTTTGATCAAAATTTTAACTTAGGTCAGCCCGTAGTTAAAAAATCACAGTATGCTGGTAATCATGTGGGTGCGATCGCCAATGCTTTACGTGAATTAGATAATCTACGTCAAGATGGTTTAATTTCCGAGTACGAATTTGAACAAAAACGTCGTCAGTTGTTAGATCAGATTTCTTGATGGAACTGGGGAGTCGGGAGATGAGGGAGATGAGGGAGATGAGGGAGATGAGGGAGATGAGAGAGATGAGGGAGTAACCCACCCCTAACCCCTCCCAGGAGGGGAATAGGGAGATGAGGGAGAACAACTGATAACTGATAACTGATAACTGTCAACTGATAACTGATAACTGTCAACTGATAACTGATAACTGATAACTGATAACTGATAACTGATAACTGTCAACTGATAACTGATAACTGATAACTGTCAACTGTCAACTGTCAACTGACTAATGACTAACTGGCTTCCTTGGAACTCTAACTTACAGAAATTGCGTGCCAAGCTGCTGAATGATCCCTACTATCGATTACAGTCTGGAGAGGAGATTCAAATTGCGGCACAATTGGGTATGCGTATTGATGCTAACCAAGCAACTGTTGATGATTGGTTGCGCTTACCGGGTTTGTCAATTCACCAAGCGCGATCGCTCGTAGAACTTTCCCGTTCTGGTGTTAAATTTTATTGTATTGAAGATGTTGCTGCGGCTTTGGGGCTACCACCATTAAGACTAGAACCATTAAAACCAGTATTAAATTTTACTTACCATGATCAAGAATCTTTAGTCAGTTCGACAAATTTAATCAATCCCAACACCGCCTCAGTTGAAGAGTTAGCGCAAACCCCATATATCGATATCTCACTAGCTCAAACAGTAGTACAGAATCGTGTATCCTATGGGCCTTATCGTAATTTAGTTGATTTTCAGCAAAGATTGCAGCTTTCCGGGGAAGCGATCGCACAATTAATGTATTTTCTCCGGTTTTAATTGGGAATTAAAAATTATCTAGGGCTGGTTGAAAAAAAGAAAAGGTGACTGTGCCAAAAGTTTTGGTGAGTTTTTCAGTCCGATATTTTTGGGAGATATAGTAGGGCACAGGTGACAGAGTTAAAAACCTTTTACTGTATAAGTTTTCTCATTTTGTGATGTCCTAACTGTCTTGGCTATTGCTATATGGGATTTTATAGCAGTAGCCACATAGGTTAGGACATAGGTAAATCGTAAAACCCTTATATTAACAAGCTTCCCTTGCCTGTACCCTGTCACCTGTCCCCTGTCCCCTGCTATATTAGCAACACCTGAAATCGCAAAGTTAATACCAATTTGAAAAAAGAATGCAAGATACCAGTAAGGGCGCTCTTGCCTTGCACCCTTACTAATTTTCTTGAGCTTTATAACCGCGACATCTACCTAGCTCACTTGCAGTTCCAGAGATGGATAATCGGTGTAACCTTTATCTAAGTCCTGACCTTCTCTGCCGTAAAATGTTGCAAGATTTGGGGAGTTTAACGGGGCATCAATTGCAAAACGCTCAGGTAAATCAGGGTTAGCGATGAAAAGCTTGCCAAAGGAAACTAGATCCGCTTCACCTGTAGCTAGAATTTGATTGCCTTGGGATTTATCATACCCTCCGTTCGTGATAATTAAGCCTTGATAGAAGGAACGAAAAGTTGAAATAACTGGATTAATAACATCACGGGTTGCTAAATCTTGTTCATTCGGTTCCATCAAATGAATATAGGCAAGCTGAAATTGATTAAGTTGCTCAATCACATAGCTGAATGTATCTTTGGCATTTGAATCTTGCATTCCATAAAATGTATTACTAGGAGATAATTTAATACCTACACGATCTCCCTCCCACACCCCGCAAACTGCCTCTACCACTTCTAAAAGGAATCGAGCGCGGTTTTCAATGGCTCCCCCATATTGGTCTGTCCTTTGATTAGAGCCATCTTGCAGAAATTGGTCGATTAAATAACCAAATGCACCATGTAGCTCAACTCCATCAAACCCAGCATTCAGAGCATTTTCTGCATTTTGGCGAAACTGCTCAACAATCTGGGGAATTTCTTCAGTTTCTAGAGCGCGGGGTGTTTCTAAGGTCACTTTTCCTATAGGAGTGTGAATTGTTCCAGTGGCAGCAATGGCACTGGGAGCAACAGGTAACTCACCATTAAGAAGAGATGAATGTGCTACCCGTCCACTATGCCACAATTGCAGGAAAATTCTACCTCCCTTAGCATGAACAGCATCTGTCACTTGTCGCCATGCAACTACCTGCTCAGGTGAGTAAATACCTGGACAGTTGATATATCCGTTACTGAGTGGTGAAATCATCGTACATTCAGTAACAATTAATCCGGCTGTAGCTCTTTGGGCATAATATTCTGCCATTAAAGGGGTAGGAATTGACCCAACGGCACGCAGGCGAGTCATCGGTGCCATCACAATGCGGTTCGGTAATTTATATCTACCTAATTGAATGGGTAAAAACAAATTGATTGTTGAACTCATAATGGTTAACTCACTGTACAGTTATTAAATTTAGGTGTGTTGAGGCTGGGAGAAACCTGTGATTCGGATTATCTACAATGGTTTGAGCGGTTTGCTACTTCAGGTTAAAATAACTGCTGCACAAACACAATAAGGAACCATTTGGTGCGTGGGCGAAATGCTAGACGACTTTCCAGAACCGGAATTATTCACACTCAATTGTCCGACTCAACAAATTCTTGATATCATTGCAGATAAGTGGAGCGTGATTGTGCTGTACTGTCTAGCCTACCGTTCACGACGGTACAACGAAATCCAGCGTCGCATTGAAGGAATTTCACAAAAGGTACTCACGCAAACATTGCGGAAACTGGAAAGGTATGGGCTAATAGAACGTAAAGTTTTATCACAGATGCCTCTAAGTATTGAATACTCGCTAACGTCTTTGGGCGAAACACTAATAGATCCGTTACTGGCGATCGCTTCTTGGTCAAGAAAACACTTTTGTGAGGTTATAGCATCACGCGATCGCTATGAGCAGCAAGATTTATCACAGTTTTGATTGTTTAATGACATTTTCCACGTCGTTCTACTTACTCCAGCCAATATGAATACTGCAACCATGCAACAATTAGTCAACCGCACTAAAATTATCGATGCCGTAAACATCGGCGTTGCTGAATCAAGATATGAATTTGTCTCACGCAAAGGCGCAAAGGCGCTAAGTTACAAAGAAAAAGGAAGGTCATTTTGCGATTTCATATTCCAATTCAGCAACGCCTAAACATCATTGGTATGGGTGCATATTTACAAACAGATTCCATCATTAGTCAAAAGCTAATTCTGGAACTATTTACTTATCTGCTAAATCAAAAATAACGATTGAATGTAGCTCATAGCAAGCTTTTCATCAATCGGAGCGGCGGGATTCGAACCCACGACCTCCACTACCCCAAAGTGGCGCGCTACCAAGCTGCGCTACGCCCCGGTCAGAATTATTATGTTAGCGCAAACTTTCGGAGGAATCAAGGGGTCAGCTTAAAAAACTTTTAGCATTCCCACAGCTTGCACAAGACCAGGCAAGGCGGAGGGTTTCCATTTACCTTCTGCACAACGTCCTGTATTGAGGATAAAGTGCAGACTGTATTCATGGGGATAACCTTCTACCTCCATCCATAATAAATCGCTTTCGGCTTCACAGGCAATCTTTTCTTCATCCATTAATTCGGCGCTTATTTGCTGCATGGTATTGACGAGCTTGGCTAAGAGGCGACAAAAATCATCTAACTCAGCTTCAGTTAACTCAATAGCCCAATCATCAGTACCCACTAAACCCTTAAATTCTGTGGCGTTAGGGTTCCAGCCAATACGCCAGCCAGCACCGCTTTTAATCAGACGTTCCATAACAATTTTGCTCAGGTATGGGACATATATCGGTTTGGACAGGGGCGCAAGTGAGTATAACAGGGGAGAGGTAACAGGGGACAGGGTACAGGGTTGAAAGCGGTTTGAAGTTACGGTTTTATGATTTGTTGATGTCCTAATCTATGTGGTTACTGCTATAAAAGCTATGCTTTTCGATACCCCTATACCCTTACACCCTTACACCCAGTCTCAATGGATAATCTTTGTGATGGTTATTTTAGAAGTTCTGCGCCTCCTGTTGGGGGTGGGGTTGGGGTTGGGGTGGGTTTGGGGTTGGGGCGTGGAGTTGGTTGAGTGGGGGTATTGGAGTTAAAGATGTTGGTTAAAACTTGTACTAAAGCATTGCGTTGAGTGCGAGTGAGGCGAGAAATAGCAGCGCGATCGCCATCCAAAGGATTTTGCCTTAATGTATCATTACCTGGATAGATATTATCGTACATAATTTCATTGGCATCCAAGTAATCGGCTAGAGTTAATTTCCAATCTAAGCGATAACTAGGGGCGCGTTCTTTGACGTATATGTGATATCTAATTAGGCGAGTTGCTAAGGTATTGTTTTCAGCAACTTTCCCAGTTTCTTTACTAACGTACTGATTTTCTTTAGGAAAGTCAGGCAATTGCTGATAAACTAACTGCCAAACTTCACCAGGACTAATTCTTTGGGCTACAGCAGGTTGTATAGTTGCCAAATTACCTGCACTAAATACAAAAATACCCGCCGCCACAAAGGTAGTTATTAACGCTAATTTAAACTTCACAACTAGAAACTGAAGGGTTGACTAAAGCAATTGCTGGTTCTTGATAAAACAAATACTTTGAGGAGAAAATGCCAAGTGATATCAAGTTCGGCTAATTACTTATAATATGGTTGTTTTGGTCGGTAATGGGTAATAGCTAATAGGTAATTGTTTTCTACCATTAGCAATTACCAATTACCAATTACCAACCCCGAAGATATGATAGGTGATTAAGCGGACATGATATGATTGGTTATTAACACTTAGCACTCTCAACTCAGCAGTATAGCAGGGGACAGGTGATAGGTTACAGGGGATAGGCAAGAGAAAGCTCTTGCAGTAAAGACCTGATGATTCATCAATGTCCTAACCTATGTGGCGACTGCTATGTATTTTAAAGTTCACCAATAATTTCTGGTTGTGTCAATTCATCAGACATTTCAATAATTGCCCTAAGTACTGGCTTCATCATCGCATCTTCAGCACTTTCAAATTCTTCATAACGCCGACGTTTAGCACGATTTGCCACCTGAACCGTAATGCGGTAGCGATTTGAAGCTGCACTAATTAAATCCTCAGCACGGTGCATAATCTGAGTTTGGGTTGTCTCGAACTTAGAACGCTTAAGCATAGTAATGGGTTCATATGGACATACCCTAGTTTAGCAGTACTCATTGAGACTGGGGATTGGGGACTGGGGACTGGGGAGATGGGGGAGTAACCCACTGACAGGTGTAGGTTTTTTACTGGTGTTCCAAAAACCTTGGTTTGGGGTGTAAGGGTGTAGGGGTGTAGGGGTGGATGAAACAATGATTTTCTCGTTAGTTTTATAGTCCTTACTCACTGCTATATTAAAAACCTACACTTGTGAGGGAGTAACCCACCCCTAGCCCCTCCTTGGAGGGGAACGGGGAGATGGGGGAGAAAAACTGTCAACTGTCAACTGTCAACTGATAACTGATACTCTCGATAGAGGTTAAATGCTTTTGTCTGTTTATAAGTTGGGTGTAATTGTGAAGTTAAGAAATTAACCAAATATTATGGCTAACATTGTGGAAACGGCTGTTAATGCAGGAAAATTCAAGAATTTGGTGCAGGCGGCACAAGCAGCACAAATCTTAGATGTTCTTAAGGGTAATGAAATTTTTACTTTGTTTGCACCTAGTGATGAGGCTTTTGCAAAGTTACCAGAGGGAACTCTCGACTCTCTTCTGCAAGACATCCCCAAGTTAAAAAAGATTTTGACATATCACGTAGCTTATGGTGATGTCCGGTCTGATGATTTGGTGCAAATTGAAGAAGCAGAAACCCTAGAAGGTTCTGTTGTGGCGATTGAATCTCAAGATGTTGACACTCTCCGCCCTATAAGTGCGGAGATTCTTCATTCATAGACCCAACTTGCTCACACAAGATTTCTCCAGCATGAGTAGAGGTCGAATCTCCTGAAGCGTTCGGATCATAGATCCAGGTTCCTACGTGACCCGTAGTACCCAAGGCTAGTTTCAGAATGTTAATCGCTGCGTTCTAATCTCTATCCATCACAAATCC
>NZ_JACJSG010000017.1 GCF_014697625.1 Anabaena azotica FACHB-119 | reverse complement strand
AAGTGATGAGTCGGGATCTAAATGGTGCGCGGGGGATTTTCCTTCGTGCATTGGTTGATACGCCCTCACTCCGTGAGTGTATTTGTTAATGAATGTTAGCGAAAAAGTATCGGTGCATTTGTATTTCATGTTTATTGAGTTATATCTGGTGGGATACTGTGGCAGTTCACATCAACTCACGGCAAACACGTTTGAGTTTCTCTCAAGAAATTAAGTCATTGCTGCAACGGTTAGCCGAACAGCACCTGACACTGGGCGATATTTTGGCGGAAACTTCGGAACGGGGTTTTAGCTTAGTTATTGCATTACTCGTTTTACCTTTTTTGTTTCCTATGCCACCGGGAGCAACTGGGCCTTTTGGTGCGGCTTGTTTGATATTATCGGTACAAATGCTTTTGGGTAAGCGATCGCCTTGGCTACCTAAAAAAATCGCTCACTATAAGTTTCCCCGTCCTTTTGCTCAGTTTCTCCTGCAAAATTTGCGGCGTGTTACCAAAGTTGTAGAGAAAATCGCTCGTCCCCGGTTAGGAAAAATTGCTCATCATCCTCTAACTTGGCGAGTTAATGGGTTTTGTATCTCTTGGTTGACAATCTTACTCATTTCACCCATTCCCTTCACTAACCCGATTCCTACTGTAGGTATTTTATTACTGGCGATCGCCACAATTGAATCTGATGGTTTGCTAATTTGTATCAGCTACATCCTCACTATTTTCATCACAGCCCTGTTTGGATTTATCGGTTACGGTTTATGGTTAGCTCCTAGCATCCTGCCATCTATATTTAAGTAGATAATTGTTTCATCTTTGATAGGTATTTATGTTAATTAAAATCTTTGTAACTAATATTATGTACTTTTAAAATTGATTATATCGTATAGGTTGATAATTGATAATTGGTAATAGCATAAAACAATTACCAATGAATCTCAAGCAATTACCTACCAAATCAAACAAATCGTAAACATTAGCTAGCATTGATATCAACAATAGATAAAACAGTAAATATGTACAAATATTAAGGCAAGGCATACGTAAGCAAGTGAGCAGAGCAAAGGTTATACTGTGTAAAAAAGACTTGCTTAAAATTGCCGTTTTTAACTAATTTTGGAAATCAATGGTGCTAAATTTCCGCTTTGCTGTAGTCAGCGACTTACACATCGCGCTTCCTCACACAATCTGGGATCATCCTAGCCGATTTCATTTGGTAGAAGTGGGTATCCCAGCATTTGAAAGCGCCATAGAACATTTAATACAACTTGATTTAGACTTTCTTTTACTCCCTGGAGATTTAACCCAACACGGCGAACCAGAAAACCATATTTGGTTACAAAAACGCTTATCTCAATTACCTTTTCCAACTTATGTTGTACCTGGTAATCATGACGTTCCCGTGGTGGCGGCTAACGAACAATCAATTGCTTTTGCTGATTTTCCCCAGTATTACCGCAAGTTTGGTTATCAAGATACAGAGCAACATTACTACAGTCAGCAATTATTACCCGGAGTGCGGTTAATTGGGTTAAATTCCAACTTTTTTAATGAACAAGGCCAGCAAGTGGGGCGTTTAGATAGCCAACAACTGCAATGGTTAGAAGAGGTGCTAGCCGCAGCAGTTGATGAGTTGGTGTTAGTGATGGTGCATCATAATGTTGTGGAACATTTGCCCCATCAATCTCGCCATCCGATGGCATCTCGCTATATGTTGGAAAATGCCCCAGAATTAGTGCAAATATTGCAACGCTACGGGGTGAAACTAGTATTTACTGGTCACTTACACGTCCAAGATGTGGCTTGTGCTAATGGCTTGTATGATATTACGACAGGTTCCTTAGTCAGCTATCCTCACCCTTATCGAGTTTTAGAGTATCATTGCGATCGCCAAGGCAGAGAATGGTTACAAATATTATCCCATCGGGTAGAATCAGTCCCAGATTTTCCCGACTTACAACAATTATCACGGGAATGGATGGGCGATCGCTCCTTTCCCTTCCTAGTAAAACTACTTACCCTCTCACCCCTCAACTTACCCTTAGCCCAAGCCCAAGAACTAGCTCCCAGTTTGCGTGACTTTTGGGCAACCATCGCCGATGGTGATGCCATATTAGATTACCCCCAGTTTCCCCAACAAGTGCGCCGCTACATTCAAGCCTACAGCGCCGCTAGCTTGATTGATAACAATAGTACCCTGTTGTTGGAAAAAATGATGAGTGGGGGGAGATGAGGGAGTCTGACAGGTGTAGGTTTTTTATTGGTGTTCCAAAAACTTTGGTTTTAGGGTGTAGGGGTGTAGGGGTGGATGAAACAATGATTTTCTCGTTAGTTTTATAGTCCTTACTCACTGCTATATTAAAAACCTACACTTGTGAGGGGGGAGTAGGGGGAGTGGGGGAAGAATATTTACTTAACTTGGTCTAGCTTGTATACCTCATCTCCCTCATCTCCCTCATCTCCCTCATCTCCTCATCTCCTCATCTCCCTCATCTCCTCATCTCCCACAAACAACTCTCGGCAAATTCCAAAGACGGAGGTGTAACCATGTAGAAAAGTTCTCCCGCCGACTGGGCCAATTTCGCCGCCGCAGAAAAAGCCGCCTACGGGGATATCTTGGATGTAGCGTTTAAATAGGTCAGAATCAAAGTTGGGTTTGCCGTAGAGTCCTTCGCCGCGTCCTACACAGGAAAACATCAAAGCGCCGACAGCAGAGTTATCAAATTGAGGCAGTGTTTGATAGCGTTCTAGGAGAAATTGTAATTCTTCGGCGGAGGCTTGGGCATCTCGGAGGTGGAATTGTAGACGCTGGCCTGGACGGACGAGATCACCAATGGCGATCGCACCACCAGCTGGATCTACCCCTAAAATACTACGAATGAGGAAGTCTCCTTGATGCAAAGACAGCTTAAACTCATCCATCGCTACACCCACAAACAGAGAATGCTGTGCTAAAGCCCTTTCTTGTTCACTCAAACTAGCAATCAAATCTCGCAAAACTACCAACGGGACTTTCTCATCAAGTTCCAAAATAATATTGCGTTCAGATTTCGTCACCTGCATCGGTTCACCAATTGGCCTGCATCCTTGCGCCACAATGGGTTCTAAAACAATATTGCCACTCAAAGCCAAGCCCACAGTACCCTCACGATGCAGGCTACCATTACAAAACAAAGCCAAACGTCCACCCATTCCCCCGGCGCTAGCTTGTCCACCTAAAATTACTGAACCAGGATAAGCAAAATCCAGCCCTTGTAATAAATCATTAATCCCTGACGAGAAAGCACTCGACAGCAAGATAAACTGAGGCGTTGGTGATTGTGGTACACCAATTAAATTAATCCAATTGTCTGGAGGACTGTCTAAATCAGGTAAATCCTCACCCATCACATGAAAAACCTGTAAATTTACCCCCGGTAAATGTGCCAAAGTTAAACTAATAGCGGCTTGCGCTTCTAATTCTTGGGTTTGTCCATTAGCAGCCGTCCCAATTACGCCACCACCACTACAGCCAATTAACACAGGTACAGAAAGTTTTTCTGCCAAAAGAGGTAAAACTCGCGAATACTCACTAGCAAACGCAGACGAAATAAACACTATCCCCAAATCCGCAGGCGCTGTTAATGATGATACAGTCCGTTGTACTACATCTGTAATAGCTGCTTCTAAAGAAGGACGGGTTGATAGGGCATTTGCCCACTGCATTCGATCTGCCATGAGTTTTATCGCTGCTGAGTGCTGAGACGTGAGTTGTGTTAGCTGTAGCCGGGCGTTGAGCCAATGCTGGGTTATAAGTAACAAGTGATATTTATTTTGCCACTGTGTGGGAAGCTAGTACCACATTTGCTTATCTTCTTAATGTTCCCCACTCTTACCTGTTAATTATTTCTTTACCACAAATAGCCCTGTCTTTTAACTCCTGTCCACTCTCCACTCCCCACTCTCCTTTGGTCATAATTTTGATAGTTACGTCAAACCACTTAACTAGCTGATGCAGCTCATTATGTAGAATGGTGATTGATACAACGAAAGATAGCAATTTTTGCAACTTTTCCATACTGTTATTATCAACACACAAAGAGACTCAAACAATGACTGATACTCAAGCACAAGGTCTGGAAAACCAAATCGAACAAGAAGTAGAACAAGCCCGTGCAGTCTGTGATGCTACAGGTAGCAACTCAGCTGAATGTGCTGCGGCTTGGGATGCAGTTGAAGAACTGCAAGCTGAAGCCTCTCACCAGCGCCAAGAAAAGAAGAAAAATTCCCTAGAAACTTACTGCGATGATAATCCAGAAGCTGCTGAATGCCGCGTTTATGATGAGTAAAAATTAAGTTTTTTAACTTTTTTCTCACGACAAGCAACCAGAATTGATGGACTTAGTGTTTTTCACCCCTGTTTAAGCGGCTTCCGCCGCACATCGCCCTGAGAATTACACAAGTTTCGGCTTGTTTAGCTTCTATCTACATTTTTAGGTGAGGCAGTTCTTAGATAATTTGCTACAGTAGGTGCAAAATATTGATGAGCAAATTCTGCGAGTTGCTTGTTTTTTTACAAACCAATCAGACCAATTCACAATACCCTACAGGAAATTGACAAACCCAGATGCACCAAGACTGTTTATGGTTATATTTATCGCCCAATCTAGGAAAATTGGTATAAGATGACAAATCTAATCTCTAGCTCCTATTCTTATAATTGACAATTAATTATGCAAAATGACGTTTGGTTTCGTCAGCTAGTTTGGATTGATTTCCGCCTAGCACTATTATTTCTAATGATTATTCCCTTAA
This sequence comes from Anabaena azotica FACHB-119, assembly GCF_014697625.1. GTDB lineage: Bacteria > Cyanobacteriota > Cyanobacteriia > Cyanobacteriales > Nostocaceae > Trichormus > Trichormus azoticus_A. The sequence goes on along the minus strand of NZ_JACJSG010000017.1, from coordinate 145,206 downwards.
TTCTCTTGATTTGGGCTTATGTACAACAAGTAGAAGGAATACAAAAGCTATTAACGATTTACTGGCGAGTATCTAGCCTACTAGCCATTACCGTCTACTTAATGATTGCCCAATACCCAGTTAGTTTTATCTCTGGATTAATTGGACAAATCCTCATTCCCATTTCTCTGTGGTTCTGGGTGGATCTCAACGATGAGATTGAGTATCAACCAAGTGGAGCGTTAAAACTGTTTTTTACTTCTTGGCGTTGGGCTGTTACTGTCTATTCTATCTTAGGCGCGATCGCCTTGATCCCGTTTGTGGGTTGTGCTTTTTCCAGCAACGTAGGACAAAATCCAGGGTGTCGTGTCTGGTTTGAAGCTCCCCTAGTATATAAAGATTATTTCCACCACAATAGTAGACCCGCGTTTCTCGGCTTTTTAGGTATAGTTGGTTTAATTGTATATGTGCTGTACCTAACTTACTTTGTCTTAGTTAAGTTAGGTAAGCAAGGACGCACTGCTACACCACAGTAATCTATAATTACGCTTCAATTTTCACTTTTCGGCTGGCAAAATGAATCCTATTGGTAAGCGGTTAGAACAATACACCACCAAACGTCCGCAAGAAGTTTTATTAGTAACGGTGGAAATCGCTGATGAACAAGATAAAGTAGCCATTTTCAAAGGTTTTTCTAGTTCATTGATGCGCTCAACTGCATTTGATCCTGATGTCCCAGTCATTCCCGACGAGGCAAAAGTTGTGAGTATTGATCGCATCGCCAGCCCTTATAATCCTGAATCACCCCGTTATATTCAACGAGAAATATCCTGGGAAGCAATGGAAACTATTCTCGCGGAAGTAGGAGTTTAAATGGAGTAGGGGGAGATGAGGGAGTGGGGGGAGATGAGGAGCAGGGGAGCAGAGGAGCAGGGGAGCGGAGGAGAAAAACTAATGACTGTTGACTATGAACTGTTGACTGTTGACTAATGACTAATGACTAATGACTAATTCCGGCTATACTTTACCTGTTTTTGCTTGTGCGGCGGCTATTGCGGCTTTGCATTGGTTACGTCAGCGTCAACCTATAAAAGTTGTGTCGCTGGATTTAATTGAGCCTGCAAAATTGGCGGAAATACCTGTTGAACAGGTGGCTGGTTTGTCGGCAAATATGGCTTTGGCTATTACTCGCTCTGATCCGGGTGATAATCTTGATTTGACTAGGGATACACCAATCTGGGCTTTGGTAGAATGGGGTGGTGTTGAGGGTGAGCAGGTAACTATCAAGGGTGGCGAAGGTATTGGCAAGCAAATCAATGCTGATGATCAAGCTGCTATTTATAGTTATGCACAAAGGTTATTAAAAGAGAATTTAACAAGATTACTAGCGGCAGAAGAAAGAATCATTGTTACTATTATCTTACCAGAAGGGCGATCGCTCGCGGTACGTACTTCTAATTCTGCTTTTGGCGTTGTGGAAGGATTATCTTTATTGGGTACAACGGGTATCTCCCAACCTTTGAGTTCGCCAGCACAGCTAGATGCTTTTCGCAGCGAATTGCAACAAAAAGCTAGTTTGTTTGCTAGTCTAGTATTTTGCATTGGCGAGAATGGTTTAGATTTGGCCAGAAAAATGGGGATTAATCCTGAACGATTAGTCAAAACGGCTAATTGGTTAGGGCCGATGTTAGTAGAAGCTGATGCGTTAGGTGTGCAAGAAATTTTGTTGTTTGGCTATCATGGAAAGTTAATGAAACTAGCTGGGGGAATTTTTCACACCCACCATCACTTAGCTGATGGACGGCGAGAAGTTTTAGCAGCACATTGTGCTTTATTAGGGTTGAGTCAACAAGATATAGAAGTTGTATTTCACTCTCCGACGGCTGAAGCTGTATTAAAACACCTGAAATCCTTAGATGATTCTACAGGTAGTGCTTGGGTGAATCGAGTTTATAGCGCGATCGCCGAAACTATCGATGCTCGTTGTCAAGAATATATCACTAGCCATAGCAGCAGAGGTCAGAACACAATCTGCGGTTCGGTTTTGTTTGATCGCGATCGCCAAATTATCATCAAAAGCAAAACTGCTTGTAACATAATGGGAAATTTATGTTAATTTATTATGAATAATCATAAATAATCTCAATAAATAAGTTCTTCAATAGCGACTGTAGTGTAATTTATAGCTTTTAATAGCGTGCCATCATGACAGTACAAACGCATCTTACCTAGCGTTTGTCAGAGATTAGTTTACCATTTATCAGTCCTAAACAAGCTGAAAATGGTGGTTAAGACCACGACCATCTACTACCAGACTCACACTTTCTCCATATTATGAATACAGTGGTGACTCTACCAACCGAACAAGCCCCTCAACCAGTAGAAGAGTTTGGGCGGCTTGAGCGTCAAATCATTATCATATTAGACTTCGGCTCTCAGTATTCGGAACTGATTGCGCGGCGCATCCGTGAGACGCAAGTCTATTCTGAGGTCTTGTCCTATCGCACCACGGCGGAACATTTGCGCCAACTCAATCCCAAGGGCATTATTCTTTCTGGTGGCCCTAGTTCAGTGTATAGCGATCGCGCTCCCCATTGCGACCCCGAAATCTGGAATTTAGGTATCCCCGTTTTAGGTGTTTGCTACGGAATGCAGTTGATGGTAAATCAACTCGGCGGGGAAGTAGCCAAAGCTGACCGGGGTGAATATGGCAAAGCAGCGTTATTTATAGATGATCCCACAGACCTGCTCACCAACGTCGAAGATGGGACAACGATGTGGATGAGTCACGGCGACTCGGTAACAAAAATGCCCCCAGGCTTTGAAGTGCTGGCGCATACAGAGAATACACCTTGTGCAGCCGTTGCTGACCACATCAAAAAGCTTTATGGTGTGCAGTTTCACCCAGAAGTAGTTCATTCTGTCGGTGGTTTAGCCTTAATTCGCAACTTTGTTTATCACATCTGCGAATGTGAACCCACCTGGACAACAGCCGCCTTCGTAGAAGAAGCAATTCGGGAGATTCGCGCCAAAGTCGGCGATAAACGGGTGCTTTTGGCACTTTCTGGCGGTGTAGATTCTTCTACCCTCGCCTTCTTGTTACACAAAGCCATTGGGGATCAATTGACTTGCGTATTTATTGACCAAGGCTTTATGCGGAAGTATGAGCCGGAAAGGTTGGTGAAACTATTTCAAGAACAGTTTCATATCCCTGTGGAATATGTTAACGCCCGCGATCGCTTCTTGAACATCATGGTCGGCGTGACAGACCCAGAAGAAAAGCGCCGCCGCATCGGACACGAATTTATTCGCGTATTTGAAGAAACATCCAAACAACTCGGACCCTTTGACTATCTGGCTCAAGGTACACTTTACCCAGATGTCATCGAGTCAGCCGATACCAATGTTGACCCCCAAACCGGCGAACGAGTAGCAGTCAAAATCAAAAGCCATCACAACGTCGGCGGACTACCCAAAGACTTGAGATTTAAACTAGTCGAACCTCTGCGGAAATTATTTAAAGATGAAGTCCGTAAGGTAGGACGTTCTATTGGTTTACCAGAAGAAATTGTCCAACGCCAACCATTCCCCGGCCCTGGTTTAGCAATTCGCATTTTAGGAGAAGTCACCGCCGAAAGGTTGAACATTCTCCGCGATGCTGATTTAATTGTGCGCCAAGAAATTAACCAACGTGGTTTATATAACGAATATTGGCAAGCATTCGCGGTATTATTGCCAATTCGTAGTGTAGGCGTGATGGGTGATCAACGCACCTATGCTTATCCCATTGTCCTGCGTATCGTCAAGAGCGAAGATGGTATGACAGCAGACTGGGCGCGTGTACCTTATGATGTGTTGGAGGCAATTTCTAACAGAATTGTCAACGAAGTTAAAGGTGTGAACCGCGTAGTGTTCGATATTACTTCCAAGCCCCCCGGAACCATCGAGTGGGAGTGATACAGCAGTTTCGCTATTTGTGAAATACTGTAGAGACGTTACATGTAACGTCTCTACATGGTTTTGGGTTTTACGCTTGTACCTCATTTACCCAAAATATGCGGCGTTGCTGAATCAAGATATGAATTTGTCTCACGCAAAGGCGCAAAGGCGCTAAGTTACAAAGAAAAAGGACGGTCATTTTGCGATTTCATATTCTAATTCAGCAACGCCAAATATGCTGTATTAGTTTTAATTTATTAGGTAGGGTGGGCAATGCCCACCTTATTTATTGTGAACTTTTGTATTGTTATCAGAGATGAAAATTCCCCCTGATGCGATTATTGCCGACGAAAAAATCACCCGCTATTTATTAGTACCAAGAGAACAAGATGATAAATCAAAATTTCTAGCCCAAGCTGGATTTACACAAGAAAACCCACAAATCTTAAAATCAGCAATTCGTCAACTGGCAGATTCTACAGTAGCTATAAAAGATAGAGATAATGAGGCGTTGCTGAATTAGAATATGAAATCGCAAAATGACCGTCCTTTTTCTTTGTAACTTAGCGCCTTTGCGCCTTTGCGTGAGACAAATTCATATCTTGATTCAGCAACGCCGATAATGAATATGGGGTGTTCTATCGGGTGACTGGCGAATTAATCGGGTTAAATCAGCGAAACCTAGCCGTGATTACAGTTTGGCTGCAAAGGGCTGTAGACGGCAAGTTTCAATTTATCACTCTCAAACCTAACAAGGAGTCCTCAGATGAACTTTGAACTATACCAACGTGTCGCTTTAAATCGTGACTTAAACGAATATCAATTAAAAAGAGGTGATGTGGCAACTTTAATTGATTTTGTCCCTCATCCTAGCAATGGTGCAGATGGATGTGTTCTAGAAGTATTTAGTGCAACTGGTGAATCAATAGCTGTTGTCATAGTTCCCATAACTGATATTAAGCCACTGAAAAATCATGAAATTTTGACTGTTCGTCCTTTGGTAGAAATTTAGCTTTAGAAAATGTAACGTCATAATCTCATGTAATAGAAAATACAATTTTAACTGTGGATAACACATAAAATTGACAGAATCCTTAAAAGGTCTATTAATTATAAAACGGGAATTTAATTGTGAAAGTAGCGCCTAGCCCTTCACCTGGGCTGGTGACATGAATTGTTCCACCATGTAATTGTATGAGATGACGCGCGATCGCTAACCCTAATCCCAAACCGCCTTGTTTACCCTGGGATTCTGCTTGGTGGTAACGTTCAAAAACGTAGGGTAAAAACTCGGCGCTAATACCAATACCAGTGTCAGCAACTGTAATTTGCGCTTCAGTACTTGTATGTGTTAGCTGGACGGTAACTTGTCCCTGGGAAGGGGTAAACTTAATCGCGTTTGATAGTAGGTTGCCTAATACTTGTAATAAGCGGTTGACATCGCCGCGAATCAGGGGAATTGACTGATCTATGACAGACTCTAATTGAATGTTTTTAGCTTGGGCTGAGGGGTAAGCAGTCTCAATTGCTACACCAATAATGGCAGCTAAATCCACTTGACAAAATTCTAACTGTAGCTTGCCCCTAAGAATCCGGGACATATCTAGTAAGTCTTCCAGCAGTTTTGCCTGGGATTGGGCATTGCGTTCGATGGTTTCTAATGCACGAGTGAAAGTAGCTTCATCAAACTGACGACTGCGTAGCAATTGCGACCAACCAAGAATTGAATTGAGTGGCGATCGCAAATCATGAGATACCATCGCCACAAACTCATCTTTGGTACGGTTGGCGGCTTCGGCTTCTGCACGGGCGACTTGTTCTAGTTGCAAGAGGTGATCGCGTTCTGCTTCTAATTGTTTGCGATCGTGAATATCTGTACTTGTCCCGAACCAACGCAAAATCTGTCCTTGATCATCTGTGATGGGTACGCCTCTGGCTAAATGCCAGCGATAACTGCCATCATGTTTGCGACAGCGCAGTTCTAGTTCGTAAGTTTGCCCTGTCTTCATCGCCTGCATCCAAGCTTGTTGAATGGCTGGGATATCATCAGGATACATCACCTGTTGCCAGCCAGAGCCAAGAGCTTGCTCTAGAGTTAGTCCAGTGTAGCTGCACCAGCGTTGGTTGACGTATTCGCATTCACCTTGATTATTTTTAATCCAAACCAGTTGCGGTATGACGTTAGATAATTGGCGGTAGCGTTCTTCGCTTTGACGTAATGCGGCTTCGGCGCGTTTGCTTTGAGTTAATTCAAGGACGAAGCAGGCAGCATAACCTTTCTCTTCCCTACCTTCAATCAAAGCCAGCCCTAATAAAATGGGTATACGAGAGCCATCTTTGTGAAGATATTCTTTCTCGAAAGGGGTACAAGCCCCGTAAATTTGCAGTTCTTGAATTTTTCTCTGGTCGAGGTCTTGGTATTCTGCTGGTGTCATCTGATCCCAGCGTAAACTACCAGCTGCTAATTCGGCACGAGAATAACCAAGCATTCCCAAAAAAGCATCATTGGCTTCGTATATCTGCCCGCTAGCGTCACCAAAATAAATCCCCACTATGTTAGATTCGACTATGCGGCGGAATTTGGCTTCGCTTTGGCGTAAAGCTGCTTCGGCGAGTTGGCGATCGCGCAGTACTAGTTGCTGTTCGGTAATATCTGTTGTACTGCCAACTACCCGCACCGGCTGTCCATTTTCATTTCTGGTAATTACTCCTTGATCTAATACATATAAGTATTGATTGTTTTTGTGACGGACTCGATACTCAAAAGCATAATGATTTTGACTGACAGCTAGATGTTGGAATTGCTGAAATAAAGATTCCTTATCTTCAGGATGGATTTGCTGATGCCACCATTCTAAAGTGGATGGGACTTCCTCTAGAGAATAGCCTAAAATCCGCGTCAATCCTTCCGTTCTAGATACTGTATCTGTTACCAAATCCCATTCATAAATCAGCGCATTAACTGCGGCGGCGGCTAGTCGGAAACGCTCATTACTAGAACGTAGTTCTTCCTCCATTTGCTTGCGGGCGGTGATATCCAAGGCTGTACCAACTATTTGCCTTGGTGAACCATCTCTATTCCTGACAAACACAGAATTACGGCTACAAAACCAACACCATTGACCGTTAGCGTGTCGCATCCTATACTCATGTTCTAGGATGTCTTCATCCATAGCTGAGTCGAATTGCTGCAAGAGTTGGGGCAGTTTAATTAAATCATCGGGGTGCATTAACTTGATGAGAAATTTTTTCCCCAAAGCTTGGATTTTTTCTGGTGTATAACCCAATAGCGTACTAACCTGACCGTTGAGATAAACATTACACTGCTCTACCAAATCGTAAACGTATAAAATCCCCGGCGTTGTTTCGGCGATGCGCTCAATAAATTTTTGGCTTTCCCGTAATTTTTCTTCACTGCGATAGAGTTCTTGGCGTAACTGTGCCTGTAAGATTGCGGAAGACATAGTGGAGCGCAAACGCTCTGCTGTTGTCTGCCCCTTGACTAGATAGTCGTACACACCGCTTTTCATGGCTTGGACGGCGATCGCTTCATTACCGTAACCAGTTAACATGACTATAGCTGGCATACTTCCCTTGACCAGCTTTTGTAACTCCGCCAAAAATTCCAGTCCATCTTGGTCTGGGAGTAAAAAATCTAATAAAATTGCGTCAGGTTGAAACCGCCGACATAATTTTATTGCCGCTTCTCCTGATGCTTCTTCCAGAATGGTATAGTAATGTTCTTGGTCTTGCTGGAGATAGCGGCGATATGCTACACGGTCTTCAGCACAATCATCGATAATTAAAATAGTTAGCGGCTGTGCCATGACTAATTGCGAACAGTATCAGGAAGGATCACAATATCTAACCAGTAAATTAAAAAGCTGGGAATGGTTTTGCTTAATCGATTAATATCAATTGGCTGGGTGATGTAACTAGCAACACAATATTGGTAACATATCTCAATATCTTTGGGATTACAAGAAGTTGTGAAATAATCGCCGGACGAGGTGCAGCTTGGCGATCGCTACAAACTCTGGTATTGTAGAGAAAATCTAAAGTATTATCGCCATCAGTGCAGTGAAACACAGGATTTTAAATGTATTATTACTAACTTGAATAATGGTTAAATCTACTTTCCGTAACGCTAAAAGGACTCCATCAGGTTGAATTAATCTAAGAATATGGATTGCTTCTTTGTTACAGCTACTGATATCTACTTGAAAGGGAATAGTGATATCGTTGGTGTTCACTTTTCAGTCCTCATGATTACAGCTAGAGTGAGATATGATGTAAAATGTTGTTATAATTATGCAATAATGCTGATGTATTGGTTGTCAAAAACAACTTACCTTCTTCAGCATAACAGTAAGTGCAGATATGATTGCTCAGTGTACTTGTCTGTATACATGAAGAGGGTGAAATTCGGCTTAAAATGCTAAATCTCTAAGTAAAACTTCATTTCGGCAACTATAAATAAAAATATAGTTTTATTAAGTGAGATAAAGTTCTAGAACTTATATTTTTGATGCAGTTCCAGATACCTGTGTAATCTCATATCCTTTGAAGTACTTACAATATCAGGATGCAACTGGCACTTGGGGTAGGGTGTGTCAGATGTGGAAAATCCTTGAATCTGTACGAAATTATTGGGGCTGACGCACCCTACTGGCTTGGCAAGGTTAAAATGTAGCAATAGATTTTAGATACAATTAACCACCGATAAACGCCGACAAATGCAGATGAGCAAGACTTTATCGTTGCAGTATCAGGTTAAAATTAACGTGAGTTCGACAAGCGTTGTTTTGACCTCACCCCCAACCCCTCTCCTCGTAGGAGAGGGGAGTAAGATGGTGATTTTTTCGTTTCTCCTCCCTCTCCTAAAAGGCGAGGTAGGTTGGGAGGGAGAGATTCATCGAACTCACGTTCAAATTAGGACAGACAAAAATTTAACCCCCGCAGTTTACTGAAGAAAGCACAAATACTTAGAAAGAGGAAATAGAGAGATTAATGGTTAAACGAAAAAATGCTTCTAATCCTGATAGTGAGACAAATTGGAATTATGAGACAAAAGTTGCAGAAATAGAAGCAATAATTGCCCGAATTGAATCAGGTGAATTGGAATTAGAAGCAGTTTTTGACCAGTTTGCTAACGCTGTCGAATATTTGCGTCAGTGCGAAACTTTTTTACAGCAGCGACAGCAACAGGTGGACTTATTAATTGAAACTTTGATTGATGAGTAAGGGAAAGGGGAAGGGGGAAAGGGGAAGGGGGAAAGGGGAAGGGCAAAGGAACAACTGATAACTGATAACTGATAACTGATAACTGATAACTGTCAACTGTCAACTGACCAGTGGCGAATGGTTGATGTCAGTAGTGGCGGACGTAGGCAAAGATAAGCTAGAGAACCGAGTAAAGGAATAAGCACCACTGTTAAGAATATCTGTGGGTTAGTCCAACGGCGACGCACCATATCGTCAGCAATAATGGTCGGGAATAAAAGATAAAATAAATTAATAGCCAAATACCCACTAGAGAAAATAATGAAAGAATAATGGGATTAATCGCCCCCCACTGAAGAGTCAATATATTTTTCAACAGCGTTAGCGTTTCATGTAAGTGCAAGGGCGGTGCTAAAAACAATATATAGGCGATAAATCCACCCCAGAGTAACCATAATCCAAATTTAAGATTCATAATCTTTATCTGGTGAAATCACTTGCATTGTAGATTATGAGTTTGCTGCTGTTGTCGCTCAATGGGTATAGGTTACAGTTGACAGTTGACAGTTGACCTCTCTCCTACCTATTGAGAAAATTCTTGCACTAGTGAGAATACACGGTAGCCAAAATCTGGTAGATTAACTCGGAACTCAGGATGATTAACTTGACAACACGATTATGAAACCGTTTCTTTTTGTCACTGACCTAGACCATACTTTTGTGGGTAATGATGCAGCTTTAGTAGAACTGAGTGAAATACTGACTCAGCATCGCCAAGAATATGGTACCAGGATAGTTTATGCTACTGGGCGATCGCCACTCCTCTACAAAGAACTGCAAGAGGAAAAAAATCTCATCGAACCGGATGGGTTAGTTCTTTCTGTGGGTACGGAAATTTATTTAGATGGTAGTGGTAATCCTGACTCTGGATGGTCAGAAATTCTTGCTGATGGTTGGAATCGGGAAATAGTGTTATCTGTAACTCAGCAATTTACTGAGTTAATACTACAACCAGAATCAGAACAACGTCCTTTTAAAGCAAGTTTTTTCCTGCATCAAGAAGCTGCATCCCACGTTCTACCCAAACTTGAAGCAGAATTAGAAAAATGTGAACTAAATATAAAGTTAATTTATAGTAGCGGTATAGACCTTGACATTGTACCATTAAACAGCGATAAAGGTCAGGCAATGCAGTTCCTCCGTCAAAAGTGGGAATTTGCAGCAGAAAGAACAGTTGTCTGTGGTGATTCAGGTAATGATATTGCTTTGTTCGCTGTGGGCAACGAAAGGGGAATCATCGTCGGGAATGCCCGACCAGAGTTGCTTCAGTGGCACAGTGAGTATCCCGCAGACCATCGCTACCTGGCAAAAGATTTTTGTGCAGGTGGAATTATTGAAGGCTTAAAATACTTTGGTTTTCTAGAATGATTAGCTATCTTAAAGGTATAGTCGCTGGTATTCAAAACGTAGGCACAAATCGCGTCCTCCTCACTCTAGAAGTGAACGGGATGGGCTACGATTTGCAAATTCCCCAACGCCTAGCCAAGCAATTGCCTACAACCGGAGATTTAGTACAAATCTTCACTCATTACCAAGTCCGGGAAGAAATACCCCTACTGTATGGCTTTTCTTCCCCAGCCGAACGTGATTTATTCCGCCATCTATTATCCGTGAGTGGTGTGGGTGCAGCAAGTGCGATCGCCCTGTTGGACACCCTGGAACTACCAGATTTAGTCCAAGCCATCATCGCCGCCAACACCCAAATCCTCATTCAAGCCCCAGGCGTAGGCAAAAAAATCGCGGAACGCATTTGTTTAGAACTCAAAGCCAAACTCATAGAGTGGCGCAAATCAGCAGGCTTCTTCGTCGCCACCGAAGGCCCAGCCCCCGGTATCCTCGAAGAAGTACAAATGACCCTATTTGCCTTGGGATACACCGCCCATGAAGTCACCCACGCCCTACACTTCGTCAGCCAAGAAATCGGACTACCCAAAGATGCCTATGTAGAAGACTGGATCAAACAAGCGATCGCACATCTTAGCAGTAGTGAGCAAGTTAGTCCATAGGCAAGCTTTCCTACTGTTGTCACATCTAAACCTGGTTGCGACATATCCTTAATGTATTAATTGCAACCACTATAGTTTGGCGATCGCTAATTTTGCCATTGTTTACCAATTCTACTACTGTAGCAGGTAGTTGTAGCAAATTATCATTAATAATGTAAAATTTTTAAGTATAGCTGAGTAAAGCTGTTGAACCACGCGATAAAATAAGAATATGTATTGAGGTATCGACTCAGATATGGGTACTTTGTCAGAGATCGAAGCTGCTATCAAACGACTACCTGAAAATGATATTCGTCAACTAGCTACTTGGCTAGAAGAGTATTTGGAACAAATGTGGGATAAGCAAATAGAAAATGATTTGACATCGGGAAAATTAGCTCGACTAATTGCGAAAGCTGAAGCCGATATTGCGGCAAACCGAGTGCAAGATATAGATGAAATCCTTAACAACTCCTGATTTTTGGGAAGCTTATGCTCAACTACCAAAGGATATAAAAGAACAAGCAAAGAAAGCATATCAACTTTGGCAGGAAAATCAATCCCATCCATCTTTACATTTTAAAAAAGTTGGCAAAAATCTTTGGTCTGCGCGTGTAACTGGTGGATATCGTGCTTTAGCTTTAAAAAAGGGAGATGATTTTTACTGGCTTTGGATCGGGAATCACGATGAGTATGATGAGTTGTTAAATTAACATCAAAATAATTTTCTCCTGTATATCCTGAATAAGTGGTTTTAGTAGTAAAAGAAAACTCTAAAAAATAATTATATCAGTATGCCAGATCCTTATGCTTGGTTACAAAACTCACTTCTAACCATTCATCGGGCGGACTGGTATCGTTCAGTGCAAACAATACATGGTCGTCCAGGGGCAACCGTATTTCTAGCGGGGCAGGAGGTAATTAATTTTGCTAGTAACGATTACTTGGGATTGGCTGGGGATGAAAGGTTGATTGCGGCGGCTGTGGCGGCTACTCAAGAGTTCGGCACTGGAAGCACTGGTTCAAGACTACTGAGTGGACATCGAGAATTACATCACCAATTAGAAAAGGCGATCGCATCTCTCAAACAAACAGAAGATGCGGTAGTATTTAGCTCAGGGTATCTCGCCAATATGGGAGCGATCGCAGCTTTAGTTGGTAAGCGCGATTTAATATTCTCTGACCAGTATAATCACTCCAGTTTAAAAAATGGGGCAATACTCAGTGGGGCAACAATTATCGAGTATTCCCACTGCGACGTAACAGAACTGAAAACCCAATTGCTTCAGCAACGGCAAAACTATCGACGCTGTTTAATTTTGACAGATAGCGTCTTCAGTATGGACGGGGATTTATGCCCTTTACCAGAGTTACTGGATTTAGCTGAAGAATTTAGCTGTATGCTGCTAGTTGATGAAGCCCATGCTACGGGAGTCATGGGTAAAACTGGTGCTGGGTGTGTCGAACATTTTAGCTGTACAGGTAGGCAATTAATTCAAATAGGCACTTTAAGTAAAGCCTTGGGAAGTTTAGGCGGATATGTAGCCGGAAGCCATACCCTAATTGACTATTTGCGAAATCGCGCCCCCAGTTGGATCTACACCACAGGCTTATCACCCGCAGACACAGCCGCAGCCTTAGCAGCTATTAATATAGTTATACAAGAACCACAACACCGGATGCAGTTGTGGCACAACGTTAATTACTTGAAAGAATTATTGCAGAGATTACCCAGCCGGAAATTACTACCCTCAGCATCACCCATACTATGTTTTCAGTTGTCTAGTGCAAGTGAAGCGTTAGAAGTAGGTAAACAACTCAAGCAAGCCGGAATTTTTGCCCCAGCCATTCGTCCCCCCACAGTCCCCACCAGTCGGATCAGAATATCCTTAATGGCAACCCATCAAACTGCACATATAGAAAAATTAGTGTCAGTATTGGCAGGAATTAAGTAATATAGCAGGGGACAGGTGATAGGGGACTCTTGACAGGTGCAAAACCTGCTTACTATAAAGATTTTGTGATTCATCAATGTCCTAGCCTCTGTATCTACTGCTATAATTCACTCAAATCAGTCATAAATCAAACTAACTTTAACGTGAGTTCGACCAGTGCGGTTTTGACCTCTCCCCCAACCCCTCTCCTACGAGGAGAGGGGAGTAAGACTGTGATTTTTTCGTTTCTCCTCCCTCTCCTGACGGAGACGCTACGCGAACGCCTTTTAGGAGAGGGAGGTTGGGAGGGAGAGGTTCATCGAACTCAGGTTAACTTTAGTGGTGTGACTGGGCTAAAATATGGCAATAGGTCTGGAAAAAATTGAACGCAGATAAACGCAGCGAAAAGTTCTGTAGGAGGGTTTCCCTCCGTAGGAAACTTTTCAAGACAGATAAACGCAGATGAGTAGAGGCGCACAGATGTGCGCCCCTACTAATGGATGTGTTGCAATGATTTTTTGAATTGGTATAAGATTTTTCGCTAATGCACTTTAGCCTGGTTACTCCAGTAGTAGCGTGGCAAGCCTAAACTTGTGCATTAGCGAAAAATCTATCATCTTGTTCATCTGCGTTCATCTGCGTTCATCTGCGTTCAAATTTATCCAAACCTATTGCCACATTTTAGCCTTGCCAGTCCAGTAGTGGCGTGGCAAGCTTAAAATAGTGCAATAAAATTTTCTTTTATCTCTGTGCCTCTGTGCCTCTGTGGTTAATTAATGCACTACTTTAGTCTTGCCACGCCAGTAGGGTGCGTCAGCCTCAATAATTTCATACACATTAGCGGATTTTTCACATCTGACGCACCCTACTATTGTGGCTTTTAAAGTTTGAAAACACGCCCTAGCCTCTGTCAACTTTACACATTTCTTAAAATTAAATGTGAGTATTTCGGTTGTTGTGAACATCAATGTTACTGCATGGTGGAATGAAATATCTACCGAATACTGACAATGGGAATTATAATTTTATTATTATGGTTATCTTTGATGTTGTTTGCCTTATATCTAGCTTTTATGATAATGCAGGCAAGTAAAAAAACACAAAGCCGCAACCAAGCCAATAGAAGAAAATCAGTATATAAATCCCCACCCAAATCGCCATCTCAATATAATGTTCCTAGAACAAGGCATTGGCGAGAATTATTAACTCTAGTTCATGGCGATGTAGCTACTGCTCAAAGATTGGTAGAATCTGAACAACGACGTAATCCTAGCCGCAGCATTGACTGGTGCGTAGAAAAAGCGCTATGGCAACTTCAACGCGATCGCCGTTACTAAATCATTTTGAATTTTGATATGACTAAGAATATCACTAAATGAGTGCGATCGCCATGTTTACAAAAATCTACTTAATCCCTATCAGTAATTGAAGCAACTCGTCTTTGCATCTGTGCATCCGCTTCTTCATCTGTCGTGCAAATTACCCCAGGACGAGAGCGAATAATACTGAGATAGTGCTGAAAAGCGTCTTCATCTTCAGGGTTACGTCTAACATAGTCACGCAGTTCCTGTTCTGTCATCGCTTGATAGTTAGGGCTACTCATTCGATTATTACCTTCCCGTTTTCAAGTATCTCTATCTGTATCGTCTCTCCCACCAACATAACTATTCTATTGGTGCGGCTATCAAACCTAACTAAGTTGATTGGTTGCATTAAGTTAATCTGCGATATAACGCTCTTAATTGCTCTGCCGTTGGCTCCAATTTAACACCTCTTGAGATTGCTGGCGATCGCATTCTTCTCAGGTATCATCTATCATTCATTACCTAGAATCATACCCTTTGACTATCAGATATTCAGTTTTGGTATTTTTTAGGGCTTCTAAAAACCTAGAAGCCTTAAAGGCGGCATCCAGATTTGAACTGGAGAATGGAGGTTTTGCAGACCTCTGCCTTACCACTTGGCTATGCCGCCATGCTCTACAGCTTATCATTATAACCTAGTTTTATGCGATTTGCCATCCTCAACCTGCAAAAATTTTGCTATCTCTATATGAGTGTACAGGGGGAGAGGCTAGGGTGATGTACCTCATCTAGATGAGAAGTGCTGTTAGTTATAGTAGGGGACAGGTGACAGGGAACAGGTGATAGCGTCAAAAGCTGCTTGCTATGAGGATTTTATAATTCATCCATGTCCTAATCTATGTGGCTACTGCTATATCAACTCATCTAATTGAAGATTAACATTTGGGTGTCTATTTATAAGTGCCATAAAATACAAAATACAGGACTTACGCAACTGGCGCTTGGGGTAGGGTGCGTCAGATGTGGAAAATCCTTGAATTTGTACGAAATTATTGTGGCTGACGCACCCTACAGTTACTATTCATAAGTGCCATAAAATACAGAAAATTCGTAATTTCCTTCTCAAGATGGATGTAAATATGAAATAAAGTGCAAAAGTATAAAAACAAACAAAAATTATTCTATATCTATTTACTTAGTTATAGTAGCAAGCCTGTAATTATATACCTAGCATCAGGTAGCCTATTGCCTCACTGATGAGTTAAAAAATAAATTTAATACACAATTCATGGTGTTAAGGAGAATCAGATATTAATACGCACAAATTTCTTAACCTAACAATGAATGAAAAGCCTCCTATCTCTATTGCACAAGTAACAGATACGCATTTGTTAGCTTCAGAGAATCAAAGGCTACAAGGTATACTTACTACAGAGTCTTTCTTAACTGTGACAAAGCGTTTAGAAGAACTGCGACCGGAACTAGACTTGCTACTGATGACAGGAGATTTGTCTGGAGATGCTACAGCACAATCTTATGAAAATTTACAACATTATTTGAACTCACTGCAAATAGCTACTTATTGGCTACCGGGGAATCATGATTGCGCGATCGCAATGGATAAAATATTAAATCTAGGTATGGTTTCCCGACGTAAGTCGTTTCAGCGTGGAAATTGGCATTTTATTCTGCTCAATTCTGGCGTTGCTGATTCTGTACATGGTTATCTATCACCTACCATCTTAGACTGGCTAGACTCTGAGTTACAAATATCAGCAAACAACCCTACCTTAATAGCACTGCATCATGCACCTGTATCAGTAAACTCTACATGGTTAGATGCTAGCTGTCTACAAAATTCTCCAGAGTTTTTTGCTATTGTGGAACGTCATCCACAAGTCAAGTTAGTTTTGTTTGGACATATTCATCAGGAATTTCATCAGCAACGTCACGGTATTCACTACTTGGGTAGTCCCTCCACTTGTTATCAGTTTCAGCCTGGAAGTCCCACTTATGTTGTAAGTGATGATTTACCAGGGTTTCGTGTGTTAAAACTATACTCTGATGGTACATGGGAAACTAAAATTGAGCGAGTTCCCTATCCTCTGCCTATAGAGTCGGTAGTTACAGCATCGTACTAGTTTGTGATTTTTTTAACGCAGAGAAAAGTTGCGGTGCGGGGGTTCCCCCCGTTGAGCAAACTTTTCCAGTGTAAAGAAGCTACGCTAACGGTAGAAGGAGAAGTAAACTGAGTATGATTAAGGCAATTTATCACCCATTACTTATTTTTACTTCATCAGCGAAACTTTGCCAACGCACAAAGTAGAATGGCCCGGCGACAGAACCCCAGATGTGTTCATCAGTGTCTAAATCTCTTCCTCTGTCAAGGCTGATGAATTTCTCTTCGTTAATTTCAAATTCGCTATCTAAATAGGTCTTTTGTCCTTTGCGAAAGACGATGCAGCCTTTTCCTGGCTCTACCTTACCTTTGAAGCTGTTACCAGTCCACTCTACAATCATGTTACAGCCTGGTAATTTTTCTAAAGAGTCGCTAGTTAAGGTTTTTAGAAGATTGAGGTCGCGGGATGCACCGTAAAAGTTTTCTTCTTGCTTCACAGTATAATTTTCAATGTGGATGCGATCGCCTACAGTCATCAGCTTGAGTACCCGCAAACGGTAAGGTTCTTTCAGGCTATAATCATAAGCCTGTTCGACAAAAAAGCCTACCCCAGATAATACTTCCCACGGTAAAGGACGCATACACACCCGAATATGGGCGTAAAAAGGCGGATTTTCAAAAGCTTGCGCTTGATTGCTAAAATCTGCCGCCATCCAGCGTGCTAAAGTGCCTATGTCTGTAGAATGAGTCATTACATCAGATTGATTAAAAATATCTGAAAGTATTTTAAGGCTTATTGGGGATTGGGGATTGGGGACTGGGGACTGGGATATTTATTTAGGGTTGATACGTCAGGGAAATTTGCAGTTACAGTTATTAGGCATAGAGTATGACGGTTTACTGTCAATCGTCAACCGTCAACAAACTTAATAAATAGACCTCTTGCAAAAGTCGTTCTTAGCGTTCTTTTCTTTGCGTCTTCGCGCCTACCCTACGGGAACGCCTAGCGGCGAATGCGTGAGACAAAAAAAATTTATGCAAGAAGTCTAATGACTAGCAATTGACTTTAATATCTACACCTTTTGACGCACTCCCCGCAATTGAATTGCGCTTATTCTGGATTCAAACAGTGATTGTAGGCTTTGCCCATCTTACATCACCTAGTCCAATGGACAACGCCCTGCCCATATAATTATGGTATCACGACCGAATAAATGAGCCACTGCGCTCTTGCGCTCTGCCGACTTGTAGCAAGTGGCGTTCGGTCATCCGCTTATATCCCCCTTTTATAAAAAGGGGGCTTTACGCATCACGATTCGTAAAATCCTTATGGTACGCAGCTTAAGTTTCATCATTACAACTGCTATTCTTTGGCAACTTACTAGTTCTTTCACCCTAGCCAAGAGTAACGATCCTCAACAAGCGGATAGTTTTCCCCCCAGTCCGTTGGAAGTTACTACACCTGATCCACTTTTACCACCTTCACGTGGTAAACAGCCTTTAACAGCTTTAGAACAGCTAAAGTTAAAATCGGCGCTAGATGAGTTAAATCTACAAGCCGCAGCTAAATTGCAAGCTGGGGATAGTGTAGCGGCGTTTGAAATATGGAACCGCGAATTACGCTTACGTCGCTATTTAGGTGCTGTGGCTGAGGTAAAAGCACTAGCCAGGGTGGGGGATATTGCTTGGAATCAAAGCGATCGCCAACAACTATTCTACGTTACTCAAAGATTACAAGCAATCCAAAAGCAAGCACAACCTCAAAACAGAAATGCTCAAAATAACCTTGATTTAGAACTGTGGCAAGCATTAGGTGAAGCTTATCAAAAAGTGCGATCGCCTAAACCCGCCATTGAAGTTTATAATCAAATTTTAGCTGCATTTCGACAGCAACAAAATTTGCTGGCAGAAATAAACACTTTAACAACTCTTGGGGAACTACACCTGAGTTGGTTTGATTATCCCCAAGCCGCTACCACCTACGAAGAACTGTTAAAGCTGGCTGCTGCTAAGGGTGAGCGTCAGGATGAGTTAACATACCTGCAAAGGTTGGCTTACATTTACCAACAGTCCAAGCAAGCACAGAAATCAGTTGATATTTTAACTAGGCTAAAAACTATTTATACTCAAGAAGATAATATCACTCAATTGCCAAGTTTGCAACTAGCGATCGCCGCCAATTATGAAACCCTAGCCAAAGAAAATCCCACCTTACTACAACAAGCATTTAACAACTACCAAGAAGCTTACCTCACTGCTTGGCAATTACAACAATATACCCGTGCGGCTGAAGCATTAGAAAAATTAATTCCCTTGTACCGTTCTCAAGGACAAATAGACGAAGCCTTGCAAACTAGCGAAATTCTTATAGAATTGCAAGCACGCGCTGCTAATTATTATGGCATGATGCAGGCTTACGACCAAATCGGACAATTATATTTAGAACGCAAAGACTATCCACAAGCACTGACAGCCTTTCAAAATGGTTTAAAACTGGCAAAACAATTAAAGCATGAGGAGGCTTACTTCAATCAGCAAATTGAAAAAGTATCAAAAGTAAATCTTTAACAGTTATCAGTTAAATACGAGGGTAAAACACCACATCACTTGGTGTAACGCATATTTTGACGGGTTTAAATCCCTCACAATACGCCCTGGTTGACTGATAACTGATTTAATACCCAAACATCATGCAATTTTCAGGCGGAATAATTTAAATATTGAGTAATTAGGACTTACGCAACTGGCATATTTTTTCTGTAGGGTGTGTGACTGGCGATAATATTTGAACGTAGTCATGAGACTTGTAGCGTCACGCACCAACTACCAATTGTGACACTTGCGTAAGTCCTGGTAATATAGGAATTCTATTTGAATTTTGAAAAAATCTCAGTGCCTGTAGCAATGCCCAGCATATCATGGTTTTGGTGGGCATTGCCCACCCTACATACAGCAGTTTCGCTATTCGTGAAATACTGTAGAGATTGACATGTCAATCTCTACATGGTTTTGGGTTTTACGCTTGTACCTCATTTACCCAAAATATGCTGTATGTTTCAAAAATCAAATACTAATACTATATCTCCAATCCTTGGTGTTTTTCCATCTATTCGTTAATATTGAGTTCGTAGTGAGGACTTTAGTCCTCAACAAAAGGCTAAAGCCTTTACTACGAACTACTGAACAGGTGTTGCTTGTTGCTTGTTTGATGCTTGCACTAACTGATAAAGTTTGTTTTCAAACTTTTCTGTACAAGCTGACCAATCATATTGGAGAATGAAAGCACGGGCTTGTTCACCCATAGTTGTTTTCAGTTCAGGATTTTGTAAAATCGCTGTTATCTGTTGGGCAAAATCTTTCGGGTTATTAGGTTCTGCTAAAAAGCCGTTGTGACCAGATATTACTTGTTCTGATGTTGAGGTTGCGTTTGCTGCAACTACGGGAGTACCTGAAGCTAAGGCTTCGTTAGTTGTGGTACAGAAGTTTTCTGTCACCGAGGGATTAATAAATATATCGGCGCGAGCAAACCAGCCTAATAGTTCTGTACCGTGGGACTCACCCCAAATAGTGATACCAGAAACAAACTTTTCGGCGCGTTTGCGGATCTCTTCATCTAGGGGGCCGCTACCAACAATTACTAGATGGACATCAGGAATTTTAGCAGCAACTAATGGGTAAATATCTATTAATTGAGTAACGTTTTTTTCTGCGGTGATGCGTCCGACAAATAGCAATGTGGGTCTATTATCTTGGGGGATGGGGTTGTGGACGATATTGCGGGGATGGAATTTTTCACAATCAATTCCTTGATAGGGTAGATATTCACCACGTTGACATTTTAATTTTTGATACTTTTCTAGCTGTTCTCGTGAAGAAAATACATTCAGGTCATATTCTGCGCTAAATTGCTTAATTAATTGGGGAACAATGGGACGTAACAAATTAAAGAAAACATCCCCTAAGTAATATTTGATATAGGCAACAATATCTGTGTGGAATACAGATATGATTGGTGTGTTTGTGCGTTTAGCATATTTCACACCCACAGGACGACCATAACCTTGTAGCAAAGCTGAGTACATACCACGCATTTGTGCTGCTTCTTCCACTACGATGATGTCTGGCTGGAATTGTGTCAGCAGTTGAGTATCACTCCAGTAGCGATCGCTCAACGGTTGTGGTAGAGATTTATAAAATATTAATGGTTCTGTGGGAAATGCGTAGTGAGAAAAGTTAGGGAAAACTGTTAATTCTTCTAACCCTACCATCGGGCGATTTCCCACATTTTTAGGAAACTTATCATTAATTTGGGGATGAATGAGAAAAACTTCATGCCCTTGTTGCAGTAACCAGCGCACCCTTTGATGTACCGCTACTGAAACTCCAGTTAAAAAAGGGGCGTACAATCCACTAAATAGGGCAATGCGAAGCTTAGACTTGTGCATATTTTTACTAATTTGTGTATTTTTTAGAAGTAAGCTGTTACACATCTAAATTGCAGATTTTTTCCTATTGCTTGTTAACAGTTAACCGTTAACAAACCTCATGAGTAACTATGCAATTTAAAAGCGTAATCACTTATATCAGGTTTGCTTAAATACTTATCATGTCTTGGGGGCTGGTAATGGGTAATTAGTAATCGGTAGTGGCTCAAAACAATTACCTATTAGCTATTACCAATTACCCACCAAAACAACCATATTATAAGTAATTAGCCAAACTTGATATTATAGAGAAATTTGGCGATCGCTTGGTTGGTCTGATGAATGGTAAGGTCGATATTCGAGTAGATGAATATTCCAAGCCCCATAAACTTCGTAACTAACACCCCGCCAATTAACAGTTTCCATCCGCCAAGAAGTGACCATCGCCCACCCATAAATCCAATGTGTTAGAGGCATTCCTACCCACATCCTCAACATCAAAGGTACTGACAACCGGGTTACAGGTTTACCTTGGGAACTGATAACTGACTGCACAACTAACTCTAAAAACAGCATGAGCATAACTAATGCTGTGATATAAATTACATACCAACTCAAAGCAAAAGTAGCAGTGTTCCCATCTTCACCCATGAAGGCAAAAAACCACACCATTAAGAGAATTTGCGGCATCAGGATAGTGAAAACAGCATCAGCCACTACCGCCCACCACCAAGGATGGTAAAGTCGAGAAGCCAAAAGTTGACGTTGAAACCAGTATTTTAAACTAGGTAAATCGCACTCTTCTTGATTGAGCATAATCAAAGAAGGTACAAACTTGACCTTGAGGTTATATTTAGCCAAAACACTACGTATCATCGTATCTTCGCCAAAAGCTTGTCCCCATCTTTCCAACAGTCCTGTTTGATGCAGCACCTCTGTTTTCACAGCCAAAGTTCCACCCCAAGGAATGCCATATAGGTACATCTGCACCATCGCCGAAACATTCCAGATGTAGCGCACCAAAGTACCCCAATACTTACCTGTGGGTAGATACCAACGATTACCTGTAGTTGCACCAACGCTAGGATGAAGGAGAGGGCTAACTAACTCTCGTAACCAATTAGCATGGACAACAGTATCAGCATCTACCAACGCCACAACTTTATAGGAATCGTCTAATTCTGAAACAGCTTGCACTAAAGAACTGCATTTAAGACTACAACTTTGAAGTACATACCGCAAAGGACTAAAGGAAATGTTAGTTATTCCCACTTCATTGATGACATCTTCAGCAACTTGCCAAGCTGGGTCTTGTTCACTATCGATGATTAGTTTGACATGATATTGGGGATAATTTTGTTGAAGGAGCGATCGCAAACAATCTCCTAAAAAAGGATCTGCCCCCCGCAAGCATAGCAAAACTGCTGTTTTCGGTAAATGTTCATCAGGCAAGTTTATTGAACCTGAGTTCAGATACCACATAAATAGTATGACTGTAACCACTTGAACAGCTAACCAACTCACCAAAAATTTAGATATCAGAATTACTAAATCATCCATTTTTGATTAAGGGGGAGGGGAAGGGGGAGGGGGAAGGGGGAAGGGGGAAGAATTAATTGCCTTTTCTATGGACTATGGACTATGGACTATGGACTATGGACTATGGACTATGGACTATGGACTATGGACTATGGACTATTGACTATTGACTAATGACTATGGACTAATGACTAATGACTATTGACCAATCAAAGAGATATCTTCCTATCAACAGGTTGATCCAAAAAATCGTAAGGATGATACTCAACTAGCCTGATATTCCACGGGTTATAAATTCGGTAGATAATACCCCGCCATTTAACTGTTGATATCCAGAAAGAAGACACCATCGCTAACCCATATACCCACTGCGTTAGGGGAATTGCTAACAACAACTTACCCACAGTTGCAATTGATAACTTCGTTGTTCGTTGACCTTGAGCGCGAATTATAGGTTGTACTCCTAACTGCATCATCAGCATTAGTAAGAGTAATCCGAAAGTGTAGATGCTGTATGATTGCAGCAATAAACCTGCCACATCCCATTGAGCATCACCCAAAGACCACAGAAATAACAAAATTGCTAAAGAGGGGAACAAAATACTAGAAACAGCTTCACTTACTATAGCCAGCCAACGGGGATGATAAAGCCGAGAATAGAGAATGAGGCGCTGAAGATATTCAATGATGCCCAATAAATCGCACTCTTCACGATTGACCATAATCAGCGAAGGTACAAACTTTACTCGCAAACCCTGCTTTTTCAGCACATTGTGCATCATCAAATCTTCACCAAAGGCTTGCGCCCACTTTTCCAGTAGCTCCGTTTGGCGCAGTACCTCAGTTTTTATCGCTAAAGTTCCACCCCAAGGAATACCGAATAGGTACATCTGCACAACCGCAGATATGTTACCCGTGTAACGTACCAAAGAACCCCAATAATTACTGCTGGGTAGATACCAACGATGACCTGTAGTCGCCCCAATTTTGGCATCAGCTAAAGGACTAACTAATTCCCGTAACCAGTTGGGATGAGCGATAGTATCTGCATCTACTAAAGCAACTACCTGATAAGAGTCATCTAAATCGGAAATACCTTGAATTAAAGAACTGCATTTAAGACTACAGTTGTGGCGAATAATCTGTAAATGGCTGATTTGAACGTTAGTTTTACCCAATTTGTTGATAGTGTAATGGGCAATGTGCCAAGCTGGGTCATTTTGACTATCAACAATCAGTTTTAAATCGTACTCTGGGTAGTCCTGTTGTAGTAGCGCTTCTATACATTTGGGTAAAGAAGGATCGGCTCCTCGCAGGCAAAGAATTACCGCCGCTTTGGGTAGTTGGTCATCAGATGATTTTGTGGGGCGCGATGTCCGTAAATAAAACAGAAATATCAAAGACAAGCATACCTGAATAACTAACCACCCCAGCAAAGATTTAGACAAAAATATTGCCAACTCTTTCATGACATTTATATCTCCGGGAGTGGAAAGTAGGGAGGTGAGGGAGATGAGGGAGTGGGGGGAGATGGGGGAGATGAGGGAGATGAGGGAGTGGGGGGAGATGAGGGAGATGATGGAGATGAGGGAGATGAGGGAGATGAGGGAAACCCACCCCTAACCCCTCCCAGGAGGGGAATAGGGAAATGAGGGAGTAGGGGAGAGTAACAACTGTCAACTGTCAACTGTCAACTGTTAACTGTCAACTGTTAACTGTCAACTGTCACCTGTCACCTACCATTATTTACGGATCAAGTGAGTATTTGACGGAAATGTTGATGGTAGTGTTCTTGTTAACTGTAAAACTTGACTTGTTAAATTTTGGTGATCCTGTTTGAATAGATACGGTGGGGTTATTGGAAATTCCAAAACCTTCTTTGGGAATACCGAAGAAGTCTGTATCTAATTTGTGATTGGCGTTTTGGTCATCGACGATCGCTACAGCATATTTACCTGGTTTTAAGCCATAAAAGCTCTTGGTAACAGATTTGCCTGTAATTTTTTTACAGCCACTTTGGACTTCACTGGTATCACTCATGGGAAATCCTTTCTCGTTGGCGTAAACTCGAAAGCAAATCTCGCCTTTTTGATGGCGGATACCGTTGACTACAACTGTTAACTTAGTTGTAGGTTCTGCATTGACTGCACTGATACAGCCTAAGCTCAACAAAGATGCTAATAAAAGATGACGCAACTGAGAAATTCTCATCATAAAATGGCACTCCTTAGAGGATTGTTTGGGAATTTAAACCACAGAGGTATGAAGACACAGAGTACAAAATCCATCTTTTCTCTGTGCCTCTGCGTCTCTGTGGTTCTATATTTCTACAACCAAGGCACGAGAAATTTAGCTATTTAACTAGCTTTTGAATATCTGTTTTCTGCACCCATGCTTTTGTTTGACGTAGACCTTCTTCTAGGTCTATTTTTGGTTTAAAGTCAAGCAATGTTTGTGCTTTGGCAATAGAATAAGCATGAGGACGAGTCATAAAATCTACTGATTCTGGAAGAATGTCTGCTTTTTTACGAAATAGTTTTTGTCCTTGATTTCGTAGTTTTAGAAACAATTTCATTTCATCTTTTGGGATAGACATCGGCGCGGGTGAACCTTCCATTGCGGCTAGGCGCATGAAGTATTCTTTCCAGGTGGTTTGTTCGCCGTCGGTGATATTAAATATTTCACCGTAAGCCTCTTTTTCTAATGCTAAAAAGATGGCATCAATGAGGTTGTCTATGTAAAGATGATTGAAGATTCCTTGACCGTCGTTGGCATAAGCAAATAATTTTTGCCGCATCATCAGTAAAGGTCTGACTATCCAAGGAATACTTCCAGGGCCGTAAACGTCGCCGGCGCGAATGATAATTAGACCAAAATCAGGGGGAGAGTTTAAGGGTAAGAGTTCGGCTTCAGCTTCGATTTTAGTTTGGCAGTAGGGATTATTATCGGCGGAAAGTGGCCCGGTTTCGGTGATGCGATCGCTATAATTAAACCCATAAACCATGACGCTAGAAAGATGCACGAAGCTTTTCACACCAGCAGTTTTAGCAGCTTTGGCTATATTCACTGCACCAGCGACATTGATTGAGCGAAAATTCTGGATAGGGCCTGCTTCTTCGGTCAATTGTGCGGTGTGAAGAACAATGTCTACTCCTTGACAAGCCTTTTGAGCGATCGCTGCATCAGTAATACTACCAACAATCACTTCAGCACCTAATTTCTGTGCCTTTTCTTGATTGCTAGAACTTTGCAACCCACGCACTTTTATACCTTTGGCGATCGCTAACTCAGCCGCACGCCAACCAATAAATTCATCAATCCCAGTAATCAGCAGAGTCTTATTTTGCAAATTCATCATGCAGGTTTATTGATTTACTAAAGTTTAATCAGTTGTCAGTTATCAGTTGTCAGTTGACAGTTGACAGGTGACAGGTGACAGTTATTCTCCTCTGCTCCTTTCCCCTCCTGGGAGGGGTTAGGGGTGGGTTGCTCCTCTGCTCTCCTGCTCCTCTGCTCCCCCCAGTCCCCAATCCCTAAAAGATATCAGCCGGGTCGGCGGAACGTAATTTGTTAATAGCCAATGCACCGGAAGTAATGCACATTAATACTGCCGATATAAAGACAATAAGGGCATTATTTATAGTCATAACAATTGGTAGTTTTGTAGATTGCATTGCAAAATCATATAAGCCTACAGACACTATAAACCCTGGAATATAAGCTAATAATGCCAAGATTAAAGCTTGTTGAAAAACTACGTTTAATAAATAAGTATTGGGATAACCAATTGCTTTTAACGTTGCATAGGCAATAAATTGAGTAGCAATATTACTGTAGAGAATTTGATATACAATTACTACACCCACAACTGAAGCCATCGTCAACATTAAGTTCAAAATAAAACCAATGGGCGTTCTAGCAGACCAATATTGTTTTTCAAAGTCAATAAAGCCTTTGCGAGTAAAAACCCTCACATCATTAGGTAAATTAGCTTCCAAATTTGCGGCAACTTTTTCTTTATCAGCATTAGGATTGAGTGTAATTGCGCCAATATCAATTCTTTCTGCTGGGCGGGTATTAGGATTGATCCGCAAGAAGGTTGAATCACTAACAATTAAGTTTCCATCCACACCAAAGGAAGGACCTAAACTGAATAAACCGCCGACTCTGACCTTATAGCCAATAGGGGCATCAAAAGGAAAGATTTCAATCGTCTGTTCTGTATCTCCTTTGTCAAAATTGGCAGCGATGGGGCCAAATTCTGGGCGTGAATCTCTGTCAAAAAGCATGACATCAGGAATTTTCAGTTTATCTAAATTCTGCTCAACTTCTGGGATATTCATTAATGATTGTCCTGGGTCGAAGCCAATCACATAAATTGAATATTTTTCCCCAGTTTCGGGATTTTTTAATTTAGCAAACTGTAAATACATAGGATTAACAGATTCTACCCCGTCAAACCCTAAAGATTGGTATAATCGAGTTCGAGAAAAGCTTTGACTTGAGGTCAAAGATTTATATTGGGAACTGACTAAAAATAAGTCACCGCGTAGTTTCTGGTGGACTGCGGTAGCACTAGAGTAAAGTGCATCTTGGAAACCAAGTTGCACAAACATCAGCAAGACAATAAAAGCAATGCCAGCTACAGCTACAAGAAAACGTATTCTTTGCTGGGCTAACTGTAGCCAGGCCAAAGGTATTTTAAAATTCATATTGATTTTGTCAGTTGTTAGTTGTCAGTTGTCAGTTGTCAGTTGGCAGTTGACAGTTGGCAATTACCAATTACCAATTACCAATTACCAATGACTAAATTTGAATCGCTACATCAACTTGCAGGTTGGTCAAACGTGCTACTCGTTCGCTATCTGCGGGGTTATCGATAGAAATTTTGACTTCAACTATACGGCGGTCTGTATCGGATCTGGGATTAAGGCTGAAGATGCTTTGTTTATCGACTTGCCAACCTATAATTCTGACTGTTCCTGGCAATCTACCAGCAAATGCGGTGCTGGTAATAGTGGCTTTTTGACCTACACGTACATTTTGAATATCTGTTTGATAAACTTCGGCAATTACATACATCTGCGATGTTTTACCGATGTCAGCAAATCCATTACTAGGGATAACTTCGCCTGTTTTGGCGTGAATTTTTAAGATTCTGCCATCTCTGGGAGCTTTGATGTAACTGAGTTCGAGGTCGGCTTTGGCTTGTTGAACAGCAGTTACAGCACTTTTGACTTCCATTTGTGCTAAATCTACATCTACAGACCGCACCTCTTTCACGCTACTCAGTTTGGCGTTAGCTTCTTTAATTTGGTTAGCAAGAGTGTTCTGAGAACGGCTGAGAGCGGCTTGGGCTTCTACTAACTGTTGTTCTACAGTTTTGACTTGTAGAGCTTTAGTATCCGCTACGGAGGCAGAAACAGCACCTTCTTTAAATAATTTTTGATAGCGCTCATTTTCAGTTTGAGCGTTAGTCAGTTCGGCTTGGATACGGTCGATTGTTGCTTGTTGGGTGGCTACTTCGCCTTTTAATTGAGACTGTAAATTAGCAACTGTCGCTTTTTGAGCTTCGATGTCTCCAGATTTAGGCCCAGCTTTGACTTGTGCTAATTTAACTTTGGAAATTTGCAGTTTATCCAAAGCCTGTTGTAATGCGGAATTAGCACGGTTATAATCTTCGAGATAGGCTAGTACTTGTCCTGCTTGTACCTCCTCTCCTTCCTTGACTAACAACCTTTCCACTCGAATACCGTTGGTAGAACTGGGAGCAGATAAGGTAGTGATTTCTCCTTCTGGTTGCAAACGTCCCAAAGCAGTGACAGCAACTTTTGCGGGAGCCACTTTAGTAGATTTCTCATCCCGAACAGGAACTGGCGATCGCAGCTTATTTGGTGACAAAGTATAAAAGGATATTAGTCCTGTTGCCAATACCGCAGAAGCAGCCAAAATTAACCGCCACCGATTATCGGGTTTCATGAATAATTGGCGTTCTTTATTTACTGCCATATTTTCATTCCAAATTATAATTGTGACTAGCTAGAAAATAGCCAAGGTAGTTTGTTTGGTAAACTGCTACACATTCATCCGCAACTCACCAAAAACTCTTTTCTTATATAGCAGGGGACAGGCGTTTAAACTTCTTGCTAAAAGGATTTGATGATTTATCCATGTCCTTAACCTATGTGGCTACTGCTACAACATTATTCTTAGTGACATTCACAGCCTCAAAACTTCCTAATCTATATAACTACAGCCATGCTTACTGAAACCACGCTCTAGGGACTTCCTCACCTCACTTTCTCAAATCTCCCCTCCGCATCCCTCAGCGCCAACTTCAGTTAATTGCCTCTGCGTTGAAAAAACTCTACCTATACTTCTCTATTGACCACTGTATTATCGACGCATTGTTCTTGCCCAAGTTGTGTGCTATAAGACATTCTCATAATTTTTGCCGATAAAATCATCATTTCCACATAATAAAGAAACTTATCAGCTGTATCTTAGTCGTAGTCTTAAGTATTTGCATCGGACGCATTGAACAATACTCACTATGCCTATAGTACCCATAGACCAAATAAAAATCGGTCGCAACCGCCGTCCGGTCAAGGGTGATAAAGTTGATGAATTAAAAGAGTCGATCAAAGCTAATGGTCTATTAAATCCTATTACGGTAGACCAGCAACTAACTCTCATCGCTGGACTGCACCGACTGACGGCTTGCAAGCTGTTGGGGTTAGAAGTGATTGAATGTCGCATTATCAATTATCAAGATGCTGACCAAGCCAGGTTAGCCGAAATTGATGAAAATTTGATTCGCAATGAGTTAGAACCTTTGGAACGCTCAGAATTATGGTTAGAACGTGACCAAATTCTGGAACGTATGGGCTTGCGGGCGAAGGTTGGGGATAATCAACATACCTTAAAAGGTAGTGAAACCATTACACCACCTCCGAAGAGGACGTTGGAGTTAGCCAGAGAAGCTGGTTACTCAGAACGTACCTTCCAACATGGTAAGCAAATTGCCAAAAGTATTCACCCAGAAGTCAAACAGTTAATTAAAGGTACGCCCGTTGCGGATAGCCCCACAGCATTATTGCAGATAGCTAGGGCGGGAACGCAGGAGCGAAATTTGGCACAGAAGGCGCAACAGGACTGCGAGTTAGCCCTAGCCAGGGGAGATCAAGCAGAAGCACAACGCCAAGCAAAACTGGTAGAGGAGTTTGAGGTTAAGCATAAAACTGCTCAGATACTAGCTTACAAAAGTGCGATCGCCCAAAAGGAAGCGAAGTTAGCCGCCAAGAAAATTCAACGCCAAGCAAAACCATTAGTAAGTAATGAAATCGCTGTGCAAACTGGTGATGAATGGATATTAGGCAGACACCTTGTATATTGCGGTGATACAGCTAATAAATCCGAGTTTAGAAATATGTTACCTTCTGATGCGGCGCTGGCGATCGCTACCCTTTCCTCTACCTGGGAACATGATTACTTAGTTGATGAAGCCAAAGTTGTCGCTGTCATCCGTTCTGAGGGTAATATTTATGAATTTTATCAGCGTAGTCAAATGCCATTTCAATATGAATTATTACTAGGCAATTTTTATGTAGGAATTTTCTCTCATCAAGAAATAGCTAAACCCCAAACAGCCATAAATATTGGAGAAATTGAAGGAATTGTGAATTATTTGCTCAATTTGTACAGCAATCCTCATCATTTTGTGATTGCTCCTTTTATGGGAAATGGTGAAATTTTAGTTAGTTGTGAAAGAATGGGAAGAATTTGTTTTATTGGTGACAGCAATTCAGGATTAGTTCGTCACGGACTTGGTAGATGGCAAAAATGGACAAATAAACAAGCACAAAAACTCAATAGGTATTAAGGAGGGGGAAAGGGGAAAGGGGAAAGGGGAAGGGGAAAGGGGAAAGAAACTAATGATAACTCTTAACTGTCAACTGTCAACTGTCAACTGTCAACTGTCACCTGTCACCTGTCACCTGTCACCTGTCACCTGTCAAATTCTTCTGTAACTTGTTTGTCAGACGCTAATTTATCTGACTATGAATTTTGAGAATTCATCACAAAGGGATTATTTGTTTAATATGCACAATATATAAAATAATTATTTGCTGGATAGCTACTTCTTGGTTATGCTAAGTCGTTTATATTAAAAAATCATCAAAATGATGGCTTTGGTTGTGAGATTATCCTGAATAGGAAATTTTCGCAGCCTAGTAATTAAATCTATTTGCTTGTACATTGACTACTGTTAACGTAAATAACTTGAATGCCTTTTGCATCCATATCTAGCTATGCTTACAGCCTTGAGCGGGCTACTTACCTACTATTAACTTATAGTGATTAGTTATACTATTAGACTATGGTTAATCTTAATCACTCATCAACAAACAACTATTTTTTTTATAAAAATAGTTTAATGAAATGATTTAGTTTCTATGAACTATGCTATTGTTTGTATTAATTCAATTCTTATAAGAGGCAAGGCAATTTAGTTATTTAATCCTGCGTGTAACAGCAACAACTAAACACAATAGAGCATGAAAGAAATAACTATTAAGTTGAAAGCATACCCAACTTTCTGCCTTCTGCCTTCTGCCTTCAAAACACTGCATCACCATCACCTTTTATATGGTTAGGCAATTGTGCAAATTATCGGTGTGGTTTCGGAGTAAAGGTGATGTTTCTTCTGTAACGAACTTGTCAACTTTTGCGGGTTAAATCCCATAAAATATATTATCTTGGACGCTGAAACTAGCTATGGCATTCATTAAGATACAGAACGTTGTCATTAATACCAGCTACGTGGCTGCGGTGAAGCTAGATAATGAAAATAGTTTGGGAGAAAATAGCGTTTCTGTTTTAATAGCTACTCCTCAGTTTCCATCGTCCCACAGGGATGCAATTGCTCAAAACCTCTACCATCATGAATGGATAGAATTTACTGGTCAAGCTGCGATCGCTCTCCAAGATTATTTTACCAGTTTCAACAACGTTATTGACCTATTACCACAATATCACGAATCAAATGTTGGATAACATCTTTTGATTAAGGGTATAGGGGTATAGGGGTGTAGGGGTGTATGTTACATAAATCTTTTACCCTACACCCTCACTTCCTTACATCTAGACCAATTCAAAATTCCTTAATTTTGAATTTTGAATTGGTATTACCAGCATTTAGCCTGACCTAGAAACGCACATAGGATAGGTAGTTGCTAACTTGCGCTTATTTTAACTGAGCAACAGAAATTACTGTAGCTGCAATATCCACAGTACTCCAGAACAGTATATGTCCTATGGCTGCTAATCCAATTGATACTGCCTTAGCGGAGTTAGAAGCCCAAATAAATAACTGCGAAAAGGCTTTGTTGAGGTGTATTGAGGAAAAAAAAATGAAATCAGAAAAACCCATGTCCATTAACAAAATTAACAGACAACTACAACATAATCCTATAGCCATCATTGGTATGGCCTCCCTACTACCAGAAGCGAGAAATTTACGGCAGTATTGGCAAAACATAGTTAATAAAATTGATTGTATTACTGATGTTCCTGACACCCACTGGAGTGTGGAAGATTATTACGACCCCAACCCCAGAACACCGGAGGATAAAACCTATTGTAAACGCGGCGGGTTTATTCCAGAGGTTGATTTTAACCCAATGGAATTTGGTATTCCTCCTAGCATTTTGGAAGTAACAGACGTTTCCCAACTATTAAGTTTAGTAGTTGCGAAAGAAGCGATGGAAGATGCAGGTTATGGCGAATCTCGTGAATTTAACCGCGAGTTTGTGGGTGTAATATTAGGTGTGGCGATGGCGAAACAATTGGGTATGCCATTGTCTGCAAGGTTGGAATATCCAGTGTGGGAAAAAGTTCTCAAAAGCAGTGGACTTTCTGACGAAGACACCAAGAAAATCGTTGATAAAATCAAAAGCGCTTACGTCAAGTGGGATGAGAACGCCTTCCCTGGGATGTTAGCTAACGTTGTCGCCGGACGTATCGCCAACCGCTTGAACTTTGGCGGGATGAACTGCGTTGTGGATGCGGCTTGTGCTAGTTCCTTTGGTGCGTTGAAAATGGCGATTAGCGAATTAGTGGAACATCGCGCCGACATGATGCTAACTGGGGGTGTGGATACAGATAACACCATCATGGCTTACATCTCCTTTAGCAAAACCCCAGCCGTATCTCCTAGCGAGAACGTCAAACCCTTCGATGCTAAATCTGATGGGATGATGCTGGGGGAAGGTATCTGTATGCTGGTGTTGAAGCGTTTGGAAGATGCAGAACGAGATGGCGATCGCATTTATGCAGTCATCAAAGGTATTGGTACTTCCAGCGATGGACGCTACAAGAGTATATATGCGCCCCGGAAGGAAGGACAAGTCAACGCCCTCCGCCGCGCTTACGAAGATGCAGGTTTCTCTCCCGCTACCGTCGGTCTGATGGAAGCCCACGGTACAGGGACAATGGCTGGCGACCCCACCGAGTTCAGTTCTTTAAGAGATTTCTTTGCTGAACAGGACAACAAAAAGCAGCATATCGCTTTAGGTAGTGTAAAATCCCAAATTGGTCACACCAAAGCGGCTGCGGGTGCAGCAAGTCTAATTAAAACAGCCTTGGCACTGCATCATAAAGTATTACCAGCAACAATTAATATTACCGAGCCTAATCCTAAGCTGAAAATTGAAGAATCTGCTTTCTATCTTAACACCGAAACTAGACCTTGGATTCGGGCGGAAGGGGAAGCACCAAGACGCGCTGGGGTAAGTTCCTTTGGTTTCGGTGGGACGAACTACCACGTAGTTTTGGAAGAGTACGAAGCAGAACAAAACCGTCCCTACCGTTTACACAGCACACCCCAGGAAATCTTACTGTTTGCATCCAACCCTGGGGAACTCCTCAAGCAATGTGAGGAAGTTCTGGGTAAGTTGCAATCAGAAGCTGGTGATAGACATTACTCGCAATTGCTGCAAGAACTGAGTCAAGCGGGAGAAATTCCTGTGAATGCGGCGAGAGTGGGTTTTGTGGCGGAGAATTTACCAGAAGCTTGCAAATTCCTCCAAACCAGCATCGACTGGCTCAAGCATAAGGCTGGTGCGGCTAACTGGGAACATCCCCAAGGTATTTATTATCGCGCCTCTGGGTGGGAATTAGGTGGTAAGGTTGTCTCACTGTTCTCTGGTCAAGGTTCCCAATACCTAGAAATGGGTAAGGAACTGGTGATGAACTTCCCCATTCTGCGTCGTCTGTTCGGTTATATGGATGGGTTGTTACTCAAAGATAACTTACGCCCTCTGTCAGAGATTGTTTTCCCCAACCCTGTGTTCTCGGAAGCAGAGAAAAATGCTCAAGTTGCTGCATTGCAACGCACAGAATATGCACAGCCAGCGATTGGGGCGTTTAGTGCGGGGCTGTACGCTATCCTCAAACAAGCTGGATTTAAGTCTGACTTTGTAGCTGGACACAGCTTTGGCGAAATTACTGCACTGTGGGCGGCGGGTGTGTTGAGTGACGCAGATTATATGTATCTGGTGAAAGCTAGGGGTCAAGCAATGGCTGCGCCAGAAGACCCAGACCATGATGCGGGGACAATGTTGGCGGTGAAGGAAGACATCAACAAAATTGAACCTATCATTAAGCAGTTTCCCCAAGTTAGCATCGCTAATTACAATTCTCCCACCCAGGTGGTTTTGGCAGGGCCGACCGCCGAAATTGCGAAAGTGCGTCAAGCTTTACAAAGTCATGGTTATGCGGCTGTACAGTTACCAGTTTCCGCCGCTTTCCACACCTCTCTGATTGCTTTCGCGCAGAAATCATTTGCGATCGCCACAAAATCAGTACAATTCCAAGAGCCGAAAATTCCTGTATTCACCAATGTTACAGGTAAAGCCTACCCCAAAGACCCCCAAGCGATTCAAAAAATCCTCGAAACTCACCTAGCTAACTCGGTGTTGTTTAAGCAGGAGATTGAAAATATCTACGCTGCTGGCGGTACTTGTTTCGTAGAATTTGGGCCGAAGCGCATTCTTACCAACTTGGTGAAAGATATTTTAGGCGATCGCCCCCACACTACCATATCCTTGAACCCCAGCACCCAGAAAAATAGCGATCGCTCTCTGCGGGAAGCAGTCGTACAAATGCGTGTGCTAGGTATGCAGTTGAAAAATCTCGACCCATACCAAGCCCCACCAGCACTACCCCCAGCCGAGAAAAAGAAAGGTCTGAATGTCACCTTACGGGGTATCAACTATGTCTCCGACAAGAGCAAAAAAGCTTGGGAAGATGCGTTAAACGACGGCTTCAAAATTTCCTCCTCCCCAGTCCCCAGTCCCCAGTCCCCAGTCCCCAAAGAAACCAACGGTAACGGACACCACAAACTCACCGAACTACCCAAATTAGAAAAATTTACCAATCCCAAACCTGAAATGAACTCTGCGATCGTTTCACCCCAACTAGCCGAAGAAAAGACAATGCAAACACCAGAAAAACTGGAT
Organism: Anabaena azotica FACHB-119; assembly: GCF_014697625.1. GTDB lineage: Bacteria > Cyanobacteriota > Cyanobacteriia > Cyanobacteriales > Nostocaceae > Trichormus > Trichormus azoticus_A. The sequence goes on along the minus strand of NZ_JACJSG010000017.1, from coordinate 110,179 downwards.
AACTACAAGCGAGTGCTAGAAAGCTTAGAGTACCTGATGACCAAGTTCCAGCAAAACCAAACTGAGAACTTACAAGTTCATGGTACTTACCTCAACCATCAGATGGAATATACCAAAGCCTTCTTCCAACTGATGCACCAACAAAATGCCCTGTTTGCTAACGCCAAATCTTCTCAAGAAGCTGCCCAGCTAAAGCTAGTTGTGATGGAAAGCTTAGAGCGCAGCATGATGCAGTTTCACTCTCAACAAGGTGAAACCCTCCGCATCCATGAAAAATACCTTCAGGAACAGGTAGCATACGCCAGAAATTTCTTTGAACTGATTCAACAACAATATTCTACAGTGTTGTCTGCTCAGGTGAATGCACCAGTAAGCGAAACACCAGTTAAGGAAGTTCCCGCTTTCACTATCGAAACACCCGTAATTGCAACGCCTGTAACTCCCACCCCCGTCGCACCTCAACCTGAGTCTGTCGTCAAAAATAACTTCAGCATCGTTGATGCACCCGTAACAAGCGCACCTACAGCTTGGCAAATTCAAGCTGAACCTGTAGTTGAAGCACCCGCACCCGCTTCTGTTATCTCCACCGTTGAGCCAGTAGTGGAAGCACCTGTAGTTGCACCCGTAGTCAAGCAAGTTATTGAAGTTACCCCCGCACCTGTAGCACCAGCAATTAATGTTGCTGACTTGGGTAAAAACCTCCTGACAATTATCAGCGATAAAACTGGCTACCCGGTGGAAATGCTGGAAATGGAAATGGACATGGAGGCGGACTTGGGTATTGACTCCATCAAACGGGTAGAAATCTTAGGTGGATTACAAGAATTGTATCCCGACCTACCCAAGCCCAACTTAGAAGAACTAGCAGAAAAACGCACCATCGGGCAAATTGTTGATTACTTGCAAGCTAACGCCGCTATCAGCCACACCGTAGAAGTTGCAATTCAACAAGCGCAACAAGCAGCCGAGATGGTAGCGCCCGTAGTCACTGCAACTATACCTACACCTGAAGTTGTAGTTATTCCTGCAACTCCTGCACCGGAAGCTGTAGACACCTCAGATTACGCAGACTTGGCGCAAACCCTGCTCAACATTACCAGTGAAAAAACTGGCTACCCAGTAGAAATGCTGGAACTAGATATGGACATGGAAGCCGACTTGGGTATCGACTCCATCAAACGGGTAGAAATTCTGGGCGCAATGCAAGAAGCATACCCCAATCTACCCAAACCCAACATCGAAGAATTAGGCGACCTCCGCACCATCGGTCAAATTGTAGACTACCTGCAAAAGCTGGTGGGAGGTGAAAAAAAAAAGTCTCAGCCTAAGCGCGAGTGGGAGCCTGTCCGCATAATTGAGAACGTCCAACGCCGTCCAGCCAAACTCAAATACCTCCCCGCACCGGATAGCTTGGACTTTTCTTTACCAGAGGGACACATCTGTTTAATTACCGATGATGGTTCCCTCACCACCTCCCAAGTAGCCCAGTCCCTCACAGAACGCGGTTGGAAAGTGGTAGTCTTAAGCTTCCCCCAATCCTTAGTCTCCCAAGAATCACCATTACCCGCCAGCGTCAACCGCGTCACCCTCGCAGATATGAGCGAAGAACTACTCCAATACAAATTATCTGCGATCGCTACCAACTACGGCTCAATCGGCGCTTTTATCCACATCCACCCTACATTCCAAAATCAAGGGTTGTACATACCACAAGAAAAAGAAATTGTCAAGCACGTATTCTTCATGGCGAAACACTTGAAGAAATCTCTCACCGAAGCAGGACGTTACGATCGCAGTTGTTTCTGCACTGTTACCCGGTTAGATGGAGCCTTTGGATTTGAGCATAACACCAACTTTGGTGCGATCGCAGGTGGTTTATTTGGACTAGTCAAGACGTTGAGATGGGAATGGGCGAATGTATTCACCAGAGGAATTGACCTCAGCCCCACCCTCAACCCTCAACAGTCAGCACAACATATAGTTGAGGAACTCTTCGATCCTAACCTCTACATCACTGAAGTCGCCCACAATTCTCAAGGACGCTTCACTCTCGTCAGTTCTTTTGAGTAATTAACTCTGTGCTAACCTTTGCGTTCTTCTGCGTTGAAAAAAATACTCTCATTACCTCACGCAAAGGCGCAAAGGCGCAAAGAAGGAAGGGCGCAAAGATTTTCGCAAGTATAATATTTAAGTGTTTGATAATATGGCTACATTGACTCTGGTTCGTTCGGTTTTTGTTGTAAGTGGTGGTGCTAAGGGAATTACAGCGCAGTGTGTAATTGAATTGGCAAAGCACCAGCCTTGTACATTTATTCTCCTCGGTCGGTCGGAAGTGATGGAAGAGCCGGAATTTGCTCGTGACTGTGTTGAGGAGTCGGCTTTAAAAAAAGCAATTATGCAGCATCTCCTCAGTCAAGGTGAGAAGCCTACGCCGATGGCGGTGCAGAAGATTTATCAGAAGATTGTTTCTAGTCGAGAAATTAAAGCGACTTTGGCAGCGATCGCCGCTACAGGTTCCCAGGTAGAATATCTTGATGTTGATGTGACTGATGTTACTCAGTTACAGCAAAAGTTAGCGGCTGTGTCTGCACGGGTGGGAACTATTACCGGGATAATTCACGGTGCGGGTAATCTAGCTGATAAGTTGATTGAGAAGAAGACAGACCAGGATTTTGAAAAAGTTTATACAGCTAAGGTGCAAGGGTTAGAGAATTTACTGACTTGCATTGATGCCAAACAATTGCAGCATTTGGTGTTGTTTTCCTCCGTGGCTGGGTTTTATGGGAATATTGGACAATCAGATTATGCGATCGCCAATGAAATCCTCAACAAATCTGCCCATCTCATCAAGCAAAACAATCCCCATTGTCACGTAGTCGCCATCAACTGGGGCGGTTGGGACAGTGGAATGGTAACACCAGAACTCAAGAAAGCCTTTGCGGAACGAGGAATTGATATCATCCCTGTGGATGTGGGGACAAAAATGTTGGTTAACGAACTGCATCCCAGCCACCGAGATTCTACCCAAGTGGTAATTGGTAGCCCCATCATCCCCCCACCCACACCCCTAGATCCGCAACTACGTAGCTATCGCCTGCGTCGCCGTCTCACACTAGAGGCCAACCCCTTCCTACATGACCACGTAATTGCAGGTACAGCCGTCCTTCCAGCCACCTGTGCCATGTCTTGGATGATTAACGCTTGCGAAGAACGTTATCCAGGTTACAAATATTACAGTTGCAAAGACTTTAAAGTTTTGAAGGGTATCACCTTCAATCATGTTCTAGCCAGCGAACATATTTTAGAAATACAAGAACTCGCCAAACATGGTTCTGAGTCTGTTGAATTTCAGACCACAATTTACAGTAAAACTCCCCAAGGTAAAACCCATTATCACTTCAGCGCTCATGTTACCATCGTGCAAAAGTCGCCAGAAGCGCCAATTTACGAAGGTATAAATCTCAAAGAAGATAACATTATCAGCACAACTGGTAAAGACTTTTATCAAAATGGAGATTCCACATTATTTCACGGCCCTGCATTTCAAAAAATCACCAGAGTCTTGAACATTAACTCTGAGAAAATCACAGTCGAATGCTTCTGGGCTAAAATCCCCGAAGAAGTCCAAGGACAATTCCCTGTCAGATGGTACAATCCCTACTCCACCGATTTAAGTACACAACCTTTGTGGTTATGGTTAAGCCATGTGCATCAAGAAGTATGCTTACCCGGACAGTTAACCCAATCAGATCAATTTAGACCCATCCCTTGTGATGAACCCTTCTACGTGTCTTGTGAAATTATCAACAAAACCGCCACAGGCGTAACCGCCAACTTCCTCCTCCACGACAACGAAGGCAAACTTTATTCACGCATCCTAGCCGCGAAAGCAATTATTGCACCGATGAATCTACACAAACCAAAGTAACAGTTGACAGTTGACAGTTATCAGTGGAATGGTATAAGTAGCCTACTATACGTTTGATAACTGTTCACTGTTCACTGATAACTGTTCACTGACACTCCCCAATTCTTAAAACAAACCTCGCAAAACATCCTAAATAAATTAGGATTGCTATAGTAGGCCGATATTAATCAGCCTTACATCCTTGCTCGTCTGCGAATAACTGTAAATCCATCCTAATTAATTCTCTGTGCCTCTGTGCCTCTGTCGTTTAGAAACATCTTATTTCACCACAGAGACACGAAGACACAGAGGGGAATAGCGTAAATCCAATAAGTAGTAATTCGTTATACCCTAACGAGGAAATTAGTAGTGGAAAAAATCGCCATCATTGGGTTATCTTGCCTCTTTCCTGATGCTAACAATCCTGAGCAATTTTGGCAAAATATCACCGAACAAAAAGATTCGACATCATCTGTAACTGTCGAAGAATTAGGTGTAGATCCCACAATATTTTACGACCCTGTAAAAGGCAAGCCGGAAAAATTTTACTTCCTCAAAGGTGGGTTTATTCGCAATTTTAAATTTGATGCCGGTGAATACAATCTGCCATCAGAATATGTGGAAAGCTTAGATAACACCTGCAAATGGTCACTATACGCTGCTAAACAAGCAATTGTACATAGTGGTTATTGGGGAAATAAAGAGGTTCTTTCTAAATGTGGAGTAATTTTAGGAACCCTAGCTTTCCCCACAAAGCTTTCTAATCAACTCATTGCACCAATTTATCGTCAAACTATCCAACCGGCTGTTGCAGAACTTTTACAAAATCAAGATTTCCATCTAGCGGCTTTACCCACAGCTACTAAACCAGCTACACACAATGCCATGATATGTGGTTTACCAGCTGCGTTAATAGCTAAGGCTTTTTCTCTATCACGTATTCATATGTGTATAGATGCTGCTTGTTCTTCTGCCTTCTACTCTATTAAGTTAGCATCTCACTACCTCTGGACGCGCAAAGCTGATGTCATGTTAGCTGGTGCTATCAGTTGTTCAGATCCTCTATATTTGCGGATGTTGTTCTCTGGTGTTCAAGGCTATCCAGAAAACGCTATCAGTTCACCTCTAGATAAGGCATCAAGGGGTTTAATTACTTCCGAAGGTATCGGAATGGTAATGTTAAAACGTTACAGTGATGCCGTTAGAGATGGAGATAAAATTTTGGCGACGGTTTGCGGTAATGGGCTTTCTAATGATGGTAAAGGTAAGCATTTACTCAGTCCTAATACAAAAGGGCAAGTTCTAGCTTTTGAACGTGCTTATCAAGAAGCCCAACTCAGCCCCAAAGCTATCGATTATATGGAATGTCACGCTACTGGTACTTTACTGGGAGATACTACTGAACTTGAATCGATAGAAACCTTTTTTGGCAAACATCAAGCAAAACCGTTAGTAGGTTCAGCTAAAGCTAATGTGGGTCATTTATTAGTAGCTGCGGGAATGGTGAGTTTGACAAAAGCAATTTACAGTATGAATCATGGTGAGATTCCGCCGACTATTAACGTAAATGATCCCATAAGTTCGGAAAATCATGTGATTTCTGCCAAAAATATTGTGCGTAGTCGAACAAAATGGCCGCAAAATAATTCAACTAAATACGCGGCGTTAAGTGCTTTTGGTTTTGGTGGTACAAACTCCCATCTGATTTTAGAAAAATAAGTTCGTAGTAAGGGCTTTAGCCCTTAGTAAATGAGGGCTAAAGCCCTCACTACGAACTTATAAAAACTTTAACCTTGAGAATAGTAGAGTGATGTTGGAAACAGAAAATAACAACACAGCTAAAATCGCAATTGTAGGCATGGATGCCTTCTTTGGTGAGTGCAAAAGCTTAGATGCGTTTGAACGTAGTATTTATGAAGGTAAGCAGCATTTCATCTCCCTACCGCCGAAAAGATGGTACGGTATTGATGAGCAAAAAGACTTATTGCAAGAGTATGGTTTAGTAGATAGAAATGCGCCTATAGGTGCTTATATCCAAGAGTTTGATATTGATACTCTTGCCTATAAGATTCCTCCTAACGAAGTTGAAAAACTCAACCCTCAACAATTGCTACTGTTGACTGTGGCCGATCGCGCCCTGAAAGATGCGAAAATTCCCGAAGGTGGTAATGTTGCAGTTATTATCGCCACAGAAACGGAGTTATCTGTACATCAACTACAACAACGCTGGGATTCATCTTGGCAAGTTAAAGATGGTTTAAATGCGGCAGAAATCACTCTAGCGCCAGAACAAGTTTCGCAACTGGAAACCATCGTTAAAGATAGCGTTCACCATGAAGTAGAGATTGGTGAGTATTTAAGCTATATTGCCAACATTATGGCGAGTCGCATTTCTTCGTTGTGGAATTTTACCGGGCCTTCCTTCACCTTAACGGCTGTGGAAAGTTCTGCATTCAAGGCGTTGGAAGTGGCACAAATGCTACTTATGACTAACGAAGTGGATGCGGTGGTTGTTGGTGCAGTCGATTTGGCTGGTGGTGTTGAAAACGTATTATTACGTAGTCAAGAGGCTAAGATTAATACTGGCATTAATACCTTAAGCTACGACCAAAAAGCCAACGGTTGGACACCAGGAGAAGGTGCGGGTGTAGTTGTGCTGAAGCGTCATGATGTGGCGATAGAAAATGGCGATCGCATCTATGCCGTAATTGATGCTATCAGTATCGGTCAAACCTACACAACCTTAGATGGGGCAAGCATTAACCAAGCCTGTCAGCAAGCTTTTCAAATGGCGGGTGTACAGCCAGACCAAGTTAATTATGTAGAAGTTTGCGCTAGTGGGATTCCTCAAGAAGATGAAGCCGAAATTGCTGGTTTAGTGCAAGCATACCCATCAGTAGGTTACGGTTTGCACTGTGCTATTGGCAGTGTCAAAGCAAACATTGGTCACACCTTCGTGGCTTCAGGAATTGCCAGTTTAATCAAAACAGCCTTGTGTCTGTACTACAGATACATCCCCGCCACCCCTAACTGGTCTGGTGTCAAGACACCCCAAGCTTTTGAAGGTAGTCCTTTCTATGTGGCGACAGAATCTCGACCTTGGTTCCTGAGTAAGAATGCTCCCCGACGCATCGCCGCAATTAATGGACTGGGTTGTGATGGTAGTTATGCACATATCATTCTCTCAGAAGAAACTAATCAACAAGAGCGTCCAAATAGGTATTTGGAACAGATGCCTTTTTATCTGTTCCCTGTTGCTGGTAATGACAAAACAAGTTTGTTAGAAGCATTAAATCAGCTACAAAAAAGTATTGGAGAAAGTGCTTGTTTATCCAATAGTGCTAGCCAAACCTTCAATAGTTTTCAACAACAAACTCAAGCTAATTACGCCATATCAATTACCGGACGTAACAAGAAAGAACTCCTCAGAGAAATTGAATCTGCACGCAAAGGAATTAATGTAGCTTTTGACAAAGGTACAGATTGGCAAACACCTGTAGGTAGTTATTTCACAGCCAACCCATTGGGTAAAAAGGGTGAAGTTGCTTACGTTTATCCGGCTGCGGTGAACTCCTATATAGGTATTGGTCGCCATCTTTTCCGCCTCTTTCCCAAACTTCATGACAACCCCTTCGTGAAGAGTATTTACAAACGTGCTGCGGATGTAGAGAGGCTAGTATTTCCTAGAAGTTTAAGTAAATTAACTACCAGACAGCTAGAACAGCTAGAGAAGAAATTACTCAATGATTCTTTAGCCATGTTTGAAGCAGAAATGTTTTGCACCAGACTGCTAACAACCATCATTCGGGATGATTTTCAAGTTCGTCCTAAATATGTGTTTGGGTATAGCTTGGGTGAAACTAGTATGATGGTTGCTCAAGGAGTATGGAGTAACTTTTATGAAGGGAGTAATTCCTTCAACTCCTCGGCTTTGTTTGGCGATAGGTTATCCGGGCCGAAAAATGCTGTGCGTGAGTATTGGGGTTTACCAAAAGCTGCGTCAGCTTCGGGTGATAATTTATGGGCTAATTATGTGCTGATGGCTAGTCCTGTCCAGGTGCGGGATGCTGTGAGAAATGAAACCCGTGTTTATCTGACACAAATTAATACACCAGAAGAAGTATTGATAGCAGGTGAACCGGCGGCTTGTCAAAGGGTGATAAAAACCATTGGGTGTAATGCTTTCCCGGCTCCTTTCGACCATGTGATTCATTGTCAAACCATGCGATCGGAGTTTGATGAGTTGGTCAAATTAAATACTTTACCAACACAAAACATTCCCGATACAATATTCTATTCTGCTGCCGAATATCAAACTATCACATTAGAAAGTGAGATTATCGCCCGTAGTATCGCCACAGGGTTATCTCAAGAATTAGATTTTCCCAAATTAGTTAACCGCATCTACGACGACGGTGCGAAAATATTTGTGGAAGCTGGTGCGGGTAGTGTTTGTTCTCGCTGGATTGATAAAATCTTGGAAGATAAAGAACACATTACCGTATCCCTAAATCGTCGGGGTCTTGATGACCATACTTCATTTGTTAAAGCCTTAGCTAAACTTGTCAGCCATCGAGTGAATGTTAATTTAGCACCACTTTACAGCCCAATTACAGAAACTAGCAAGCTAAATAAAGCTATGCTGCGGACTATAACTTTAGGTGGTGACTCAATTACTGGCAAAATCTTGAGTGAAGAAAACCGTAAACTGTTTCAAGAAATCGCTGATAAATTTAAAAAGGAACGGGCTGCAAAACGTCAGCATAATATTCCTCTAGCCAGTGATTTTTTAAGTATAAATTCACTCAAATTACCACAGCCAACTAATACTGAAACTGTACCTCAAGGAGAATTTTCTGCGGAAAATATCATTGAACACGTTTTCCAGCCAGAAGAACAATTAAAATCGTCTGAGTTAATTGCAACTGCACCAGCTACACCAGAAGATTTTCTCCCATCAACCACCACCGACAGCGAATTTGCAACCATCATCCATATGTTGGAGTTAAATACGGCTCAGTATCAAAAGCTGAATGCAAATCATGAGCGAATTACGCAAAATCACACAGCTTTCTTAAAAGCCAGACAAGATTTTAGTAAGCAGATGAGTGAAATCATTCAATTACAAATGGCTTGCGCCGAAGATTTATTGAATGAGGAAGTGAAGTAGTTAATTTTCTTTAGGGTGGTAATGGGTAATGGGTAATAGGTAATAGTTTGTTTCCCATTACCAATTACCGATTACCGATTACCAAAAGTTAGTAATTCATTGCTAATCGTGCGAGGGAACGACTGTGACGACTGTGGAAGCGCTGATAAATAAATATGATAATGGTCTGAGTTTTTCTGCCCATAACTCATATCAAAATTTAGTTTGGAAGGGTTCTTTAGACTGCATAGCTTTTGAACCCACAGCTATAAAAAACAAATTACTCACCCTAGATAAACCTTGTTACATTGTTAAGGTTGCTGATAACATCGGTGTCACAAATGACGGTTATTTGTCTCCGGCGGAAATTGGCGCAATAGGACAGGTAGAACTTTTAACATCTTTAGCACCTATCAAAATTCAACAGTTAGGCGACCCTAGTTTTCTCTCATTTTATGGCGTAAAGTCTGCCTATATGACTGGAGCAATGGCTGGCGGTATTGCGTCGGAAGAAATGATCATTGCTTTAGGTAAAGAGAAAATTTTAGGTTCCTTTGGTGCGGGTGGTTTACCTCCAGAACGTTTAGAAGCAGCTATTAGTCGTATTCAGCAAGCTTTACCTCATGGCCCATACGCCTTCAATTTGATTCACAGCCCCAACGAAATGGCGATTGAACGCCGTGCTGTGGATTTGTACCTCAAATATGGGGTGACAACGGTAGAAGCTTCGGCATTTTTAGATTTAACGCCCAACATTGTTTATTATCGGGTGGCGGGTTTAAGTTTAAATGATGCTAATCAAATTCAAATCAAAAATAAGGTCATTGCCAAAATTTCTCGCCGGGAAGTTGCGAGTAAATTTATGCAGCCAGCACCAGCCAGAATTATTAAGGAATTGCTGGAAGAAGGTTTAATTACTGAGTTGCAAGCGAAGTTGGCGGAAAAGGTGCCAATGGCGGATGATATTACTGTGGAAGCTGATTCTGGCGGACATACAGATAATCGTCCTTTGGTTTGTTTGCTACCTTCAATTATTGCTTTGCGGGATGAAATTCAAACTAAATATCATTATCCGCAACCTATGAGAGTTGGTGCGGCTGGGGGAATTGCAACACCGGAATCTGCTTTAGCAGCTTTTATGATGGGTGCTGCTTATGTTGTTACTGGTTCGGTGAATCAAGCTTGTATTGAATCTGGTGCTTGTGAACATACTAAAAAGTTATTAGCACAGGCGGAAATGGCTGATGTCATTATGGCTCCCGCCGCCGATATGTTTGAAATGGGAGTGAAGTTACAAGTTCTCAAACGCGGTACAATGTTCGCGATGCGGGCGCAAAAGTTGTATGAATTATACCGCAGTTATGATTCGATTGAAGCTATTCCCCAAGCAGAAAAAGATAAGTTAGAAAAACAAGTTTTTCGCAAGACAATTGCCGAGGTTTGGGAAGGAACAGCCGCTTATTTATCACAGAAGAATCCTGAGAAGTTGGGTAAGGCTGTGAATAATCCTAAGTTGAAAATGGCGTTAATTTTTCGTTGGTATTTAGGGTTGTCTTCTCGTTGGTCTAGTGCTGGGGAAAAAGGTAGAGAAGTTGATTATCAAATTTGGTGCGGCCCGGCAATGGGGAGTTTTAATGACTGGGTGCGTGGTTCTTATTTAGCAGAACCACAAAATCGGCTTGTGGTTGATGTTGCTCATCACATTATGAATGGTGCGGCGTTTTTATATCGTATTCAAAGTTTAAAAATTCAAGGGCTGCAAATTACTGATTTCTATAGTCAGTATCAGCCTGTTCGGTATTAAGGGGTAATGGGTGAAAACATATTGACCATTACCAAACGATATCGATATTTTTGGCAAGTTGGATTATCTAATATCTTGCACTTTCTCAATTAGCAGATGGTGGGCAATGCCCACCCTACTAAAGCCAATATTACCAAGTTCGTAATTAAATAATTTGGAGTTTTCAAGATGAGTCTAAAAGAAACTTATAGTGCGGCAGATATTCAAGCTTGGATGATATCTAACCTGGCTGAATTGTTGGGGGTAGATGCTGAGGAAATTGACCCTACTATCAATTTGGAAAGTTATGGTTTAGATTCGGCGCAGGCGATGACGCTAGTTAGTAAACTAGAGAAATTGTTGGGTTTTCAACCATCACCTTTGTTGTTGTGGCATTATCCCACGATTGAATCATTGTCTGGGCGATTAGCGGAGGAAGTGGAAGAACAATCAGAGGGGCAAGATACAGAGTCTAATACTTCTAGCTTGGCTAATGATGCGCCTGTTTTGGATTTGCAAGCTGAGGTAGTTCTTGACCCAACAATTCACCCTGGTGGTGCTACTCCTGTTGATTTTCCTGTGACTCAACCTAAGAAAGTTTTAGTTACTGGTGCGACTGGGTTTTTAGGTGCTTTCCTAATTCGAGAATTACTACAGCAAACTCAGGCTGATATTTATTGTTTGGTACGTGCTGCTGATGTTGTAGCGGGTAAAGCTAAATTGCAAAATAATCTGGAAGGTTATGCAATTTGGCAGGATGAATACGCAGCAAGAATTATTCCGGTGATTGGTGATTTGGCTGAACCTTTGTTGGGTTTAAGTGCCACAAATTTCCAAACTTTAGCGGCGGAAATTGACACTATTTATCATAGTGGTGCGTTGCTAAATTATGTTTTCCCTTACTCGGCTTTGAAGGCGGCGAATGTTTTGGGAACTCAGGAAATTTTAAGATTGGCTTGTCAAATTAAAGTTAAGCCTGTGCATTATGTTTCTAGCGTGGCGGTGTTTGAATCACCTGTTTACGCTGGTAAGGTGGTGAAGGAAGATGATAATTTTAGCCATTGGGAAGGTATTTTCCTGGGATATTCTCAAACTAAATGGGTGGCGGAGAAGTTGGTGAAGATTGCGAGCGATCGCGGTTTACCTGTTACCATTCATAGACCCCCCCTAATTGCTGGCGACAGTCAGACAGGTATCGGTAATACCCACGACTTCATTAATCTCATGGTCAAGGGTTGTCTGCAAATGGGATGCTTCCCGGAAGTGGAATATATGCTCGATATGTCTCCTGTAGATTATGTCAGCAAAGCGATCGTTTATCTATCTATGCAGAAGCGATCGCTAGGTAAATCTTTCCACTTACAACACCCCGAACCAGTATCCTTAAGTGTTTTGGTTGACTGGGTACGTTCTTTTGGCTATGAAATCAAAACCCTCCCCTACGAAGAATGGCAAGCAGAGTTAATTAAAAATGCTACTTCTGTAGATAACCCTTTATACACCCTGCGTCCCTTCCTCCTAGAACGCTGGTCTGATGAACAACTCACCATTCCCGATTTATACCTCAAAGCTAGAAGACCCTACATAAGCTGTCAAGACACCCTGAAGGCGCTAGCAGATAGTCCTATTAGCTGTCCACCTATCGACGGTAAATTATTCATGACCTACACAGCCTACTTGATTCAAACCGGCTTTTTAACATTGGCTTAGGAGGGATGAGGGAGATGAGGGAGATGAGGGAGATGAGGGGGATGAGGGAGATGAGGGAGAGTTATAGCGGTTTTCAAGTCAGTAAGGGGCGTTGCTGAATTAGAATATGAAATCGCAAAATGACCGGCCTTTTTCTTTGTAACTTAGCGCCTTTGCGCCTTTGCGTGAGACAAATTCATATCTTGATTCAGCAACGCCCAGTAAGGTACAGAAAAAATGATTGAACGCAGATGAACGCAGATGGACGCAGATGAATCTGTATTCTATCCGATTGCAATCCGCTACAGATGTGGCTTTAGCTTCTTACAGAGTAGAAGACAAGGTAGTTAAAATTGCTTCCCCATCTCCCCCCACTCCCCCCACTCCCTCATCTCTCCCCACTCCCCAGTCCCCAAAATTTTGATTTCATGCGTCCAACCCGGTTTCTATAAGAAACTGGGTTTTTCCTATGACATCAAGTCCGGCTAATTACTGACGATATGGTTGCTAGGGTTGGTAATGGGTAATAGCGAATGGGTAATAGGAAAGATAAGTCTAAGTAGCAATTACCAATTACCAATCACCAATTACCAACCCCCAAGATATGATAAGTGATTAAGCGGACATGATCTGACATGATATTAAATAAGGTTTATCAATAACACTACCCCACCTGAATAAATGCTATAAATGTAGGTGGATTATAAGGTTATTCTCGTTGAACAAACCCTTGAATGAAACCAGTCAACAGTGAAAAGTGAACAGTTACCGGGGCTATAGTAGGGGATTTAAAGCGGCGACGCAACCTATAACAAATTGTGTACTGTTTCCCCCAATTATTAACTGATAACTGATAACTGATAACTGATAACTGAATTAAGCCTGTTCTGCAACAGAAGCGATTAACTCTGTTATGAGTGCATTATGACAATTTTTGGCGGAAGGGTGCAGTCCAAGTGCGTAAGTCTATGAGCAATTGTGTAGTGTAGCTGTCTTTATCGCATTTAGTTGTGAATAGGTGGGTAGTTTGATGATTTGAAGGTGCAAGTGCTGAGTCATAAGAAATTCTTAATTTTGAATTTTGAATTTTGAATTGATTCGTCCCCAGCCTCCAGTATATCAATGCGTAAATCCTGCGGCTCAGAGTTCGGAGACTAGCAGGTTATAATGACAACTCTCACAGGTAAGACAGTACTGTTGACCGGGGCTTCACGCGGTCTTGGTGTCTACATTGCTCTTGCTTTGGCAAAGGAACAGGCGAGGGTAGTTTGTGTATCTCGTTCTGGGGCAGGATTGGCACAAACCTGTAATGCAGTTGAAGCTGCGGGTGGTAGTGCGATCGCAATCCCTTTTGATTTGTGCAACATATCACAATTATCAGGTCTTGCCCAGCAGGCTCAAGATATTGTCGGCCCTATTGATGTCTTGATTAACAATGCTGGTATAGAAATTAACTCAGATTTTGCGAATTACTCTCTAGCGGAAATTCAATCAATCTTCAACACTAATCTATTGGCTGCTATGGAATTAACACGCTTTTTACTACCCAACATGATGGAACGGGGTAGTGGTCGAATTGTTAATATTGCTTCTCTGGCTGGTAAAAAGGGAGTTGCTTTCAACAGCGTTTACTCAGCTAGTAAAGCAGGTTTGATTATGTGGACTGATGCTTTGCGTCAGGAATTAATTGGTACTGGGGTTCAAGCTACGGTGGTTTGTCCCGGCTATGTCTCAGAAACGGGTATGACTGTTGACCCCCTTGTAAGTGCGCCGAAACTGGCGGGTATTTCTGCACCGGAGACTGTTGCTAATGCTATTGTTAACGCTATCAAATACAACAAAGCCGAAGTCATTGTCAATCAAAACCCTATCATGGAAGGTTTGACAAAACTGATGTTGTCTTTCGGGCAAATTGCTCCGACTTCGGTTGATACAATTTATCGTTGGTTGGGTGTGGTGAAGTTCAACCAAAGACGTGCAGAAAATAGAGCCAAGCAAAGCTATGTAGCTGTCGGCTCTAAGCGTCCATGAGACTACAGTTGCTTAGGGAATGAGGCATTGATACAATCAATACTGCCAGAACTTTGGCTGCCAGTCAAAGCCCGCCACGGCAACAGCAGCAACGCAATTATTATCTGGCACTAACTCTAAAAGATTCCAAGCTGGAAATGTCTGTAAACTAGCTGGTTCTGTGGGAGTTAGTGCTATTTCAATTTCTTCTAATTTAGCGATGCCGTCTCCCGTTGCTTTAAGATAAGCTTCTTTACAAGTCCAGTAGCGGAAAAAAATCTTTTGTTTTTGGTCATGGGGGAGCGATCGCAATAATTCATATTCTCCTGGTAAAAAGAACCTTTGGGCAAGAGATTCTAAATCAGATGTGGGGCGGATATATTCTAAATCTATGCCAATTTGCCGGGTGTAGTTAACTGCACACAAACCCAGATTTTGTGAATGTGATAAGTTAAACTGCAAACCACTCTGGTTATCTGCTAAGAATGGTTTCCCACGGGGTTCATAATCGAACTTGACTTGTTGTGGTTCAATCTGCAAATATTCCCCCAATATACTGCGGAGAATACCACGACCAGCGATAAAACGTTGCCGATGTTCGGGAAAATAAAATCTATTAGCACGCGCCAATTCATCACTAGATAAAATTGTAGCTAAATATTGTATCTGTGATTCTGGCTGGTCAAGGGGGATGCGCCAGATATGAACTTCATCTGGAAATAAAGTTAAGTTTGGGGGTTTTGGTAGCCAATTGTGCTGGAACAATTCACAATTAAAATGAAATAAAGTAATTCTTACTATAATATAGTAATCTAAATTGAATCGTAAGAAAACACTTTGATTTGATAGTGGTGATTTCTCGTTTTGTAGCAGAGATTTTGACCCCTCTCCAAACCTCTCCCCCACGGGGGGAGAGGCTTTGAAACACATTATTCCTTTTTCTCTCCTTGTATGAAACCACCCTGCCTGCTACCTAAGTCATCTGTTATGATTTGATTTGAAACTTCCTAACACCTGTGCGTGACAACACTGAACAATCCACAGTTTCAAACCTATCTAAAATCCATCAGTGACAAGTATAAACACTGGCGGAAGCTTTACACGTTCACGGATGCGGAAGGTAACGAACGGGAAAATGAACAGCCAGGGCATTTTGATTTTGGGTTGGTGGTGGAAACATTGCAGCCAAAGCCAGAACAACAAAGGCGGGAACAAGAGAAAACAGAACGTTTACCTGTGTTGAAGGGTATTCGTAAGTATGCTAGTAATCATGTCTTACTTATAGGAAAACCGGGTTCTGGTAAATCGACGGCTTTAGCAAGGTTGCTGTTGGAAGAATCACAAAATGGGGTAAATAACGCAACCATTCCCATACTTGTAGAATTACGTTATTGGCAAGAATCAGTTTTTGAACGTATTCAAGCATTTCTGAAACAACAAGACGCAAACCTAAATATAAATACAGCAACTTTAGATAGTCTACTCACGCAAGGTAAATTTTTACTGCTCATTGATGGTGTAAATGAGCTTCCTTCAGAAGATGCACGGCAGAAAGTTTTAGACTTTCGTAAACAATACCACCAAACACCAATGATTTTTACAACAAGGGATTTGGGTGTGGGTGGTGATTTAGGAATTGAGAAAAAGCTGGAAATGCAACCCCTGAGTGAAATGCAGATGCGCGAGTTTGTCATGGCGTATCTACCACAACAGGGTGAGAAAATGTTGCGGCGTTTAGGGGAAAGATTGCAGGAGTTTGGTAAAACACCCTTGTTGCTGTTGATGTTGTGCGACTTATTTCGGCAGACGGGGAAAATTCCGCCTAACTTGGGGATGGTATTTAGGTCATTTACCCGAAATTATGAAAACTTAGACAATTGGAAGCGGAGTGTACCAGTTACCGCAGAATCTCGCCGTTCGTGGCAGGATTTACTGGAATATTTAGCGTTTAAGATGATGCAGGGAGAACCTGTAACAGAATTTCGGGTGGCAATTCCCAAGCGAGAAGTAGAAGATATTTTTACTGAATATTTAACTGAAGAGAAATTTGATAAACCCCGTGAGAAAGCAAAGTGTTGGTTAGAAGATTTACTCAACCATCATTTAATTCAAGTGGGGAGTGGGGACAATATTGAGTTTCGCCACCAGTTATTACAAGAATATTATGCTGCTGAATACGTACTGAGACAATTACCAAGTATCAGCAAGGATATATTAAAGCGTGATTATTTGAATTTGTTGAAATGGACTGAACCTTTAGCACTAATGTTAGCATTAGTTGAATATAAAAATCAGGCTATGTTAGTGGTGCAGTTAGCGTTGGATGTGGATTTAATGTTAGGTGCGCGGTTAGCGGGCGAGGTGAAACCTGATTTTCAAGAAGCAACTGTAAAATTGATTTTAAATAAAAAATTATCTAAATCTTTAGAAGTTACATTATTAGATATTACTCGTTCAAATTGGGCAGTAGCGGCGCTGATTGATGCTTTGAAGGATGAAGATTCAGATGTTCGTTGGAGTGCTGCATCCGCATTAGGAGAAATCGGCAGTGAAAAGGCGGTGACGGCGCTGATTGATGCTTTGAAGGATAAAAATTCATCTGTTCGTAGAAGTGCTGCATTCGCATTAGAAGAAATCGGCAGTGAAAAGGCAGTGACGGCGCTGATTGATGCTTTGAAGGATGAAGATTCAGATGTTCGTTGGAGTGCTGCATCCGCATTAGGAGAAATCGGCAGTGAAAAGACAGTGACGGCGCTGATTGATGCTTTGAAGGATGAAAATTTATCTGTTCGTTGGGGTGCTGTATTAGCATTAAGACAAATCGGCAGTGAAAAGGCAGTGACGGCGCTGATTGATGCTTTGAATGGTGAAAATTCAGATGTTCGTAAAAATGCCGCAGAGGCATTAGGAGAAATCGGCAGTGAAAAGGCAGTGACGGCGCTGATTGATGCTTTAAATTATGGAGATTCAGATGTTTGCAGGAGTGCTGTATTGGCATTAAGACAAATCGGCAGTGAAAAGGCGGTGACGGCGCTGATTGATGCTTTGAATGGTGAAAATTCAGATGTTCGTAGAAGTGCTGCATCCGCATTAGGAGAAATCGGTAGTGAAAAGGCAGTGACGGCGCTGATTGATGCTTTAAATTATGGAGATTCAGATGTTCGTAGGAGTGCCGCAGAGGCATTAGGAAAAATTGGCAGTGAAAAGGCAGAAGCGGCGCTAATTGATGCTTTGAATGATGGAGATTTAGATATTGGTTGGAGTGCCGTATTGGCATTAGGAAAAATCGGCAACCAAAGGGCAGAAGCGGCGCTGATTGATGCTTTAAATTATGGAGATTCATTTGTTCGTTGGAGTGCCGTAGAGGCATTAGGAGAAATCGGCAGTGAAAAGGCAGTGGCGGCACTGATTGATGCTTTGAATGATGAAGATTCAGATGTTTGTTGGAGTGCCGCAGAGGCATTAGGAGAAATCGGCAGTGAAAAGGCAGTGGCGGCGCTGATTGATGCTTTGAATGGTGAAAATTCAGATGTTTGTTGGAGTGCCGCAGAGGCATTAGGAAAAATCGGCAGTGAAAAGGCAGTGGCGGCGCTAATTGATGCTTTGAATTATGAAGATTTATTTGTTGTCTGGAGTGCCGCAGAGGCATTAGGAGAAATCGGCAGTGAAAAGGCAGTGGCGGCGCTAATTGATGCTTTGAATCATGAAGATTCATCTGTTGGTAGGATTGCCGCATTGGCATTAGGAAAAATCGGCGACGAAAGGGCAGTAGCGGCGCTGATTGATGCTTTAAATTATGAAGATTTATTTGTTCGTCGGAGAGCCGCAGAGGCATTAGGAAGAATTGCAGGCGCAGACCAAATTAATAAAATGTGGAATTTACTTTTGGATGGCACATATCAAACAGAAGATATAATTTTAAAAATTCAACAGAGGTGTAAGTTTTATAACTATGATATTTTCCACTCTCCACAAAGAGAAGAACAAAAAGAAAATGATGTCGATAGTAAATACCATATAAAAGCAGAGGTAGTACAAATCATTGAAAAGAATGATGGTAAAATATACGGTAAATAAAGCAAAACAATCAATTTAAATTTGATAACTTAATTAAGGAGAAATATGTCAGATAAACCCCAATCATCTAAATACAATTTTGGCAACCCGGAAACTGTACAGATTGTTGAAACTAATCATGGTACTGTCATCGGTAAAAATGTTTCCCAACAAAAACAAACCCTTGCCGAAGCCGCACAAGAAATACAAGACCTATTAAATCAACTTTCTCAAACTCACCCAAGTATAACCACAGCCAATCAGCAAGAGTTACTCAATAACTTAAAAGAAGTTGCACCAACTTACCCAATTAAATCAGCAGCAGATAAACAAACATTTGTTGAGAGATTTGATGAAAAAGTGAGAACCAATTTCCGCATTAGAGAAGTGCTGTTAGCTGGGGGAATTGAATTGATTAAAATACTTTGCCCTCCCTTGGGTATTCCTATTGAAATGGGTAAACGGTGGCTAGAAACAGCTAAAGTTAATCAATAGCGTGAGTTCATCTCATTGTAAAAATCCCTCTCTCAATCCTGAAAAGCAGTATATGCAGCTAAATTTGAGTCGGCGTAAATTTGTTTTATACACTTCTGCTACCTTTGCTACTAGTCTATTGCTGAAGGCTTGCGCTAGTAATCAAACTTCCACACCAACAGCTAGTAGTGGTGCGGGAGGGTTTAAAATAGCGATCGCACTCCCTGGAGTCATCACAGATCAAGCTTGGAATCAATCTGGTTATGAAGGCTTAAACCTAGCTAAACAAAAGCTAAATGCAGAAGTCGCCTATGTGGAACAAGTCGCCCAAGCTGACCAAACAGAAGCATTAACAGACTTTGGGCGCAGGGGTTATAATCTTGTATTCGCCCACGGTGGACAATTTGACGCAGCCATCGAACAAGTCGCGCCGCAATTTCCCAATACATTTTTTGTAGGTGTAAATGGTAATACGAAGGGAGAAAACATCGCCTCTTTGCGAATTGACCATTTACAAGGTAGTTATTTATGCGGCATTATTGGCGCTGCTATGACTAAATCGAATAAATTAGCTTATATTGCTGGACAAGAATTTCCTGCTACCCAAGAAGAACTCCGAGGTTTTGAATTAGGGGCAAAATCTGTTAAACCTAATATGCAAATTGTTTCTACATTTACCGGAGATTGGAATGATGTTGCTAAGGCAAAGGAAGCTACTCTAGCTTTAATTTCATCTGGTGCAGATGTGATTTATCAATGGTTAGATACCGCTTCCCCCGCAGTTTTACAAGCTGCTAGTGATAAAGGAGTCTACGCTTTTGGCAATACCAAAGACCAGCTAGATGTTGCCCCAAAAGCCGTGTTAACAAGTGCCGTTAAACGCTTGGATATAGCCATAGCTTATTTAGCAGAACTAGCACAGCAAAAACAACTCAAAGGGCAGATTTATTCTATTGGTTTGGAAAGAGAAGATATATTAACATTAGGTAAATTTGGCGCAGAAGTACCGGAGGCTGTAAAACAAAGTGCTTTAAAAGCAAAACAGGATATAGTTACTAAAAAGATTGCTTTTGAAAGTTGTCAAGAAGCTGGTAAAAATACACGCTGCGTTAAAAAAGCATAAATTTATCTGCATTCATCTGCGTCCATCTGCGTTTATCTGCGTTCCATTATTCTTACTCCCTAATTACACAAATCAGTCCAACATCAAAGCCAATAAATATAAATGTATTTACGTTTAGAAAATATTAGCAAGCGGTTTAATTCATTCCTAGCTAACGATAATATTAGCCTGAGTGTTGAGGCTGGAAAGATTCATGGAATTTTAGGTGAGAATGGTGCAGGTAAGACCACTTTGATGAATATTATTAGTGGTCTATATCAACCTGATGTTGGAAAAATATATCTAAATGATGAGCAAGTAAAGATTACTTCGCCAAATGCAGCGATAAGATTAGGTATAGGCATGATATACCAACATTTCATGCTTGTACCTCAGTTAACTGTAACTGAAAATATCATCCTGGGTACTCAACAGAGTTGGCGGTTAAATTTGCGGCAAAAACAACAAGAAATAGCAGCGTTATCTCAAGCTTATGGTTTAGAAATTGACCCGACAGCTAAAGTGGAAGATTTACCTGTGGGAACACAACAGCGTGTAGAAATTCTCAAGGTTTTATATCGCCAAGCTAAACTATTAATTCTTGATGAACCAACGGCTGTTCTCACACTTACAGAGGTAGAATCATTAATTAATATTTTACGTCAATTGGCGGCGGCTGGCAATACAATTATTTTTATTAGTCATAAATTAGAAGAAGTAATTAATCTGTGCGATATGGTAACAGTGTTGCGTCGAGGTCAGGTAGTAGGGACAGCGAGAACTCAAGAAGTAACGCCTCAGCAATTAGCCCAATTAATGGTGGGAAAGGAAGTAAATTTACAGGTGAATAAATCTGTATCTTTGCCGGGGAAGATGATATTATCTGTGCAGAATTTGCAAGTGGCTGATGATAGAGGTGTGGTAACTGTCCGTGATATTTCCTTTCAATTGCAAGGTGGGGAAATTTTGGGAATTGCTGGTGTGGATGGGAATGGACAGCGAGAATTAGCAGATGCGATCGCCAATTTAAGACCCATCATCAATGGTAAAATTGAGTTGCATAACTCTAGGAATCATCAAAGTATAGGTTACATTCCCGAAGATAGGCAAAAAATGGGTTTAGTATTGCAGTTTAGCATCGCCCAAAACTTGATTTTAAATACTTTTAAAAAATCGCCATTTTGTCGTAACTTTTTATTACAATCAGCAACAATTAAAAATCATGCCCAAACGGCAATGACAGAATTCGATATACGGGCGACTGGGGAAGATATCAAGGTAAGCCAACTATCGGGGGGAAATCAACAAAAGGTAGTCTTGGCGCGAGAATTGGCGGGAGAACCAGATTTAATTATAGCAATGCAACCCACAAGGGGGTTAGATGTGGGGGCGATAAGTGCAGTGCATGGGCGGTTGTTAGCAGAACGCGATCGCGGTGCGGCAATATTGTATATTTCTACTGAGTTAGAAGAAGTGATGGCAATGAGCGATCGCATTGCGGTAATCTACAGAGGTGAGTTTGTCGCCATTTTAGACGCACAAACGGCAACATTGGAAGAAATTGGTTTGTTGATGGCTGGAGGAATAGCTAAGGGATAAAAATGCCGAGTTTGTATATTATTGGTGGTGCGAATGGTTCAGGAAAAACCACTGTTTCCATGAGTTTATTACCAAATTTTTTGGACTGTTTTGAGTATGTAAATGCAGATGCTATTGCTGCTGGTTTATCTCCATTAAATCCTGAGTCAATGGCTATTGAAGCCGGAAGATTAATGATTCAAAGGCTACGAACTTTATCTAATTCAGGTAGTGATTTTGCTTTTGAAACTACATTAGCAGCGAGAACCTTTGCACCTTTTATAATTGAATGTAAAACTAAAGGCTACGTGATTAATTTAATTTACTTTTGGTTACAAAGTGCTGATTTGGCAGTAGAACGGGTAGCACAACGAGTTGCTAGCGGTGGACATTCAATTCCTGAAGATGTTATCCGTAGACGGTATGCGAGAGGGAGAGTTAATCTGCTTTCTTTATATTTACCCTTGTGCGATGGTTGGATGATATATGATAATTCAACCTCATCACCCCTTTTCGTTGCTGAACGTATAATTAATCAGCAACCTATAATTTATATAGATCAAATCTGGAAACAAATCACAAAGGTAGGAAATGACTGAAGAAGAAATGAAAAATTTACATAGCAAAATTGATGCTGGAGTTAAAGCCGCAATTGCTGCTGCGATAGAAAGGCATCGTCAGCTTGGACAATCGATTAGTATTATGCAGGATGGGAAAGTTGTCACCTTAAATGCTGGTGAAATTCCAGAGATTCAGAATCAACAAAATAATATCAAGCAAGTTTCATGAGAGCGATCGCCTTACCGTAATATATCATTTTATATCTTGCACCATTCTCTTTAACTCAAAAATCTGAGCTTCAAAACCTTATATAAAAGCTACCAATGAGTAACTCTATATCTTTTCAAACAGTCATCGAATATGTAGAGGCTCTTTCCATCGAAGAGCAAGATTTACTAGTCGAATTAATTTCTAAAAGACGCATTGAACAACGGCGTAAAGAAATTGCCGTCAACGCTGCAAAAACACTGGAGGCAATGAGAACAGGTACAGCCAAGCGTGGTACGCTTAAGGATCTGCGAAATGATTTGTTAAGTGAAGAATGAGACTTATTGTTTGGGATAGTAGTTTCAAGCGTGCTTTTAGATGAGTTATTCGGAAAAACCCTCGACTAGAAGAAACAATTTTTGAAGTCTTGGAATTACTTTAGGACTTACGCACTGTACAAAATAACTATATTGTGTATCACAGTAAATAGGTTGTTTCAGGCTTTTGTCAATCACACTTGATTGCTTGCGATCGCCAAAATATTGTGGAAAAATTTAGCTCTAAGCCTTGAAAACTATACCTGTTATTTTGGCTTCTCTGTCAATGCGTAAGTCCTATACTTGTCACTGATCCATTTACATCTACTTTAAAATCACATAAGTTAAAAGGTGATTTAGCAGGTTTCTGGGCTTGCTGGGTTGAGTATGATTGCCGTATTATTTATAAATTTGAGCCAAATCCTGATGAAAATGAGGATATGATTGTGCTAATTGATATTGGCACTCATGATGAAGTTTATTAAGCAATAAAGGAAAGGCGAGCGTCTAAAAATAACGGTTCCCATGTAAGATATTGGTCGATACTCATTTTTTGAGGTTGAGAGGTAGCAATTATTGAATCATGGCCACAAATAAAGTCTTTCAACCCTTGCTACCAATTTTATCACCGCTAGTTGCTATAACATCTGCCCTCATCGTCGGTGCTATCCTCATCCTACTCGCAGGTGCAAATCCCATCAACGCCTACACCGCCTTATTTCAAGAATCTCTCTCAACTTATTTTGGGTTTGGTAATACCCTCACCAAAATGACACCCCTCCTATTTACTAGTTTAGGGGTACTCGTAGCATTACAAGCTGGTCAATTTAATATCGGTGGGGAAGGACAAATTTACCTTGGGGCTTTGGGTAGCACTATAATTGGTTTATATCTGCAAGGTTTACCTGCTATTATCCACATCCCCTTAGCACTTGTCGCTGGGTTTGGGTTTGGTGCGGTATGGGGTTGGATACCCGGTTATCTGAAAGCGGTGCGGGGAGTGAATGAGGTTATCACTACCCTCTTACTCAATTACATCGCCGTCAACTTAGTTAGCTACTTGGTACAGCACCCCCTCAAAGCAGCAAACGCACCGAGTCCTTATTCACCATTGATTGCTAAATCTGCACAATTACCGATTATCTTACCCCAAAGTTTAGCCCATGCGGGTATTTTACTAGCTTTAAGCGCCGCCGGACTATTGTGGTTGTTGTTAGTGCGATCGCCTCTAGGATACCAAATCGCCGCCGTTGGTTTTAACCCCACAGCCGCCCATTATGCCCGAATTTCCGTCAAAAATACTATCATGCTCGTCATGGCCTTAGCTGGTGGTTTAGCTGGTTTAGCAGGTGCATCCGAAGTCATGGGTTTAAAATACCGCCTATTTGAACAAGTATCGCCTGGTTATGGGTTCGATGCCATTGCGATCGCCTTTCTCAGTCGCGGTACTATTAGTGGTGTAGTCTTAACCTCCTTATTCTTCGCCGCCCTACGTAGTGGTGCTAATGTCATGCAACGTAGTGCTGGTGTACCCGTAACTGTAGTTTACGCCATCCAAGGCTTAACTGTATTATTCATAGCCATCAGCCTAGCCGTAGAAAGACAACTCAAAACCCAGAGGAACACCGACCTTTAACGCCAAAGTTTAGCAGGGGAAAGGTGACAGGCTCAAAAGTTGCTGTCCATCAACATTTTACGATTTATCAATAGACCTCTTGCACAAATAGAGGAACAACCAGAATATATAAACTTCACGAGTTAATTTTTTGCGTTCTTATTTGCGCCTCTGCGTCTTTGCGTGAGCTTTTCAATAGTATTGTCAGCAACACCAAAGTATTTATGCAAGAGGTCTAATGTCCTAACCCATGTGACTATTGCTATACATCAAGCTTCTCTCCCTCCGCGTACCTCTGCGTTAAGAAAACCTCTATGAATAACCTCAATTTCCTCTCAGACTACTTCATCGCCAGTATAAACTTAGCTGTCCCCCTAGCATATGCCGCCCTGGGTGGAATGTATTCAGAACGCTCAGGAGTGCTAAACATTGCCCTAGAAGGAATGCTCTTAACAGGTGCTTTCACCAGCGCCCTAACCACATTTTACACCAACAACCCTTGGTTAGGTATTCTCTCAGCCCTGATTGTTGGCGGATTAATCGGCTTAATCCACGCTTATTTATGTGTCTCCTTATACGTCAATCAATTAGTCTCAGGATTAGCCATTAATCTAGTAGCCGCCGGGCTAACATCATTTTTAGCGCGATTAATATTTAACAGTGGTAGCACCCAAAGATTACCAGGAATTGAGCCTATCAACATTCCTGTACTAGCAAATATACCGATACTGGGAACTTTGTTATTCCAGCGAGATATCCTCGTATATTTACTGTTAAGTATAGTTGCTGTCAGTATTTATATCTTATTTCATACTAGCTTTGGACTAACCTTGCGTGCAGTGGGTGAATATCCCCAAGCGGCGGCGACGACTGGGGTATCAGTAGCAAAAGTGCGATATTTAGCAGTAGTCATTAGTGGCTGTCTTGCCAGTTTAGGCGGTGCTGATCTCGCCTTAGTGCAGATCAGATTTTTCTCAGAAAATATGAGTGCGGGTAAAGGATTTATTGCGATCGCTGCTTTAATATTTGGTAGGTGGCATCCTTTAGGTAGTAGTCTGGCTTGCTTGTTATTTGGTGCTACCGAAGCTTTACAACTACGCATTCAAGCGCTGGGTGCAAACATTCCCTATCAGTTTCTTGCCATGTTACCATATGCGATCGCCATCTTTGCATTAGTGGGATTAGCAGGTAAATCTCAACCACCCCAAGGCTTAGGCGTTGCTTACTCGCCAGAAAAGCTTAGTAGGTGACAGGGGACAGGGAATAGGCTGGAACCCCTAACCCTAACCTCTAACCCATATTACTGACACTGAGCTTCACTAAGTCAATATCAGCCAGCCAGATGAGCCGACTTTGAGCCGATGTCTTTTCTGGCAGAATTGGCGATCGCCATTCCACCGCATAAAGCCAATTGTGTTTTAAACTAAAAATACCTTGAATAATACGTTTGTTAGGTTGCTCACTAAAATCAACTTCCACTACATCGCCTAACTTAAAAGCTGGAGTAGCAGTATTACGTCCAAACACATTTGTTGCTAAAAACTCATCATCACGAAGATAGAGCGTTTCATTATGGCAAACTATCGCATAAACCCATTCCTCCTCCCAATGCACACCACAGCAATAGCCAGGCAAATTAAAGCTAGGTAAAAATACTTTCTCTCTGATTTGCACAGCTAATGAAGGTATAGTTTCACCCCAAGGGGGAGAAATGTGCCAACAGGACTCTAAAGCGGTAATTTCATTTATCATAACAGTTTTGGTCTTCTCTTTTTATACATAGACTTGTTTGTACTACAGTTATCCGGAACATAATTCCATATGTTGTTAACACAACAACAAAATTTACACATCAATTAACTTGTAGAGGTTAGCAAATTATGGGTATCTATTCACAAGTAATTTTCCCCCGCCTTCTAGACTGGAGTATGTCAAACCCCCTCTTAGCTAAATATCGTCAAGAACTATTACAACAAGTAACAGGGGAAGTATTAGAAATAGGCTTTGGTACTGGATTAAATTTGGCTTACTATCCTGACCATATCCACAAAATTACCACAGTAGATGTCAATCCTGGGATGAATGCTTTAGCACAAAAGCGTATTGATGCGTCTGGTATTAAAGTTGAACAACTGCTACTATCAGGTGAAAATCTCCCTATGGCAGATAATACCTTTGATAGCATCGTCAGCACATGGACTTTATGCAGTATTGCCAATGTGGAACAAGCTATAAAAGAAGTTTATCGAGTATTAAAACCTAGTGGTAAGTTCTTTTTTTTAGAACATGGACTCAGTGATCAACCTCAAGTCCAAGTCTGGCAAAATCGACTCACACCCATGCAAAAAGTTATCGGTGATGGCTGTCACCTAAATCGAAATATACAGCAATTAATAGAACAAAGTTTTGATGATATAAAGCTAAAACGCTTCACACCGAAAAAGCTACCAGATTTAATGGCTCATATGTACATGGGATGTGCTACTAAAAGGGAACAGGGAACAGGGATAAAAGCCTTTTAAAGTAAAGTTTGTTCGTAGTAAAGGCTTTAGCCTTTTCCCCAAAACTAAACTCCTAACTGCAAACCCCAGTGTTTGAACCTGTTACCTGTAACCTATCACCTGTCCCCTATCTTAAATATCTCATCCACAGGAACTTGATAACCATTGGCAAGACGGTTAGTTGTATTAGCCGTGGCGATAATTCCTAAAAGTTCACCAAACATAGCATCACTCATACCTTTGCCACGGGCGGCGGCTGTATGGGATGCAATACAATAATCACAGCCATTGGTAACGCTCACAGCAATATATATCAATTCCCGTACCAATGGGTCAATTTCCCCTGGACTAACCATCACTTCCTTGAGGGTTTCCCATGTTCGTTTTAAGGTGGGAGGATGGTTAGCGATCGCTTTCCAGAAGTTGTTGATATACTCAGTCTGACGAGTAGCGCGAATATCGTCGTATACTGCCTTTACTTCTGCGCTGGCTTGGTCGTATTCAATCAGCTTAGTCATGCTTTTTTCTCAGACACACAACAATTAGGCATTTTGGCACAATCACTTTTAAAAGTATAGATATGCTATGAGAGTGGGATATATTTCATGTGAAAAGTATTAAAAAGCAACATCTCTCAGTGAACGGCTGAGAGATTTTTATTTGTACTGCTTGTGTCAGTTGTCAGTTATCAGTTGTCAGTGGTTTTGTTACGTATCTCTTCCGATAACCGAGTAAGCACAACATCAAAGTCAGCAAGACAAGAGCATTACTTACTGAAGGTTCATCTACTCTTGTGCGTTGTCCGTTTTCTATGCGATCACAGTTATTTCCATAAGAGCAAATAAATCCTGTACCACCATTATTGATTGTATTTCCCCCTGGAACACTATTAGAAGAACCATTATCGCCACCCAGGAAAAACAGAAAAGCTAACAAAGGTAAAAATAGGAACGTGGTAGAAACAGATCCTCCCTGAACAATAGATGTTTCTTCTCCGGGAATTTCTCCTAACCCTGTGAAATCTTCACCTCCTAGTAACACTGTTGATGTATCCAAGACATTAGCAGTCAGTGTTTCTCCCTCTTCAACTGTAGGTAATGCAGTGATTTCTTCACGCCCATACCAAGGATCATTGCTTGATGTTGGAGAGTAAGGACGAGAAAGTATTGATAAAATATTTTGTTGTAGTTGTTCACTATCTCCTGTCTGTAAAGCATTTAATCCACTCAGAATTTGCCTTTCATAAAACTCCTTCATACTTTCCCCTAGAGGAAGTTCAAGAATTTGTTGCCTAATATTAGGTATCTTGGATACTTCTTCTAACAGAACGCGACCGTAGGAGTATTTAAAATTGACAAAATCATCACGTTGGTTTCCTCCCGGTAAAGGTTGCCAAAAGAAATTTTTAGTTATATCTCTTAAACCTGCTTGAGGATTGGAATTTAACGGTTTTCCCAAATTATATTGAGCCGCATCAAGAATTGTGGCAGAGTGATTTCTCCAGACAGAATTATAGGGCGCGTTGTCGATGCGATCGCCGAAATATTTAGCAAATCTGTTGTAATTATCCTCTCCACCAGCCGCTCTCATTAACATTTGCTGGTATGTAGGGCCGCCATTCGATTCAACAATTTGTTCCAGAACTGTTCCTGTTTTATTGCAGCGCAAACCAAATCCCACAGCACAGTTATCAGGAATTACTCGTATCTGTCTTAAACCATTACCATTATTCTGTAATTGGTATTGAAGATATTGTTTTTCCAATCCTGGCGTAATTCTCCCACTACCAACATTCAACCCGTTATTACCTGCATTCGCAGTTTGGCATACAGTTAATACTGTTGCCACAGATGACAATAGGATAAATATATTTTGAACAAACTTCATAAACGCTTGGTAGACGACACAACACTAATTAGGCACAAAAAATCGCCTTGTAGGCGTGATTAATTATTGATTTGGTTGCAAAGTATTTTTTGGAGAAGCTGGTAGACGATTTTGTAAAGAACCGGAATGAGAATTATTTGCCGCTTGCAGATTGAGTGTGATTGCAGTACCTTTAAGGTCGCCAGTTGTCAGTTTGTGATAAATAACTAATGCACGGTTGGGCTGATCGAAAACGAAACCACGGCGAGAAGGTTGTATTTTACCTTCCTCTACTAAATTAATGAATGCTTCTAAATATCTACGGATACTTTGACGATTCTCTGGATTAATATTTGTATGATTTTCAATCAGAGTCATGAAGAAGTTCAGACTGCGGCTGTCTTGTCCGGCAGTTAAGCTACCACCATCAAGGAAAGAACTACCAATCAGCTTACCATTGACTTCTTGAACTTTAAATAGAGTATAGTAACGTCCCTCTTTTTTGGAGTCATTCACATAGCATACCCAAGAGCCGTCCTCACTTTGGGTAAAGCCTTGATTAGCTAGATAAGACAGTTGAGAATTATTAGTTCTTGCTTGCCCTGGTAATGGAGGAAGCAAGTTTTCTACCGGATCTGAAGAACAAATCTTCTGCGTAGGATTTTGCTCAGATGGCGTTTGCGTTTGCTGTGCAAGTACAACACTAGGAACTGATATTAAACTCAATATAGAAAGAGTAACCAATTGGGACAGAAAAATAATTGATTTCATTATTTCACTTTGTTTGCAGTAGTAATTAACTGATTTATGGTCTGGTAAATATTTTATATTATCTGGCTAAATAAAATCATTTTTAAGAAAAATTTACTAATTTTGAAATAAGCTATAATAGCAGGTCATGACATTTTTCAATACTTTATATATGTGTCAAAATAAAGTATTGAAATAACCAAGCAAAAGTTTAATGGTTAAAAAATATTGATATTTTTAAGTACAGTTAAATTTTGAAACTTTAGCATCAGTATGTAACTTGCTTGAAAAAGTTTCTTGGCGGTCAAAGAAACTAATTGAGAATTATACGTTAGTTCATGAAAGATATTCTCTGCTTTTCGTTGAGTATATTGATAAATTATCTTAACCTATATGGTTTTGTCTGGAATAATTTTTTGGTCTTACATATATTCTGCCTAAATAACTCTGTTTTTTCATTTGGGTGGAAGCATGAAACATTGATTTTTCAATTTTGCAGTAATTTTAACATCAGCAAGTTAGAACGCAAGATTAGCATATAAAACTTTAAGAATCTCACAATATAGATTTATATCTCTCTAATCAGTTAGATAATTAGCGATCGCTACCAATTAATGAGATTGATGAAGCAGCTAATCACCAGGAATAACTATGTAATTAATCTTGTATAGCTATTCGTAAGAATCTATTATGATTACAAAAGTAAGCATATACATATAAAATTTTATAAAAATTTTATAAATCTTTAAGTACAATTATAAATTTTATGTAAAGAGACAGGTGATTAAGCCGCTTACTAGGCAGATTTTGTGATTCATCCATGTCCTCACCTATGTGACTACTGCCATACATAACAGGGGACAGGGGACAGGTGACAGGGGACAGAGTTAAAAGTTTTTTGCTTAGGACTTACGCAAGTGTCATAATTAAACTAACTGTAGGGTGCGTCAGCCCCAATAAATTCGTACATATTCAAGGATTTTCCACATCTGACGCACCCTACTACTGTGCCAGTTGCGTAATTCCTGTGCTATAAAATACTTCTAACCGCGAGCCAACCTTTCAACGCTCTTACCCGCGCCAATATATCTCTAAAAAACAAAGTCCACCTCATCAGAAGTGGACTTGTTGACTATATTTAGTGGATCCGAGCAGAGTCGAACTGCTGTCCAAATTGGGTATTGACCCCCCGCTCATTCACAGGTTTAGCCTTTCTGACCCTCAAGGCGGGAATCGTTCATTATCCCGAACGTAGGATACTCTGATTAAGTCTTAGCTAGCAAGCCAACCAGAGAACACTTGCTAGAGCATCCGTTGGGGTTGGTCTCTAGCCCTTAACGGAGTCGGACTAAAGACGCTCGAACCTATAAGAGGCTATTAGGCAGCTACTAGGGCTTCCTTACGAGCAAATTTTACGATGTTATTCGCATTTACTTTGTTTTGAGCCTTTGATTTGCGAGAGACGACTCACTCTCGACCTGAATCACAGAGTAGCGTTCGCCAACCTGTCGAAACCGTTACGGACCCTCGTGATATGTCCCTATTATAGCGTGCTGTTTGGGAAATGTGTTGCCTGACTTCTCTGCAAACTATCTTTACTGTCCTCAGCAGATCTTTTCTGTAGGGTGTGTGAGGAGCGATAATATTTGAACGTAGTCATGAGACTTGTAGCGTCACGCACCAACCACCAATTGTGACACTTGCGTAAGTCCTGCTATCTTTACTGTCCTCAGTCAACAGTCAACAAAAAATTACACTAAGCTTAAGAAATCCTGCCTAATAGAGATGAAGTGTTAACTTAGATAATTAGTTGCCCAGAAGGGCGCAAGTTATGAAACTTTTTTCTTCCTCCTTTGGTAAGACTAAAAAAAATAAATTAGCTGGCTTTGCAACTACATTAATAGCAACAATGGCCTTAGCAGGCGGTATTAACTCCGCTAATGCCACTAATTTAAAAACATCGACAGCACAAGCAATTACTTCCGCCTCAGTTCAAGTAGCACCAACAAAACCAACCGTTCCTCAGTATCAAGCGGCAGCAGTTGACCCATTTGTACTCATCCCCGTCGTGCTGGTTAGCGGTTTGGTGATCTTCGTTCCTCTGTTTTTCGGTGGTTTGGTAGTTATTGGCGAACGTGAAGTTGGTATTGTCGTCAAGAAGTTTGCCATTTCTGGCAAAGGGCTACCAGCCGGACAGTTAATAGCCCTCAATGGTGAGGCGGGTTTACAAGCTGATACTCTCGCCCCTGGTTGGCATTGGGGTTACTGGCCTTGGCAATACTCGGTGCGTAAAGAGGCTGTGGTAGTTGTGTCGCAAGGTGAAATTGCCTTGATAGTTGCGGCTGATGGCGGATCTATCCCCCCAGAGCGAATTTTAGGTAAAATCGTTGATTGTGATAACTTCCAAGATGCCCGAAAATTCTTGACGCATGGCGGGGAGAAAGGGCGACAAATGGGTTTCCTCACCGCAGGTACTTACCGAATTAATACTGCACTGTTTAAAGTGATTATGTCAGCTAGTGCCAAGGAACATGGCATGAGTACTGAACAGTTGCGGGTGTATACGGTGGCTTCTGATAAGGTGGGTATTGTCACTACCTTAGATGGTATGCCGATTTCGGCGGGTGAAATTGCTGGGCCTGTAATTACTGGACATGATAATTTCCAAAACGGTCAGAAGTTTCTTGATGGCGGTGGACGCAGAGGTTTACAAGAACAGATTTTATTATCCGGTTCTTGGAATTTGAACCCCTGGTTTGTCAATGTGGAACAAGTTCCGATGACGGAAATACCCATTGGTTATGTCGGTGTGGTGATTTCTTTCGTCGGTAAAGCCCAGGAAGATGTGAGTGGTGCAGCTTTTACCCACGGTAACTTAGTAAACCCTGGTCATAAGGGCGTATGGGTGGAAGCTTTGTATCCAGGTAAACATCCACTCAACACCCGTATTATGAAAGTGGAGTTAGTCCCAACTATTAATATAGTGTTGAACTGGTCGGGACGTACTGAACGGCACAAATATGATGCCAATTTGGAAGCATTGACTGTGCGTTCTAAAGATGGTTTCGCTTTCGACTTGGAAGTGTCGCAAATCATTCACGTCGGTGCTTTGGATGCGCCCAAGGTGATTTCTCGCGTCGGTTCTATGCAGAACTTGGTGGATAATGTTTTGGAACCAAGTATTGGTAACTATTTCCGTAACTCGGCACAAGATTACACTGTATTGGACTTCTTGAACGCCCGGAGTGAACGGCAAGTGGAAGCATCTGAGTATATTAAAGCAGCTTTACGGGCTTATGATGTGCAGGCGATCGATACTTTGATTGGTGATATCCAACCGCCAGCTTCGTTGATGCAGACACAAACAGATAGGAAAATTGCTGAGGAAGAACGCAAAACTTACGAAGTCCAGCAGATGGCGCAAACTCAACGTCAACAACTGGTGCGGGAAACAGCTTTGGCTGATATCCAACAGGAGATGGTGAAATCAGAACAGAGTGTCCAAATTGCGGAACTGAAAGCCCAAGCGCAAATTAAGCAGGCGAATGGTGAAGCTGAGGCGACAAAACTCAAAGCAATGGCTGAGGCTGAAGGTATCCGGGCGACTGGTAACGCCAAGGCTGAGACTTATCGCACTGGTGTGGATGCTTTGGGTACACAGGGTTATACAGCAATGCAACTGATGCAGATTATAGGCGATCGCAATGTCCGCTTAATTCCCGATATCCTAGTTGGTGGTAGCAATGGTAGCACCAATGGTTTAGTTGATGGGTTACTCTCGATGATTTTGTGGAATCAAACCAATAAAACAGGCGAAGTCACACCTCCAACAATAGCCAAAACTCCCCCAGCATCACAAAATGGTAATTCTCAGTTACTTGTGGAATTACCAAAGGATAAATAAGCTATCCCCAAATACCTGTTCTAGAAGCAAATCATCCTCTCATATTTGCTGATCATCGACAAAATTCGCTTACTTTTAGGACTTACGCATGAAAACGAAAAATCAAGGGTTTTGGCAAGGGTAGAGGGGTATAGGGGTGTAAAATCCCGGTGCGTAAGTCCTAACTTTCTTGATTGGCTACAGCAACAAGACTTAACCCTAGCTTATCACCTGACTTTTCACGGGATCTGCAAAACCCCTCTCCAAACCTCTCCCCTGCAAGGAGAGAGGCTTTAATTTCTCCCCCTTCCCTAGTAGGGAAGGGGGCTGGGGGGTTAGGTCTAGCGTTAGCTTTTCCACATGACGTGAAAAGTCAGAGCTTATCACACCCCAGTTTTCTAATTCTTGGATGACTTCGTAACCTAGTTTGCCTGTTTGATATACGGCTTGCTGGTTGAGAATACCATCGTTAGCTAGAGTGACTTCACGGAGGTATTGTTCTGGGGTGGAATGTCCAGGGATGACGGCTATGTTTACGAGCCACATGGGTTATACCAATGCAAAATTCAGAAATAAAACCATAGATTTTTGTTGGGAATAGACACCTGTAACTGCGTCACTTTTAGTTATTTGATTTAATAATTATTCTGAGGAAAATGAAGAAAATATTGTTTACTATCTTCCATCATCCTCTAAAAATTTATTTTTTTCAATTCTTCTATATATTCTTTCAGTACGGGAATATTGTCACTATTTATTTTTGATTTGTCTTCTGGTGTATCCTTGTAGGGAATTACCTCTTCACCAAAAGCCTGGATCCATAATTTAACAATACTTTCATCTTGGTTTTCAGGCATAGATAAACTTTCATTAAAAGAAATTTCAACAGTAATTATGTCTTGAATATTCTCTTGCCCTTGATCTATTTTAAGCAAATTTTCACTTAAAAAATTTTCATAACTATTATCATAATTATGATTATAACTATAACTATTAACATAAATTGGATCTTGTGACAATTCTTGAATTTTTGTATGTAATGGTTGAAAATTTGTTTCAGTGTTTAAGTTTTCCCCAACGCAAAATGTAACTAATCCTTGCTCTCCTTGTATATATATATATAAGTTTCCTTGAATCCAATTGATTATTTCTATTTGATACGAGTCTTGTTGTTTATCCTTATTTCTTGTTATATCTAGAAACCGATTAAAATTATTTTTTATTTTTTCTTCTTGATGATTACTTACAATATTGGTTAAGCAAATAAACTTTATACTCTGTATATAATTTTTATAATATTTCTTATATTCTACTATTTTCTCATAAATCCAGATTTGTATACCTTCTAAAGAAGTAAATTTACTTGGATATGTTGGTATAACATCAACTGATATCACATCATTTCCTAACTGTAAATCTGATATTGCCAACAAATTGAAATAATTAACTTTAAAAAAACCTTTTGAAGAAAATTCACTACATTTTTGATCAAAATATGTTCCATGTTCCTTTCTATCATAAACTTGGCAATTGCCTAATCTTGTAAATCTTAATATTGGTAAATAAACTACCAACATTTTTTTTACATTCAGTTTTATTGACAATGAAATATCATTTATTAATATTCCTTTTGATGTATATAAAATTAAACTTTGCTTTCCTCTTGCATAGATAGTTATTTTAATTTTTTGTGTGATTTTTATAATGGAAAAAGTTTTATTAGTATTTAGTCTTAACTCATCTCCATATGAATCATCTTTATATGGAGATAATAATACATATGATCTAGACCCATCAGAAGTTGTTAATTTAGGCGAATTTATAAATACTATTGCTAAAAAATATTTGAATAATTCTTCATAAATTTTTTCTTCTAGGTCTACTCCTAATTCTGCATAAGACCTAGTTAGGTTAAACTCTAATTGTCTATCTGTATCTAAAACTAAAATTTTTGGATTACATGATATTTTAATAACATTGTAATCCTTATTTTTTCTTGAATAATTTGCTCGTATTCCATTGCATATTATTGTACTTCTATCTCTATGAGAGTCTAGGATATTAATATAAGCTATTTCAAATCTTGTGTTTTTGATTTTATGCCATCCCTCTGTAAGCACATTATTATCTTTGAGCTTTATAATTGTGTTTTGTTTTAAAGAATAAAAGTTTTTATTTTTATCTATAAACAATCGAATAAGTTTTGGTTCATCTAAACAATACCAGTCCCATCTGTCTATAAATTCGATATAGTAATATTTACTATCTGATCTCAATTTGTCTAAAGTTTCTTGTGTAATGTCAATTTCTATGATTGTTCCAATTGGTAATTTTCTTTGAGAATAACGTAACTCTATAGCTTCATCGCCTAATCTAGCTTCAAATTCTATACCTATTTGTTCATTAAAATGTCTTGTATAAACTTTGATTTTATCACCTAATAAATAAGCTGCTAAAGCACCAACACCAAAATAACCAGAACGTGCAACTCTAGATTTGCGTTCTGCATTTTCGTTTTTTGACTCATCTTCATGTTGCTCTGCCCAAATATCACTATTTCGGAGAGAAGCACCAACTTTGAGAAAATAGTCTGTGATGATTTTTTCTGTCATTCCAGAACCGCGATCGCAAACTATGAGTTTACCATTCTTCCTTTCATCCTCTGGTTCCTGCACTAAAACAAGAACATCTGCATCTTTAATTTCAGAAAAACTTTTAATTCTTTTTTTACGTTTATCTTCTTTTTGCTCATCATTCTTAATTTCCTTATCATCATTATTTATTTCTACATTTAACAGTCCAATTCTCTTTAACTCTTCTATTAAGTTAATACCTTTTATTACTTGGAGTTTGCTATTATCATTCCTTAAGCTATCTTCTAATTCCCGTACTGCATCAACCGAGTTTTGTATCAATTCCCGAATGCCAACTTCTACTTTATTTTCATACAATGGCCCAACCAGGCGTTGCAAAACTTCATTTCTAGCAACCTCAAATCTTACTTTTTTTGGAACATACTTCACACTTTTGACAAATTGCTCTTCATTATCAAGATTAGAACGTACACGACGAAGCATTAAACCTAAAGGTTGGAGGTTTGTTCTAGCATAAACTTCACCAAATACCGCCCAACAAGCATCCAACTCACCTTGAATACCGTTCAACCATTCTTTCAGCCGCAGGTAAGTGTTGACGTTATCTGGTTTCCCATGTTCAGTTTGAATAAAAATTGCTTCAGGATCATCGCCAATGCTGCGGATACCGCGAATTGATTGATGCACATCCCATTCTCGGCGGGAAATCGAACTGCGAATATCCTTAACACGCAAGGTTTGACGTGGTGCGCGTTCTGCTTGAATTTGCAGATAGTCAGCAATTCGCAGTACAGCCATCAAAAATACTGCATGAACTTTCCCATACTCACGTAAATCGTATCTCTTGAGATATTCAAATGTAGCTCGCAAGGGCATACCATGACTTCGTGCTACTAAACCCGCAATATCGGCAAAATCATCACCTAATTTTTTTGGTAGTTGTAGGGGTTCTTCTCCTGGCTTTAGCTTGTCGGGACTAGGGACACCAAGTAAGGCAATTTCATGCGCTAGGCGGGGATGATAGTGACGAAGAAACTCCCCAATTACCTTTCTATCTAGCCTAGTCATTTTATCTGGTTCTTTTTCTGCTGGGTCTTCAACAGGTTCAGTATTGCCAAACTTGTCTTGCAATTGCTTTTTGTCTAAGCGTTTCGCTGAAGAGATAAATTGCTTCCAAAGGTCTTTCCATGAAGCATCATTGAAATCTTTTATTGCTTCTTGATGAGTTTCACCTTTAATTAAGCGCAGAAAACCTTCTTCGGTTAAGTGCATTGCACAATCATGTAACAAGGTAGCAATGACAAGTATTCCTGCATCTTCAGGAGTCATGACTTCCCAAGCTTCATCACGAATGATTGAAGAAGCTGTGATGAGAATTTGCTCTACATGATCATTACCGTGGTCTGTATAGTCTGGGAAAAAGACACATTTACTATCTTTTAGCCAAGGTTCAAAATCTGCGATCGCACCACTTACCCAAGCCTGTACTTCATACAATTCTCTAATCTTCTCATCCAGCCGAGTGGGAATCCTCATCTTATTCCTTTTGTATTGCTTGTATAAAGACTAATCTATTAATTTTACTAACAGTAAATGCCTGAGTAAAATACTAAATTACAGCAGAAATATTTCTGATTAAAACTTAATAACTAGACACACAATTACATAATAAGAAGTAGTTTCTCTATACTTACCAGAGAAACTACTTGATTATTTACATAAAATTAAAGCTTTTCACTAATTATTAATTTAACGTGAGTTCGATGAACCTCTCCCTCCCAACCTCCCTCTCCTAAAAGGCCTTCGCGTAGCGTCTCCGTCAGGAGAGGGAGGAGAAACGAAAAAATCCCCCTCTTACTCCCCTCTCCTCGTAGGAGAGGGGTTGGGGGTGAGGTCAAAACAACGCTGGTCGAACTCACGTTAATTTATATAAACCTCTAATCACAAAAAATATTTTAATGTATGAGAACTAGCATACAAGATAAAGAATACGCTGTATATATCAAACGTCCGAATTGAATTTATATAAATTTAACTGAGTAATTTTTGAAAGTGGTTGTGGCAAACTTTCTCTAGAAAACCATCCAATAGCTTCACATTTTTCTGGCTCACAAATTTTCGCTTCGCCACTAATAAGAGAAGCTATATATGTAATAGAAACCCAATGTTCGTTTTCTTCTGGCAAGATATGGTCAAACACTCCTAATAATTCTTTTATCTCTATTTCTAAACCATATTCTTCAAATATTTCCCGTTTAATTGCTTCGATAAGTGTTTCACCAAACTGCACACTTCCGCCAGGAAACTCCCACATTCCCCGCTCATTCCTGGCAGCACGACCTCGTTTTGCCAGAAACAACAATCCTTGATCATTAACTATGATAGATCCTACTCCAACCCCGATATAATCAACTCCTTCAATCATAGTTACTTTATTTTATTAGAGGAATAATTTTACTTTGTACATATATAATAATGGCTACCACGACAATTAAAATAAAAAGAATAAC
The DNA here is from genome assembly GCF_014697625.1 of Anabaena azotica FACHB-119. Taxonomy (GTDB): domain Bacteria; phylum Cyanobacteriota; class Cyanobacteriia; order Cyanobacteriales; family Nostocaceae; genus Trichormus; species Trichormus azoticus_A. The sequence goes on along the minus strand of NZ_JACJSG010000017.1, from coordinate 71,627 downwards.
GTAAGTTTCCTGCCAACGCCAAAAATTAGTCTTTTTGGGTAACTTACGAAAACCAACACCAACAACTTTATTTAAAAGCTCCACTTCGTCGGCTCTATAATCTAACCAAGAAAATATACCTGCAATAATTGAAAATATAACAAATGCAGCTAAAATTACCAGCAACCCTAGCAAACCTTGAAGTGCTGTCCTAGTGATGTCAGCAGTCAAATTAAGTTGCTGCCGTCCTACAAAGAGTGCAACTCCGGCGGTAGAAATAGCAGTAGCTAGTGTTTGAAACAAAGAGAGATACTTATGAATGTTCTCATTCAATGCACGAATCTCTTGAAGAATGTATTTATATCTTTCTAAGTAAAATTCCTGAACAATATCAGTGTTATTTGAATTATCATCTTGATTATCTATATATTGATTAGTTTGAGTATCCTTAGACATTTTTGCTACTTTACCTCCCTGAAAAATCATCGTCTTTCAAGTTTACCTCTTCTATCCTTGGTTTGAACGTATACCACTTTGAGAACAATTCCCAGGATTTACACTCCCAGCAGAAACACCTCGGTTGCAGACATGGTGGAATCTCTGGCGCGATCGCTCCTCAATTCAAACAGTAGCAAATCCTGTAAACTTCTATTTACATAGGTTTGCCAAAATTCTTGGTGAACCGCTTCCTGCTGTTGCAGCACAAAAATAAGAGGCTCTAATGTGGTGATGGGAGTGAGGAATATAGGACTTACGTATGAAGACGAAAAATCATTTGGCGATCGCTCGCCACAACAATTCAAGAATCACCATTAGCATCTGGAAGACCTCTCTCCAAACCTCGCTCCTACAAGGAGAGAGGCTTTGATTTCTCCCCCTTCCCTTGTAGGGAAGGGGGCTGGGGGGTTAGGTCTGACGGAGCGCTTTTCCACATAACGTGAAAAGTCAGACCTTATAGCTAGTGATTTATTGTACCGCGATCGCTTTGGCGAGACATACACGGTTACATATAATACAAAATATTAATGGTACTACTTCCCGCAAATAAGAATAAAGATTCCTTGCCCTACTTGTGTAATTCTTATATAAATAAACAACTTAAGTCCGCATAGCGTCATTACGAACTCTAATTACTAAACTAGACAGTTAATATTAATATTTTATTTCTCATGAGTGATGTGTCCCGTTTATCTCCAACCTCTCGGTTACAATTACTAGTACTAAGTAATGGTCACGGTGAAGATATAATTGCTGTCCGCATTTTGCAGGAATTGCTGCAACTAGCAAACCCACCGGATATTTATGCGTTACCCCTGGTAGGCGAAGGACGCGCTTACCAAAACTTAAATATTCCCCTCATTGGTGCAGTGCGTACTATGCCTTCTGGTGGCTTTATCTATATGGATGGACGACAGTTAGCGCGGGATGTACGCGGGGGTTTATTGCAACTTACCTGGAGTCAAATTCAAGCGATGCGGCGTTGGGTGAGTTCGCAACAGAAGTTAGGTAATAAACAAGCCATTCTCGCGGTTGGCGATATTGTGCCATTGTTGTTTGCCTTTATCAGTGGTGCTAACTACGCTTTTGTGGGGACGGCGAAGTCAGAATACTATGTGCGTGATGAAGTGGGGCTACTCCCCAGGAAATCAAAAGCAGCCCGTTGGGAAAACTTTTCCGGTTCCATTTATCACCCGTGGGAACGTTGGTTAATGAGTCGCCGTCGTTGTCGGGCGGTGTTTCCTAGAGATGGGTTGACTACGCAAATATTACAAAATTGGTCAATTCCCGCTTTTGATGTGGGTAATCCCATGATGGATGGTTTGCAACCAAAGGTTTCACCACAATTATTTTACATGGCTAATGCTCGATATCAAGAGATGGATAGACCTTTGGTAATTACCCTCCTCCCTGGTTCTCGTGCGCCGGAGGCTTATAATAATTGGCAGGTAATTATGACGGCTGTCTCTGCGTTAATGGCGAGTTTTCAAGAGCGAGATTCATTTTTACCCAATTCTGGTACTGTGGTATTTGTGGGAGCGATCGCACCGAGTTTAGATTTAACTACACTGGCTGAAACTGTCGAATCTCAAGGTTGGCAGACTCACCTAGATTTACCCTTACCTTTTCCAGATGCTGATGCTTTGATATTTAAGCAAAGAAACGCCCATTTAGTCTTAACCCAACAATCATATAACGAATGTTTGCATTGGGGCGATGTGGCGATCGCCATGGCGGGTACAGCTACAGAACAGTTTATCGGTTTAGGTAAACCAGCGATCGCAATTCCTGGTGAGGGGCCGCAATATACCCCAGCCTTTGCGGAAGCCCAAAGTCGGCTGTTAGGCTTATCCTTAATTTTAGTTGAGCAACCTGTACAAGTAGCGCAAGTAGTGCGATCGCTTTTCACCAACCCTGACACATTACATATCATCAGGGAAAATGGAGTCCGCCGCATGGGTAAACCAGGCGCAGCTAGGCGCATTGCTGATTGTTTAGTTGAGAAATTGGGAATTTAAAACTGATAACTGATAACTGATAACTGATAACTGATAACTGTTAAAGCCCAGGGAAAGCAGGGGTGATTTGGGGTACAGGGGCGGTAGGCGTAGGAGTAGGTGGAGGTGGTGTGAGAACTGCGATCGCAAATGCTTTTTCTTGTGGTTGCTGTTTACCCGATTTATCAGTAACTTGCAGTTTGATTTGCGATGGGAAGGCTTGATTAACTGATAGTTTTTGTGAGCCAACTCGCGGTACATCACCGATAATTGGATCAAGCTTGACTTGAATATCTTCTCCTTCTACTTGCCAAGAGAGAGTAGCTATTGTTCCTTCTTTTAACTCCTGATTGGGCTGGTCACTACCATTGAGTGTGAAAGAAACGATTCTAAATGGTTTTGGTAATATCTCAATAGCTGAATCTGTCTTTTTCGCACTATTTCTGTTGTTTACACTGTTAGAGAAAGCTTTCATCTCAAAAGTATATTTTCCCGCTTTTGATGCAGGTATAGATATATTATCACACCTGAGTTGTTGATTCTCTATTTCCTTACATTGTTGCTGGAAACGCGGGTCTGCGATCGCACCTTGATTAAATTTATAAACATACGGTTGACTTAGTAATGTCCCATCTTCTGCATTTCCTGTTATCCGCACTTCTCGCAGCAGCAAAAAGTTATTAACTTTCCAACTTAAATTAATATTATCACCTTTTCTATACTGTGATTTATCTGTTTTAAACTCTACAACTTGAGCTATTGGTTTCTCGCTAATTTCCACTTGCACTGGTTGAGCGGAAGTTTGAGCAATTTGGGAAGAAAAAGGTCTACCTTGACGATAAAAACCCTTTAATTCAAAGTTATATTTTCCTGTGGCTCTTATGCCTGTTTTAATATTATTACAAATTAGTTCTCTTCTTTGTGGTATTGTTGTACATGGAGATGCTGTATTTACATTGTTATTAACTAATTCTTGGGGAATCCCATTACTAAAGTCATATATTTTTGGTTGAATTGGTTGCTGACCTTTAATAGTCAACTCTAATCTTTTTAACTGTTGATAATTATCAATTCTCCACCCTAAAGTTACCTCTTCACCTTCCACAATTTGCGGGCTATTAGCTGCAAAACTTTCTATTCTTGCTGGGTCTGGGTGTAACAGTCGCCAAACGATGAATCCTATTCCCCCCAATAAACCCAAACAAACCAAAACTAATAGTAAAAATTGCCACAGAGGGCGGGGTTTCCAAACAAAACTCAGTTGAGGTAATGTATTAGGTAGAGGGAAATTTTCTTGGTCTAGGAGGTTGACTTGGAAGTTAATTATTAACCCGCCACCCAACCAAGGTCTGCGCCATCCAGGTTGAGGTTTCACTTGCAAATTAGTTACAGAACTTTTAGCAGGTAACAACCTAATTTCACTAGGCTGAAATTGATAAGTATATAATTGTTCCTCATCCCGACTTGTTAAGCTAAAAGTCAATTGGCGGACTACATTTCCCTGGTTAATTAATGATAATTCATACTTGGCAGGGCTACGACTTACTTGTGCCAATAAGGTCTGTACATTAGCATCTAAACGGTAAATTGTCGGTATTTGGATGTAAACCAAATCTAACAGCACCAACTCAGGAGAATTTTCTGAATATAAGCGAACAGTGGGTGAATAAATTCCCGCCAAAGTATCACCTGGTGGGTGAAATGTGAGCAATATTTGCCCTTGCGAATTAGGGTTAAGTCCGAGTGCAGCTACTTCCGATAATCCCAACCCCTCAGCCCCAGTTGTAGGATAAGTGATAGTAAACCATTCTTCGTCCAAATCTGGGCAAGTTAAGCGAAAACGGTCTACGCGGTTAGAACGATTTTCTACTATTACTTGCACAGGTAAAGAAGATTCATTCGCATTGAATAGTAGAGGTCTATTGGCATTACTGCTAGGTTTAATGGAAAAAGTCGGGTCATTTACCCGCACAACTGTCTGTTCTTGCAGCAGAACTTTTAGTTGCAGGGGAACGTTAATCGGAGTATCTTCAGGATAATGTACAGGAGCATCTACAACTAAAGTATAGTCATAGGTTCCAGGTAAAGCATCAACAGGAATTGGCAAATCAAATTTAATTTCATCACTAGCTTGTTGCGGGTCTATTGCCAAACTTGCTAGAGGAGAAATAGCCCAACCTGTGAGATTTTTAAATTCGTCACCATAAATAAAAGTTACATTAATAACCGCACTTTGATTGCCGCGATTAAAGATGATAACATACAGTTCAATAGTCTCTCCTGATCTGGCAAATTGGAGTTCAGAAGGCTTAACAATAATTTGTAATGGACTGACCTGCATACCCGCAAATTCCTTACTTGATGCGATGTAGTTTGACTTGATGATCTTCATCACCACTGAGAATCATGTTGTTTTTCAAGTCAACACTCCTGATTCCCTTGGGACTTTGGTAAATTGTTTGACCTGTTGCTGCTTTTGTCCTGTCGAGCTTGTATTCTGATGTTAAATACCAAGCAATCACTCGTCCATCATCTCCACCACTGACGAGTAAATTACCATCGTCACTAAATTTTAGAGTCCTGACTGGCGTTTTCGACATAACTTGCCAACTATCTATAGGCGGACAATCAACTTCGGGAATTGTATTCTCAGGGCTGGCATTTTTGAGGGTTTGGCATTGAGATAAATTCCAAATAGTAATGTAGCCCGCAGAATCGGAAGTTGCTAAAATTTTCCCTGCTGAGTTGGGGGCAAAATCTACTCCCCAAACATAATCTGTATTCCCGGTTCTGGGATCTATCTTTGCTAAGGTTTGCACCGCTAGATTCTGCTGTTTATTATCAACCTGAGTGGTGTTCCATGACCATAATAAAAAGCGCTTAAAGTTACCTGCGATGACGAGAGTTTGATCGTCGGGACTGAGGGTTAAAGCGCGGATTTGAAAGCCTGATAAATTAAGTTGAGTTTGCAGGTTGATAACTGCTGGTTGCGCCTGAAATTTATTATTAACAGATGTTCTTGACCATAACCTTAATTTACCACTGCCGTAACCGCTAAATAAATATAGGGAATTTTTTGTAAATGCTAAATCAAAGACTCTATCACCTCTAGCTTTGGGGTCTTGTTGGTCTTGCAGTTGTTCAGTTGTTTCTCCGGTCGGGACATTCCTAAGTTCAATTACACCACTATCTAGCCCGATCGCTACACGATTATTTTCCACCGGCATAAACCGGGAAACTTGCACCGCATCATCGGTAATTGCTAACAGTCCTTGGGGTTCTTGTCGGCGATCGCAAGCTACAGGGCTTTGATTATACTTAATATCTGCTGGCTGTAAACTTTCACCATTGTTAATTTTCCACAGTCTTAATGTACAATCATCTGAGCCACTCAGAGCCAACAAAGCATTGCCACTAAAAGCGACAGAGTTGACCGTGCGAGTGTGCATAACTGGCGATCGCATCAATAGCAAAGCTAACAACAAGGCAATAAGTGCTAAAATCGCCAGTTGTAACCACAGGGGAATCATAGGTAGACTCTCTAATTCTAGAGTCTGCGTTGCTGGGTCTGTAGTCCCCAAACGTTGGTCAAGTAAGTCAGGTTTAGCTTCTAGTAGCAAAGTCTTACCTATCCCCAGCCAAGGACGATTTGTTTTCACATTGAGAATAACTTGACTAGTTTCCCCTAAATGCAAATTGGCTGTTTCGGGAATAGTGTTATAAGTACATTTTCGCCAATCTCTACCCTGGACATTCACATTCACCTCTTGGTAGAGGTTACTAGCATTTTTGAAGACTAATTCAAAGGCTGCTGTATCAGATTTTAACTTAGGCCACCATGCAGCTTGACTAGGAATTTTTTGGCAATTTTGGGTTACATGAAACTCCACAAATCCTACAGGTAAAACTTCTATATTCCCGGTGGCACTTGCGGGATACCCATTGTTACTTGTAGCTTCGATAGTGAAGGGATAATTTTGGCTAGGTGATTGCACAACAGAGGGAGGTTGGCATTGAAAAATTGCCTCTGCATAGCCACCAGGCTCTAAAGGAAATTGTCTTTCTATACCATTCAACCAAGATGAATCAACCCCGACAAAACGCAATGTAGCATTAGTCGTTTGTTGACTTAAATTCCGCACCCGCACTGGTATATCTAAGGTATTGCGAGGATAAACTTGGAATGCGCGTACAGGTAATTCTACACTCAAAACTGTAGGTTGATTGTCTCGTTCGATGATCAACCGCAGCATGAGTCTACGTTCTTGTCCTAGCTGTGGCGAAAAAATTCTCACCTTTAAATCAACAGCGCCGACAAAACCGGGAATTGGTGTATTCAATATAAATACTTGAAACTCAGTGCTACTTCCCGGCGGTTTAGTTGCCGCTAACTCTGGTTCAAGTTTATACCAACGATATTCTGTATTCCGTTGCTCTCCTGCGGCTGTAATATCAACTTGAAAACTAGCAAATTGGCTACTGTCATTGTTGACCGTGACTGTAAAAGAGGCAGGATTAGAGTTTGGTCTAAAGGTAAGACTTTGTGTAGACAGGCTGGCACTTATTGAATTATGTTCCATACTATTTAATCCCCAGTTCGCCTATTTTTTCCTAGTTCAAAAAACAGGCATAGCTAAGTATAGCCAAGGAGATATTCCTCAAGGTGCAAAGTATATATATGTTCTTGAATAATGGCGCGATCGCACAAGCAACAACCCCATCGTCCATCAATGCTGGAATTTCTACGACGATGTGAAGGGTGATTTCTTCAGGTGACGATAGAAATAAATCAAGGTTTGTAGTAAGGACTTTAGTCCTTTTCCCCGGACTAAAGTCCTTACTACGAAATCAATTTTGATAACTTTACATTACTTAACATAGTTTGATTTATTTTCGACCGCTTACTTATGCAGCTATTGATTCTCGGACAGCATTTTGTAGAAATTGTCTTGAATCTGGGGTATCTAGTAACTGTACCCCACATATAAATAATTAAGCCTGCATAGACAGGCTTAACTAACGTACAAGCGGTTTCTCACCAACTATTTCGCTTGCTTATCTCATTTCATCGTATTCGTGAGCTTCCACTCGTCTAGTTTCCATACCACCGGGGGGTAGAAACTCAGCCCGACGTACAGGAACCAAAGGTTGTGTATTGCTGGGATAGGGATGAATAACTTGGACAGTACGGGCAGAACGTGGACGTTCGGCGAATAACGATAACACGCCAGCAACCACGATACCACCGCCAACAGTTAAAGTCGCACCGCCAACAGCCCAAACAATGGGGGAAGACCACCAATTGCCTTGAGCGGGTAACGCAGCAGCTGCTACTCTTTGAGTATTTTGTTGGGCTAACTGCATCTGTTGGGCGTTGTTCCAGTTTTGGAATTGGAACTGGAGTTGTTGATTTTGCGCTCTGAGTTGCTCGTTATCATTCTTTAAGCGCTCAAGATCCATTTTCAAACGTTCCAATTCCACGCTCTGCACAGGATTAGGCGCTGTTGGTTGCGGATTATTATATGCTGGCTGCCCATAAGGTGGTTGATACTGTGGCGGCATCACTTGGGGCGCTACTACAGTTGCTGGCATTTGTGAAGCAACACCAAAGTTAGGCTGTAGGGTTGTATTAGTTCCCTTGAGCATTAAGAGAGCCGCCAGTCCAGCTACGGCTACACCGCCGATAAATGCCATACTTTCACTCATCGCCTTCACCTCTCATCTGCGATGTAACTTTCATAACTTTTGACTGACTTACTCTCACACTCATAGTTTTTCTAGCCTAATTAATACACATAATACCCAAAATATAAGCTGTTGTATCAGCTAGTTTTTTACTGCCTAGTATCCGATGTTAATATTCAAGACCATAAATTTGAAATTGTCCACCACGACAGGAATAAAAAAACTATACTGTTATACTTTTTAATCTACTTTGTCTGAATCATCAAGATGTTTTGATGGCTGCTTTCAGACTTTGACAAAACTCGGCGATCGCACTGAGTCCTTGTTCTGGTGTTCCTTCAGCTAACCGTTTGACAAAGGCGCTCCCCACAATAGCTGCATCCGCCCCCCATTGCTTCACCTGGGTTGCTTGTTCTGGGTTGGAGATACCAAAACCTACACCGATAGGCTTATCCGTAAGAGCGCGAATTTGCCCTAATATATCAGATACACGGCTTTCCATTTGACTCCGCATCCCTGTAACGCCTGTGACACTGACCAAATAGATAAACCCTTGTGATGAACGAGCGATCGCTTCTATTCTCTCGGATGAACTTGTAGGGGCTATCAACAGAGTTAAATCAATCCCCTTGTCGCTGGCACTTTTAAGTAGTCCTGCGGCTTCTTCTAGGGGCAAATCAGGCACTACCAAGCCAGCGACACCAGCAGAGGCGATTTGTTCGAGAAACTCGTCAATTCCCCGGTGCAAAATCGGGTTGTAATAGGTAAATAAAATAATTGGCGCTTGCAAACTGGGAGTAGTGGCTTGTAACATTGACAAGACATTTTCCAGATTTGTGCCATTTTGTAAAGCACGGGTAGCGGCGGCTTGAATTACTGGCCCATCTGCCAAAGGATCGGAGTAGGGAACGCCCAACTCAATAAAGTCTGCACCGTTGCTATCTAATATTTTTAAAGCTGCGGCTGTAGTTTCTAAATCAGGATCACCGGCAGTAATAAACGGAATTAAAGCGCATTCTTGATTCCGTCTCAGGGTTTGGAAGCGATCGGCAATAGCAGTCATTTGTTAGTAGTCAGTGGTCAGTGGTCAGTAGTCAATAGTATCAAACAACCGACCACCGCAGACGATAGAGTGGGGAGATGAGGGAGTGGGGGGAGATGGGGGAGTGGGGGGAGATGAGGGAGTGGGGGGAGATGAGGAGCAGAGGAGCAGGGGAGCAGAGGAGAAAAACTAATGACTGTTGACTATGGACTGTTGACTGTTGACTATGGACTAATGACTAATGACTTTGCTGCTCTTGCTCAATTTCCGCTTGAATTTTCGCTAATTCTTCAGGGGAAAGTTCTTCCAGGCGTTTTTGGAAGAAAGCTTGCTCATAGTCTTCTCGTTGTTGGTGGTAGGTCAAATTATTTCCCACCGCACGTAAGACATAGGTTGCTAACCAGCCAATCAACCCGATGACAAGTACAACTTGGCTCCAAATACCAGCTTGTTGACCATCTAAACCAAATACTTGGAATCCTAAATACGCCAAGCCACCGATAATGAAAATGCCCAAGCCAATTCCAATAGCGTCAATACGTCGCATGAGATTTATGACCTACCAATTTTAATTAAACTTCGATTTTGCGTGGACGGGGGCGCAGGTTGATAAATGGAGATAAAACCAACAGCCCAGGGAAGAACAAAAATACCACAAAATACATCAAGGTGCGCTCAACAGAGCTAGCCGTATACCAGCGCAGGTTGAGATAAAACAGTAAAGCAACTGGCACAACTAATAAATAGGCTCCGGCTAAAGCCAGATATAGCAGGGGTACAATCATAAATCCTTTGTTTTAGGTGGATTAGATCAATTGGTGCATCTATTTTCCATCATAGGCTGAACTGGAAGCCGACAGGAAGCTTAACTATTGGGCTTTTAAATGAGTCTAAAAAAAATTCCTGATTCTTACTGGTAAAAATAAGAAAACAATGCTACAATGACAAAGGCAGTAAAAAAGCAACGGTCTTGTTAAACAAGATTGAAGAAGCTAAAGCTAGCTAGTAGGAGGAAGCAAAAGCAAGTCCGAGCTAGAAACAGCAAATCTCCTAACAAAGATAAAAATTTTTCAATTTGTTGGACAAAACACGCATTTACTGGTGAAATAGATGAGGAGGTATTTACCACCTCTACAAAATAACCCCAATAAAACGGGGGGGTGTGGCGGAATGGCAGACGCTACGGACTTAAATAAATTGAGCCTTAAAGAAGAAATTCTTTAAGTGGATGCTCTCAAACTCAGGGAAACCTAAATCTGTTAACAGACAAGGCAATCCTGAGCCAAGCCCAAAACTTACAAAATTTTGGGAAGGTGCAGAGACTCGACGGGAGCTACCCTAACGTCAAGGCGAGGGTAAAGAGAGAGTCCAATTCTCAAAGCCATTAGGCAGTAGCGAAAGCTGCGGGAGAATGAAAATCCGTTGACCTTAAACGGTCGTGAGGGTTCAAGTCCCTCCACCCCCATAATTAAATTCAAAATTCGCTCATTCAAAATTTTGAAGAGTAAGAGGCTTAACAGCTTTGTTTGTAGTGAGTGATTTATCACTTGATGTTAAGGTGAACAGGACTAAAGTCCTTACTACGAACTGAATAAGCGAGGAGTGGTGATGCTTGATTTGGCTAAAATTCAATCCATTGCTCAATCTTACTCTCCTCAAGAGCTTTTTGCAGCCCTGGTTTGGCAGCGTCGCTTTAATCAGTTTAATGGCGAAGAGGTAATTGCTGGCCTTTGCGCCCACAATGATTTATGGGCAAGCTTTTTGTTTACAAAACCAATCTTTGCACCAGATGAAGATTGTCTAAGTTTTATTGGTGTAATTGATACTTTGCTGGCGATGGCAAATTATCGTCCGATGCCGGAAACAAGTATTATTCATTTTGTTGCTTATCCTGCGGATACTTTATACATTTTGACAGAGAACCAAGATACAAAAGTATCTCAGCTTTTGGATTTGGGCAAGAAATGGCGTGCTGACTCTGTAGAAGTAAGTGATAGTACGAATGAGGACTACGGTTTACGATTGAAGCGGCGACTGAGAACTCGATTAGAAGCGGCGCTAAGGGGCGAAGATTTTTCACAGGTTAGTGATGCTGTGGTTGTTACCTATTGGTGGGATTGAGGATATTCGTCAATAGTCAATAGTCAACAGTCCATAGTCTATAGTAGCTATTCTCCCTCATCTCCCAGTCCCCAGTACCCAGTACCCAGTTATAGCAGACACAGCCAAGGCTGGTGTATTCGCGCTATAAAATGAATAATGAAGAGTAAAAAGCGACGAAATACCCTGCGCCAATCACTGGCGGTTTTTCGCTATAGCGGCAGAGCGATAAACTTGGTGTGGACTACTAGCCGCACTATGACTATTATTCTGGCTACTTTAACTCTAGTGGCTGGGCTGTTACCTGCGGCGATCGCCTATATCGGTAAGTTAATTGTGGATGCGGTGGTGGCTTCATCCCAAGGTAAAGCAGGTGGTGATAGTTTTGTCAATATCTATCCACCATTATTTTATGTGGGATTGGAAGCGATCGCCGTAGCTTTACTAGCAGCTAGTCAAAGAGGGTTGACTATCAGTCAATCTTTACTGCGGGTGTTACTGGGTCAGCGAGTCAATGTCTTGATTTTAGAAAAAGCTCTAACCTTAGATTTGGCTCATTTTGAAAATTCCGAGTTTTATGATAAAATCACCAACGCTCGCAGAGAAGCATCAATACGCCCCCTTTCTTTGGTTAACCGCACCTTTGGCTTAGTCCAGAATGCCCTTTCCTTAGTAACTTACGGCGTTTTGTTAGTCAAATTCTCACTTTGGGCTGTGGTAGCGTTAATTGTGGCAGCTATGCCGGCATTTATAGCCGAAACTAGATTTGCGGGCGAAGCCTTTCGTTTATTTAGTTGGCGTGCGCCAGAAACACGTCAGCAGCAATATATTGAAAACCTACTTGGTAGAGAAGATTATGTCACGGAAATCAAACTCTATCAACTGGGTGAAATGCTGTTGGGCAGATACCACAATGTATTTAATCAACTATATGGCGAGGACAGAGATTTGACTGTCCGCCGGGGGTTGTGGGGATATCTGCTAGGTTTGGTGAGTACAGCAGCCTTTTATGTCGCCTACGCCTGGATAGTCATAGAAACCGTTTTCGGTAAAATTTCCTTGGGAGACATGACAATGTATCTCACCGTCTTCCGTCAAGGACAGTCTACCTTTGCCAGCGCCCTGACATCCATTGGTGGGATGTATGAAGATAACTTGTACCTTTCCAACCTGTACGAATTTTTAGAAGAGAAAGTTATTCAACCTTGGGGGAACGTTACCAGAGGTAGCAAACCCCAAGATGGTATTCGCTTTGAGAATGTCTCGTTTACCTATCCAGGGAGTTCTAAACCTGCGTTGCGTAATATATCCCTGCATTTAAAACCAGGGCAAAAATTAGCAATTGTCGGTGAAAACGGTTCTGGTAAGACTACCTTAATTAAACTCCTCACCAGACTCTACACACCAGACTCTGGCAGAATTTTCTTAGATGGAGTGGACTTACAAGAATGGAATGTGGACGCATTACGCCGCCGTATTGGGGTGATTTTTCAAAACTTTGTCCGCTACCAGTTCACAGTAGGCGAGAATATAGGTGTGGGTGATGTGGAAAATCTCGACGATAGCAAGCGTTGGCAAGTAGCAGCCCAAAAAGGTATGGCACAACAGTTTATTGAAAGATTACCCCAAAGCTTTGGGACGCAGCTAGGGCGTTGGTTTAAGGGAGGGCAAGAGTTATCTGGGGGACAATGGCAAAAAATCGCCCTAGCCCGTGCTTTTATGCGGACTCAAGCTGATATTTTGGTGTTAGATGAACCGACATCAGCCATAGATGCCCAAGCTGAGTATGAGATATTTAACCATTTTCGTGCCGTAACTCAAAATCAAATGGTATTCTTGATTTCCCACCGCTTTTCGACTGTGAGGATGGCTGACAAAATTCTGGTAATTGACAATGGGGAAGTGGTAGAACAGGGAACTCATGAGGAGTTACTTGCAGATGGTGGACATTATGCCAGGCTGTTTTTATTGCAAGCCGCAGGTTATCAATAAGGAGGAGATTTTTTTCTCAACGCAGAGGAACACAGAGAAATACTCTGCGTTCCTCTGCGTTTAAAAAATGATTAGTAGGACTTATCTATGAAACTGATTTCTGAACCATCAATTCCTGTGAAAATTCAAAAGATGAAGGATAGGGTGCGGTGGAAGCATCCGAGTTTGGTGCAGCGAGGAATTGACCAAACTAGTCTAGTCATAGATGATGGTCGGGATGATGACCCGGAATTTTCATTTATGGTAGTTGGTGATAGTGGTACTAAGCCACATTACGGACATCATCCCCAAAGAAAAGTTGCAGAATTGATGTTGGCGCATAAGGATGATTGCCGTTTTGTGTTACACACTGGTGATGTAATTTATGTGGTGGGTTCCCATGAATATTACCCGACCAATTTTATCGAACCTTACCGGGAATTTTTGGTTGGGGGTGAGAACCCTGCACATATTGCTTACGATCGCATGATTTTTAATTTACCGTTTTTACCAGTCCTGGGCAATCACGACTATTATGATGTGCCTAAAATATATCGCTGGTTGACTGGTAGCACGTTGCGGTTACGGCGGATGCTACGTTACAAGGATTTTGAGATTGGTTGGCATGGTTCCAATCAAGGTGATGCTTATGCTAAAGCTTTTATTGATTATCTCGCAGCGATCGCACCTGAAGATTTACCTCATTATTTAGATTTACATTACACTGGGAAAACTGATACGGGTCGCTGTCTGCGTTATTTACCGGGAATTTTTACCCGTGTACCCCACCGTTATTATAATTTTCGTTACGGCGGTATTGATTTTTTTGCCCTTGACTCTAATACTTGGAATGAACCTTCACCCTTACCTACAACCCAAGCTGGCGATATTTACCGCCGAGAATTGCAAAAGCGCCGTCAGGAAATAGATACTGAAGAAGTACAGATTTTAGCAGATTGCGATCGCTTAAATCCAGACAACCCCGACGATGCCGAACAACTCGACGACCTCAGCGCCAAGTTAGACCAAATTAATGAAGTCAAACTCGACATTGAAAAACAACTTGCATCCCACGACGTAAATATCGACTTTGAACAACTAGACTGGTTACGCCAAAGATTAATCGAATCTTGGAACACCAAGGAAGTCCGGGGAAGAGTCCTCTTTTTCCACCATCCCCCCTACGTCACAGAGGCGACCAAGTGGAGTCAAGCGCAAACATTGGCTGTGCGTCACCGCTTGCGTTGGGTACTCGACCAAGTTGCCGAAACCCTTGGTACTTTAGTCAAGGAACGCCCCATAGTTGATATCATATTTAACGGTCATGCCCACTGTTTAGAATATCTTCGCACAGTTGATACAGGCTATGCCGACTCGCACATAAATTGTATCATCTCTGGTGGTAGCGGTCGCCGTCCCCGTCGGCAGCGACCAGAAGGGACAGAGTTAATGGAAATTTTTGAAGATTTTAATAGTCGTTCTCTGCGGAAAGTTGCAGACTCACTCCTCTATGTGGGACGCAGTGAACAAAATCTCCAAAAGCGACTAGCCTATTCTGGTGTGCGAATTGATGTTAAAGATGGTCATCCACCTAAGTTTATTGTCAGGCCATTGGTTGCAGAAAGGGTTGGTGAACAGTGGAGTCAAGGTGAGTTGGAACATTTTGTGATTTAGGAAGGGGACAGGGGACAGGTGATAGGGGACAGGGAACAGAGGTGTTGGGTGTTAATGATGATTTATAGACTGTGGCATTTTTTCGCAATTGTTTGCTTAATGTTAGGATGTTGGCTGGCGGATGGTACTGCTTTTGCCTTAGCCAACCCTTCATCCTCCAATATTTACGAACAACAAGCTATTCATAGTCCAGACGGTATTGGCAAATATTATATGGGGCGGGAAATTGCCAAATTCATGGGACATACGGGTGCAGGTTGGTTAGAAAGACCCAGCCGGGAAGCGGAGGAACAGCCGAGTAAGTTAATTAATAGCCTCAATTTACAAGCAGATGATGTGGTTGCAGATATTGGTGCGGGAACAGGTTACATTAGCTTGCAAATTGCACCTTTGCTGACAGAGGGAAAAGTGTTTGCTGTAGATATTCAGCCAGAAATGTTGGAAATTTTGCAGTTTTTTCAACAAGAGAAAAATATCACCAATGTTGATCCTATTTTAGCAACACCAGATAATCCGAATCTTCCTCCAAACAGTATAGATTTAGCGTTGATGGTGGATGCTTACCATGAATTTGAGTATCCGCGAGAAGTCATACAAGGGATTGTCAAAGCACTCAAACCCGGTGGTAGGGTTGTATTGGTAGAGTACCGAGGCGAAAATCCTTTTATTATGATTAAGCGTCTGCACAAGATGACGCAAAAGCAAGTCCGTCAAGAAATGGCTGCTGTTGGGTTAACTTGGCGAGAAACTAAAAATATCTTACCTCAACAGCATTTAATGGTGTTTGAAAAGTTAGCCATGTCACAGTGAATAGAAATTCCTCTTAACTCTGTGGTTAAATAAATTATTTTTCACCACGGAGACACAGAAGCACAGAGATAATAGAGGTATTGTCAACGGGTATTACATCAAGTCCGGCTAGAAACCTACGATATGCTTGGTTTAGTTGGGAATGGGTAATAGCGAATAGGTAATTGTTTCCTACCATTACCAATTACCAATTACCAATTACCAACCCCCAAGATATGATAAGTGTTTAAGCGGTTATTTATTCTTCACTTGGCTTTTTGCCTGTTCTAGTGCTATTTCTTTAATTGCTTGGTAAGAATTGACGTTAGCAGTACCTTCAATTGCTTTAACTGCTAAATCTTGTACTTGTTTGAGTGCAGAATCAAGTTGTTTAGATAAGGTTTGAATCCTGGCATCTTGATTGCTAATTGTCTGTTCTAAAGATTGCAATCTTTGTTCATAGAAACGTTTTTGTCCTTCTACTTCTTTAGCATACAAATCAGATTTAACTTTAGCTTGGTAATGGGCAATACCTTTACCTTCTTCGGTAGCTTTCTTAATAGCTGCTTCTTTCTCTTTGGGAAATGCTTCTACCTTGGCTTTATACTCTTCAAATTGCTTCTCTCTTTCCGCAATTACCTTTTCTCGTTCCGTCCACTGTTTTTCTATCTCTTGTTGAAACTCTTCTAATTGTTTATACAAAGCCTTTTGCTGTTGTTCATATTCATCGGTTGCCAATTTACGACGCAATTCTAAATCATACTTATACTCTGAACTATCTCGTTCGCGAGTTTTATTGAGATTTTCGTTGCGTTCTTTAATGGTTCTTTGATGTTCTTCTTGTTCTTTTTGCCAAGTAATTCTTTCTGCTAGAATTTCTTGGGAAAGCAATTCATAGCGTTGGCTATATTCCTCTTGATAAGCTTTGGCGTTCTCTTCATAGGAAGTAATTAGCGTGTTTAAGGTATCATCATCTACCTCTAAACTATGTAACTGTTGTAATTGCTCAACTTCTGTTGCTACCCCTTCTGTAATACCTGTCAACTTGGAAGCCTGGGTAGTCAATTGATTTGATAACTCATTAGCCGCAGTTCCAAACCCCAACTGAATTTTTGCTAAACTCTCAATTGTATAATTCATCTTTTGTTGAATATTAGCAGACTGATTCATAATTGTAATTGGCTCTGATTTGGGTTTTTCTTTATTAACAGATGCAGCTTCTTTGGATGCTTGGTTAAGTTGCGATTTCAGGGCGGCGGCTTCTTTGTTTAACTCTTCATAGGCTTGCAAAATTTCCGCTTTTGTGTTCTTGTCGGTTAACTTTTTTACTGGCATAATTTTCTCTATTTACTCCCACAACTATTTGCAGATATGACCAAACTAATGCTTATTTAGTGGCAGAATTACCAAAAGCCCTCATTGCTAAATCTTGTGATTGTTTCAGGGTTGCTTGCAGTTGTGTTGAGATACTTTCGATTTGTTCGGTTTGTCGTTGAATAGTTTCTTCCAATGATTTAATTTTCAATTCGTAACTCTGCTTGCTTGCTTCCCATTCTTTCTCGAATAAATCAGCTTCAATCTTCGCTCTCTGGCTGGTATCTTTAATGGCTTCTTCTCTAGCTTTCTTGACTGCTTCTTCCAACTCTGCGGGGAATGTCGCCACTTTTTGTTGATATTCAGTAAACTGAGTTTGACGTTCAGCCGCAATCTTTTCTCTTTCCGCCCAATCTTTCTCTTTCTGTTGCGTTTTTTCTTGAATCTCTCTTTCCGAATTGCGTTTTATCGATTCGTAAGAATCTGTATTCAATTTACGAGTAGTTTCTAACTGATATTGATATTCTTCTTGTTCTTGCTGGCGTTCTTTAGCTAACAAATCATTGTATGCTTGTAGCGCTTCTTCATACTCGGCTTGTTCTTTCTGCCAATCTTTCCGTTTGGTTGTGATCTCTTTTTCTAAAGTTTCCCGTTTACTGGCGATATCCTGTTCTAAGGTTCTTAACTTTTCTTGGTGTTCCTGTGTCAAGATATCCAAAGCATCGGCAACGATTCTAATTCTCTGAAGTTCTTGTAAATGCTTAGTTTCAATTTCAATTGCTTGATTTAATTCATCTAATTTCGAGTTCTCTTTGGCTAATTTCTCAGAAAGGGAATTAATCGTACTACCAAATTCTAATTGTAAATCTGCTAAACCTTTGACGATGCTATCAACAGTATAGGTGGAAGCTACTGCTAAAATCTCTTGATTTTTTACCTTATCTGCTTCTTCTTGTTTGGTGGCGATTTTAGATTCTAGCTTTTTCTGTTCTGCTAGAATTTGTTGAAATGCCTGCATTAGTTGCTGTTTGCTATCTTTTGATGCAACTGTGGTCATATTTCAACTCCTTGAATAGATGATGATGATTTAAATAACAAGCAATACCGAAAACTACTCCATGCAGATATCAGATTAGCTTTGGAGTTGGCTGTTTCGGCGCAGTGTAAATACGGGAATCAAGCAATGAATCTTACTTGCACCCAAAAATGATGCCAAATTGAAAAGATGACAAATTTTCTTGTAAGATAGGTATATTACCTGTCTCCTACTCTAGGTAAGCAGTGGCAACCCTTGATTGCTTGTTTGCTATGTTTTTTCGCCTTTAGTACTTATGTACTAGTTATTATACTCAAGCCTGTCAACCCCTGTCAAGCAATTTAGGATTTTATTTAACCTTTTTTCATGAAGCTCGAATCTGTAGACTTTTGGAATTTTGCGTTGCCGGGAACCCCAGGTGGTGTATTTTAAATTTTGTATAGAGCTATTTGACCATAAAAATTATTGTGAACTAGTAGCTAAAATGATTTATGGTATATTTGGCAATGTTACAGATATTACGTAGGCAATCACTTGCGATCGCCAAAATGCTACGAGAAATCAACTCAATCTCCCAATATTGATACAACCACAGGGCTTGAACTTTTGTGATATCAATGTACACAAGTGAATCAATCAAGTATTCGGCTAGAACAGAGATTGGTCAAACCAGTCGGATTCTGGTAGTAGAAGATGAAGAACTCATCCAAGAAATGCTAGCAGTAGCATTGGAAGAGGAAGGTTATGGAGTAGTTACAGCGCCTGATGGTCGGGCGGCTATAGAGTATCTCAAAAGTTTTGAACCTAACGGCGGGGATTTTCCCTTCGATTTGATTATTCTCGATTTGATGTTACCCCAAATCAACGGGCTGGATATCTGCCGCTTGCTACGTCATCAAGGCAACCCAGTACCCATCTTAATGCTCAGTGCTAAGGGTAGCGAAACCGATCGCGTGTTAGGTTTAGAAGTAGGGGCAGATGACTACTTAACTAAACCCTTTAGTATGCGGGAATTAGTCGCACGTTGTCGCGCTTTACTCCGTCGTCAGCGCCTGAGTACGTTACCCCAACTACCAGTGCTGAAATATAAAGAGGTGACATTAAATCCCCAAGAATGTCGCGTGCTAGTCAGGGGTCAAGAGGTAAATCTTTCACCCAAAGAGTTCCGCTTACTAGAGTTGTTCATGAGTTATGCGCGGCGGGTATGGTCGCGAGAACAATTGCTAGACCAGGTTTGGGGGCCTGATTTTGTCGGTGATAGCAAAACTGTAGATGTCCATATCCGGTGGTTGCGGGAGAAACTCGAACTAGACCCCAGCCATCCAGAATATATTGTGACTGTAAGAGGATTTGGATATCGATTCGGATAAGCTATGGAGATAGTTGTTAGTTTTTAATAATCACCCGCAACTAACAACTCGTTCCGCAAATGCTTTTATTGGGATTTTTTCTGGGTTTAGCGGTAGGTTTGGGGTTTTGGATTTGGCAACAGGTACAATTAAACCGTTACCTGACGCAAGTCGCCCAACCTGCACCATCTCTTACTGATAAAATGAAGGTGGCTTTGCCGTTGCTTCCCCGTCTGCGGCGCAAAATCGCCACCCTCAAGCAGCATAGGCAAGATTTGCAGCAGTCACTCCAAACTTACCAAGACCTACTCGACGTTGCGCCAGTGGGTTATCTGCAAGTCGATGAGGAAAATCAACTGCTGTGGTGTAACCAGCTAGCCAGGGAAATCTTATATTTACAAAGATGGCAACCAGGGCAGGTGCGTTTGCTGCTAGAATTGGTACGCTCATACGAACTTGACCGCTTAATTGAGCAAACACGCGATCGCCAAAAACCCCAAACCAAAGAATGGGTATTTCATCCTTCCTGTGACAATGCGGCAGAAATGCCTAGCATCAAATCCTTAATGTTGCGGGCGTTTAGCCTACCCCTACCCAATGGACAAGTTGGAGTTTTCCTAGAAAATCGCCAACCCCTACTAGATATGAATCAAGTGCGGGAGAGGTCTTTCTCTGATTTAGCCCATGAATTACGCACACCCCTAACCTCAATTCGTTTGGTGGTGGAAACCCTGCAAAATCGCCTAGAACCGCCCCTAAATCGCTGGGTAGACCGTTTGATGCAGGAAGTTGACAGGCTGGTGAGTTTAGTGCAAAGCTGGCTAGAACTGACGCAAATGGAAGCAAACCCCACCATGCAGCTAAACATGGAAACGGTAGAATTGCGATCGCTCATTGCTTCCGTATGGGAAACCCTAGAACCGCTTGCACAGCGTCAAAATTTGTCTATCTCCTATTCTGTCCCAGAAAAGCTATTAATTAAAGCCGACTCAGCCCGGATATATCAGGTATTCCTCAACTTATTCGATAACAGCATCAAGTACAGTTCACCCAATACTATTATTAAGATTGAAGCAGAAATTTTAACCTTTAAAAAGAATCATGGAGATAATTCTTTGCCGCCAATTGTAGAAATCAACCTGATCGATGCTGGAGAAGGCTTTGCGGATGAAGATTTACCTCATGTGTTTGAGCGATTTTATCGAGGTGATAAAGCCAGGACGCATACAGCCTTGCAAGATAGTAAGATTGTAGGTAATGGTTTAGGTTTAGCGATCGTCAGGCAGATTATTTTAGCTCATGGTGGTTCCATCAAAGCCATGAATCATCCCCAAACAGGTGGTGCATGGATACAAATACATATACCTGAAGTGGTGGCAAACTGACAAAGCCAAGACTATAGTTAAAATTATCTTCACGTTTGAGACTACAAGTGTGAAAGCCCCCGTTTATAGTCCCAACCCGGAAAACCCCCAGCTAGCCCGCGCCATTAGGCGCTTAGAACGGGATGTGTTACGCATGGGCGCTTTGGTAGAACAATCATTCCGCCTCAGCCACCAAGCTTTATTTTCCCGTAACTTAACAGCAGCTGAGGAACTTCCCCGCTTAGATAAAAAAATAGATCGTTTTTATAGACAGATAGAATCAGATTGTACTTCCATCATGACCTTACAAGCACCATCAGCTCAAGATTTGCGCTGTTTGAGTGCGTTTATGCAGTTAGTCCGAGATTTAGAACGTATAGGAGACTATGCTAAAGATTTAGCTGATATAGCAGTGAAAATCTTTCCTTATCCGCCTCACCCATCTCTACCGGAAATTGCTGTTATGGCACACCATGCCCAAGCTATGCTAGCAACTAGCTTAGTAGCTTTGGCGGATTTGGATGAAGCTGGGGGTAGAAGTATTAAGCACCTAGATGATGCTGTGGATAATGCGTATGACCGCGTTTATCAAACTCTCGCGCAACAACGAGATGTGCAAGGTGTGGTAGAACCTATTATTCTCCTAGCCTTGGCAATTCGTTGTCTAGAACGGATGGCAGATCATGCCACTAACATCGGTCAACGAGTAGCATATATTGTAACCGGTCAGCGCTCCTAATGATATTGGGAATATATTAGGCGATGTCCCATCCCTACCAAGGGGTGGGATTTTTTTAGTTCTAGGTGTGTAGTATAGGAGTTGGGACGACCTAATTTTTTATTTATCAATTATTAATCTACTCAATATTTCATTCCATTTTTCTTTATGAACTTTTTGTATTTCATTATCTGACTCTATCAATTTAGAGTAGCCATCAATAAAGTCTGTGATAGACATAATTAATCTTAAATAATATTTAATTGTCGGAATGATTCCGTTGAGGATTACTTGACATCCATGTTCAGTTGCAATTTCTTTAACCAAGTCATCAATTTTATCTGCTTCTGATTGCTTAATATCTTTTGACGCAAAAATATAATACCTCCCAGGATTATGTTTAATAATTTTGCCTTTAGCCCGATATACCATTTGTAAAGTTATTTCTTGACCATGTTTTACTTCTATAGCTTCAACAAGATGACTATTTTTATCAAAAATTTCAATGTCTCCAGCAGTTTTAGAAGTTCTATCGGAAGCGGTATGGCTGCCTAATGTTTTCAATGTACATGAATTATATCTAGAAATTTCTCTGACTAAAATTTGATATATAGCATAAAAAGCAATAACGGGTAATTTTGAACCTCCATCAGTTTTATAGTTATAATTAAAATGTTCATCTAAAGCATTGACTACATTTCTTATATCTACTTTTTCAGGGTTTGTTAGCTTAACGATTTCAACCAAATTATCATTTTTGGCTGATGTAATTAATTTTATAAGTAATTTTAATACATCTTCGCATTTTTCAGGATGTGTCTGTACAAAATCAACAATATTGAGAAATGCTGTTTTTAGGGATTTAGGTGTTATATTTCCGTTATAATTTAAAGTATAAGGATAAGGTTGTTCAAAAGAGCGAGTTAACCACCCACTTTCAGCCATTGCAGGTAAACCCAATTCTGTCAATGTAGGAGTAATGTACTTTGTATCTATACTTCTCCCTGAGAAACCACCGGGCATATCAGTTTGGTGATATCTAATATCTTGAGATGGATTTAAAATTTTATGTACTAAAAGAGTAATCAATACTGTATGAACTGCTTTTCTTGCAAAGCACTTTTGAGCAATTTCTGCAACATAATTTTGGTATTCTTCGGGTAGTTGAATTTGATTAATTTCTATGTCAGATGTAGCTTGATAAATTTGCAGAAGTTTTTCTCTATGATTCATACTTAAAGGTATTTCTAATTGGATAGGTTGCTCTAAACCAGAAGTTTTATTAAATTTAATTATTTCTGTTTCTATATTTTTATGCAAAAATACTTGTTCTTTAATCTGATTAGCAAGTTCATACATTACTGGTATAGCAACAGAATTACCTATTTGTTTGTAGCACTCAGCTAAATTACTGTGGGTTTTAAAACTATCAGGAAATCCCATAATCCTATAACACTCACGTAGTGTTAATTTCCGAACTTTATTTTCTTCTGGTATGTAAATGAAAAATCTACCGGAAGTCTCTTGAGAAGGTATTGTTGGATGCACTCCATCTATGGAGTAAATTCTATTGGGCTGGTGATGAACTCTAGATAAATGTTCTGTGTTTGGTCTAATACCTGTTTTCCAAATATTTTTATTACGATATCCTACAAAAATTAAACCAGATGACTGTTGTTTTGGATTATCTATAAGTGTATATTCTTGGGGATTCAAGTATTCAAATTTTCCTGAAGTACATAAAAATGTCCTTAAATTAGGAAATGGATCAGTTTTTTTGAGAAGAGTAAAATCAAACTTTTGATCTTTAGTAGCAACAAATACTACTCTCTCTCTATTTTGTGGCAATCCAAAATCTTTAGAGTTTAGCAGTTCATAATTAACTATATATCCTAAGTCTTCTAAAGAATATAATATAACTTCTAATGTTCTACCTTTATCATGATGCAATAGGTGCTTAACATTTTCGAGTACAACTACGGGAGGATGAATATACTCAATTATTTCACAAATATGAAAAAATAAGGTTCCTCTAGTATCTTGAAAACCTTTTCGTCGCCCACAAATACTAAAAGGTTGGCAAGGAAAACCTGCAGTTAAAACATCAAAGTATGGTAGACTTTGAACATTAATTTTCCTAATATCATTTGCGGTAGTTTCTGCGAAATTATTATAATAAACTTTTTGACAAGCCTCGTTAATCTCACAGGAAAATACACAATCGTAATCTGCTTTTTCAAAAGCTAATCTAAAGCCTCCAATACCAGCGAACAAATCAGCAAATTTAAGTCTTTTGTCCTCCATAAAATATATTTAATTCTTTTATTTGCTTAAACAACAAGTTAAACATTATAACAGAATATAATATTTTTTTAGAATGAAGTGACAAAAATACTTTTAACAATGAAAATGCGCTGACTTATCCTCGTTTATCTTTATTAGTGTAAGCCAAAAATGATGTTGTATCTACGCTCTTAATTATGCTGAGAATATTTAGGCGATCGCTTTATCTATTCCCTAGCTTCTGTAAGTTAAACATATTGTTGTATAAATTGTTGCCCTATAGACATAACAAGCGATCGCCAACGGTGGTTATGCGATCGCACTTAGCAGATTACAAGTAGTAGTCAGAGATTGCTAATTTTATCACTACGCTCCTAATTATGGAAATATTTAGTGATATCCCATCCCTGTCAAGGGGTGGGATTTTTGCTGTCAGCAGTTAAAACATCGGATTATGTTCTTCATCCCAACATTGGTTATCATGCCAATTACGACCGCTATATTCACATTCAGATTGATTAGTGATCCAAGGAATTGATGTGGCTTGAAACGAATTACTACTTACAGCCGAAAATGAGGGTGACAAAATAAGGGAAATTTGCTTAACAGTACCAAATGTACACACACACAGGATTGTTAACAATCCCATGTATAGCGGATTTATCTTTGTTAAATACATAGCGTAACTTCCAAAAATATTAATTAATTCATTAGATGTATTTGGTAGATTTATTCAACAGTTCTAGATACCGCTTGCTGATATCAGAGCAATTTGGGTACTAAAGTGCTGGACTAATTTTGAGCCATTAATACCGATGAAAATGGCAAAACTCTGCAAATATCAATTGAGTAATTTTGATGTTGTTGCAACTAAGTAATGATGTGTTAAACATAGCTGCGGATGATATTAGACCTACAGCTTCTGATAATTTTCGGTAGATGCTCCTTCTATGAATCATGATAATGTTTATCATGATTAACGAAATAGCTGCGTCAGTTATTTACTTTATTAATACTAGTAATGCTTTGAAATCATGTAAATAACGTATTTTTATCAGCAATGTGTAAAGAACATGAAGATTGAGATTTGAGGAATGGAAAAATAATATTTTGTATTAGTTCTGTTTGCCTGATTGTATTTTTTAGGTTGAAAATATTTTTCAACAGGTAAGTTTTGTTGATTTTGTTTGTTTTGATGTAAATTTTCTCAATTTACATGATTTTCAAGGTTATTTTTTGTTAAAACGTTTATTGATGTTTAGTGTTAAATAAATTCACTTAATTTTTAAGTAAAAATACTCTTACTCCTGCTCATCTTTTATAGTAAACAGGTGATTGGTATTAAATCAAGTTGAAGCTGGCAAAAAAGACTACATTGATTTAGAGTTAACAACACATCGACATGAGGCCATTAAAGTGGCTTGCTAATGAGTATTTCCTTTACCCTACTTATATAGTGCGATCGCTTTGCCTTACCGTTGCTTTTGACAGCTAACAATATTGTTGTATGGATTTTTTATCAAAAGAGAAAAATTAGGCGATCGCTTTTAGCTAACGGTAATGGGACTTCCAGATCAAAAAGTATCCAAAATGTAGGGTGCGTCAGTACGAAAAACCTTAGCTAAACAAAGAAGATACTCATACTGACGCACCCTACTAACTAATTAATACATTTATTGCAGTCTATATTGAATATAATTAATTTATTTTTTGGTAAATATACTGTTATTTATTATCAATAGGGTTATGGTAAGATTATCTCGTAAATTTTTAGCTTATTTTAAAACAAATAAATATGGACAAAGAAGGACTACAAAAAAAGCTAAATGAGCAAACAAATGAGCTTTATTCTGCAATAGGTGAGTTTATAGTTGAGTTTGAGCAAGTTTGTCATGCAATTTCTCTAAACATTAAATTTATACTTCATAACGATGGGCTAAAAAACCAAAGGATTCCTGATATTATTCTTGCAGGACTAACGGCTGATCCACTTCAATCTATGCTGCGTTCGCTGATCCATGAATTACGCGATTTAGATGAAACTGAAAAGAAAATTATTAAAAATATTTTTGATAGATTACAGAAATTAATTAAACAACGAAATGATATTGTACACAGTACATGGTTTATAGGATGGGGTAGTGAAACTGAGAGTGATTTTTCAGTTGCGTATGGAATGAAATATTATAAAAGTTCAACAAGTAATGAGCCTA
The DNA here is from genome assembly GCF_014697625.1 of Anabaena azotica FACHB-119. GTDB lineage: Bacteria > Cyanobacteriota > Cyanobacteriia > Cyanobacteriales > Nostocaceae > Trichormus > Trichormus azoticus_A. The sequence continues at coordinate 45,615 of NZ_JACJSG010000017.1, read as the reverse complement.
AAGTTTTTGAGAAAACATATCAAGATTTTAATAAATTAACAGAAGAAGCTAAAAAACTCAAAGATGTATTTCAAAGGCTTATCGGTTGTTTAGTTGCAGGATATTCTATCAAAAAGAATTTTATTTTTGATTCAAATGGAGATGTTTCTGTACCTGTTAAATCAAAATGAAAATCGCCTTACTTATTCCCTATCTTCTGTAAGACAGTAATACTTTTGTATAAATTATTTACCTTATAAAGACATTAGGTGATCGCCCACAGCAGTTATGCGATCGCACTTGCGTAAGCTCTATATTAAATTAATTGCAAACAGGATGTAATATCATGTCTCAGCCATTAACAGCAAATGTAAGTATCGAAATTGATGGAACAACTTATGAAGGACGATACACCGTTAACATTAAAAAACAGTTGCTTACTGTAAGTTCTGAGTATGGAACTGAAACCACTTATACTTCAGTTCCATCAGGTATCGGAACACCACTGGAAGATAATCAAGGAATGGCGAAGCTTATATTGAGGCAAATAGTGGACAAGTTCCTTAGAGAAATGCAGAGAAAGTAAAAACTACAAAAGATTGAGTAAATTTTAAGAAGGGTGTGTGAAGGGTTTAGACTAACGCACCGCTACATAATCAGGTGTGTTAGGCGCTTCAATCCCTTATAGGGGAATTATATCTTTAAAATCACGAAGGTAAAACCCCTTGAGGGACTAAATGATTTTTTTGTGCTATCATCAAAATATCAAACTGTACAGTGTTTCTGTACAAATTGAGCAACAATGTACTTGCTTTAAAAGTACAACAAGGGAGCTTTTAATACTTATGGTTTCCACTAACACCACTTACACTTACACACAAGCACGAGCGCATTTTGTTGAATTGTGCGAAAAAGTCACTTCAGAACGTGATTTCGTAGTTATTACACGTCGGAATGCTGAAAGTGTAGCTTTAATACCTGTTGATGAGCTTTCCAGCCTTTTGGAAACTGCTCATCTTTTACGTTCACCGCGTAATGCTGAACGTCTTTTAACAGCTTTAAATCGAGCTAAATCAGGTGTTGTGGAATCTCAAAGTTTGGATGATTTGCGTCAGGAGTTAGGATTTGCCGAAAAAGAAGAATCCCAAAAGCCAATCAAAAAAAGAAACTCCAGCAATTCCCAAACAAAGAAAAACAGTGTTTCAACCTGAATTTATAGAAGACTTAAAATTTTGGGTAGAAACTGATCCGCGAGTAGCTCTAAAAGCTTTGGATCTCGTTGAGGAGGTTTGCCGAGATCCATTTAAAGGTAAAGGCAAACCTGAACCTTTAAAATATTTGGATAGTGATACTTGGTCTCGTCGATTAACACAGGAACATAGAATTGTTTACCTCGTTAAAGACGAGGAAATAAATTTTTTACAAGCTCGGTATCATTATTAATTATTCCAAAATAGTTACTCGCACAGAAAGAAAACTATGTATGGTTCTTCAGTACCTAAAAAACTTGAGGAAAAAAAGATGTCTAGCCAAACAAACTACACTGAGGCGTGCAAAAATTTTGAGAAGATTTACGAAGAAGCTATTAATAGCCGTGAACCTGTAACTGTTAATCGTGAAGGTGCTGAAAGTGTGTCGGTAATTCCTACTGCGGAACTAAATAGCATTATAGAAACAGCATATTTATTTCAATCACCTGAAAATGCTGCACGACTTCTAGATGCTTTACAGCGAGTGAAAGCTAAAACTAATCAACCACAAACTATAGACGAACTCCGCCAGGAATTTGGGCTTTATTAGGACTTACGCAACTAGCATATTTTTTCTGTAGGGTGTGTGACTGGCGATAATATTTGAACGTAGTAATCAGACTTGTAGCGCCACGCACCAACCACCAATTGTGACACTTGCGTAAGTCCTGTTTATGAGGAAGAGTAAGGAAATTAATGTCTGCGGATAATTTAGAACCAGAAGCATTTTCTCAATCTGAAACTTCTTCAGAAGATAATTCAGAACGCGACCTTGTATTTGACAAAAGATTTCTAGAAGACCTCACTTACTGGGTAGAAACAAATAGAAAGACTGCTCTGCGCGTCTTATCTTTAGTAGAAGAGATTAGGCGTAATCCCTTTAAAGGAACAGGCAATCCTGAGCAATTGAAATATCGGGATGCCAATGTATGGTCGCGCCGTATTAATCAAACTGACCGGATTGTTTATGTAATTAGTGATAACCGGATTGAGTTTATTCAAGCTCGTTATCATTACAGCGATCGCTAATTTTCACCTATCCTCAAACCTGCTGTAAATAATAGTCGAAACGCTGCCGCAATTGTTCAACTGTTAAATTTTGAGTCCAGTATTCCACCACTGCATGACCAAAAGCCCAGGCGTTGCGGTCTGGGGTAGTGGGGTTTTCTAACAATAGCGGCCACAAAGATAATAAATCAAAGTTGGTGTTAGAGTCTTCTGTTTTTAACAGCGAAAATAAATCATAAGCCATTTGCAGTTTACCGATAACGATGGGTAACTTTTCTACGGGAATTTGTTCTGCTAGCAGGTAAGCCAAGGTTGGGGAACCAGTAGAAATTGTAGAAATAAACTGCAGCACAGGACTTTTTAATAATGCAGTCAGTCCTTGGGTAGTTGCCATTTGGAAGGTGTAATGGTCGATGATTTTGGCGGCGGCTACGGTACGTGCTTCTAAGTTACGCAAGAAACGGGCGAGTCTCAGTTGTTTTGCTGGTGCGATCGCCTCGATTAATCCCAATGATAAAGCCTCGATTCCCCAAGCCGTTCTACCTGTTTGGGTATCGCTGGTAACAACAGGCAGAACTAAATTACAATAGTCTCCTAACAAATCAGCACGGTATGCTGTCGCTTCTCGGATGGCAATTTCCTTCGGTCTATCCCCCTCTTGCCAATTATAAGGCGGTTGCCATTCACGGATGGGACGCAAACGGTCTACTTGGGTAACAACTGCGATCGCGCTTATATCTGCACCTGTGGCTTTGATTTCCTGCAAAAAGTCCACATCCATTTGCAAAGCAGGGTCAAGTACAGGGGTAACTAATAGTAACAAGTCGGCTTCAGTAGCGTAGTTGAGGACTAAATCTCGTAAGTCACCCCGCTTAACTTGTTCATATCCAGGCGTATCCAACAGATTCAAGGTTTCGCCATCTTGGGTTTGCCAATGGTAATTTTGAATTTCTGCGGTACTTGGTAATACATCCACCTCCGCCAAATTACTTTGAAAGATGGTGTTAATTAAACTGCTTTTTCCCGCCCCCGTTCTTCCTACCAGTAAAATACTGACTGGCTTCTGTTCTACCTTCTCGACTGGTTCGGCTTGGGCGAGGATGCTTTCTAATGTCTGAGTCTTGGTTTTGGGTAAGGTTGGTGTGGAAACGGTGGTGGTGGGAATAGGTGGTGTAGTCCCACTGTAAAGTGCGATCGCCTGCCGACACAAGTTTTTTAAGGCAGCTTCCCGGAGTAATTGCCCCAAATTCACCAATAATTGCTGGTTTGCTTGACTAGTCGTCCCCTTAGTCGCCCGGTTAGCCGCCGCCGCCACAGGATTTAACAACCACTGCGCCCAACTCCAAGCCCGCCAAACCTTCCGCGCTGATGGTTCTAGTTTGCGGTAGACTTCATATCCTTGGTATGCTTGTCCAATTGTCACCTGATTGAGTGCTGGTGATAACTTCTGCATCCACTGGTCTAAATCATCCACCGTTCCCCGAATCAAGCCGTAAGCTTGGGGAACATAGATATTTAGTAGGGGATATTGCGCCTCTGGGTAATAAATCAGGGCGATCGCTCGCACTAAATCTTGACAACGTTGCCAAAATGTGTTCCAATCTTCCCAAATTGGGCGATCGCTTTGTGCGGCTGTGAGAACTTCTTGCAATGCAGCTTCTACTTGTTGTGTTGTATCACTGCTGAGTTTGGGTGTAGTCGTATCATCCACCGCAGATTTCAGTTCTTCCCTCACCTCGGCTAAAGCAGCTTCTACTTGCTCTATAGCTGGTTTTGTCCACCTGACCAGCAACCAACGCCAAGCCACAAATAGCAGAGTAAACACCCCCCAAACCCAATTAATCCCCCACTGATGAATCTGTATCCCTGCGGATACTAGCAAGAAAATTATTATGCAGGCGATCGGCGTTGCTAAGACCACCCACTGCCACAGTTTTAAGCGCACCATTACCCCATACCTACCATTAAAAGTAAAATCTAAGCAATAAAATCACTAAATATAGGACTCATACTTTATTTTTGAAATATACGTAGGGCGTTGCACTGCCCACCCTATAGATACTACATATACTGAGATTTTTTGGCTACGCTCCCGTAAGGGATACATAAATCAAATCGGATTCCTATATAAAAATAACAATTATTATTGTTGAAATGTGGCTTTTCAGTTTTTGTTAATTTATTTGGATGTTTACCTTGATGCGATCGTCATACAAATTTAAGTGTTTTGTATTTCTTAGTTAATTTAAATACTAATATGAGCGAAATCTTATAGCAGTTTCCACTTATATAAATTACATCCTACATAGCCTATAACCTTAACGAAATTTACCTCACTCAGACTAGAAACGCCATACTTTAGCTTGTGCATTTTGCATATATCACCAAGTAGACAGGATTATTTGCAGCTTGAGTCTATGTTGTTACAGCGTTTCTTTGCTTTGAACCACTCTTGGCAAGCTTCCGTTACTAATTGTTGTTCTTGGTCTGTCAGATTGTCTAATCTCTTAGATACCATCAGTTGAGCTACCTTAGCTGCTTTTTCATATTTCACCCCATATTTGACTAACTGTAGGTGAAATAATCTCTCTTTTTCTTCGTTAGAGATAGAATAATTACTCAGCATCGAATTAGTTCTTTTTGAGTTTAAGTAGAATATTACATAAAAACACTCCTGTTATTGTGAATAACGGCAACATTTTCAACTTCTTACTTTGGACATAGCTAGTTAGGTTTTAAATTAATTTAATAATATTTTGCATTAATTCATATTTCAGCAGATTCAGCATTATCGATTACAAACCTAATTTAATCAGGACTTACGCAACTGGCACATGGGGTAGGGTGCGTCAGATGTGGAAAATCCTTGAATCTGTACGAAATTATTGGGGCTGACGCACCCTAAAGTTAGTTTGATTATGACACTTGCGTAAGTCCTATTAATATATCAATTGTATTTTCCCCTTGCTCTCCAGTCGGATTTTTAGGGTGAGTTGAAGGTAAGGTAGTTATTTCTCTGATTAAAAAATATTTATTTGACCACAGAGTCAAAGAGTAGCCAAGCTTTAGCCCTTTTTCGTGCTTAAGAGGTTATTTATAAAGTAAATATTAAGTAGGGTGTGTTACGGCTATGTAAGAAGAATTAGCCGTAACGCACCAGCAAATACGGTGCGTTAGGCGCTGCTTTAACGCACCCGACAATTTCAGGTTTACTTGATAAATCATCTCTAAATTGACTAATTTTGGGAAAATTAAACTCTGCTCTTGTATAACCACTTATACACAGAGCATTTATCAGGCATAGACAATTATGACAACAAAACTAAGATTCCAACCTGTTTCTCATAGTTGGGTTGCTCTACATCCAAAACCCAAAGGTGTCATTCAATTTATTGGTGGCGCTTTCTTCGGTACTTTCGGCCCGATGTTCTTCTATCGTTATTTGCTGCGATATTTATTTGCAAGCGGCTATACTATTATTCTCATACCCTTTAACTTTACTTTTGATCATTATGTAGAAGCAGGTTTTCTGATAAAGGAAGAGTACGAAGTTATCCCTGAGATCATCAGGATGGCAAAATTTGCTGGTTATGATTATGATGTTTATTTAAATAGTCGCAAATTCTCATGGATGGGTCATAGTATTGGCTGTAAGTATGTTGCTCTTTTAGAAGCATTTTCAGCCTTACCAAGGGAACAGGATGAACTAGAACAAGTTATTCGCGACATAATAACCAAAACATCAAATCCATCAGAGAAAGACAAAAATGAACGCAAGATTCAAACTGTAGTTCAAAATCTAGAATACCTGATTAATGAACTTAAACAAAAACGTGCTAGAGCCACTCAATTAATTAAATATTATCTAGGAAAAGAGCAAGATACTTATTGGGACAGAATTGACAACCCAAGTATTGATAAAACTTTCTTTAAGAGCCTCTTCATTAAAGGACAGACCTCTATACTTTTAGCTCCTGTCAACAGTGGTACTGATAGTGCCATTCCCAAATTTTTAGCTAGGTTTGTTGATAAATTGGGGTGGGGTGTTAAGCCTACTCCTGAAGAAACTTATGCTTTAATTCAGGCTACTAATCTCTTTAATCTCCTGGGATTGGTTAGTTTTAAATCAGATAATCTTGCTAAATCGACTTGTGATTGGTTTATCAATACTTTCAAAAAGCCACCAACAGATTTACAGCAGAATTTAGTAGGTGGTCATTTAAAACCGTTAGGTGTTCAATTAGGTAAATTTGTTGTGAATTTTCCTGATAGTTGGCCGATTATTGAATCTCCACAAAGACGAAATTCTGAGTTGGAAATGTATGTAGGTAAATTACTTCAGGTTCTAGAACAAGAACGGTCATTATAGGATTTGTAGGCAATACAGAATTAAAAAGCCAAGAGTCAAGATAAAAACTATCTGATTCTTGGCTTTTGATGTTAGTTTGTAGTCAGCACTTTAGTGCTTCAGGAATAAGGACTAAAGTCCTTACTACGAACTTATTAAAATTGACTATTAGTTAGTAGGGTGCGTCAGTATGAAAAATTTCCTGGTATGGTTAGGGTTTATTTTACTGACGCACTCTACATTTTGGATATTTTTTCAATTGCAAGTGCCTGAGTAAAAGATTTTATTAAAAATTTCTGCTGGCTGATGTTGGTTGATCTATATACCCATATACTAAGCGAGAAACTTGATTGATGAAAGCTCTGGCTCTAGCATCACCAAAGGGTCTGGCTACCATAATTCCTGCTAAGTAACGTTTACCAGAGGGGGTTTGGATAATTCCCGCATCGGCTAACACTCTTCCTAAAGTTCCTGTTTTATGAGCAATTGTTGCTCCTTTACCAAGACCAGCAGGTAATAAACTTCTGTTTTTACAACGTAGCATAATGTCCATAACTTGAGCATTACTGCTAGCAGTCAGTAACTTATTGTTGGAAATTAAAGCCGCTAACCGGACTAAATCTTTAGGACTGGTTTTGTTAGTTCCTTTAAAGTCTCCTAGCAAATTGCGAATGATGGTGTTTTGTAATCCCCAGCTACGGAATTTTTGATTCAAAACATTTTTACCACCCAAGCGATCGATAATCATGTTAGTGGCGGTATTATCGCTGATAATCATCATTTTGCTGGCAGTTTCCATCAGACTATATTTTCTGCCTGGTTTTGCATATTGCATTGTTCCCGAACCGCCTGTCATTAAATCGCGGCGCATGACTAAAGTTTCATTCGGGTTGATTCTGCCAGCATCTATTTCTTGGAATAAAGCAATGAGAATCGGGAATTTAATTGTGCTGGCTGCGGCAAATGTTTTTTCGCCATTGATGTCTAGATATTCACCCGTTTCCATATCTAAGAAAAACATACCAGGGGAAAGAGAACTATAGCGATTCATCAATTGTTTAATTTTTGAATCTAGCTGGGATATTTCTCTACTTAAAGGCACGACTCCCGCAAATTCTAAATTTTGATTTACAGGAATGGTAACTTTTTCTTCGCTCGATACTGTAGTACTATCCGCTTCCTGCCTAATGGCTGAGAAGTTGACAATCCAATGTGAGGCAGAATCCCCTTTAATTACTAATTTGTCGGGGGTGGTTGTATAACCGGGTGCTAACTCAATTACAATTCTGGCTGTATTATTCTCAACTTTGCCTATCCGAATTTCCCGCACTGCGGCTCCAAAATTTCGACGCTGAGTATTGTTTTGGAAACTTGTTCCCGGAAGGTCAATAACAATTCTGTCTGGGTTACTAATTAAAAAGGCTCTGGGTTTAACTTCTGAGTCAGTGGTGATATTTAGTTGATTCCGATTAGGATCAAATTTCCATGATTCTAAGCGAGCTGCGTTTGCAGGAGTAGATAAAAGAATTGTGCTGATTAAACCGAGTAAGAGGAAAGGTGACTTCATGCTTGTGAGTTGTGAGGAGCTACAGAGATTATTTGCATTATTTCCGGGACTTTTTTAATTGTTCCGGAAAAACGGTGGTTATGGCTATTTTTTGACATCGAGACGTTCACAGATTCAGATGGTTCCACTGCAAACTCAAGGAATTAAAGCTGATACTTTAACCTTGTTAGTAACGATTGGTCAATAGTAAATCAATATATTGTGTCAGCAACTTTTTGTAAAGGCATCAGTGGTAAACGAAGAAGACAAAAACTCTGCCTATCAAGATGACAATGAACCTTGACTGTGTAAATGAGAAAATCCCTGATTTTTACAAGAAACTTTTCGCCAGAAGAAAGTCCTCTTTCAACCTCATGAGTTTGAGCCGTTAACTTTGACTAATATTAATCAATATAGCGGCGTGAGCCTAAGCGTGTCGTAGACAGACGCTATCGCGTAGCTTGCTTCCACAAAGTGGTACGACTGCACTCAGCGCATCGCTACCTGGTGATCGAGTTTCGATTCCAAGGTGGTTGAGCGTAGTCGAAACTACCTTGGAGTCGAGATTCACCAACTAGAGTGGTTCTCTTTCTGACTTTTCACGGCATCTAGAAGACCTCTCTCTTGAAAAGTTCTGATTGGAGGAAGCCTCCGATCAGACTTTTCGCTCCTACAAGGAGAGAGGCTTTGATTTCTCCCCCTTCCCTGCCTTTGCTACGCAACGCTACCGCGAACGGCACGCTACGCGAACGTAGGGAAGGGGGCTGGGGGGTTAGGTCTGACGTTGGCTTTTCCACATAACGTGAAAAGTTAGGTTCTCTTTCCCTCCTAATGCTGCGCGTAGCTTGCTTCCACAGAGTGGTAAGGCTGCGCTTACCAACCGGAGGCAGGAGTTATAAAATCTTGATACCTAAGATTAAGTCTTGTTTTTGTACCTCACTTACTTGCAAACTGCTGTGGGTATCGCACCCCACTCTCCTCATTCCTGCGAGAGCGAAACCTACAACATTTTTTCACTCAGCTTCACTAAAAAATTACCAAAGCTTAAAATGCCACAGTTAAATTAAAAGATTTAATGAACTGTGAGGAACATATTTTATCTCTATGAGGCTTTTTGTGTATATTTATACTTGACAGGAGATTATATATTCACCCAAACAGTTAAAATATAATTTATAGTTATGTCTTTACCTGATTTGAATCCTACACCGAATAATTTTGTAGTGGATGGATTAGCTGTTGTGAATTATCCCATGAGTGCAAGGTTTTTACAACAGTCTTTACACCCTTCAACTATTAGCGTTATCAAAAGAATAATTGATATTTTAGGGGCTATTGTAGGGTTGATAATTACAGCCATAATCACAATTCCCATAGCAATATTTACTATTATTAATGATCCAGGGCCAATATTTTATTCTCAAATTCGTTGTGGTCTCAACGGTAGACATTTCCGTATTTGGAAATTCCGTTCTATGGTGGTAAATGCAGATAAAATCAAGCATTTGGTGAAAAACCAAGCTCAAGGTCACATTTTCAAAGCGATTAATGACCCGCGTATTACCCCTATGGGTAAATTTTTACGTCGTACCAGTTTAGATGAGTTCCCCCAATTTTGGAATGTTTTGCTAGGAGATATGAGTTTGGTGGGAACCCGTCCGCCTACACCTGATGAAGTGGTTCATTATCAGCCACATCACTGGCAAAGATTAAGAGTTAAGCCAGGGATAACTGGAGAATGGCAAACTAAGGGTCGTTCTAACATCAAAGATTTTGAAACTATTGTGCAGATGGATTTAGATTATCAGCGTAAGTGGTCTATAGCTTATGACCTGAATCTGATATTGAAAACTATCTGGGTGGTGTTGAGAAAAAACGGTGCTTGTTAGTTAACCTTTGACACCACTACCAATATCTGTTTCTACAATGTAACGCTGTAGGATGAGGAATAGTATTAGCACAGGTGCGATCGCAATTACTGAACCAGCAGCGACTAACCGCCAGTCAAGGGAAAATGTCCCCGCCAGTTTCGCTACACCCAAAGGCAAAGTATACAAGTTCTCATCTTGAATTACAATCAAAGGCCATAAAAAGTCACTCCAAGAGCCGATAAAGACGAAAATAGCTAGAGTGACCATCGCTGGTCTAACTGCTGGTAGCATAATGTGCCACCACAAACCCAACTCAGAACTACCATCCATCCTGGCTGCTTCTTCTATTTCCTTGGGGACACTCATAAAAGCTTGCCTTAATAAGAAAATGCCAAAAGCAGAAGCCAAGCTAGGAAAAATCATGCCGAGATAAGTATTACGTAATCCTAACTGTACCGTCAAAATGTACAGTGGAATCATCACGATTTGAAAGGGAATCATAATCGTAGAGACGATCGCAATAAAAATCCAATCTCTCCCCGGAAATGATAGCCTTGCTAAGGGATAAGCAGCTAAAGCCGAAAATAAGAGATTTAAGCCGACAGTCAGCACTGCGACTAAGGTACTGTTGTATAAGTACTGGGCAAAGGGTAAAGCATTCCAGACCTGAAGAAAGTTGTCTACAGTCGGTTGCATCGGGATCAACTGCGGTGGCGACTGAAAGATATTTTCTGTAGGCGATTTTAAAGCAGTGCTGATGAGCCAGAGTAGCGGGAAAAGTGTGAGTAGAGCGATCGCACCCAATAAACCATACATTACCAGAATTCGCCACCTTGAGTTTTGCATTTTCCAATTCATCAACTTCCGTATTACAAACCAACCTCCACCCAAGTTTAGCTAAGATATGATGCTTGTGAAGTACCAACACTTCTGCAAGCACTAACTGTTTGCGTCCTGTCTCATTTGCTACTGCTCTGTTGGCAACATTTTAAAAACAATGTGCGTTACCAAAAACGCTCCAAGTCTTATATAACTTGCAGAATACGAGAAATTTTGATACTAAATAGCTTTTTTTACGTAAAAATACGTAAAAAACTAGCAACTTGATAGCTTAAAGTATTTATCTGTAAAATATTTATGTACTGTTGATTATGGGATAAATGGACAATTTATCCGCATTAATACAGCAGTTACCTAATACTCTCAAATCGCTGCTCTTAAGTACAACTAAAATCTGACTATGGCATCTTCTTCAGTTCAGTGGCAACCACAAAAAATTAATGAAAATTTACTCAGTCGCACGGCAGTTTTATACAATTCTTTAACTTGGTATCCCACAGTTTATACTGGGATTTTATTTGGTTGTTTTGAGTCTGATCAAGAAGTTCAAGAGCATCCAGTGACAATGCTGACTAAATTTGAGCCAGGGGGCTTTTTTGAGCTACATGGTCATCCAGGTGGAGAAGAAATTTTGGTTCTTGACGGTACTTTTAAAGACGAAATTGGCGTGCATCCTCCGGGAACTTATATGTTAAACCCGGAGGGTTTTATCCACCGTCCCTACAGCGATGAAGGATGTTTAACCTTTGTGAAATTACGCCAACATGGCGGAAAAACTCGTCAGCAAGTTAGAGTAAATATTTTTGAGTTGCCCTCGCAACCTGGAGTTATTCCAGAAATTCAAGTTAAACCAATTTATGAGCAGATAGATTACTCAGAGAAAGTCTGGATTGAACAGTGGCAGCCTGGTACTAGTTTATCTGATGTCGTCGAGACTGAGGTTAAAGAAATTTTTGTGATTCAAGGAACTTGGAGTGATGAGTTAGGGGATTATCCGCTTTACAGTTGGGTGCGTTATTCACCAAATTGCCCTTATAGCCCTGCTTCAAAAGATGGTTGTCTTATTTATGTTAAGACTTATCCTGCCGATAACACAAAGAGGTTTATTGTTGGCGAGGATTTTCAACAGGTAGGTGAAGACAAGTTATAGCAGGGGACAGGTGATAGGTGACAGGTAATATCGTGTCCGGTAAAAGACTTATCATTAAGACTGCAAGGGGGCAGGGGGCAGGGGGAGAAAGACTTTTCACCTTTTTGCACAGATGCACCGAATTACAACTAATTAGGCGGACATGATATAACAGGGCTGAAAGCCTTTGAAACTAAAGGTTTTAAAATTGTATGATGTCCTAACCTATCAGAAGACTGCTATAACTGTCAGAGGTTAACAGAAAACACAAGAAGATGTTTCTGTCAAGACTGCTTGTAAAGGCTGATCCCAAGTTTCTACAGGCAGTTGTGGCAAATAAGCGAAATCAAAGATAATGCCGATAGTTGGCTTTGTTGACCATTCTGGAGAACTCAACAGACGGTCATAGTAGCCACCACCATACCCCAAACGGTAGCCTCGATGGTCACAAGCAACGCTGGGAACGAGAATTAAATCAACTTCAAGAGAATTGATAATTGGTGCTTGCGGTAATGGTTCTTTGATACCGTAGGCATTTGTATTTAAAGGTTCTCCAGGTGTCCAACTATGCCAGTATAGGGATTCACCAACGCAGCGAGGAAAGCCCCAACGGTGCGTAGTGGTGGCAAATAAAGGGCTGAGGTCTGGTTCTTGACGAAAGCTGAAATAGGCAAGTATAGTTTTTGCTTGGGTAAAAAGCGGGGAAGATTGCAAGAGAGTACAGATGCGATCGCTTTTTTCTCGCCATTCCCCAACAGACATCGACCGCCGAGTTTGAATTAAACCCCGACGTAGTTCTACTTTACTTTTTTGATAGTTACTTGCTTGGTTCAATTTTAGGGACTGGGGACTGGGGAGTAGGCTTGTCAGTTAACCCAGAGGGTTCGGCAGTTCGGACTCGACGGAAACCGCCTTCCCTATGGGACATTTCGTGAACGCAAAGCGTCCCGTAGGGAAGGCGCAGCTTCTCTTAGAAAAGACTCCGACTGCCTCACAGTCATCAGTGAACAGTTAACATCACCTGATAACTGATAACTGATAACTGATAACTGATTAATTAGCGTTTTGCCGATACCAATCAATGGTATTCTTCAATCCCTGCTTAAAGTCTACCTGGGCGGTGAAATTAAAAGCTTGCTTGGCCCGTTCGGTATCTAAACAGCGACGGGGTTGACCGTTGGGTTTATCGGTTTCCCAAATGATTTCGCCGTCAAATTCCATCAATTCACAGATGAGAGTGACTAGATCACGGATAGAAATTTCATAACCTGTTCCCAGATTCACGGGTTCAGAATCATTGTAGAATTGAGTTCCCATGACAATGCCCCGCGCTGCATCTTCAGAATAGAGAAACTCACGGGTAGGACTACCATCACCCCAGACGGGAAGTTGTTTGTCACCCCTGACTTGGGCTTCATAAACTTTGCGAATTAATGCGGGGATAACATGAGAACTTCCGGGGTCAAAGTTATCTTCCGGCCCATATAAATTTACTGGCAGCAAGTATATACCATTAAAACCATACTGCTGACGATAAGATTGCAATTGGACTAAAAGAGCTTTTTTCGCCACCCCGTATGGTGCATTGGTTTCTTCTGGATAACCATTCCACAGGTCATCCTCTTTAAAGGGTACTGGGGTGAATTTGGGATAAGCACAAATTGTCCCTACACAGACAAATTTTTCTACTCCAGCTTGATGGGCTGCATGAATTAGCTGAGTTCCCATGATCAAGTTATCGTAGAATAACTCGGCGGGTTTCTCCCGGTTGAGTCCGATACCGCCGACATGGGCTGCTAGGTGGATGATGATGTCTTGTTGATCAACGGCGCGTTGGCAGTTTTCCCAGACACGCAAATCCAAGTCGCGCGATCGCGGTACAGTAATCTTAGCTGTATCAGCCCCAGCCTGACACAGCTGATCTATTACCTGACGACCCAGAAACCCAGCCCCACCAGTGACGAGAATTCGTTTATTTTTTAGTTCTAAGGAAGTCATATTTTCATCCTTGGCAGATTAATCAGAAGTGGAGTACACCCAGTTCTTGACGAATAGTAGCAAGATCCTGTGGCAGCAATGAACCATGACCATTAGGTGAAGTCTGACCAAGGGCTTGCAGGTCTGCTTCTACCATTAACGCCACCAGTTCCTCAAAGGTGACAGAAGGCTTCCAGCCTAATTTCTCTCTTGCTTTAGTGGAGTCACCAATTAATAAATCTACTTCTGCGGGGCGGAGATAACGCTCATCAAACTCTACATAATCTTGCCAGTTAAGATTTACATGATTAAATGCCAATTCTAAAAATTCACGTACAGAGTGGGTTTCGCCTGTAGCGATGACATAATCATCTGGTTTGTCTTGCTGCAACATCAACCACATTGCCCGCACATAATCCTTGGCATAACCCCAATCTCGCTTAGAATCAAGATTACCCATATAGATTTTTTTCTGCTTACCTGCAACAATTAGAGCCACGGCTCTAGTTATTTTGCGGGTAACAAAAGTTTCCCCTCGACGGGGTGATTCATGGTTAAAAAGAATACCATTACAAGCAAACAAATTGTAAGATTCACGGTAATTTACTGTTTGCCAGTGAGCATATACTTTAGCACAAGCGTAAGGACTACGGGGGTAAAAGGGTGTAGTTTCGCTTTGAGGTACGGCTTGTACTAAACCATACATTTCTGAAGAACCAGCTTGGTAAAAGCGTACTTCAGTACCTGTACGATGCTGATAGTCACGAATTGCTTCTAATAACCGCAGTGTCCCCATGCCTACAGCATCTACTGTATACTCTGGTGAATCAAAGCTGACTCTCACATGAGATTGAGCGCCCAGGTTGTAAATTTCTGTGGGTTTAACTTCTTCCAAAATCCGGCGCAGTGTCGTACCATCGGTTAAATCGCCGTAGTGTAGAAATAAGCGTACCCCTTCTTTGTGGGGGTCTTCATAAATATGATCGATGCGGTCTGTATTGAAGGTAGAAGTTCTGCGAATAATACCATGTACTTCGTAACCTTGTTCTAATAGAAATTCGCTTAGATATGAACCATCTTGACCAGTGATACCAGTTATTAATGCTCGCTTATTTTGGCTCATACTTTGTGTATTTCCTTTTGCTGTGATGACATTTTGCAGGTCAATTGATACAACCTAACAGGTAATCACTAAATTACCTAACGGTAAACTTACGTGTTTTAATGAATACGTGGATTGTATCGTAAATAAATCTACTTAATATAGAGCTATTTTTACCAAAAAAGTTAAGGCTTGAGTTGGACAAGCTAGTCTACTTGGGGCTTCTTACCTATGTCTCTAAGATTTGACTGATATTTTTCTTTGCTAAAACTTTACACAGATGCCAGTTTTATTAAGCGGAAATTAATTCATATAAGCATTTAGCTTGATTTCTGATCAACAGGGGACAGAGGTCGGCAAAGAAACTAGGTAGAAATGTATTTATAGTAGGACTTACGCAAGTGTCATCATCAAATTAACTCAATAATTTCGTACATATTCAAGGATTTTCTACATCTGACGCACCCTACCCCAAGCGCCAGTTGCATAAGTCCTGATAAAATCAGGAATGATATCATGTCCGCTTAATCACTTATCATATCTTCGGGGTTGGTAATTGGTAATTGGTAATTGCTAATGGTAGAAAACAATTACCTATTAGCTATTACCCATTACCGACCAAAACAACCATATTATAAGTAATTAGCCGAACTTGATATGAGTCATAAATATTATTTGATTTTAGTTGGCAGCTATGATGTTCAAATTAGTTAAAGATATATATTTGATAATAGTAATAGGTGGTAGGTAGATATTTTTCTATGACTTATTATCAAATGCACATGATATGAATTTTCTTAAGGGGCAAAAAATGCCCCTAGCAAAAAGAAACGTTTTTGTCAGTACGCTCCGTTGTTTTTGGGCATAATTACCACATCAATTGTTTTCAATATGATCCATAAGTCCAACCAAAGAGTTCTAGATTTAACGTAATGTAAATCGATTTGCACTCGTCGGGGATAGGGAATGTCATTACGTCCAGAAACCTGCCATAATCCAGTGATCCCCGGTTTAATTGTCAAGACTTGCTCAATATGATGACCATATTTTGGTAATTCTTCTTCAACTAGGGGACGTGGGCCAACAACACTCATATCCCCTTTTAAAACGTTCCAGAATTGGGGAAATTCATCCAAGCTAGTGATTCGCAAAAATCTACCAATCTTCGTAATTCTTGGGTCTTTTTTGAGCTTAAAGCTGCTTTCAAATTCCTGTCGCAACTGTGGTGAGGTTTCCATCATCTGCACGAGGATTTCGTCAGCGTTGCTGACCATTGTCCGAAATTTAATACAATTAAAGGGTTTGTAGTTTTGGCCGATTCTTTCTTGGACATAAAAAATTGGGCCTTGGGAGCTTAAAGCAATCAGCAAGGCCAAAATTAAGTAGACTGGTGAGAAGAGAATCAACACCAATAACGAAAACACAATATCGAAAAGTCTTTTCGCAAACTCTCCGTTGATACCTTGCAAAGACAAACCTTTGGGTTTGATTTTAGGTGTCTTTGTTTTTTGACCACGCTTGACAGTAGAACGCATAGACGAGCTAGCATTTTGCTGTAAGCGTCGCTTGCCGGAGAGGAGTGAACTCTGGGCAGTCATCATACTCCTTAATAATCCACACCACACATAGTCCCAATCTTAAAGCCAAAAGGAGGTGCTTCTGGGGTTAAATTGCCAAAAGCATACAAAACAATTAAAAAAATTTTGCCTAACCTGCTAAATTAGGCTTTTGTTGATGGCACTGGTCGATAAAATCTAGATAGCGCTTGGCAAAGTTTTGCGGGGAAAACTCAGCAGCGTGCGATCGCATATACTCAGGGTCAAGAGCATCTTGATACATTTCAAATTTCTCCACTGCCTCCACCAAAGCTGCTTCTGTTTGCATTTTAAAAAATATACCTGTTCCTGTATCTTTATAAAATCGTACATCCCTAACAGTTTCCGTTGCACCCCCCATACCATAAGCAATTACTGGAGTCCCACAAGCTTGTGCTTCTACCAAAGCTATGCCAAAATCCTCACGGGCAGCATAGACAAACGCTTTGGCTGTTGCCATATACTTTTTCACTACATCATCAGGTTGCCATCCCAGAATTTGAATATTAGAGTTAGCTAGCTGGCGAATCTCTTGCATCTGTGAACCTGTACCGATAATTACTAATGGTCTTTGTAATGTATTAAACGCTTTAACAATTAGAGATACTTGTTTATAGCTCACTAATCGGGAAACTGTTAGATAAAAATCCTCTTTCTCTGGTAAAAAGGGAAACTCTGCTACATTTACCGGGGGATAAATAACTGCGGCTTCCCGGCGATAGCAACGCCATATCCGCTTGGCTGTGTAGTGAGAATTGGCAATAAAGTAGTCCACTCGATTAGCACTTAATACATCCCATTGGCGGAGACGATGCAGCAAATATCGGGTTATCCAGCCAGCTACGCCACTCCCTAGCTTGCTGTACCGTAAATAATCAAAGGTTAAGTCCCAGGCGTAACGCATGGGACTATGACAGTAGCAAATATGTAATTGGTCAGCAGTAGTTAGGACTCCTTTGGCGACTGCATGGGATGAAGACAAAATTACGTCGTACTGGCGTAAGTCTAATTGTTCAATCGCCAAAGGTAAAAATGGCAGGTATTTTTGGACACCTTCACGGGCGAAAGGAAAGTGTTGGAGAAAAGTTTTGCCAATCTGACGTTGATATAAATAACTTTCAGGGTTTATGGACTCAAAGTCAATGAGGGCGTATAAATCGGCATCAATGTGATTCAGGATTTCTCGCACCACGAGTTCTGAACCACCAGTGGCTTTTGGTGTCAGCCACTCATGAACAAGAGCATATTTCAAGGGCACAGCTAACTTTAAGATGTAGAAGATAACTTAAGCAATGTGTGAGGTTAACTGCAAAGTTTCCCTTTGTGACCAAGACATGGGAAGCCCCCAGATAAAACCACAAGACGTAATTCTTCGAGGAGAGGTTCCAGAGGGATACAGCAACCTGATAACCTCAGATTGGGGAGAGGGAATAGGTTACAGGTTATAGGTTACAGGTTACAGGTTACAGGTGATTTTCTATGACCTGTCCCCAGTCCCCTGTCCCCAGTCCCTAACAGTTCCCAGTCCCCAGTCCCTAACAGAGGTAACGTATGAGAATTTTAATTATCGGTGGTACTAGGTTCATTGGTGTTTATCTTACTCAAATTCTTGTGGAACAAGGACATGAAGTAGTACTTTTTAATCGTGGTAATCGACCGCTACCAGTTTTACAGGGAGTAGGACAAATTATAGGCGATCGCACCGATGCCACGCAGCTTAAAGATAAATTGTCACAAGAAAATTTTGATGTGGTTTTTGACAATAACGGGCGGGAGTTAAGCGATACTCAACCACTGGCGGAAATTTTTCAAGATAGGGTGCAGCATTTTGTTTATATGAGTTCTGCGGGGGTTTACCTCAAATCTGACCAATTACCCCATATCGAAGGTGATCAGGTAGACCCCAAAAGCCGCCACAAGGGTAAACATGAGACGGAAGCCTATTTACAACAAAAAGGATTACCCTTTACTTCGATTCGTCCTACCTACATTTACGGGCCGCTTAATTATAACGATTTAGAAAGCTGGTTTTTTGATCGAATTGTACGCGATCGCCCAATTCCTATTCCCGGTAACGGCTTACATATCACTCAACTTGGTCATGTCAAAGATTTAGCCCAGGCAATGTCGCAAGTGATTGGGAATCAACAGGCGATTGGACAGGTGTATAATGTTTCTGGCGATCGCTACGTCACCTTTGATGGTTTAGCCCGTGCTTGCGCCCAAGCAACAGGCAAATCACCCGATGAGATTAAAATTATCCATTACGACCCGAAAAAATTTGACTTTGGCAAACGCAAAGCCTTTCCCATGCGTGTACAACATTTCTTTGCCTCAGTCAACAAAGCACAAACCCAGTTAAATTGGCAACCCCAATACGATTTAATTTCCGGGTTAGCTGACGCTTTTGAAAACGATTATTTAGCAAATGGACGGGATAAAGCCGAAATAGATTTTTCTGTAGACGAGGAAATTCTCCAAGCTGAGTAAGGAGTGCTGAGTATTCATGTGAGTTCGATAGATAAGATTTGACCCCTCTCCAAACCTCTCCCCTAAAAGGAGAGAGGCTGAAAAACCCCTCTATTTAGCCCAGTCCCCAGCACTCAACCTACTCTACCTCACTCAAAGTTTCCGGTGCAGCAATTTTCTTCTCTTTTGCAATGCTGCGTTCGTACCAATTCATTAAGGGCGTAGTAGAGATGCCATGTATAATCACAGAAACTACCACTGTGGTGTAGGTTATCCAAGCAATTTGTTCGCCTGCTTCGTCTTTTAAACCATTACCTAAAGAGTAGGCAAGATAATATAAGGAACCAACACCACGAATCCCAAACCAGCCAAATAACCAACGGGTTCCCGGATGGAAGTTGCGGCGGTGGGAGTCTAAAGGACGTTTGCCAATGGTGCTGATCCAGGCTCCCACAGGTCTAATAATTAAGAATAGGAAAATCATGATGATGAATGACTGATAGCCATAGTTAACTATAGGTTGCCATAACAATATTGAACCTAATAATAAAATTGTCCCAATTTCTAAGAGTTTTTCTAATCGTTCGACAAATTCTAATTGTGCTAATGGTCTTTCAGGGTTGCTATAACTATCTTGGACGACTAAACCAGCAATAAATACCGCCAAAAATCCATAACCATTAACAATTTCCGTGAGAGAATAGGTTAATAAAATTGCACTAATAGCGACAAAATCCTCCATCAAGGCATCAGCAGAACGGCGATTTTGCACTTTCTGGTCAATCCAAACTATGGCTTTACCGACAATAAAACCCATAACCAAACCAGCAGCGATCGCCCAAATTAAATCAACTGCCACCCATTGTTTAAACCAGTTGTGCCAATTGTTATCTTTAATGGCAAACAGTCCAAAATAAACAAAGGGAAAAGCTAAAGCGTCATTTAGCCCACCCTCGGAAGTTAAACCGAAGCGTAACTCATCTTTATCATTAATATCTGTTAGTTGAACTTCTGAAGCTAATACTGGGTCTGTAGGGGCAAGAATCGCTCCTAATAATATAGCTTCTCCCCAACCCATACCTAATAAAAATCTACTTACAAGGGCGATGCCAACAATGGAAATAGGCATTAAAAAGCCGATGAGACGGCTTGTAATATCCCAAACACCACGTCTAAATGGATTGATAATTTTTAATCCACAACTAAAGACGGAAACAATAACCACAAATTCTGTAATCTTCTCTAGTAATGAGGCATTAAATACATCATCTTGCCGTAATCTTATTAAATTAAAGCCGTAAGGGCCAAGAATTATACCTACAAATAAATATATCAGCGAAAAAGATAGAGGTAAACGCGAAATCCAACCAGAGCCTAATGTAACGACTAGCAAAAGTAGACCAATTACAAATAGTTCAACAATATAACTGTCTACCATATAAATTAGGTATAAAAAATTTAATTAACTAGGTTATTCTAGTGGCGATCGCCTATTAATCCAAAATATCCAGGGATAGATTTTATCAATAAATTTTCCAGTTATTTCTACTTCTGTTAGCTTAGTGGAGATAGTGCCAATAGGAGCATTTGTCATGAAACTTCCAGATAGTCCACAAAGCCCAAAATTTATACAGCTATTGCAGTGGATTTATCAGCCATTGCAATTAATGGAAGCATCTGCCAAAGCTCACGGTGATTGTTTTACACTGTGGCTAACTAATCAACAGCCAATGGTGTTTTTAAGTAATCCTCAAGCAGTACAGCAACTTTTTACTGCGCCATTAGAACAGTTAGATGCTAGAGCTTCAGCGCAAATTTTACAACCTTTATTAGGGGAAAACTCTTTACTGTTGCTGTCTGGAGAAACTCACCAACGTCAGCGTAAGTTATTAACGCCACCTTTTCATGGCGAAAGGATGAAAGCTTACGGTGATATCATTACTAACATCACCACAGAAGTTATCAGTAACTGGAAACTTGGTCAACCTTTCTCTGTGCGTAATTCCATGCAGGAAATCGCCTTGCGGGTAATTTTACAAGCAGTTTTTGGTTTAAGTGCAGGAGAACGTTACACCAAACTAGAAAAACGCTTGTGTGACATTTTAGATTTAACTGCTTCTGGCTTGCGTGCGTCTCTGTCCTTTTTCCCTGCATTACAAGTAGATTTAGGTCGCTGGAGTCCTTGGGGAAATTTCTTGCGTCAACGAGAGGAAATCGACCAACTGCTTTATGCGGAAATTCAAGACCGCAGAGATCATCCAGACCCATCGCGGACTGATATTCTGACCTTAATGATGGCGGCGCGGGATGAAAATGGCGAACCCATGACCGATGTCGAGTTACGTGATGAATTGATGACTTTGTTAGTCGCTGGTCATGAAACCACCGCCTCAGCTTTGACATGGGCTTTATACTGGATTCACAAACTACCGTCAGTGCGTGAAAAACTTGTGGCTGAGTTAGATAATTTTGGTGAAGGCGACTTAAACGAACTCACTCGCCTACCTTATTTAACGGCTGTATGTCAGGAGACATTACGCATTTACCCCATTGCGATGGTTACTATTCCGCGTATTGTCAAGACACCTCTAGAAATAGGTGGTTATGAATTTGCACCGGGAACAATGCTTGTAGGCTGCATTTATTTAATGCACCGCCGACCAGATTTATATCCCCAACCGCAAGAGTTTCAGCCAGAACGGTTTTTAGAAAAGCAGTATTCCCTATACGAGTATCTACCCTTTGGGGGCAGTAATCGGCGCTGTTTGGGAATGGCTTTTGCCTTGTATGAGATGAAATTGGTGTTGGCGACAGTGCTAAAAAATCTAGATTTAGCATTAGTGGATAACTATCCAGTCAAACCCATCCGCCGAGGTGTCACCTTAGCACCTTCTGGCGGTAAATGGTTAATTGCTACTGCACAGCATCAAAAAACCAAAAATCCTGTTGAGGTGTAGTTGATGGTGTAGGCGATCGCATCTATTATTTCATGTGGTGCGATCGCTCACAAAACCACAAAAAATCCCCCTCATCTCCAGTTCCCCTCCTGGGAGGGGCTAGGGGTGGGTTACTCCCTCATCTCCCTCATCCCCCTCATCTCCAGTTCCCCTCCTGGGAGGGGTTAGGGGTGGGTTACTCCGTAATTCCCACACACAATTTTCTATCCTCCTCACTCGCAGTTGGATTTTTCACATAATATCGCAACCACTTACAACCCCGCAGCAACAACTGGTCTAAACTCTCCACAGGCCACAACCGCGCTGTCTTGTCAGAGGAGGCGGTGGCGATGATTTTGCCGTCGGGGCTGAAACTCATACTTAAGACAATGCCCTGATGCCCTTTCAATTCCCGTAACAGTTGCCCCTGGGCTGTCCACAACCGCGCTGTCCCGTCAGAGGAGGCGGTGGCGATGATTTTGCCGTCAGGGCTGAAACTCACACTATAGACCCTGCCCTGATGCCCTTTCAATTCGCGTAACAGTTTCCCGTCAGATGTCCACAACCGCGCTGTCTTGTCAGAGGAGGCGGTGGCGATGATTTTGCCGTCGGGGCTGAAACTCACACTATAGACCCAGCTCTGATGCCCTCGCAATTCCCGTAACAGTTGCCCCTGGGCTGTCCACAACCGCGCTGTGTTGTCAGAGGAGGCGGTGGCGATGGTTTTGCCGTCGGGGCTGAA
Source organism: Anabaena azotica FACHB-119 (assembly GCF_014697625.1). Classification (GTDB taxonomy): domain Bacteria; phylum Cyanobacteriota; class Cyanobacteriia; order Cyanobacteriales; family Nostocaceae; genus Trichormus; species Trichormus azoticus_A. The sequence goes on along the minus strand of NZ_JACJSG010000017.1, from coordinate 22,823 downwards.
ACTCACACTTCTGACCCAGCCCTGATGCCCTTGCAATTCGCGTAACAGTTGCCCCTGGGCTGTCCACAACCGCGCTGTGTTGTCAGAGGAGGCGGTGGCGATGGTTTTGCCGTCGGGGCTGAAACTCACACTATAGACACTGCCCTGATGCCCTTGCAATTCGCGTAACAGTTTCCCGTCGGTTGTCCACAACCGTGCTGTCTTGTCAGAGGAGGCGGTGGCGATGGTTTTGCCGTCAGGGCTGAAACTCACACTATTGACCCAGCCCTGATGCCCTTGCAATTCGCGTAACAGTTGCCCCTCGGTTGTCCACAACCGCGCTGTGTTGTCATCGGAGGCGGTGGCGATGGTTTTGCCGTCGGGGCTGAAACTCACACTATTGACCCAGCCCTGATGCCCTTGCAATTCGCGTAACAGTTGCCCCTGGGCTGTCCACAACCGCGCTGTTTTGTCAGAGGAGGCGGTGGTGATGGTTTTGCCGTCGGGACTGAAACTCACACTTAAGACAATGCCCTGATGCCCTTGCAATTCCCTTAACAGTTGCCCCTGGGCTGTCCACAACCGCGCTGTCTTGTCATCGGAAGCGGTGGCGATGGTTTTGCCGTCCGGGCTGAAACTCACACTTCTGACCCAGCCCTGATGCCCTTGCAATTCCCGTAACAGTTGCCCGTCGGCTGTCCACAACCGCGCTGTTTTGTCAGAAGAGGCGGTGGCGATGGTTTTGCCATCAGGGCTGAAACTCACACTATAGACACTGCCCTGATGCCCTTGCAATTCCCGTAACAGTTGCCCGTCGGCTGTCCACAACCGCGCTGTTTTGTCAGAAGAGGCGGTGGCGATGGTTTTGCCGTCGGGGCTGAAACTCGCACTTAAGACAATGCCCTGATGCCCTTTCAATTCGCGTAACAGTTGCCCCTGGGCTGTCCACAACCGCGCTGTGTTGTCAGAGGAGGCGGTGGCGATGGTTTTGCCGTCGGGGCTGAAACTCGCACTATTGACCCAGCCCTGATGCCCTTTCAATTGATTGAGTTCTTGAATCTTGCTTAAAATACTATCCAAGGCAAACATCGGGCTAATAGCTGGGTATTTTTCCAGAGAACGACCATCTTTAACCAATGTTTTCAAATCTTTAGCACTCTTCATTGCCGACACCAAAGCTTCCAACTCTGCATATTCAAACTGTCTTAAAGCATTTACCCCCGACCGTTCTAGTTCTGTTCCCTTCTGTGCTTCCTGTTGGGCTGCTTGCGCCTGTTTCAATGCTAAATTTGCTTTTTTTAAGGTTTCATTAGCTTGTTTAGCTTTATTTTCTGCATCTCGTTGCTGTCTTTGTGCCTCTTCTGTTTTCTTTCTAGCCTCTATTACATTTGACTGGGCTGCGTCAACTCTTTTTTTCGCTTCGGCGTTATCGTTTTTTAATTTTTTTGCTTGCTGCTGTTCTTGATCCAATTTTGCTTGAGCAGCTTTTAGATTTGAATTTGCATTTTGTGTATTCTTCCGTGCTTCTGTCAACCTTGCTTCTGCATCTTTCTTTTTATCTTCTAAATTTTTTGCATTCTTTATTAATTCTTCTTGTTGCTTTTTCGTTTCTTGTAAGCTTGTATTTGCTGTATTGTATTTTGCATTAGCATCATTTGCCCGATTAACCTGATTCACCGCATACACATAAGCTAAACCAGCAAATATCAACAAACCTATTGCTAAACTAGAACTTACTTTTAAACTCCTACGCCCTTGCTTAATTTTCTCCTCAGCTTCTTTTTTAGCCTCCTCTAATATCTGCCTTGCTTCTTGTTCCTGCTTTAACTGCGCTTGTGTTTTCTTTAACTCTTCTAATATTTCATTCCCCTGCTGCTGCCGAATAACAGCCACTAAATAATCATGCACCAATTGATAACGGTCAGCAGGTAATTCTGGTAACAACAATACTAACCCAGACTGAACAAAAATCTCTAAAACCAAATCTAATTTATCAACTTCTGCCGCCAAATTATCTACCAACTCAGCACGAGTTTTTAGCGGTCTTGTGCCATTTTCATCTGTAAGTAAATATAAAACTAATCGCGCAGCCCGTTCATTGTCCACACCACAATCTTTAATTACATCTTCTAAAAATCGCTCAACCAGTTTTTCTTTAGTACCTGCTCGCCGATACTGTTCTAAAGTAGTGATATTCTCAGTTTGTAACTGCGCCCCCACAATTTGCAACTCAATCGGTCTGACTTCTGCCAATTCCCCTGCTAAATCACTAACTAATCGCTCAATCAGTCCATCATCTAAATGAAACTCGGTTCTCTCAGTCAAACTTTGAATAACTTTTTTAGTATTTTCTATCGAAAAATTACCTAAATAATAACGTATACTCTTATCTAAGATATTATTATTAACAGCACCCAAATCAAATAAACGTTCTAACTCTAATAAATAATGTAAATAATCTTCCCGCAAAGACAGCACAACCTTCACAAAAGGAATATCTAAACAAATCTGCAAAAATTTATAAAAGTCTCGCCGTTGTGCTTTATCTTGATAAACAAAGAAGAACTCTTCAAATTGATCAAAAATTAACACTGTCAGCAAATTGCGTTGATTATTCTGGTGTAATTGCTCAATCATCACTGCGGTTGAGTTTAACTCAACAGCTAACTTATCTCCCCGCAACGTCTCATAAACCTCTGACAAACGCCGTCCCAACACTCCCACCCAATCTGAATAAACCCGCACCAAAACAGGTAAAGCATCTCGCGCTTGTATAGATTCTTGCTGCAAAGCAGGGATTAAACCCGCTTGTAAAATTGAACTTTTACCTACCCCAGATTGACCATGAATCACAATTAATTTATGTTGATTACTACTAATCTTATTTCTTAGTCCATCAACATCTAATTCCCGCCCAGAAGCCCTAATTTCATCAGCAATTGTTTCTGCCTTTATGCCTGACAACTGTGCAGTATTAATCTCTTGACGTTGGGGATTCAGATAAGAAGCACCAACAAATGCTCTAAACTTATATTGTTGTTCTATTTGTAATTGCAGCAACTTCAACCTAAAAGCTTTGAGATATTCGCCTGCATCAAAATACCAACGACGCAAAGTTTCTAAAATTTTAATATAAAGCCTGGGATTATATTGATGATTGCTCTCATCTTTAGCTAACTCTAAATTAGTAATAGCCTCACCAATTTGTTGTAAACCATATTGAGAGCTTGCCAAAATCAACCGATACAAACCACGCTCATTAATTGGCTCATGAGATATACTTTCACTGTTTTGTAATGCTTGTTGAGCGAATTTCTGCGCTTCATACCACCGCAATTTATTTAAAGCCACCTCAGCCAAAAAGCCATAACATTGAGCTACCTGCAAGGCTGAACCATAATTTTGCTGTAGCTGCAAAGATTTTTGTGCCAGAATTTGCAACTCATCCCAAGCTTGCAAATGTCGCAGTACCTCACCCAATTTATTAATATACTTGGCAACTAAATTGCTAAATTGTCCTGCTTCTAATATTGTAATAGCTGCTTGGAAATAATCTCTAGCTGTTTTCCAACCTACCTGCTGCTTTTGCGCCTGACGTTCCCAAGCCAAACCCAAATGATATGATAAAATACCTTGCCTTTTTAAATGATGATTTGCTTGCCAAAACTCTAAACTCTGTTGATAATTTTCTAAAGCAGCATCTATATGATCATGTAGATATTCATACCAACCCTCTACAAATGCCAAACTAGCTCGCAAAGTTGGGTTTAATTCCACTCCCCAATGCTGTAAATCTTGGTTAGCCTGTGTTAATTCCCAACAAACCTGAACAGTAGGGATAATATCACCATGAAATATCTCATCGGTGATTTGTTCAATTAAATCAACTAACTCATAGGTGGAACTTGCAAATACGACAGTAGTAGACCAACTTTCTAAATCAGTGGCTAACCGAATCAACTTTTGCAGAACTTGGTCATTTACCCATAATAAAACAGGAAAACGAAAGTTATTTCTAAACTCCTCTCGTACCCGGTTAGCTGCATTCAGTACTGTATCAATATCTTCCGCTTCCTCCAAACCAAACACCATTAACGCTGGTGGCTGTTCTTCACCTAATTTTTCAGCTAGGCTGGTATACAGCGTTGTCACTGATTTTTGTAAGGTAATTTCCCGTATTTCTATAGGACAAAGTTCGTGGAGTCTTCTGGTAATTCGCCTACGTAAATCAGTATAATTACAGCGTAATAAAATCAGCGAAAATTCTCCCTGAGAAAAGGTAATTGCTCTGACTAGAGTTTGTAATGCAGTCTCGTTTTCTGGCGTTAAAATTTCTCCATCATGGTGATTATTCATAATGTGAATTGTGTGGCAGTAGTTTTGTAACCTTTTAACTCTGTGTCTCTGTGTCTCTGTGGTTTAATAAATTTTTACCACAGAGGCACAGAGGTTGGCAGGGGTAGCAATGACAACCTATTGAATGTGTTATTTATAACCGAAATTCCTTCGCCTCCGCCAATATGGGATTAATATCAAACCACGAACCGTCCTCATCTCGATATTCAAATACAAACATATTGCGGAGTAGAAGGTCATATTTTTCATGACCTCTCAAGCTTTTGCCTTGGGCTACTTCTTGTAGGACTTCCCACTCATCAGGAGTAATTGCCAAACTGAGTTCATTGGAGCGTTTTTTGATCACTTTGTCTAAACAGTCGCGTGAAATTGGTGGGTCATCTTGTTGCAGACAGCGAAACAATAACATCAGTAAATTCCGCAGATGACCACCGCTAACTAAGCAAAGTCTCTCCAAGGTTTCAGGACTATCAAAAACCTGTGTAATTAAATGCTGGCTCCCTTCCCAACTCACCCCAGGAAAGGCCCTCGCCATTACCATCTGTTGTAGTAGAGTAATTCCTTCCTCAAATGCGTTCCCATCTTGCAGCCGTACCGGAACCATTGGTAAAACTTTGGGGTCAATGCCAAAACGATTTGTTAATCTACCTAAAGCATTGGAGAATATTAATACTAAGGGAATTGTATAGACAACATGACAATTTAACTGGTTTAATTGTTCGCCTCGTTCTACAAATAAATATTCTGGTTGAAAATAACCGGAAGCTTTTAAGGTATTATCAATGCGGTCGAGATTATCAATAATAACTACTAAGCCTCTTTTCCCTTTTTCTCTTAGTCTTTCATTAGCAGGTTTGAGCAGTTCTTGATTGATAGATTCTAATATTCCATTGGTACGCGGTTCTAAATATTGCCGCAATTGAGAACGCAGTTTAGGGCTGTCTTTAGTCTTGGCTGTGATTTTGGCAATACCCACAGACAATTCAGCCTCTACGCCAATATCTAGGGGTGTTTGCAAAAAATCAACTACTTCCTTAAAGAGATTTTGAAAATATCCTGGTCTGATGTTAATTTTAATTGCTTCTAGACTTTGGCTTACTTCCCTAACTACTGCTAATAAAATATCTGTGACATCTACATCAGCCAAATCAAACATTTGACTAGACTCGAAATACACTACATGAAATCCTTGCTCTTCTAGCTCGGTTTTGAGACGGAGTAGTTCTGTAGATTTGCCACAACCAATATGTCCACTAAATAATTGACAGGTTGGTTCTGGTGAAAGTCGGTTAATTGTGCGCTTCAATTCTTCGATAATCTTGCCGCCCCGCACCTTGGAAAAATCAATATAATATTGTTTATCCTCTGGTTTCCCGACAATGAGAGTTTTACTGGGGTTGCAAGCTTGAAAAAAACTATTAAAATTTAATTTCATAATAATGCACCGGAAATCAGCATAAAATTAACGCTTATTTCAGAATAATACAGTTATATCATGTCCGCTTAATCACTTATCATATCTTCGGGGTTGGTAATTGGTAATTGGTAATTGCTAATGGTAGAAAACAATTACCTATTAGCTATTACCCATTACCGACCAAAACAACCATATTATAAGTAATTAGCCGAACTTGATATTACTAGTATAATTACTGGGTAATTGATTATAAAAGATTAATTTTTACCAGACTGTTCAGACGCAAAAACCTGTTGTGCAGTCAATCGTAAATGGGATAAAACTATATTTACTTATTCAGCACTTTACTATATTGCACAGACGGCGATCGCTCTCATGCACATGAGGATTATTTTCTAGATAATCTTGTAGCCAATTACACCCACGCCGCAGTAGTTGGTCGAGATTTTCTATGGGCCATAGTCTGACGGTGCGATCGTCAGCAGCCGTAGCAATATACTGAGCATCAGGACTCATACTAATGCACCTGACCGCACCTTTATGACCTTTAAATTGTGCTAATTGCTGTCCATTTAAGTTCCATAACCTAGCTGTCCGGTCATCAGAACTAGTAGCAATATACTGTCCATCATGACTAAAAACTGCACAGCTCACCGGGGCTTGATGTCCCCTAAATTCGGTCAGTAACTGTCCATCCAAACTCCACAATTTAGCTGTATGGTCTTCCGATGCCGTAATAATATATTGACCATCAGGACTAAAATTCGCACTACAGACACTACTTTGATGCCCCAAAAATTGCCCAAGTTGCTCTCCTTGAAGATTCCACAACCTGGCGGTACAGTCATCAGCAGCAGTGACAAGATACTTACCATTACCGCTAAAACTGACATACCTCACCCATTTATCATGCCCTTGAAATTGCCGCAACTCCTCACCGTCGAGTTGCCATAATCTCGCTGTCCGGTCAGAGGAGGCTGTAGCGATATACTGGCTATCAGGGCTAAAACTGAGATGGCAAACTGTACCTTGATGTCCAGGGAATTGCCCTAACAACTGCCCTGTCATATCCCATAATCTCACAGTCCGGTCAGAGGAAGCAGTGGCGATATATTTGCCATCCTTGCTCAAACTCACAGTCCAGACTTTTCCCCGATGACCAAGGAACTGCCTAATTTCCTCGCCCTGGATATTCCACAGGCGGACAGTACGGTCATCAGAAGCTGTAACAATTTGTTGCCCATTAGGGCTAAAAGCTACACTCCTAACTGTACTTTGATGTCCGCTAAATTTGAGAAACTGCCGCTTGTCAACCTGCCACAAGCGAACGGTACGGTCAGAGGAAGCAGTCGCAATATACTTACCATCAGGGCTAAAACTCACACTCCTCACATAGTCCTGATGTCCTGAGAATTGAGCTAGTTGCTGACCATTCAAATTCCATAGTCTAGCTGTGCGGTCAGAGGAAGCTGTAGCAATATACTTACCATCGGGACTAAAACTCACAGCCCAAACCACATCTTGATGTCCCCGGAAGCGAGTTAGCTGTTCCCCGCCCAGGTTCCATAACCGGGCTGTACCGTCAGAGGAAGCAGTTGCAATATACTCGCCATCGGGGCTAAAAGCCACATCCCATACACAGTCTTGATGCCCAGAAAAGCGCTCCAGTAGTTTACCCTTGATGTTCCATAACCGGACTATGCGCTCATCACCTGCCGTAGCAATATATTTACCATCGGGACTAAAACTCACTTTCCAGACTGTAGCTTGATGTCCCAAAAATTGCGCTAGCTGCTGACCGCTAAAGTTCCACAACCTAGCTGTGCGGTCATCACCCGCCGTAACAATGTACTGACCATCAGGGCTAAAACAGACACTCCGCACACAGCCCTGATGCCCTGTAATGATCGATAATTGTTGACCTTGCCAGTTCCACAACCTAGCTGTCTGGTCAGAGGAAGCTGTGGCAATATATCTACCATCCTGGCTCAAACTGGCACACCAAATTGTATCTTCATGTCCTTGCAACTTCACTAATTGTTTGCCTTTGAGGTTCCATAATCTGGCTGTACAATCATCAGAAGCTGTGAGAATATACTGACCATCAGGACTAAAACTTACAGTCCTAATCCAGCCTTGATGCCCTTGGAATTGGTTGCGTTCTTGAATGTTGTCTAAGATAGTCTGCAAAGCCAGCAGAGGACTAGTAGCTGGGTACTTGACTAAAGGGCGACCATCTTTGACTAAAGCTTGCAATGCTTTGCCACTGTGCATTGCGGATATGAGTGATTCTAATTGGGTAAACTCAAACTGTCGTAAAGCGCTAACGCCTTCCTGTTCTAGCCTTGTACCTTCTTGCGCTTCTTTAAGAGCGACTTGTTGTTTATCTAATTCTGTGTTTACTTGCACCAGTATGGTTTCTACAAGTTTTAACTCTTTTTCAATCTGTTTTCTTTGTTGGCGTTCCTGTTCGAGTTCTGCTAATAACTCATTCCCCTGCTGTTGACGGATGAAGGGTACTAAATAATCATGCACTAATTGATAGCGATCGGCTGGTACTTCTGGTAAAAGTAACACTAGCCCAGATTTCACAAAAATCTCTAATATTAAATCTAGTGTTTCTGCCTCTGGCGTTAAATCAGATGCCAAATCAGTACGAGTTTTTAGAGGACGAGTACCATTTTCATCTGTGAGTAAATATAGTACCAACCGCGCCATACGTTCATTTTCTTGACCACAATTTTGCAGAACCGTTTCTAAAAATCTCTCAACTAATTTATCTTTAGTCCCAAACTGACAATATTGCTGCAAAGTATTAATTTTTTCTGTTTGGAGTTGCGCTCCTACAATTTGTAATTCGATTGGACGCACTTCTCCCAACTGGCTTGCTAAATCTTCAACTAGCTTATCAATGAGTGTAGGTTCCAAATAAAAATGCGTTTTTTCTGTTAAATTTTTGATAATTGCCTTAGCATCTGTTGGCAAAAGATTACCTAAGTAATAACGGATGTTCTTATCTAAAATATTATTATTGATGGCTCCTAAATTAAACAGCCGTTCTAATTCTAGTAAATAATGTAAATAATCCTCGCGCAAAGAAAGCACAATCTTGATATAAGGAATATCTAAACAAAAATGTAAAAATTCGTAAAAATATTTTCTTTGATATTTGTCTGTATAAACAAAGAAAAACTCTTCAAACTGGTCAAAAATTAACACTGTTAAAAGATTGTGTTCAGAATTTCTTTGTAATTGTTCTCTTATGGCTACTGCTGAATCAAGATTAACAGATAATTTGTAGCCCCTAACTTCCTCAAAAGCCTGAGTTAAGTTCTGTCCTAATGTTCCTACCCAATCTGTATAAACTCTCAATAATATAGGTAAAGCATCACGTTCACCAATAGGCTTTTCTTGCAAAGCTGGAATTAAGCCTGCTTGCAAAATAGAACTTTTGCCTACTCCTGATTGACCATGAATTACAGTCAGCTTATGTTCAGTACTACTAATTCTCTCTCGTAGACGTTGAACATCTATTTCTCGACCAGAAGCCGTAATTTCTTGAGCAATTGTTCCTTTATAATCTACTTGTTGTAAGGGATTAATTACCTGTCGTTGTGGATTAAGATAGGATGCACCAACAAAAGCCCGAAAACCATACTGTTGTTCAATTTGGAGTTGCTCTTGTTTAATATGAAAAGCTGCTAAATACCGACCTTGTTCAAAATAGAGGTTTCTGAGCATTTCTAAAATATCAATATAATGCTGAGGATTATAAGAAGCATGAGTTTCATTTTTAGCTATTTCTAAATTAGTAATAGCATTTGTCATTTCTTTTAACTGTTGTTGAGAACGAGCTAAAATGAATAAATATAAACTCCGTTCATGAATTTTTTGCTGAGAAATATTTTTCAGTCTTTGTAGGGCTTTTTGAGCCAGTAGTTTAGCTTCATCATATTGAGCGTTTTCTAAAGCAACTTCAGCTAAAAAGCCATAGGCTTGGGCTAATTGTGGCAAATTATGATGAGTTCTGTGTAGCTTTAAAGCTTTGATAGCAAGATTCTTTAAATCTGACCAAGCATTTAACTGCCTCAGCACTTCACCCAGTCGATTAATATATTTAGCAACTAAACTGTCAAATCGTCCTTGTTCTAAAATCGCAATACATTGCTGAAGATATCTTCTAGCTTGTTGATAATATTCCTGATTGTCTACCTGATTCTTTTGTGCCTGTCGCACATAAGCAGAACCAATATTAAATAATAATATACCTTGTTTTTTTATATTATTGTTGATTTGCCAATATTTTAAACTATTTTGGTAATGAACTAAAGCAATATCTACATTATCTTGTAAATAATTATGTACGCCTCGAACAAACTCTAAATTAGCTTGTAATCTTTGGTTTAAATCTGTTCCTCGGCTTTGCAAATCTTGGATAGCTCTATCTAATTCCCAGCATATCTGAGAATTAGGAATGGTATCACCCAAAAATATTGCATCAGTTTTTTTCTGAATAAAGCTCATTAATTCATGATTACTACTTTCAAAATGAATAGTAGTCGCCCAATTTTCTAAATCAGTTGCTAATCTGATGAACTTTTGAATAACTTTGTCATTAACCCACAAAATTACAGGAAAAGGGAAATTTTTTCTAAACTCTTCTCTGACTCGATTAGCTGCAATCAAAGCTGTATCAATATCTTTGGCAGACTCTAGCCCAAAGACAATTAATGCAGGTGGGTGTTTATATCCTAATTGTTCATGAATATTAGTGTAAACTGTGATAACTGATTCATCTAAGGTTATTTCATGTATTTTCACAGGACAGAGTTGATGGAGTCGTTGTGTAATACTTTTACGTAAAGCTGCATAATTACAACGCAAAAAAATTAAAGAAAATTCTCCCTGAGATAGGGTAATTGCCCGCAATAGGGTTTGTAATGATTTTTCGTTTTCCGGCATTAAATGATGAGCATTAGGTTGATTAGTCATAGTGTAAGCAAGCTGGGGAGAAGATTTACAATGATTTGGGAAATTGAAATTATTTAGTTTTTGCCAAAATCGCATTGATATTAACAAAGCTTGGCTTTAACGAATTATCAATACGGTGAAGATTGTCAATAATGATGACTAATCTTGTGATATAGCAGGGGACAGGTGATAGGTTACAGGGGATAGGCAAGAGAAAGCTCTTGCAGTAAAGATTTGATGATTCAGAGATTGTCCTAACCTATGTGGCTACTGCTATACGTTATGATTTAGGTTGAGCGATCGCCAGTTTATGCAGTTGTTGTGATAGTCTTACACTCAGTCTCAACAGACAACCTTAGTACGTAAGTCCTATAAGATTGTCTATTCTCCGCTTTACTGACAGCCAAAGTCTCATTAGGGTTACAAGCCAGAAAAAAACCGAGCCATCTAACTTCATCAACAATTATCCTAAACTAGCCTGATAATAGTCCTATATTTGAGGATTATACAAATCTCATCACCAATAATTGGAAATTACTGATCAAAGATTTATTTAACTTAAGTTTTCTATTGGTAAGGAAGAAATCACAACTAAGCCCAACCCCGCAGGCTTTTGTGTACCCGCGCTAAAGACCACATATAATCATCAAGTTTGTATTTATTAGCAGCTTGAACTATATATTCTTGAGCCAAATCGATGTTATTTTCAGCTTCATAATATAGCCCTATATAAAGATGGCTATAAAATAAACCTTTAACACCTTCTGCTTTCCCCACATTCAACAGATCATCTACTGTACAATTCCCCCCATACAAATCATAGACAGCAAGCATAATTCGCCGGGGGTCATTTTTCACAGTTAATAATTGATGACGCGCCTCTGCTACACCTACTAAACGCGCCATGCACAGATAGCGCCACACTGTTTCTTCCACATCTTGAGAGTTGACTGTTAAATCTATTTCAAACTGTTGAGCGCCTTCGGCAAATCTATCGGCATAATAATAAGATAAACCCCTTTGCCATAGGTATGGTTTCAGCCTTGAATCTAGTTTCTCGGCTATGTCAAAATCATCAATAGATTCATTAATTTTCGCTAGCTGAAATTTCACCATACCCCGGCGAATATAAGCATTAGGGTGATTAGGTTGTTTACGAAGAACTTCGTCCCATTGCTTGAGTTGATTTTCTAAAGATTTGGCAAACCACATAAGTTATAATTCAAAATTCGCTCATTCAAAATATTAAATTCAGACTGGAGAAGTGTTTTAAGGTTGATATATGTTATATCATGTCCGCTTAATCACTTATCATATCTTCGGGGTTGGTAATTGGTAATTGGTAATTGCTAATGGTAGAAAACAATTACCTATTAGCTATTACCCATTACCGACCAAAACAACCATATTATAAGTAATTAGCCGAACTTGATGTTACTTGATTTTAAGTAGAACAGTAAACCTTAAATTGTAGGGTGCGTTAAAGCAGCGCTTAACGCACCGTATTTGCTGGTGCGTTACGGCTAGTTCATAATTTCGCCAACGCTCAAATTCTGACATAGCCGTAACACACCCTACTTAATACTTACTGTCCCCTGTCTCCTCGAAGAGATAGCAACATTTATCCAGCAGATAGAAGAAAACTATAGCAAAATTCACTAATGTTGAGTCTAGTGATTTAAAAATTAGGAAAAACGCCAGTGGTTCCCATTAGAGATAATAACCCGATAACAATTACGCCTTATGTGACTTATGGGCTGATTGCTGCTAATGTGCTTGCTTTTATATATGAATCTAGCCTACCTCCGCAAGCATTGGATGGCTTTTTACATTTAGCGGCTGTGGTTCCGCGAGAACTTAGCTTGAGCTTTGCTGGTGTGTCTGTGCATCAGCCTGTACCAGAATGGATAACTTTAATTACTTCCCAATTTCTGCATGGTGGTTTTCTGCACTTAGCAGGTAATATGTTGTTCCTCTGGATTTTTGGTAACAACGTTGAAGATAGATTGGGTCATATTAGATATTTTATATTTTATATAGCTTGTGGTGTTTTAGCGTCGCTCACCCAATGGTATTTCTCACAAAATTCTAGCATTCCTTCTTTAGGTGCTAGTGGTGCGATCGCTGGTGTGATGGGTGCATACATTCTGCGTTTTCCCCAAGCAGAAATTATTGGTGTAGTCCCTTTAGGCTTCTTCTTCCCAACTTTCCGCGTTCCCGCCTACTTCTTCTTAGGTTTCTGGTTTCTCCAACAATCTTTCTACGGAATTGCTGGTTTACAAACCCGCACTAACATCGGCATGGAAAGTGGCGGTATCGCCTACTGGGCGCACGCTGGCGGTTTTATCTTCGGCGCACTTCTCGGCCCTGTTTTGGGTTTATTTAGCGATAAAGCAAGGGAAGAAACTTGGTATAGTTAGCGGCAGTTGACAGTTATCAGTTGTCAGTTGTCAGTTATCAGTTGACAGGTGACAGGTGACAGTTATCAGTTGACAGTTGTTTCTTTTCTCCCTCATCTCCCCCCACTCCCCCCACTCCCTCATCTCCCCCCACTCCCCCCACTCCCTCATCTCCCCCATCTCCCCATCTCCCCAGTCCCCTCCTAAATCAAATCCAGCGTCTAGTAGGCAAATCTGACTCATCTATGGAGATTTCTGTACTCATTGATGAGTCACCTTGTTGTAGTAAGCTTTTATTTGACTCACTGGCTAATTGATCAAGGGCTGCTAAAACTTCTGATGCCGACTGATACCTTTGTTTATAGTCATCCCGCACCATGATACTTAAAATTTCGGCGAAGCCTTGGCTGACGACTATTTTATGAGTCCATTTCACTTCCTCATTAGCATCTCTGGGAAGATCATGGGGGGCGATACCTGTTAAGGCTTTAATTGCAATCATTCCGACTGCATAGATATCACTATTATACTGAGGACGACCAAAACATTGTTCGCTGGGTGCGTAACCTCTAGTTCCAATACCGATAGTAAAAGGGGATGGTTCTTGATTTTCTGTTTGCAGTAAGGAAATGTCTTTGACTGCACCAAAGTCAATTAATACTAGTTTGCCGTCTGATTGTCTGCGAATGATATTGCTGGGTTTAATATCTCGATGGATGACACCATTTTCATGAACAAATACTAATATTTGTAATATTTCTCTGACAATTGCTGCTACCTCAGCCTCGCTGATGCCTCTACCTGATGGTAACTCCCGGTTCAAAGGAGTACCGATGATATATTCTTGAACTAGGTAAAATTCTGCATCTTCTTCAAAATAAGCCAACAACTGGGGAATTTGCGGATGGGAACCCAATTTTTCTAATGTTTGTCCTTCGGAACGAAATAAACGCCTAGCTAATTCCAAGCCTTTGGCTTCGGTGTTGGCTGGTTTTAGTTGTTTCACCACACATTGGGGGTTCCCTGGACGTTGGGTGTCTTCGGCGATATAGGTTTCACTAAATCCGCCGGAACCCAGCACTTTGACTATTTTGTAGCGTCCAGTGAGGATTTTTCCGGCTACTGCTATGTCTCGTTGTTGTAATAAGTCTTGTAATTCCTGTTGTTGACTAATAATTTCTTGCACAACAGGAGAAGTTTTATACTTCTGAAAAACATCGACTATTTGCTGAGTTCTAATTTTGTCTCTAGCTATTTCTGTCCCTAAATAAGAGAGTCCACAAAATGCGATCGCCAATATCGGTATAGCGGTAGGAAATAAACTATGTGCATATACAAAGCTGATATAGCTTATACTGCCCCAAACACTAGCAACCGCCATACTCAGCATAAATCTCTTGGAGCCGCTTTTGCTTCTGGTAATCAACCCAGATGTTCCCCCAACCAACAGCAACACAAATAAACCTTGCAGAGATCGACTTTTAATTGCAGGCGCGATCGCTTTACCTTCCATAATAGTGGCGATCGCATTGGCGTGAATTTCTACTCCCGCCATCTCTTCGGTAGCCAACCAACTATTAGCCACTGCTACCGGATGATAATCATTAGCCAACTGAGCAGTAGCGCCAATAATCACAATTTTGTCTTCAAATACTTTGCCTTGCTGCAAATAATTATGCCAGTTTTGCGGATCAAGCACATACCACAAGGGAATAGCTTCAAATGTACCAGCTGGCCCCCAGAAATTGATGCCTCCACCTGCCAATTGTGGATATTTTACCTGCGCCGCCCTTAATACTGCTTCCTCAAAAGGAGGTACTTTATCTGCCAGACTATCATCTTCGCTCAATAACTTGTTAAATTCCCCAGCTAAACTATGTATTTTTCCATCTACCTCCACCGGAAAATTTACCGTTCCGATTGATACTCCTGTGTTCCGAAATTTTTCGTAGGGTAATATTAACTGCGTAAATACTCCCTGGTGGGATTGAGAAATGTCGTATTTTGCGGCTAAAGTGATTTTGCTGCCGTATTTTTGTAATACTGCTTGCAGTTGGCGATCGTCCTCCTCACCATAGCTACCAGGTAAATCAAAAACCACATCTAAAGCGACAGATTTAGCTCCAGCCTGCATCAATTTTTGCACTACTTGGGCATAGGCAGTACGCTTAAAAGGAAACTTACTCAGTGGTTTTAGGTAGGCATACTTCTGTGGATCTGTTTTATAGTATTGTTCGGGTACTGATATGGACTGATCGTCAATTGCTAAAATTACTATGTCTTCTGGAGGAACAAGCGGCCCGCGTATTTGCAAAAATGCACTCAGCACTTGATTTTCCAGCAATTGCACTAAACTTAAGCCAGAACTTGTCAGTAAAGCCGCACCCATTGCTAGCACAATGGTGAGTAGGTTTCCTAAGCGCAGCAAACGCTGAGACTGGCGGGAAGCTGCTGTTAGAGAGGCTTTTGTTGTTTTAGTAGACGCTATATTGGCAGTAGACTCATATTTTTTATTTTCGTGTTTTGTAGGTTCATCTGCCATATCATGTTAATAATTAGTTTAAGTACTTTTTTTTATTTATTTAGTTTCATTTATACTACAACCATCTTCAAATCAGAACTTAGATGATAATCTTATACATTTGTAATCAAAATCTTATTGTGCGCCGAACTTGTGTTAAACAATCTCAACTATGTCAAGGTAATAGAGCAGCGATTGGGCCAGGGATGAGAAACTAAAAATTTCTTTCCCCACTCCCTACTGCCTAGTTTCCAGCCAGAAGAGAGAGTTTTTCATGCTGAGATAGAGGATTCTTCTCTCAATGGCTAACTAGGAAAATTGCTGTTAACCTAGCTCATATCGAGTAAAGAATACTAGTCTGTTGCCTCTAACCTCTAGCCTCTTGCTTACACCGCTTATACAAAACTCGTATATTTCACTAAACTTAATTGTTAATTGCAAAACCGATATATGGTAATTACGCAACCTCCTATCTTGAGACCTATGTTTTACCTCTTTAGAAGTAAAATTGATAGATGGATTATCAATCATCCTGTTACTGCATCGATTTTATTGGTAGATTTTGATTACAGGGTGTTTCTCATAGTGTTGGGAGTTAAAATGTTTAACAACCAGCAAATAAATTCCTATATTGCCACTAATTTTAGGCATTGTCAGAGGTAAGATAAAAGCTATACATGAAAAGTTACGCTAGCACTATTAGTCAATTTATCAACTGAGTATTGCTATAATCTATTGTCCATTCTAATTTCTTTACTATTATTTAGGTGTATTTTTCTATGGGTTCCCCAATGAATCGTCTGTCTATTTTTGTAGACGGAAACAATATGTTCTATGCTCAACAAAAAAATGGGTGGTTTTTTGACCCCAGACGGGTTTTAGAATACTTCAAAAATGAGCAATCAGAAACAACACTAATCAACGCATTTTGGTACACTGGTTTAAAAGACCCACAAGACCAACGAGGTTTTCGAGACGCGCTCATCAGCTTAGGATATACGGTCAGGACGAAAATACTGAAAGAATATTATGATGATTCCTCCGGTCGTTACTCACAAAAAGCTAATTTAGATATTGAAATTGTTGTAGATATGTTTAATACGGTTGACCAGTACGACAGAGTAGTTTTATTTAGTGGTGATGGGGATTTTGAAAGGGCAATTGAATTATTACGTTCCAAAAATACACATATTACAGTAGTATCAACGGAAGGAATGATTGCCAGAGAATTGCGTAATGCTACGGACAGATATATAGACTTAAATGATATTAGAGACAGAATAGAAAAAGCTGAAGGTTAATATCCTGAGCAGTTATTTACAAGATTAAAACTACAAAAACTTAGTTTCTAGATATTTTAAGCAAAAGTCCCTCTAAACAAATAAGCAAAATGACCACAAACCCAGAAAGAATCATTATTTTTGATACAACACTCCGCGATGGTGAACAGTGTCCAGGGGCAACACTCAACATAGATGAAAAACTAGCGATCGCCAAACAATTAGCCCGTTTAGGTGTAGATATCATAGAGGCAGGTTTTGCCTTTGCTAGCCCTGGAGATTTTGAAGCTGTTCACAAAATAGCCCAAACTGTCGGTACCCAAACAGGCCCCGTAATTTGCAGTTTAGCTAGGGCAAGGCATGATGATATTAAAGCAGCCGCCGAGGCGATTAAACCAGCCGCTAAAGGCAGAATCCACACCTTTATTGCCACATCGGATATTCATCTGAAGTACAAGCTGAAAAAAACCAGACCAGAAGTGATGGCGATCGCCGAAGAAATGGTAGCCTATGCCAAGAGTTTCACCGATGATGTAGAATTTTCCCCAGAAGATGCCGGACGTTCCGACCCTGAATTTTTGTATCAGGTTTTAGAGCGAGCGATCGCCGCAGGTGCAACAACAATTAACATTCCCGACACCGTTGGTTACACCACACCCAGCGAATTTGGCGCAATTATTCAGGGCATTAAAGAAAACGTCCCCAACATCGACCAAGCCATTATTTCCGTTCACGGACACAACGATTTAGGCTTGGCGGTTGCCAACTTCTTAGAAGCAGTCAAAAATGGTGCAAGACAATTAGAATGTACCATCAACGGCATCGGTGAACGGGCAGGAAATGCCGCCTTAGAAGAATTAGTCATGGCGTTACACGTCCGCCGTCAATATTTTAATCCTTTCTTAGGTAGAGCAGCAGATTCCGAAGAACCCCTAACAAATATCGACACCAAGCAAATTTATAAAACCTCCCGCTTGGTTTCTAACCTCACAGGAATGTTAGTCCAACCCAACAAAGCAATTGTCGGTGCTAACGCCTTTGCCCATGAATCAGGTATTCACCAAGACGGGGTGTTAAAAAATAAACTCACCTACGAAATCATGGATGCCCAATTGATTGGTTTAACAGACAATCAAATAGTTTTGGGTAAACATTCTGGGCGGAATGCTTTCCGTACCCGCTTGAAAGAATTAGGCTTTGAACTATCAGAAACTGAGTTAAATAAAGCCTTTGTGAGATTTAAGGAAGTTGCTGACAAAAAGAAAGAAATTTCTGATTGGGACTTGGAAGCGATCGTCAACGATGAAATCCAACAAGCACCTGATTTATTTAAGGTAGAATTGGTACAAGTTTCCTGCGGTAGCAACGCCCGTCCCACTGCTACAGTCACCCTCCGCACCCCAGACGGCGAAGAACTCACAGACGCAGCCATTGGTACAGGCCCAGTAGACGCAGTGTATAAGGCAATTAATCGCGTTGTCAATGTACCTAACCAATTGATTGAATTTTCTGTGCAGTCAGTAACAGCCGGGATAGATGCAATTGGTGAAGTTACCATCCGTCTAAGGTATGAATCGAGAGTTTTTTCCGGTCATGCAGCTAACACAGATATCATCGTCGCTTCCGCGCAAGCATACGTTAACGCGCTGAACCGTTTATATGCAGCCTTGCAGACTCAAGACAAGCAAACAGAAGTCACTGCATAGAAACTAAACAAAACACAACTCTATTGAAAATATAGCAGTTTCGCTATTCGTGAAATACTGTAGTACCTGTAGGGTGAGCAGTGCATCGGCCTACTAGCGTGGCAAGCTTAAAATGTTGCATTAATTAACCACAGAGGCACAGAGACACAGAGGTTAGAGAGGAAACTTATTGCACTATTTTAGCCTTGCCACGCCACTACTGGACTGGCAAGCTTAAAATGTTGCATTAGCAAACTCTTGTGGGATGGGCATCTTGCCCGTCCAGTGCGGGCAGGATGCCCACACCACAAGAAAATTTTTTGCAACCTTTTAGCCTAGACAAGCCACTACGTATGTTTCAAAAATCAAGTAGTAATCCTATGGACTCAACAATACAGGACTTTCGCAACTGGCACTTGGGGTAGGGTGCGTCAGATTTGGAAAATCCTTGAATCTGTACGAAATTATGGGGGCTGACGCACCATACAGTTACTAGATAGACTCAACAATATATGAGATATAGCAGTCGTCTGATAGGTTAGGGCATCATACAATTTTAAAACCTTTAGTTTCAAAGGCTTTCAGCCCTGTCAAGAGTCACCTATCACCTGTCCCCTGCTATAATTACCCAATATTTAGGTAGTAGAGTGTCAATTCCAAAATATCCTATCTACTACTGTTCAAGAATCTTCAAAGTATAAAAGCTTGACGAGAAGTTCAGGCTAACTTTAAAAAAATCAGGGGTTGTGAGGATTTCCGTCTACCACAAGGGAAAATTGTTAGCAGGCACATTAGTGGAGTGCGTCAGATGTGGCAAATTTCTTAATTTGTAAGAAATTGTTGGGTCTGACGCACCCTACAGTTGGTTTTGTGATGACTTTATCACATAACACACATTCAAAGATTGTATGCTATGATAATCATATTGAATTTAAGTACTTAAACACACCGACTTTTGTCTGTCCTTGCAGACTGAGTAATTAAGGGTGTGTTTTTTGTGTGAGTTGTTTTTTGACTAGCTTCTTTCTAGATAAGTATCCAGCCGCTAAAACAGTAGTTAAGCCAAACACAGTTGCAGGTTCGGGAACTGAAGTTGCATCTAAAGTTAGTGCAAAGCTACCATTTTCTTTGATTTCCTGTATACTTACAATACCTATGCCCACATTTTTACCAGATGCGTTCTGAAAGAGTCCACTGAATACAGCGCTGCCTGTTAAGATATTCACACCAGATAACCTCGTGGCTGTTCTTTGAAACTCAAATGGGTTGTCAACAATAAATTTTAGATCATCGCTAAATGTAATAAATGGGTTAGGTGCTGAGGCGACGTAGGTTGCTTGTGTTTTTTGAGGAGTGATCGAGACATTGGTGGGCGAAGTAAGTTTTATGTCAGATAAAGTTACACCTTGTCCGATGTAGCTGGAAAAAATACCAGTTGAACTAGCTTGCACTTTAGCATGACTGAATGTTACTACGTCATTTGCAGGTGGTACGAAGCTTGTGCTTTTAAAATCTGATACGCCAGTGATATTGACGGTTCCTGTTAGTTTAGCCGCTTGAGCAGGTGCAGCAAAGTTAGCTCCTACAGCCAAAGTACCACAAGCTAACGCTAATCCCAGACCTAATTTGTTAATAGTCATTGTTGTCTCCGTTAAGGATAAATTTGTTGACAATTTGTATCAGTTAAAGATGGCGTTTCTCAATTGACATAGCTTGTAAACAAACAATGTCAATTTCTGAGTCTGCATAGGAATTACCCATTGACACAAACAAAACATCAAGTATTACTTCAGAATGACAAGATACCAGATATTTCATTCATACAGTGCAGGAATCCTACAGTTGCTAACCGCTTAATATCAAATTAGCGGATTATTGCTGGCTTTTATATAAACAATTGGTGAATTAGCGTAAATTATAAGTCAATTTTTATATCACGAATTTCTTGCTTTTACGTGTATTTACTTAATAGAATTAATTCCCTAATTTAGTAATTTTGGCGAAATTACCAGAGCAGTAATTGCAGTAATGGATAAAAGTACTGAACTTTTATCTCATATTACTAGGTTATATATTATGTAGTCAAAAAAAAACCGTGTATTAACTATATATTATGAATCAACCTGTAAGTAAATCTTGGCAAGAAGTCCGTGCAGCTTTTCAACAAATTTGGGGTTATGAGGATTTCCGTCCACCCCAGGGAGAAATAGTCAACAGTTTATTATCCCAAAAAGATACCATAATAATTCTGCCTACAGGAGGAGGTAAATCAATTTGTTTTCAGCTACCCGCACTACTACAAACAGGTTTGACTTTGGTAGTTTCCCCGTTGGTAGCATTGATGGAAAATCAAGTACAAGAACTACGCCAACGCCAGCAAAAAGCTGCATTACTGCACAGTGAACTATCATCATCTCAACGCCGTGCGACACTGCAAGCATTAGAAAAACAACAGTTAAGATTACTATATTTATCTCCCGAAACACTATTAAGTCCGCCCGTTTGGGAAAGATTATGTCAGCCGCAATTGCAAATCAACGGCTTAATCTTGGATGAAGCCCATTGTTTAGTGCAGTGGGGTGAAACCTTTCGCCCAGCTTACCGCAGATTAGGGGCAGTTAGACCTGCATTACTTCAACATAAGCCACCAGGAACCAAAATCAGTATCGCCGCATTTACCGCCACGGCTGACCCCCTAGCGCAAAAAACTATTCAAACAGTTTTACAATTACAGCAACCGGAAATATTCCGCCTTAATCCTTATCGTCCTAATTTACATCCTACCGTCCGCATCGCATGGACACCAAGGGGTAGGAAACAGCAATTAATCAAATTTATCCAAAATCGACCCCAACAAGCTGGCTTAATTTACGTCCGTACCAGACGAGATAGTGAAGATTTAGCCGCTTGGTTGTCCCAGATGGGTTACGCCACAGCTAGCTATCACGCAGGTTTGGGCGCGACAGAACGTCGAGAGGTGGAAAATAGCTGGTTAGGTGGAAAAATCCCCTTTGTGGTGTGTACCTGTGCTTTTGGGATGGGGATAAACAAGCCTGATGTGCGCTGGGTTATCCATTATCATGCGCCACATCTATTATCTGAATATGTGCAAGAAATCGGGCGTGCGGGACGGGATGGTAAACCAGCCGAGGCGCTGACATTGGTAAGTGAACCTACAGGTTGGTTAGATCCAGAGGATAAACAAAGACAGGAATTTTTTCACGAGAAAATGCGATCGCAACTACAAAAAGCCCAGCAATTAATCAAAAAACTGCCACAACAAGGGGAAATTAACGCTGTAACTAAACAATTCCCCGATAGTGTGATCGCTCTAGCTTTACTCCATAGTAGCGGGCAATTAAATTGGCTTGACCCTTTCAACTACAAAATAGAACACAAAGCCAAAAGTCAGCCATCTACACAATTACAGGCTACTCAACAAATGACTCAATATCTCAATACTAAACAATGTCGTTGGCAATTTTTATTAAACGCCTTTGGTTTTACACAAGAAGCTGCTAACTGGCGTTGCGGACATTGCGATAATTGCAGGTAATTGGTAATTGGTAATTGGTAATTGGTAATTGGTTTGGAGAGTGGAATGAGCCGACCTGATTTTGAAGAGTTGCAAGTCTATAAGTTGGCAGAGAAATTAGCAAATGAAATTTGGAAAATAGTTATGACTTGGGAATATATTGCCAAAAATACAATTGGTAAGCAAATTATCCGTGCAGCAGATAGTATTGGTGCTAATATTGCTGAAGGTCGCGGGCGTTATAATTATCAAGATAATAAACGTTTTATAAAAATTGCTAGAGGCTCAATGTACGAAACAATACATTGGATGCGACTGGCTTATGCTCGCAACCTTTTTACTGTTGAGCAAGTGAATATTCTTAAACCAATCATTGACGAACTATCACCTAAACTGAATGCTTACTTAAACTCAATAAGGGGTGGTAATAGGTAATAGGTAATAGGTAATTGGTAATAGGTAATGGGTAATGGGTAATGGGTGATGGGTGATGGGTGATGGGTAATAGTTAATGGGTAATAGTTAATGGGTGATGGTTAATGGGTGATAGGTAATAGTAAAAAATCAATTACCAATTACCAATTACCAATTACCAATTACCAATTACCAATTACCAATTACCAATTACCAATTACCAATTACCAATTACCAATTACCAATTACCAATTACCAATTACCAA
>NZ_JACJSG010000016.1 GCF_014697625.1 Anabaena azotica FACHB-119 | reverse complement strand
GGATTTGTGATGGATAGAGATTGGAACGCAGCGATTAACATTCTGAAACTAGCCTTGGGTACTACGGGTCACGTAGGAACCTGGATCTATGATCCGAACGCTTCAGGAGATTCGACCTCTACTCATGCTGGAGAAATCTTGTGTGAGCAAGTTGGGTCTATGAATGAAGAATCTCCGCACTTTTAGGGCGGAGAGTGTCAACTGATGCAAGTCAATTATCCGATAAAATCTAAATGGTATTATTGACTGAATGCGTGAATTTTGAATTGGAGCGTTCGCGTAGCGTCTCGTAGAGAAGCGACTTGACTCTGGTTGTATTATTCACTTCCAGGCGGTAGGAAGAGATATCAGCGATCGCAAAAAAGCAGAAGCAGAACTCGAACAGGCTAAAGAGGCCGCCGAAACTGCCAACCGAGCTAAAAGCACATTCCTGGCTAATATGAGCCATGAATTACGAACTCCCCTCAATGCGATTCTCGGCTTTTCCCAACTGATGAACCAAGACGCAAATCTCTCAAGCGAACAAAAAGAGTTTAGTATAGGCAAGATTAACTAATAGATAGCGAAAATATTCAATTTCTCCAGTTACCATATCCTTTATGGCTTGCATAGCAGCAATTCCATCTCTAGAACTATTATTGGTTGGCAAGAGCTAACGCGAATATTTGGTTGTATTATTTACAACGAACAGAAACTAGAGGAAGCAATTTTACAACCTATTGAGCCTAACAACATTCGTTAGTCAGGAAGAGATAAGCTAGAGGGGAGATATGATCGCTATCTCCAGCATCTAGAGTAGCTTGATTGTGGCTGTTTCCGAATTGGGCGATCGCTCATCTTTCATCACAGCCATTTTCATGACATCGCCATAAGCAAAGCATAAATTATCTACTTATTTAACAGTTTTAGTTTGAGAAAATAGAAATGTTAAGCAAAAACAAAAAAAATATAAAGAAATCTACCTAAATGCTGTGTAGCAGGAAACATAAAGATATAGATTTAAACCAAATTTTTCATAGCTTTAGGAGGGCCTGATGGTTACAGCGAAGGAACCAAAGCAACAGGTGAAAATCGGCCCAACCAGGCTGCTAATTAACAATGAATGGGTAGAAAGTGTTAGCGGTCGGAGATTTGAGACGATTAACCCAGCTACAGGCGAGGTCATCTGTGATGTGGCCCAAGCAGATGCGGCAGATGTGGATAAAGCTGTACAAGCAGCCCGCGCCGCTTTTTATGGAGAATGGTCAAAGATATCTGCTACCAAACGCGGTGATTTGCTTTATAAGTTAGCAGATTTAATTGAACAGAATATTGATGAGTTGGCGCGGTTAGAAACTCTAGACAACGGCAAACCTTTACAAGATTCTCTAGGTGATTTAGGCTTAGTCATTGCCTGCTACCGTTACTATGCAGGTTGGGCGGATAAGGTACAAGGAAAAACTATCCCGATTAATGGGCCTTATTTCTGTTACACTCGCCATGAACCGGTGGGTGTGGTGGGACAAATTATCCCCTGGAATTTCCCCTTGTTAATGCAGGCTTGGAAGTTAGCACCAGCTTTAGCAACGGGTAATACTGTGGTGATGAAAACAGCCGAACAAACTCCGTTGTCAGCGCTACGGGTGGGAGAGTTGATTGTGGAAGCTGGGTTTCCTGCTGGTGTGGTAAATCTACTATCAGGATACGGCCCAACTGCTGGGGCAGCGATCGCACATCACATGGATATCGATAAGGTGGCGTTCACTGGTTCGACTGAGGTGGGACATCTAATTATGGAAGCCGCCGCTAAAACCAACCTCAAGCGGGTAACTCTGGAATTGGGTGGTAAGAGTCCGAATATCGTGTTTGCTGATGCTGACTTTGATGAAGCGATCGCCGGCGCTCATGATGCTTTATTCTTTAACCAAGGTCAATGTTGCTGTGCAGGTTCGCGGTTATTTGTGGAAGAAAAATGTTATGATGATTTCGTCGCGAGAACTGTAGAACAAGCTAAAAGGCGTGTAGTTGGTGATCCCTTCGATGCAAACACCCAACAAGGGCCGCAGGTAGATCAAGAACAATTCGACCGGGTGATGGGTTACATTGAGTCGGGGATGCGAGATGGCGCACAGATGTTGTGCGGCGGAAATCGAGTTGGGGAACGTGGCTATTTTATCGCCCCGACAGTCTTTGCCGATGTCCGCGATGAGATGAAAATTGCCCAAGAGGAAATTTTCGGCCCGGTGATGAGTATCATCAAGTTCAAAGACATCGAGGAAGTCATACAACGGGCAAACACTACCATGTATGGACTCGCCGCCGCCGTTTGGACAAAGGATATCACCAAAGCTCATGCGATCGCCAATAATGTCCGCGCGGGTACAGTTTGGGTCAACTGTTACGACGTATTCGATGCGGCTGCACCCTTTGGTGGGTTCAAG
Source organism: Anabaena azotica FACHB-119 (assembly GCF_014697625.1). Lineage (GTDB taxonomy): Bacteria > Cyanobacteriota > Cyanobacteriia > Cyanobacteriales > Nostocaceae > Trichormus > Trichormus azoticus_A. Next base: position 154,904 of record NZ_JACJSG010000016.1, on the reverse strand, counting down.
CAGTCTGGTATTGGTCGAGAACTCGGTGAATATGGGTTGCAACAGTACACAGAAGTTAAGACTGTGACGATTAAGTTGTAAGCAGGGGCTAGGGCTTGTTTTCGCACGTCTTGAGAACCGCCCTGGCTTAAAAAAGGGGGAAAATGAATTAAAGGTTCTGTGACTAATGACCAATGACCAATGACAAAATCTCCACCCACAAAGGGGCGGAGATTTTTGATTAATGTTGAATTTCTAAATTGAGAATATAGCGACCTAGTTGGACTTTCTCAGACCATAATTCATATTCCACACGCAAATTTTCAGGTAATTCGCGTCCGCTTAGACTTAAGGTATTGGTATAATTCCGTAAGCGGATGGGATCGTTTGGTTGTAATGACTCGGCGGGTAGCCAATACCGACTCATACCATAAACGCCCTGTTCCCAAAAGTGACGGTAACTCACTTGATCGTTACCTTGCATGGTCATAATTACTCGATAGGGAGAAATTTCTAACCACAAAACTCTGGGACTAGCAGGAGCATAAGCTTTACTAGTACGTGGTAAAAGTTTTTCTTCTGGATCAGGACTTAGTTCACAAGTGATTAACGGTGGTGCGGTCAGTAATAAATGGAACCTATCAATATCCTTTTGATATAGTGTTCCAGCAGTTTCCACAACTGACCAGAATGGCAGATCAGTTGAGATAAGTGATAAGCACACGGGCTTGCGGTGATGGGTCAGCATGGGAGCAATGAGGGCTAAAAGCTATTGAGTGAGTTGAAATTAATACTAAGTGAGCAACTAGGTCAGGATGAGCAACTAAACAGTAAAACCTGATTAATATTAACTGAAGTTGCTGATTTAGTAAGCTAAAGAAACAAACTTCAAAATAAATTTGATATGGTTTCAAAAATCCAAACTATTCTTACTCTACGCTGTATGAATTTGTAAGTAAAGTAAGTGAAAAGTTATACTTATATTAATCTGGTTCGATGCCTGAATTTATTGGTGTAGATAGGGGATAGGGAACAGGGGACAGGGGACAGTGAGCAAGAAAAGCAATACTTGCATTACTCTAATGTTTTTTAGGGGACAGGGGGCAGTTAACAAGGGATAGGATATCTAGTATCTTATGCAAAAATTAAATATGAATCTTATATATGAATAATTTAACGAAATAGGTTCACAATCACAGGATTTTGGAGAGTTTTTGATGGTGAGCAGTTAATGGTTAACAATTATCATGACCTACGGTGGGAGAGCATCGCCATCTTTTTGTTCGCCAGTTCCTCAGTTAACCCTAGTCACCTGATGTCAGGTTCTCTTGGTTGAGGTAGGATGTATTGTAGCGATCGCACCTCCAGGTCGATAATTAAGTAAATATAAATTTACTCTGTCGGCATCTCCTAGTTGTAATTTTGTTTACGTTTAAGAAATGTCAATAGGACTTACGCATGAAAACGAAAAATCAAGGGTTTTGACAAGGGTATAGGGGTATAGGGGTGTAGGGGGTAAGCCTTCAAAACCTACACCCTTACACCCTTACACCCAGTCTTAACAGATAACATTGGTGCGTAAGTCCTGGTCAAGCCCGTAGTATATTAACGAACAAGCAATTAGCGACGCACAAATGTACGCCCCTACTCTGGTATCTGTTCTACTCGTTTTGCAAATTTACAATTGCTTAAGTAAGCGGTGGAAAATAAACCAAACTATGTTAAGTAATCTAAAGTTATCACAATTGGGTTCGTAGTAAGGACTTTAGTCCTTTTTTTAGGACTAAAGTCCTGACTACAAACCTTGATTTATTTAGTCCGTTTTACTTGGTCATATATATTATTGATAAGTAGGGTGGGCATTGCCCACCATTGTATAATTGAAAAATCGCCAGATTTGAGATTATTTACAGACTAATTGATTTGGCGTGAAAATTGGATTTATCATCCCAATAATCCACCCTCTTGATATTTACCTTCAGCAAAGCAATATTGGGTTCATTTAATCCTTGAGGAAACCAAGTTTCTAATTCAGGCTGCCATCTTTGTTGAATTTCTTGACGGTCTTTTACTAATTCTGCTGTACCTGATATAGATATAAATCGCTGTTGATTGGGGGATGAAAAGTTAACACTCACCTGTTGACGGTGTTCTACTTCAAGTGCTTTGTGAGAAGTAGCAGATGAGAAAAACCAAAGTGTGCCATTAGTATCAATGTCACCATTAAAGTACATTGGACGGCTGTGCAGACTGCCATCTTCATCAATGGTAGTTAGCATGGCGTAATCAATGCCTTGAATTAGTTGTTGCAACTGCTGAATCTGTTGATTGCGGTCTGTGGAAATAGTCATTTATTTGCTATGTGTTAGTTATCAATGCTTCGGCTTTTCAGCCACTTAATTAGTACTAGCATTTTTATTTAGGCAATCCTTCAGACTAAAGGGGGAGTTTGCAGAATAGCTAAGTTATATTTTTAGTAAAGAAACGCCTTAGTTTGTAACTTTAGATTGATGGAGGGGAGGATTTATTTAAGTAAGGTTCTATATGGTTGATAGCTATAGGAGGAAAAATTTTATTTATCAACGCAGAGTAGCGCTGAGTTAGATAGAATAAGTGCTACGTTTTATGAAATTCACTGGTTAGTTGTTGGCAACTTTTAAGAAGATAAAAATATAACTTTGAAAGTCTTAACAATTATTGTGTTTAAAAATAATATTTTTATTATTTATAATTAGTTACGGGTCAGCATATTATAGAAGTTTAAATTGGTTCAGGGCGTTACAGGAGTAAGAGTCGCAGTGGTTCAAGCAATACATACTACTGTCAAAGGGAGAGCTAGATATAAGGTAAAAGAACTTTATCGTTCGCTATCTCTAAAAGAATATTTGGAGCGATCGCTCCTCAATCAACCAGAAATTCTCAATGTTTCTGCTAATATCTCTACAAGTAATATTTTGGTCTTCTTTTCGCCAGAATATAGCTACAAGCAAGTTGCTTATTTAATTGATGAAGTTCTTAACAATTTTCAAAAAAGCCATCAGCAAGTCCGGGGGAGAAAGTCGGAGAAAATTGTGAAGAAAACCCAGCGAATCCCTGGTGTTCAACAGCAAAAGAGCGAAAATTGGCATTTAATGCCAGCGAAGACGGTGCTGGATACCTTCAAGACATCGCCATCAGGGTTATCTAGTGAGTCGGCTGCGACTAATTTGAGTATATACGGGGCAAATGTACTTGCCCAAACAGAGGTGCGTTCCAGTTTAAGTATCTTTGTTGACCAGTTCAAATCCTTACCCGTGGCTTTATTGGGTGTGGCGGCTGGGGTTTCGGTATTTACTGGCGGATTGATTGATGCTTTAGTAATTTTGGGTGTGGTAGGATTGAATGCAGCGATTGGCTTCGCTACAGAAACTCAATCGGAACGCATCATCCATTCCCTGAAACATCAAGAACAAACTACAGCTTGGGTGATGCGGGATGGGAAGCCACAGGAAATACCTACAGAAGATGTAGTTGTGGGAGATATTTTAATTCTCAAACCCGGTAGTTATGTAGCCGCCGATGCCAGATTAATCTACGCAGATAACTTAAGTATAGATGAATCGGCTTTAACTGGTGAGAGTCTGCCTGTAAGTAAGGATACTGCATCTTTGACAGGGGAAGATGTACCATTGGGCGATCGCCTGAACATGATCTACAGGGGAACCTACATCACCGGGGGACAAGGGTTAGCGGCGGTTATCGCCACAGGACAATTCACAGAAATGGGTCATATCCAAACCCTCGTAGGTACAGCCAATGCCACAGAAACACCCCTCGCCAGACAGTTAGACCAGGTAGGTAGCCAACTGGTAGTTATTGGTATGGGTCTTTGTGGGTTAGTGTTTGGGATGGGACTGCTGCGGGGATATGGGTTAGTGCAGATGTTGAAATCATCCATATCCTTGGCGGTGGCGGCTGTTCCCGAAGGTTTGCCGACAATTGCCACGACCACCTTAGCCTTGGGTATCCGCGATATGCGACGGAACAAAGTCCTCGTCCGCAGTTTGAGTGCGGTGGAGGCTTTGGGTTCTGTGCAGACAATTTGCATGGATAAAACGGGTACAATTACCGAAAATAAAATGTCGGTGGTGGAAATTCACACCAACACAAGGGAAATTAAAGTTACCAATGGGGAGTTCATCGCCGGGGAAGAAAATATCAACCCCTATATGTACGATGAACTGTTAAAGCTGATTCATGTCTCAGTTTTGTGTAATGAAAGTGGTGTTGATCAGGTAGAAGGTGAGTATGTAGTTACAGGTTCGGCGACAGAAAACGCCTTGATTTACATGGGCATTGCGGCTGGAGTAGATGCAATTTCCTTGCGAGACAAGTATCCTTTACTACAAACTAACCTGCGTTCCGAAAACCGCAACATTATGAGTACCATCCATGAAACTCATAATGGACATAGACTAGTCGCCGTCAAAGGTAGCCCCGGCGAAGTAGCGCAGATGTGCCGAGGGTGGATGAAAGATGGGGAAGTAATGCCTTTAAGCGACCAAGACCGCCAATTGTTGGAAATTGAAAATGACCGCATGGCGGGTAAGGCGTTGCGGGTGTTGGGTGTAGCCTACAACCATATAGATGAATCCCACAACGGCAACCATGAAGCAGACTTGATTTGGCTGGGTTTGGTGGGGATGGCAGACCCAATTAGAAGGGGGGCGAAAGAATTAATAGCCGACTTCCATCATGCGGGGATTAATACAGTCATGATTACTGGGGATCAAAGTCCTACAGCTTATGCGATCGCCAAAGAATTAGAATTAAATCGATCGCCCCAATTAGAAATCCTCGACTCCACCAACCTCAACAACCTCACCCCCGAAGCCTTAACCGCCCTCAGCGACAAAGTAGATGTATTTTCCCGCATCAGTCCCAGCAACAAACTGCAAATAGTCCAAGCTTTACAAAATGCAGGTCAAGTCGTCGCCATGACAGGCGATGGGATTAACGATGCACCAGCCTTGAAAGCAGCCCAGGTTGGGGTAGCTATGGGTAAAGGGGGAACCGATGTCGCCCGTGAAGTTGCAGATATTGTTCTGGAAGATGACCGCCTAGAAACGATGATTATCGCCGTCAGTCGAGGAAGGACAATTTACAACAACATTCGTAAGTCAGTGCATTTCCTGTTGGCGACCAACTTAAGCGAAATCATCGTCATGACCACCGCCACCGCCGCAGGTATAGGCGAACCCTTAAATGCTATTCAACTACTCTGGTTGAACTTAGTAACCGACATCTTCCCCGGCTTATCCTTAGCAATGGAAGCGCCAGAACCAGATGTCTTAAGCCAACCACCCCGCAACCCCCAAGACCCCATTATCAAGAAATCTGATTTTGGCAGAATTACCTTTGAGTCCAGCACCATATCTGCGGGAACCCTGGCTGCATACGGTTACGGCATCCTCAAATATGGTATCAGCCCCCAAGCCAGCACCCTGGCCTTCATGACTTTAACAACAGCCCAACTCCTGCATACAATTAGCAGTCGTTCCGAAAAACACAGCATATTCAGTCAAGAAAAACTCCCCAAAAATCCCTACCTCACGGCGGCGGTGACAGGTTCCTTCGCCTTACAACTAGTAGCTGTAGCTGTACCACCCCTGAGAAACCTGTTAAGAATTACCCCCATTAGTCTTGTAGATGGTGCGGTCATTGGTAGTAGTGCCTTGTTACCGCTAATTGTCAACGAAGGAACTAAGGATATTAGCGGCGGGATGAAGAAGATTAAGGCGATGAGGAAGACTCAATCAGTGAACAGTGAACAGTGAACAGTGAACAGTTATCAGTTATCAGTTATCAGTTATCAAGCTATGTTCACTGATAACTGATAACTGATAACTGATAACAAAGGTGAATTATGAAAAAAGACTTCATGTTTACATCTGAATCAGTCACAGAGGGGCATCCTGATAAACTCTGTGATCAGATTAGTGATGCGATCGTAGACCGATTTTTACAACAAGACCCCTACGCTAGAGTCATTACCGAATGCGCTGCATCTACTGGTATTGTATTTATAGCCGCCAGATTTGAACCGAATACAAATGTTGATTTTACCAACATAGCCAGACAGGTAATTGATCAGGTTGGTTATCAACAGATGGAATTTAACGGTAAAAACTGTAGCATCTTGACCAGCTTAAAAGAATTACCGCCAGACCCATCTCATTCATTTGATGAACAAAAATTATCTGATGCAGAAATAGAACAAATTACCGTCACCAACCAAGCAACCGTGTTTGGTTTTGCTTGTCATCAAACACCCGCCTTGATGCCGTTACCAATATGGTTGGCACACAAGCTAGCTAAACGCATTACTGAAGTAAAACGGCAGAATATTCTCAGTTATCTGACTCCTGATGGAAAAACCCAAGTGGGAGTTGAATATAGAAATCGCCGTCCCTATAGAATCCATAGTATTACAGTCATCGCCAGCCAAAATAAAGCCGGCAAGCCAGACTTAAAGCAATTACAGGATGATATTCGCGAAACTGTGATTTATCCTGTGTTTGCCGATGAAGAAATTAAGCCAGATGAAAACACGAGAATCTTTATTAACCCCGATGGTGCTTTTATTGTCGGCGGCCCGGCTGTACATTCTGGTTTAACTGGGAGAAAGAATGCGATCGATACCTATGGTGAATATTCCAAGCACAGTGGTTCAGCTTTAAGCGGTAAAGACCCTATCAGAATAGATAGAGTTGGTGCTTATGTTGCCCGTTATGCTGCTAAAAATGTTGTAGCCGCAAATCTAGCTGATGAATGTGAAGTCCAGTTAAGTTATTCTATCGGACTTTCTCGACCTGTGAGTGTTCAAGTAGAAACTTTTGGTACAGGAAAGATATCTGATGAAGACATCACAATTTTATTAGAAAAGCACTTTGATTTTCGGTTAGCAGGCATCCTCAAAGAATTTAATTTAAGACATTTACCCTCTTTAACTAAAGGTGGTTTTTATAGGAAACTGGCTGCTTATGGTCATGTAGGTAGGCAGGATATAGATTTACCTTGGGAGAAAGTAGATAAAGCAGATATGTTTTAAAATTCTTGTGGAACTGGGGAATTTATAGCAATTCTCTATGAATTGAGCCAAATAAATGATATGGAGACGTTGCAGGCAACGTCTTTACTGGTGTGGCAAGGCTAAAATATTGCATAAATATAACTCTTGTGGTGTAGGCATCTTGCCTACACTATTTGGTTGACTAAAACTGCTCATTCTACGACTTCCCGCACTAAAGAGGCTAATTTATCAGCACTGTCAGGAACTGCGATCGCCTGAGCATTTTCCCCCATTTTCCTTAACTCTTCTGGCGACTGTAATAAATTTAACACTTGAGCTTGTAATATTTCGGCTGTCAATTCCGACTGTTTAAAGCTTAACGCCGCGCCAGCTTTGGTAAATACCTCGGCGTTGTAAGATTGATGGTCTTCCGCCGCAAAGGGGTAAGGGATTAAAATTGCTGGTGTTCCACAGACTGCTAATTCTGTCAAGCTACCAGCACCGGAACGACTGATGGCTAAACTAGCTCGTTGCAGTAAGGCGGCCATGTTGTCGTAAAAGGGTAATTCTATATACTGCGGGTGCTTCAGGCTATCCACATCGGGATCGCGATCGCCTGTTAAATGCACTAGGTAAGCGCCAGCCTCAAACCAAGCATTCGCCGCTTCACGCACTAACTTATTCACCGCCACCGCGCCTTGGCTACCACCGAAGACGACAATTAAAGGTACAGCTTCAGGAATCGCTAAATCTAGTTGAGAATTATTACTGGCGTTTAAGAATTGTGAACGGACAGGAGTACCCACACATACATTGGTAGCACGGGGTAAATACTGCGCCGCCACCTCAAATCCCAAGGCGACTACACTACACCAAGGGCCAAAAAAGCGGGTAACTTTTCCTGGTAAGGCGTTGGACTCATGAAAAATTACGGGTAAACCTAGAGAACGGGCTGCAATGACAGCCGGGCCAGCAATATATCCGCCTGTGGTGACGACTCCTTGAAATTTGCCTTGTTGCAAGAGTCGGCGGACTTGGAAAATCGCATTGATAAGTTTACCTAAGATGATTAAAGATGAAATGCCGAACCCTTGCTGAAACCCTTCAACTGCAATAGTATTCAAAGGATATTGTTTCGGGACTAACTGAGTCTCTAGCCGATTGGGGACACCCAGCCATTCAATCTCATAATCTGGTAGTTTCTCTGCCAGTGCGATCGCCGGAAACAAATGTCCACCAGTCCCACTGGCTGCTATGAGTAATCTTATTGGTGCATTTACCATTGAAACTATACCGTTTAGCGCCTAGCTTAATTAAGATAAAACAATTTCCTGACCTTCTCCACTCCTATCAGTAAACTCTTCGCCATGACTAAGATAAATTTTTTACTACTCAAACGCCACAGCAAATTTTCTCACAGTATTTGGCTGATTTTGTGTCTTTTATCCCTGGGTTTTGTCAATGTTTGGCAACCTACCCAAGCAACAGAAGTGGCTCAAAGCACATCTGGCGCTGCGCCTACTGAATTAAGAACCCTGTTGACGCAAATTGATAGCGCCGCCAGCAAAGGCGATGTGAAAGGAGTTTTACAGTTCTATAGTCCAACCTTCACTCATGGAGATGGGTTGAACCGCCAAACTTTAGAAAAAGCCTTGGTTACATTTTGGCAGACTTATCCCAAATTGCAATACACTACACAAGTACAATCTTGGAAATCTGAAGGAAATGCGATCGTTGCCGAAACGGTAACTAATATCACAGGTTCAGGTAAAAATAACCTGACTCTCAACGCCACCATCAGATCGCGTCAGCGTATTGCTGGGGGAAAAATTACCCGCCAAGAGATTTTAGCAGAACGTACTTTAGTTACCTCTGGTAACAAGCCGCCCCAAATAGATTTTAAATTACCACAGCAGGTAAAAGTTGGACAGCAATATAGTTTTGATGCGGTTGTGCAAGAACCATTAGGAGATGATTTACTCTTGGGAACTGCTTTAGAAGAACCAGTTCAACCAGATAAATATCTCAAAGGTACACCTGTAGATTTACAACCCCTCAATTCAGGCGGTCTTTTCAAAGTTGGACGCGCCCCATCAACGCCTGGTAATCGCTGGATTTCTGCTGTCATCTTGCGGGGTGGTGGTATGACAATGGTGACACAGCGTTTACAAGTGGTGAGATAGTAGTTCAATAGTCCATAGTCCATCTGACTTTTCACGGCATCTAGAAGACCTCTCTCCAAACCTCTCTCCTACAAGGAGAGAGGCTTTGATTTCTCCCCCTTCCCTTGTAGGGAAGGGGGCTGGGGGGTTAGGTCTGACGTTGACTTTTCCACATAACGTGAAAAGTTAGATAGTCCATAGAGTTTGACTGTTGACTATGGACTGTTGACTGTTGACTGTTGACTGTTGACTATGGACTAATGACTAATGACTAATGACTAATAACTAATATGATTTCCCTGAAGAATCAAATTGTTTTGATTACTGGCGCGAGTAGTGGTATTGGTAATGCTTGCGCGAGGATTTTTGCTGGTGCGGGTGTAAAACTTATCTTGGCGGCGCGGCGGTGGGAAAGGTTACAGCAGCTAGCTGATGAACTGAGTAGGGAGTTTGGGGTAGAAACTCATTTATTGCAGTTGGATGTGCGCGATCGCCATGCGGTAGAATCTGCTATCACTAGTTTACCGCCTGCTTGGTCGGCAATTGATATCCTGATTAACAATGCTGGTTTGAGTCGTGGTTTAGATAAACTGCATGAAGGCGAATTACCAGACTGGGAAGAAATGATTGATACCAATATCAAGGGTCTGCTTTATTTTACCCGTTATATTGTGCCGGGGATGGTAGAGCGCGATCGCGGTCATGTCATTAACCTTGGTTCTATCGCCGGACATCAAACTTATCCTGGTGGTAATGTTTACTGTGCGACAAAAGCCGCAGTCAAAGCTATTTCCGAAGGTTTGAAACAAGATTTGCTGGGTACTCCAGTACGTGTGACTTCCGTAGATCCGGGGATGGTAGAAACCGAATTTAGCCAAGTCCGGTTTCATGGGGATAGGGAAAGGGCGAACAAGGTTTATCAGGGAGTTCAACCACTGACACCAGAGGATATTGCTGATGTGGTGTTTTTTTGTGCGACGCGATCGCCCCATGTCAATATTAATCAAGTGATCCTCATGCCTGTTGACCAAGCTAGCGCCACATTGGTTAATCGGCGACAATAGTATTAGGGGACAGGTGACAGGTGACACTTACTCAGGACTTACGCAAGTGTCACAATTGGTGGTTGGTGCGTGACGCTACAAGTCTCATGACTACGTTCAAATATTTTAAGAGCGTCACACACCCTACAGAAAAAATCTGCCAGTTGCGTAAGTCCTATATAATACTCCCCACCCCAACTTACTATCTTTGACTACAACTCGGTATCAAAACCTTATCCCCGTAACCCCCAGTCTCAACAGACAACCTCCCTTGCTGCGTCAGTGCTGTCAGCTTGTCAATGAGGCTGAAAACGCTCTAAACTATGGTAGTTATACTGAATTTTCCATGAAGCTATGATTTTTATATCAACACTGATGGAGGAGCGTTATATTAATTTATAGATAATACGAATATATTCAAAGGTGGCATTTCCCATGAGGCTGGTTTGACTGTTTGACCAAAACTGCTAAGATGCTAACATTTAAGACTGGACATTTTTCCTTCCATCCAGTAACTTATTGCAGAGCTACTTATACAGGCGATCGCCTGTAGCTGAGTAACTAATTTATCTATAGCTAAATTTTGGCTATGTATATCACAATACCTTTTTTGCATCTACTAAGCAAAACTTCCTATACTTTTATCAATTACTTTGACTAAAGCTGAGAGCAATCAGGTTTTAGCTTTGTTATTGTGTTTAGCATTTTTCTAGATTTACTCATGTAAGCTGAAATTTTCAGTAATTAAATAACTCAGCTTATCATAGCATTTTTGGTCAATTAATAAAATGAAGATCCAAGTTGATAGAGTATGTTCAAAATAGTTCTTCTATTCATTAATTTAGCCAATTTTCCAGCTAGGCATTAAAGATAAGTTTTTCCCAAGACTGAAACTGATTGCTAACTGGAAATATATGCGGTTAACAATATTAGGACTTACGCATGAAAACGAAAAATCAAGGGTTTGGACAAGGGTATAGGGGTATAGGGGTGTAGGGGTGTAAGCCTTCAAAAGCTACACCCTTACACCCTTACACCCAGTCTTAACAGATAACATTGGTGCGTAAGTCCTGAATATTTATTTAATGTATTGTTAATTTATTGTTAACTAAATTTAAACTACTTACAATGTCATAATATAGATATTGTAAAGAAAAATTAATATTTTTTTGGATAAAAGGTGTTAGTGCATGATAGATTATCAAAGTCTCAATAATCTTGTCAATCAGGGTTTTCATTAGCAAGTAGGACAACTGATCAATGCCAAAACAGAAAGTTCATGCACAACAAGCATATAACATTTTTACAAAAAATGAAACTATAAATGTTAATAAAATGAACCAGATAATAAAACAATTACGGTTAAAACTGATAGAATCAGTACCATTTTTATTGGCTTGTGCTGTATTTCTCAGTGTTATCAGCTTAAAAAGCCCCTTACTGCTTTTTTGTATGCTATTTGGTAGTTTAATTGCCATAGTCATTCATCAAGTTGGACAGCAATTAAATTTACCAAAGCGATGGCTAATTTTGTGCCAAATATTGGCAGCCGCCTTGGTTTTGATTGTATTTTGGCTAGATGTTTTAGCCTTTCCTGCACAGGCGCAATTTTTTGGTAAAGCAGAAAACTTTTTCAAAACTACCTTAACCCAGGGAACTGCGAATAGCGGTGGTAGCCAACAAGCGGTCAGCTTAATTTTTAACGTGTTGCGAGGTATATTTTTACTGTATATTGCCATGTCTCTCGTTGGCGTAATCAATGCAGTTCGTAAGGACGAAGATTGGCAAAGTGTAGCGAGAACTCCCCTATTAGTAGTTGTAGCTGTTACCATTGCAGATGTACTCACAGGATTTGTCATTGGTGACACTAGTAAATAATAATTACAGCCCCCACCACCAGGATTAGCTGATACTCTAGTCCATAACCCCTAGTCTCTCCTTCATCTCACGAGAAACGCTGTATGTCTGAGGAACGTCCACCAGAATTTCGCCCAGTTAATCAAATTTTAGGTTCTCAACCGTCACTAGGGCCAATTCCTGCTGACCAAATATTTCCTTGGACAGTCATTTGTCTAACGTCATACTTTATCATCAATGGAATTTTTGGGGCTATTTTCCCAGATGACTTTCAAAGATGGCTATGGACTTTTTTGATTGCTGGTTGGGGAATGGCCACTTGGTGGATATTATCTGGTGGTAGGAGTTGGCGCTTTTTAAGTAAATTTATTGGAGTTCCCACTTGGACAAGAGGCTTTGCTCGTTATCACAGCTTGCTAGAAGTAAACCATGAAGCAAAAAATCGGAAAACAAAGCATCGGTCTCGCCGGAAACGAAAGTAGATTAACGCCTTTTGAGGATGCGCTACATCTATCCACCATGCTGAGAATTGCCTTGGATGGGCGTGATATTGGCGCGTATATTTTAACGAAAGGAACTCAAAAAGATAAATTTTGCTTTGTTTTTGGTTTTGAATGTAAAGGCATTCATACCACATTAAGAAAAGAACAGATAGACACAATCTTTAATAATATCGAATCTGGATTAAAAGACATTCCCGAAGGGGAAAATATGACCTTACACATGGGGTCTTTTAGTTCAGATAAACAGCGCCAAACGGAATTATCAGATTTGATTAGACGCGCTCCCTCAAGAGATATTAAATATCTGTTGATGGCAGAAAGAGCCAGGACGCAAGAATTAACGGCGGCGGGGATTCGCAAGCCAAAATTCTTAAAAATCTACGTAAGTTATACAATAGAACCTACTGCCACCAATGCCGATGATTGGATTGAAAAACTGTTAGGTAGGGTAGAGGCTTGGTGGTTAAATTTTAAAGGTGATATGGCAGAAATTGCCAATCAGCGTATTGAAGGTATTATCGGTAAAGCATACCAACAAGGTTTTTGTCGTTGGGAACAACTTTTATCTAACAAGATGGGGTTGGATATTAAACCGTTAAATGCAGAAGAACTTTGGCAAGAAGTCTGGCGGAGGTTTAATGATACTAAACCAATTGATATTCCCCAATTAGTCACTCTAGATGAAAATGGGCTTTACGAACAAGTACATTCAGAATTATCTAGTACCCAATTATTAATAGAAAATGTCCACAGCACAACCTTGTTAATGGAGTCTGGTGTCCCTTGTGCCGATCGCCGTTGGGTGAATGTCAATAATAATTATATTGGGGCGATGACTTTCCTCGAAAAGCCTGGTGGCTGGCCGAATAAATTTGCCCAACTGCGTTATCTGTGGGAACTGTTGGCGCGAGAGTCAATAGTAGATACAGAAATTGTCTGTCAACTGACGGCGGCTAACCCAGCTTTGGTAAAGACTACCCTACAAAGAGTCTTAAAGCAGTCGAATGTGACGGCGATGATGGCGCAGGAAAAGAGTAAAACAATTGACGTTAACGCCCAATTAAAGTTAAGAAAGTCAGTTGCAGCCCAAGAACAACTATTTGAAGGGGCTGTCCCCATTTATGCAGGTTTGGCTATTTTTGTCCATCGTCCCACGGTGGACAAATTGGATGAGGCGACAAGGTATATTGAAAACTGCTTTCAACGTCCGGCGCGGGTGGTGAGAGAAACTGAGTATGCTTGGAAGATTTGGTTACAATCTTTACCTATAGTTTGGGAAGGTTTACTAGTTAAACCCTTCAACCGTCGCCAGTTATATTTAACTAGTGAAGTACCTGGTTTAATGCCTTTAGTCATTACCAAAGCTGGTGATAAACATGGCTTTGAATTAATTGCCGAAGAAGGGGGTACGCCTGTACAGTTGGATATGTTTAACCAACATAAAAACTTAGCCTTGTTTGCGACTACCCGCGCCGGAAAGTCAGTATTGGTATCAGGAATTTTAACTCAGGCTTTGGCGCATGGTATCCCGGTGGTAGCATTGGACTTTCCTAAACCCGATGGTACATCCACCTTCACCGACTATGCCCATTTTATGGAAGGGAACGGGGCATATTTTGATATTTCCAAACAATCGAATAACTTATTTGAACAGCCAGATTTACGATCGCTCGATCCAGAACAACAACGCGATCGCCTCCTCGATTATACAGGCTTTTTGGAATCAGCATTGATGACGATGGTGTTAGGCTCATCTGCTGACAACCAACTGCTAACACAAACCGTCCGTTCCCTACTCAACTTGGCCTTGGGTGCTTTCTTTGCTGATCATGGGATTCAAGAAAGATATAGAATGGCGATCGCGGGTGGTTTTGGTAGTCCAGAATGGCAAAAAACCCCCACCCTCCAAGACTTCTTACATTTTTGTTCCCCCGAACATCTACAGCTAGACTCTGTGAGTGGAAGAGTTGAAGACGCACTCAGTCAAATTCACCTGCGCTTGCGCTTCTGGCTTTCCAGTCGTGTGGGACAGTCAATTTCCGCACCCTCTAGCTTTCCTACCGACGCGCAACTTTTAGTATTTGCGCTGCGAAACCTCTCAGATAACGAAGATGCAGCCGTACTTTCCTTAAGTGCTTATTCCGCCGCCTTGCGTCGCGCCTTAAGTAGTCCCGCTTCCATCTTCTTTATTGATGAAGCGCCGATTTTATTTGAGTTTGACCAAATCTCCGACCTAGTGGGCAGAATGTGTGCTAACGGAGCTAAAGCAGGTATTAGGGTAATTTTATCAGCACAAGACCCCGACACCATCGCCAAATCTAAAGCTGCATCCAAGATTTTACAAAACTTGACGACAAGATTAATTGGGCGTATTCAACCAGTGGCGGTAGATAGTTTTGTCAGTATTTTGAAATATCCCAGAGATGTTATTGCGCGTAACGCCTCAGAAAGTTTTTTCCCCCGTAAAGAAGGAGTTTACAGCCAATGGCTATTAGATGATAACGGCATTCCTACCTTTTGCCGTTATTATCCGGGTTATGAACAATTAGCAGTAGTTGCGAATAACCCCCATGAACAAACAGCACGTCAACAAGCAATGCAACATTACAGTAATAAATATGAAGCAATATCAGTATTTGCACGTCAATTACTAGCTAGTTTGCGCGGTAGTTAAATCAGTTATCAGTTATCAGTCCTAACGGCGTATTGTGGGGAATTTAGATGATGTTTGAAAAGTCTCTAATCATGTATCAAATACTTTTAGATACCCCTAAATCAACCTTTTTAAAGGGGACTTTGAAAAGTTTTCCTCCCCCTTTTTTAAGGGGGGTTAGGGAGAGCGATAGTGCTTAAAATCACAGCTAATCACTTTTCAAACAACCTCTTAGACACACCAGCCTTCCACCAATTGGTGTTGTTTCACCCAATAATTTAACTGTTCACTGTTAATGGTAAAAAATAACCAGGGTTGTAAATAAATGAAAAAAACTATTTTATTCACATTAGGATTTTTAAGCTTATTAGCTGTTCCCGCAATGGCACAATTAGGGAGAGTTTGGACTGATTTCCAATCCTACTCTACAGACTTACAAAACTATTTGCGATATAACTTGAGTGAAACTTTAAACCCTCTAGAAACTACTAGCTCACAAAATGCTTTGAGTAGTTCAGCAGGAGATTTAAATATACCTAATCCTATTGCGGCTGGTAATCAAGTTCGGAGAGATGTCTTATTTTTCAACTCCATACCAGACAAATTTGAGAATAACCAAGCAATACATTCCAACGCAGTGACTAACGAAATTAATCGTTATATCACCCGGAGTACAGTACAGGGGATGCTGGGGAGAGAGGGACAAGAAAGAATGAAAGCAAAACTTGAGAATACAGAAACAAGTATTCAAAATATTGAACAATATTCTAGAGATGCTGATGGAATTCTATCGTCTATCGGACAGTTAGTTAGTGACGCGAAAGATGCTGCAACTAGAAATACATTTCAAGCTACTACAGACCAAGCAAACTTACAAGTGCAAAGTATTAGAATCCAAACTGAGCAATCAAAAATGATCAGCGAAAACTTATATCAAACAGTATTAGCAAACCAATCTCTACAATATTCTAATCTCAATCTGGCGAACATTTCCCAACAAATGGAAGAAGCCAATCGATCGCGACGAGTAGACACCTCAACAGAAGCTGCTAGACTGCTCCGAAATACTGCTCAAGTCGATTTATTTGGCAGAAATATAAATGGAGAATCAACAGCCAATGAACAAGATGAACGCCGATAATTCTATTTGAGTAAAAAGACTACAAATAGATTAACTAAACTCAACAAATTTCATCGGCGTGTATCGGCGGTTTATGAAAATACAAATTTATCCAATCCTAGCACAAATTGGCTTTACAGATACCCTCAATAGTGGCACAGCAACGGCTCGCAGTATTGCTCAAGGTTGGGACGAGCAATGGCTAAATTTATTACAAAATAACACGAATAATAACCTATATGGAGCCTTAACAAATCTCGGCGTATTTCTTGCTGTCGGTACGCTCCTATTTTTTGTGATCCAGTGGTTCAATGATATGATTCAAAGCGAGTATTCGCGTCCGATATCGGCTCTTGTATGGCCTTTTATCGTGGTCGTATTATTGAGTAATTCTGGTAATGGTAGCCTCCTTTCTAATTTAACATTGGGTTTTAGAGGCTTTATCAATTCTGTAAACCAGCAAGTAGTCACTACAGCAGATGCTGACCAAGTTTATCAGCAAGCATTAAATATGAGTGTTGCGGAAGAAGTTGCTGGTTCTCTCCTGCGTCCCTGTCAAGCTTTAACTGGTGATCAACAAACTCAATGTTTCGCAAAAGCTAGTGAAAGAATTGATCCCCTCTTGCAAGAATATATAAATTTATATGGCAATAAAACTTGGATATTCAGACTAAAAACTCAAGTCGATCAAATCAGATTTGGTACAGGTATTATATCAGAAAATAATTTTAATTCTTTAATAGGTAATACAGTTCAAACTAGTATTAAAAACTTTTTAGTTTCCCTACAATATGCTTTTCAAAATTTAATAGAAGCAACTATGTTGCTAATAGCAGTTTTAGGGCCGATAGCTGTCGGTGGTTCTTTACTCCCGGTGGCTGGGAAACCGATTTTTCTCTGGTTAACAGGATTTATATCAGCAGGAATTGCTAAACTATCCTTTAATATTATTGCCATCATTACAGCCGCCGTGATTGTCAACGCCACAGAACAAGACCCGAATGCTAATCCTGATTTAATGTGGTTCATGATTTTTATCGGAGTTTTAGCACCACTCTTATCTTTAGTGTTGGCTGGATTGGGCGGTTTAGGCGTATTTAATGGTATTAGTAATGCAGCGACAATGGTCAGGGACAGAATATAAGGGGTAATGGGTAATGGGTAATTGGGGGGAAAATGGTTAATTTTTTGCAGCAGAAAAAAAAGCAAACATTTAGTGTGCTGACAGCTTTTGCGATCGCCACATTTAGTTTGCAGTTATTAGCTTTATTTATATTCCTTTTGCAAGGGTTAAATATTCGCCAACTGAGTATTCGCAAACCACCGAATTTCGTGCAAACAATTGATGGTAAGCCAGTAGGCGCGACTGATGACTTAGCCAGAGATCCACAGGTAATTCAACAGTTCGTGAGCAAAACGATGATAGCCATGTTTAACTGGTCGGGAAATCTCCCACCGCAAAGAGTGGAAGATATCGCCAGACCCCAAGCAGACACAGGAATATTGATTAGAACCCCACAAGGAGGTAGCCAGAGAGTGACAACTAGTAGCTGGGTAGCGAGTTTCGCCTTATCAGAAGACTTTCGTAAAGGTTTTTTAAGTGCGATCGCCGAGATGACACCCCCAGAAGTCTTTGCTAGCACTCCGACCCAAGCCATATCAGCACAATTAAATATTAAAAGAGTTTATCCACCAGTAGCGATCGCACCAGGAACATGGCGAGTGGGGATAGTCGCCGACCTCGTGCAAACCAAGAAGAGCGATAACCGCAAAACCATAACTCCTTTCAATAAAGATTTATTAGTACGTGCAGTAGATTTTTTCCCCACTCCCTTAGCCGAGGGTAGCAGCGCTATCCAAAAAGCAATTTATAGCAGTCGCACTGATAAATTAGAAATTTACGAAATGCGTAATTTATGTTTATTAGATGATTATAAAAATGCCAGCCAAAATGCCGCCTATCCCTGTGAACCAGGCAGTTTTATTAGATAGGTGACAGGTGACAGTTATCAGTTATCAGTTATCAGTTATCAGTTATCAGTTGACAGTTGACAGTTATCAGTTATCAGTTATTCCTTCCCCTTTCCCCCTTCCGCCTTACCCTTTCCGCCTTACCCTTTCCCCCTTCCCCTTTCCGCCTTACCCTTTCCCCCTTACCCTTTCCCCCTTCCCCCTTCCCCCCATGCAGCTACTCAAACCAGAAAATAAAAAAACCAGTATTCTACCCCTATTCGCTGTGGGGACATTTGGGTTAAACCTGTTTACTCTGCTGTTGCTGATGTTTCATGGGTCGATGTTACAGCAATTGAACCGCCAATTAACTCCCCGCAGTTTGGTACAGTTAATTGATGGTCGTGCTATTACCGTAGACCCCAAGCCAAGTTTTGAAAGACACCCAGAAACAGTCCGCCGTTTTGTGGGTGAAACTATGACTCTTATGTTAACTTGGTCACAAAAGCAGCCGTCAACAGCTATCTGGGAAGCTAGTTCACCTTTGTTAACTAATAACTTACAAGCAAAATTTTTATCAGAAATAAATGAGTTAAAATCTCCTACCCGCATTGGTAATACTACAAGAAGTGATGATCATGTATTGGTAATTCAAAAAATTTCTCAACCAAAGCCAGTTGGTGAGGGTCAATGGAAAGTGGAAATGTTTGCTAATCAATTAATTTTTAATGGTGCTGACAATTTAGGTAAATCAATTCCCTTTAATAAACAGATTGTAGTTCGAGCTATAGATGAACCAGTTATTTCCCTACCATCTGCACCCCAGCCTTGGGATTTAGCAGCTTTTCGACTGGGGGAAGCTCGATTAGAAATTTACAACATCTGCGACATCAAAGATACTAATTGTGCTGGAACTTCTCAATCAATACCTCAGCAATAAATCTGTTAACTCCCAAAAACTTTTAAATTCCTAATTGAAAATACACTATGACTTACGAAACTCAACCAAAACCTATAACTCATCCAGAAGTAGATCCTACCGATTGGGAAACACAAATGGCTAGACTAGTCGGGTTAGCAGCAGAACCGACTCCTGAGATACCAGATGTACTACCTAGCCAACCCTCCCCAGCATCGCCACAGGAAGTCAAAACTGAGCAACCCCTCTCATCTAACCCCTTTGCAAAGTTAGCCTTGGTGGGTACAGGTACTTTAGTCTTGGTGATGGTAGCTGGGGTGTTTTTATCCCAACTGATGGGTACTACTAATAATAAACCAGCAAAAAATAGTTCAGCTTTGCCTCAGCCGGAAGCACCAGCCACAAATTTCACACCGCAGGAAAATCTCGAACAACAAGTTGAAACTTTAAAAACTAAATTAGCTCTGGCTGAACAAACACAGGCGGTAAAAGTAGCACAGCAGAATCTCAGAAACGCACCAAGAGTAACAGCTACCACAACTCCACAAACTAATACACCGGCAAGGGTAAGTGTTAATCCAGTGCCACAAACCAGCCAGCAAGCAACGCCTTCATCACCAGCACGTACAGTTATTGTTGAGCGCGTTGGGCAAAATCCCTATATGCCACCCATACCACCTATACCACCGATAAATATACCATCACTCAATCCCCAACTACAACAACCCCCTGTAGTACAGGCAAATCCTACGCCAACCCCGCCTAACCCTTGGGAGCAATGGAAAAACCTAGCGAAGATAGGTAGTTACGGTCAGGCTAATCCTGTGGATCAACCTAGTATGACAGTCTCTACCCAACAGCCAGTGACAGCCCCAAGACCACAACCAAGTAATAACATACAATCTCAAATGCCCAATTCGGGGATGAGTCAAGGGCAACCTCGCAACCCCCAAGCAATGAAGGTAGGAACTACTGCAAAAGGTATATTGGCAACAGGTGTTTTTGGGGAATCTGCTAGAGGTAGAGGTGCTAATCCTAACAATAACAACAATGATGACAACGATAATAAGACCGTATTTGTGATCCGTTTAACACAACCACTCAAAGGCGCAGATGGTGCGATCGCCATCCCAGCAAATACTGAGTTATTAGCGGAACTACGTTCAGTTTCCGATCAAGGCTTGATGCAGATCAATCTCACCAAAATGATTGTACAAAATAATGGCGTTCCCACAGAAAGAGACATCCCCAACAATGCACTGATAGTTCGTGGTTCTGGTGGTACTCCTCTGATAGCACGCCAATACCCCGATCGCAGTGGTGCGATCGCCAGCATGGATTTCGGTTTATTTGTCTTAGGCGGTGTAGCTAAAGGCGCAGAATTATTTAACCGTACAGAGTCACAAGTAACATACGGTGGTAACGGTAACGTGACTACAGTCACAACTGGCAATAACCGCCGCAATTTCGTAGCCGGGGTTCTCGAAGGTGGTTTAAACTCCGTCGTTCCCCAAATTTCCCAACGCAATCAACAAGCCGCCGCCCAAATGATGCAGCAAGGCAATATTTGGCTCCTCCAAGCTGGAACCCCAGTGGAAATTTATGTCAATCAAGCGGTTCAACTTTAATAGGACTTACGCAACTGGCACTTGGGGTAGGGTGCGTCAGATGTGGAAAATCCACAGAATGTGTCCGCAATTATTGGGGCTGACGCACCCTACATTTACTTGATTTTTCGTTTTCATGCGTAAGTCCTATTGAAATCTAACTTTTCACGTTATGTGGAAAAGCCAACGTCAGACCTAACCCCCCAGCCCCCTTCCCTACGTTCGCGCAGCGTGTCGTTCGCGGTAGCGTTGCGTAGCAAAGACAGGGACGGGGGAAAAATCAAAGCCTCTCTCCTTGTAGGAGAGAGGTTTGGAGAGAGGTCTTCTAGATGCCGTGAAAAGTCAGCTATTGAAATAATTCCTAATCAGTGTTATGAAGGCTAAACATCCTTTTCCCCGCTTGTCTTTAGCCACCTTGATTTTTTCGGGTGTAATGATCCTATTTGGCAGTCGTGCGGTAGCTGATAATGCCGTTCTACGTTCGATTTTTTCCTGTCAAGCACAAGGCTTAGGAGGATTAGTTCCCACCATCAAAGTGTGGTTTGAACAAGGAACAAACCTCAGTTTTATTCCCGCCGGGGAAAAAATAAAAAAAGTTTGGTTAAATGACCCTTCCCAGGTAACACTTGACTTTGACGGCCCTATGTGTATGCAGTTTGGCGAACAAAGTGGTAATAGTGAAGATTGCAAAAACTCATCCGCTAACGTTATTCAACTGCGACGTATTCCCAGACTCAATCTTCCTGGTGTACGCAGTACCAAAGATACACTATTGACAGTAATTACCGAAGGTCAAGGTCGCACCAAACTTTATACTTTTAAAGTTCTTTATGAAGACACCCCGCCAGAATATCACACCCTAGCTGTTTTCGCTGACCCCGGCGGGGCATCTTGTGTGAGAAGTTCTAATTGATTCCTGAGTGGGGAGTGAGGGAGTAACCCACCCCTAGCCCCTCCCAGGAGGGGAAAAAGAGTGGGGGGAGATGGGGGAGATGAGGGAGTGGGGGGAGATGGGGGAGATGGGGGAGAATAACAACTGTCAACTGTCAACTGTCAACTGTCAACTGACAACTGACAACTGACAACTGACAACTGACAACTGACAACTGATAACTGATAACTGACAACTGATAACTGACAACTGACTAATTACACATCATATGTAAATATAAATCTATCTAGGAAGGGTTTTTCAAAGACAGTAAAACTACTATGTTGTTGTGGGGTAATAACTTGATTATTGCTCAATAACGATATTAGTCACGAAAAATGACTCGTTCTCCCAATCATCGTCGCTTATCTCTCCAGCTTCTTCGGCGTGCCAGTCTGGTTGTAGGATTCGTAGCACTGGCAGGAATTGCCGGCGGCGCTTGGTGGGTGAGAAATTATGTATATAATGACTTAGCTCCTTTAGTGGAAACGAACCTAGAGCAATTGCTGGGACGTTCCATCAAGTTGGGGCAAGTTGAACGTTTCACACTCTCCAGCCTCAGATTTAGCTCTCTATCAATACCCGCAACTGCCACAGATCCTGATAGAGTGACTGCACAAGCGATAGATGTGCGGTTTTCGCCGTTGCAAGTCATCCTCACCCGGACGCTAGTATTAAACGTCACTTTAGTCAACCCCAATGTTTTTATTCAACAGGATCAAGATGGTCGTTGGGTAACGGCGCAAGTGAAGACGGGGGAGGGACGAGGCGCAATTCAAACTCAGTTGGAGACCTTAGAACTTGTTGGTGGGAATGTTGAGTTATTAGCAGCCCCCGCACCAACTAGACCCCAAGGTTCGGTAGTATTAACTCAGGTTGGGGGTATTGCCAGATTTGCACCGGATAATCAGAGGATAGGTTATCAAATCAATGGTCAACTCACCAGGGGGGGAACGGTCAGAATTTCTGGTGAAACACAGCCAAAAGCACAACTGACAAATCTTCAACTTGCAGCACAGAGTGTCCAAGTCTCTGAGGTCAGCCGTTTAATTAATTTACCCATTGTCTTACAAGCTGGGCGCGTTGATGCTGATTTAGCAGTGCAAATTCCCGCCAAGCAGTCGGAAATATCGATTACAGGAACGGCTACTCCCAGTCAAGTCACGGCGAAAGTGCAAAATTTGCCGCAACCGTTTTCTAACACCAATGGCAGATTAACATTTCAAGGACAAACAATTGGTGTAGAAAGTCTCAGTGCTAACTTTGGTAAGGTTGCCTTGTTGGCTAATGGTACAGTTAATCTGCAAACAGGTTATAATCTGGCGGCTGAGGTCAAGTCAGTTACTGCGAAACAACTTTTAGACACATTCAAGGTAAAATCGCCAGTCCCCGCAGCCGGAGAAGTCACAGCCGCTATTAAAGTCCAAGGTGCTTTACAGCAACCAGTGCTGAGTGGGACAGCCAGCAATATCAAACCTATTCAAGTTGACCGTGTTTTATTTACAGGTGTAAAAACTGACTTCCGCTTGAGTGTAGGGAAAAAAGCTACTCAAATTGCTGTACCTAATTTGACATTGGTTCCCGCCGCCGGGGGTCAAATTACCGGAAGCGGTCAAGGTCAACTAGGGGGTAATGTCAAATTTAACATTGAAGCGGCTGGTATCTCAGGGGATGTACTGGCACGTAGTTATGGCGTAAACCCACCTATACAGGTTGGTAATGTGGCGGCTAAGGCGGAAATTACTGGCTCTCTAGGACAGCAGCCTTTAGCATTAAATGTTTCTACGGTGCAAGTGCAGCCACCAGTCGGGGGGCAAATTGTCGGGCGTGGTCAAGTCCAACTAGCTCCCCAAGGTAATGTGTCATTCAACCTTCAAGCACAAAATTTACCAGGGGATGCGCTGGTCAAGACAAACGATAATATCAAAATCGGGAATGTCTCAGCAAACGCCAGAGTTTCTGGCAATTTGGGCAATTTGCGGGCGGTGGCACAGGTGCAAGCACCCACGGCTACTTATCCCACGAGGGGAGAAGTTGTCGTTGCCCAACAAGGCAATAATCTTGTGTTACCCAATGCAGTGTTGAATGTGGCGGGTGGTACTGTCAGGGCTAGTGGTCGGGTTGTCCAACAACGCTGGCAAGCTGCTGTCAATGCTTCGCAAATTCAACTCAACCGTTTTGAGCAAATACCGCCGCAGTTTCAGGGTGTGTTAAGTAATGCGGCGTTCAATTTGTCGGGAAGTACAAGGTCTTTTCAACCTGAAACTATTCAAGCTAGCGGACAGGCAAATCTGAATGTGGCAGGTGGTAGAGTTAACTTAAGAAATGTCAACCTGAATAATGGACGTTGGCAAGCTGTAGCTAATGTTTCCCAAATTCAATTCAACCGTTTGGCACAGATACCGCCGCAGTTCCAAGGTGTGTTAACTAGTGCAGCATTCAATTTGTCAGGAAGCACGGCTTCTTTCCAACCGGAAACTATCCAAGCAAACGGACAGGCAAACCTGAATGTGGCAGGCGGTAGAGTTAACCTGAGAAATGTCAACCTGAATAATGGACGCTGGCAAGTTGTCGCTAATGCTTCGCAAATTCAACTCAACCGTTTCTCCCCCCAACTACGCGGACGACTCAATAGTAATGTGCAGTTGGCAGGAACAACAGCATCATTTCAACTTGCAGATATCCGCGCCACCGGTGAAATTAATGCTTCCCAAGGGATAGCACAGTTAGCGCAACCAATTAACGCTCAGTTTCAGTGGAATGGAAAGCAAATTATAGTTCAACGTGCCACTACCGCAGGGTTGAGTGCGAATGGTGCGATCGCAGTACAATTACCAGAATCAGGTACACCCCAAATTGCTGACTTGAATTTGAATGTGCAAGCCCAAAATTTTGACCTCAGCAAGATAGGGTTTCAAACCCCTGGCGACATAGCAGTTGCGGGGTTCCTCGATTTTAATGGACGAGTTACAGGCACTCTTGATACCCCTGAAGCAGGTGGTAATATCCGCCTCCGCAATTTTAATGTGGGTAACTTGGCATTTGACCCATTGTTAACTGGTAATGTGAATTTCCAAGGGGGACAAGGAGCAAGTCTGCAACTGGCAGGCACACAAGATAAGATAGCTGTGAACCTCAACGCTAATTATCGCCCGACTTCGTTTTTAGTTCAACGTGGTGGCACAATCACCACAGGTAGAACCGAGGGTGATAACTTAATTATCAATGCTCAACAGTTTCCTATCGCTTTGGTGAATGGGTTTTTACGCAACAACCAACTCAGACCTTTGGGTGGGACATTATCAGGGAATTTAACTGTCAACCTCAATAATTATGCCGTAGCTGGTGATGTCGCCATAGCCAACCCCCGCATCGCCAGAGCTTCAGCCGATGAGTTTCGCGGTAATATTAACTACGCTGATGGTACGGCTAGTTTAAGTAATGGGCTATTACGTATAGGTGACAGTAATATCGCTGTCAATGCCAGTTTGCAAGCTGGGAATGACCCCAAATTTCAAGTACAAGCGAATCTCAATCAAACGCGGGTGGAAAATTTATTACAAGCATTTAGCATCTTTGACTTTGGCGACTTTGGCGGTGGTTTACAAACACCCTCACTAGCAGGCGCGGAAGCACTCAATACAACACCTGTGCGTTTACCTGATGCAGATTTACAAACTCAGTTGCAGTATTTCAGTAAAATTCAGACAACAATAGCACAACAACAGCAACAAGAGAGACAACAACAGCCAGATTTACCTAGCCAACAAGAATTAACTGGCGTTTTGAATGGGACAATTACAGCTAGTGGTTCCTTAAGAACTGGGTTGAATGCGGGGTTTAATCTTCTAGGTGATAACTGGCGATGGGGTGAATACTCAATCAATCAAGTTGTTGCTAATGGGAATTTTGCTGATGGTGTTCTTACCCTATCACCTTTACAGGTGGGTATCAATGGGGGATTGGTGGCTTTTGCGGGACAATTAGGTACTGAGGAGTTATCAGGACAGTTGAGCGTCAACAGCTTACCTCTATCACTGTTAGACCCATTTATTGCCAGATATCCTGTAGATATTACCGGACAAGTAAATGCGATCGCTAACTTAACAGGTAGTTTAGCAAATCCCAGGGCGACAGGGGAAGTAAACTTAGCCAACGCCACTTTAAACAAGCAACCTGTGCAAACAGGACAAGTCAACTTTAATTATAACAATGCCCGCCTCAATTTTGACAGTACCTTACTTTTGACAGGTACACAGCCGATTACCATTAACGGTAGTATACCTGCGGCTTTACCTTTTGCCGCCGAACCTCCAACTAACAATCAAATTAGTATTAACGCCAATGTCAGCAACGAGGGTTTATCATTGTTAAACCTGTTGACTAATAATCAGGTCGCTTGGGTGGATGGACAAGGACAGGTAAACGTCAATGTCCAAGGTACTTTCAACCAACCAATTATTAATGGTAATGCCACAATTAACAATGCAACGATTAGCGCTCAAGTTTTAACCGATCCTCTGAGGAATGTCACAGGCACAGTACAATTTAATGGCGATACGTTGAATGTACAGGGGATTCAAGCTACGTATAATCAAGGGTTAATAACTGCATCGGGAAGCCTAGCGATTTTTGCGCCTGGAGAAATTGTCAATAATCCCCTGACAGTAGCAATACAAGATAAACTAAATCTACAAGTTGCAGGTTTATATACAGGCGATGTCAGTGGTAATGCGGTGATTCGGGGAACAGCCCTAAAACCTCAAATTGGAGGTGATATTACCTTAAGTGATGGTCAAGTTACTCTCGCTCTCGGTAACACAAGTAATAATAAGCCACAACAAGCAAATACAACCACTACCCCCACAACTATCCAAATAGAGCGACAACCAGCAACAACAGCCGCCCAACCAGAAACAACAGCCACCCAGCCAGCCACAACTCGCCCTAATTTACCTATAGAGTTTGCAGATTTACGCTTAAATTTGGGTGATGATGTACGGATCACAACTGAGCTATTAAATTTTTTCCCAGGGGGAGCGGAGTTAACGCAGTCGCTAATTAACTTTGACGCTGTAGGCGACTTGACTATCAATGGTAGTTTAGCCCGACTTCGCCCTCAAGGAGTCATCCGTTTGACAGGGGGACGCATTGGTTTATTTTCCACTGAGTTTACCTTAGAGCGGGGTTATGAACACACCGCAACCTTTACACCTAGTCAAGGACTTGACCCTACTTTAGATGTGCGGCTAGTAGCAATTGTACCAGAAGCATCGAACCGGAGCGATCGCATTTTAGATTCGCCTTTCTCTGCGGAAATTAGTGATGTTTCTGCTACCAACTTTGGTACATTACGTACAGTCCGCGTCCGCGCTACAGCGACAGGGCCTGCTAGTCAATTAGCTAAAAATTTGGAACTAACCAGTGAACCTGGTCGTAGTCGCGGCGAAATCATTGCGCTGTTGGGTGGCTCAATTTTAAATAACTTCGCCCAAGGAGATGCTACGCAAGGGTTAACTAATATAGCCAGTTCTACAATTTTAGGTAGTTTGCAAGGCACAATTACAGCGATCGGACAGACTATTGGTTTTAGTGAATTCCGCATCTTTCCCACTGCTACCACAGGTCGGGAATCAACTAGATCCTCAGTTCTCGATTTATCAGCAGAAGGCGTGTTTGATATAAATCGCACTCTATCTGTCTCTTTATCCGCCCCTCTGTCTGGCGATGAATCTTTGCTTTACAACGTACTCTACCGTCTCAATGATGATGTTCTTGTGCGTGGCTCTACTAATCTAGGAGATGATAGTCTATTATTTATACAGTATGAAACTCGGTTTTGACAGTTGACAGTTATCAGTTATCAGTTATCAGTTGACAGTTATCAGTTATCAGTTATCAGTTATCAATTAGCAGGGTTTAAAAAAGATATTTTTTTGAATCTTGAATGCGCGAATTTTGAATTGTTTGTAGGTTTTTTACAAAAGTATTAAACAAGTCATCAGATAGATTACCCAGACTAAATTTTGAATTTTGAATTTTGAATTTTGAATTTTGAATTAATATGACTGGCTCTGATGTAAAAAACCCACATTTGTAACGTTTTAGTTATAATCAAATTTCGTCAAAGGTTTTCTTAACAAAAGTGCATTTCTTCGTTTAGTTTTATGTTTGGCGCTAGTGAGATAATTATCTGCATAACGGAAAGCAGATGCACCATCATAAGCTGCGATCGCTACGGCTTGAAAAAATACCTTGGTAGGGACTAGTTGATTCGATAGCTTTTGCGTCAAAATCAATAAGTCTTCATCTGTTGCCGGTACAATAGCCGTTTCTGACCATTCTGAGCTATCAAAACTATCTTCAATTAACACTTGCGACATTTTCTACTCTCCCAAAAGCATAAGATGCAAAACCTGCGATTAAATTTAGTTGCTGTTCTCTTGTCTGTAGGTTGTCTGGTAACTCGGTGTTAGTACAACCGATTTCTTGCAAAATATGTAAACAATAAGCACTGAGTTCACTACTTGAAGCCCGCTCCCACTCGTGAGCAACTTCTTTTGCCATAGACTGATTAACGCGGATAACGTTCCTTACAGGGCTAATCATCAACTCACTCTCATAAACTTGATAATCGAAGTTTTGATCAGAAGTCCTAATTTACGTAACCGTGATTCTGCTGAATTTATGAAGACTGTAAAGGAAACCATCAGCGCAATTGCGGAACGTTAACTCAAGGACTTACTTACAGTGAGTCTGCTTTCATTGCTCTTTTGTCCTCCAATTAAACTCAGTAAAAAGATTCTTCAGCACTATTTCCGGGATTATTACGCAGAGATTCATCACAATAATACAGAATTAACAAGATAACCTGAAAATCTTTAATCCGTACCTGATAGAGTTTTTACTAATTATTACTACTTACTGCATTTGTAGTATTTTTACTTAAATCTAAAAACTTGATTTTTATCATAAATGATTATTCTATATTGATACAATAAAAAATATTAAAAAATAAACACTTTGTAATCATTTAGTTATCTGAAAATTATTAAATTTTAATAGGAGATACTACTTAGCCTTGAAATTTTCGTAATAAAAAAGTCCTAATGCTTAATTAACTAAATATTCTCTTTAATCCTGATCTATCTAAAGAATGATTTCATTGTGAATAAAAATAAAGCTGGTTTCACTCCACAGGTCGATGTACTGCTTAATTTTTTTAGTATATAAAATTATCATACGAGTCCGGTCAGAAGAATATCATGATATAAACTGAGCATCCTACATTTCTTAAGTAAATGCAATTATATCAAAAATAATTCTTCATAGGGCTTATAACTCAATAACTTCTAAGATGGCAGCTAATTTATTTAGTTTTTTAAGTAAAAATAGATGCTTCTTGGGGAAGGTAAGAGTTATGTGTTGTTATTACTGTTGATGAGGTTTGTAAATGAAGATTTTTACTGTAGTTTTATCTATGTTACGTCCTGTACGTTTTCTAATTATTGCTTTTACCTGTGCATTGCTATTATTATCTAGCACAGTGCCAGCTTTTGCAATTACTAGCTACCAAAGTGACAATACAGAAGCTACTGACCAGCTTCTAGAAACTCAAAAAGCAACTGATGAAGTTGGTAGATCCGCGCCTCCAGGGCTGAAAGAAGTACAGAGGAAATCTAACGAAGGACTCAACGAAGTTCAAGGAGCAGCAGATATTGATAAGCAAAAGCGTCCGGAAAATTCCCAAGAATCATCCTCAGTAGAAGGTGAAATCCAAAACTTGTTGGAAAAAGTTACAGGTAAAAAGTAATCAGCAAAAATCCCACCTGAAGGGAGAGAAATTTGATAATAGGTAATAGGCAATTGATAAAACGCCTATTACCTATTATTTATTAACAAGTAAAACCTCAAACCTATAACCTGTAATCTCTCCCCTGTCCCCTCTTGCTATAACTTCTATATAAAAGTAGTCCTTTAGTTGTAAATATTTATAAACTGATAATCCTTCCAGTGGCTGATGTAGATATGACCTATATTTTGAGAAGTTAATACATAAGTTCACCTGGGAATTAAAAGCAATGCCAAGAATAAACATTGGTTTGACAGAAGAGCAACGTCAAGGAGTAATTAATCTGTTAAATCAAGATTTAGCAGATTCTTATTTACTTTTGGTGAAAACAAAAAAATACCATTGGGATGTAGTCGGGCCACAGTTCCGCAGTCTGCATCAACTGTGGGAGGAACACTACGAAAAGCTGACAGAAAATATTGACGCGATCGCAGAACGGGTGCGGACATTAGGTGGTTATCCTGTAGGTTCCCTAGAAGGATTTTTGCAAATCGCTACCCTCAAGGAACACGCTGGTAATGTCCCCAGTGCTACCGGAATGGTAGCTAACCTCGTCCAAGACCACGAGCAATTGATTCGCAACATCAGAGACCATGTAGACCGCAGTAGCGAAGATTTCCAAGACCAAGGAACTGCGGACTTCCTCACCGGACTCATGGAAGAACATGAAGAGATGGCTTGGATGCTGCGTTCCTTTATCGAAGGGGAATCTATCGAACCAAGCGGTACACAACCAGCAACAGAAACTAAAACTCCTATTGGTGTGTAAACCTTTTGTCTCTGTGTCTTTGTCATAAAAAAGATTTTTCACCACAGAGGCACAGGGACACAGAGGAAAGAAAAGTAAGATGAAGGAGTATAGAAGTGCCAGAAGTTTATCAAGCAGAACGGACTATTTCTGCTGTATTTAAAGAGCAGCCGCAAGTTGATGATGCAGTTCGCCGTTTGTTAGATAGAGGTGTACCTAGAGACCATATTTCGGTCATGGGGAGAAACTTTCAATCGGAAACTCGCATTGCAGGCTTTATTACAAAAAGAGATGTAATTTTAGGTGGTTTGCGGACAGGAGCAATTTTTGGTTCCTTGTTTGGTTCCTTCCTCAGCTTACTGACAGGTGTAGGCTTACTGTTTATTCCCTTTGTCGGGACTATTGTAGCTGCTGGCCCTATTAGCGCTTTGTTACTGGGTGCGGCTAGTGGTGCGATCGCAGGTAGTGCTGGTGCTGGTTTAGTTTCAGTATTCACCACCTTGGGAATGCCAGAAGATAAAGCTACAATTTACCAAACCCGCTTACAAGCTGGTGAGTTTTTGTTATTAGCAGAAGTACCAAGCGATCGCACTGGTGAATTTCAATTACTGCTAGAAAGCGCTGGCGGTGAAGAAATTAGCACCATTGATAAAACTCTGACTCGTGCTTGTCCAGGGCCTTGCAATAGTCCAGAAGATTTGTCTCCAGAAGTGCGATCGCATCTTTCCCCAGAAGCACAACGCACCTTCATTGACCGCTATAACAACGTACTCAACGAAACTAGTGACGAGTTCACCGCAGAACAAGCAGCTTGGGAAGCTGTTCATCAAAAATTTGACGAAGATGATAATGGCGTTTGGTCAAAAGCTAAAGTCGGCGTTTAGTCATAAAATTGACGCTGTTTTTTAATTAAACAAAAATTACCGACCCTCAGCTTCTTGGAAGAAGTTGGGGGTTTTGGTATTGTATTTTGTAACCTTTCTTTCCTGTCCCCTGTCCTCTCCCTTGATTCATATCTTGCACCTTCTCAATAAGCAAGTGCCGATGCACTGCCCACCCTACGAAATAATAAGCTTTTGGGGCTGTTATTTTGTCAATAAGAACGTGGTGCAAGATTTGAGTTGATGTAGTTTAATCTATCGCCCTTCTAACCAAGCCTGTAAATCAGCCACACTGGTAAAATCTAACAATGCTTCGCTCAAATCTTCCAGAACAGGCAAAGGTAAACCAGAAATTGAGGAGCGAGTTTCCTGTGATAATTCTCCAAACCGCTTAGTTAGCAGGCGAATAACGAGGTTGACTGTTGCTTCTTCTCGTCCTTCTTCTCGTCCTTCCTCCTTAATTTCTCGGTAAACTCTGGTTTGCTTTATCGTTATATCCAGCATAGACTCAACCTCTCTTCTGCTTAACTGCTCAAATTTATAGACCATAATTGTGGTAATTATTTCCATTATGGCGCGACTCGTTGATTCACTTACTTCTTCACGAGTTCTTGTCAACAAATACCTAGCTTCTTGTGGTGCTTGGCTTTCTTCGACGGTGGTGAGTACCATGATTGCTACCCATAATGGTAGTTGACGAATATCACCTAATTCATCCAAATACACTCTCAACACTTGTCCGCCGTTCAGCAATGAGCGATGAGGATGAGTATCACTTTGTTCAATACTACGGGATGGGTAGATTATAACTGCTTGCCAGTCGCTAAACCTAGCGCGATTGCGGTAAAAATATAGTGCAGATTCAGCAAATACTCTCTCATAAAGCTGTTCATCTTTTTGAAACTGTACCTCGCAGAAATATACAACCCCAGCACCTTCATTTTCAGGTGGGAGAAACACCCCATCAATTTCAAATTTGGGTTCTTTAACAGCTACTGAATCAAATCGATAAGCTTCTGCATTTGTTGGAGGATTTGTCAATAGTTCAAATAGCAATGTTGGGCATTGTTGAAACAGTTTGTAAAAAATAGAGTCCCGACGCATGAAAAAATGTACTTGCTTTTATTTGTTAAATCTGCACTACATTGAATCATAAATGCTGATACATTGCTATTTTTAGGCGTGAGTTCTATGAACCTCTTCTAAAAGGCGAGAGAGAAGAAACCAAAAAAAACACGGTTTTACTCCCCTCTCCTCGTAGGAGAGGGGTTGGGGGAGAGGTCAAAACAACGCTCATTGAACTCACGTTATTTTTAGACCTGAAGTTACAAGTTTATAAAGTTACTCGCATTGACGATAAAAGCCGACACAGCGAGTAACAAGTTAAATTTACAAACATCCATATATTCAAGATGCTTGATATCTAGTAAGAGAACAAAAGGCTGCACTCAGTTCAGTTAATAACCAAGATTAGCTAACAGTAATTTTTTCCAACTATCTTGGGTTAATTACAACATTACGGAATCGAGCCGCCTCTCGTTTTGCTCAAGTTTTAAATGGCTGATTGGAGTATATTTTGCTTAATTAAGCAGTTATTATACTAAAAGTTGCTATCTGTTAGCTGGCTATTTAATCAGGGTTAAGGATAACAGTCACGCTTGAAAGCCTCATACCCAATGGTTTCCAATGGCGATCGCTAGAAGAAAATGTACCATCTCCTAAAACAGCTTGGTAATCCTTGGGATATCTATCACCAGCATTGGGAGCGGTATCAACTTGTAACATAATTTTCCCTTTGTACTGAGGTAACTTACTAGTTTCCAACAAAATAGTACCGGAGTAGTCCCAACCCAGCCCATATAATTTGAAGTTACCTAATTTACTGCGTAACTCACTCCAAGGAGTCCCGACCCCAATACCTTCACGGGTTTTCCAAGCAGTTCCCAAGATACGCACCTCTAAAGGTTTAGTCCGAGTTTTATCAGTCCAGACTATTAAAAATGAGCGTCCCCGATTGAGATTGACTTCAGTAGCAGCAAAACTACCCATACCTTCAGGCCCAGAAATATTTCTATCAACCAAACGGGACGCACCAAAAATTTTTGCTAATTCTCTTCTAGTGGTTGTGCGTGTTACCGGGCCAACCCTTTCCCCAGGCACAATTAAAGTATCTGTTAACTGTGGCGCTTGAGCAACGATTAAGCTTTGGGGTTGCGTGCTTGGTAGTGCCAC
The DNA here is from genome assembly GCF_014697625.1 of Anabaena azotica FACHB-119. GTDB lineage: Bacteria > Cyanobacteriota > Cyanobacteriia > Cyanobacteriales > Nostocaceae > Trichormus > Trichormus azoticus_A. Next base: position 121,416 of record NZ_JACJSG010000016.1, on the reverse strand, counting down.
TACTGAATTAGCCGAGTAACCCAATAGTAAAGTTAAAGTAGCAGCAATAGTAGAAAGAGATAATTTCACAATGTACCTCGGTTGATAAATTAGTTCATTCTTACTACTTTCTACAATTTCCCAATCCTCATTTCCCGATTTAAGGTCAGCGCAATTGAGTTCGTAGTAAGGACTTTAGTCCTTCTTTGAGGACAAACCAGGGATGACTTACACCCTCCTACTAGTAGTCTGGTAGGGGAGCAGCACAATAGTAGGGTGCGTCAGATGTGGAAAATTCCTTAATTTGTACGCAATTTTTGGTTCTGACGCACCATACAGTTAGTTTGATTTAGTTAGTAAAATATTTAGACTTAAGTCTAATAGTTTTAAAGGTCAACAGACAGTTCAAAAGGCCAGGCAATAATGATTTTTGGAGATAAAGAAAAGCTAGCTATAGAATGTATTTTTGATGAAAAAAGCAAAACAGATGAGCAAATACTTTTTGGAAGGATTGCTATTTTGGCTGGAGGATTTAGGCTGGGAGATATTTCGCTTACGGTAATTTTGAATATTCCTATGCTATTTTTTCAGCAATCTTTAAAAGATTGTGAAAAACGCAGAAGCGACTTCTTCAATCAAATGAATGCAGAAGCAGTTTGGGAATTACTATACTCAGCTTTGTATGATAATTATGAATCTGATATAAATGAATCATATGAATTAGATAAAAAGTACAGAAAGTTTTGTATATGTCCTGGTTTTTCTGAAGCCTTTGATGGAGAAATAGCTTTTCTTATAGAGGACGAGCAGGAAGAGAGGTTTATCTGGATGGATGCACAAACTGAGCAGATTAAAGAAGTCAGGCTAAGACCGGAAACTTACAAAAATGTTGTCGAATCCCTTTTAAGTGGAATTCAGACTAACTATTCTTAAATAGCTTATTAAGTAATCTACTTTTAAAAATTTGACTATGTTAGAGCGGCAATGTAGCCAATGAACAATCACTTTTTAATGCTCCCCAGTGCTATCGGGCGATCGCACTTCAATCGCCTAGTCCTAATTGCCCAAGAACTGCAACGCCGGGGATCTGAAATTGCCTTGGCACTCAGCATTAGGGCGCAGACTGGTTAAAAAAGCGGCGGAATTGCCAGATGCGATCAGCTACGCTGGGCGCTCTGCGCCATCGCACAAGCCAACCGGGCGGATTCCGTCTCGAAAGTGCTTTTCCTGCATATCCATAGAGAGCTAAATTAAATGCAAGACTATGAACTAATCTGGGATTTTCTGCGTGAGTTCTTTAACTATGAACATTATGCGATAGCAATTGAAAAAGCTAGATATGCTATAGCTAGCAACAAAGTATATAAGGAAAACTGGTTAAGAATTGTACAAGTGATTCAGAATCGAGAGCTTTTACCAAGACAACCATTGACTTTAGTTCACGAGGGAGCGAATCAGGTTCTTGATGAAAACTCAGATGACGAGGCTTACATTTGGTTAGCTAAAATGGTTCATAACGTGGAAAGAACTGATGGCAAAATCGAAGAATATTAACAAAGATTTAGAGATGATTTATAAAGTAAACCTTAAATTGTAGGAAAAACAGCATATAATAAGACCCCCAGACTTTTTAATTACTCTCTTCTTAATCTAGAAGAGTTACAGTTTTTGTTTTTCACTATCTGAATTAACAACAAACCAAGTCAAACTAGCTGAAAAAAAAGTAGTTGAGGATAATGAGATGCAAAATCATCTTCAACACTTTAAAAACTTACTATAAAAGAGTAATGGCACGAAAATTGCGGCGAACGACAATATTAACAAAATATGTCACTTTCTTTCCCATAAAACAATAGTAATGATTATAAATATAAAACTTGATAATGAGGAAAATTTAATAGGAGACAATGCCAGTTATAGTTTAGGGTGGATAGAAATTGTAGATAGAGCGAAAGAAATATATTTCTTCAAAGACAAATTATGTATGATATTTATTACAATAACTTTTCTGTTAGAACATATCAAAACATTAGAAACTCAAAAACACCTAAAGCTGGAATGGGTAGGTGAAGACTATGGCGCTGTTTTTAATTTATCTATTAATAGCAATCAGCTTTGCATAGAAGATAAAAATATTAGTATCTTCTTGAATTTTCAGGAATTTAAAATGGCTGTTTTAGAAAGTGTAAGACAATTTTTGAAGTATTGCTTAGAAATTAATATAACGTGAGTTCGATGAACCTCTCCCTCCCAACCTCCCTCTTCTACAAGGAGAGGGAAGAGAAACGAAAAAATCACCCTCTTACTCCCCTCTCCTCGAAGGAGAGGGGTTGGGGGAGAGGTCAAAACAACGCTTGTCGAACTCAGGTTAATATAAATATAGCGCAGGAATCTGCTTTTATAGACTTGCAGACAGTTGCACAAAAATTAGAAGAGTAATTGCTATATATTTTTGGCTCACCCTGATTTTTATTTTTTCTCTGCTGAGAGTGACAAATGAGGGTAAGGACTTTAGTCAGCAAAGAAGGACTAAAGTCCTTACTACAAAACTGGTACACCGTTCTACTTACCCATTCTCTACTCAACAACCTCATTCACAGGGAATCTATCAATCAGTTGCATGGCTCGGTAGGCGTTACGCTGTAAAACATCAGGTAAATTAGGAACGTGGGGGATTTGGGATAACAAATCCAAACTCCGGCGCAAAATTCGCACTACATCACCCTCATCCAAGGTGGTGTTTTGACAAAGTTCAGTCCACTCGGTTCCTAAAGCCCACTGTTCTACAAGGGCAATTAAGCCAATATAGCGATTCTCCAAACCCACAGGTAAGGCTACACCATGTCGGTACTGCACCTTTAAGACAGCGCGACGGATTTTTTGTAATCTCGACCAAGCGTCGTCTATTTCTGGGGAAAGGTTGAAGTTGACTCTGCTATCTGGACGGGGGGTTTCTGTAACTAAAGCGGCTATAGTTGCGGCTAGGTGATGGGGGTCTAAATTATTTAACTCACCACTAGCTAAAGCTAAACCTAACCACAGTTCATTTTCTCCCCGAATGGCGGCGGCAATTTGACCCAGTTGGGTGGGTACTAGGTTATCCAAGCAATCGAACTGTTGCAAGATGGTGATTAGGTTGAGAAACTCTTCCCAATAACGCTGGGATTGTTGCTCTACTACAGCCTGCATTTGTTCGAGTTCGGCTTCTAGTTCCACATAGCGGGCGCGGGCTTTGAAAATCGTCGCCACACTACCTGATTGATGTATGGGATTTGCTTCTAACTGCGCTTGGATGGCGGTGGTGCGGCTGAGTTGTTCGGCTACCTCTGGGGTGAGATGCAGACTGTTATCGGGGTCGGGGATACTTTGAGCGATCGCAAACGTTTCTTTAGCACCACGGCTCGATTGTCCCGGTTTCAGCATCAAATCTGATGGTGGGAGGATATCTGCTGGCACATCCACACGCGGGAGTTCCGCATATAAATCAACCACATCCTCAGTAGCCGCAACATACCATCGATTATCCTGTCCCAAACACACCAAGTAAGGCGATGGCGAACCAGAGGTTTTCCCCACCAACACTGCTGTTACAGGTGTAGATACTGTAATATTTTTACCCTTGAGACTCAGCAATGTTCCCAAAACAGCAAAATCCAAGAGCATTTTGATTTGTTCTTGTCGCTCCTGTTGGGCTTGCTCCTGTAGAGTCTTCAATAACTGGCGTTCTACTTTCAACCGTTGCCGCAATTTTTCATAAATCGCTATATCACTTTCATCAACGGAGTTGATTATTTCCTGTAACCTCGCTAATTCAGCTTGTAAAGCCGCAATTTCCTCGTAATCTGGTCTTAAATGTAAAGTCGCCATGTACTGCCCAAAACTGCGTTCGATCAGTTCCTTGGCTTCCTCTATGGTGTGGGTTTGCAGTAGGTTCAACACCATACCGTAGCTAGGCGTAAACTGACTAACTAACGGGTCTGGTTTCGATGTGGCTAAATACGCCGCCTCTTTAGATCCTTCAAAAGGAGTCTGCAAGGTGACTACATGACCTTGCTTATCCATCCCCCGACGACCAGCCCTCCCCGCCATTTGCAGAAATTCGGAAGCGTTGAGGAGGCGGTGTCCGGTGTCTGTACGTTTGGATAGGGTGGAAATAACTGTCGTCCGGGCAGGCATATTAATCCCTGCGGCTAAGGTTTCCGTGGCAAATACAACCTTAATTAACCCTTGCTGGAATAATTCTTCTACCAAAACTTTCCAAGCTGGTAAAATCCCGGCGTGGTGAGCCGCAATTCCCCTATACAGGGGGGCAATTTGTCCAGAACGTCCTGCTTCCGGGTTCCTCGCTAAGAAATCATCGATTTGTCGCCGCAATATCTGGGACTCTTCGTTATTAACCAACCACAGATCCCCTACTTCCGCCACAGCCTTATCACATCCCCGACGACTGAAGATAAAGTAAATCGCCGGCAACATATCCCTTTGCTGTAGGTGACTCAGGGTATAGACGATGCTGGGGGCTTCTGGTCTACCATTCTTACCTTTATCCCCTTGTCGCCTTTTACCTCTATTAGCTAAACGGGGGTTAATTTTGGTTTTGCTATCATTCAATAGGGGAAACAGCCCCTTGGGATTGCAGTAGTGAAACTCCAGAGGAACAGGGCGAAAATCAGAGTAAATCAGGTCTGTGGGGCCGTGGACGCGATTTAGCCAGTCGGTGAGTTGGTCGCTATTGGCAACGGTAGCAGATAGGGCGACTAGTTGCACTTCACGGGGGCAATAAATAATCGACTCTTCCCAGACTGTACCTCTTTGGCGATCGTTCATGTAATGGCACTCATCCAGTACCACTGCTTCCACGTTTACTAGGGAAGTGCCGACTTGTCCAATTGGTGTACCGTAGAGCATATTCCGAAAAATCTCTGTGGTCATCACCAAAATCGGCGCATCTCTATTGATAGAAGCATCGCCAGTTAACAGCCCTACCAGGTCAGCACCGAATTTCTCACGAAAATCGCGTAATTTTTGGTTGGACAACGCCTTTAAGGGAGTCGTGTAAAATACCCGTTTCCCCCGTGCCAAAGCACGATAGATGGCGTACTCTCCAACTAAAGTTTTGCCCGAACCTGTGGGCGCACACACAACAACAGAGCGCCCCGCGTTGAGGGACGCGATCGCATCTTTTTGAAACTGATCTAGATCAAAGGGAAATATCGACCCTAAGTCCAGTTGTGGAGACGGCGCGGGATAATTCACTCAATTATTTTTTTCAAGCAGACTGTTTACTATATTAACGAGTCTTTGTCAACTTCGATAGGGGATTGGGGAAAGGGGAGGGGGGAGGGGGGAAAGGGGGAAGGGGAAAGACTGCTCCCATGCTTCCCTGCTGGGTTCCCCTCCTGGGAGGGGCTAGGGGTGGGTTGCTCCCCTGCTTTCCCAGTCCCCAGTCCCTAGTCCCTCGTCCCCAATTCTTGCGATCGCCATGCAGCTGCTTTGACTGCTTCGATTAAGGCGGAACGGAAGCCGGCTTTTTCTAGTTGGGCGATCCCAGCTATTGTCGTACCGCCTGGGCTGGTAACTCTGTCTTTGAGTTCGGCTGGGTGGATTTTGCTTTCTTGTAGTAGTTGGGCTGTTCCGAGTACGGTTTGTATTGCTAGTTGATTAGCAATTCCTCTTGGCAAACCTGCGGCTACTCCCCCATCGGCTAAGGCTTCTACTAATAAGGCTACGTAAGCCGGGCCGCTACCGGAAAGTCCTGTGACTGCATCCATTAGGCTTTCCGATACTTCCACTACTTCCCCCACGGCGGAAAAAATTTGCTGTGCCAATTGCTGATGTTCAGCGTAAGTATATGCCCCAGAGGTAATTGCTGTGACACCTGCGCCTACGGTGGCTGGGGTATTGGGCATAGCTCTAATTACTGGTGAATTGGGAAACGCTGCTTCTAGTTGGCTTAAGGAAACTCCTGCCAAAATGGAGATGACAAGGGGCGATTTTTGTGTTGTTACAATATCTGCTAATTCTTGGGCGATCGCACTAAATACTTGTGGTTTTACAGCCAAGAATACAACCTCTTGCGCTTGAGTAAATACTAGGCTGTTATCTGTAGTGACAGCCACATGATATTTTTCTTGTAAAAAAGCTTGTCGCGCTGCTTGCGGTTCGCTGACTATGACTTGTGATGGTTGATAAATTTCTCGCGCAATAAGGCGGGATAACAACGCTTCTCCCATTACCCCGCCACCAATTAAACCAAATTTTATTGTCATTAGTCGTTAATCGTTAGTCATTGGTCAATAGTCAATAGTCATAGTCAATTGTCATTTTTGAACTATTGACTATGGACTAATGACTAATTTAACCTTATTGTGCCATCCGGTTGCCTTCGTTGCCCCAAGAACTGGGATTAGCTGGTGCGGTGCGTGCAGGACGTGCGGGGGGTTGGGGTACTTCATGAATAACTCCACCTTGAGTGCTAACTTGCACACAGCTCGGCGTAAACAAAAAGATGCTTTCGCCAATACGTTCTTGATGTCCATCCAGTGCGTAAGTTCCACCTGCAACAAAATCAACAGCCCTTTGTGCTTGATCTGGATCCATGATTGTCAAGTTCAACACTACTGATTTACGCTCACGTAGTGCTTGAATTGCCTGGGGCATTTCTTCAAATGTACGCGGTTCGAGTACTAATACTTCAGAAATTCCGTTAATTGCTCCTGGCATACCAATCACATTCCCCATAGTCGATTTTGTTCCTGTAGCAACGTCATCACCCATTGTAGTCACGGGTTCACGCCAACGTCGATTGTTTGGGGCAGCCTCTGCTGGTGTTGGTTGAGGATTTTCCTGTTGATACAAATTTTGGTAGTTATCTGTATCAGGATCTTCTTCGTAGTATTCGTACTCTACTTGCTCGTTGAGACCTACAAAGTCTCGTAGCTTAGAAAATATATTGTTCATTTAGTTGCACTCCTTCTGCAAATTGCCTCTGAAAATTCGGTTCACTGTTAATGTAGCTTATTGATATCGCTACAAAGGGCAAATGGCCTATTAATTTTATCGCTATTTGTAGCATCTACTACTGCTAATGGCAATGAAATGGCGTTATTGGTAACGCCTGTACATTAACCTAGATACAATAATTGAGTCAAGATTATATCTCAACAATTCCTTAATGGAAAGTTGACTAAATTTGTATTTAGTGCTTCTTGTTGATTATTTATTTTTGTTTAATTTATTTTACAGTATTTTATTGCACTGGTATGGGCAGCAAATTTGCGTACCCAAGACCCAGCACTAATCGATACTGTAGACCCAGCACTAGTACTTTTGCTTAAGTACGCTTGCCAAATAAAATAGTTCCCAATCTAATCATCGTTGCGCCTGCTTGCACTGCTAGTTGGTAGTCGCCTGACATACCCATCGATAACTCATTCATCTGAATGTGTGACCAAGGTTTTTCCGCAATTTCCTTGGCTAATTTGCAAGTGCTGTTAAATACATAAAGGATTTCCGCGTTATCTAAACCAAAGGGCGGAATTGTCATTAAACCCTGAATTTGTAAATTTTTACAAAGGTCAAGTGCTGGTAAATCGGTTAGTAGCTCTGGTACAGTCCAACCAGACTTATTGGGGTCTGGAAGGATTTTCACTTGTAGGCAAACTTTTGGCTCAACTCCTAGCTGTTGGGCTAATTCGTCTAGGCGCTGTGCTAATTTCAAATTATCTACAGAGTGAATCCAGTCAAATAGTTCTAGAGCTTTCTTGGCCTTGTTCGTTTGCAAATGTCCGATAAAGTGCCAAGTAATATCCGGTAAGTCTTGTAACTGGGCTTGTTTAGCAGCCGCCTCTTGGATACGATTTTCGCCAAAATCGCGGATACCAGCAGCATAGGCAGCACGAATAACTTCAGTCGGCATTTGCTTAGTGACAGCAATTAACCTGACTGAAGGCGGTAGGGAGGCCTGAATTTGAGTAACCTGTTCGCTAATCGAACTCATCATTGGAAGGTGCGTTGGAAAACACTCTGAAGCTGATCGTACTCCTGTGATTGACCATTACGACGTAAAGTCCGTAAACGATTTTCCAACAGCATTCTTGCTTCAGTGCGTCCTATAGGCTGGAACTTAATCGCTTTAATGTCATTCACTACTAGAAAAAACAAGCGTTGGGCGTAAAGTGTAGTAAACAGATCCTGGTTTTCATCAACCATACAGATCCGATATAGCAAACCCCAAGTAGGGTGATTTATGTAAGTTTCCGAGGTTTCTGGATTCATCTATCAATCAAGTAGCAGAATCTATAATTTTTTTTGCAATCAAATTCCCATATTCGGACGATATTTTCTCTTGCGCCAGAATATTGGGATACAGTCAGGTGAGAATCAGCAAATTTTACCCTTAAATTGTGCTTATGAAGACCTTGATCTCATTCTTCATTGGTAGACTAAGCCAGCAGTGGGGAGTGGGGGGAGTGGGGGGAGATGGGGGAGATGAGGGAGTGGGGGAAGATGAGGGAGTAACCCACCCCTAACCCCTAAGAGGAGGGGAAAAGGGAGATGGAGGAGAATTTATAACTCTTGTTACCTGTCACCTGTCACCTGTCACCTATTACCTGTCAACTGTCCCCCTCTCACAACTGTCATTGGCAGCACAGAAAATCCCTGATGCGTTTGTTGGCGGCTTCCAGTGACGTTGAGATGCGCCCTTTGGAGTTGTTGGCACAGACTTTTATCCTGCTGTTGAATCTAACTTTTCTCCATGTTTACATAATTATCGCTTGTTAGAGCAAAATAGCCAACAGGCGAATTTTCCTAATAACTGTTTGTGATAACAGTCGGTATTGCTACAGTTTGGGGAAAAGTTGACAGGTGACAGTTATCAGTTATCAGTTATCAGTTATCAGTTGTCAGTTGTGCCTTTCCCCTTTCCCCTTTCCCCCTTTCCCCCTTTCCCTTTCCCCTTCCCCAGTCCCTAGCTTCTATGAAATTTCATTGCCAAAGACTATTCTGATGCCCCAAAATATGGTAAGAATAGCGATCGCTAGCCAATCCCATGATTTTAAGCGTAAATCGTGCCAAGGGACTCGGTGTTCGTTGGGGCTGGTAAAACCGCGTACTGTCATGGCGCTAGCCATTTGCGAAGCCCTGAGTAGCAAGTTTTCTAATAGTCTCTCGGCTACAATCATCCAAACTTTAACTGCACCTTTTAAGCCGAGTTTTTTCCAATTTATCGCCCTAGTCATCACAGAACGGATGAGATTTTGCACTTCTTCTAGAACTAGGGGAATGAAACGTAAGGATAAGGTTAAAGTCAATGTCAGTTCTGTTACTGGTATCTTAAATCGGCGTAGGGGCTGCATTAAGCTTTCTATACCAGATGTAATTTCTTCTGGTGCGGTTGTCAGTAAATATAAGGTAGAACTGTAGATTACGGTAAACAAAATTGAACTCAGGCTGACAGCTAAATCTAGAGAACGGCGGGTGACTTTGACTGGGCCTTTGTGAAATAAGACGTAACTATAGCTTTTACTACTTTTTACTGGTTCTGGGGCTGTTGGGGAATTATTTGTGTTGGCTGGCTGGGTTAAAACTTGGGGGTTGGCTGGGAGGCGTGGTTGGTATTCTACACCCATTGCATCAGGACTAATGGCTCCGATGAGCAACACAAAAAATGATAATGTTAATAACCAGCCCATCTGCTGTTGCCATACTCGTCGGGGAATTTGGGCAGTGACAGTCAGAATTATTAATAATGCTACCAGTAGTACCCGCCACAAGTTATTGGCAAAACTGTAGCTGGTAAGAAAACTCATTAACCAAATGAACTTAACTCGCGGATCGAGTTTATGTAACCAAGTTTGGGGCTGTTCTAAGTATAGTCCTAAAGGTAGCGATCGCAGTAAGTCCATAGTCAATAGTCCATAGTCAATAGTCCATAGTCAATAGTCCATAGTCAATAGTCCATAGTCCGAAACTCTGTTGACTGTTGACTGTTGACTGTTGACTGTTGACCAATCTTAAACGCGAGTTGCGCGGTTGACACTACCAACTTCTGCATCTCTAACTTTTTTGCTGCGCCAGAGTAGGCGGATGGGTGTACCTTTAAAGCCTAATTGTTGGCGGAATTGTCTTTCGATGTAACGGCGGTAGTTTTCGTTAAAGCGTTTAGCGTCGTTGACAAATAGGGCGATAGTTGGGGGTTGGGTGCTGACTTGCGTACCATAGTAAATTCTACCCTGACGACCGCCGCGAGTGGTTGGGGGAGAGTGCCAACTTACAGCATCTTCGAGAACTTCGTTAATTACTGAGGTACTGACGCGGCGCTTGTGTTCTTCGTTGGCTTTAACCACCAACTCTAAAATCTTTTCTACCCTTTGTCCTGTCAGCGCACTGACAAAGATAGTATCAGCCCATTCTGTAAAATGTAGCCGGGCTTCCAGATTTTTCTCGTAGTCGTAGATAGTATATGAATCTTTCTCGACCGCATCCCATTTATTAACGACGATGACACAAGCCCTACCTTCTTCGATAATTCTCCCGGCTAATTTTTGGTCTTGTTCGGTAACTCCATCAAGGGCATCTATTACCAATAAAACCACATCAGCGCGGCGAATGGCTTTAAAAGCACGGTTGATACTAAAGAATTCTGTACCATAATCAATGCTTTTCTTTTTGCGAATCCCGGCTGTGTCAATTAAACGATATTTTTGTCCTTCCCGTTCGATAAAAGTGTCTATTGCATCGCGGGTTGTTCCAGAGATGGGGCTAACAATTACCCGTTCTTCACCGACAAAAGCGTTTAATAAACTTGATTTACCGACATTTGGTCGTCCGACAATGGCAATTTTAATTTCGTTGGTTTCTTCTACTTCCGTCACCACCGGAATGTGTTGAATGAGTTCATCAAGTAACTCACCTGTACCGTTGCCATGAATTGCAGAGATCGGGTATGGTTCTCCTAAGCCCAGTTGCCAAAATTCCGCAGCTTGAATCAATCCCTGTTCTGGGGATTCGCATTTATTGACTGCGAGTAACACGGGTACTGGTTGTTGGCGTAACCATTCGGCTATTTCTTCATCTGCTGAATTGGGGCCTGTTTGACCGTTGACAACAAATATTGCTGCACTGGCTTCAGTCAGCGCCGCCATTGCTTGTTGGCGTATCAGGGGTAGGAACTCTGTGTCATCGTTAAAGACCAAACCGCCTGTATCTACCACTTGAAATTCGCGATCGCCCCAATAAGCTTGTAAGTAAGTGCGATCGCGTGTCACACCCGGTTCATCGTGGACGATCGCCGTTTGTTCCCCGGCGAGACGATTAACCAGGGTAGATTTGCCCACATTTGGGCGACCGATAATAGCAACAATTGGCAGTCCCATAAACCAAGGGTAAGTTAAGAGAGATAATATATCACATCTTTAACATTTTATCGCAGGGGATTGGCGACTGGGGATTGGCGACTGGGGGAAAACATTACTGTTGGTGATATTTACGCTTTTAAGGTGTTGTCATATATGTGACTACAGCTATAGTTCTTTCCACCCCTAGATGATTTAGCGCCAAGTTTCAAGAAATCACATCACGGCATAACTGGCAGTCACATCATTAGGAGATTAAGTCTTGAAAAATCGCAAGTGGCTCATCAAAGCCAGGAGATTCGTTTGGCCTTATATTCGCTGGTTATTTTGGTTAGGATTTTGTACTCTATTGTATGCCAAGTTGATTGAACCGAATTGGATTGAAATTAATTCTTTACAACTAACTTTACCCCATCTAGCACCGGAATTTCATGGTTATCGGATTGTGCAAATCAGCGATATTCACCGTGACCAGTGGATGACAACGCAACGCCTACAGCGTATTGTTCGTTTAGTCAACCAACAAAAACCGGACTTAGTAGCTATCACAGGCGACTTAGTTACCCGTAATTCTTCGTCGTTGATTCCATCTCTTCAGCCTGCTTTAGAACAACTTACACCCAAAGACCAAACTTTTGTAGTCTTGGGTAATCATGACCATGAGAACGATACCAACGCCCTAATCAAAGTTCTCGAACAAAGTGGTATATCTCATCTTTGTAATACTGTTAATACCATAAAAAGAGGCAAGGCTAAGTTACACATTGCTGGGGTGGATGATGTACAAATGGGTAAAAACCGCTTGGATTTAGTATTGCAGCAATTACCAAAGGATGGTTCGGCAATTTTATTAGCCCATGAACCAGACTTTGCCAATAATAGCGCAGCTACGGGAAGATTTGATTTACAACTGTCAGGACATTCACACGGTGGACAAATACGCCTACCTTTTTTCAAGCCAATGATTCTACCACCTTGGGCGCGAAAGTATTACGCAGGAGGATATCAAGTAGGCAATATGCTATTACACACTAACCGAGGCTTGGGAATGACAGGCTTGCACCTGCGCTTGTTTGCGCGACCAGAAATTACAGTCTTTACCTTGGTTGAGAAGGAGTAGGGAGGTGGGGGAGATGAGGGAGATGAGGGAGATGAGGAAGGTGGGGGAGATGAGGGAGTGGGGGAGATGAGGGAGTAACCCACCCCTAGCCCCTCCCTGGAGGGGAACGGGGAGATGAGGGAGTGGGGGAGATGAGGGAGATGAGGGAGATGAGGAAGGTGGGGGAGAATAACTGTTGACTATTGACTGTTGACTATGGACTATGGACTGTTGACTATGGACTATGGACTATGGACTATGGACTATGGACTATGGACTATGGACTGTTGACTATTGACCATTGACTCTAAAAACGCCACCAAGTTTTTTGGGCGTAGGCTATTAGACCGATCGCGATCGCACCGAGAAAAAATAGTAAAATTACTCCACCGGGAATAAAGGTGAGAATACCAAAGCCTCTTAGCAGCCAGGTGGCTATACCAATGCCTAGCAGCACGCCTAGAAGCTGGATTAATTTGCGGTTTAAGGAAGATTGAGTCACTGCGTTTCCTTTGGTTTTCAACTTTGCTGTATAATGTCACGGTAACAGGCATTCATAGCACAGTGGTGAGTTTTGAGTATCAACCTTGTTATTGAAAGGCTTTGAGCGTTCAACAAAGACTTTCAACGCTGTCCCCTGTTCCCTGTTCCCTGTTATGCTGGTTTACTTGCTGCGAGAATCAAAAACAGAGGAATACGCGATCGCCTTTCGTAAGTTTGTATATCGTAAAAGTTCTCGCGTTGCGGACAGGCTTCCCGCAAATCATCAATAATAAACCCTGCTTGTTGCAGAAGATGAAAATAGTCTTCCACCGTGCGGTGATATTTCTTTACTGTACCACCGAGCCAATGCGTGACTCGCTCTCCGGTCGTAAAATAATTATCGACTAACCAATCTTGGCGCGGTGTCCCAGATGTCCAGCCTTGGTCACATGAGGTAATTACGGGATGCTCGACGGAAAAGACAAACCGTCCTGTAGGTGAGAGTGTGTGAAAAACTTTGGTGAAAACTGGCGCGAGATTGGCGATATAATGCAGGGAGAGTCTAGCAATGACTAAATCAAAACTTGCCTGGGGATACGTCCAATTCTCAATCGTCTGGAGAATTATTTCTCCGGTGGTGTCTGCGAGTGTCTGCTTCCCCACAGCCGCCATTTTATGAGAACCTTCAACGCCAAGGTAGCTAACTGCGCCGGACTGGAGGAGTTCTCGACCTATAGCCGCATCGCCACACCCCAAATCAAGGATACGTTTGCCAATAATAGGTTGAATGAGATTCATTATCACTGGCTTTTCTAAGGTGTCGTTAGCCGTATCTACACGCTGGCGAAGGCTCATGTAGTTGGCAAAAACTGCCTCATCATTATAGAAATCTGGGCCTGCCTGTTCCATATATTTTCTTGAGAATTAGTCCATAGTCATTAGTCCATAGTCAACAGTCCATAGTCAACAGTCCATAGTTCTTCTCACTCCCTCATCTCCCCCCACTCCCTCATCTCCCTCATCTCCTCCCACTCCTCACTTCCCATTTATTTTTATCTAACTTTAAATAAAATTTATATTGTGGTTGCATATACGGTTTTTTAAGTAAATTTTCGGAAAAATAACTTAAAGATGCTTCGTGGCAGAAAACCTGGGCGTTGAAGTAGGACTAGAATTGATTAGTTTAAATTTCATGCTTAAAGATGATTTGTAGTTTAACCTATAAGGTGGAAAATCTGAGGAGTGACCATAATTTATTATGTCTGCATCTTATATTTCCGACTCAGTTATTAAAGGTACTCATATGACTTGGAGTCAAGAAAAACAACAGTTGTTGATGCAGGGTGAAATATTAGTAGAAACGCGATCGCATACTGCTTGGGGTGGTGCGGTGTCTGCTTGTATGTACTTACCCTTGGTGCGATCGCAGGTATGGCAACAAGTCACTGATTACCCCCGATGGGTACAATACTTTCCAGACGTGACTAAAAGCGAAGTTCTACAGCGTGGGGAAGTTAAACGTCTGTATCAAGCAGCACAAAAAGCTTTCCTTTTTTTCACAGCTCAAGTCGAGATTTATCTTAACGTTGTAGAAGTGCTAGGTCAAAAAATTCAATTCCGTATGGAAAAGGGAACTTTTATTGACTTTACAGCCAATTTAGAACTACAAGATTGCGGTAACGGAACTTTGCTAATTTACGGTGTCCAAGCAACTCCTAATATCCCCGTACCTTCCATATTCATTCAACAAGCGATGAACTTGGAATTGCCCGCAAATATGCGGAAAATGCGACAAGTAATTTGTCAAAATCAATCAAAGTAATGTCACCAGCACAGAGTATCTTACAATTCTGGTTTGGTCATCCTGATGAACCTAATTATGGTCAATCAAAGCCGTTTTGGTTTATCAAAAACCCCGAAGTAGATGAGGAACTAAAAACTCGATTTCTCCAAGATTATCAACAAGCAGCAGCAGGATATCTAGACAATTGGTTAAATTCACCCGCCACTTGTTTAGCATTAATTCTGCTGCTAGATCAGTTTGGGCGAAATATCTTTCGGGGAACACCCGCCGCATTTGCAACTGACTCCAAAGCACTCGCAGCCGCCCAGCACGCTGTTACCCAAGGTTATGACCGCGAATTTCTCCCTGTACAAAGGTGGTTTTTCTACCTACCTTTTGAACATAGCGAAAACTTAGCCCATCAGCATCAGTCTGTGAAGCTGTTTCAGCAACTAAATGATGATCCTGAGAGTGCATCACCAATTACATACGCATTGCAACATCTAGAAATCATCGAGCGTTTTGGACGCTTCCCTCATCGCAACATTATTTTAGGACGTGTTTCTACTCCCGAAGAGGAAGAATTTCTCAAGCAACCAGGCTCAAGTTTTTAGGTTAATTATTGCAACAAGCTTTTTACAGCATATTTTGGGTAGATGAGGTACTAGCATAGAACCCAAAACAATGTAGAGACGTTACATGTCAATCTCTACAGTATTTCACGAATATTGAAACTGCTGTATATCATATCTTGGGGGTTGGTAATTGGTAATGGGTAATTGGTAACAAACAATTATCTATTACCCATTACCGACTCAATCAACCATATCGTAAGTAATTATCTGAACCGTATTGTGTTATAATCAACCATTATTGGAGATTTTTGGATGCCGCAACAACCAAACTAAGACCGCACCAGAAATAAGTCCTCCAACCCAACCACCAAGGGCATTTACTAATAGCCACCAACCAGCTTTATCAACTAATCGCCGTAAAACTAGCCATTGTGCAATCCCCACAATTAATCCGTGTAATAGGGCAAAATCCCAAAAGTTATTTAACCCTCCTACTAACAAGTAAGGAATAACCACAGATAGGCTAGTTGTAAATATCCACAACCAAGAAGGACGGAAAACTTTCAGACGTAATATTAACCACTGCTTCACGCCAATTGCTAACCCCCAAAAACAAACAGCCGCCAAGTCTCCTGCTACTGCTAACAAGTTAAACCCGATTAAAAATCCTCCAACGTAACCAAAAATAGT
The DNA here is from genome assembly GCF_014697625.1 of Anabaena azotica FACHB-119. Lineage (GTDB taxonomy): Bacteria > Cyanobacteriota > Cyanobacteriia > Cyanobacteriales > Nostocaceae > Trichormus > Trichormus azoticus_A. Next base: position 105,450 of record NZ_JACJSG010000016.1, on the reverse strand, counting down.
GATAAATACCCATTGGAGATAAAAGCCCCATCCCACTCTTATGTGGGGCGCTATTACGGTAGGTATTTCACTAGATAAAAGTTCGGCTGGTAAGGCAGTTTCTTGACGATATTGAGGCAGAACCGGAGGGGGTGGAGAGTGTAGGGTTATGGTGCTTAACTGTGCTTGTGCTGCGTAAGATGCCAACTCTTGTACAGATGTTAGTACCTCTGCTGCTGATTGGTATCTTTGCCGAAAGTCATAGCGTACCATTCTGTCTAAGATATCTGCCAACTCAGGACTAATATCTACTAAGTGTCGCCATCTCATCTCTGCATGGTCATCTTCTGGTAACTGGTCAGGCATTAAGCCGGTTAATGCTTGAATGCAAATCATGCCAACAGCGTAAATATCGCTACTAAATTTAGGGCTACCCCGACTCTGTTCGCTGGGCATATATCCTGGTGTACCGATACTGACCGTCATTCTAGTTCTATCTGGAACACTGGCTACTTGAGTACTGATGTGTTTAACTGCCCCAAAGTCAATTAAAACAATGTTGCGATCGCTGTGTCGTCGAATTAAGTTGGAGGGTTTGAGATCCCGATGGATGACGTGATGTTCATGAACAAAAGCTAGAGGTTGAAGGATGTTCAGTAACAGATTAATTACATAATCCTCACTCCACCTTTGCCCAGGGGTCAGTTCTCTATTTAAAGGATGACCGACAATCAATTGCTGAACTAGGTAAAATTCCTCATTTTCTTCAAAATGTGCTAGTAATTGCGGAATTTGGTCATGATGCCCCAATTCATGCAGAAGTTGCGCCTCTGCGGCGAATAATCTTCTAGCTAACCGCAAAGTCGTAGGTTCACTGGCTTGCGGCTTCAGTTGCTTGACCACACAGTGCTTGTGATAAAGTTTAGTGTCTTCAGCAATATAGGTTTGACTAAAGCCACCTGAAGCCAAAGTTTGAATAATCCGATACCGTCCGTCTAGTAACCGACCCAACATAAAGGCGATCGCCTATTTTAGGAAACACACAATAATCTCTGTATTTTACCTTCCTTAAAGTTTATTCCCAAGCAATAATTGAGAGTTATTACTGATATCATCAGTTTATCTCTATGAATATCTTATTTTATTCCTGTATAAATACGTAGCTTATAGTTTCATTACTGATCTGAGTTTAACTCAGTACAACTAGCCTAAACCAAGCCTACGCTAACTTCGCTGATTGTGCGATCGCTCAATTAACTCAGTAAGTTAAGATTATTACTAAACGCTATGAGCAAACAATATAAAATCTATCTTGATGCTTGTTGTTTGAATCGTCCATTTGATGACCAGACACAGTTGCGTATTTATTTAGAAGCACAGGCAGTTATGACAATTATAAGTCAATGTCAATCAGGGATTTGGAAACTGATTAACAGCAGTGCTTTAATCGCTGAATTAAACCAAACACCTGATTTATCAAGACTAGAAAATGTCAAAAAATTACTTGGCATTGCTAAAATTAAAGTTCTTAATAGTGCATTCATTGAAAAAAGAGCCGCCGAACTCCAACAATTAGGATTCTTCAACTATGATGCTATCCACATCGCTAGCGCTGAAAAAAAGTCAGGCTGATGTATTTCTCACAACAGATGATAGACTCTTCAAGAAAGCTCAAAAAAACTATCAATTAATCAACGTTAAAGTTAACAATCCTGTGCAATGGCTAGCTGAAATCATACAAGCCGAGGAAAGCAATAATGAAAACCCAACATGAAATTATCAAACAGGGCTATGATGCTTTAATTAATTCTTTAGGAGTTGCCGATACTATTCGGTTTATTCAATATTTCAGTCCTGGTAAAGGAGACTATACCAAAGAACGACATCAATGGCTAGATGATAAAACTTTGGCGGATGTGTTAGCGCAAATGAAAGAATTACCAGAAGACACTAATGACTATGACGAAATTATTGAGTAGTGAATTAAAGAATATGGTAAGTAGCTGTATTTGCTTAATATCATTGCCTTTTTTCACATCTGAAACTCACATTTATAAAATACAGCATTTTTCATTTGATTGCTGTACACATTGCAAGGAGGAAGACTAGGTGGTAGTTCGCGGATTGACAATTGGGTTGAGTTTAATTTAGTACAAACAACTAGCCTAAGCTAACTTCGCTGAGTGGGCGATCGCTCAATTAACTCAATAAATTTAGGATTATTGCTTAAAGTATCATGGTTTTGGTGGGCATTGCCCACCCTACTAAGTCCAAATAGCAATGGCTAGAATATTTTATTCAGGATAACCCAGTTATTGATTAGATATGCTGTATAAACAGTTTGAAAATAAAAGAAAAAAGCATACTAAATAAGATCCAAAAAATTCGAGTAGCAATTTCCATAGTTAACTTTTTATTATTCTTCTCGTAATCTTCGATTGCTTTCTTGTCTCCTCTTGTAATCGAAAATTTTGGATATTCTTCAAACTTATTGATTTTTCTATCTATAGACCTCTCAATTTTTCTGCCAACAAATGAACCAAATGTAAAAATTGTTATTAACAATATAAAAAATATAAAAAAGTTATCAATTGATATATCCTTTTTTATACCTAAAATTATAAATAAGTATTCAGAGTATATATAGGCAATAATTAATAGTAAAATTGGTGTTGCACAACGAATAATTTCGCTTACAAGCGAGCCTTGACTTTTAAGAAATCGATGAATAATATTAGGTTTTGGTGATTCCTTTAAACCTTCGTACCAGTTGCTAATAATGTTTAGTAATTCTATTGCAAGAATATTATTAATAAAATCAATTTTACATATACCATCTGCCGTTGTTTCAAGTAGTTCTAAAACGTCATCACTTGTAAGCAATAACTGAAATACATCTTTTGGTGGAATAACCGTACCAATTCTTAATTTTATTGAATGTCTTTGAGGAAGCTGGTACTGTGGTAATTTAATTAAAATATCCCAGTTAATAGTAAATGATTCTATCTTTTCATTCACAGTATCCCACTTCTCTCTATCAAACTCAGCCCAACTAGAATAGTCCTTTATTTTCTTGTTTGTGAGAATGAAGTTGAGAGATGTAATATCAGCAGTTATATCATGATTTTTGAGTTTAGATCCGATTCGTTCGTTAATACTTATAATATCTGCCAATTCTAGAGTCTTTCCAAACGTCCTACCATCAGAGAGCAGGCGTATTTCAGTATCAGGTTTAGCATTAAGTTGATAAAATATCGATTTATATTCATCAAGAGGCAAAATTGCTGAAGAAGGTTGAGACACGAAGCCTGAATCTTGTGGAGATAAAAAGTTATCCATGCCAGTAGATACTACATTCTAAAAATATAAATTTTAACTTATAAAACTCAACTGTGTCATCCTAATCACTTTGCTTTCTGAGAAAAGTGATTACTAGGAATAAAATTTTTACTGAATAATTATTCCTAAAAGACGCAAAAACGCAAAGACACTCCTTCGCGTCTTTGCGCCTCTGCGTGAGCTAATCTTCCTTCAACTAACTAGTAAACACCTCAACAGGTAATCGACTAAAAGACAATCTTTCATTCTGTACATCGACAAAAATCGTATCCCCATCATTAAACTCACCGCGCAAAATCGCCTTAGCAATTTGCGTTTCTAACTCGCGCTGTATCGCCCGCTTCAGTGGACGCGCCCCAAACACTGGGTCGTACCCTACTTCTGCCAAAAAGTCAAGGGCTGCATCGGAAAGTCTGAGAGATATCTTACGATCGCCCAATCTCGCCCGTAACCTTTCCACTTGCAACTGCACAATCTGCCGCAATTCCCGCTTATCCAAACCGTGGAAGATAATTACCTCATCAATCCGGTTGAGGAACTCAGGACGGAAGCTATTCCGCATCGCCTCCATTACCCGATGGCGCATTTCGTCGTAACGGGAGTTATCGCCAGCAATATCGAGGATGTACTGCGAACCGATGTTGCTGGTCATGATAATAATTGTGTTCTTGAAGTCCACAGTATGACCTTGGGCATCAGTTACACGACCATCATCGAGGATTTGCAGGAAAATATTAAATACGTCGGGGTGGGCTTTCTCGATTTCGTCGAAGAGAATGACGGCGTAAGGACGACGACGAATCGATTCTGTCAGTTGTCCGCCTTCCTCGTAGCCTACGTAACCTGGAGGCGCACCGATTAACCGGGAGACGGCGTGTTTCTCCATGTACTCGGACATATCAATTCGCACCAAGGCTTCTTCGGTGTCGAACATATAGGAGGCTAACGCCTTCGCCAGTTCGGTTTTACCTACACCAGTGGGGCCGAGGAAGATAAAGCTGGCGATGGGACGATTAGGATCAGCTAATCCAGCACGCGATCGCTGAATTGCATCGGCGACGGCTGTCACGGCTTCATCTTGTCCTATCACCCGACGGTGCAATTCATCTTCTAAATGTAGGAGTTTCTCTTTCTCAGATTCTACTAACTTGCTGATGGGAATACCCGTCCACTTAGAGATAATTTCCGCAATGTCAGCTTCGGTGACTTCTTCCCGCAACAGAGATTTACCTGAACCTTGGGCTTGGGATAATTCCCGTTCCGTTGCTTCCAGTCTGCGGTGCAAGTCGGTTAACTTACCATACTTGAGTTCGGCGGCGCGGTTGAGGTCGTAATCTCTCTCGGCTTGCTGAATTTCTAAGTTAACTTTGTCAATTTCTTCCTTGACAGATTGTAATTTAGTAATGACATCCTTTTCCGATTGCCATTGGGCGCTGAGGGTTCTTTGTTCCTCTTTCAGGTCAGCCAGTTCTTTCTCTAATCTTTCCAACCTTTCACGGGAAGCTGCATTACTTTCTTTTTGCAGAGATAGCTTTTCCATCTCTAATTGCAGAATCTTCCGGTCGATTTCGTCGAGTTCTTCTGGCTTGGAGGTAATCTCCATTTTCAACCTAGCGGCGGCTTCATCTACTAAGTCAATGGCTTTGTCTGGGAGGAAGCGATCGCTAATATAACGGCTGGACAATGTAGCGGCTGCTACCAAGGAACTATCGGAAATCTTCACCCCGTGGTGGACTTCGTAACGTTCCTTCAAACCGCGTAAAATAGAAATGGTATCTTCTACACTAGGCTGGTCTACGTAAACTTGTTGGAAACGTCTTTCCAGTGCCGCATCTTTTTCGATATATTTGCGGTATTCATCCAAGGTTGTCGCCCCAATACAACGCAGTTCACCCCGCGCCAACATGGGTTTTAACAAGTTGCCAGCATCCATTGCCCCTTGAGTTGCACCAGCACCAACAACGGTATGAATTTCATCAATAAATAAAACTATATTACCGCCGGATTCGGTGACTTCTTTTAATACTGCTTTGAGACGTTCTTCAAATTCACCCCGGAATTTTGCCCCCGCAATCATCGCCCCCATATCTAAGGAGATTAACTTGCGGTCTTTGAGAGATTGGGGTACATCACCAGCGACGATACGCTGGGCTAAACCTTCGGCGATCGCCGTTTTACCTACACCGGGTTCACCAATTAACACGGGGTTATTCTTGGTGCGGCGTGAGAGGATTTGGATGGTGCGGCGAATTTCATCATCCCGACCAATAACTGGATCAAGTTGACCTTTACGGGCTGCTTCTGTGAGGTCACGCCCGTATTTTTCCAGCGATTGGTATTTGCCTTCTGGATTTTGGTCGGTCACTGTTTGACTCCCACGAACTTGCTTAATAATATTCTTTAACTTGCTTTCATCTAAGCCGAACTCTTGTAGCAAAGCTTTACCGAAGCGATCGTCTTTGGCGTAAGCTAATAATAAATGTTCAATAGAAATATATTCGTCTTTAAAATCTTTGCGATGTCCGTCCGCCCGGTCTAATAAAGTATCCAAACTCCGCCCCAGGTAAACTGAGGTGCTGTTACCAGAGACTTTGGGCTGACGTTGGATAAATTGGTCAGTGCGATCGCTAATTCTTTGTAAGTTCACACCTGCTTTGGTCAAAATCCCACTGGCCAAACCATCTTGTTCCAGTAGCGCTTTCATCAGATGTTCGCTTTCTATTTGCTGCTGTTGATGCTGTTTAGCAATCTCAGGAGTGTGGGCGATCGCTTCCCAGGCTTTTTCGGTAAATTGATTAGGATTAGTTGGTTGCATAGGCTAATTGAGGGACGACCAAATGTAAATGCAGAGAATGCAGGTGGAACTATTTGTTCTCTATCGTCATTTTACGGAGAGTCGCATCATTAGCGGGATCGGTCTTCACGTCTTAAGAGAGTAGTATTACTTCTCTATTTAATAAACGTGAGTTCGATGAACCTCTCCCTCCCAACCTCCCTCTCCTACGAGGAGAGGGAGGAGAAACGAAAAAATACCTCACCCCCAACCCCTCTCCTCGTAGGAGCGAAAAGTCTGTAGCTTGCTTCCCGTAGGGTGCGCCGGCTTCCGGCGTTCAGAACTTTTCAAGACAGAGGGGTTGGGGGTGAGGTCAAAACCGCACTGGTCGAACTCACGTTAAATAAATATTTCTGTCTCTGCCAACTTGTGGCAAGCCAGAATTGTCCCTAGCACAATCTGTATCTCATGACTATTAAGGTGGAGGGGAAATGATTGGAGTAATGGTAGTTGCTGCTTCCCCTGTAGTACGGGCGGGATTATCGGCTGTGGTGGCGAGTGATCCGCAAATGACGGTTGTGGGAAGTGTATCTGATGTGGATGTACTAGCAAGGGAAGTTAAGCAATTACAACCGGATGTATTGCTGTTAGATTTGGATGATGATTCTCCCGACCTTTGGGATAAATTACTACTCATCCAAGAGGAACAAGACCCGTTAAGGGTGATGTTGATTGTGGAAGAATTGGCTCAAATCGATACGGAAGCCGCAATAGGTGCTGGTGTACGGGGTATATTACTTGATAATAGTACAGAATTGGAAATTTTGACAGCAATTGAAGCGATCGCTCTTGGTTTGGTTGTCCTACATCCAGACATTTTAGAATTTTTATCTGTCCGCGAAAAAGCAGCACCGAATGCGGTACAAACCTTAACACCACGAGAAATTGAGGTTTTACAAATGCTGGGTTCTGGGTTGGGGAATAAAGCGATCGCCAAAAATCTGCAAATTTCCGAACATACAGTCAAGTTTCATGTTTCCTCTATTTTCCAGAAACTCGCCGTTTCCACCCGCACCGAAGCTGTTACTGTTGGTGTGCGACTTGGTTTAATTCTGTTGTAAGGGTGACTGGGGGAGATGAGGGAGATGAGGGAGATGAGGGAGATGAGGGAGATGAGGGAGATGAGGGAGATGAGGGAGATGAGGGAGATGAGGGAGATGAGGGAGATGAGGGAGTGGGGGGAGATGAGGAAGAAATAATTAACTCCTACCTCCTGACAACTGACAACTGACAACTGATAACTGTCAACTGTCAACTGTCAACTGTCAACTGTCACCTGCCTTAATGTGAATTTTGCGCTGTTAATCGCCGTTCCTTCAAGTAAGAGAAGAACTCCCCACCTTCACGTAAGCGACGCACCAGCATTTGGCGATCGCTCAACATTTCCCGCACAATGGGGATGATAGCTTTGGGGCGGAAGTAAAATTTGCGGTACATTCGCTCAACAGCATCTTCAATTTCGGCACTGGAAAGGGTGGAATATTGCAGTGTAGAAGTTTGAATGCCAGAATCAGCTACCAGAGATTGATTAGTAAACCAGTTGTTAGCTTTGGCTTGTTCGTAAAGTTCCGTTCCCGGATAAGGTGCAGCAATGGAAACTTGTATCGTGTGGGGACTGAGTTCACAAGCAAATCGGATTGTTTCTTCTACGGTTTGGGGAGTTTCAATCGGTAAACCAATGATAAAAGTTCCGTGGACGGTAATTCCTAGTTTGTGGCAATTGTTCATAAATTCTCGCGCCACTTCTAACTTAATGCCTTTTTTGATGCGGTTGAGAATATCTTGGTTTCCAGATTCAAACCCAACTAGCAGCAAGCGTAAACCATTATCCCGTAGTTGTTTGAGGGTATCATAATCGAGATTGGCGCGGGCGTTGCAACTCCAAGTTAGCTTGAGTTTCTTCATGTGTTCGCTGATGGCGATCGCACGATGTTTATCGATGGTAAATGTGTCATCATCAAACATATACTCCCGCACTTTGTCGCCGAATAGGGCTTTAGCTTCCGCCATCTCTCGTCCTACCGCCTCCGGGCTTTTGTGGCGATAGAGATGACCGCCAATTGTTTGCGGCCATAGACAAAAGGTACATTTTGCCGGACAACCGCGCCCAGTATAAAAGGAAATATAAGGATGCTGGAGATAACCGATAAAATACTTACTAATATCTAAATCACGGGCGTAAACTGGTAGGACGCTAGGCATAGCATCCCAATCATGAATTAAGGGACGCTCTTCATTGTGACGGATTTGGGAGAACTGGTTGCGGTAACTGATGCCTTTAATTTCATCCCAAGGCTTACCCTCAGCCAATTCTTTACAGGTATAGTCAAACTCATTGCGACACACAAAGTCAATTACTGGATTCTGCTGCAACGTCTCCTCTGGTAAGACTGCCACATGAGCGCCAACAAAACCAATCTTTACACTGGGATTTTTTGCCTTAATCGCTTCAGCACACTTGACATCATTAGCTAATGATGGCGTACTAGTGTGCATAATAATTAACTCGTAATCTTGAGCTATTTGCAGCACATCCTCCACAGTTTGACCATGTGGTGGCGCATCTACCAGCTTGCTACCAGGTACAAGCGCCGCAGGTTGTGCCAGCCATGTCGGATACCAAAATGATGTAATTTCGCGTTTGGCTTGGTATCGGGAACCTGCACCACCGTCAAACCCATCGAATGAAGGAGGATTGAGGAATAGCGTTTTCTTCACTGATATCTCTCCGCAGTTTGAGAAGATCGTTATTTATCTTAAGTATTTTCTGGGGATTAACAACAGATATTGTCACAATTTATTGCATGAGGTTTCCTGCCTCTGTAAAAACTGTCTACCGCAGTCTTTGCAGAGATAGCGTTGTTTGCCGTGGCGATGCCCATTTTTTGATAACCGAGATGAATGACAGTGAGGACATATCATTACTTTCATTACCTGTTGTGGCGATCGCTCTGCATAGGGTGTCAAGTATGCCACTAATAAAGCCTTAATTTCTGCATATCGAGCTTGTCTTTGCTGCTTATCCTGGCGTAAAGCATTGAACAGTAAGGTGTTGTAACATAAATGAACCGTTTCTGCTAAAAGTTCGCTTTTTTCTACAGTTAAGTCGGGATTCCAACCGCGAAACAAGCTAGCAAACTCTTTTATCAACCACTCATTAAAGCTTTCATTAAATAGTTTAAATAACTCTGGTGCAAGAAAATATTGAATATACACAATACGCGGCATGGGATCGGCAAAATATTCAGCATAAGTATTCACCACAAGTTCAATAAAGTCTGATAATGGCTTTTCCCTATCTGCTGACTGCATTAGTTGAGCATGAATAACTGTTACCCGTTCCATGTGACGAGCTTCTAAAGCGTGAAAAATTGCCAATTTATCAGGAAAAAACTGATATAGAGAACCGATCGCCGTTTCAGCTTTCGCCGCTATCATGTGGGTAGTCGCCGCTTCATATCCCACTTCTACAAAAACTTCTGCTGCTGCTTGGAGAATTTTCTCTACTCGTTGTTGACTGCGCTTTTGCTTGGGTTGACGGCGCATTGGGGTAGGTTCTGGTTTAGTCACGTTCCTAGTTGACAAATGTGAATGATATGTCGTATTTTAAAAATCAAAGATGAAACTTTTGTCACAATTTTACTCTATTACCGCCCAGAATCTAGGACGGGCTGTCCTGCCCATCCTACAAGAAAATTTGGGATGTCCCTAACTTAAAACTAATCCTTGGGAGACTTATATGGAAGCAATTTTGCCGGGTGCACCTTGGTTAATTGCCCATCGTTCCATGTTGGGCATTAACAAACCTTATAAAGTCACACTTAATGAACAGGACTATGTACTGTGGCAAAATCAGCAAGGTGAAGTGTTTGCCCTTGATAACATCTGTCCTCATATGCAAGCACCGTTATCAGATGGCTGGATTTGTCAAAATAAAGATGCGATCGCCTGTCCTTTCCATGCGCTAGAGTTTGATGGGCAGGGAAGACTGCACAATTGCGGTAAAGTCAGCAGTCAACCCCTGTTAAATCCTCTGGAAATCGTGATTAAAGATGATTGTATTTGGACATACGGCGGCTATGATCCCAAAATTCCCATCCCAGATTTGATCTCCAAAGTCAGTGCAGGTATGAGTTTTTTGGGAGTTGCTGGAGAAAAGAGTATTCGGGGTACTTTTTTGGACAACATATCCATCAACTATGACTACAACCATCAAAGCGGCACACACCGCGAGTTATTTGGCATTAAAGCCAATCGCATCCCCGTATTTGAGTATGACGGATATTGGGCAAAAGTTGTGCAAGAATTAGACCGTAACGATACTACCTGGAATGATATCCTCCGCAATCCTCTGATTTTGACTGCACCCAAGACTTACACTAGCACATTAGAATATGCTTTTCCCGCACTAACAACTTTTCGTGCGACTTTCCCCATTGGTGAAGTTTTGCAAGTTCATGCGTTGTATCCAGAAACTCCCACACAAACTAAAACCTTCGTTTTAGTCTACATTCAACCCAAGCACCCAATTTTCAAACCACTACTGGGGAAATTTGTCTTAAGTGCAGTAACAACAGTAATAGAGCAAGATACCAACGCCATTGAAACTTCTTACCCCCGCCAGCCCGCTAAGATTCGCCTACCCAATGAAGAAATTATGTTTCATGCCCAAAAGCTATATCATGAATGGTAAGCGATAATTTGGCGTAGATATTCTCCGCCTGAAAGTATGATTGTGTCAGCTTGTTGATAATCTTTTTTTGGCGTTGCTGAATTAGAATATGAAATCGCAAAATGACCGTCCTTTTTCTTTGTAACTTAGCGCCTTCTCTACGAGACGCTGCGCGAATGCGCCTTTGCGTGAGACAAATTCATATCTTGATTCAGCAACGCCCTTTTTTTATATATTATTCCCTGCCTTTGTTAAACAAGCATAAGGTAGTCAACTTAGCCAAAAACCTGCTTACCTAAGTGTCGAATCACTCTGCTGCAAGTCTAACTCAGGTTTATGAATATTCCTAAACTGCAATTGTGTAAAAAATGTAAAATTATGAGCAATCTGCATAAATTGCTCAATGCACCCTGAAAAGTACGCAAAGGTTAAAATCAAGCCTATTACATAGCTTTTAAATCGTTAAGCATGAAGAAAGGCAATATAAGAACCTTCTCCTGCTGTGCTTTCTTGGGAGGTGATCCACCTTCAAACTAGCATTCTGCAATGCCCGAAAAAAGTTTGCAGGAAAAGCCAGATCAAGCAAATACTGCCATTTATTTCTCAGGAATCTGCCATGAGCATTTTGGATTTTCCCCGATTGCACTTTCAAGGCTTTGCACGCACTCATGCTCCTACAGGACACAAAAATGGGCTAGTGGATCTTAGTACAAATACAGTATACATGAACGGCGATCGCTTTGACCACCGCCGTCCTGTATCCGAGTACCACGAATACCTCTACCAACTAGGAACCAGGTTTAATAGTGAAGGTCATTGGGATGAAAATGGCCCCTTCAGTATGGCGATGGGATGGGACTTTGGGGGTAATGGTCATTTCGCTATTGAAGCACAAATTGTTAGCACACAACAGCAACCAGGACAAGTTGATCAGTGCGATCCAGTGGTGGGACGTAATATCGATATGTGGGGTCACTACAACGAATATTTAGCCACTACCTTTAATCGCGCCCGCATCTTCGACTGCGATCCAGCCTCCAACTGGACTACCACAATTATGGTAGGTCAACTAACCTTTGGTCGTCTTGGCGGCTCCCACGAAGTCTCAAATATGCTCTCAGCCCCTGTAGAGGGGGTGCAGCCAGCCCGTTGGCAGAACTTCAACCACATCCAAGAATTGCCTGAACATTGTCTCAACAGTGAGTTTGGGCGTGCGGCGGTGCATCAATTTACCATCTCTAAAGCATCGGCAGATTTATTATGGGGCGAAGAAGCAGCGCTTTCACCAACAGTTGTCTTGTTACGTGAGGCAATGAACCGGGACGACGTATTGGGGCTAGTGGTACAATTCGGCTTGAGCAATATGTCAACACCGCAGGAACCAGACTCGCCTGTGTTCTGGGAACTGCACGGAACCATCGGTTTGTGGTGTGAGGGAGAACTTAGCACCTATCCACATGGTCGGCTACTGACTCCCCGTCACTTACAACCTGACTTAAAGAAATTATCCAATCTTACCGTCCAGGTGACTCGCCAGGGGGCAAGCCTGAATATGGTGACAGCAGTGCCTTGTCTGGGGCGAGCGACAAAACCGGGGCCAGGGCCAACTCATGCGATCGCTTCCAAGCTTGACTTGGGTGAATTAGAATTGCGTACAGTCAAAAGCCTGCGGCTAGTAGCAAGAATCCCTAAAGATGCTTATCAACAAGAGGCACATCAACTTACCAGTGGCATTGTAGATGTACCACTAATGGAACCCTTTGAAGACCTGAGTCATGAAATTTTACAACAGGGTCTATGTATAATTGCGACGCAGCCTGACGGACAACCGCAGATTCTGCTTCAAGAGGAAGAGATTAACCTGCAAATAGATCAAGCCTGCTTGTTCCTAGAGTTCCCCAATTGGCAACGGGGTGAAGACTACGCTGTGGAACTAGAGGTGCGGTCTTTTGTGCGGGGAAATCCTGCACCAGTTGAGTCCGTCTATCTGCGCCAGTTCTACAATCCCAAAGGATTGCCCCAGCTACGCTATGAGTTTGAACGCGACCCGGCTAGAGTTGGTGAGACTTTCCATTTTCCCCATAGTTGGGAAATGGAAATTGTGAATTTCAAGCCAGGTAAACAGCAGGAAATCGGCTTTGCCCCTAGTTGTGTCATCTCAACGGATGAGAGGGGATGTGGGTGGGTAACTCTACTTGGTGTCCAACCAGGAACTACAAGGGTGTTGTTGTCGGCTCGATCCGATGAACGACCCGGCGATTCCCACCATCCCGACGAGGCAATTATTGCCTACGATAACGATGATTTACTCGGCTTTTGGTCTGGTGCTGGTTCCTTTGCTGTCCGGGTATTAACAAACGATTGGCACTTGGAGAAAATTGAGGATGAGACAGTCAATTTCCACCTGATCTATGAGCAAATCCTAGCTTATTACGAATTGGTTTTCTCCTTTATGAAAGCCGAGGTTTTCAGCCTAGCTGACCGTTGCAAGGTAGAAAACTATGCCCGCTTGATGTGGCAGATGTCCGATCCTCGCAACAAAAACAAGACTTATTACATGCCACCAACGCGAGATATGTCTCAGCCTAAAGCAATGCTTTTACGTAAATTCTTGGCTAATCAACAGCGAGTTGGTTACATTCCCAACGCAGTCCCACAGCCAAAGCGCACCCAGCGCACCATCCAAACCCGTGATGAATTAGTGGTGGCTTTGCGACATGCTGCGGAACTGGAGATAGCGGTTATGCTGCAATACATTTATGCAGCATACTCCATCCCCAACTACGCTACAGGTCAGGAGTATGTGCGTCGGGGTTTGTGGACAAACGAGCAGTTGCACCTAGCTTGTGGTGACGGAAAAGAAGTGCGCGATTACGGTATGCGAGGTGTATTACTAGATATATCCCGTGAGGAAATGATCCACTTTTTAATGGTGAATAACATTCTCATGGCGATGGGTGAACCTTTTTACCCAGCGACACCTAACTTTAGCAACATCAATCGCCGCTTCCCTATTGAAGTCGATTTTGCTCTCGAACCCTTAAATGCCAGCACCCTACAACGATTCATGCGTTTCGAGTGGCCTGACTTTCTGGAAGAAGAACTCGTTGGCGAACCTGTCTTGAAAGATCCCGCAGCTGATCGCCTCCACGGTTATGGTTCCTTAAGCGAATTGTACCGTCAGATTCGCTCGGCGTTGGAGACAATTCCAGATTTAATTGTAGTCAAAAAAGGTTGTGTTGGTGGCGAACACCACTTGTTTTTGCGTGAAGATTTTAACAAAGCTCACCCAGATTACCAATTTCAAGTAGACGACGTTAACAGTGCGCTTTTTGCGATCGATTTAATTGTTGAGCAAGGGGAAGGATGTGACTCATCCTCACCTAAGTTTGAGAAATCCCACTTTCAGCAATTCCGACGCATGGCTGAGGCTCTGGTGCGAGAGCAGGTAACTGATGCTGGAACTAGCCGCCAGGTTCCTTGGAATCCAGCATACCCCGCGATACGGAATCCGACATTGCATCATCAAGATTACAACACCAATATCGTTACAGTTCCCCAAACTCGCAAGGTGATGGAAATCTTTAACGAGTGTTACTTTCTGATGATGCAGATGATGGTGCAGCATTTCGGGTTAACGCCCTATGGCAGCCTGCGCCGCTCGAAGCTGATGAATGCCGCTATTGACGTAATGACGGGTATGATGCGCCCTCTAGGGGAATTGCTGATGACTATGCCCTCTGGGAAGCGTGGCAAAACCGCAGCCCCATCATTCGAGATCGCGACTCCGCCCGCGTATATTCCCACACCAGAAGTAGCATATCAGGCGATCGCTCGTCGCTTTGAGCGTCTGGGAAATCAGGCTAGGGAATGCGAGGCGATCCACAGTACTGTCTTTGAGATGTTCGATTTTTACAGTCGATTCTTTCAAGAATTGGCAAACAATCCCGACTAGCTCTTTCCCTAATACAGATGTAGGTCAAATGAGCAATCATCAGTCCTAAACATCAGATATGAATGAGCGCCAAGAAGTTTCACTACGTTCTCCTAGATCACAATTATTTATTAGGAAAATTTTTAAGAGAAGCTGATTATGAGTAAAATTATTATTGCTGGCGGGGGTCTGGCAGGTGGGCTGGCCGCGATTTATTTAGCCCGTAGAGGACATGAAGTTCATGTAGTGGAGAGACGGAGCGATCCGCAAAAAGACATCTCTTCATATATTGATCAAGTAAGCTCCAAAGGAATTGGTGTCAGTATGACAGCAAGAGGAATAAAAGCTGTTCTGGGCGCAGGTATTCCCAAAAAAGAGTTGGATTTGTGTGGTGAGTACATAGTTGGTATGTCCTTTTATGCGGCAGGTAAATTTAAAACTAGAAAACTACTTCCCATAGAGGACTTATCGCCGCTTTCATTGGATAGATCCGCATTTCAAAAATTACTGAATAAATACGCTCTGATAAATGGCGTAACGTATCACTTTGAACACAAGTGTATTCATGTTAATCTCGACCAAAAATCTATCATTACGGAAGATAAAAATGGTGATTTTCACAATATATCTGGTGACTTAATAATTGGTGCGGACGGTGCTCGTTCAAAAGTTCGTCAAGCCATGCAAAATACTATCCGTCGCTTTGAATTTCAGCAGTCATTTTTTCGACATGGTTATAAAACCTTAGTTATACCTGATGCTAACAAACTAAACTTTCGTAAAGACTTATTATATTTCTTTGGAATGGACTCAAAAGGCTTGCTTGCGGGTCGTGCAGCGACTATTCCAGATGGTAGTATTAGTTTTGCCATTTGCTTACCTTATGAAGGGGAAATCAGCTTACATATGCAAAATAGGGAACATATTTCCCAATTATTTTTGCACTACCTCCCCCAGATGCCGGTGGATATCCGCAATGAGATGATAAAACAGTTTATCGAAAAACCGAGCAATGATTTGATCAATGTCATGTCTAGTACATTTCATTACCAAAACAAAGCATTATTACTGGGTGACTCTGCTCATGCAACAGCACCATTTTTAGGGCAGGGAATGAATATGGCATTGGAAGATGCTCAAATACTTTCTGAACTATTGGAAAAAAATGATGACGATTTTGAAAAAAGCCTACCTGAATTTACCCAACTCAGAAAAGCAGAAGCAGATGCGATGCAATATATGGCACAGGCTAATTATGACGTATTAAGTTGTTCAAATCCTACTTTCTTTATGCGTGTCAAATACACACGCATGATGCACAATCTGTTTCCGAACATTTATCCGCCGGATATGGCAGAAAAACTCTACTTCACCTCTATGCCTTACAGTGAGTTGCACAATTTTCAGAAAAATCAAAACGTTTGGTACAAATTAGGGAGAGTAAATTAATGAAGATACTAGTTGTTGGCGCAGGCCCAGCAGGATTAATGTTTTCTTATCAGATGAAGAAACTCAAACCAGACTGGGATATAAAAATAATTGAAAAAAACACACCCCAGGAAGTTGTAGGATGGGGCGTGGTATTGCCTGGTCGCGCACCACATCATCCAGCTAACCCATTATCATATTTAGATGATTACGATCAACTCTCTGCTCAGTATTTAGACGAATTTAAGCTGGTTCATCATAACGAGAGCAACATCATCAGCACAGGTCTAACAATGTGTGCTGTAGAACGACGCGCTCTGCTACGTTCTTTACAAGAACACTGTAAGCGGCTTGATATTGCTATTGAGTATTCATCTCCTGCTACGTCTGAGTTTGAACTTAATCAAGAGAATTATGATTTGGTCGTGTTATCAAACGGAATCAACCATAAGTCTAACTATTTTAGAGAGGCGCTGAAACCGGAAATAGAATATGGCAAAAATAAATATACTTGGTATGCCACCAGTAAAATCTTTGATCATTTAAGCCTGATTTTCAAACTTCACCCTAAAGGTCTTTTCATTGCACATACATATAAATATTCTAACGATATGAGTACCTTTGTGGTTGAGTGCAGTGAAGAAACCTATCTAAATGCTGGACTTGATCAACTTTCAGATGAAGAAGCTGCAACTTTTATCGCACAGGTGTTTGAAGATGAATTGGAAAGTCGTCCTCTGCTGGGACAAGAGGGGTTAAAGTGGCGAAATTTTATGACTCTCACTCATCAAACATCCTATGACCAAAACTTGGTGTTATTAGGTGATGCACTTCAATCAGGGCATTTCTCTATTGGACATGGAACAACGATGGCAGTAGTAGGCGCACAGATGCTAGTCAAAGCCTTGAGTGAAAATACTGATGTTCCATCTGCTCTAGAATCATTTAACGCGAAAGTTATACCGCTTATGCATTTATTTCGCGATCATGCTAATGCAAGTCGTTTATGGTTTGAAAATATTCAAGACCATATAAACATGAACACAAAGGAGCTTACGGAAAGTTTTAATGCACGTCGCAGCGCCTTACCCCCTTTGTCTGCTGCCCTTGGTCAGAATCTGAGTGAAGCGCTGAAACGCGAAGGAGCTAGGGCAAAGGTATCTAAATAGAACTTACGCATTGACAAGCATTGTAAAAATTGCCGGAAAATAATTGAGAAAAAACTAGCGATCGCTCTCACGAAGGAGTAACAATGGAATTTGAAAAAAGACTCGATACACCACCCATGCTTCCAGATCAATGGAGTACTAGCTATATTTCATATTGGCAACCCATGTTGGAAGAAGATCAGATTACTTCAGGATATTGCTGGTTTGACTATCGTCGCAATGTTTGCCGCATAGATGGTTTATTTAATCCCTGGTCTGAAAAAGAAACTGGACATAGACTCTGGATGTCTGAGATATTTATCCCAGGTGAGCGGCAAAGATATAAGACTAAAATAACCTACACTAGAGAAGACATAAACAAACAAAGTATTTACCAAGCTATCCCTTTAAAAGATGATGTGGATATATGTTATGAAGTACTGATAACACAAGATATATTGATTCAAAATAATGCTACTTATGCAGGCAGCCATATAATATTAGGAATGAAAACAGATGCCTGGACATTTACCAGACAGGGGAAATTTCCTTTAACCTATTATTTTAAGCAAGGCACAAATCATTTAATACGTATGATGACTGGAGATCCAAATAAACATGCCTCAGTACGTGATTTTCCTAACTTCAATACACATATTATTCCGGCTAATATTTTTGAGCATTTTCAAAACATTAGTTCAACGTTAAATACTCATAGTCATACCATTTCCCTAAAATCTTGAGACATATAGATTTTTTGTAGGAGCGCTGCGCCTCTATCAACGTATTTGTATCAGTTTTCAAGTGTAATAGTATACAACACTTATCGGTTAAGGGTAAAAGGGGAAGGGTTTTATACCCTTCCCCTTTAGCTTTATCCATTTTTGTATTACAAAACAATACAAAAACTAATCTACTGCATAAAATCTAGATGAAAACTTGATAAAAAGTGGAGGATCAAAACTCAAAATGAATTCCTCTCTTATATAATCTTGCATAAAACAAACAAACTGGACTGATTAATATTTGAGAGTTTGAAAAACAATATTATCAAACTAATAAATTATAACTAAACCTATGATTACCATAGTGAAAGGAGGTTAAATAAAATGATTATTGTGATGAAATTAGAGACACCATCAGGAGAAATTGACCGTGTTTTTGAACAACTTTGTAGTCATAAAATCAGCCCAAAAATATGCCAAAATCAGCATAAAGTAATAATTGGCTTGGTAGGTGATACGGCAGAAATTGATCCGAAACAACTTCAAAATCTCAGCCCTTTTATTGAGCAGATAATTCGGGTAAATAAGCCATTTAAACGGACTTCTTTAGAATTTCGTTATGGTGAAGTTAGTGAGGTAGTTGTATCCACACCAAATCAACCTGTAATCTTTGGTCAAAACCATCCTTTAGTTGTAGTAGCCGGACCCTGTTCTGTAGAAAACGAAGAGATGATTGTAGAAACAGCAAAGCGAGTCAAAGCAGCAGGAGCGCAGTTTTTACGAGGAGGAGCATATAAACCTCGCACATCTCCATACGCTTTTCAAGGTCATGGTGAAAGTGCTTTAGAGTTATTAGCCAGAGCCAAAGAAGCTACAGGTTTAGGGATCATTACAGAAGTCATGGATACAGCTGACTTGGACAAGGTAGCTCAAGTTGCAGATGTGATCCAAATCGGCGCTCGGAATATGCAGAATTTTTCCCTGCTTAAGAAAGTAGGAGCGACAGGTAAGCCAGTACTCTTAAAGCGCGGACTTGCAGCCACAATTGAAGATTGGTTGATGTCAGCAGAATACATTTTGGCAGAGGATAATCCCAATGTGATTTTGTGTGAGAGGGGGATTCGCACATTTGACCGCCAGTATACAAGGAATACCCTGGATATATCTGCAATCCCAGTATTGCGATCGCTAACTCATTTGCCAATTATGATTGATCCTAGCCATGCTACAGGGAAATCTGAGTTTGTATTACCGATGACTATGGCGGCGATCGCTGCTGGTGCAGACTCAATGATGATAGAAGTTCATCCCAATCCAGCAAAAGCGCTTTCAGATGGCCCACAATCTCTAACTTTGGAAGCATTTGACCAATTAATGAAAGAAATGGTTGTTTTGGGTAAATTCTTTGGTCGTTGGAGTCACAACAATTATCCACTTACAATACCCAAAACAACCACCAGAGTTGCTACCACTATGAGTATCTAGAGAAACTTAAACAGATTCAAATTTTTCGCAATTACATTAATAAATTTGAGAGGACTAGCTAATGTATTTAGATACCCATAACTATACAACCGCAGGTGAAATTTATATATCTCGCTTTGTAATTGAGACTTCAATAGATACTGCTATTCAAGATACCCTATCATCTCTTGATTCCCAACGTGGAGGTTTGTTCAAAAGTAGCTATGAATATCCAGGGCGTTATAAAAGATGGGGAATCGGTTTTGTTAATCCACCTTTAGAACTTGTTACTCGCTCTAACTCCTTTACAATCACCGCACATAACCAGAGAGGCATGGTGTTGCTTCCTTATCTCCAAGAGCGCCTATATCAGCACCCACAACTAATAGCAGTTAACTTAAAAAACTCTTCTATAACTGGATACGTTAAAACAACAAAACATTTATTTTCAGAGGAAGAAAGGAGTAAACAGCCATCAGTATTCAGTATTATTCGTGAGATTTTATCTGTATTCAGCAGTCCAGAGGACGAACACTTGGGACTATACGGTGCATTTGGCTATGATTTAGCTTTTCAGTTTGAGCAGATGCCAAAGCATATAACTCGTGCAGAAGACCAAAGGGATTTGGTACTTTATTTACCTGATGAACTGTTAATTATTGACTACTATCAGCAAAAAGCATTTCGTTTGCAGTATGAATTTGTAACTAAGTACGGTAGCACTGAAGGTCTGCCTCGCACTGGAGAAATTATTGATTACAAAGGTAAACGTTATACCCCTACTCAAGCTTCTGACCATTTACCTGGTGAGTATGAGGAACAAGTTAAGAAAGCACTTGAATACTTCCGTCGTGGTGATTTATTTGAGGTTGTTCCTGGACAAAGTTTCTTTGAATTCTGCGAAAATCCTCCAAGCGAACTGTTCCAAACTTTAGAGCAAATAAATCCTAGCCCCTATGGATTTCTCCTAAATTTAGGTGGTGAGTATCTTATTGGTGCATCTCCAGAAATGTTTGTGCGTGTTGAAGGCAGACGAGTAGAAACTTGCCCGATTAGTGGTACAGTCCGCCGAGGAAAAGATGCCATTGATGATGCGGCTCAAATTCTCAAGCTGCTCAACTCAGGCAAAGAAGAAGCTGAGTTGACCATGTGTACCGATGTTGATCGCAACGATAAATCTCGAATTTGTGAACCAGGTTCTGTTAAAGTTATTGGTCGTCGCCAAATTGAGATGTACAGTCATTTAATCCATACAGTAGATCACGTTGAAGGGATATTACGACCAGAGTTTGATGCCTTAGATGCCTTCTTGAGCCATCTTTGGGCAGTTACAGTTACAGGCGCACCAAAACGCTGGGCAATGCAGTTTATCGAGGAATACGAACATAGTCCCCGGCGTTGGTATGGTGGAGCTGTCGGCTATCTAACCTTCAAAGGCGACTTCAACACTGGTCTGACCCTGCGGACTATTCGACTTCAGGATTCAATTGCAGAAGTGCGAGTGGGTGCAACAGTTCTTTATGACTCTGACCCAGAAGCCGAAGCGCAAGAAACGCTCACTAAAGCAGCAGCTTTATTCCAGACACTCTATCAGGCTAAATATAAAGCTGCCGATTGTTTACACAACGCTAATATTAACCATCAACAAGTTAGCACCCCATCAGGTAAACGAGTCTTACTAATTGACTATGAAGACTCATTTGTACACACCTTAGCAAACTACATCCGTCAAACAGGCGCTACAGTCAAAACACTACGTCATGGCTTTTCAGAATCAGTTTTTGATACAGAACGCCCAGACTTGGTTGTGTTATCTCCCGGACCTGGCAGACCCAGCGATTTCCACATAACAAAGACAATTGCTGTCTGCCTCAAACGCCAAATCCCCATCTTTGGTGTTTGTTTAGGATTACAGTCAATTGTTGAAGCTTTCGGTGGTGAACTAGGAGTTCTCGACTATCCCCAGCATGGCAAATTATCTCGTGTTTCTGTCGTAGAAGCTGATTCTAGCATTTTCCAAAATATCCCACGATCATTTGAAGTTGGTAGATACCACTCTTTGTTTGCTCTTAGAGAAAGTCTTCCTAAAGAACTCAAAGTTACAGCTATTGCCGAAGATGGTGTGATCATGGCTATCGAACATCAAACACTGCCAATTTTGGGTGTTCAGTTCCATCCAGAATCAATCATGACTCTGGCGGGAGGGGTTGGGCTGAAGATTATTCAAAATGCAGTTAATGAACTAACAACCAAAAAGCTTGTCTCAGTTCTCGCAAATTACAAGTAATTAACTCTACTACTGTGCCAAGACAACTTTACTGGGTTCGTAGTGAGGTTTCCATTAAAGATTTTAGTCCTGACTACGAACTTATTCACCCATGAAAGTTGATGTAGTATTTAATTGCTTTATTAATAACTACTAACCTAAATTTCGTTCACCTCAAAACTATATGTCCAATTGTCAGTATCAAACAACCGAGTTTCTGACTACCATTAACAACCAAGTGGCGGCATTACCAGTAAAATCACGCCATATTCTCGCAGAGATTGTATTGTATAAACAGCAAGAAGTTGCTCAAAGACGTGAGCAGATCCCTCTAGAAGTGTTAAGAAATCAAGTGAGTGCTGCGTTGCCAACAAGGGATTTTCTCTCTGCTTTGCAACAGAATCCTCACAAACCCACTTTGATTGCAGAGGTCAAAAAAGCTTCACCCAGTAAAGGAATCATTTGTGCCGATTTTGATCCCATCAAGATTGCTCAAGCATACGATCGCGGCGGTGCTACCTGCTTATCAGTGTTAACTGATGATAAATTTTTCCAAGGCAGTTTTGAGAATCTGCGAAAAATTAGAAACAATGTGGCACTGCCATTGTTGTGCAAAGAATTCATTATTGACCCATATCAAATTTATCTAGCACGGGTTAATGGGGCAGATGCAGTGTTACTAATTACCGCCATTTTATCCGATCAAGCTCTCCAGAATTTTATAGGAATTGCACAAGATTTGGGTATGAATGCTTTAATTGAAGTACATACTCTCAGCGAACTTGACCGGGTGCTGGCATTACCAAATGTACAATTGATCGGTATTAATAACCGCAATTTGGAAGATTTTACTCTTGACTTAGCAACAACCCAATCCCTGATAACACAGCGTCAAGAAAAAATAGCTAGCTTAGGGATAACAATTGTAAGTGAGTCTGGTTTATATACATCGGCTGATTTAGCTAGAGTTGCCGGGTGGGGAGCCGATGCCGTTTTGGTTGGAGAATCTTTAGTGAGGCAAACTGATATAGAACAGGCTGTAAATCGTTTGTTGAATCTAAATAAGTAGGCTTATTCGCCTAAGTCTTCAGTCAAAAATTTAAGTAATTATAGTTCTTCCGTTAGTTTTATGGTGATTATGAGAAACCATCAAATTTAAATGACTATAAAATTGTGAGTTTAATGCCTAAATTATGATTTTTAGAGGCATTGAGCAAACATGAATAATACTTAAATATTCAACTGAATTTTTGCTAGTAATTCTCCATGAAAGTAACCCAAAAATTGTAATTATTAACTTTGAGTGGATTATCAATATGGCTTCTATTTCTCAACACTTTGAATCTTTACGTGCAAAAAACCAATGTGCCTTAATCCCCTTTTTAACTGCTGGCGATCCTAGTTTAGATATCACAGCCGAAGCTTTACGGGTTTTAGATACTAGCGGTGCTGACTTTATTGAACTGGGAATTCCCTACTCAGATCCCCTAGCAGACGGCCCGATGATTCAAGCCGCAGCAACCCGTGCTTTAAAAGAAGGGACTCGATTAGCTCATGTTTTAGAAATGGCTTATAGAGTCATTCCTAGTTTGCGATCGCCAATTATTCTATTTACTTATTATAACCCAATCTTGAATTTGGGCATTGGGCAGTTTCTCCAACAAGCTGCTGCATCAGGAATTAAGGGGTTAGTGATTCCTGATTTACCTTTGGAAGAAGCCAAAGAAGTACTAGAACTTGCTGATGCTGTTGGCATTGAAGTTACCTTGTTAGTAACTCCTACAAGTTCAAAAGAGCGCATTGAAGCGATCGCCCGTCAATCTCGTGGATTTGTTTACCTTGTAAGCGTTACAGGCGTAACTGGTGTGCGCTCCCAAATTGATAGTCGTGTTCAAGATGTGATCAAAGTAATTCGGAGTGTGACTAACAAACCTATTGGTGTTGGTTTTGGTGTCTCTGAGGCAGAACATGCTCGTCAACTAAGAGATTGGGGTGCTGATGCTGTCATTGTCGGCAGTGCCTTTGTGCAACGTTTAGCAGAAGGTACACCCTTGCGGGGACTACGAGCCATCAAAGATTTCAGTAAAGATTTGAAGACATCAATTACCCCTGTCTTGAGATAAATATTTACACAATTACACGACAAAATTTTGGAGATTTTTATGTTATTAAACACACAAACCATTGCTCTTTCAACTCCACTAAACAAGCAGCAACCCAATGCACTTGGTAGATTTGGCCAATTTGGTGGTAAGTACGTACCAGAAACTTTAATGTCGGCTCTTACCGAATTAGAAACGGCATTTCAGAAATACCACAACGAGCCGCTATTCCAAAATGAGCTTCAGGAAATGCTGCGGGATTACGTTGGACGTGCTACTCCTCTCTATTTTGCACAACGACTGACTGCCCGCTACGCTAGACCTGATGGTACAGGCCCGCAGATTTATCTCAAACGTGAGGATTTAAATCATACAGGAGCGCACAAAATTAATAACGCTCTAGGGCAAGTACTTTTAGCCAAGCGTATGGGCAAAAAGCGCATTGTTGCAGAAACAGGAGCCGGTCAGCATGGTGTTGCCACAGCCACAGTATGCGCTCGTTTTGGTCTAGAATGCGTGATTTACATGGGTATTCACGATATGGAGCGGCAAGCCCTGAATGTGTTTCGGATGCGGTTGATGGGAGCAGAAGTTAGACCCGTAGAAGCAGGAACAGGAACCCTGAAAGATGCAACTTCAGAAGCAATCAGGGATTGGGTGACAAATGTGGAAACCACCCACTACATTCTGGGGTCAGTTGCAGGCCCACATCCCTACCCAATGATGGTGCGATTTTTTCAAGCAGTAATCGGCCAAGAAACTCGTGTTCAAGCCCTAGAAAAATGGGGAGGACTACCGGATATTCTTCTAGCTTGTGTAGGTGGAGGTTCTAATGCGATCGGACTGTTCCATGATTTTGTAGATGAGCCATCTGTGCGTCTAATTGGAATTGAGGCGGCGGGTGAAGGTATTGATACTGATAAGCACGCAGCAACTCTCACACGAGGCAGAGTAGGAGTTCTGCACGGTGCTATGAGTTATGTGCTACAGGATGAAGATGGTCAGATTGTAGAGGCACATTCTATCAGTGCGGGGCTAGATTATCCCGGTGTTGGCCCTGAACACAGCTATCTCAAAGAGATTAGGCGGGCTGAATATTACAGTATCACAGATGAACAAGCTTTAAGTGCATTTGAGCTGGTTTCTCAATTAGAAGGAATTATTCCTGCTTTGGAAACGGCTCATGCGATCGCATACTTGGAAATACTTTGCCCACAACTGACTGGTAGTCCCCGGATTGTAGTCAATTTCTCTGGACGTGGAGACAAAGATGTACAAACTGTTGTCAAGTTTCTCAACCTCAATCAACCTTAAGTATTGAGGATTGGATTGAATGGCAGGCTTGTTAAGCTGAAGGGCTGGCAGGATAAGGATTCTAGAGGGGTAGGGGTTTTCAACCGCCAATTCACCTCATATTTAGGCAACATCATATTTCTAAATAGTAATTTCGAGAAATTAAAAAATGGACACCAAGACAATACTTAATCTTTGCAAACTGTCAAATTCACAACAAAGCAAACACATAACCATCCTTGGGGCTGGTATTGCTGGGTTGGTAGCAGCTTATGAGCTTGAGCGATTAGGTCACACAGTCGAGATTTTAGAAGGCAGTTCACGCATTGGGGGTAGAATCTGGACTCACCGCTTTGGGAATGATCCGAAAGCTCCTTATGCAGAACTTGGAGCTATGCGTATTCCCCGCGAACATAAGCACGTCCTGCACTACATACAAGAAATGGGGCTGGAGAAAAAACTGCGTAAGTTTGTCACAGTATTTGAGGAGCAAAATGCTTTAATCAATATCCAACGAAACATATTCTCCATGAAGGACGGGCCTCGGATATCCCTGGAGCATTATCAAGGAATTTTTCTAGATACTCGCTACAGTGAGAAAACTCGGCTATTTGGGGCTTGGTTAAAAACAGTTGTTAATACTATATCGCCTGGAAATTTGCGCGAAAGTCTAGATCGTGACTTGAACTCGCACTTAATGGATGAGCTAGAGAGGTTGGATTTAGAGCCTTTTTTCAGCAAAGATGACGAAAGCATTGATTTTCATGGATTCATCAAAGCCAACCCAGGTTTTCGAGCTAAGTGTAGTAAGGCACTTGATATGTTCTTTAGCGACATCCTGGTTGAGACTAGCCACGATTTATTACAGCTTGAAGGCGGTATGGATCAGCTCATTCACTCTTTGGCAGCCGTAATCAAGGCTCCGATCAAGTGCAACCACAAGGTAGTAGGTTTGCATGTGCAAGAGGATGGCGTTGAAGTGTCTTGGTTAAAAGGTCAGCAATTGCATACAAGGCATTGCGATTATGTGTTGTGTACGATCCCGTTCTCAATCTTACGCAAAATGGACTTGAGGGGGTTTGACAAAAACAAACTCGCTTCAATCCATAACACCACTTATTGTCCAGCCACCAAAGTTGCTTTTCACTGCGCCCAACCCTTTTGGGAAAAGCATGGAATTAAAGGCGGGGCTTCTTTTAGCGGTGAAGGCATCCGCCAGACATATTACCCTTCGGTAAATACCAACCCCTCTTTAGGTAGCGCCTTATTAGCTAGTTACACCATCGGGGATGATGCTGACTACTTAGGAAAGATGTCTGAGCAAGAGCGCTATGCCTACGTCAAAAAGGTGGTGAGCCAACTTCACCCGGAAATTGCAGCACCTGAGATGGTTACGGATATGGCTAGCATCGCCTGGGGTAGTTACGAATGGAGTAGTGGAGGATGCTCCATACCTTGGGGTGACGATGTAAGCAGTGAATCTAACCACCATATTCATTATCTAGAAGCTGCTAGACCGCAGAATACACTCTTGTTTGCTGGCGAACACTGTTCTAGGTTCCCGGCGTGGATTCAGGGATCTATTGAGTCAGCACTCGAAGTAGTCTATGAAATTGTCACCCATAAACAAACAGCAGTCAAAAAAGCTCTCATGTATGCTTGATAGGCTTTGTTGCCCTTGGCGATCGCTGTGGGTACGGCATCGCTGCCCTTCGTTAATCAAGCCAAGTGATTAGCGTAGGCGTAGCCCGCCGTTCGCGTTAGCGTCTCTGAAAGAGAAGGCATCGCTTGATTATCTATCGTAGGAGTATTATGTAGTTGTGCGTGGTCAGAGTTTTGTTTCAGTTGTTTGAGCAGAGATATATACTAAACTTGCATAAAGCTTTCAACAACTGATGATAAGTATTCACGTATCAAGGAGGCAAAGATATTTCATTTTAAATAACCGCGATCGCTCCGTTATGCTCAAGGGTTCAGAAAATAAATATTAGCAGATACAATGACTAATATTTTAGTAATAAATGAACATTCTCAAACCGAAAAGCTTTTAATTCAATGCTTTGAGCAGGGTTATAGGTAATTTTAATAAAGAATTTTCTTGTTAATGTTCATCTAAAACACGAGAAATTGCCTAGTACCACCGAAAATAAAAAATCAGTAATTTGTGTGTGATGTTTGCATTCACACTTTATAAGCTAGTTAAAAGCCTGGTTTGATACTTCTGATTGAATAATTTGCAGAGATGCTTATTGAATTATCGAACTAGAGAATGTGAAGCGTTCAACAGGACAGTTACTGAAATCTTCAATTTTTGCGTCAATTTTTTCGCAGAGATGCTGAATTAGAATCATGCTTGCTTGTGGATGCTACCAGTTTAGTAAGACAAGTATCTAGTGAAACAGCGATCGTCTCTACTAATGTAGATTGTGTTATTAAAGTGCATACATAATACGATTTTTCTATAAATATGCCTAGAATATCTGCAATTAAACTCTTGTTTTACAAGAATTTAAGACTTCAAAATATGGGCATTGTCAGAAAAAATTGGTATTAAGCATGATTCTTCTTAACCATTTGAACTCAAACAAACAATTGCCATGAAGAAAATGAATAACCATAGTACCGTTCAAGAAAAGCAAACAGTTGAAAATATTAACTATCAAAATAATCAAGTTCTTGAAGATAGCGAACTCACCAACAATTCAAAGCAATTAACACCACCTTCAGAGGATACACCATTACTACTTTCGTTAATTTTTTTCATAATAATCCCGAAAGAGTAAGAAAAGTTTTAGGAAAATATTCTTTGGGACGATCGGCAACATCAGCAGATATTCATCCTACTTGTTGGGGCCCTAAATTTCTTTTTAATCAGGGTTTTGATAGCTGGAGAGACACGCCAAAATATAACAGGACTTACGCAAGTGTCACAATTGGTGGTTGGTGCGTGACGCTACAAGTCTCATGACTACGTTGTGTTTATCAAGCTATGAATCATCTTTCAATTTTACATCTAGGTAGTCAGTTTGCTGATATGGAACACTTACAACAATACTTACAGCAGATTGTAGCTTAATGAGGTACAGATGATTTTAAGGACACAAAAGTGCTGCGCCCTACATCTGTACTTCATTTACCCGAAAAACGCTGTATCCGCTCTATGAGATGAAGTAGATATTAATGGTAACTCTCATTCTCAAGCCTTCTTTTTTGGTTGATAACACTTGACATATTGCACAATAATCTATCTATTAATGAACTATGCAACCTGATTTTACAAGCAACAAAAATCCTCTTCACGATTACAATCTTTATATCATTATTAGTGTTACCATGATTGCGATTATGGGTGGGCCAAGTATCGCACCTATACTTCCAGATTTAGCTAAAGTTTTTCATGTCTCATCCACGGAAATTCAACTAGTAATGACCGTCTTTTTTCTACCCATCGGTATTGCTACTCCCATTTTAGGCATACTAGCCGATCGCGTAGGGATAAAAAAAATCTTAGTTCCTTCTTTGTTGCTGTTTGCTGTTGCAGGAGGATGTAGTTCCTTTGCCCATAATTTTCAAAGTTTACTTGAGTGGCGATTTATACAAGGTTTAGGTGTTACTAGCTTAAATTTTCTAGCCCTCTCTATGATGAGTATGATGTATCGGGGCAAAGCCTTGACCACGGCAATGTCTTTAAACGTCAGTATGATTGGCATGAGTACAGCGATTTACCCAGTTATTGGTGGGGCATTAGCAGGTTTTAGTTGGCGATATCCATTTTTACTAGCAGTTAGCGCCTTTCCATTAATAATGTTGATTTTAATGGTACTCAAGCTTCCCAAAAAACCCATCCCTAGCCAAAAGAGCGGTCTCAAAATTTATCTACAAAATACTTGGCACAGTATTAACAATCGTACAGTGCTAGGACTGCTGTTGGTACTAGGTTCCATATTTGCAATTCAATCTGGAGCCTTTATGACTTACATCCCAATCCTCGCAGGAGTTAATTTTGGTACTTCGGGATTAATCATCGGCTTGATTTTAGCCAGTATGTCAGTATCCCTAGCGGTGGTTGCTTCGCAGTTGGGAAGGTTAGTGCAGGGAACATCGGAAATAACTCTCATTAAAGTAGCTTTTGTGATTATTGCGATCGCTCTGTTGATTATTCCGGCAATTCATAATCCCTGGTTGCTCATTGTTCCTAGTACTTTATTTGGTGTGGCTGAAGCTTTAGCAATACCTTGTAGCCAAATATTATTAGCAGGATTAGCGGTAGACAATACGCGATCTGGATTTATGGCGGTCAATGCTACGGTACAAGCAGTGGGTCAAGCAATAGGGCCGGTAATTGCAGGAATATCTTTTGGGTTATGGGGTATGTATGGTGTCTTTTGGGTAACTGCTGGTATTTCTCTGGCTACATTAGCCTTGTTTAGTTTTCTGCTAACTCCCAAACGCTAGTCACAAATAACTGATCTAATCGACAAAATTCCTTGTCATTTAACATCGAACCACCAAGATGTAGCGCTAATAATTCCAAGAGTGAGCGTAAGTCTTGGCAGGCAGTTATACGATAACGGTGCAATTTCACTCTCCACCTTTGAAAGTAAGGGTTTGGCATTGGAAACCGCTCAGAAGAAAAGAAACGAAGCGAAAGCTGTTCTAAAACGAATTGACGCAACACAAAAAAAGCAAATTAGCGAAGCACAAACAGTTCTTAATCGAATTGTCGCTACGGGAAACAACCAAATTAGCGAAGCCAAAGCTACGTTAGAAAAAATAGCCGAAGTTCGTCCTGTAGATGTGCAAGTATCAGAAGCCGAAGTCACAGATGCCATTGCAGCAGTAAATCAGGCAAAAGAAAAACTCAAACAAGTTTATGTGCGATCGCCTCAAGATGGTGAAGTGCTAGAAATATATACACGTCCTGGAGAAGTAATTTCAAATAATGGCATTGTCGAGATTGGACAAACCAGTCAGATGTATGCAGTTGCAGAGGTTTACCAAACTGATATTAGTAAAGTGCGACCGGGACAAAAAGTTAAAGTTATCAGTGATTCTTTACCAAATCAACTATATGGAAATGTGGATTGGATTAGCTCAAAGGTACGTAAGCAGAATCTAGTCAATACAGATCCTAGCCAGAATATTGATGCCAAAGTGGTTGAAGTGTACATCAGGCTAAATAAACCTTCTAGCGAAATAGCATCTAAGTTTAGTAATTTGCAAATCGAAGTGGAAATTGAATTATGATTGGCTTTATTCAACAGCTACAGCGACGAACACCTTTAGGATGGCTACAACTAAGATATGAAAAAAGTCGGTTATTAGTAGCAATATCTGGTATTGCTTTTGCTGATGTTCTTATGTTTATGCAGTTGGGTTTCCAATCAGCATTAGCGCGTGCGCTAGTAAGTCATCCCAAAATTCTGTTAGCGGACGAACCCACGGCTGCTTTAGATAGTAAGTCGGGTAGAGATGTAGTTAACCTAATGCAGAAATTAGCAAAAGAACAAAGTTGTACTATTGTTTTAGTTACTCATGACAACCGTATTCTTGACATTGCCGATCGCATTATAAATATGGAAGATGGTAGTTTAGCGGCAACAAGTTGAAGCTTACCAAGTTTTTATCTCTGTTTTGTCATTTTCTAAGTTTAGCTGATTTCAAACTTTGATTTTCAATTAACCAAATCTACTGGCTGCTTAACTGGTAACAGCATTTGCATTAACTGCACCAACGAAATAGAACGTTGTTCTTGAACAAAAACTAAGGGTACGAGTGCAAGCATCCGTAGTAAGCCGGAGAGAACAAATAGCCCCAGCAAACCACCAATAGCAGGAAAAGTTGCTAAAAAGCTACCGAATGTGATGCCTATTGCTCCTGTTATACCAGCAACTGCGCCGGCGATCGCAAAATAACCAGACTGATAACGTATGGGTGCTATACCCATCATCATATTATTAGTACACAAATCGATCGCTGCCCAAGTTCCACCCGCTAAGATGTGTAGCAAGGGTAAGTAAACCCAGAAGGAAATTTGATTGCTTCCCACCGCCAGCCACAACAGAGGAGTCACAGCTACTAAGACACCTACTAATATTAGTAGCGGACGATTACCGATGCGATCGGCCAATTTACCCCACAAAAGCAGCATTAACATATTTGCCGCCGTACCTAAGCCATGATAAATCGTCACCACACTAATATCTATACTCAGATTATCTAGCAGATAGAGGTTAAAGAAGGGGGCGCTGACATTCACCGCAAAGCACCAAATGCTCAAGTAAAGTACAAACTTTAAAAAATTAGTATCTTTGAGCAAGCTAAAATCTATACCTTGGGGTTGGGTTGTTTCGGAATCCTCAGTTTTCAACACCTGGGGATTAACATCAGTCATCCAAATTTGGCAACTTACACTGATTATTCCCAGTATAATTCCTACAACCAGAATTGCGCCGTAACCTTCAAGCGTTCCACCAGGCCAAACCGATACCACCAAACCTAAAAGTGGCACAGCAACAAAATTAGTCAAGCCAAGAATACTGCTACGAAAACCAAAATACCGTCCCCTTAATTTTTGCGGTACTAACACAGCCGTCCAACCCAGCCAAGGCGCACGACCCAAAGCTTCAATAATATTACCTATTAAGAGAATTGCTAATGTTAACTGTACTACCTGCTGTCCAGCTATATGAGATGATCTCACTAGCCAAATTGCTGGTACAAGAATCAACCACAACAACCGAGGTGGGAGGAAAATAGATACACTATACTGGCGAAAGCTCAGGCTGCGGTTTATTAGATAAGCGCCTAAAGGTTGAAGTAAATTCACCACTTGCGGAATAGCCGCCAGCAAACCAATTTCTACTGGGCCAGCACCTAACTCTAGCAAGAAATTACTGAGTAATGCGCCGCCAATAACACTATAAAAAATGGTAGCGAAAACACTCTCAAAAGTTAATACCTTGAGACTATGGCGAATATCTGATTTAGAAATGATTGTCAGAAACCTTTTCGGACTAGGAGAAATGATTGTTTCTGTTAATGCTCTATCCTCATAAATCTCTTGAATAGGGATAGGAGGGAGAGTAGTTGATTCCAGTGGAATGACATCTTCTTGATTTGGCAGCATACGGTTTACTCAATATCTAAAATTTCCATATTCATGACAATTTTCTTCATTAATACTAATTGCAATTAATGAAATAGTTGAGAATATAAGGGCTGAAAGGCTACATTTACCTACTTATCTCAATTAATAATTCATAGCAAGCTTCACTATACACTATGGTTTAGTTAAAAATGTTATATAAACAAACTTTTATATGGCAAACTTATGTGATTTTTGAAAAAAGCTCGTATCGTTGAATTAGTGGGCATTGTCCACCAAAATCTACGTCTTTTTCAAAAGTCAAATAGAAATGCTCTGTCAATCAAAATCATGTTTTCATTGACATTTATCTTTGCTTATAAAATTTATTAGTAACATTATCATGATAGATAATATCATCAAAATAAAATCAGATTTTTGGTCAAAAAACTGACATATTTTTCCTAATTCTCTCTGAGGTATTAAAAATCTGGAAATTTCAGAGGCTTATCAGGCGAGATAGCTGATAAATCTACCTTTCGATAACTTATATGTGACTATTTGTATAAGCCTTAAGTAGATGATTCAGGGAGAAATTTCTATCAGCAGGTTATCATTGCACACTCTACTAAGTGTGGCACGATCGCAGTACGGCTAAAAAAGGTATTTATGCAGACAGAAGTTAACAGTATATACGCAGATGGAAAAATATTTTGTCTTTGCTTTTTGTCTGGACTAATATATCTGACTGTCCCCACAAAATGGATTATTTATTTTGAGAAATACTTGATAAATCACACAAAGATGTGATGAAAATTTTTCTTCCCAGTCCCCAGTCCCCAGTCCCGTTAATAAAAGCTTAAGCATTGCTCAAAATGAGAATCGCTCCTTGGGCAATGCTCTAAGCTAGTTGGGTATGTAGATTTGGCTGACTCAAGTTCTATTATGGACAACCGATGTTTGCGATCGCGCTGGGTTTTTGTATAACTTACTGTACGAGTTGTATATTTTGTCTGCAAATGGGCAAACTAATACAGTAGTTTATTGGTATTATCATGATCAAGCGATCGCTCCAAGCATCTGCTGAGGGTATAAAAAAGGCAAAGCAAGCTTTTAAGCGTAAGGGATGGACGCAAGAATATCTAGCGGCGGAAGTGGGTTTAGAAACACGTCAGTCTATCTGGAAATTTTTTACGGGTAAACCTATTGACCGTCATGTTTTCAACGATATTTGCTCTGCGCTAGAATTAGACACTTCAGAAATTTCTCAACAGCCTGCTGAAGTTAGTTTATGTTTAGAGCGTTATGAGTCTAACTCACTAGATATTGATGATTTGGTGCAGAAACTGCGTTCTATTCATCACGATAGAATTCAAGCTCAATGTGGTATATTACACCTTTTAGATATTGCTCGACCCATCTACCTCAATGATATTTATATTGATATCAATGTTTGCGAGGAAATTTCTCGTAAGCAATGGTTAGAAATTAATGATTTACAAAAGCCAATTACCCCAAAATGTCAAAAACCAATTCCAGGTTTAGAAGCTATTACAAAATATGCCAAAATGATTTTATTGGGTAAACCAGGTTCAGGTAAAACTACATTTTTACAATCAGTTGCGCTGAGTTGCGCTCAAGGAGCCTTTCAACCAGATTATGTACCAATTTTTATCAATGTCAAAAGCTTTGCTGAAGATGTTAAGGAGTCTCGCCAGATTAGTTTATTTCAATATATACATAATTATTTGCTGAATTTGGGAATTTCCGAAACAGATATGAGTACATTATTGTCTCATGGCAGAGCGTTAGTTTTGATAGATGGTTTAGATGAAGCCATAGGAGAGAATTACGACAAGACTCTGAATAAAATTCGTATTTTTATTAACAAATTTTATAAAAATAAAATAGTTATTAGTTGTCGTTCAGCTTTATATTGTGCTAATTTTCATGGGTTTACTGAAGTAGAAATTGCTGATTTAAATCCAGTACAAATTGCTGAGTTTGTCAATAAGTGGTTCTTGTCGGTTGCTAAAAATTCTCCAGTTACTTCGCAAATATTGACAAAAACAATCATGCAGAAACTGGATTTACCGGAAAATTCCCATATCTTAGAATTATCTAATAACCCACTTTTATTAAATTTTTGTTGTTTAGTGTTTCAGTCATATACAGATTTTCCTAGCCATCATTTTGAAATTTATAAGCAAGCATTAGATTTACTACTTGTGCGTTGGTATGAAGTCAAAGGTATTGAATATAGCCAGGTGGTTCCTAACTTATCCTTGTTAGATAAAATTAAGCTACTTAGTCGGATAGCAGCAAGTAGTTTTTCTCAGGGAGATTACTTGATCAGACAAACTAGGCTCCAGCAAATTATCACTGATTATTTACTCCATCAAAAAAATATAACGACTGATACAGATGCTTTGGAAATGCAGAGTAGAGAAGTTATTAAAATAATTGAATTGCAACATGGGTTATTAATTGAAAGAGCAAAAGGCATCTATTCTTTTTCTTATGTAATATTTCAAGAGTATTTTACGGCTAAAGAAATTGTGGCTAACGCCAATAGTCAAAAGCTGCAAGAGTTAGCTGTTAATTTGTGTGATAAACGTTGGCGTAATGTACTTTTACTATCTGTATGGATGCTCAAGCCAGCAGATGAATTATTAAAATTAATCAAACAAAAAATTGATAATCTGGCTATCAGCAATATTAAGTTATATCATTTTCTGCAATGGGTAGAACGCAAATCTTCTCAAGTAAGTTCTATCTATCAGGGTAGTAGTGTGCGTGCTTTTTATTTTACTATTGCTTTACCTCCAGAACATCCTCTAGCTTGTAATCAAGATTTAGCTATTACTTTAGAGCATCAGTTTACTGGTAGTTTGTCTATGGAATTAGCTCTAGATTTGGTTTTGACTCATGCACTAACTGTAAGTTTGACAATGACGGCTGATATTTTCTATGCTAGGTTATCCACCTTAAATTTAGCTCTGGATGTAAAACATTTGTTAGTGCAAGAAATCCCTTTACATACATCATTACAACATCTCAAACATCAGTTACCTGCTACTACCGAAGGGAGAGAAGGTTTAAAAAATTGGTGGTTAGCTAATGGAAAAGCTTGGACGGAAGAGTTACGAAATTTGATGATTAATGCTCGTCAAATTGGCTTGAATTGGCAGTTTAATCAGCAAGATTTACAAGATTTACAACAGTATTGGGATGCTAATAAGTTACTAATAGATTGTCTTAATTGTACAAGGGATGTTTCCCCTAGCTTACGTTCTCATCTAGAGACAAGTTTGTTTTTAGCTAGAGGGGTTGAATGAGATAGTCAAAAAATTCTTGTGGAACATCTTAACTCTGTGACTCTGCACCTCTGTGGTTGAATAAATTATTTTGAGCGCAAAAGCACAGAGGAGACGTGTTGAGCAAAGTCTCCGTAACACAGAGAAAAAATAAATTTAAATAATACTTTTTTAGGATTTATTTTATGTATAAAAAATAATCCATATTCTACATAACACGGTATATCTGCTTTAATTTGTCATACATTGAAACATGAGCAGAATTATATTAGGTTACATTAAGCACTGATAAGTTTGCTCTGTAACGCTACTTTGTCAAAACTTTAAATGCGATCGCAGCAAAATACAGACAAAATTCTGGTAAGGTGAAAGGCATAGATGCAAACTACTCTACTACTAGTGAATTTACTTGCTTGATCGTGATTCTGTTAGAGGTGTTTTTGCTTGATCATGCCCCTCAATGTTTCATGGTTATTATTTCTCTGTTAAGACTTGAATGCTAAATTTTAGTTAATTTTGAGGAATACTCAAAGCAAATGAAATTAGATGTTCCCTTGGTTTCAGTTATCATACCTGCCTATAATGCAGAAAAGTTTATAGGTAGAACATTACAGTCGGTTTTATCTCAAACTTACAGCAATATCGAAGTTGTAGTTGTTGATGATGGTTCTCAAGATAAAACGACTGAGATAGTCGAATCTATCGCTAAGGTAGACAATCGTGTAAAATTATTCCAGCAGCCGAATCAAGGAGTTGCGATCGCCCGTAATTTAGCAATAGAAAAATCTGTAGGAGAATATATTGCGCCAATTGATGCTGACGATATTTGGTATGAGCAAAAACTAGAAAAACAAGTGCAATGTCTAGCAAATGCTGATTCATCTGTAGGATTAGTTTATGCTTGGTCTGCTTTAATTGATGAAAATGACGCGATTATTGGCAAATATAATTCTTGGTATTATTCCCACATACATAGTGTAGAGGGAGAGGTGTACAAACATCTGTTGTACACAAATTTTATCGGTAATGCTAGTGTACCATTGATTCGTCGCGTTTGTTTTGACAAAGTGGGCGGTTTTAATAGTGAACTAAAAAGTCAGAATGCACAAGGATGTGAAGATTGGGATATTTATTTACGCATTGCTGAACATTATCAATTCTCAGTGGTACGAGAATTTTTAATAGGCTATCGTCAGGTCAGTGGTAGTATGTCTAGGTCATATATATCGATGGCAAAGTCCTATAATTTAATGATGCTCGATTTTCGCGGCAAACATCCAGAAATACCTGATTATATATTTCATTGGTCTGCTAGTTATTTTCGCTACTATTTAGCATTGCAAAGTCTCAAATGTGAGGATTATTGGCAGACTCTAATTTGGCTGTATAAAGCAGTGAGGCTAGATTTTCTCTTGCTTTGGCATACAGGAGTATATAAGTGTATTTTGCAGATGCTGATGCAAATAGTCAAGAAAATAATTAACAGCGATTCTCTGTCTCTATCGCCTTTAAATGATAATTCAAACTATCATCAGCAGACTGATGTCAGTCAAATTAAAATCCAAGATAAAAAGCCAAGCCCTTGGAAAATATATGATATCATCTTGTCTCAAAGATGGTCTGGTTTGGCACAGAATTAGGATTAATTGATATCAATAATTATCTTGAGCCTAGCTCTTTTAAACTAGAAAAAATGAAAAAAAAGAATATATATACAAATATATTAGCGATTTTAAGGCTTTATCCTTGGTCAATTCCTGTAATTGTTAGTCTGGGGACATTATCATCTTTTTTTGAAGGAATTGGCATTAGCTTGTTTATTCCTTTGCTGCAAAGTTTAGATGGTTCATCTTTAACCACAGGTAACAACAGTTTTTTAGTAGGTGTTCTCAATCACATATTTGTTAATGTTTCTCCTAATAATCGCCTGATAATTATTGCTATTTCTATTGTCGCCAGTATTTCTATCAAAAACTTGTTGATTTATGGTAATAGTATTTTATTTGCTTGGTTTAATTCGCGTATCGGTCACGACCTGCGCTCAAGAATTTTTCATCAGCTTTTAAGCATTAGTTACAGTTTTTTAGAAGGTAATGAATCAGGTAAACTGATGAATACCTTGGCTTCTGAAACTTGGCGGACTGGTCAGGCTTTATCGGCATTTGTCAGCCTCATTATTAATTGTTGTACAATCTCAGTATTTACAATTTTGTTGTTATTACTTTCTTGGCAATTAACTGTATTAGTGGCTATTTTGATGGCATTAATATCTATTACTATTCAGCTAGTTACAAGGCGAGTAAAGTATTTAGGACAACAAGCAGTGGAAAGTAATTCTGCTCTTGCAAACCGAATGTGGGAAGGGTTAGCGGGAATGAAGGTAATTCGCGCTTTTGGACGGGAAGATTATGAGCAGGAACGTTTCGATAGAGCTTCTAAAAATGTACGTTATACATTCTTCAAACTTGATGCTCTCTCCGCCAGTGTTAACCCGATTTCTGAGGTTTTATCGGCAATTTTATTAGTATGTATTTTAGTTATTACATTACTACAAGATAGAACTTCTTTACCAAGATTATTAACCTTTATTTTCATTCTCTACCGCTTACAGCCGCAGGTCAAACAACTAGATGCGGCAAAAGTCAATTTAATTGCTTTGTCTAGTGCGGTAGATGATGTGATATCTCTATTAGATGATAGTGATAAACCTTATATTCGTTCTGGTAATATTCACTTCCAAAAATTAAAGCAAGGCATATATTTTGAATCTGTAAGTTTTGCTTACAATGCTACAGAAAAGCCTGCTGTTCAAGATATTTCTATTGTCATACCTCAAGGTAAAACCACAGCTATAGTAGGGCCTTCTGGTGCGGGTAAGTCTACAATCATTGGGTTGATATGTCGATTTTATAATTTAGAAATAGGAGAAATCTACGTTGACGATTATCCACTTAAGGAACTAAATTTGCATGACTGGCGTAATCAAATTGCTATTGTCAGTCAAGATGTGCATATGTTTAGTACAACGGTATGGGAAAATATCGCCTATGGTCGTTTGGGAGTAACAGAAGCAGAGGTTATAGAAGCAGCTAAACTGGCAAATGCTCACCAATTTATCAGCGAATTACCTCAAGGATATGATACCAAAGTCGGCGATCGCGGTGTGCGTCTCTCAGGAGGGCAAAGACAACGCATCGCGCTTGCACGCGCTATAGTCCGCAACCCGGAAATTCTCATTCTCGATGAAGCCACAAATGCGCTTGATAGTATTTCTGAACATTTAATTCAAGAAGCGCTGAATACCCTCAGTGACAATCGTACCGTAATTGTGATTGCCCATCGCCTAGCCACCATCGAGCAAGCAGACAAAATTATTGTGCTGAACGCAGGAAGAGTTATTGAACAAGGTAAATTACCAGATTTACTCAAGTTAAATGGATTATTTGCCCAACTTTATAATTTGCAACACCGCAATGCTCATATATAAAATGTAATTAATAAATAGCTATGCCCTATAGGATTAAAGAAATAGAATTAACACAACCTTTGCCTAGCATCTCCCTATCTCCAGATAATACAGGTATTGCATTGATTGTGCGCCGCCAGGATAAGCCTGTGGGATTTGTCTTGCAAGAATTTCCTGTGAACAGTTTGGTTTCTAGCGAAGAAATAGCCCAATTAATTGCCAAAGAAATTGGTAGTAAGCTGATTCAAGAATATCTCCAAG
The DNA here is from genome assembly GCF_014697625.1 of Anabaena azotica FACHB-119. Lineage (GTDB taxonomy): Bacteria > Cyanobacteriota > Cyanobacteriia > Cyanobacteriales > Nostocaceae > Trichormus > Trichormus azoticus_A. The sequence continues at coordinate 66,136 of NZ_JACJSG010000016.1, read as the reverse complement.
AAGAATTAAGTCCAATTGTTAATCATACTCCCTTCCCCTCACTAACTATTGCTATTTGTACGAAAGACCGACCGGAAAATTTAGCGCGGTGTTTGCAATCTTTACAGGAATTAGTCAAACAAGGTTCAGGGTTAGAAGTCTTAGTTATAGATAATGCTCCTGCTGACGATCGCACTCAAAAATTGGTCGCATCATTACCTTGGGTACGTTATGTAACAGAACCAAAACCAGGACTAGATTTTGCGAGAAATAAAGCTCTACATTCAGCAAATGGGGAAATTCTCGCCTTCCTTGATGATGATGTAGTTGTTGATAGAAGATGGTTAACAGGATTGATGACAGCATGGCGAGAAAATCCTGATGCTGCGGCTTTTACGGGGTTAGTATTACCTTACGAATTAGAAACTCAAGCGCAAATCTTATTTGAACAAAGAGGCGGATTTCGACGTGGATTTAAAAAGATTCGCTACGGTCAAATTTTGCCTGGAAATCCCCTCCATCCCTGTGGCGCGGGGATATTTGGTGCAGGATGTAATATGACATTTCGGCGAGACATCTTATTAAAAATTGGCGGATTTGATGAGGCGTTAGATACTGGTGCGCCTTTACCTGGTGGCGGAGATTTGGACATTTTTTATCGGGTAATTCGTGCAGGTTATACCCTAGTTTATGAGCCGGAATATTTAATCTACCATCAACATCGGCGGGAGTATGAGAAACTGCATCGTCAATACTGGACTTGGGGATTAGGATTCATGGCTTTTGTGATGAAAGCTTATCAAACTGATCCGCCTCAACGTTCTAAATTACGCAGTCTGATATTGTGGTGGGTGAAGGATCAACTCAAGCAATTAAGAGATAGCTTGCGGGGAAAACACCCATTACCAGCAAACATGATTCTGGCAGAAATGTGGGGTGGAGTTGTGGGATTTTTTGGGGAATATCCACGTTCTATCAAACGAATTGAAACTATTCGGAGGCAATTTTCATGAGTAATTTTGCTCCTTGGAAAATACTACATATTGACTTGAGTGAAGATATCCCAGAATTAACTCCTGAACCTCAATATCAAGGGATATATGCTGTATTTTGGTGGCGGGGTATCCCCCTTGGCGATCGCGAAATTTTCCCTTCCCAGTTACCCCTCAGCGCTAGCGCATTGCGGAACCTCGCTATAGAGACTATCACACCAACTGTAGGCGATCGCTTACTCGCAAATGGGTTCAAAGCACCTTTACCCGTGGTTCATCCTGATCCCGCCTGGGATAAACCACCAGAATTTGCAGCTTTGTTGGCTTTACAGCAACCCCTCCAGCAACTTCAACAAATCAACAACCAACCAATAAATAACTCTATATCGGTAATAATTTGTACCCGCAACCGAGCAGAATCACTGGCGCGATGTTTGCGATCGCTACTCAATTTAACTCAACCACCACAACAAATTATCGTCGTTGATAATGCACCAAAAGACGCAACCACCCGTGAGATAGTTGCACAAATACCCCAAGTACAGTACGTCTTAGAACCAAAACCAGGACTAAGCATAGCGCGGAATACAGGTATTCGTCATGCAACTGGAGAGATTATTGCTTTCACAGATGATGATGTAGAAGTTCATCCAGACTGGTGTGTGCGTTTACAGCAAGCTTTTATCAATCCTCAAGTCCTAGCTGTTACCGGACTGATGCTTCCGGCGGAACTGGAAACAGAAGCGCAATATATCTTCCATCAAGGTTCAGGAAGTTCAGGCTGGGAATACCGCGCCATCAACTATGATATGCGGTTTTTTGCAAATATGCAGCATCGGGGTGTTCCGGTGTGGCGCATTGGCGCAGGTGCAAACATGGCTTTTCGCCGTCAAACATTTGAATTAGTCGGGTACTTCGATGAACGACTAGGCGCAGGCGCATCTGGATGTAGTGAAGATTCAGAAATGTGGTATAGAATCCTAGCTGGAGGTGGGATTTGTCGCTATGAACCACAGTCTGTAATTTTTCACTACCATCGCCGTGACATCGATGCTTTTAAATCCCAAGCTTATCAATATATGCGTGGTCATGTAGCAGCGCTATTAGTACAGTTTGCTAACTACAAACATTGGGGAAATTTGCGGCGTTTGTGTGTGACTTTGCCTCAATATTATGTAGCAGCAATTTTGCGATCGCTCAAACATGGTTCTTCCCTACGCTCTAGTTCTATTTTGACAGAAATACTTGGTTGTCTATCAGGAATTAAGTTTTACATCAACCACAGGAAAAAACCAGCTTGGACAGAAGTGGAAAAGCTAACGCCACTCACCCCTCAACTCCCTTCTCTCGCAGGAAAGGGGGAGAAATCAAAGCCTCTTTCCTCGTAGGCGAGTCAGTATTAGATTTTTGGCATCATGCAAAATAATCACTTTACAGATACATCTGGGTGCTTGAATATGGTTACTTTATCTACAAAAACCCATCATTTTAAACAACCTTTAAAGGAATTTTTAGCTAGCAATCCTTTTCCCGAACCGCTAACTCTGGGATTTTTTTATCGAGAAAAGATGCGTGCTATTCATCATATCGCCCCCGACCAAGAATTACCAAAAATTCTCGAAGTAGGTGGTGGACAAAGTGGATTAACATCTCTACTTTATCCCCAAGCAAAAATCACGAACATAGACTTCAATCCCGAATACGCCAAAGCACCTTGTAATCAACAAGAACAAGTCAGCTTTGTCTGTGGTGATGCAACAGATTTACCCTTTGCAGATGCGTCCTTTGATGCAGTAACAATGTTCGATTTATTAGAACACGTACCAGATGATCAAAAAGCTATATCAGAAGCGTTAAGAGTGTTACGTCCCCAGGGATTTTTATTAATTAGTACCCCCAATGAAAATTGGCGCTTTCCCTACTACAAATTTATGCAATCTATCTGTCCTAGTGAAGCCGAAGTCATGGCAGAATGGGGTCATGTCAGACGCGGTTACACCTTAGCAGAACTCCAAGATTTAATTAACTTACCTTATAAGAAATCTGCTACATTTATCAACCCGTTAACTGTGCTAAATCATGATGTAGCCTTTTCTAAATTATCCCATCGTCAACGGCGAATTTTGTGTAAATTGCTCAGTCCATTGACCTGGGTTAGTTATTACCTACACCAGCCACAAAGATTAGGAACAGAAACAGCTTCACTTTGGCAAAAGGAATGACATCACATACCATAGCCCTGTTACATTGGGGCGATTTAATTATAATATGAATATGAATATGAATGAATATATCCGCGATCGCACTCTGATCCAAACTTATTTATCAGCTGCGGATATCTACACTCTCCCTTCCCGCCACGAAGGTTTCCCCGTAGTAGCTACTGATGCCACTGGTATCCCAGACATCTTACAGAATCAGCAATTATCCGGTGGTCTGATTGTCTCCCGTGAAGATAGCACTGCCTTAGCTCAAGCCCTTGGTTCCATTTTAGATAACCAACCTTGGGAAGATGAACTGGATAAAAAAGCCCGCGATCGCGCTGAAAAAGCCTTTTCTCTAAAAGCCATCGGTCAGCAATTACGGGAGTTTTTACTGATAAATAAAAGCTAAATTTTTTCCATGCAAATTGATTCTAGTAACGATTATGAGTGCATCATTTACTTTATTCACAAAACCAGGAAATAATTGCCCATTAGTATCAGTAATTATCCCAGCTTATAATGCAGCAGAGTTTATTGAAAGAACCTTAAATTCAGTTATTAATCAGACTTATCCCCACATCGAAGTCATAGTTGTAGACGATGGTTCACAAGATGAAACATCTGCGATCGTCCAATCAATTATGCAGCAGGATCATCGAATTCAATTATTACATCAACCTAATGCCGGCGTAGCTGCGGCACGTAACTTAGCCATTAAACAGGCGAAAGGAGAATTTATTGCTCCCATTGATGCAGACGATACTTGGTATCCGCAAAATTTAGCAAAGCAAGTCCAACGTTTTCAAGAATCTGATTCATCTGTAGGACTAGTTTATTCTTGGTCAGTCGTCATTGATGAAGCAGATAATCCTAATGGTGATTTTCACATTTCTGAGTACGAAGGTGACGTTTATATTGCCTTACTATATCGAAATTTCTTAGGAAATGCCAGTTCTACCTTAGTGCGTCGTAGTTGTTTTGATAGGGTAGGTTTGTATGACTGCGAATTTAAAGCCAAAGGCTGTCAAGGTTGTGAAGATTGGGATCTCTATTTACGCATTGCCGAACAGTATCAAGTAAGAGTAGTACGAGAATTTCTCGTTGGCTACCGTCAGACTACTAGTAGTATGTCTCATAATTATAGTTCAATGGTAAATTCTCAGCAATCTGTATTAGCATTAATTCAGCAAAAACATCCAGAAATTCCTCATGTGCTTTATCGCTGGTCTTGTAGTCTTTTTTATATCTATATAGCTCGTAAAAGTAGCGTATCTGGCAAATATTGGCAGACTTTGCTTTGCTTATATAAAGCATTAAAGCTGGATTTTTCTATGACATTGTTACGCCCTGATTTATATGTACAAACTCTCAAAATTATTCTCATTTCATTTATCAGAATAATTAGTTTGGTATTTCCTCAGACTCATACATTTTTCAGGACAAATAAAAATAATCATCCTCAACAGCTACAACTAAAAAATGGCAAAAGATTAATGAAAATCAAGAAAATCTTACCTTCAAAAATATATGAAGATTGGCGGATTAATTGGTTATCAAAAAAAGTGGCAATTCAAAGATATAGAGTTACTGCTTGATATCATGTCCGCTTAAATACTTATCATATCTTGGGGGTTGGTAATAGGTAATAGGTAATAGGTAATTGGTAATTGGTAATTGGTAATGGTAACAAACAATTACCTATTACCGACTAAAGCAACCATATCGTAAGCAATTAGTCGGACATAAATAGCGATCGCCTGTTGTCTAGCTACTTAAAATATAGCAGTAGCCACATAGGTTAGGACATAGGTAGATCATAAAACCCTGATATTAACAAGCTTCCCTTGCCTGTCACCTGTCACCTGTCACCTGTCACCTGCTATATCATTCCATTCAGCTACACACAATGGTTTAACTTCCAACTGCATATCAAAACAATCACTAGCAGCAGTAGTCAAAGCCCTGATAATCTCTTCTACACTCAAGTTTAATTGTACAGGTGTCAACGATGCTGCACCAAATACCTGAGCAAACAATTCTGCATCTGGTTGTAGACGCATAGAACCATGTTGCAAAATTACATTACCACGCCGCAGTTGAGCGCTACCAATTAGTTTAGTGCCATCTGGTAAAACTAAATCTGCACCTGTAGCTGTACCAAAGCAATTGGGATTGTGGATGTAACCACGCCCGGCTGTACCATAACTTAATTCTATAGCGATCGCTCTCCATCCTTGAATTAAAAACTCACAAATCTTTTCGTATGCTGCCAGACGATTACCGCTCAATCCAGATGTTACCACAGCATAAGTTAAATCACCTTGATGTAACACTGCTCTCCCACCAGTAGGACGACGTACCAAATCTAACTTTTGACCTCGCCAAATTAAATTTTCCCAATGTTCGGGATATTGGCGTTGATGATAACCAAGAGAAATGGCGGGTGGCGACCAAGTATAAAATCGCAGAGTGGGTGGATGTTTACCAGCTTGATGCTGTTCTAATAACCAACGGTCAATAGCCATCTGCACAACACCAGAAGCTGCTAACAAAGGAATTAGTCGCCAAACCTGCTTGCTACCCATCAAAAATTCACAAATTGCTTAAGCTGCACCAAACTCTGATTGTAAAGCTTCGTCATAGTCATCCGCGACTGTAGCCACAATGGTAATCAGCCGTGAAACCTCCCCAGGAGATATTTCCGCCAAAGTACGGATAGAAATAACCACCACTTTATTTTCAATAATGCCAAAACGCGCTTCAAAAGTGCTGGAACAGTTCAATTCCAACAAATGACGCAATAACTTTGGTTCATCCTTAGCTGGTAACTGGAGAACCGCCGCCCAAACTGTGATAGTGTCTTCATCAGTTGATCCAGTCAGTTGGATAAATACTTCTACAGTCCCATATTTGAACTTCCACAGATAACCACCTTCTGGACTGTGGCTAACCATTGCACTATCATCTTGTTCTAGGGAGTCAATCACATTTTCAATGATTTCCACATGATTAATGCTAGTTTTTTCGGAAATTAGTTCTTCAATGAGTTCATCTTTACTCACGGTTTCTTGGTAACTTGTCATAAGGGTTTTTCTCTCTAGCTATATTCTATTAACTACACATTCTTTATACCTTGTGCAGAAAGCATAGTTTTAGCCCCTAAAGAGTAAATCTAGATTTAGATAAGTGTATGATTATTTTGCCTCTGCCGTAGGCAAACATCATGGAACTAGAACATCTACTGCGAAATCGTCGTAAAATCCGCGCTATAGGTTTTGATGATGCGCCATTTGAGCGCCATACGGCTCAACCCGTGGGAGTCGCTGGAGTCATTTGTGCAGGTACAAGGTTTGAGGGTATGGTTTGGGGAGAGATAGACGCTGATGGCTGGAACGCAACAGATACCCTTTGTCAATTACTCATAGGAGGTAAATTTCTTTCCCAAATTCATGTAGTGTTATTAGATGGAATTTCTTTAGGTGGCTTCAATATAATTGACTTACCCTTATTAGCACAAAGGCTAGAACGTCCTTGCATTGCCGTGATGCGAAAGCAACCCAGATTAACAGCTATCATCCACGCCATGCAAAGATTACCATATCCAGACAAACGCTTAGAAGTTATCCGCCGTGCAGGCCCTGTACACGAACATCCCCCATTTTATTTTCAAGTCTGCGGCGCTGAACCTGAAGTCACAGCCCAAGTCCTGCAACAACTCACAGACTGCGGTCACGTTCCCGAAGCCCTACGCCTAGCCCATTTAATAGCCTCTGCGGTGGTCAAGGGGGAGAGTGGGAGACAGGCGTGAGTGGGGAAAGGGGACTGGGGGGACTGGGGGGAGATGGGGGAGATGGGGGAGATGAGGGAGTGGGGGGAGATAAGGGAGATGAGGGAGATGAGGGAGATGAGGGAGATGAGGGAGTAACCCACCCCTAGCCCCTCCCAGGAGGGGAACAGGGAGATGAGGGAGATGAGGGAGAAAAACTAATGTCAACTGATAACTGATAACTGATAACTGTCAACTGATAACTGATAACTGATAACTGATAACTGATAACTGATAACTGTCAACTGACTACTTCCTTAAGAATAGTCATGGGGCCATGTTGTTTGAGGAGTTGCATTTCTGTCTCGTTTTTCACTAGCAAAGCACCGGCGAACCCTAAAGAGTTTACCGAAATGGTGTGGAAATGTTCTTGCGATCGCGGTACAATCATCATCCATTCCCTTGTAGCTAATAAATTATAAGCACCCGTAGGTTTATCACCATCGACTATTCCTAAACCCACCGCACGCAATAAGTCATGATAAATTGCTAAAGTAGCTTCAGCTCCTATCAATGGAGAATCTACCCAAGCTGGTTGTAAACTAGCGAAAGCATGGACGAATGGTAGCCCCGGTATAGTTGCAGTGCTATCTTGAAATTTTGCTGATATTAATAGTGGTGCAATGGGTATCTGCGGCTGTGAAGCTGTAAAAGGTAATGGTACTAGTTGCAAGTGCTTATGTCTTTGACTAGCGCCCGCAAGTTTGCCACTATTATAAAATGCTAAACCATCCATCCCCGCTAGACAAGCCCACATTGCCGCAAAATCTCCTAATGTCAGCAAGCTTTCCTGTTCTTCAAAATCGCGGGTGATAATCAGTAAGTGATAATCAACAACATTAAATTTATTCAATATACATACATGAGTATCGGATATTTCCGACACAAATAAATCCTGTTCGTAAGGAAGAAAAGGATTAAAATCTTTCCCAGCCGCAGCTTGCTTATCTTGCTTCTTCTTGGCTGCATTTTTCCTTGCGAGGTTAGATAAAATTCTCACCAAAAAATTAACCCCATCCTGTTCGACAAATTCAAACTCCGTCGGTATCGATAGCAGCGCCCCACAGTTTAAAGCATAATCTGTCTGTTGTTTTACCCGATGCCACAATGTTTCAGGTTCTAGTAAAATTTTTCCTTCAGTCATGGTTAAGTCCATAGTCCATAGTCAATAGTCAATAGTCCATAGTCCATAGTTAATAGTCAATAGTCCATAGTCCATATATTACTTCCCCTTTCCCCTTTCCCCCTTCCCCCTTCCCCTTCCCTTCCCTTCCTCCTAAACTTCTACACAAACTTAAAAACTCCACTCATAATTGAGTGAAGTTTTGTAAATTTTATTTGATTAAAATTTTAATCCTTTAATCTTAAAACACGCTCATGACTGCGATGATGCTAGCACTGGTCAGCATGATGAAACCGCCCAAAAACATATACTCACGCACTGGTGTCAGGGATTTGGTAGTTTTCATGTCCGTAAAATCCTTTAATCTAGCTGTTCCATTCAGAATATCAGTTTGGGTATAAATCTCTATTAAAAGGAGTTAAAACTTAAAATAGCTTAACTTTTCTTAGTAAAGACTATAGTGTTTGCTTAATAAACATTTAATTGGGACTTACGCATGAAAACGAAAAATCAATGGTTTTGGCAAGGGTACAGGGGTGTAGGGAAAAGATGAGAATAATTTACACCCTTACACCCTTACACCCTTACACCCTTACACCCAGTCTTAACAGGTAAACTACCTACACCGCCGTGAACGGTCGGTGTAGGCTTTGTCCCAGTTTTCGCCGCCAATCGGAAACAAACTAAGTTGTCCTTCCAACAAGCAAGCAATCCCCGGAACTTCAGGGTTGTTTACACAAACCCCCAAAGCTGCAATATTCAACGCAGCATTAATATCAGCATCATGCTCAAAACCACAATGTCCACATTTAAACGACTTAAGAGAACGATAAGACTTGCCTTTAACGGGGTGTACATGGTGACACCGCGAACAAGTTTGGCTGGTATAGGCTGGTGGAACCAAAACAACGGGAACACCAGCGATACTTGCCTTGTATTGGGTAAACAGTCGCAACTGGTAAAAAGCCCAATTATTAGTTCTGCGTCGTTCGGTTTCACTTCGTGGTTTTTGGTTAAGAGATTCTCTGATATTTGTCAAATCTTCAAATGCAATCGCAGCATTATTCGATTTGGCATCAGAAACAATTTGTTTGGAAATATGGTGATTCAACCACTTTTGAAAGCGTTGTTCTCTCCCAGAGAGCCTTCTCAAAAGTCTTCTAGAACTGCGAGTGCGTTTGGATTGAATGTTCGCTCTGACCTTGCTGTATCGGTCACGAGTGTTTTGAATCTGTTCTCCACTCCAAGATTTACCGGTCGTAGTGGTAGCAATATCGCGTCTACCCAAATCAACCCCGATTACTCGCGGAGTTTTTCCCATTGGATCGGTGGGAATGTCAACACAGATATTAATGTAGTAATCACCTTTGCGAGACTTACAAAACGTTGCTGATGTTGGTTTTTGTCCTCTGAGCAATGCAATTTGGTATCCACCAATCGACATTTTGAACTTGACTCGACCACACATCAAAGTAATGCCAACAGTTTGCGACTCTTCAATATATTGAAAAGTTCTCGCATCCAGACTAATCGACGTTGGTCGAAATTTATGGATTTGCTTGACTGCCTTGGCATTACCAATTACACGACGGATTGCTTGACAAACATGGTTTGCTTTCAATCCCGTAGACTCGCGGACTGGTTTATAAGCCTTGTGATGGAGTTTGTTCGTGTTCCAACATTTTTCGCGTTTTGCAACTTCCAATATTTGGTTACACGCATCAGCAAAGCCCCGCAAAGTGCGGTCAATCTCGACTCGCAACTCTACAGGGACTACTACTTTGCATTTAACTGATATTGCCTGCATTACGTACCTCTAGACGTTCATCCCATTATAGCAGCAGATAAAATGCAGAAGTTATTAGTTTCCGAATATTTGGGAATTGTTCAACTGGTTGTCTCGCTGTTTTTGCTTTGCAAAAATACGCTCAACAACCGTTTCTCAATTCCCCTCCCATTCCTCCAACCACTTCCCTATCGGGTAAGTGGTGGTCTCCTGGGAGGTTGAGATGACTTTGGTGCGTAAGTCCTGGTAAATAAGCGCATTCCATTCGCAGTTACTAACAAGGATGTCCCTGTATCTGCTAAGACGGCTACAGCTAACCCAACAAACCCAAACGTTCCTAATAGCAAAAATAAAGCCTTGGTTACTAAAGAAAAGACTACATTCTGTTGAATCACAGATACAGTACGACGGCTTAATTCTACTGCATAGGCAAGTCGGCTCAAATTACTACCAACAAGCACTACATCTGCTGTCTCTAAGGCAATATCAATTCCACCCACGGCAAAACTGATATCTGCCGCAGCTAAGGCTGGTGCATCGTTGATACCATCTCCCACCATACCAACTACCCCAGAACGGCGTAGTTGTTGAATTTCTTGGAGTTTATCTTCTGGTAATAATTCTGCCTGATAATCTGTAATGCCAACTTGTTGGGCAATTTGCCGTACAGTAGAAGTACGATCGCCACTCAGCATCACCAACCGCTTTAATCCCATCCGCTTCAACTGTCGCAGAGCTTCTGTTGCTTCTAATCGAATACCATCAGCAAGTGCGATCGCTCCTAATAAACCTTGATTTGTTCCCACTAGCACCGGAATTTGACCTTGTTGCTCAATTTCACTCAACAGAGATTCAGCTTCACTAGATAAGGGAATACCTTGGTCTGCAAACAATCTTCGATTACCTACAAAATACCACATCTGGTCAATGGTTGCCTGAATTCCTTTACCTGGTATTGCCATAAAGTTACTAGGGGTGGCTAATTCCATACCCAGATGATCAGCCTGAGCGACAATTGCCTTAGCTAGGGGATGTTCTGAGCGTTGCTCAATTGTTGCCGCAATCTGCAATACCATGTTCTTACTCATCCCCAGCTCGTAAATTTTCTGTACTACAGGTAGTCCTTGTGTAATCGTACCTGTTTTATCAAAAGCCAGAGTAGTCAAATGCCCGGCTGTCTCCAGAGCATGACCACCTTTGAACAAAACGCCCTGACGAGTTGCTGCACCGATAGCACTGACAATAGAAACTGGTGTAGAAATTACTAAGGCACAGGGACAGGCAATAACTAGCATCACCAATGCCCGATAAAACCAGATGTTCGCAGACTGACCAAAAACTAAGGGGGGAATTAAAGCAATGGCGATCGCTATCAAAATTACAATAGGGGTGTAGACCTCGGCAAATTTATCTACCCACTGCTGAGAAGGAGCGCGGCTACTTTGGGCTTGTTCTACCAGATGAATAATTTTAGCAACAGTCGTATCTCTAAAACTATGAGTTACTTTTACTTCCAAAAACCCCGATTGATTTAATGTGCCAGCAAAGACCGCATCGCCTGTTGTTTTATCTTCGGGAATTGACTCTCCAGTAATTGGAGACTGGTCAATAGTACTGATACCAGCAACGACTACCCCATCTAACGCTACACGCTGTCCAGGTCGAATTGTCAAAATTTCTCCAACTTGAACATTTTCCACCGGCACAGTCACTTCCTGATTCCCCTGTTTGACTGTAGCCGTAGGTGGAGTTAAGTCCATTAAAGCACGAATTGCATTGCGTGTGCGGTCAAAGGTAAAAACTTGCAATGTTGTACCCAAGGAGAACAAAAAGACAACTAATGCCCCCTCAAACCAGTCTCCCAGAATCAATGCTCCAGTTACGGAAATGGTCATGAGCAGGTTCATGTCTGCACGACGCAAGCGCAACTCAAATAAACCTGCCCGTGCAATAGGATAGCCAGCAATTACTATGCCAACGCCATAAAAAGCTCGTACTATCCAGATAGGTAGCGCTAAATATTCAGCCAGTAAACCCAGAACTAACCCTATTCCTGTAAGCATCACACTCTGTACCCGGCGGTTAGTTATCCAGAATTTCCACTTACCTGGGTCAGACTTGACAGTATTGGCAACTACTTCATGCTGATGATTTGGCTCAAGGTGATCAGTATGAGTCTGAACTTGCTGATTTGGCTCAATCGTATAACCTAAAGCTTTTACTCGGTCATAAATAGTTTTTTCATTGACCTGTTGTGGGTTATAGGACACCTGCATCTGTTGTGTAGCGAAATTAACTGATGCTTCCTTAATACCAGGAATCTGACGTAAGCCAACTTCAACAGTTTTGGCACAATTGCCACAGTCCATACCAGCTATTGTGGCTTGTATTGCTTTGGTGTCGGCTATTTCCTCCAGCTCATGTGCTGCTGCATGACTGTGATGATGGTCGTGACCACATTCACAGGAATTAATTGTCTGCTGTAACTCTACCTGGGAACTAATTTCTACTGTGTAACCTAAAGCCTGAATGCGATCGCAAATAGTTTTTGAACTCAAATGCTCTGGATTGTAGGATATTCTCACTTTACTGGTTGCAAAGCTCACCGATACTTCCGTAACACCGCGTAATTTTTGCAAACCAACTTCAATCGTTTTGGCACAACTACCACAGTCCATGCCACTCACTTGTAGAATCTGGGTTTTCAGGGAAGGGGTTTGAGTCATAGCCGTTGGAGGCAAAGGTTAAAAATTGATTATCAGTATTTTAATCTAATATCTGAATAAATGTTCAGTTGTACAATTATTTAATTGTAGTTAAGATTGAAAGTGATAACCATTATTTCCATGCCATGCGATGAACAAGCCACAGACTAAAAAAGAGGGGGAATTGCTTGAGAATGCAGACCTACCAAAATGTGATACCCATTTAGTACATTTGGATAACGTGCGGTCAATCCAAACACAAATCTTATCTCCAGATAAGGCACAACAGATGGCAGAAATTTTTAGCATACTTGCAGATCCAAATCGTCTCAGGCTGATATCAGCTTTGTTTTCTGGTGAGTTGTGTGTTTGTGATTTAGCTGCATTAACAAAAATGACCGAATCAGCAGTTTCCCATCAATTGCGATTATTGAAAGCGATGCGTTTAGTTAGTTATCGTCGAGAAGGCAAAAATGTCTATTACAGCTTGGCTGATCATCACATCATCAATTTATATTCCTCTTTAGGTGAAAATTTAGATAACTTGAGATAACCAGTATTTTGCCCTTTATAACAGTCGTCTAATAGGTGAGGACATCATACAATTTTAAAACCCTTAGTTTCAAAGGCTTTCAGCCCTGTCACCTATCACCTGTCCCCTGCTATACGTTCAAGGTAGTGATTTCCGTATTAGATAATTACCTAAACTATACCAATTTGAAAAAAGAATGCGACAGATACCAGGGTAGGGGCGCAAAGATGTGCGCCCCTACAGTTCATGGATGTGTTGCCAAGATTTTTTGAGTTGGTATTACCTGATATCCGAGCGATATAGGAGCCTTTGTGTTATAGAATGAAATTTAACCAAGGTAACAAATATATAACTGGAAATCCTCATGACATCCACGGCATCTATAACCCAAACAACCGAATTTGATTTAGAGCAATTAAATCAACAGTTTGAAACTGCCACTCCTAAAGAAATTCTGGCATGGTCTATAGAAAATATTCCCACAGGATTGGTACAAACTAGTGCCTTTAACGTGGATGACTTAGTAATTACCCATATCCTGTATAGTGAACTCAAGCAACCAGTACCTGTAATATTCCTCGACACTCTGTACCACTTCCGCGAAACCTTAGAACTCGTTGCTAAAGCCAAAGAAATATACAACTTAGACCTACAAACCTATAAAACTCCAGATGTAGATAGCCGTGAAGCCTTTACTGCTAAATACGGTGAAGCACTCTGGGATCAAGATATAGCTCAATTCCACCAAATCACCAAAATTGAACCATTACAACGCGGTTTAGACGAACTCAACACCGTTGCATGGATTACAGGTCGTCGTCGTGACCAAGCAGTTACCCGTGCTAATATGCCTATATTTGAATTGGATGGCAAAGGTCGCTTGAAAGTCAATCCCCTAGCTAACTGGACAAGAAAAGATAGCTGGGATTACGTGGCTGAACATGGTGTAATTTACAACCCCCTACACGACCAAGGTTATCCCAGCATTGGCGACGAACCCATCACCACTAAAGTTGGTGAAGGCGAAGATGAACGCGCCGGACGCTGGCGGGGAAGCAATAAAACTGAATGTGGGATTCATATTTAATACCAATTTGAAAAAAGAATGCGACAGATACCAAAGTAGGGGCGCACATCTGTGCGCCCTTACAGATAATCGATGTGTTGCAAATATTTTTTGAATTGGTATAAGAACACTGTAGAGACGTTGTATACAACGTCTCTACATGATTAATTGGTGTAACTCTGCGCCTGAAGTGTTAAAATAAATACAGCTTTAGTAATATCCGAACTGCGGTAAATTTCAGCTTGAATAGCTAAATAAACAACAGCTTGAGCTTTATGTATAGTGCTTTTGGGAATTTCATCAACATCTGATTTAATAAGTTGGTTAAATGAGCAGGAAAGTAATTAATTTCAGATGTTGATTAAGTATAAAGCGGTAAAGCCGGAGATAAAAACTCCGGTTTTTTATCTAAAGATTGGGCAAATCACTTTGTAAAAAAGGTATTTGATTGGTGAGAAATTATAACCTACCCTGCCAAAATTTATTTCCAGTTCCCCTTCTCCCTTGGGGAGAAGGGGCTAGGGGATGAGGGCTTGAGAAATTCTCTGTAAAACAAACTCGATATCACTAAATACTTGGTCATTACTAAACCGAATGACAGTAAAATTATGAGACTTTAACCAATTTTCCCTGATAGAATCTTCAGCTTGTTGGGTTGCATGAATACTACCGCCCAATTCGATAATTAATAATTTATCGTGACAATAAAAATCAACAATGTATCTACCGATATTATGTTGTCTGCGAAACTTGGTATTTAATAAACGTCGATTTTTTAAACATTCCCACAGGATTTGTTCTGCTGGTGTTTGTTTTTTTCTTAACTCACGGGCGCGTTCTAATAATACTTTAGGTATTTGTCGATTGCTACCTGCTAACTTAGCGATTTCTGCCCTCACCCCTAGCCCCTCTCCCACGGGGAGAGGGGGACAAGATGTATCGTTATATTTTTCTTCTTTATATTTATTTTGTGATTGTTTATCTTTACTATCTTTTTCTCTTTCTTCACTCCCTCTCCCTGTGGGAGAAGGCTGGGGTGAGGGTTCATCTTCCATATTCTCCACCTAAAATAAACTCAATTGGTCACTGTAATTATCTGGCTTTTTAGATGCCACTTTCGCCTTTTTCTTACATCTAGATTTACCTTGTTTCTTGTCTTTATCATGTCTTTCTTCACTCCCTCTCCCTGTGGGAGAGGGCTGGGGTGAGGGTTCATCTTCCATATTCTCCACCTAAGATAAACTCAATTGGTCACTGTAATTATCTTGCTTTTTAGATGCCACTTTATTTAATTCTAATAATCTATATAGCATTTCTCGCCGTGCAGTTTCGCTGATCGTGAAGCGTAAGCCTTGTTTGGTTTGGTGGAAACCATGACCTAGACCCTCACCCCCGGCCCCTCTCCCATCAGGAGAGGGGAGTAATTTTTGTATAAAGCCATTTCAATTTGACAACCTAAATTTTGATAAAGATAATGAACGTATCTCCCCCGCGATGCAGACTCATGTAACTTAGATTTACAGTAGTTGTACCCTTCCCAGAGTGTATGAAAGGTATTTGAATTTTCTATAGTTAAACCCTCATCTTGAAGGTCTTCTATTTGAGAGGACAATGATGATAAATTGGTAACTTTAAAATATTGAAACACTTTTCCATCGCTATTTGTCACTAATATATATAAGAACTGACTAATGACAAATCATGCTCAAAATTCTTCACCTCTCCGACATTCACATGGGAAGCGGCTTTTCCCACGGACGTATTAATCCCATCACAGGATTAAATACAAGATTAGAGGATTTTGTTGATACTTTATCTGTGTGTATTGATCGGGCGCTGGCAGATCCGGTAGATTTGGTGATATTTGGGGGTGATGCGTTTCCTGATGCTACACCACCACCTTATGTACAAGAAGCTTTTGCAGGTCAATTTCGCCGTCTGGTGGATGCGGAAATTCCCACGGTGTTGTTAGTGGGGAACCATGACCAACATTCCCAAGGACAGGGAGGCGCAAGTTTAAATATATACCGCACTTTGGGAGTGCCGGGGTTTGTGGTTGGTGATAGGTTAATGACTCACCATATCCAAACCCGTAACGGCAAAGTGCAGGTAATTACTTTACCTTGGTTGACTCGTTCGACGTTGATGACACGTCAAGAAACTGAAGGTTTGGCGCTGGCGGAAGTTAATCAATTATTAACGGAACGGTTACAAGTTGTGATAGAAGGGGAAATTCGCCGACTTGACCCCAATGTGCCTACTGTGCTTTTGGCACATTTGATGGCGGATAATGCAACTTTAGGTGCAGAACGTTATTTGGCTGTGGGTAAAGGCTTTACTCTCCCCTTATCTTTGCTGACTCGTCCTTGTTTTGATTATGTGGCGTTGGGACACGTCCACCGTCATCAGAATTTGAATAAATCTAATGACCCACCTGTGATTTATCCGGGAAGTATTGAACGGGTAGATTTTAGCGAGGAGAAAGAAGATAAGGGTTATGTAATGATTGAACTGGAGAAGGGAAACGTACATTGGGAGTTTTGTCCCTTACCAGTGAGGACTTTTTGCACAATTGAAGTTGATGTGTCAAAAGCAGATGATCCACAAGCTGCTATTCTGAAAGCGATCGCCAAACATGATATCCAAGATGCTGTAGTCCGCCTAATTTACAAACTCCGTTCTGAACAAATGGATGTAATTGATAGCGCCTCCCTACACACCGCATTAAGTCCTGCACACACCTATACCATTCAAGCCGAATTGGTCAGTCAGTTAGCTAGACCCCGCATTCCCGAATTGAATGCAAGCAGCAGCATCGACCCAATGGAAGCATTAAAAACCTATCTACAAAATCGCGAAGACCTCAAAGACATCTCAGCCTCAATGTTAGAAGCCGCACAACAGTTGTTAGCAGTTGACAGTTGACAGTTATCAGTTATCAGTTATCAGTTATCAGTTATCATTAGTTTCTTCCCCTTTCCCCCTTTCCCCCTTTCCCCTTTCCCCCTTCCCCCTTCCCCTTTCCCCAGTCCTTTTTTGTAAACAGTTAGCAGACAGACGATGGGCAGGGTTTATCTTTAGTTATATAAAAGCTAAATTCTGTACTGTTTCTTGATAAAGTCATAATGGCAACTAGCAATTTTCTACCCGATCCCGAATCAGGTCAATCAATTAGTCCTGAGTCAGTTCCGAGAATTAATATCCCGACAGTCTTCCGCATCGGACTATTTCAAATGGGTCTGGGAATGATGTCAATTTTGACTCAGGCTGTACTCAACAGAATCATGATTACAGAAATAAAGATTACCGAAAAGTTCGTCGTGGGGCTAGTGTTGGCTTTACCAGCGTTTGTCTCTCCTGCACGTATCCGGTTCGGTCAGCTTTCTGATGCCAAGCCTGTATGGGGTTATCATCGCACAGCTTATGTTTGGCTGGGGGCGGCAGTATTTGCGATCGCCGCTTTTTTAGCTGTACAAGTAGTGTGGCAGTTGAATGCGATCGCTGATAATCTTGGTGGTTGGGTGTGGAATACTCAAACTATCGGCTGGATGGCAGTTCTCGCTTTAGTTTTTGCCGTATACGGTATAGCAATTTGTGCTAGTAGTACGCCTTATGCTGCTTTGTTAGTGGATATCTCTGATGAAGATAACCGATCTAAAGTGGTGAGTATAGTTTGGTCAATGTTGATGGTGGGGATTATTGTTGGGGCAATTATTTCTGGCAAAATATTACCGTCAGAAGAAACTACAGTCAATTTGGAACCAGCCGTTAAGAGGCTATTTATCATCATCCCAGCTGTTGTATTTGGTTTGTCCATCATCTCAATGCTTGGTGTAGAGAAAAAATATTCTTTTTACAGCAAGCGTTCCACTTTAGTCAACCGCGAAGATAGTATCACATTAGCTGCGGCTTGGAAGATTTTGACAGCTAGCCCCCAAACTGCCTTGTTCTTCACTTTTTTAGTAGTGATGACCATCAGTTTATTTATGCAGGACGGAGTGCTAGAAGCTTATGCGGGTATAGTCTTCAATATGCCCACAGCAGAAAGTACCCTACTGAATGCTTTTTATGGTACAGGTCTTTTGATTGGCTATGGAGTAACTGGCTTTCTTGTGATTCCGCGTTTGGGTAAGCGTCGCACTGCGCGTCTGGGCTGTATTATGGTTGCATTCGCAGTGTTATTGTTGGGCGCGTCAGGCTTTTCGGCTAATTCCGCCTTCTTGAAGTTGGGTTTGCTATTGTTTGGTTTAGCCGCCGGTTTCTTAACTACAGGTGCAATTAGCTTGATGCTAGATTTGACAGTCGCAGAAGCCGCAGGCACATTTATTGGGGCTTGGGGACTGGCGCAGGCTTTAGCTAGGGGAACAGCTTTAGTGATAGGTGGTGCAGCCTTGGATGTAGGGGAAAAAGTTTTCCCAAATTCACTACAATTAGCTTATGGGTTGGTATTTGCCTTGGAAGCAGTGGGAATGCTGTTATCGATTTGGTTCCTCAACCGTGTGAATGTTACAGAATTTCAAAATAATACCAAGCAAGCGATCGCTTCTGTTTTAGAAAGCGATTTAGATTAGAAAGCCTTTGCATGAGAATTTATCAATGAACGATTTTTGGACAACAATTCTCGAATTTGCCCAAACTACCACTACCAGAGTAGGAGCGCAATTAATGCAGGATTTTGGGCAAGTGCAGGCTTTGCAAAAAGCTGATGGTAGCTTGGTAACACAAGCCGATAAATGGGCGGATCAAGAAATTCGTGATGCGATCGCTTCTAGTTTCGCAGGTTATGGAATACTAGCTGAAGAAAGCGATCGCACTTTTCCTGGGACAGAATGGTGTTGGGTAATTGACCCTTTAGATGGGACAACCAACTTTACACGCGGTATCCCCATCTGGTCGATTTCCCTGGCTTTGCTTTATCAAGGTACACCCATTTTCGGTTATGTATATGCACCGCCCCTAAATCAAGCCTTTCATGGCTTCTATCCAGGTACATCAGGTTTAGCCACCCCATCGGGAGCATTTCTGAATCATCACCCAATTCATACTAGTAGTGATGCGCCTAGTAGCAATCACTTTTTTAACCTTTGTTCCCGCAGTCTAGGAGTTGTGCAGAATGGCTTTCCCTGCAAAATTCGGATGTTGGGTGTAGCTAGTTACAATTTCCTCACGGTTGCAACTGGGGCGACATTAGGGGGTGTAGAAGCCACGCCAAAAGTTTGGGACTTAGCAGGCGCTTGGGTAATTGTGCAAGCTGCTGGCGGTAGCTGGGTGTCTCTAGACTCTGAACCCTTTCCTTTAATAGCAGGGGAAGATTATAGCGATCGCTCTTTCCCTACCCTCGTAGTTAGTCGCTCTGAATTAGTGCCGTTTTTTACACCTTTGATTCAGGCTGTATAGCAGGGTGCAGGAAACAAATAGGCATTTTCAGTAACGCAGAGGTTCGCACAGCTGTGCATGGGTGTCAACTTAAGCCAGGGCGAATGTAATTCGCGGCTACACAAGCAAAGTCCGCCTACGCGGACTAACGATAAATTAAGGTTTTTTAACCTGCGGAGGTAGGTTTTGTTTGTGTAGACGCGGTTTCTAACCGCCCATTTCACTGATGGTAGTCTTCCCAATCCCCTACTCAAAAATTAAAATTTGCAGATATTCTAGACATGAGCGCCTAGATATGCTCTCTCTGCACAAAAATGATAACTAGCGGTGAACTAATATATAGAAATCAACAGGATTGATGGTAGGGAATACCGGCGCATCATTCAAATAGGGTATTTTCTACCAAATTCTGGGGCATTAACAGTGCAGAATCAGTAATCTGAAAGGTAACATTTTTTAGATTGCTTATGGATTGGAAAATCCCAGAAGTTAAGTTATAATTCCTAGAACTCAAGAATTTTTAGTCAGCAGATGGTGACATTCGTAGCAATACTATGCCATCCGCGCTAGAATATAACTCCAATCTTGAGCTAGAATATAGCCCTAAGCAACTACCAATTTACAGGGCAGACTAGTTAAACGTTTCTGGCAAAAAGCCCTTAGCTTCTACCAATCAAGCAGAGGAGTTATTTATCCAGGTGCATCCATCAATCATTGGTTAGTATTAACCAAACTAGGGAGTTAGTTATCCAGGTGCATCTACCAATTAATTGTTCTATTTGAGTTACAGTCTTCCGGATAAATTAATTGAAAGGTAGTCTGTGGTTCATTTCCAATAAAAAACCCCTAGTGGTGGCAGCCAACTAGGGGAGTTAGTTATCAGGGTGCATCTACCAATTAACTGTTCTATGATTTAACAGGATGTTCCGGATGAAATTGTCACAAATGAAGTTGCTTTTTTCCACAAAAAAAGCCCTTACAAGTGGCAGCCACTGGGGAGAGTTATTTATTAGGGTACGTTCATCAAAATAATTAGTGTTGTAAATACTCAATGGTTTGAGGTTCACATATACCCAATTGTAGTAAAATATCTACCAGAAAAGATGTGCCAGTTTGAATGTTATTAGAAAGGTAGTCCCTGCGGCTTTTAGCTTAGGGATAGCGGGCAAAAGCAGTTTGCCCCTCTCGGATTACTCTGGGTAAAGTAGCTATTTAGGATATTTGTCCATAAATCTACTAACTGTTCTTATAGGCAATCAGTATATTTCTCTCAATCTTATGATTAAAGGAGTTACTGATTGCTAAACAAAAAAAGCCCCCAGTCAGTGTCAGCCAACTAGGGGAGTTAGTTATCAGGGTGCATCTACCATTTAATTGTTCTACCTTTAGTCAGTTGTTCAGGATGAATTTGTCAAATTAGTCAAAAAAAAGCCCCCAGTCAGTGTTAGCCAACTAGGGGAGTTAGTTATCAGGGTGCATCTACCATTTAATTGTTCTACCTTTAGTCAGTTGTTCAGGATGAATTTGTCAAATTAGTCAAAAAAAAGCCCCCAGTCAGTGTTAGCCAACTAGGGGAGTTAGTTATCAGGGTGCATCTACCATTTAATTGTTCTACCTTTAGTCAGTTGTTCAGGATGAATTTGTCAAATTAGTCAAAAAAAAGCCCCCAGTCAGTGTTAGCCAACTAGGGGAGTTAGTTATCAGGGTGCATCTACCATTTAATTGTTCTACCTTTAGTCAGTTGTTCAGGATGAATTTGTCAAATTAGTCAAAAAAAAGCCCCCAGTCAGTGTCAGCCAACTAGGGGAGTTATATCAAGTTCGGCTAATTACTTGTAATATAGTTGTTTTGGTCGGTAATAGGTAATAGCTAATAGGTAATTGTTTTGAGCCATTACCGATTACCGATTACCTATTACCAGTCCCCAAGATATGATAAGTATTTAAGCGAACTTGATATTAGTTATCAGAATGTTGGGTTTACTTGCATCAAAAGCGACTTCACCCAACGGGTGAAACCCCCGCAGGTGAGTGGCTTTGCAACCTACATATAATTTGGGCTTTGAGTCCCTTTTTTCCCAGACAGCTAAGAAGCTAAAGCAACTTCTACCAATTGCTGTAACTCACCTTTTTGATACATCTCAATCATAATATCGGAACCACCGATAAATTCACCATTGATATAAACTTGGGGAATTGTCGGCCAGTTGGAATATTCTTTAATACCTTGACGAATTTCGTTGTCATCTAAAACATTGATGGTTTCAAAAGGAACACCCAAGGTATTAAGAATTTGTACCACATTGTTAGAGAAACCACACTGAGGCATTAATTTGGTTCCCTTCATGAAAACCATAATTTTATTTTGTTTTATTAAGTTATCGATTCTCTCTTGAACGTCCTGTGTCATGGCTGTTATATGTCCTAGTTTTTGATTAGTTATTAGTCAACAGTCAACAAATTTCTCGACTATTGACTATCGGGAGTAGATGTTTTCAATGCTAAGGCGTGGATGGCTTCGGTGGACATAGCTTGCTGCAATGCACCGTAAACTAACTGGTGTTGCTGCACAAGTCTCTTACCTGCAAACTGCGATGAAACCACTGTTACCTGATAATGGTCGCCGCCACCAGTCAAGTCTTGCACCTGAACCTGCGCGTCTGGCAATTTCGCCTTGATCATTGCCTCAACTTCCTGGGGAGTAATCATCGCAATTCCTGAAAAAACTTACTGTCCTCTCTATTATTAACAGATTTGACACCAGTTGACAGTTATCAGTTATCAGTTATCAGTTATCAGTTGACCAATGACTAATGACTATTGACTATTGACTATTGACTAAAAGGTAACTCTGCATTAATTGCGGCAATTTCTTGTTCTTCTAATTGATTCACTTCACTAATATATGGGCGGAGAATTTGCCCTAAACGACTATTATAAAAGCGATGTAGACTGTAATTGGGGGCTGCCGGAAAACCGCGACGTTTTTTGTGCCTTCCGCCAGCACCGGGATCAAAGAGTTTAATACCATTTGCGATCGCCCAATCAATCGGTGCATAATAACAAGCATCAAAGTGTAGGCAATCGATTTCTTGAAAGCTTCCCCAATAACGACCATATAAGCGATCGCCTTTATACAAACAAAAGGACATACCCAGAGGCTGACGCGGGTCTTGCTCATGATATGCAGCAAAAAATACCACTCGATGACGATAATCTTGGTGTAACTGCTCAAAAAATCTCTTAGTTAAATACTTACTACCCCACCAACCAAACTTATCACAGGTATCAGCATAAAACTGGTACATCAAAGGAAATAACGACTTAGGGATCGTTTCACCTGTCACTGGTTGCAGTTGTAAACCAGCCTTCTCTACAGCCTTGCGTTCCCGCTTGATATTCCGACGCTGATTAGCATTGAACACCTTCAAGTAATCATCAAAAGTTTGAAATCCAGAATTTTCCCAAATAAAACTATGATGTAACCAAGCTGTAAAACCTTGTCTTTCCAGTACAGGTTGCCATTCCGGGTCAACATAGAGAAAATGGCAACTAGAAATATGATGCTTCACACAAAAAGCATCAATTTCATGCACCATCATCGCTGTGATTTCCTCTTCATCCTCCCCATTAGCAATCAAAAACCGATAACCCTCAGCCGGGGTGAATGGAGTCATCCCCAGGAGTTTGGGGTAATACTGTACACCAATACGTTCTGCTAATTCTGCCCATTGGTGATCAAAAACAAACTCACCATAGCTATGTCCTTTAATATACAGTGGAGCCGCAGCAATCAAAGTTCTATCGCGCCACAGCGTCAAATGATTAGGTAGCCAACCAGTTTTTGCTGTAGCACTTTGGGATGTTTCCAAATTATGCAGCCAATCCCACTCTAAAAACGGAGTTTTTAAAGGTAGCGCCAAAGCATCCCAAGCTTCTTGGGGTACTTCAGCGATTTTATTAATCCAAACGCTGGAATAGCGAGGCTTGAGTTGTTCAACCATATTTGGGGACTGGGGGAAGGGGAAGGGGGAAAGGGGAAAGGGGAAGGGGAAAGGGGAAGGGGAAAGGGGAAAGGGGAAGCTCACAAGTGTAGGTTTTTAATATAGCAGTGAGTAAGGACTCTAAAACTAACGAGAAAATCATTGTTTTATTCACCCCTACACCCCTACACCCTTACACCCTTACACCCCAAACCAAGGTTTTTGGAACACCAATAAAAAACCTACACCTGTCAGCCCACTTCCTAACTACTTAGGCGTAACTTTATCCACAGTCTTAATCTTGCCATCGTCGCCTACTGTCCACACATCATAGACACCGACGACATCACCATTAGCATCAATATCAACGTTACCGCTAGCTCCTTGATAGTTGATGTCTTGTCCTTGTTGAATTAACTTCAGCCCTTCACAGACATCGGTAACTTCTACACCTGGAGCGCTTGATACTTCTTTGATTTTACTAGCAATACCCACACCTGTATTTTGTTTGGCGGCTTGGGCTGCTAATACTAACAATGCAGTCGCATCCCAAGCTTGGGGTGCAAATTCTCCAGGCGCATTACCTTTTTTCGCTTGCCAAAGTTTGGTTAAAGCTTCTAAGCCTTTACCATCTGAGCCTGGGACTGTACCAATAATGCCAGAGGCAATGAATTTACCATCACTAGTTTTGCCGACTTGCGCGGGGAATTCATCAGATTTCATCCCATCTGTGAGCATTATCTGTACGCCTTGCGTCACACCTTGCTGATAGGCTGACTTCAGCAATAAGCTACCTGTTTCAACGTAAAAAACGCCGAGAACTGCATCTGGTTTACCTGCAAAAGCCGCCGCCGCTTCAGTTTCAAAGGTGGTGGCTTTGGGGTCGTAACGTACAGGATTATTTTTATTAACTATAGTTCCACCTAGTTTTTCAAAGGCTTGGACAAATGCCTTTTCAAAACCCACCCCATAGTCATTGTTAATGACAATTGTGGAAACTCGCTTGTAACCTCTTTTGTGAGCAAGTTCGGCTAAGGCTGGGCCTTGGTAGCTATCAGGGGGAACTGTCCTCGCCCAAAAACCTTGGAAATCGCCTTTCTGTGCTTTTTCGGTAAATACGGGGCTGGTACTCCCAGGGGAAACCAGCATGACTTTATTTTGGGCTGCAATGGAAACTGCTGCTGTGGAAACGCTGCTAGCAAAGGAGCCAACTACACCAGCAACTTTATCTATAGTTGCAAGTTTAGTCATACCCGCCGCGCCGGCTCTGGGGTCTGTTTGGTCGTCTACCGCAACTAGGCTCACGGGTTGACCATTAACACCACCACAGGCGTTGACGGTATCAACTACTAGGGGAACAGCAGCAGCCATTTGCTGACCTATGGATGCTAAGTCACCTGTGGTTGGTAAGAGAGAACCAATTTTTAGTCCTGAACCGCTACCTGTTGTCGTGGTTTGAGCGGCTGGGGTACTGGTTGCGCCATTGTTGGCTGTACCGTTAGGCGTGGTGTTGGTGTTTTCACAAGCTGCTAACAGAAAACCAGCGCTAAAGGTAACTAAACTTAAACTTAAGGCAGCACTAATTCTTGGCATTGATTACTTTCACTCCTCATAGATGCGGGAGCCTGAAAGTAAGATTCAAACTAGATTTTTAGGTTAGCTTGATCTTAGCAGGACTCTAAAGGTTAAATGATAACATCCACCTTTAGGGGTAGAAGTGTTTACCCCAACATTAGTTTTTTTTTATTAACACAGAGGTCTGTGTGTTGAATTACTTGAAAAACGGAGAGGGAGGGATTCGAACCCTCGGTACGGAGTTGCCTGCCGTACAACAGATTAGCAATCTGCCGCTTTCGACCACTCAGCCACCTCTCCACGGTGACAAAAATAAATGTTAGCAGATATTTTTGTCAGTGTCAAATAATTTTGGTCATTAGTCATTAGTCATTAGTCATTAGTTAATTTTAGTTGTCAGTGGTTTCGGGTTTTTACTCTGGACTATTGACTATGGACTATTGACTATGGACTATTGACTAAAGAACTTGCGATCGCATCCAAGCTATGGGTAGGGTACGTAGCTTTTTCCATTGGGGGACGTAGGCGCGTTGACTAAAGACATCGTAATTGTTGCGTTCAATCACGTCTAAGATTTGTCCGTATAGCATGGATGCTGCCCACACTGGCCAACGAGCATCGGGGGCTAGATAGGTAATACCCTTTTCTGCCTTGATGTAAAATTGTCGCGCCCTGTCTATCTGAAAGCGCATGAGCGCACGCCAGCGTTCATCTACAACGGCATTCTTGAAGTCTTGCTCGGTGTAATCGAACCTGGCTAGGTCTTCTAGGGGTATGTAGATTCGCCCTCGTCGGGCATCTTCGCCTACATCCCGCAGAATATTAGTTAGTTGATTAGCTATACCTAAAGCGATCGCTTCTTCTGTGGGAATATACAATGGTTTCTTCTGATACCAAGGTGCTGTGTTGACTGTGGTATCTACTTCCATTACTGATGTTGACATCAACCCTACAGTACCTGCCACACGGTAACAGTACAGGTATAGCTCGTCAAAGGTTTCATATCGACTACGGTATAAATCCATACGTTGACCCGCAATCATATCCCGAAAGGGCTGAATGTCTAGGTTAAAGCTTTGGATGGTATCGACCAAGGCTACATCGTAGTTCTCTTGGGGGTGTCCCGCAAAAATCGCTTCCAGATGCTGCTCCCATAGGTCTAGGGTTTCTGGTGTAGTGATGGCGGATGCGGGCCCGTCCACTAATTCATCTGTACGGCGACACCAGGCATAAATTGCCCATATAGCTTGACGCTTTGCCGGACTCATCAGCAATGTACCCAAGTAGAAGGTTTTGGCATACTTGGCTGTGAGATGCCGACAAAGTTGATAGGACTCGTCTACAGAGACCAGCGTTTTCATGCGCGGTTTGGAATCAGGCAGTTGCAGCATTCGTTGCAGGCGGTCGGGATAGCGTTTGTAGGTTTGAGGTGTTGGCCTCTGGCAGCGATTCACAAATCGCCTGCGCTGTTAGCTTACCAGAAAGTACGGCCCCTTCCATACTGCCTAAGTAGCGTTGCATGGTATAACTCCCACTCAAAAAGAAGTTGGCTATGGGAGTTTTTTGGGGTGGACGGTACTGTTGGCGACCAGGAGTCGCTTTGTAAACTGAACGTGGCGTTTTTACGACGTGATATTTGAGCAATTTTGCTGGATTATCTCCTGTAAAATGGTCGGGGAAGAGTTTTTCTAATTCGCCCATAGTAGCAGAGACAATTTCCTCATCGGATTTGCTAATCCAATCTTTGGCGGGTGCTAGAACTAATTCCAGCATTGAGCGGTCGGGATTAGCATATTCGCGGCAAGTGTTGCTCATATCAGCATAAACGCTGAGGAGGGGCGATCGCGAAAATAACAGGTGATCAATATCTGTTAATTTGCGATCAAACCAGAGATGGAGGTTAATTACTGGCACGCCTTCTAGTCCTTCTAGCTTCTGGAAGAATTCCATTTGCTTCCAAGGTTCTGGCAACATCACTTTCAACGGGTCAACTGAAATAGCTGATACGTAAAAGTCTGCTGTAATTACTTCATCGGGTTCTCCATTCAAACCGCGTAGCAAGAACCCTTTTACTGTACCATCCGGGTTGAGCAAAATTTCCTTGAGTGGGGCGTTGAGTCGGACTTCACCACCCCTTTCGCTGATGTAATCAACGATGGGTTGGCACAGCCGTTCTGTGGGGGAACCATCCAAAAAGGCGATTTTGGAGCCGTATCGCTCTTGCAGGAAGCGATTGAGGGCTGTTAATAAGATTGTAGAGGACACTTCATCAGGGTTGATGAAGGTGAGTGCTTTGGAAGCAGCAATGAATACGTCACTAGCTACTCTCTCACCTACACCTTGCCTTTTTAACCAATCTGAGAAGCTGTATTTGTCCATCTCCTCGACATACTTTTGACCCCGAACTATGGCGGGAAGCAAGCCAATGGCGAACCTAACCTTCTGCTCCCAGGTCAACATATCGTTGTTGCGGAGAATTGAGGCAATGATGTTGAAGGGGGAGGGAATGTCGGGAACATCGAAACGTGAGAGTGTGCCGGGTTTATCTGGCTGATTAAAAATCAATGTATGCTGTTTCCACTGGAGTCGGTCTTCGATGCCTAACTCCTTGAGTAATTGCAGCATATTGGGATATGCCCCAAAGAAGGCGTGTAACCCGGTTTCGTACCAGTCGCCGTCAGAGTCTTTCCACGCCGCCACCAGACCCCCTAATACGTCCCGACGCTCTAGGACAATGGGAGTGTGACCTGCATCCGTGAGATATTTCGCGCAGGAAAGTCCTGCTAGACCAGCGCCAGCGATCGCTACTCGCATTTAAACCTACTATGCTTCAATATTTCTTAATGGTTTTGTCGTTCTCATTATACGTTGCAATCTGTAACATTTGGCAGAGATTGTGCGATCGCTTCAGGAAAAAATTCTATATTGGGGACTGGGGACTGGGGACTGGGGAGATGGGGAAGATGGGGAAGATGAGGGAGATGAGGGAGATGAGGGAGATGAGGGAGATGAGGGAGATGAGGGAGATGGGGGAGAATAGCTCTGAACTATGGACTATGGACTATGGACTATGGACTATGGACTATGGACTATGGACTATGGACTATGAACTATGGACTATGGACTAATGACCAATGACCAATTTCAATTGAGACGTTGGTCTGATATCATGTTGCATTTGATAGTCGGTGGTGGCAAATTCTATTTGCAGTATGAGGCGGTCTTTGTGAGTGGGAGGGATACCTTTATGAAAACACAAGGGATCTTCAGCAAATCCAAAGCCGGCTTTACCATAAATTTCTATTAATGATTCTTGACCATAGTAATTAATAATATCTTTGTCCGTTTCTCTTTTACGTAGCCAAATATAAGCAGATTTTTTTCGTTTATGGCTTCCCCGCATACAAACATGAGGCCCGCTTTGGTTATCTACATCAGTTAAATAGAAGAAAAATTTTATAAATTTATAATCATCTAAATCGTAATGGAAACATTGAGCAGCTTTGATTTGTTCTGTATAGGATGAATTGACTGGAAAACTCCACCACATCCGGTTTCCTTGATGGGCTGGGTAAGTATTTAAGTATTTAGCTGCTATTGCCAATAATTTTGGATCATTCTGCAATTTCTTAATTGCATAACAGTGAATTTCTGTATTAAAATAATCAGCTATGGTAAATTGCTGTGCTGATTTTCTTTGTGCTGCTTGTTTCTGGTCGTAATAAAAACCCAATTCTGGTCTACGATTACCATAACAAGCAGTTGACTTAGCAAACTGAACAATTTCCTTTACAATGTGTGGAGGTAAATTAATTCCTAAATGCAAGCCATCACTCTGGAGATTTTTGACAACTTCATCTACATCTACATCTACTAGACATGACTTTTCGAGATTGATTGATGTTAAGTAGGTTTTGGTTGAAGTTTTGGTTAAATTCGTGATGAAAATCCTGCCAATTTTAAACCGAGCTATTTTCCGCATTAATAGCCATTTGGGGTTTTTGGTTAGCCCTTTGTAATATTCATAACAAGTATCATAGATAATAGCGAAAATTTTTTCACAGTAGTTATTGAGCAAATCTATGTACATAATTAATTTTTGGGATGTCAAAACATCAGTCTCTTTTTGTGAGGAACACTTTACTTAAGTGAACATTTCGAGACGGATAAGTATATTCATGCACTGGAATATAGTTGATAATAAATCAACTCAGTAAATGTCACTACCTAAAATCTAGTAAATTTACAAGTTCTTTATTAATGAGTCTGCTTTTCTCGATGAAGTGCTGACGGCGTTTCTTGTTTGAGTAAGGTAAATACCGCTATTGAGGGTGTAGGATAAGGTCTGATATTGTTTATGCTGTGAAGTTATGAGCTTTTAAATCAGTTATCAGTCAACAAGGGCTTATATTAGGGGATAAAGAAGCGCCAAAATAAGCCTTACACCAATTGATGTGGTGTTTCACCAACTTATTTAACTGTTAACTGTTAACTGTTAACTGTTAACTGATAACTGTTCACTGTTAACTGTCAACAGCCAAGCTTAATTGCAGTCTTCATCACAACTATAGGTTAAGCACTATGCCAGCATTGCAGAAGCTAGAACGCTTTGGACATCACTTGATTATGGGTATTTCTGGTACTACCCTGAGTGATGAGGATAAACGCGCTCTCAGTGAATTAAAACCAATAGGAGTAATATTTTTTGCGAAAAACTTTTTAGATGGTGTACCTTATGAGGTTTGGCTGGAAAGTTTTAGACAATTACACAGCCAAATACAAGAATATGCGGAACGTGATTCCATGTTCTTTACTTTAGACCATGAGGGAGGGCGTGTTGTCCGTACACCTTTACCAATTACGAGATTTCCCCATGCGTTATTGTTGCGATCGCAATCTCGTGAAGTAGCCAAAGCCACAGCAACTGAATTAAAATCGTTGGGCATCAACTTATCATGGGCCCCTGTAGCTGATATTTATTCTAACCCCCAAAATCCTATTATTGGTTCTCGCGCTTTTGGTGATACCCCTGAGACTGCGGCGCAAGCTGCGCGTGATTATTATTTGGGACTAACAGAAGCGGGAATTTTGGGATGCGCTAAACATTTCCCTGGACATGGTGATACTAGCAAAGACTCTCATATTGAATTACCAATTCTCAATCTCACTCCAGAAGATTTACAAAATCGAGAACTGATACCTTTCAAAACTTTGATTGAGGAAAACATCCCCTTAATCATGACAGCCCATATATTATTTCCTAAAATCGACCCTGATTTACCCGCTACCCTTTCTCGTCCTATCCTCAAAACCATCCTGCGGGAAGAACTGGGTTTTAATGGGGTGGTTGTGTCTGATGATTTAGATATGAAAGCTGTCTCAGATATGTTTATGCAGGCTGGTACAGTAGCTAGGGCTTTTTATGCAGGCTGTGATTTATTTATTGTCTCCCGAAATATTCACTCATCATCAATTGAACGTACATATAAAATTGCGGAAGATTTGGTTGAGTCATTAAATCATGGTAGCTTGGCAGAGTCGGTGGTAGAAGCTGCGAAAGAGAGAGTGGAAAAATTACTGGCTGTCACTCCCCAATATGATGTACAAGCATTAGATAAAGATATTTTAGTACATCATGCTGAATTGGCGATCGCTTGTTGTTTTCATAATAGTCAATAGTCCATAGTCCACAGTCAATAGTACATAGTTATGAACTGTTGACTCATAACTAATGATATTTAATTAGAGGAACGCAATGAGCCGTCCACCATTGTTAGAGCCAAATCGCTCTTATACTTTTAGCAATTATTTTGAATTAGGATTTCCAGTTGATGATTTAGTAGCTGAATTTGGTTATTCATTGGAACGTAAATTTCTGAATTTACCTGAATATTCAGGTAAATTAGATAGAATTGCCGACTTAAAACAACGGATTGAAGAAGTATTACCTTTTGTAGATTTAGAAAATGAAGCTACCCGTAGAGAAATTTTAATTGCGCCTATTGTCACTGAATTAATTCATTATTCCCGTGCTAGATTACGAATAGAATATAATATTAAAGTTGATAATAAGCTTCAAGGTAATTTAGATTATTATCTGCGAACATCTACAAATTTAATTGTCCTTGAAGCCAAGCAAGCAGATATCAATAGAGGATTTACACAATTAGCTACTGAAATGATAGCTCTGGATAAATGGACTGATGCGACTCAAGCTGAAATATTAGGAGCAGTTACTACAGGTAATATTTGGCAATTTGGCATTTTATATAGAGAAAAACAAAGTATTGAACAAGCAATTAATCTTTATCGTGTAACTGAAGAATTGGAAATTGTCGTCAGAATATTACTCGCTGCACTAATAAAGTAACTACTAACCTATTAATTCATCTACTGCAACATTAAAACCTGGAAGTACAGCTTGAGTTTTTACTATTTCACCACTAATAAATATAAGTCGTTGATTTTTATTAACAACTATAATCCAGCGATTTTCAGGAAAAACTAACCAAACTTCCTCACTTCCTGATTGCAAATACTCTTGTGATTTAGCAATTATATCTTCAGCTAAATCTGTAGGAGAAATAATCTCAGCTATGAGAGGGAAACTTTGGGGTAAAACAGCAGGTTCACCAAATTGCTGCATCAATTCTGGGGTAAGATAAGCAACATCAGGACGACGACCTTGTTGATTAGTGCGGCAAGGTGCTTCTGTATAAACTTCGCCACCTTGTCCACTAGCTTCTTTGTAATTTCTCCAGTAAGTAGCTAGTTTTGCTTGTACACGACTATGCTTAAGAGTCACTCCATCTTTCTCCAACAACTCCCCATTTACCCATTCTGTACCTTCAGGGGGACTTTGTAGCCAATTTTCTAAGGAGTAATCTGTTGATATATTTTCTTTGATGGGTGCGATTACCATAATGATTAATTATCTTTATTAGAGGAATTAGATGATGATTTAAACTATGCCAGTGGACAGGAACAATTCGCCTCTATTAAACCTAAAATTAATAATGATAAAAGGAATAGACTCCTAACCTAGCATTATATTCAGAGAAAATCTTTAATCCTCTTGTCTTAAAAGTGCAATTTTGTTGTTTGGCTAAGTCATTTGTCTTGATACGATTACTCTGCCAAAAACTCAATAAATTAAGCAATTCAGATAACCAACCTTCTGAAGTTTGTGGGCTAACTAACCCATCTCCTATTTCACCAAATCGAATTGTTTGTCTATTAAAACTAGCTTGTTTAAGGTATTGTAAAGCTTTCACGTGTTCTGCTTGATTTACAGGAATCTGCCGCGAAAATATATTTCCTGGTTTATAGTCAGCAAAGATGGTAAGTTTTGGACATTTTGGATACCATTCAGTTTTATTATCTATTTGCCTTAGATAAAGGGTGGCGCTAGTTTGAGAGTGCGTCTCTACACGCTCCACTAAAACCTCCCAACTTGAGCCACCTGCATAGCTTGGAGCAGTATATGCACCAATTAAAAGTATTGCAATTCCCAATTTTTTAAGAATTTTATCTTGCATTCTTATGTAAAGATACACATGGATTATGAACCAATTTTATTAGTTTAACCTTTCACTGAAATAACTGGCAACAACTAACAGAGATAGGGCGGAGAAAAACCGCCCCATTAATTAACTGAAATTAACCGAAATGTTTGATAATTGCGTCGGCAAATTCAGAACATTTTAGTGGTTCTACTGGTGGTTCGAGTAATCTGGCTAAATCGTAGGTGACTTGACCATTGGCGATCGCATCTCCTAAACCTTTCTTAATTAAGTCTGCTGCTTCTTGCCAACCTAAATATTCCAGCATCATTACACCAGATAAAATCACTGAACCAGGGTTAATTTTGTCTAAACCTGCGTGTTTGGGTGCTGTACCGTGGGTAGCTTCAAACACGGCGCTGGAATCACCAATATTTGCCCCTGGCCCCATTCCCAAGCCGCCGACAATAGCCGCAGCCGCATCAGATAAATAATCCCCGTTCAAGTTCATTGTCGCCAGAATCGAGTACTCATCTGGTCTGGTTTGGATTTGTTGAAAGATACTGTCAGCAATTCGGTCATTGACTAAAACTTTATCTTTCCACTTGCCGTTACCGTGGGTGTCCCAAATTGAGTTAAGAACTGTTTCTACTTCCTTGACAATTTGCGCTTTTTTCTCTTGGGTAAGGGCATCAAAACCAGGGTCAATTTGCCGGGCGTTTTCTTCCAAGGATATATTCGGGTTCTTCTCCTTGTTGCTGAGAATCCAAGATTCCCGTTCGGTGACAGTCTCTTGACGGAACTCAGTTGTGGCGAGTTCGTAACCCCAATCACGGAAAGCGCCTTCTGTGTACTTCATGATGTTACCCTTATGCACCAGAGTTACCTGCTGCTTGTGCTTGGGTAATGTTAAGGCGTGTTTAATCGCCCGACGGACAAGACGCTGGGAACCGGTTTTACTGATGGGTTTGATACCTATACCCGCATCGAGGGGGATTTGCTTTTTCCCATGTTCTGGGGTGGCGGGGATGAGTTCTTTGTTGAGGATGGAAATGAGGCGATCGCCGATTTCACTACCTTGTTTCCACTCAATCCCCAAATATATATCCTCAGTATTTTCCCGATAGACAATTACATCCAGCTTTTCGGGGTTTTTGTGGGGTGAGGGCGTACCTGCATAATAACGGCAAGGACGTACACAGGCGTATAGGTCAAAAATTTGTCTTAGGGCTACATTCAAAGACCGAATCCCACCACCCACAGGAGTAGTCAAAGGCCCTTTAATTGCCACACCATATTCTCGAATAGCTGTTAACGTGTCCTCTGGTAAATACTGATAAGTCCCGTATAAATCACAAGCCTCATCACCAGCGTAAATTTTAAACCAGCTAATTTGACGCTTACCTTGATAAGCCTTTGCTACCGCCGCATCTAAGACTTTTTGCGTAGCTGGCCAAATATCAATCCCTGTTCCATCGCCCCGAATAAAGGGGATAATGGGATTATCAGGCACAATCGGCTCACCATTCTTAAAGGTGATTTTTTCTCCGGTTTTAGGGGGGGTAATCTTGTCATACATATTTCACACACTCCACAAAGATACAGTATTGGGGATTGGGGACTGGGGATTGGGGATTGGGGAGATGAGGGAGTGGGGGGAGATGGGGAAGAATTTTTATTTACCCTGTCCATTTTGTCTTCCACCCTGCAAAAAGCTGAAGCTACATCTCCCTCATCTCCCTCATCTCCCGGTTGGTGAGCGCAGTCGAACCACATCTCTCCCTACTTCCCACTCCCTCATTCATTGAGGCGCAGATTCCCCCTATTCCTCTTTTACAGCATTTGAGGATTTAGATATGGGATTTCCGTGAAACTGCCGCAATTTTGTACGATCAAAAATAGTAAACTACTTCTCGCTATCAGTGCTTCGCCATCAAGAAGGTCGATAGCTGATAGCTGACCGCTTTTTCACGCTCCCGCTAATTACGAGTAATGGCATGACAGACCCAATGATTGTATCAGGCACTGCTAATGACATCGACTCCCTCCGGCAACGGTTAATCGCTGGGTCTATTCAAGTCCAACAACAGATAATCCCACAGTTAGCTGATTTGGGCAATGAAGGATTGGATGTTTTACAGGAATTTTTACTGAAACGTCGTGACAACCCAGCGACTTGGATTGATGGGAAAGCCTACCAAGTCCTTTACAACTCTGATGCACCACAAGCCAAGGACTTTTTACAAAATCATTTTCCTGAAGGCATTGTAACTCTAAAATCCAGTTGCGGGATTAATTACCATCCTTTGCAACAATTACTAGCCAAGCAAGACTTCCAAGCAGCCGATCGCCTGACGATTGAAAAAATGTGTGAACTCGCCGGGCCAATGGCTGTAAAAAGAAAATGGCTGTATTTTACTGAGGTAGAAAGTTTTCCCATTGATGACCTACAAACCATTAATCAACTTTGGGTTGTCCATTCTGAAGGTAAATTTGGCTTCTCAGTACAACGTGATATCTGGTTGAGTTTAGGGAAAAATTGGGATAATCTCTGGCCGAAAATTGGCTGGAAAAGCGGGAATAACTGGACTCGCTACCCCAACGGCTTCACCTGGGATTTAACCGCGCCTAAAGGTCATTTACCCCTGTCTAATCAACTGCGAGGCGTGCGGGTGATTGCTTCATTATTTGCTCATCCTGCTTGGTCTAAGTGATGGGATTGGGGATTGGGGACTGGGGAAATGGGGGAGATAGGGAAGAATAGCTTTGGACTGTTGACCAATTACCAATTACCAATTACCAATTACCAATTACTATGGCAAAAGTTCGTTTAGAAGATATTAAGCGTAGGTTTAACAATGTCATCGCCGTTGAGGATATCACCTTTGATATTCCTGATGGTGAGTTTTGGGTTTTGGTGGGGCCTTCTGGTTGTGGTAAGTCTACAATTTTACGAACGATCGCTGGTTTAGAAACTGCGACATCAGGTAATCTGTATATTGGCGATCGCTTGGTGAATAATATCCCCGCCAGAGCGCGAGATGTGGCGATGGTGTTTCAAAATTACGCTCTTTATCCCCACATGACGGTGGCGGAAAATATCGCTTTTGGGTTGAAGATGCGGAAATTTGACCCCAAGACTATCCAAGAACGGGTGGTGAATGTGGCGCGATCGCTTTCTTTGGATCATCTGTTGGATCGCAAACCCAAACAATTGTCGGGTGGTCAGCAACAACGGGTAGCATTAGGAAGAGCGATCGCTCGTAAACCACAAGTATTTTTACTAGACGAACCTTTATCAAATTTGGATGCCCAATTACGCGATGATACTAGGGCAGAGTTAAAGCAGTTACATCAACAATTAGGCATTACAACTATCTACGTTACTCACGATCAAGTCGAGGCGATGACTTTGGCTGATAAAATTGTGGTATTGAATGGCGGACGGATTCAACAAATTGGTGAACCTCAAGCAATTTATGCTCTTCCTGCTAATCAAATGGTGGCAACTTTTTTAGGTAATCCACCGATGAATATTCTGCCTGCAATTTATAAGGGTAATGGTTTTGATGTCAATGGACAGTTATTAGAAATTCCCCCATCTGTGAGGGAGAATTTACCAATTCGTTCTGGACAAAGTGTCGATTTGGGTATCCGTCCAGAACACATCTCAATTAATTCTGACGCAAACAGTACAGAAAACTCAGGACTGTTAGTCGAAGTGAAAGTTGTCGAACCTTTGGGGAGGGAAACGTTAATTCGTGTCAGTTTACCCGATTCGACAGTAATTTTAAATGTACAATTGGGGGGAAATGTGCGTCTACATCCAGGCGATCGCCTTTCTCTACAACTTGATTTAAATCAGTTGTTTGTTTTCGATCCCAAAACTGGATATAGAATATCACCCCATGAATAGAAGGGGATAGGGAACAGGTAACAGGCTGGGGGTTAGGGTTAGCTTTTGCAGATGATGGGCGAATTCTAGATCAGCTAGGGTATTAAGTGCAGCTTTATGAAGAAATGGTATTACTCCCCTCTCCTCGTAGGAGCGAAAAGTCTGAGCGCCGGCTTCCGGCGATCAGAACTTTTCAAGACAGAGGGGTTGGGGGAGAGGTCAAAACAACGCTTGTCGAACTCACGTTAGGTGAGGACATTCATGAATCACAAAATCTTTACAGTCAGCAAGTTTTGAACCTGTTCCCTGTCCCCTGTCCCCTGTCCCCTATCACCTGTCCCCTGTCACCTATCACCTGTGTTTCTTAAGACTCATTTGCTTGCTAATGTGACAGGAATCTCAATCCAAAACTCTGTACCCTTGCCTAATTCAGATATACATTCCAGAACACCATGATGCTTTTCTACAACAATCTGATAACTAATAGCTAAACCTAGTCCTGTACCCTTACCTACTGATTTAGTTGTGAAAAATGGGTCAAAAATTCGCTTTTTTGTCTCTTCCGTCATCCCTGGGCCATTGTCAGCAATACGAATTAGCAGACGAGATTCATCTAGCGACAGTTTAGTAGAAATATGAATTTGCGGATGTTTATTTGCCTGGTTTTCTTTGACAGCAGACATTTTGCCTTTGCCAATTTTACTATTTACACCTGACATTTCATCATGAAAACTTGATTCTTCTAAAGCATCAATGGCATTACTAATAATATTCATGAATACTTGATTCATCTGTCCGGCATAGCATTCTATTAATGGTAAATTACCGTAATCTTTAACTATGTTAATTCCTGAATAATTGCCAGATGGTTTCAGCCGATGTTGCAAAATTAATAGAGTGTTGTTAATGCCTTCATGAATGTCAACGGGCTTATTTTCAGCTTCATCTAAACGGGAGAAATTTCTTAAAGAAAGCACAATGGAACGAATGCGATCCGCACCTACCTGCATGGAGGTGATGATTTTCGGCAAATCTTCTAGTAAGAAATCTAAATCGATCGCTTCGATGGCTTTGTCAATTTCGTCGGGGGGTTGGGGATAATGGGCTTGATAAAGTTTTAAAAGTTCTAGTATTTGTTGAGTATATTCACTAGCGTGGCAAAGATTGCCGTGAATGAAGTTGACAGGGTTGTTAATTTCGTGGGCAATACCTGCTACTAATTGTCCTAAGCTGGACATTTTTTCATTTTGGATTAATTTGGTCTGGGTTTCTTGCAGTTGATACAAAGCTTGTTCTAACTGCTGGGCTTTAGCTTTAGCTTCTGCTTCTGCTACACAACTTTGTTCATAAAGTTGTGCTTGTTGAATGGCGATCGCTGCCTGATCTGCTAATTGTTGTAATAGATCAATCTCTACGTCTTGCCAATCTCTGGGGGAACTGCATTGATGGGCAATTACTAATCCCCAAATATGGTTGTTCATATTAATTGGTACTATCAAGTTAGCTTGCACTTGCAAACTCTCTAAAAACTCTCGATGGCAAGAACTTAATGTATCGGTTGAGACGTTATTAATTGCCCTCACCCTACCCTGAAAGAAAAGACGAACAGACTCATCAGGAAAGCAAGCCAATGGCAATTTCAGCCCTAACACTGAATCCCAATTACCGCTTACTTCTTCAACAACGATTTCGCCATTTTCATCTGTAATTTTGTAAATTATTACTCTATCTGAATTGAGTAAAAAACGCACTTCCTTAACAATAGATTGCAGGATAGTATTTAAATCTAAAGTCTTGCGGATTTGCTGCGTAACTTGCTTGAGGACTGTGGTTAAGAGAAATGATTTTTCTAGTTCAGCAGTTTGTTCT
Organism: Anabaena azotica FACHB-119; assembly: GCF_014697625.1. Classification (GTDB taxonomy): domain Bacteria; phylum Cyanobacteriota; class Cyanobacteriia; order Cyanobacteriales; family Nostocaceae; genus Trichormus; species Trichormus azoticus_A. Next base: position 27,724 of record NZ_JACJSG010000016.1, on the reverse strand, counting down.
TGAACTCGCTCTGTTAAATTATTATTGAACGCCTGTAATTTTTGGGTTGTGTGTTGTTGGTGAATTGCGATAGCAAAGTCAGATGCAAGAACTTTTGCTAGAGAAATTTCTTCTGCACTCCATTGTGGTGCTTGCCCTTTTTTTTCTTCACGCCACAAGTCAAAGGAAAGCTGGGGTAGGCGTTGGCGTTTATTCTGTTCACATCTACCAGCCCATAAAATTTCTGTATCAAATTCGGGACGAAAAATGGTGATTGCCCCAATCAAGGCTTGGCGATAATGTAGGGGGATGACTAACATTCCCCGAAGGCGAGTAGATTGGAAAGCAGTAGCTAAAACCCGCAATCGAGTTTCTTTGTAAATATCAGTAATTGCCGATATATCTCCTGGTTTATACTCACTCATCCAGTTTTGCCACACTGGATGGTTTTCCAGAATACTATAACCTAACTCATCGGATAAACTTGGTTGTTTGCCGCAAGTATATAGTTCTTTAGTTTGTTCAACATTAATATAGAGTCTACCACCAGTACCGCCCAAAGCTGCGATCGCCGCTTCTAATGCTGCCTGTAAATGAATGACTGGTTGCTTATGTAACAGACTATTAATTTTGTTAATAATTGCTTCTCGCCTTTGCTGGGCGCGGGTTTCAGTCAATAGATTACTTTGGGCGATCGCCATTGCTACCTGATCTGTTACCTGCTGCACTAATTTCAGTTCTCGTTTCAAAATTGTCCTTGCTTGGCTATGATGAGAAACTAGCAACCCCCATAATTGCGTCGGTGCTGAGGGTGTAATCAAATCGCACAACAAAATTGGCAATACCAAGGAAGACTGCACGCCCATCGCCTGTAAATATTGCAAGTGGCAAGAATCTACTGAACGATAGGCGATGTTCTCAGTCTGCGGATGTGAAGAATTTGCTGGCTGAAAGGGGGATAAGCCGATGCGTCCAGTAGCCACATCTACTATCGAACGTTGTCTTACTGTGACAAACATTTCTCTGGCTTCTTGGGGAATATCATCAGCAGGAAAGTGTAGCCCTAGCAAGGAAGGTAGACGCTGCTCATAAATAGATTCAGCAACTACTTCCCCGCTACCATCCGCATCGAAGCGATAGATCATTACCCGGTCTGTTGCCAGAAAGGCGCGGATTTCGGAAACTGTAGCTGTTAATATGTCTTGCAGTTCTAGCGATCGCCTAATCCGATCAATCATCCGATGCAATATACTTTCTTGCTCCAATGGCGTTGAAACACTACCTTGATTATCCACAGATTTCATTACTTAGTACACCTAGACGATAAATATAAGATGCTTATACCAATTTTCTGTGAAGCTGCATATATTTACCTCCCGGCTACGCCGTCCCCCCTTTGTAGCAAGTGGCGTGTAACTACGGGGGGGTGTTATTATGTACATCTTTACAGAGAATTGATATTAGGCAAAATCTTACTCTTATTTCCGATGAAGATACACTATCCCTGATTCTTCAATAGATGCAAGTCAGCAACTATCCATATAAATACCCTATTAATTTTAACTTTTTTACACTCGTATGTGTTCGGTGAAATTATCTAAATTAGAAATTAATTGGCAATTTCATACGTAAATAAATTTATTTTTATAAGAATTTGTGATAATACTCAAAATTATTGGTAAAGTATGCCAAAAAAGCACTCAGCCGCTTTTTGCATTTGCAAATTCAATTTAATTATTCATGACAGTAAGTAATTACTGCTATTCAAGCTCCTTAGCACCAACGTGGATAATAGACAATCAGTCCCAGGTATAACTAAGGGCTGATGAATAATTTTTTTGTAATAGAAAAGTAGGACAGTAATATCTGAAGAATTGCGATTATATAACAATACCTTTTCATCTCTAAAAAAGTTTGCCGAGCGTTGGTGCTAGCCGGAATGTTAGGCATCGTCCTTGTTGGGAATCTTCCCACAACCAACATCATCAGCAAGTAAATCAAAATATTGACAGTCTCTTCCTGCAATCTCTAGTCTCTAATTCCTAACCTCTATTTTCTAAACACTCACTAGAAATTGCCGTCAAAAACTGTTGTTTGCGAATTTCCTCACGTACACTCATGAGAATTTTACCCAAATGATTTTGTCCAGTTTTATCCGCGCCACAGCCCCAAAAATAGTCACAGTGTGAATTTTCTACCAAAACCTCATTACCTGTACTTAAAAGTGTTTCTCTGATATCAGCATGAGTGAGAAACTTTTTCAGTACAGCTTCTCGCATGACTGTAGTTTTGACTAAATCCCAATCTGGGCGCAGTTTACGACTGCTACATCGCCCCATAGCTGCCGCTTCTTCTGGAGTTTCGCAAGCACGAATCATAGGTATAATTACAGCATCTACACTGCCCACAAACTTCTGCGCTTGATAATAATGTTCTACTGTTAACCAGTATTGCCCCTGAATTTCAATGTGATGGGGGGAAAAGTTGGAAAAACAACCGTAAGGCTGCCAAACCTTATAAAAGTAAATAGTCATTGAAAAATTGCTCTTTTATAGACATATATATTTCTATTTCTATAATGCCTGTAGTTGTCAGCAAGAAGTCAGCAACTTGAGTTTGAAACTTATTATTTGCCTCAAGGCAGAAGATATTGCTAGCAAAAAGTAATATTTTGATGAAAAAACCGCCTGAGAGGTTGACAATGGAAGCAAATAGTGGGTTATTCAGCAAGCGTCTACCACTAATTTCTGCGGGAATTTTTCTAGGTTTGGGTTTGGGAGGGTTTGTAGATGGTATTGTGTTGCATCAAATTCTCCAGTGGCATCATATGTTAAGCAATGTTCGACCCTTAACCACAGACTCTAATTTAGATTTAAACATGGTATGGGATGGGTTGTTTCATGCTTTGGATTGGGTTTTGACTGTTACCGGAGTGGTATTGCTGTGGCGGGCTGGAGGAAGCAAAGACGTGGTGTGGTCATCACAAACTTTTGGCGGTTCTCTGCTCATGGGTGCTGGGTTGTTCAACGTAGTGGAAGGAATAATCGATCATCAAATTCTCGGTATTCATCATGTAAAACCAGGCACGCATCAATTGGCTTGGGATTTGGGATTTCTATTTTTGGGGGCGTTGCTTGTTTTTATCGGGTGGATGATGCTACAAAAGGGCAATAGTCAGTTGACAGTTGACAGTTGACAGTTATCAGTTACCAGTTATCAGTTGACAGGTGACAATTGTTATTTTCCCCTGCTCCTCTGCTCCGTTCCCCTCCTGGGAGGGGCTAGGGGTGGGTTGCTCCCCTGCTCCTCTGCTCCGTTCCCCTCCTGGGAGGGGCTAGGGGTGGGTTGCTCCCCTGCTCCTCTACTCCCTCATCTCCCCCACTCCCCACTCCCAACGATGAATTTAATTTTTTGCAACTACTTGATGTCTACAGATAATTTTGAAAAAGGCGGTTGGGACTGGCAGTTTTCTCAGTTTCAGCAGCAAGTGGGAGAATGGTTAGAATACCAGTCATATCGCTTTGAGCAAGCTTTGCCAAATTGGAATCCTGCTTGGAAATTTCCTCCTTGGGTGGGTAGTTTGTTGAATTTTTTGTCTTGGCTGCTATTAGGTTTATTTGTAGCGGTGGTGGTGTGGCGGTTATGGGGGGAATTTAGACCTTACATATATTCTTGGCTGAATATTAGTAATTCTGGTCGGGAGCGAGTGAAAATACTTAGTTCAGATGTATCGGTGGCGAATTTGTTAGAGCGATCGCAAGCACTTTACCGTCAAGGTAACTATCGTGAAGCTTGTCGTTGTCTTTACTTAGCTATTTTGCAGCATTTGCATGATACCAAAATCATCGCTCACCAATCCAGCCGCACCGATAAGGAATATCTGCAATTACTACGTTCGGCTGTAACTCCCATCCAACCTTATGAAACTGTGATTACCACTCACGAGCGATTATGTTTTGGCAATGCAGAGATTTTGCCAGAAAATTATGAACAGTGTCGGCAAGCTTACCAGGAGATTGTAGAGAAATGAAACGCTCAAACCGCGTTGCTTGGCTGGGTGCGATCGCTCTAGGGGTGATAATTCTACTAACTTTCATGGCTGCGCCTAATACCAAACTCTACACTGGTTCTACTTATAATCGCGCCGCCGATGGTTACGGTGCTTGGTATGCTTTTATGCAGAAGCAAGGAATGACTGTCGAGCGTTGGCAGAAACCTTTAACTGATCTCAACAGTGAGCAAAGACCAGCTACCCTCCTCCGAGTATATAGTTATCTCAGACCGCCACAATTATGGGCAGATGAAACACAATGGTTAGAGCAGGGAAATAATTTGGTAATTTTAGGGGTGAAAACACGGGTGAGTGCGGCAAATTTTCATACCATGCAGGCATCAGCAGTAGGTGAAGTGAAGATTGATACGCGAAGACGTTATGAGAGAGCGAAACAGCCACGGGTTTTGTTGGGCGATCGCTTTGGTGCTGTAGTCTGGGAAGAGCAGCAAGACAAAGGTAAAGTAATTTACGCCACTACACCCTATCTAGCTGCCAACGCCTACCAAGATAATATAAGTAATTTTCAATACCTAGCCAGTTTAGTCAACCAGAAAGGCAAAATCTTATTTATAGATGAGTATATTCACGGCTATAAAGATGCTGATGTTAAGGAAAGTGAAGGACAAGGCGATTTAGTGAGCTATTTCAGTAAAACACCTGTAGTAGTTGTGTTAGTGCAAGCAGGTATTTTACTATTAGTCCTGATTTGGGCGCAAAATCAACGCTTTGGTAAACCTGTGGCTTTAAGCACACCAGTTATTGATAATAGTCAAGCCTACATTCAAGCATTAGCTGGAGTTTTATACAAAGCTGAATCTAGCGACTTTGTAGTAGATATAGTAGGGAAAGAAGAACAATTGCAACTACAGAAAGCCTTGGGTTTAGGAACAGTTTTACTAGAACCCCAAACTCTCCTCAACATTTGGACAGAAAAAACAGGTAAACCCGCCACGGAACTAGATGCAGTCTTAAAGCTACAACAACGAAAACGCCGCTTGAGTGAAGGAGAACTATTAAGTTGGTTAGCAAAATGGCGCAGTCTCAGGAGTGTCAAAATAAAATAGTTTGATTTAAGTAAATTTATCGGCGTTTAATCAAGATGCCACTCAATCTAGGCTTAACTGAACTGTATTGATATAGCAATTCTAAATCATTCATGAGAAATTTAGAACTAATTGGGCGAATGGAATTCGCTACTACACAAGCAAAGTCCAGATGGTGCTTGGACTTCATAGAATAACCCGCGCAGGCGGTCACTGAAGCCCAAGAAGTGCGGGTTTTATCGTAATTCCGAGGGTTAAAGACCCCTACGTCTGTACGTAGAAAATTTTCAGTTGGGGTTTAAATCCCCAACTGTTCGCGTAGCGTGCCGTAGGCAAAATTTCTTTAATGCGCGAATGCGTGAATGCGCGAATTTTGAATTGTTAACTGTGTGGACGCGATTTCTCATCGCCAAGGCTGGATAAAATCTTACATTTACGTTTGATGTCAAATCTACGTGTTTTCTCATAACTCAATTCGGATTGCTATATATAAGTTAATTGAATTTGCAACACTTCTTTGTACTTTACCCAAATGATTAATGTAGCCATTCTGATTTCGATGAGGTACATTAACCACAATGTGTTAAGTGCTAATTGGGGAGTAGGCAGTAGGGAATAGGGGAGCAGAGGAGCAGAGGACAACAACTGTCAACTGTCCACTGCCTCCAGCCTCCTGCTTTCTGCGTCCTGTCTTAAAGAAAACCTATGAGCAAAACCTATTCAATCCTCAATGACTTGAGTGAAAAACTTAATCGAATTATTGTCGGACAATCTCACCTCATACAACAGCTGCTGATAGGGTTATTATCAGGTGGGCATATCATTTTGGAGGGAGTACCAGGAACTGGTAAAACACTATTGGTAAAAGTTTTAGCGCAGTTGGTTCAAGCCGAGTTTCGTCGGGTTCAACTTACGCCTGATGTTCTGCCATCGGATATTACGGGAACAAATATTTTTGACTTAAATAATCGTAGTTTCACTTTAAAAAAAGGCCCTGTCTTCACCGAGGTTTTGCTAGCAGACGAAATTAACCGTACTCCACCAAAGACGCAAGCGGCGTTGCTGGAAGCGATGGAGGAGATGCAGGTAACTCTGGATGGCGAAAGTTTACCTTTGCCGGATTTATTTTGGGTAATTGCTACACAAAATCCCTTGGAATTTGAGGGAACTTACCCTTTGCCAGAAGCGCAACTAGATAGGTTTCTATTTAAGTTAGTAGTAGATTACCCCGATCAAGCTGCGGAAAAGCAAATGTTACTCAATCGTCAAGCGGGTTTTGCTGCAAGACGTGTAGATATTAGCAGTCTGAAACCAATAGCAACGGTAGCTGATATTTTACAAGCAAGGCAGGCAGTCAAAGCCGTTAAGGTGTCTGAAGCGATCATTGATTATTTGTTAGCGTTGGTGAGGGCTTCACGTCAGTATCCTGATTTGGCTTTGGGTGCTTCACCTCGTGCGGCTGGTGCTTGGTTGCAAACTTCCCAAGCTGTGGCTTGGTTAGCAGGACGAGATTTTGTCACTCCAGATGATGTGAAAGCGGTAGCGTCTCCTTTATTACGTCATCGTCTGATTCTTAAACCTGAAGCAATGCTAGATGGTTTACAAATTGATGCGGTAATTGCGGCGGTAGTGAATAAAGTTCCTGTACCAAGGTAAAGCATGGCTATGATGAGTGCGGAAATTCAGCAGCAGTGGAGATTTCTTAAATCAGTTATCAGTTATCAGTTATCAGTTATCAATCCTGTCGGCGTATGGTGGGGGATCAAGAAGTGCCAAAATACTCCTTCCACCAATTGGTGTGGTGTTTCACCAAAGGATTTAAGTACGGGCGGGTTTAGCGGACATATCTGTTTTCCCCATGAATTTCTCAATCAACCCGCCCGTACTTACTGTTTACTGTTCACCGTTAAATCAAGGCTGATATATCGGCTGAGACTAGCTTTCTCTACGCTGCCTAATATCCAAGCTTGGTTAACGACAGTCGTAATTTTATTATTGTTTACGGCGATCGCCTTACCTCTCGGTTTTTATACTCATTTCCTCAAGTTTGAGTTTTTACTGACCTCGCCAGTAAAAATTATTCTGATCATAGCAGGTTGTTTGATCATACCTGCTATCCTTGAGGAGCTTGTATTCAGAGTTTTACTGCTGCCTCATCTAACAGAAAATACTGCAATCATTCAACAACTTTTCTGGGGATTTACTAGTTTAATAAGCTTTATTATTTACCATCCCCTGGAAGGTTTAACAGTTTATCCCCCTGGAAAAGAAACCTCTCTCAATCCAGTTTTTTTATTATTGGTAGCCCTGTTAGGTATTGTTTGTAATTTTGCCTATTACCAAAGTGGTTCTATTTGGACTCCAGTTTTTATTCACTGGGTAATTGTAGTAGCTTGGTTACTCTTTTTTGGTGGTTATGCACAAATCACACCTTAATTACTGCATTTATCTTTCACAATATGGTTCCAGCTAAACGAGTTTATTTACTACTAATTTTAGGACTGGCGATCGCACCAATCCTTTCATTGTTAATTGGTATTCCTGCTAGTATCACTCTGACTGTGTTATTTGATATCACGGTTTTAGGTTTGATGGTAATTGATGCTAGGCGAGTACGTCCTCTACGGGTAGAAATTGAGCGTCAATTACCACCACGCTTATCTATTGGGCGTGATAACCCGGTATTGTTAACAGTGACATCAGCCAAGACCGACGCAGTAATTAAAATTCGCGATTATTACCCCAGTGGTTTTGGCGTATCTACATCCACACTCAACGCCACAATTCCCCTACAAGGTAAGGAAGAAATCAAATATACTGTCAACCCAACACAGCGCGGAGAATTTGCTTGGGGAAATATACAGGTGCGACAGTTAGCACCTTGGGGTTTAGCTTGGGATAATTGGGTGATTCCCCAAAGTGTACAGGTGAAAGTATATCCTGATTTGATTGGGTTGCGATCGCTCTCGATTCGCTTAACACTACAATCATCCGGTTCCATGCGACAATCACGACAGTTAGGCATTGGTACAGAGTTTGCTGAACTGCGAAACTACCGCACAGGCGACGATTTACGCTTAATTGATTGGAAAGCTACCGCCCGGCGTGTGGGGCCGCCGTTGGTGCGGGTATTGGAACCAGAACAAGAACAGACGTTAATAATTTTATTGGATCGTGGTCGGTTAATGACTGCGAAAGTCCAAGGTTTGCAGCGATTTGATTGGGGGTTAAATGCTACTTTATCATTAGCTCTAGCCGGATTGCATCGAGGCGATCGCGTGGGAGTTGGTGTATTTGACCGTCTCATGCACACATGGCTAGCACCAGAACGAGGTCAACATCATTTAAGTCGTTTAGTTGACCATCTCACACCCATTCAACCAGTGCTATTAGAGTCAGATTATCTGGGTGCAGTCACAAATGTTGTAAAACAGCAAACCCGCCGCGCCTTAGTGGTAGTAATTACCGATATAGTTGATGTCACAGCTTCTACAGAACTCCTCGCTGCACTTACCCGACTAGCACCCCGCTATCTGCCATTTTGTGTTACCTTGCGAGATCCTCAAGTAGACCGTTTAGCACAGACCTTTACCGAAGATGTGACACAAACTTATAACCGTGCAGTTGCTTTAGATTTACTAGCACAAAGACAGGTAGCTTTTGCCCAGTTAAAACAAAAGGGTGTCTTAGTGCTTGATGCACCAGCTAATCAAATTACCGACCAGTTAGTTGAACGATATTTACAACTCAAAGCCCGTAATCAACTTTAATAATATTTGTTGTGAAATCGTTAGAGGTACAGGAAATTGGTGTAATAACTTTCATATAGCAAATATAGCAGGTGACAGGTGATAGGGGACAGGTAACAGCTTTAAAAGCTGCTTGGTAGAAGGATTTTATGGTTTATCTACGTCCTAACCTATCTGGCTACTACTATAATTCCAAGTTTTTTTAGTTAACTTTTGTTACTAATTTGATGTCGCAAGCTTCAGTCAAAATCTTTGATAAAAAAGGGTGAACTGATATGAAAGAAAATAACTTTACAGATATCTTGCGCTGGACACCAGAAGCCAGAACAAAGTTAAAAAATATTCCCTTTTTTGCTCGTTCTCAAGCCAAAGCCAGAATTGAACAGTTAGCACGGCGAGCCGGACAAGATATAGTGACAGCAGAGTTAGTGGAACAAGCAAGATTAGAGTTTGGACAGTAATATCAAGTCCGGCTAATTACTGACGATATAGTTGCTAGGGTCGGTAATGGGTAATAGCGAATAGGTAATTGTTTTCTACCATTAGCAATTAGCAATTAGCAATTACCAACCCCCAAGATATGATAAGTGATTAAGCGGACATGATATAAACTACCTATACCGACTGCTTATTTGAAATAAATGTCAGCGTTAGCAATTACCATCCTCAGCTTTGTCAATACAAATTAAAAAAGACACAAAGTATTAATTTGTGTCTTTTTTGACAATATTTAACTGAATGTGCATTCCCAAAACTACACGAAACAATTTATAGCGATCGCTGGACAGATAAGTATACAAATTATACTTCCAAAGCTGCAACCTGTACCCCGTCCCCTACTCTAACTAATCTGCTTGTCGCCAGCACCAATAAAATAGTGCGCCACCTGCTACCAATTTCACCACTTCTAGCAGAAAATAACTGCCGTGTAGTAGATTCATCTGTGCAGGAACAGTAGATGCTGTTGCAAATAAATTGAGATTAACTCCAACAGCACACATCAGGGGCGTTAAGAAATAAGTATTTAAGAGAGCGATCGCAAACAGAATGACTGCGGCAATGGTAATGTTTAGGTTCCAATAGTCATGTGTTTTGCGCCAAACTAGTGCGCCAGTCAAAACTACAGCCGCAGATAACAATTCTAAGCGATTAAAACTCCAAAAAATTACATAACCTGCTGTAGTAAAACCAGCTTGGCTCATCATCCCTGATAGGTAAAGACTAGGCATAATTACCCAATCTAAAACTAGGCTAGCACTGAGCCAAAAGCCCAGAGCAAACAATATAGCCGTTTGCCAACTTGGATGCTTGAAGGCAACTTTAGAAATAGCATTCATAGGAATAATTGCTGGTGTTATATCTTTAGTTTCTTACCTTCATAGTAGCTTTGACAATAGATATCAATTATCTTTTACAAAACAATTGTATTGTTCAGTAACAATCGTTATTTTGATGATTTATTACTAATAAATGTAAATTTTTTTAGCAAATTTTTAACAATTTCTACGGGTTATAATTATTATCTAACTGGTTAAACAAGTAGAGTTATGCGCCTTGCAGTATTATTAGGGAGAGCGATCGCTAGCGTAGCCATCATCAACGGATGTATCATTGCACCGAGCCAAGCAATTCAATTGCGTGATGGTACAGTCTATTTTGTAGAACCACCGCGACTTGTAGAAGCTGCAACCACATACAATCAAGTCAATATCTGGGGTGCGACGTATTATTTCACAGTTAGTGTGCCAGAAAAAGCCAGCGAACCTCTACAACAGATCACAATTAACCAGCATGAGGGAGTAGATGATGTCCGCTTCGACCTGAAAGACAGCTTTGCTTTTGAGGGTACACGCTCCCGCAGAGGCGATCGCATCAATTTAAAAGATGTAACACAGAACCGTCAAACCAGAACAGTATCCATCACATTTGATCCGCCAGTATCCCCAGGTAAAACAGTCACCATAGGCTTAAAACCTTGGCAAAACCCATCAATTTCAGGAGTTTATTTATTTGGGGTGACAGCATCTCCCCCAGGTGAAAAAACCCACAGCCAATTTCTCGGTTTCGGCAGATTACAGTTTTACAACTACGGCAGTAGCTTTTTCCCTTTCTGGTAAGGGTTGTGATTACGTACATAGTGCAAAAATTAAATTATTTACAATAGTATTAAAAATTACTAATATTTTAAGTATCAATTTTAATTGAGATTAAACTAAATATTTTATGAGCATAAGCGTAAACAGCATTAAGCAGAACTTATCAGCGAGCTAGTTGAACAATTGGGCAAATACAACCCTTCATCAGCTATTTTGCCAGTTTTAAAGCGATTATGACGTTATAGTTTTTGGTATAGTAAACACAAGAATCTTTTTGAGTTAGTAAGGATGAACACCTAACAGGTAGCTTTCGGGCAATTTTTTATATATGTGCTTCGGCTCATTACAAGAACTAAAATGTAGTTAGGGTATTGCTATGGAACCAATCACTTGGGCATGGTTTTTATTAGCCGCTTTATCGGGTATTGTTGGTAATCGAACCGATCAGCTATTTACTGAAGGTGCTAGTAAGGGATTTAAAACTATCGTTAATTATTTTCAGCAGGGAAATGTACCGAACAATCAGGAGTTGCAAAAAGCAACTACACGAGCATTTCTACTAGCACAGCAAAGCATTGTTTCAGATTGCCGTCAAGAGCTAGAAAGTCAACGAAGTTCCTCTGTAAGGGTTGCTGTTTCTTCTCAAGACAGAGAATGGATTTATGAAAAAGAAAGACAGCTAAAAAGGGATTTAAAACAGTTAAATCAAGAGCAACTATCGATTACGCCTATTTCTTCACCACAAGAAATTCAAGATTTACTATTATTAGGTGACGATTTATCTAAAAATAGCATAAACTCTGTTCGGGAAAGATTAAAATTATCAATTCGTCAAGACAATCCTCCTTTATTTTATCTACAGAAAGTTGAACAAATAGAAACTGGTTTGTTTGAACGGATGTGTGCTTTTTTTGCAGATGAAATTAGGAATAAACCAGTTCTTGTAAATGTTTTGCAGACTTTCTTATTAAGACAAATTAATAATAATTTGAGCAATTTACAGATTACTCAACTTACAGTACAAGATTTAGAAGATACCTTTCGAGATTTTGCCAAGCATTTGCCACAAATACTAGCTCAATTAGATACGTTAGAGGAATTGATTAAGTCAGTTAACGAAAATCAAGATGAGATTAGAGAAAACTTAATAAATAATACCGAAATTCTAGAATTAATAAATAACAACTCTGAATCCTTAAAGCAGCACATAGAAGAGATTAAGAATCAGATTAAAGCAGTTAGTCAGCAGCGAAATGCTTCATTATTTTCTCAGTCTGGCTGGCAAGTAAGAACTGTAAATCAAGCAGAAAGAATAATCAGAATAATTAATAATTATAACAATCAGCAAAAAGAAAAATGAACTTTTAATAAGAAACATAAACCCTGTTCATTATTAAATATTCCCAAAAAGTCTTATTGGTGAACCAAAAAATATGGTAAATAGTGAGAACGACGCAAATATACGTCCAAAATGGAATGATTTAAAAAATGCTATTCAAGATTCTACTTGGAAGGATATATTAACAGAGATTGAAACACAAATAGAGACATTAGGTTATTCTTTTAATTCCGATTCTGGACAAAAGTTGTACAATATCTTGATTCATATTCTACAAAAATACGCAAAGGATTTAAACAAACAAGTACTCAGTGATTTTATTAATCAATCTGATAATCTCAATTACATACAATCGAACTGGTCTGTAGACAGTGTAACTCAAGCCCAAACTCTCATAAATATTTACATTAATGACCTAAAAAAGTTTTCACCTAATCAAGAAATAGAACCATACCCTATACCGATTGTACTTGTTGTGATGACTCAAGCAGAAGCCGGAGAGTTAGCTTCAGGAAAAGCTTGTATTTATGATCGGAGTAAGTTGTGTGAGGATTTTCAGAAAATAGTAAATGCACTTTACGGCAATAATACTAACGAAGAGAATGAATGGATTGAATACTACGGTGATAAACCTTCTTTGTGGAGACCTTTTGCAAATAGTGGTAGTTCATTAACCATACAAGAGTTAGTCAATCAAGCAATTCAAGAAACAGACTATAAGCGTCCTTTAACTGCTGAATTTCTAGACATTCAGACCATCAATACAATTCAAAACCGAGCTAGGCTGAAAAAATTACGTCAAAATGGATGTCTTGTCATCGTCGATACTGTTTCGGTGCGACACCCTAAAATTCAAAAGTCTCTGCAACTTTCCTCAATTGATGTATCTCCCAATACCACACTGTTTACGATAGCAAGAGACAATTGGATAAGAGTGATTACAGAAATGTCTGTCATTATTGAGTTACAAATCTCAGAGATGGAGGCTAGCATCCGTAGGCAGGATAGACAAAGAGAAAGAAGCGAGTATATACAAATCCAATGTGAAAACGACGAATATTGGCTGACACAGTTTGGGATTGAGTTAAAAAGTCGAATTAAAGATTTATACAAATCTGAAGACATAAATACACAGTTTTTTAATGGTTAATAATCTATTGATTAATAAACTAGAAAATAATAACGCAAAGGACTAGAATTTCATTAAAGATGTTATGATATATACATTTTATTCTTATAAGGGTGGAACAGGGCGTTCAATGGCCCTAGCTAATATAGCCAAATTACTATACGAGTATGGGCTGAAAGTTTTAATGATAGATTTTGATTTAGAAGCCCCCGGACTAGAGCGTTTCTTTTTAAATTCTAGTTCTTACAATCATGGAAAATGGCAAGAAAAATGCGGTGTAATTGATTTATTAAATCGCTATAAAAAATTTTTCGCTTTATATAATATGGGATTTAGCCAGGATAAAGAATCTAAAAGGTTGTCAAATGTAGCAGAGAAATTTTTCGCAAATCCTCAATCTCTTGATGATTTTATTATAAATGTTGATCACCCAAGTGATGCAGGTGGTACATTATCTTTCATCCCATCCGGTTGTCGTAACGAATTTATAGAATATGCTGCGAGTGTCCGAGCTTTTGACTTTGATGATTTTTATATTAATCAACAAGGTAATAATTTTTTTGAGCAGTTAATCAAGAATCTTAAAGCAAGAGCTGATGTTATATTAATTGACAGCCGCACAGGTATAACTGAAATGGGTGGAGTTTGCACCCATCATCTAGCTGATGTAGTAGTCATGTTCGTAACAACACAAGATCAAAGCATTTATGGTGTACACAAAGTAGCAAAAAGCTTAACCAATCCTGAACTTATCAAAAAGAGAGATAATAGAAAAATATCTTTGATATTTGTTCCTAGTAGAGTTAATATCTTTGAAAAAGAATCTTTGGATGCTTTTCAAGATGAGTTTGAAAATCTTTTTGGAATTGAACAAGAAGTATTTAATAATAGTTTATTAAAGTTTAGAGAACGAGCATTTATTGATCTAAAAATTCCTTATATAGCCTATTATGACTATAAAGAGAAATTAGCTGTTGAAGAAAACAGAAAAGCTAGTTCGGCAGATTTAAGAAAAGCTTATAAAAATTTAGCTTATACTCTTTCTCAATTAGCACCTAGAGAACACCCTCTACATCAAAAATTTTCTGAAGATGCAAATAAAATTTCAACGCAAGAGCAAGTAAGTCATCCTATAGCAAAACAAGACTGGGAAAGAGCACCTGATACTAGTAGATTTTTTGGACGAGAGAAAGAAATAGAGACGCTAAGAAAATGGATTATTGAAGAGCGTTGTCGGATAGTAGCTATCTTAGGAATGGGAGGAATTGGTAAAACTGATTTATCTTTAAGACTCAGTAGGGGAGGAATCGGCAAAACTGATTTATCTTTAAAATTGGCAAGAGAAATTACGGAGCAGTTTGACTATGTGATTTGGCGATCGCTTCGAGAAGGAAGACTGCTTAAAGATATTTTGCCAGAAATTATTCGATTTTTATCCCAAGAAATTGATTTCTCCAATGAGATTAATTCTCAAATTCAAATATTATTAAATTTACTAAATAAATACAGATGCCTTTTAATATTTGATAATGCAGAATCAATATTAAAAAAAGGAGAACATCGTGGTAAATATGATAAAGAATATGAAAATTATGGAACTCTTTTTAGGAAGATTGGTGAAATTAAGCATCAAAGCTGTTTAATGATTACCAGTCGTGAAAAACACCCAGAGATTGCTGAACTTGAAGTGGTTAACAGTTATGTTCGCTCTTTACATCTCAACGGATTAAATGAGATGGCTGGTAAACAATTGATGCAATTTATTGCTAATTCTCGATTTGAATCTTTAACTGGTACAGAAGAAGAATGGAAGGAGATTATTGAGTTTTATAATGGTAATCCTTTAGCTTTAAAGCTAGCAACAAACTATATTATTGATGTTTGTTCTGGTAACATAGCTGAATTTTTTCAGACTGGAAAAACTATTTTTGAAACCATACATCAACTTCTGGATTGGCACTTTGAACAATTGTCAGATGATGAAAAAGATGTTATGTACTGGCTGGCAATTAACCAAAAGGGTGTTTCAATTTTAGAACTTAAAGATGATATTTTATCGCCAATAGCACAACAAAAAGTAGATTTCATTCTACAATCTTTACAGAATCAATTATCTATACAAAAAGGGAAAATTCAAAAGATTATACCTCAAGCAAAAGTATCTTCAGAAGAAACCAAGGTCATAGAAGCCAGAGATGTTAGTGTTTTTTCACTTCATCCAGTAATAATGGAGTATATGATTGAACGCTTGGTAAGCCAAGTAACAGAAGAATTGAAAACTGGTGACATCAATTTCTTCAATAACTATGCTTTACTCAAGGCAACTACGGGTGAATATGTGCGAGATATTCAACGTCGATTGATACTTGAACCAATTCAAAAACGCTTAATTAATATTTTTGGAAGTGCCAGTAACCTTGAAAAAAGGCTAGAAGAAATTATTAAAAAGCTACAAACAGAATCACCCTTAAAACCTGGATATGCAGGCGGAAACTTGGTAAATTTTATTTATAATCTTACAGGAAATTTAAATGGAAGAAATTTTTCATCTTTAGCCATAAGACAAGCGTACTTACAAGGGGTGGAGTTAAAAGGAACTAATTTTTCTGGTGCTGATATCACTAACTCAATTTTTACAAACAAGCTTAGTCATGTTTTAGCAGTCGCTTTGAGTCCCCACGGTAATGCTGTCGCAACAGGTGATTCTAGCGGAGAAATTTGTGTATGGAATGTTACAGATGGTCATCTACTGCAAAAATTTAAAGATCACAAAAATTGGGTATGGTCAGTTAAGTTTAGTCCTCCTGATGGTCATAAATTGGCAAGTGCTAGCGATGATAAAACAGTCAAAATTTGGGATGTGAAGACAGGTGAACACTTAAAAACCTTGACAGAGTTACTTGAGGAAGAACAATCTCACGATGATTGGGTACGTTGTGTTGCCTTTGATAAAGATGGCTTGCTTCTTGCCAGTGGTAGTGATGATGCAACTATTAAGCTCTGGGATATTAAAACAGGAAGTTTTATACGTACCTTGACAGGTCATCAGATGCGAGTATGGTCTCTTGCTTTTAGTCCCTGTAGCAATAGTCTGGTTAGTGGTAGTGATGACAAAAAGGTAATACTTTGGGATACAGAAATAGGTAAGCCAATTAAAGTTTTTACAGATCACGAAGAAAGGGTACAAGCAGTTGCTTTTAACCGTGATGGTCAGCTGATTGCTAGTGGAAGCGCCGATGCAACTGTCAGAATTTTTGATTGCCTAAATCATAAATGCCTAAAAATACTCAAGTTGGGTGAAAGCCGCATTTGGGGGCTGGCCTTTAGTCCTAATGATGATCGGAAACTAGCCGTAGCTAGTGACGATGCAGTTCTCAGAATTTATGATATTGACACCCTTGAACCATTCAGAACATTTATAGGTCATAAAAGTCGAATTAGGTCAGTTGCTTTTACCCTTGATGGTAGCAAGCTAGCTAGTGGTAGTGAAGATAAAACAGTGAAAATTTGGCATGTTCAGGAAGGCAAATGTCTCCAAACATTTGAAGGACAAACTGATAGAGTATGGTCAGTCGCTTTTAGTAATGATGGAAAGTATTTAGTTAATGGCAGTGAGGATCAAAAAGTTCGACTCTGGGATTTGCGTTCTGACAGTGAAACACAATACTCATGTATTAAAGAGTTTTTGGAACAGAGCTATTGGGTATGGTCAGTTACTTTTCATCCTTCAGATTCCAGCATTATAGCAACTGGCAGTGATGAAAAAATTGTCAAGATTTGGAATGTTGAAACTGGAACACTTCTCAAAAAATTGGAGGGTCACAAGAACTGGATATTGTCAGTTGCATTCAGTCCTGATGGCAAAACTTTAGCCAGTGGCAGCGAAGATACGACAATAAAAATATGGGATATTAATGCTGAAGAATGCCTGGAAACGTTGGAAACACGTAACAATTTTCATGAAGGTCATAAAGATAGGGTCAGATCCGTGGCTTTTCATCCTCATGGCAATTTCTTAGCTAGTGGTAGTGATGACAAAAAGATAATAATTTGGCAGTGGAACGGTCAAACTGGGAAATTTGTCCAACATTTAGAGGTACATAAAGGTAGGGTGAGGGCAGTTGCTTTTAGTGCTAATGGTGAATACTTAGCAAGTAGCAGTGATGATAAGACGATTAAAATTTGGAAGGTCAATACTGATAAAAAATTTGAAGTTATAGATTTTCACCTTTTGAAGGGTCATAAAGATAAAGTTGTATCAGTTGCTTTTAGCCCTGATAGTAAAATTCTAGCTAGTGGTAGTGATGATACAACGGTGAGACTTTGGGATGTTCAAACTGGTAAATGTTTAAAAGTTCTTAGAGGACACAATAAGTGGGTTCGCTCTGTTGCATTTAGGAATGATGGAATATTAGCCAGTAGTAGTCAAGATGAGACTATAAAACTTTGGAATTTAGAAACTTTTGATTGCTATCAAACATTAAAGGCAGATGGACCTTATCAAGGAATGAATATTACCAAAATAATGGGTTTAACTGAGACAGAGATATCTACTCTAAAAGCTTTGGGAGCAGTTGATGATATCTTGCCTGAGCAAGAATATTCCATAGAGGTTTAATTAATTAACTTGACTTTATCAATAGATATCAAGATATCATGCCGCCAAATATTAATTGCTCATTTTTACCAAGTACTTTAATAAATGGACAGATAATATCTACATGATATTGAGTATGAGGAATTAATCCTATTCCAAAATGGACCGTACCATTAGTAGTAGCAGCATAAACTTCATTCATCGCACAATTTTCTGGAAATAATTTAAAAGTATTATTAATAGAAAATCCAATCTCTACAATCACGCGGTATCTAGAATCGACTTCGCACATCGCATTTAACATATCCGCAGCTAGTTTTGCGTCTGGATGAGAAGCTTCTATTTTAGTAATAAAACCTTTATATAAACTAACAATGACAGCGTGTTCCTGAATTTTAGATAAATCCTGAAAAATCCTTGCTTGATCTTCTGGTAAAAAAGAACATATACCAGAATGAACTATAGGAATTCCTTTTAAAGCTAATTCCCCATTCATCTCTAATCTACTATTTAAATTTAAAGCAAATAGTTCTACAGGTAAAACACTAATTTCTCCTGCAGGAAATAACTGTTGTTCACCCCAATTAAGCTCTCCAATTTGTTCATGCCACTGTAAATAATCATTTAAATGCTGAAATTCGCACACTGTTTTATATTGCTCGTCAATAAATTTTATTTGAGTCGCTTCTGCAAAATTTATAAATAACTGTTCAGCCACCTTTTCATGCTCATAGGGGTTAATGCGTTTAGCAGAGTGGAGAAAATGATTAATAGCTTCTACCGATGTAGGTGTTGAATTACAAGGCATGACACAAAGTTTTCTATAATTCCCCAGTTCCAGTGGATCAGGTGAGCGAAAATAACAATCTGGGGCAATGACAAGAATGTGAGACATTTCAGGAGTTTGATTCCTGATGATTTCTGTAAAGTTATCTTCTGGATCATAGGAAATAATTTTATAATTTTTATATTTATTTCCTTTGTGAAGTATAAATTGATTAATTAAACGAGAATTAGTAACAAGACAAAATGTACTTCCTTGTGCTTTACCGAATTGACGCATATACTCAGGGTAAATAGTAATTTTTGTCACTAGTCTGTTCCTTAATATAAATGTTAAGTGATTAAAATGTGATAATTAATTGCCTCCAAATATAATTTCATCATTTTTACCGAGTACTTTTATATTGGGGCAGATTAAATCTATATGATACTGGGTATAAGGCAGCATTCCTAAACCGAAATGAATACATCCTTTTTTGCCACCATAAACTTCATTCATGGCATTATTTTGAGGGAAAATTTGAATCTGATTATTGATAGCAAAGCCTATTTCAAATATTTGCCGGAATCTAGAATCAACCATGAACATTGATTCTAATATTTTTACTGCTGGTTGCGTTGAAGGATGTGTTGCTCGAATATCTATAATAATGCCATTTTTCAATTTTGCAATTATAGGATAGTTTCTAAAAGCCGAAAGATTTTGATAAATTCGTTCTTGGTCTTCTCGTAAGAATGATGGATGACCTGAGTGAACTACAGGATAGCCTCTTAAAGTAATTTCACCGTTCAAATCAAATTTTATATCTGGCAGTTGATTGATTCCTTTTAAAGGGACAAGAAAACAGGCAATCTCTCCTGACGGAAAAATTTGTTGTTCTCCCCAGCCTAACATTCCTAATTGTTCATGCCATCCATAATGTTCATTCAGATGATGGAATTCTGCTATGGTTTTATATTCTGTATCGATAAACTTTAAGCTATCAGTAGATTCGCAATGGTGAAAAAACTGCTCTGCCATTTTTTCTTGTTCTATGGGATCGGTTTGTTCACCATATCTCAGAAAGTATTCAATAGATTCAAGTGATGTTGGCGCAGAATGACAAGCAAGAATTAATAGTTTACGTTTTGCTCCCAAAATATTTGGAGGAACAGACTCAAATAAACAATCTGGTGCAATTACAAGAATATGGGCTGGTTCAGTAATTTGAGTTTTTAGGATATTCAGAAAATTATCTTTTGAGTCATACACAATCGTTTTAACTTGCCGATAATCTGTAGATATATCCAATTCAAATATTTTAAGTAAATGAGAATTTGTTACTAAGTAGAATATACTATCTCTAACTTCTCCAAATTGTTTAAAACGAGCAGGATAAATTTTAATTCGTTTCATAATTAATTTTCTCAAAAAAATCTAGAGGCTTATCAACTGATGCTTTACAAGAAACAAACCTCTAGCCAGAAATATACGGAATTAATATTGAATCTATTAGTTACCCAATCAAAGAGCCTGTATACTGTCCATTCCTTTGACGACGCAGCTTAATCGACTGAGTAGTATCAATAGGTTGAGTTACAGGTTGAGTTACAGCTACACTTTTTAGTTGAGAAAGAGTTTCTTGCTCGTTAGTTTTAGGAGATTCCATCTTTACAAAACCTAATTGGATAAGTTAACTCTAGTCTAACTGAGAATATTTTCTGGACAAAACAGCATTTACTCCCTTGCTAGTCAAAAAATACCTATAAATTTCCTTCTTTGCGTCTTCTCTACGTTCCCTACGGGACGCTACGCGAACGCGGAGCGTGTCGTATACAGACGCTACGCGAATGCGCCTTTGCGTGAGCTAAAAATTCTTAGAGGCAGTATTTCTTATGAACCACAGAACCTAGTAAACAAAATTGAGTAAGTTAACCAAAATTTAACTGAGCTTCTAGAAGAGGCTGCGTGTTAACGAAGGCCGGAGGCAGGAGGCCGTTTTTGTAACGAGGATTTATAGCAGTAGCCACATAGGTTAGGACATAGGTAAATTATAAAACCCTTATATTAGCTTTTGAAGCTGTCACCTGTCCCCTGTCCCCTGCTATATACCTCACTCCAAAAACATTTTGCCCTAAACGGCAAGGTTTTAGACCCGATTGTTTCGATAAAAAAAGCTCTTGCTGTTACGCAAGAGCCAAAAAAGCGTTTGATTGTCAGTGATGAAAGAAAACTGAGAACCTAGTCAAGGTCATTCATGAACAATACTGGTTCTGTCTCACGGTCGATACCCTTCTCAAAACCACCAGCCGCAGCGCGAGCGCGTCCAGCGTGCCACAAGTGACCAACTAAGAAGAAGAAGCCTAACACGAAGTGAGAAGTAGCCAACCACGCACGAGGAGATACGTAGTTGAAAGAGTTAATTTCGGTAGCCACACCACCCACAGAGTTCAAAGAACCCAGAGGAGCGTGAGTCATGTATTCAGCAGCACGACGAGCTTGCCAAGGCTGAATATCGTTCTTGATTTTATCTAGGTCAAGACCGTTAGGGCCACGTAGAGGCTCTAACCAAGGACCTTGGAAGTCCCAGAAGCGCATGGTTTCACCACCGAAGATGATTTCACCAGAAGGAGAGCGCATCAAGTATTTACCAAGACCTGTGGGGCCTTGAGCAGAACCAACGTTAGCACCTAAGCGTTGGTCACGAATTAAGAAGGTCAAAGCTTGAGCTTGAGACGCTTCAGGGCCAGTGGGGCCGAAAAATTCGCTGGGGTAAACGGTGTTGTTGTACCAAACCATACAAGAAGCGATGAAGCCCATCAAGGACAAAGCGCCTAAGCTGTAGGAAAGGTAAGCTTCACCAGACCAGATGAACGCACGACGCGCCCAACCAAAAGGCTTGGTGAGGATGTGCCAAATACCGCCAGAGATGCAAAGTAAAGCAACCCAGATGTGACCGCCGATAACATCTTCCATGTTATTGACGCTGACAATCCAGCCTTCGCCACCGAAGGGAGCTTTGAGCAAATAACCGAAGATTACTGCTGGGTTCAGGGTGGGGTTAGTGATTACACGTACATCACCGCCACCAGGGGCCCAGGTGTCATAGACACCACCAAAGAACATTGCTTTCAATACCAACAGCAACGCACCGCATCCCAAAATGATCAGGTGGAAGCCGATGATGTTGGTCATCTTGTTCTTGTCTTTCCAGTCATAACCAAAGAAAGAAGAGTACTCTTCTAAGGTTTCTGGGCCGCGAACGGCGTGGTAGATACCACCAAAGCCAAGTACAGCAGATGAAATTAAGTGCAGTACACCAACTACGAAGTAGGGGAAGGTGTCGATAACTTCACCACCAGCGCCTACACCCCATCCAAGGGTAGCGAGGTGAGGGAGAAGGATGAGACCTTGCTCGTACATTGGTTTTTCTGGAACGAAGTGAGCCACTTCAAATAGGGTCATTGCCCCAGCCCAGAATACAATCAAGCCAGCGTGAGCAACGTGAGCGCCCAGCAATTTACCGGATAAGTTGATTAAGCGAGCATTACCAGACCACCAAGCAAAACCGGAGGATTCTTGGTCGCGTCCGCCGCTTAAGGTATTAGAGAGCGTTACCACGGGGTAGTACCTCTTCGGGGAATACAAATTTTTCGTGAGGCTGGTCTTGAGGAGCCATCCAAGCGCGGATACCCTCGTTCAGCAAAATGTTCTTGGTATAGAAGGTTTCAAATTCTGGGTCTTCTGCTGCACGTAACTCTTGGGATACGAAGTCATAAGCCCGTAGGTTCAATGCCAAACCGACAATACCTACTGCACTCATCCACAACCCTGTTACAGGTACGAACAACATGAAGAAGTGTAACCAGCGTTTGTTGGAGAAAGCAATCCCGAATATCTGTGACCAGAAGCGGTTTGCTGTCACCATTGAGTAGGTTTCTTCTGATTGGGTGGGGTTGAAGGCGCGGAAGGTGTTTGCCCCTTCGCCGTCTTCAAATAGGGTGTTTTCTACTGTTGCACCGTGGATGGCACACAATAGCGCTCCACCTAGTACACCCGCTACGCCCATCATGTGGAAGGGGTTGAGTGTCCAGTTGTGGAACCCTTGCAGGAATAGTAAGAAACGGAAGATTGCCGCTACACCAAAACTGGGTGCGAAGAACCAAGACGATTGTCCCAAGGGGTACATCAAGAATACGCTGACGAATACCGCGATGGGTGCTGAAAATGCTAGGGCGTTGTAGGGTCTGATGCCTACTAAACGGGCAATTTCAAACTGACGCAGCATGAAGCCGATGAGACCAAAGGCTCCGTGTAATGCTACGAATGTCCATAAACCGCCTAGCTGACACCAACGGGTGAAGTCGCCTTGGGCTTCTGGCCCCCATAACAACAGCAGGGAATGTCCCATGCTGTCTGCTGGGCTGGATACTGCTACTGTCAGGAAGTTTGCTCCTTCCAGGTAGGATGATGCTAGTCCGTGGGTGTACCAGGAGGTGACGAAGGTTGTGCCGGTTAGCCAACCGCCTAGTGCGAGGAAGGCGCAGGGGAATAGTAATATTCCTGACCAACCTACGAATACGAAGCGATCGCGCTTTAACCAGTCGTCTAGTACGTCAAACCACCCTCTACTGGGGGCGCGTCCTACTGCGATGGTCATTTAACTAAAATCCTCTTTTACTAAAATTGCAACGTCTTTAAGCAGTGCTTTGGTTGGTTTTTCCGACTTTAAGCTACTACCGCGAGGAAATAACGTTTTTTTTGACATTCTCAGCAGCTTGTTAGTGCTGAGTTCCTGAGAGCCTACTAACTATCTAAGTCAGCATTTCTCAGGCTTATGCCCTTACACGTACCATCAACTAGTTACCTAGCTTTTGGTATCTTAATGCTTCTTAACTTATCACATTAGTTCAGGTTTTGCTCAATTCACACAAGTGAATCAAGTATTTCTTATGAACCTATTAAATACTATCAATATCAGAAATTTTACAATTTGACACAGGTTTTCTCAGAAATCTTAAAATTGGGGCTGGGGATTGGGGATTGGGGGCTGGAGATTGGGGATTGGGGATTGGGGGCTGGGGATTGGGGATTGGGGATTGGGGATTGGGGATTAGAGAAGAGGGAAAGGGGACTGTTGACTATGGACTATGGACTAATGACTAATGACTAATGACTAATGACCAGCTTGCAAGACATCCTGTTCAAGTGGCAGACTCTAAAAGGGAAGAACTCACGGGCCAA
Source organism: Anabaena azotica FACHB-119 (assembly GCF_014697625.1). Classification (GTDB taxonomy): domain Bacteria; phylum Cyanobacteriota; class Cyanobacteriia; order Cyanobacteriales; family Nostocaceae; genus Trichormus; species Trichormus azoticus_A. The sequence goes on along the minus strand of NZ_JACJSG010000016.1, from coordinate 3,731 downwards.
GATATTTCCATGACGGCATCAACAACAGTTAACAAAGGCGATTCACCTAATGGTGATAGTTCAGCTTCTAGCGTCCTCCATCAAAAGGTTCTCGGTTCTCGTCGTTTTAGCAACTACTGGTGGGCCAGTGTTGTCACACTGGGGGCTACTGGCTTTTTGTTGGCAGGTATATCTAGTTACCTCAAAGTTAATTTACTCATAGTTACTGATCCAACTCAACTCATATTTGTACCCCAAGGGTTGGTAATGGGATTATATGGCACGGCAGGCTTGCTTTTAGCCTTGTATTTGTGGCTGGTTATCCTCTGGGATGTAGGGGGCGGTTATAACGATTTCAATCGTGAAACAGGTTATATCAAAATTTTCCGTTGGGGATTTCCTGGGAAAAACCGCCGGATTGAAATTGATAGTCGTGTACAAGATATACAGTCTGTACGCATAGATATCAAAGAAGGTTTAAACCCTCGCCGCGCCCTTTACTTGCGTATAAAAGGCCGTCGGGACATTCCTTTAACTAGAGTCGGTCAACCTTTACCCTTGGCAGAACTAGAAACTCAAGGCGCACAGTTAGCTCGGTTTTTAGGAGTACCTTTGGAAGGGCTTTAGGAGCGATGAGGGAGTAACCCACCCCTAACCCCTCCAAGGAGGGGAACAGGGAGATGAGGGAGATGAGGGAGTTACAAAATCTTCTCCATCTCCCGCTACTTCCTCTACTCGCCCATCTCTCCTCATCTCCTATCCCCAAAAGAAGCTAATATACTTTGGTTGAGTCAGTAATTGACAATGCGGTTAAAATTTTCAAGATTCTTGGTTGCGTTTTTGCTCATCGGTTCCCTGATGTTGGCAGGCTGTAATGCACAGGAGGTGGGAAATAATTCTTCTCCAACATCTACTACAGCCGTTGAAACAACTACCACGGCAAGTACTGAAGCAACATCTGTTTCTCAAACCACTAGTGAGAGTAATCCGGGAATGACAAATTCTTTACCACGCCTCGAAGGCAAAGCTACTGTGGTAATTACGGTTAAAGGGTCGCCTATTACTGTTGAAGTAGACGGTACAAATGCCCCAATCACAGCTGGCAATTTTGTTGATTTAGTACAGAAGGGTGTTTACGACGGTACAGTTTTCCATAGAGTGGTTCGCGAGCCTCAACCTTTCGTAGTTCAAGGTGGCGATCCTCAAAGTAAAGATCCAAAAAGTGATCGCAACCTTTGGGGAACTGGTGGTTATGTTGACCCAAAAACTAACAACGAACGCCGTATTCCTTTGGAAATTAAGCCCAAAGGAGAAAAAGAGCCAATTTATGGCAAGACATTAGAGTCTGCTCGGATAACAAAACCACCAGAGCTACAGCATAAACAAGGGGCGGTAGCAATGGCGCGATCGCAACAACCAGACTCTGCTTCTTCTCAGTTTTACTTTGCCTTAGCTGATTTGGGCTTCCTTGATGGTAACTATGCTGTATTTGGTTACGTTACTCAAGGTTTTGATGTAGTGAACCAAATTCAGCAAGGCGATCGCATCGACTCTGCTGAAGTTACCCAAGGTGCTGAAAATTTGAAAACTGGGCAATCTTAATTGCTGAGTTGAGATTTTACTCTGTTTTTTCCTAGTCCCCAATCCCCAATCCCCAGTCCCTAATCCTAAATGATCGAAGTTGTAATTACTGGTATTGGGCTAGTTTCAGCCTTGGGTAAAAGTCTAGAGGAGAGTTGGCAAAGTTTAATTGCGGGTAAGTCTGGCATAAAATGGCATCAACCATTTCCAGAGTTAGCACCTCTACCTCTAGGCTTAATTAGGGACAAGCCCAGTAGTTTACAAAGCTTAACTAGGACGGTTGTGGATGCGGCAATCAAAGATGCTGATTTAGTACCACCTTTAACTGATTGTGCAGTAGTCATAGGTTCTAGTCGTAGTTATCAAGCCTCGTGGGAAAGACTAGCCCGGAAATTCTATGCTGATGAAGATTCCCGCGCCGAGAAATTAGAAAATTGGTTAGATACTTTACCCCACATGAACGCGATCGCTACAGCGCGGCAAATTGGCGCAACAGGGGCAATTATCTCACCAATGGCGGCTTGTGCTACAGGGATTTGGGCGATCGCCCAAGCAGCCATTCTCATTCAAACAGGACAATATCAACGGGCGATCGCAGGCGCTACGGAAGCACCAATTACACCCTTAACTCTGTCGGGGTTTCAACAAATGGGGGCTTTAGCAAAAACAGGCGCTTACCCTTTTGATATCAATCGTGAGGGCTTGGTATTAGGTGAAGGTGGGGCTGTCTTTGTCTTGGAGTCAAAAGAGTTAGCCAAGCAACGTCAGGCAAAGATTTATGGAGAAATTTTAGGTTTTGCCTTGACAAATGACGCTTATCATAGTAATCAATTAGACCCTGAAGGTAGGAGTGCGATCGCCTCTATCAAGCAATGTTTAGAACGTAGTCGGCTAACATCGACTGATATTGATTACATCCACGCTCACGGTACAGCTACCCAGCTAAATGACCAGATAGAAAGCCAAGTTATCAAAAAAATATTTCCGGCAAAAGTAGCAATTAGCTCTACTAAAGGTAGTACAGGTCATACTTTAGGCGCATCAGGTGCTTTAGGCGTAGCTTTTTCACTTCTGGCGAAGGAGCGAAAAATACTACCGCCCTGTGTGGGGTTACAGAAATCAGAATTTGATTTGAATATAGTAACTACAGCAAATTACAGCCACATCCAACGGGTTTTGTGTTTGAGTTTTGGCTTTGGTGGACAGAATACGGCGATCGCTTTAGGAAATTAACTCTAACACCTCTACACCATTTCCCAAAATTTTTACTACAAAATATAGGGGCTTACACTGTAAACCCCTATATAATTCATACTCTCGCCTTATTTTGCCGGATTGATATCACTCAGCAAACGCTAACAGCGCCCATAGCTCCTAAATTTTAGGCGATAAACTCAATACCTAAGCTAGGAACAAAACTGGTATTGGTGATGTTAGCAAATACAGTGCCTTGGAAAGACAAGTTCCCGGTTAAGGAGTTGTAGCTGAAGCTATTTAAGGAGCTAGTGCCAAAACCTGACTGAGAAATTTGAATTTTGTCCAACTCAGAAAGATTAAAGTCTAGGATGAAATCAATTCCTTGAGATAAGCTGTTGAAAACGAACTTATCTGCACCAGCACCGCCAATAAGGGTATCATCACCGAGACCGCCAATGAGGACATCATTGCCGTTACCACCAAACAGGATATCAGCACCTGCACCGCCATTGAGGGTATCATTGCCATCAGCACCAGAAAGAATGTTGTTGCCACTGTTGCCAGTAATGATGTTGTTATTGCTATTGCCAGCACCATTAATGTTGGCAAAACCTGTCAATGTCAGGTTTTCTAGCCCAAATCCCAGGATGAAGCTCACCGAGGAATTGACTGTATCGACACCACCGAGTGCATCGTTAGTCGCTTCTATAACTACATCACCTACGTTATCTACGAAGTAGGTGTCATTGCCATTACCACCATTGAGACTATCTGCGCCTAACCCACCGTCAAGGACATCATTGCCATCACCACCAAACAAGGTATCATTGCCATCACCACCAAGCAGACTGTTATTACCAATGTTGCCAGTGATGACGTTGTTATTGCTATTGCCAGTACCATTAATGTTGGCAGAACCTGTCAATGTCAGGTTTTCTAAACCAAATCCCAGGGTGAAGTTCACCGAGGAATTA
>NZ_JACJSG010000015.1 GCF_014697625.1 Anabaena azotica FACHB-119 | reverse complement strand
TTCTCACGCGTTACTCACCCGTCCGCCACTAAATCCGAAGATTCCGTTCGACTTGCATGTGTTAAGCATACCGCCAGCGTTCATCCTGAGCCAGGATCAAACTCTCCGTTTTGAATAAGTTTGTTTTTAGCTCAATTGGCTGGTTTTACACCTCAGCCCGGTGTTTTTTATTTTCTTGACGCAGGCTATTGTTGTATACTAGCTTTCAAACTATAATATTTTCATGGTTCGGCTCCTTTGAGCGTCGCTTTATCGCGTCCGTCTCTCAGGCACTTATCCAATATAGCTAACCTATTCAGGGCTGTCAACCTTTTTTCCAAGATTTCTGGAAAACATTTTTTCGTCGCTTCAAAACTCCCCACTCAGATGCTTTTCAGGCAACAATGGTGTAGGCATTTTGCTGAGTAAGCGAGGGTAGAGCATGAATTTTCAATCGGTAATAGCTACGTTACATCAGTTTTGGGCTGAACGCGGTTGTTTGATTGCACAGCCTTACGATATTGAGAAGGGGGCGGGGACAAAAAATCCGCATACGTTTTTGCGGGCTTTGGGGCCGGAGCCTTGGGCGGTGGCTTATGTTGAACCTTGTCGTCGTCCTACTGATGGGCGTTATGGTGAGAATCCTAATCGGGTTCAGCATTATTATCAGTACCAAGTTTTGATTAAACCTTCGCCGGATAATATTCAGGAGATTTATCTTGATTCTTTGAGGGCTTTGGGTATTCGTCCTGAAGATCACGATATCCGGTTTGTGGAAGATAACTGGGAAGATGCGACGGTGGGCGCTTGGGGCACTGGTTGGGAAGTTTGGTTGGATGGGATGGAAATTACTCAATTCACTTACTTCCAGCAGTGTGGGGGTATTGATTGCCGTCCGGTGTCGATTGAGATTACTTATGGTTTAGAACGCTTGGTGATGTATCTTCAGGAAGTGGAGGCGATTACTAAGATTCAGTGGACGGACAATATTACTTATGGTGATATTTTTCTGCAAAATGAGATTGAGCAGAGTACGTATAATTTTGAAGCGTCGAATCCTGAGTTGTTGCTGACGTTGTTTAATTTGTATGAGCAGGAAGCTAGTCAGTTAACTGAGAAGGGTTTGGTTTTGCCTAGCTTGGATTATGTGATGAAGTGTTCGCATACTTTTAATTTGCTGGATGCTAGGGGTGTGATTTCTGTGACTGAACGTACTCGTTATATTGCGAGGATTCGTCATTTGGCGCGGAAGGTGGCTAGTTTATATGTTGAACAAAGGGAGAAGTTGGGTTTCCCTCTGCTGAAAAATGCCTCGGTTACACGGTAGAAATTGGTGCTTAATTTTTGTTAAAACTTAGTAAGATTTCTTAACCCTCTTACACTCAGGAGGGTTTGTCTATTTTATATCTTGCACTTTTTCAATAAGCAAATGGTGGGCAGTGCATCGGCCTACGAAATAATGAGCTTTTGGGCTTTTTATTTTGGCAATAAGACAGTAGTGCAAGATTTTCAGTTATTTGAAAAATACTAATGGTGGGTGAGATATGGTGAATTGGAGTGAAGTTTTAGAACCTATTGCGGCTTGGTTTCGTTCTTTGGGTATCCCTGAACCGATTGTGCATTGGGGACATCCTTTGATGATGGCGATTGTGATTTTTGTTTTGGGTAGCTATGTTGCTTGGGCTGGTTGGCAAGGTAGGCTGCTGGAGGGGACAGATAAGGATAAGGCAATTAAAAATCGACTTTCTCATCGACTATTAGCGCCTTGGCTGTTTTTATTTTTGGCTGGTGGTTATACGGGTGGGGTGTTGTCTTTGGTGATGCAGCATAAGCCACTGTTTGAAAGTCCTCATTTTTGGACTGGTTCGCTGGTGTTGGTACTTTTATTTATGAATGGGGTAATTGCTTCTATCGGATTTGGTGGGGAAAAGAAGGGGCTGCGGGGAGTTCATGCTTATTTGGGGACGGCGGCGATCGCAGTTCTCTTCTTCCATGCTTTTCTCGGCTTTAATTTGGGTATTTCTCTGTAATCTAGTGATACAACTTTATTTATAATGTGAAGCCCGCCTGTGCGGGCTTTGTTTGTTTAGAGTTGATGAACTATACTTCACGAGAAAGTATTCACAATACTACCCCCAGATGTTGCCAGAAGTTTTATGATTCAAACCAGTGGTGTGATTATCTGCCTTAGCTACATTTTAGGATTGTTATTTACGGCGGTTCCTGGGGGCGGGGTGTGGATTTTAGTTTTAGGAATTGTCTGTGCAGTTTTTTTCAGGAGGGGGGGAAAGTCACGAAGGCTACTAAAAAAATCAACAACTGATGTAGCGGCTAACAATTTACAAGTGACTCCGCTTGCAAGAGTTTGGTTAATTGCTGGGTTGGTGGGGTTTTTGGCAAGTTTTTATTTGCAATGGCGGACACCTCAACCGACTACAACGGATATTAGTAAATTTGTGCCGCCAGATGGGAGTAATCAAGAACAATTGGTAATTGTGCGGGGGGAGGTGGCTAGTAGTCCGCGTTTAACTCGCAGTCAACGGGGGCAATTTTGGCTGGAAGTTTCTCAGTTGAATGAAGTGAGAAATCAAAAAGATACGGAAGGAACTCAGCAAGGGGCTACAGGTAAGTTATATGTGACTGTGCCAATACTTAAGGCGACTGGGTTACATCCTGGGCAAGAGGTGGCGGTGACGGGGGTATTGTATAAACCGAAGGCTGCTGCTAATCCTGGTGCTTTTGATTTTAGAAAGTATTTGGAACGGGAGGGGACGTTTGCTGGGTTGATGGGACGGCAAATTAATATTCTGGATGAGGAAAGAGGGTGGGGATGGTGGCAAATTCGGGATAAGATTGTGCGATCGCAAGTGATGGGGTTAGATATACCAGAAGGGCCGCTTGTGAGTGCAATGGTGTTGGGTAGCAGGGCGGTTGATTTACCTTATGATATCCGCGATATGTTTGTCCAGGCGGGGTTAGCCCATGCTTTGGCGGCTTCAGGGTTTCAGACTTCGCTGATTTTGAGTGTGATATTGCAGTTAACTAGGCGGGCGAAAAAGGTAACGCAAGTCAGCCTGGGGACGTTGGCGTTGATTGTTTTCCTGAGTTTGACTGGGTTTGCGCCTGCTGTGTTGAGGGCTGTGATTATGGGTTTTGCAGCTTTGATTGGTTTGGCTTTGGATAGGAAGGTGAAACAGTTGGGTTCACTTTTATTAGCTGCAACTATATTATTACTATTTAATCCGTTGTGGATTTGGGATTTGGGTTTTGAGTTCAGTTTTTTGGCGACTTTGGGGTTAGTGGTGAGTGTCCCTGCAATTACTAGTGGTTTGAGTTGGGTTCCGCCGGCGATCGCATCTTTAATTGCTGTTCCTCTAGCGGCGACAATTTGGACTTTACCTGTACAACTCTATGTGTTTGGGGTTGTGCCTGCTTATAGTTTGCTACTAAATATTATTACTACACCGTTGATTTCTGTTATTAGTATTGGTGGAATTATTAGTGCGATATTTACTTTAATTTTACCAGAGGCGGGTAGTTTTGTCGCTGGATTTCTGCACTATCCTACTGATTGGTTAATTCAATTAGTGGAATATTTTAGTAAGTTACCAGGAAATGCTGTTGTTCTGGGTACTATCTCAACTTGGCAGTTATTGAGTATCTATGCACTAATTCTGCTAGTTTGGTTGCTAGGCTGGTGGCAAAAACGCTGGTGGTTTGCAGGTTTAATTGCGGTTGGTTTGGTGCTATTTCCGGCTTGGCACTCTGCTAGTACATTATTACGGATAACGGTGTTGGAAGCTGGGGCTGAACCTGTTATGGTTGTGCAGGATAGGGGTACGGTAACTCTAATTAATAGTGGTGATGAGGGTACGGGACGCTTCACGATTGTACCCTTTTTACAACAGCAGGGTGTGAACCAAATTGATTGGGCGATCGCCACAGACTTTCAAAATAATAATAACGATGCTTGGTTGGAGGTTCTCCAACGTCTGCAAATTAAAAATTTCTACACCTACGCTACCAATAAGGAAAATTCTCTGGCAGATCAAGCCATTCCTCAAGTATTGCAACAACAAAAAGGAATTTATCAGGTTTTAGCTGTGGGGCAAACTATTAATGTTGGTTCTACGGTGGCGCAGTTGATTAATGAACAGCCAATTGTGCAGTTGCAAGTTTTCGGGTTGAGTTGGTTATTGGTGGGAGATGTGGAACCGAAGGAGGTGGAAAGAATTATGAAGGCTGGGGGATGGTCGAGTCCGCAGGTGTTATGGTGTAATGCTGAGTCTTTGAAGGATTTGGTAACTGCTTTGAAACCACAGGTGGCGATCGCTTCTTCTGGTAATGTTGATAGTAATGTGTTATCTGAACTGAGTAGTATACCTACTAAAGTTTTTGTTACAGGGCAGGATGGGGCTGTGCAATGGACTCCTAATGGTGCGTTTGAGTCTTTTACTCAGGTGAGTGAAAGTAAGTCTTCGGTTTTGTAGTTGGTGTTTTTTCACGCAAAGGCGCGAAGAGTTTTATTGGAGGGTTTCGGCTAAGGCGACTGCACCCCATAATGGCGCATCGTCTCCCAATGCTGCGGGGACAATTTCAAATGACACTTCTGGTAATGCTGTTGCTGTGGCTGTTTGTTGTATTGTGTTCCACCAAGTTTCGCCTGCTTTGGTGACACTACCGCCTAAGATGAAGCGTTGGGGGTTGATCAAGTTGGCGATGTTACCAATGCCTACACCTAAAGCCCATGCAGATTTTTTTAACACTGCTTGAGCTATTTTATCTCCTTTTGCTGCTGCTTGGCTGATTAATTGACCTGTGATCAAATTGAGGTCGTTTTCTACTAAGCTTCTCAGTATTTCCCCACCTTGTTGTTTTTGTTGACTTTGTAAGATATCTTTGGCATTTTGCGCCATGTAAGGCCCCGATGCAAAACGTTCTACACATCCACGTTTGCCACATAAGCATACAGGCCCAGCAGGATCTACAACTATATGCCCAATTTCACCAGCCATCCCACCTGCACCTTGCCAAGATTTACCGTTGATTATCCAACCACCGCCTACACCTGTGCTGATGGTAATATAAAATAAGCTATCGTATCCTTGACCTGCACCAAAGCGGTGTTCGCCTAAAGCTGCAACGTTGGCATCGTTATCTACAATGGTAGGTAAGCCAAACTCTTGTTCTAGTAAGTTTTTTAGGGGAATGTTTTCCCAACCAGGGACGTGATGAGATAGTCTGACTGTGCCGGTGGTTGCATCTACGGGGCCACCGAAGCTGACACCGATCGCTGTTGCTATTGTACCTTGGAGTAGGGAAGCAATGAGCGATCGCATGATTTCCATGTCTGTGTTAGCATCTGCATTTGCTGGGGAAAGCCGACGTTCATAACGTAGCCATTCTCTAGAACCTGACTCTACTAATGCTGCGGCTAGTTTCGTTCCCCCAAAATCCAGCGCTAAGATTGATGCCATCGTCTTCTGCTCACAAAGGAATACCAAGTTAAGTCTAAAATATCACCATAGGAAATTCGCAATTCCCAGTTCCGAAACAACAATCTCATCTATTGAGAATCTTTATTGATTGTATTGAGGGTTTCAATAGCGAAAAATATATGCTAATTAACAGATAAATTGTTATAACCCTTATCTGGACTGGATTATTACAATTGATTAATTAGAACAGTATCAGCAATATTAATAAATACTTGCATTTATTACTGCTTTGGGCTAGATTAGTCGTAAACGCTGAAAAAATCCCTCTTAACTATTAACAGTTGAGAAAGACAGATAAGCAAACAATGTCTAACCTGTCAATCTAAGCTGCATAGAAATTGCCAGTGGTCATATATCAACTAGAATCTAGACATTTAAAGTAAAAATTAAAAAATTGGGCATTAGTATGCTGATGACACTTCAGTTTCCTAGGTACGAGGAGGCTATGTTTATAGCCACTCATTACTTCCATATATTTTTTCAATACTTATTGAGAAATTTTATCAATATATCTTGTTGCTTCTATGCTTTCGATTTACTCTCAACTTGCACATTTTAAAAGCCTGAGAAAGTAAAGCTTTGTGAAATCTCAGAAAAATATGAAAGAAACACAACTATTTCCTATGTTCTGAGAATAATTATGTTATGTACCCATCTAGTAAAAGTGCAAATCAAAAAAATAACTGAATAGTAAGTTATGTCAACTATCCAGGGAATTATCTTTAAACAAAAAATTAAATATTTATTCAGTTATTCCCTTCAGGAATATTTCCGTTTGTGGGCTGAGGTCATCAGTTAACTAGTTATAAATACGGTGTTTTTGATTATATATGCTAAGAATTTAACTAAATGTTTGGTTTTTAACTACTGCTTTCACAGTTCTGCTAAGTTAAATATTTGGAATGATTAACCGGATATGAGCAAAAAATTATTGATATCTTAAATAGAATTATTCTTAATAGGGAGGAAAGTGATTAAAAATGATGTTAGAAAGTATCTACTGGGATATACCCAGTAGGCTCAAATGATAGCTTTTAACTTGATAAAATGCAAAAATTGTCGTTGAAAACACAATTGTGTTTTTGATAACTTCGTTAATGAAAAAAATTAATTAGTATAAATCAATGAGTAATTTATTTTGTGCAGATAATACAAGACAAATAGGAGAGGATGTGATTGGTAGTGCAGTAGATTACCAAACATATATTCTAATTGAATGTCCTCAACCTTGGCTAGCAAATGCTTTTAGTTCTAGATGGGTTCCCAGTAGCTTGAGGATTTTGGTAGAAGAAGTAAATAAAGCTAAATTACCAGTTAGGTTTCTTTTAATTGCTAATGAGCTTACCCATAAAGCAGAATATACGACTCTTTTAATTTATCAAAAACAAGAGGGTTTAAGTCGTGGGTATATCAACCATGAATTTAAGCTATCACATATTGAACAAGTAGCTGATGTTGTCAGGAAATGGTTATGGGGTAAAAGACCGGATGCTGAAACAGCTACAAACATAACTAGAGATATCCTAGTTTGTACGCATGGTAGTTATGATAAGTGTTGTGCTAGATATGGCAATTCTTTTTATTTCCATGCTCATGCTACTATAACTAACTTAAAGTTGGAAAATACCAGAATTTGGCGATCTACTCATATTGGTGGACATCGATTTGCACCCACAGCTATAGATTTACCAGAGGGTAGATATTATGGGCTTTTAGATCAGGATTCTTTCCAGTCAATTTTGACTCGCACTGGTGATATTCAACGCTTGAAAAGTGTTTATAGAGGCTGGGGAATTTTACCTCCTGCTATTCAAGTTTTGGAAAGAGATTTAATGTTAAGTCATGGCTGGAATTGGTTTAGTTATAAAGTAGCAGGCAAAATTTTAGAGCAAAGTTTAGACAATAATATTATGTTAGGGCAGCTAACTTTTGAACAAGGCTCTAACCAGTATACTTATCAAGCTAAATTGATGAAAGATAACAAGAGGACTGTGGAAGTGCAGAGTTCTTGTAATGCTAATCAAACTTCCTTAATTGTTAAATATGCAGTGGCTGACCTGTGTTTGCTGACTGAGAATGCCTTAAGTTTGAGTAAATAAAACTGATAATTATTGATGTTATCAAATGCTGCATCTACTCAAGCGATCGCCATCCTCAGTTATCTTTTATAGGACTCACGCAACTGGTACTTGGGGTAGGGTGCGTCAGATGTGGAAAATCCTTGAATGTATACGAAATTATTGGGGCTGACGCACCCTACAGTTAGTTTAGTTATAGCAGTAGCCACATAGGTTAGGACATGGATGAATCATATAATCCAGGACTTACGCACTGAAGTTATCTGTCGAGACAGGGTGTAAGGGTGTAAGGGTATAGGGGTATAGGTTTAGCGCTTTTACACCCCTACACCCCTATACCCCTGTACCCTTGCCAAAACCCTTGATTTTTCGTTTTCATGCGTAAGTCCTATAATCTTTATAGAAAGTGGCTTTTCAGCCTATCACCTGTCCCCTGCTATAACAGGTAATTGGCTAAGTCCCTAACATTTGTAGGTTATGTAAAGTAGAATAAAGCCCTCCTGACTTTAACAATTCCTCATGGCTACCTTGTTCTATTAGTTCACCACGTTTTAATACAAGAATCCGGTCTACGTTGCGGATGGTAGATAAACGGTGAGCAATAATAATTGCAGTTCTGCCTATTAACAATTCGTTTAAAGCTTGTTGAACTAACGCTTCCGTACCTACATCTAGACTAGCAGTTGCCTCATCCAAAACTAAAATTTGGGGATTACGAATTGCTGCACGGGCAAAAGCTAAAAGTTGCTTTTGTCCGCTAGAGAGATTTGTCCCTCGTTCTCGTAATTTAGTGTCGTAACCCAATGGTAATCCTTCAATAAATTCGGCAATATTAGTTTGTTGTGCGGCGGCTTGAATCTCTTCAAAAGTATAATAATCGCCCAAAGTAATATTACTTTTGACATTACCAGCAAACAGGAAACCCTCTTGTAAAATTACTGCCATATATCGACGCAGTTCTGCTTGGGGTAACTCGCGGATATCTATACCATCAACTAAAATACGTCCTTGAGTGGGTTCGTAGAGACGGCACAAAAGACGGATGATAGAACTTTTACCTGCACCTGTTGGGCCTACTAAGGCGACTTTTTCGCCGGGATGAATTACAAAGTCTAAATCTTTAATGACGTAATCATCATCTTTATAAGCAAACCAAACGTGTTCAAAACGGATCTCTCCTAAATTTGGGATATCGCTGACAGTTTGAGATTCTAAATCAGCGACGATTTCATCAATGAACCCGAATTTAGCATCATAGACGGAAATGCGGGGGTTGGTGCGATCGCTAATTTCTATCGGTTCATCTAGAATATCACTTACTCGCTCAATGGCAGTAAACCCAGACTGAATGATGGTAAATTTTTCGGCAAAATCTTGTAAAGGCTCGAATAAACGCTGGGCATATAAAATAAATGTCGATAAAGTCCCAAAATCGAGTTTATTGTCTAAAAGTAACCAGCCTCCCATCCACAATACACAAGCGATCGCAATTAAGCCAATCCATTCTAATGTGGCTGAAACAGCCGAATCATAAAAAATAGTTTCATCTACTTGTTGTGTGTAGCGGCTATTTGCTTTACGGAATAACTCTGCATTAAACTTTTCTCTGCGGAATAATTGGACTACATTAATCCCTAAGATATTTTCTTGTAGCTGGGAATTTATTAAAGAAAGTTCTTCCCTCGCTTTGTAATTAGCTTTGCGGTACTTTCGCTGGAAGTAAATAATTAGTAAAGTTACTGGCAATAACATCACCAGCAGCATGGAAGCAAGTTGCCACTGGATGGAAAACATTACACCACTAATTACCACCATTAAGACAATATTAGAGAAGATGCCGATCGCGCCAGTGGAAAATACGTCTCCTAGCACTTCTACATCGCTAGTCAGGCGAGTAATTAACTTACCTACAGGTGTACGGTCAAAAAACCGCACAGCCAAAGATGTCACGTGATGGAACAGGTCTTGACGAATGGCTGCTGTAATCTTCTGTCCTAACTTCTGGAGTAGGTAGCCTTGATAACCAGTGAGGGTCAACCGAATAATTATAGTTAAGAGCAATAGACCCTCGATTATATATAGCCCTTGTGACAAAGGACGATTCCGCAGAAATTCGTAGGCACTGGGTTCGTTACGAATTAAAGATACAGCCTGTCCAATTAATAGCGGTTGTACTGAGTTAGCCAAAGCCACTGGCAATAACAATCCTAATGCTAGGATCAGCAGTTTAGTGTTACGCCCAGCATAGGGGACTAGACGTAAAAATAGCCGCCAGTCATTGTTACGCCAACGGTTTTGTTTGTAAGATTTTTGGGATTGGTAGATGCTCATAGTCGGAGCATGATATTAATTTTTACTGGAGTGTGTGTGTCAGTTATTTTATTCTAAAGACAACTGTCTGAAGTAACATTTACTTTGCTAGTCATGCCATGCCTGAGATAGAAACTACCAGATTAAGATTAAGGTACTTTAATTTACAGGATTTTGATGATTTGTTTCGTCTCTACTCGGATACAGAAGTGATGAAATATTTGTCACCTCGAAGTCGAGAGCAGACTGAGGCTAGTTTACTCAAACACATCCAACATTGGCAAGAACACAACTTGGGGATGTGGGCTGTAGTTGACAAACAAAGCGGGAAAATGATTGGTCGTTGTGGTTTAGGATTTTTAGATAATACCTCGGAAGTTGAGCTTGGCTATGTGTTAGACAAGTCGTATTGGAATATGGGATTAGGCACAGAAGCATCAATTGCTACTTTAAATTACGGATTTCTAACTATAAACCTAGAACGAATAGTGGCGATCGCTAATCCAGCAAACATAGCATCAAGGCGAGTAATTGAGAAGGTAGGCATGAAGTATCAAAAGCTAGCTCACTACTACGGTCAAGATGTAGTTTACTACGCCATCTCGCAATCGGAATGGCAACCAGATAATACTTTTTATTTGATAGAAACTTAGGAGCTAACAGGTACATTAGTTACATTACTGCGAAACTGTACCATTGCTTCACTAGCGCCAAAATATACCGCAATCTCAGGTAAACGCATTTTTCTTTGTGTTGCCCATAGTAAACCACGTTGAGGAATTTGGAGACATCCACCTAAATAAGTGGCTTCATCTTCGTTAATTTGTTTGCGTTTTGGTAGCCCCGTCAATGAATCGAACCCAACAAACTTATGATTTAACAATATATGAGCTATTTCGTGCATCACATTTGACTCATATCTTGTAGCTGCGTGACGGGGATTATAAACAATTATGACTGGGCGATCGCACACAATTGCGCCTGACCACTCATCACTTTTCAGTAACCGTTCCACTTGCTCTGCTGGTAAATTGGGAAACTGATCAGGTGTTAAGAGTGTAGCCTTTAACTTAGCGGCTAGGGTATTTGCTGGTAATCGCTCAAAAGCTTTCAGTTGCAATAAGTTACGTTGTTCAGTGGCGATCGCTTCACAGCGTTGCCTAAACTCTGCCGATAGTTTTTCAATTAATGACATAGTTATGGGTCTTGCTTGGATTCGTCATCTTGTTGCGAAAGGTCTCGATAGGCTGCTTTGACTAAGGACGCTAAAGCATTGGCGATCGCTGGATCAAGTTTTTTGTCTGCTCGTAATTGAATTGCGATCGCTTCAGGCGTATCTAGTTGATCCTCCTCCGTAGTTCTAAATAACTCCGCAGGTGGCACTTGTAGCCAGTCACAAAGCGCTAAAAATGTTTCCATGTCCGGCATTTTACCGCCCTCTACCCTTGATAGAGTAGATGGACTTACATTCCCAATTTCTGCCGAAGTTTCTCGCAGTCCTCGGCTACCGCGCTTTTTACGAACTAGGCTCGCCAAGCGTTCTATATCTAGATAACTTCCCATTCTCCTATCCTTGTGTCATGTAAAAATCAATCGTTTCTTAGTTGACACATTATAAATAATACTGTACGGTATATGAAACAAATGTATCACAAATGATAAGAGTGTGGCGATTAAATATACTCAAACAAGGATTATCCCTTATGGACATTAGCGAATTTGACCGTCTTGTCATTGGTTTAGCAGAGTTTGTCCGCCGAGATGGCAAGTATCCATATCCAGAACTGCTGCGTCATGCGCTGAATAAACTAGCGCTAGAGATAACTGCTGTACCATATCCGCGTACTCTGACTGGTCTTTTAGCTCTACTGGAAAAACCTGTGAAAACTTGGTATCCAAAGCGTTTAATAGCAAAAGAATTTGACTCAGACTTTGGCTTACTTTACGAAGGAGGATTAAGTGAAGAAGCAAATCGATACTTTTATGAAGAAATAATTGCGCGGACAAAGTTACCAGATTACGCAACTGCGGTAACTCAGGAAATTGCGATAGAAAATCTACACTTTCAGAGAATTTTGTCACATTTGCAAGAGTCATACAACAACGATAACGAGCCTGAGATTGTGCAACGGGAATACATTTTACTGCGGCGATTTCTGATTGAAAATCGATACCCAACTACGGCACAAATCCGCAAGGTATTTTTGAAGACAAAATATATTAAAAATGAAGAAGTTGGTAATTTATATGAAGATTGTGAAATAGAGGAGCTTTACTGGGATTGCGATCGCTGCGGCCCTTTGTTTAAAAAGTATGGACAGCTACGTGGTATTAAACCTAGTGTTTGCAACGACCATCGGCAAAGTTTGCCCTATGTGAAAAAGATTACATGGCAACATGGGCTGCGTCACTTGAAGTTTGGGATTCACTTACGTATCTGTTTACCAGGAATACCGGAAATACGATTATTTGAAATTTTGGCAGAACTACAAAGGAAATTCCCACAACAACTTTGCAGCGTTCATCTTTACCCTGGTATTGATCGCTATGACTTACAACTGTGCTTTTGCGACCAAACAACCTGGGCTGTAGATATTAAAGATTATCAAAGCCCCTACAAGTTAGCACCAAAGCTGACACCTCTATTTGGCGAGGGTGATTTGCGTTATGACGAAAGTTTCTATGTCATTCCTATCGAACGTTTACAACAAACAGAGAATTATCTAGAAATTCTTCGAGAACAGGCGGCAAAACTGCCAAGCGGTACTCATCTTTTGAGTGATGCTGTTTTTGAGGAACGGGTGATCAATAAAATTGAGCGCTTGCGGGAAGGGAATAGTTAATGAGTCAGAAGACCTTATTTGAGCTACCAAGAGAGTTTACAGACCGCCTCGAACAGTTGAAGGATGAAGGCTTGGATCGTATTCAAGCCCAATTGCTACTTCAGGTAGAGCTTTGCTTTGTTCTGATGGAGCGTTTGCAACTTGATGATGAGCCAGTTACCGCACCTTGGGCGATTTTGAGTGGAATGCCTTTAAGACATCCGCGTTTACAAAACTTAGATGGGATGGCAAGAAAAGCGATCGCCAACGCTCGCCAAATTGCTCCATTTTCTGCCCGCTTCGCTTGGTTAGGCGCATTGCGTTCTTATCTGAAGATTCCTTTAGATTGGCGTAACTATGGAGATTTCACGCCGCAAAATTGGGATACATATATTATCAATGCTGCCAAAAACCTGCGACATCCAGCAAATCAAGATGTATATGAACGGTGTTTAATAGCCACTTTGGTTTTTCGGCATCGTCAAGTTGAGCAAGTAGAAGCTGACGTTGCTTATCAATTCGAGGCGAAGACAGGAGAACAGACAGTTATAGTCCCAATCAAATTTACCCAGCAACAGGTACGTAATGCACAGATAGGCTTACCCCAGTTTGCCACATCTCGTTCTCGCAGTTATTTTTCCCTCCGCATTTCAGATTTAGAGCAAGATGCAGCCTGGATTGATGAACGAGAGGAAGCGTTAACCCGACAATATGGGTGGGATGAAACCGCCAAAGGACATTGGGTAAATCGCTTTGGCAAGATTAACTTCCACAGAGTACAGGAAGATGCCACACTGCTTGAGCAAGAGGAGCGGATTCTGGAGTTAGACGGCTTCAGAAACATTGCTGGTATGGTTGCTTCTGGGAAGACCACCTTTTCACAATTGCTGACTGTGAATATTGTGCGACATTATGGCGATCGCCGCATCACCCTAGTCGTCAGTGATGTGCAATCAGCGCTTAAATTAGCTAACCAAATCAACTGGTGGTTCTGTGATGACCCAGAGAATGATGATCCCATAGCAGTACCAATCTTGGGGCGCAGTAAACGGGATGCACACCTGCGGAGTTTCTCTAAGTCGAAGGATTATCTAGAACATCAGCAACGTAGACAGCCGCATTGGGGTGAACGTTGGTTAGGCACAGCTTGTCCTCTACAGGGTCAGATTAATAAGCGTTCCTTTCAGGAATTTTTAAATAACAAACCCCTCATACCGGGAACAGAACCTTGTTACTCTCTGCAAAAGATGCCTGCAAGCGCTCGCCAAAGAAGACGTAAAAGCAGAGGCTCATATCATTTGTGTCCATTCTTTGCCAAATGTCCATCCCAACAGCTTTATCGTGATATGCCAAATGCCCGTGTTTGGATCACAACTCCAGGCGCGATGGCAATGGCAGGATTACCACGTCATCTAGAGTTGCGTCCTATGAAAATAGGTGAACTCGTCTACGAACAATCAGATTTTGTTGTGTTTGATGAAGTAGAGACAGTTATTAAGTGGTTTGATGACACCTACGCTGAGGAGGTGGTGCTTACCGACGGTGGTAAAAACGGGGTTTTTGATGATATTGGCGTGAAAACAGAGCAATTTTCCACAACTAACCGTGTGGTGTCCCCATTAACTCAGAGATGGACTGGTGCAGAACGTGATGCCCAAAAAGCAATTACAGCCACACTAACACTACTTGATAAACATTTTGGACATCAGATTTTACGAGATTGGATTAAACGCGGCTACTTTACACCCAACACTCTGCTGTTCAAATTTGCCCGTCGTCTAGCGGGATTAGAAGAATTTGAACCTCCAGAAACCCCAGAAGCTCGTTCGCAAGCCAACGCTCGACTGATAAAGCCAATTCTGCGTTATTTTGATGCTTTGCTAAATGAGGAAGATCCTTTACGGATGGATTCTCCTCATAACCCAAATCAAAATCCAGTGTATCGTTTAGCGCGTCTCATGCAGGAAATCAACAGCACTGGTGAAAGTGCATTAGATGACAAAATATACATAGCTTGTAGAGCTTGGATTGTGGAATTTTTTCCCAACACAGGAAGGCGTTTAGCACGACTGCGAACAGAATTAGAAAATCGTCAGCATTCGCCACAAACAAGCAATGAGGATGAGGTAGATACTATAGAAACTTTAGCTTACCGCCTACAATTTGCGCTGACGATCGCTCTTTTGGATAGACACACGCGCATTGTCTTCTATGAGTGGCAAAATCGGCCTCAATCAATTACCGATGATTCACCCCATCAGCGAATGCCGTCGGCAATGTTGAATATTTTGCCGCTACCCCTTACAGGAAGACAGTTTGGCACATATTATTCTAGAGACAATGAGAGCAATAAAAGAGCCAAGAATGGTAGTAATAATACGCTAACGTTGTTTGCTTATACAAATATTGGACGTTGTTACATTCTTGATTTCCATCGTTTACTCACAGACTTCAACGGTCAACGAGGCCCCAATGTGCTGGCACTTTCTGGAACATCGTATTTACCGGATTCTACTAGCTTTCACGTTCGTAATACGTATGGTGTTTTAATGCCGGAACAGGAAGCAATGGAGGCGATCGCACAAAGTCACTTCAAGTTTCTGCCCCAATTCAACCAAAATAACGAACCCCTGCGGATTTCCGGTAGTGCTGAACGGAAAAAAATGAGCTTATTTCAAGAAATAGCGCGATCGCTTGTTGGCAGTAATGGTACAGGTCATCTAGGACAAGAACTTAGGGAATTGAAAAATCTTGGTGATGATGCAAGTAACCATTGGCGCGATCGCAATCGGCTTTTATTACTGGTCAACTCCTATGATCAAGCCCGTTGGGTAGCCAAGGAAATTGGCAATTGCTGGTCAAGTATGAGGGAATCTGTTTATCATTTAGTCCCTGATAATACAGATAAATACACAGAGGATGACTTTGATGAAGTAGACAAACTTCTACAACCAACGGATAAAGGTGCGCTCTATCGCGCAGATATTGAGACTTTCGGGCAAACCAAAGGTAAGATTTTGGTTGCGCCTATGAGTGCAATCGGACGTGGCTTTAATATTTTGAATGCCAATGGAAAAGCAGCATTTGGTAGTGTTTACTTTCTCACTCGTCCCTATCCCCATCCCCATGATACACAAGCGATCGCCCAAGAAATGAACTGTCGCGCTTTAGAGTGGGTAAAGAAAGAGGACTTTACAGCCTGGTTGCAGGGAGATGGAGTCGTTCAACGTGCAGAAAAAGTACGGCAACTAGCAGCAGGTTATTGGCGATCGGTTGAACAGCGCTCATACTATAAAACTCTACGTGATGATGAGGAATTACTTGCTTATCCAAGATTTGATTTGGCTGCAACTACTGCTGGGTTAGTCATTCAAGCCGTTGGTCGTCTGTTGCGTGGTGGTGTGCCATTTCGTGCTTATTTCGTTGATGCAGCTTGGGCCCCTAAGAGTGCAGCGAGAATAGCTAATCCTGAACTGAGTGAACATGATACGGAACAAACTAGCCTACTCGTCGCCATGATACTGCGAATTTGCGAGTATGCCGAGGAGGAAAACAGCGTGGGAAATGCACTTTATAAACCCCTGGCTGATGCAATGGAAAAAATTGATAATCTACATTTCTAGCTTTTTGTGTGCAGGAGTTGACAATGCCTAAAAAATCTGATTCAGATTCCCTCTTACTGGCGCGAATGACGCTTCGAGAAGATGCTTTAAACAATTTGCAAATTGCGGTACTTCAGTTTCCATTTGCCGAAATTATTGCGGACTTTAGTAACAGCATGGAGGAGGTTTTATCCCCTAATCGCAAAAAAAAGGTTTATGCCCCGTACCGACAATTGAACAATGGTTTACTTGCCTGTGTATCAACTTTAACTTATGGTTTTGAGTATTTTGGTCAAGGTGATTATCGCGCTTTAGCTGTAGGTACAGATGAAAATCCGCTTCGAGTTCCTACGCCAGAGCAAATACATGAGCTAGTGATTATTTGGGCGCAGGAGTGGACAAAGCAATTTACTGGTAAGGGAAAAGCAGATCAGGTGGCTAGTGTTTGCGTAGGCGTAGCCCGTCGTAGACATCGCTTTCTGGAAAAAATAGAAATGATTCCCCCTAATTGGTATTGGCAACCTATCCTACCAGAAAACCTCATCCAAAATATTAACGCCGAAAAAGGACTTGGATTTCAAGCTATTCCCAGCTTACTAGCAACTATTTTGCATGGGAAAACCTGTGTTATTCGTTCTGGACAAAGAGAGCAAGAAATTCAGTGGCGAAAGGCACAAGGCAATGGCTCAGGAAGAACAGGACTATTCCTAGTTAGTCAACCATTTCTTGCTCTTTACCTAGATGATAATGGCAAATAAAGGACAGGATATTTTGTTTATCGCTTAGATTTTCGTTTACAAACTCAATCAGGAAGGTTTAATGAATCTGGTAAACTCAAACCTTGGATATTTTTACATTTAAGTTGCCAGAGATATGCTCATGAACCATTAATAGAAACTAATTATGGACGTGATATTTCTGTGTTGATGGGCATGAATGAAGAACGCTTATCTGGGTATGATATAGATTCTACTTTAATCAGGCTCACTATTGAAAATAATGGCAGAGAAGACAGTAAGCAGTGGAAATTTCAATTACCAAATTTACTATCTGCTTTTAAGGCGCGATCGCTTCAATCTAGCAATGATATTCTACTGAATCCTAGTAAATATACCAATTTACAAAATATCCCTGACTGGCTAAAAGATGAATATTATATAGTTCATGCTGAAGGATATAAGTATGAACATGAAAACTCTAAAAGAGGACACAGCATTAAACCTGGATTTAGTTTGCAGGAGCGTGGAGATATAGTAAATCAAGTATTGCTGTTATTAGATAATATACTTATTCCAGATGAGCCGATCCAAACTGATATTCCTACTCCATCTGGACAAAATACACCCTTAGCAATGCGTAATTACGAATTTATCTCCCAGCCTAAAATCATTACAAAACCGGAAAAAGCAAAGCTGAGTGAAGCAGAAATTAAGGAACGTGTAGATAAACATCATCAGAAAAGACAAATAATCATTGCTGATGCTATGCGAAGAGCATTAGCAGGAAAAATCATGTATATCTTTCTATTATGGCGCGAACGAGATACCCATGATGTTGTCTATCAAAAATTACGCGATGTTTTTTTACTAAATGAAGAAGAAAATTTTCCCGCGTATATCAAAGTAGTACCTATTTGGGTTGATGATGCCAATCTTTTAAAGCCACTAGATACAAATGGATTAGCTCCTAAAGATGGTCAAGAGTTTGATAAACAAATTAGTAAACAGTATCAGAGTAAACGCGAGGAATGGCGTAAGTTCCTGCAAGTAAAGCTTAAGCCTTTTATTGATGTTTCCATACAACATTATTGCTTTGCAATTGTGGAAATTGGACAAACGAAAAAGAAAGGAGTATATCCACAGCAAAATATTTATGGAGCAGTTCGGGAAGCTTGTGTGTTAGAAAAAATTAGTTCCCAAATGGTGCAAACTGTTTCACCAAAAGCTAATAAGCAAGAAGATAATGAGAAAAATGTTACACCCTCTTATAATAAGAAAACTGAAGGGCGAATCTTAAACGCCGTATTGGATTTGACATTACGTCAGACTGGCACACTATATGGTTTACCTTCAGAAGTTTATGAACGAGCGGGGATAGGGAAGGAAATTGCACAAAACCTAGATGTAATTGCCTTGTGCCGTCGTCAAGTCAATCAAGCTAGTAATAATATTCACTATATTCTTGCAGTTCGTCTACGGGCAACTGGTGAGGTTGATGTATTATTTCCTCATGCAAAGGATTGGATTCCTTATCCAAGAGCAGGAATTGAACTTGGGCTAATTTTCTCACAGGTAAGACGCGATCGCCATCTCTTAAAAACAGTTCAATTAAAGGGGATAGAACTAGCTAAATTTGCGGCTGATGTACTCACACAAATTAGCGCCCCCACACTGGTTTTAATTGAGGCGGAGGGATGGCGTAACGAGCGTGGTGAGGATAATGAGGGTCAAGCTTGGTTTCAATTAAAAAATGAATTTCTTTTTGCCAAGCGTGATGTATTAGATTTCCAACACATTCCGGGTCATGCTTGTGTGTATACTCGTGACCATGAGGTACTCAAAAACTTACTGGGAATCATCCGCTTACGCTCTGGCGATGAAACATCCCAATATATCACTAATAGAAAAACTTGGGATGAAAAGTCTCCAGCAAGGGATCTAATAAATTTAAGTGGCTATTACGATACATCTGTACCTGAGTTACTTCATTACTTCTCAATTGGCAAATTACCAACTACTCAAAAAGGTCAAGATACCCCAACAACAAGGGAACTCTATATGCTTGATTCTCAAAATGAAGAACACGGTGCAAATATTGCTTTCAAGCATCAACAAATATTAGAAATGGTTCCCTTCTTCATTCATCCAGATTTCCAAAAAACAGCAGAAAGTATCAAGGCCCTTTGCCGAGTACCGCATTATCTACGCATTTCTCCAGCATGGTCTATGGGTAATATTATTTCTCCATATCCCTTGCATTTGGGTAAACAACTCATCCAAGATTATTTATGTATTTTGGGCATAGAAATTTAAGTTGATATTTCATATCATCACTTCATGCAGTGCCAACAATAATTCATTGACAGTGTAGGGTTTGGCTAGGAATGAGTTAGCGCCAGTATTAACTATTTCATTTAACTTATTTTTAGAAATCAGTCCACTGGTAGCAATAATTTTGACTTGGGGGTTAATTTTCTTTAAGGTGCGGATAGTCGTCAACCCATCTAGCACGGGTAACATGATATTCATGAGTACAGCACTAATTTTATCGGCATTTTTGGCGTAGAGTGCGATCGCCTCAACCCCATCACTAGCAACTAAGGCTTTATATTGATGAGTTTCTAAGGATGTTTTTGTAATATCCTGTATTGAAGGTTCATCATCAACAATCAAAATTAACTCTCCATGACCTGGAGGCGGTATAAAATTATCACAAATCGGCATTTCTGAACCTGCCACAGCTGGCAAGTAAACTTTAAAAGTAGTACCACGCTCTGGTTCACTATGAACGCTAATAAAACCGCCG
The DNA here is from genome assembly GCF_014697625.1 of Anabaena azotica FACHB-119. Lineage (GTDB taxonomy): Bacteria > Cyanobacteriota > Cyanobacteriia > Cyanobacteriales > Nostocaceae > Trichormus > Trichormus azoticus_A. The sequence goes on along the minus strand of NZ_JACJSG010000015.1, from coordinate 139,699 downwards.
TGGCTTTTGACAATACCCAAAACGGTGGAAAGTCCTAAGCCTGTACCTTGTCCTATGGCTTTGGTGGTAAAGAATGGCTCGAAAATTCTATCTAAGTTTTCTTCAGAAATACCAACGCCTGTATCGGCAACTGACACCATAATATAAGAGCCTTGTTTGGCTTCCAAGTTCATGCGGGCGTAATTCTCATCAATTAAAAGATTCTCAGCAGAGATTGTCAGCTTACCACCGTTAGGCATGGCATCGCGGGCATTTACACAGAGATTCATCAGCACTTGATGGAGTTGAGTACTATCTCCCGAAACCATCCATAAGTTACCGGGTATATCTGTGTAAACTTCGATAGATTTGGGAAATGTTTCTTTTAAAATTTTGGCAACTTCCACAATTAAATGCTTCACTTGTAAAGTGATACGCTTCCCTTCTACACCTCTAGCGAAGGACAGCACTTGTTTAACTAAATCAGCACCACGTTTAGCATTAATTTCTAAAATTTCTAATAAGTGTTGAGTGCGTTCATCTGCGTCAGGAAATTTAAGTGGTAATAATTGCGCTCCTGCTAAAATTGGTGTCAAGATATTGTTGAGGTCATGAGCGATACCACTAGCAAGAGTGCCAATACTTTCTAAACGTTGAGTACGAAATAATTGAGCTTCTAAATGTTTTTTCTGCGTAATATCTGTATCGACAGAGAGAATAGATTTTGGTCTTCCCTGTTCATCACAGACTAAACTCCAGCGACTAGCTACTATTATGTCCTTCCCAGCTTTGGTAACTTTATTTAATTCTCCTTGCCAATTACCTTGAGAAATTACATTTAATAAAGCTGCTTCCACTTCTTGAGAGGGTTCACGAAATAAAAGCTCAGTAGCATTTTCTCCTGTAGCCTCATCAGCTTGCCAACCGTAGAGATTTTCTGCACCTTTATTCCAAAACAGAATTTTATTTTCCAAATCACGCACGCATATTGCATCTGTAGTGATGTCGAGTAAGGCTGCTTGTTCGCGAATTTTGGCTTCGGCTAATTTACGTTCACTAATATCAATACAGGCACAAGTTATACCCACAATTTCTTGCGACTCATTCCGCAATGGCTCGACAGTTAAATCGTAATATTTTATTCCTAAAGGCGTGTTAATAGATACTTCCTGACGAGTACCTGTGCCTGTGGTGAGGACATGATATTTGATGGCTGTGAGGCATTGTACATCTTGCTCTGACATAATCTCAGAGTCTTGTTTGCCTAACATTTCTTCAATTGTCCACCCGGTAATAGGGTTATAAATCCAGGTATAACGCAAGTCTGTGTCTTGATTAAACACAAAAATAGGGGAGTTTTTCAAGGCTACGCGAAATCGCTCTTCACTATGGCGCAGTGCTTCCTCTATTCGTTGACGTTCTATGGCATAACGCATGGAACGTACTAATAAGTCGCCAGTGACTTGTCCTTTGACTAAATAATCCTGCGCTCCCTCCTGCATCGCTCTGAGTGCTAAGTTTTCATCATCCATGCCTGTTAAGACGATGATGGGAATAGCTTTTGTCTCACGGTTAGCTCTGACAAAGGTATCTAGACCTTGACTATCAGGTAGCGATAAATCTAATAGCATGACATCAAAAGGTGAACTAAGTCCACCAGAGGTATCATCGGCTAAAATTTTGATTGCTTGTGATAGTTTTTCAACTGTTTCTAACTCTACCTTGGCTGTATTAACCTCTTTAATTAACTCTTGAATTAAAAAAGCGTCCCCAGGATTATCTTCTACTAATATGACCTTAATAATTTCATCTGCCATTGCGTTCACTCCGGTGGCAGCTTGACGATCGCAAACCAAAAGTTTTCTATAGATTGTACAATTCTAACGAATTGGTCAAAGTCAACTGGTTTAGTTATATAACAATTAGCCGATAAGTTATAAGCTTTGATAATATCTTCCTCTGCCTGAGAAGTAGTCAAAACGACTACAGGAATGCGTTTGAGATGGTTATCAGTTTTAATTTCCGCCAATACTTCCCGCCCATCTTTCCTTGGCAGGTTTAAATCAAGCAGCACTATATCTGGGTGAGGTACATTGCTATATTTATCCTGCTTTCGCAGAAACGCCATTGCCTCTACCCCATCTTCGACTATATTCAAGTTAACTGAGATTTTGCTATCTTCCAAAGCAATGCGCGTAAGTTCAGCATCTCCGGGGTTATCCTCTACTAACAAAACCTCAATTGGCATAATAGCTGTTGTAATATTCACGATTGTTTTCCTACTTGTTCTGGAATTGTGAAGTAGAAAGTCGAGCCTTGGCCCGGTTCCGACTCCACCCAGATACGACCACCGTGGCGTTCTATTATTTTCTTACAAATTGCTAGACCAATGCCTGTACCTGGGTATTTACTTCTACCATGCAGGCGTTGAAAAATTACAAAAATACGCTCGGCATACTGGGGTTCTATACCAATGCCATTGTCGCGGACTGAGAATAACCATGTTTTTTGGGGGTTGGGGGTTGGGGACTGGGGACTGGGGACTGGGGACTGGGGACTGGGGGGAGATGGGGGAGTGGGGGGAGATGGGGGAGATGAGGGAGTGGGGGGAGATGGGGGAGATGAGGGAATGGGGGGAGAATATTGGTTTTCCTCCTGTTCCCTGTTCCCTGTTCCCTGTTCCCTGTTCCCTGTTCCCTGTTCCCTGTTCCCTGTTCCCTGTCCCCTGTCCCCTGTCCCCTGTCCCCTATCCCCTGTTCCCTGTCCCCTGTCCCCTGTCCCCTGTTCCCCCCCTGTTCCCTCAAGTCCAATATGGATTTTGGGTGCTGCATCTTGGCGGAATTTGATGGCGTTGGCGATGAGGTTTTGCAATACTTGGGTGAGTTGGGTGGGGTCTGCTATGACTGTAGGTAAGGGGTCGTGGGTGATGACTGCCCCAGATTCTTCAATGGCGATTTTGAGATTAGCGATCGCTCGTTGTAAAATTACACCACAGTCAACTGAAACAAATGGTTGTCCACGGGTGGTAACTCGTGAGTAATTTAATAAGTCGTTGATTAAGGTCTGCATCCGCCTTGCACCATCAACGGCATAGTTAATGAACTGTTCAGCGTTGCTATCTAGTTGATTTTTATACCTCCTTTCCAATAATTGTAAATAACTAGTCACCATCCGCAAGGGTTCTTGTAAATCATGGGAGGCTACGTAGGCAAAGTTTTCTAGTTCGGTGTTAGAACGAGCTAGTTCCTGGCTTTGCTTGGTTTGTAGTTCTAATAATTGCCCTTGGGCTAAGGCGATACCAATTTGGTTGGCTAGCTGTTGCAATAATTCCAATTCAAAATTATTCCAATGACGGGGAGCAGAACATTGATGGGCTATGAGTAAGCCCCAAATTCCATCACGGTTAAGAATGGGAACTACGAGGTTAGCTTTCACACCAAATTGTTGCAAAAATTCTCGATGACAGTTTTGAATATCTGCTTTAGTAATATCTAATATGGCGCTAACTCTGCCTTGACGATATTTCTCGACGTAATCTTCGGCAAAACAAGGGTCAAGAATATTCTGCCCCAATACCACCGGCCAGCCTGGAAGGACAGCTTCTTGTACTACGGTTCCCGAACCATCAGCCCACAACCGGAAAATCAGTACTCGGTCAGCTTGTAACAGTTGCTGCACTTCCTTAACTGATGTTTGCAGAATTTCGTCAATATCTAAGGTCTCTCGAATTTTCAAGGTGATTTCGGCAAATAATTGCGATCGCAAATTCTGTCTTCTTAATTCTTCTTCTGTCCGCTTGCGTTCTGTGATATCGGTATGAGACCCTACCATTCGCACTACATTACCTGCTTCATCCCAAAGCGCCTGACCTCGATCCAAAATCCATTTATAACTACCGTCTTTACACAATACACGATGCTCGGTCACGTAATATGGTGTTTTCTTGGTCAAATGGTCTTCAACTGCTTGCATTACCCAATCAATATCATCAGGATGCACCCGCTTTGACCATTCATCAAAATGGTTAGTAATTTCCTGGTCTTCATACCCCAACATTTGTATCCAGCGACTGGAAAAGAAGACTTCGTTTGTCTTCACATTCCAATCCCAGATACCATCATTGTTACCATTTAACGCCAACAGCCAACGTTCCTCACTCTCGCGCAGTGCGGCGGCTGTGCGTCTACGTTCAGTTATATCTTGGAAGTAAACAGATAAGCCGTCTTTACTTGGGTAGATATGCACTGCAAACCATTTGTTAAGCGGTGGATAAAATTCCTCAAATTCCACGCTGATTTTTTGGGCGATCGCTCGGCGCGTCTCACGATAAAATAAAGAAGCTTCTGTATCTAAAAATACTTCCCAAATACTTTTCCCTAATAGCTCATGTTGGCTTTTCTGTAGTAACCTAGCCGCTTGACCATTGACGTAAGTAAATATCCAATCTTTATCGATGGCAAAAAACGCATCAGTAATACTTTCTAAGATATTGGCAATCTGATCTCTTGCTGCTTCCGATTGTATACGTACTGCTTGCTCGTGATTCATTAACTTTTCGCTAATCCGAGCCACATCAGCTATATTGCGCCTCAGTTCCAACTGACTAATTACTAGGCGGCTTAAAGCTTCAAGTGCGTGAATTTGTTCTGGAGTTAGTTCTTTTGGCTGTCTGTCAATTACACAAAGTGTTCCTAAAAAATGCCCTTCTGGTGTTAACAGTGGTACACCTGCATAAAATCTTACATGAGGATATGATGTAACGACTGGGTTATGAATGAAGCGATCGTCAGCCAAGGTGTCAGGAACTACTACAACACCTTGTTTCTCCTGACAAAGATAAGATAAACCCACATTCCGGGGCATTTCTGGCACATCTATACCGAGTTTCGCTTTAAACCATTGACGATTTTCATCAATAAAATTAACCAAAGCTATGGGTGTACCACAAATAAACGCCGCTAATTGAGCCAAATTGTTATAAATCTCTTCCGGTTCAGTATCCAAAATTTGATATTGGCGTAAAGCTGCTAGTCTCGCCTGTTCATCATGCAAAGGATATTTCATGAAAAAAATTATATAAATTTTTGCTAAAATTTGATACAAAAATAGATTAAAAGCTGCTTATCAAAAGAGAAAGTATAACTAACTTATAGTCTAGACAAAATTATTTATATAATTAAATTAAAAAAAATTATTAAAAATACCCACCTCCAGGGAGATGTTTGTGTAGTGTTCTGGAGGAGGGATGTTGTTAATTATTTTGGTGGGCAGTGCAGCGCCCTACTGTCACTATCCCCTATGATCTTTCTAAACTGCGGCGACAATTTGCGATCGCCTACGGCGCGGCGTAAGCCAATCGCACTTCCTCAACCAATTGATGTAAGTTACCCGTATTCAAGCGATAGCTGAGGGGATGAGCAATTAACCTAGCTGTACTTTCATACAAAGTAGTAATTTCAATCAAACCATTCTCTTTGAGAGTCCGGCCTGTAGAAACGAGATCCACAATAGCTTCAGACATACCCGTAATTGGCCCAAGTTCCACAGAACCATAAAGTGGGACTATTTCCACAGGTAAATCCAAACTTTGGAAATATTCACGAGCGCAATTCACATATTTAGAAGCCACCCGGCTGTGCGGTGGTAAATCTTGCGGTGACTTGTAAGGACTTGATGCTTTAACAGCCACCGACATCCGACAATAGCCAAACTGTAAATCGACTAAATGCGCCACCTGTGGCTGTTTTTCCCGCAGGGTATCGTAACCGATAATACCGATTTGTGCTTGTCCGTACTCCACATAGACAGGCACATCTTGCCCTCTCACTAATAATCCTTTTGCCGTTCCACTAGCATCAGTGATTTGCAACTGACGATTTCCTGAGTCTAAAAAAGCACTAAAATCCAAACCTACAGATTGTAGTAGGCGGATGCTATGTTTGAGTAGTTCCCCTTTCGGCAACGCAACAGTTAACATTCGTTTTCTTGGTATCCTTAGCTAGAGACACATTCTAGTGTCAATATTGAGGATATCTCTATTGCTTCCCCCAAGCACATGAGAATTTTATTAGTTGATGACGAAGTAGAACTAGCAGATCCCCTAAGCCGCGCCTTAACTCGTGAAGGGTACACCGTAGATGCTGCTTATGAAGGGGCAAAAGGTAGCGAAATGGCCAGGGTAGGTAATTACGACCTACTGATTTTAGACTGGATGTTACCAGGAAAAACAGGCTTAGATATTTGTCAAGAATTGCGCCAAGAAGGCAAAGTTACGCCAGTTTTATTCCTCACTGCCAAGGATACCTTAGATGACCGCGTACAAGGTTTAGATGCAGGTGCAGACGATTATTTAGTCAAGCCCTTTGAACTGCGAGAACTGCTAGCTAGAGTCCGGGCTTTATTGCGGCGTTCCGGTTCTCAAACCTATGAAGCAACACCAGGAAGATTAACAGTAGCCGACTTAGAACTTGACTGTGAAAATCAAGTCGCCTACCGTCAAGGGCGAGTCATTGAACTCTCGCAAAAAGAAAGCCAACTGCTGCAATACTTCATGGAACACACCGGACAACTTTTAACCCACGCCCAAATTCTGCAAAATCTTTGGCAAGATAGCGAACCACCAAATAGTAACGTGATCGCCGCGTTAATCAGATTGCTCCGCCGGAAAATCGAAGTAGGCAAAGAACAACCTTTAATTCATACAGTTTACGGTAAAGGCTACCGCTTCGGGATATCTTCAACGGAGTAAGGACTTACGCAACTAACACTTGGGGTAGGGTCTGACTTTTCAAGTCATGTGGAAAAGCTAACGACAGACCTAACCCCCCAGCCCCCTTCCCTAGTAGGGAAGGGGGAGAAATCAAAGCCTCTCTCCTTGTAGGAGAGAGGTTTGGAGAGAGGTCTTCCAGATCCCGTGAAAAGTCAGGGGGTAGGGTGCGTCAGATGGGGAAAATCCTTGAATCTGTAGGAAATTATTGGGGCTGACGCACCCTACAGTTAATATTTTGAGTAAATCAAAATTAAAAATTATGAATCGCCCAAGAATTATTCAACCAGGACAGAGCTATACTTTCAGTAAATATTTTGAATTGCCATTTTCTCCAGAAGATATACTTGTTGAACTGGGTTGTAGTTATGAGCGCGATCGCTTGCAATTACCCAAAACAGAATCTAAAGTTATATCGAGTACCCGAAGAATTATCAGAATTAGTAAAGATTTTGGTTGGTATATTGAGCAATTAAAAGTTGATGATGGCTACAATATCATGGTTTCGGTGCAGCACTCCCCACCCTACAAATACTTTTTCTCTTTGCGCCTTTGCGTGAGAAATTCAAAATTTACTCCACAACACGCAAGTTTTTATTTAACAACTCACTAAGGCGAAATTGCAATCGTTCTTGAAATTGTTTAGCTCGTTGATAAAGCACCTTACGTTCTTGAGCCACAATACCAAAATCTTTTTCCACAGGCTGGATAAAATAACGTAAGCTTGTTCTCATCGCCCAAACACCCATTGAAGGGAAGAGAATTAAAGCAAACATCAAAGGCGATATCGGACAAAACGGTAATTTAGTTAGTTGTTGTAATCTTTTGAGGTTAATAGTCCAAGGATGTAAATTTTCACTGCCGATACAGACAACTGGGAGAATGGGGATATGATAGCGATCGCTCAACTGTAAAAAACTCACATCAAACTTTTGCAGTTGGTAGCGTTTACCCCAACCTTTACGCGGCCCCCGTACCCCTTCCGGTGCATATAACAAGATTTTACCCTGTGCGACTGCTGCCTCAAAATCGCTCAACTCCGCCCGCACTGCACCCAAAACCTGCGACCATTTAGGCGGTAGCCACCAAACCATCCAAGGATGCTCAAATAATGACCCCTCTGCTATGGGATGCGCTACCCATCCCCTTGTTTCACCTAATAAATATCCCAAGCTAATAAAATCCCAAGGGAAAGACATCCCTGCATGATTCATCGCTACAATTATCGGCCCAGTAGATGGCAAATTCTCCACTTGTTGCAACTCTCCCCGGAAATAATGTTGCACAATTGGGGCGAGAATTTCTTGACGAAAAGCTTGTTGATAATTGGGGTTAAATTCCTCAACCTCTGTCCTTGGAGAACGGCAACCCAGACGCAACCATCTACTTATAAATGCTAAATAAAAACCACCAGGAATTAAAAATAAGAGATATTCTAACCAATGCCAACCATCTGGGTCTTGATGATAATGTTGCCAGTGACGGTTCAATAAAATTAACCAGCCTGGAGGATACCACAAACAAAACCAATCAAACCAGTTAAATTTATAACCCTGGTCTATATTTGCCTCTGATTGTAAATTTATCAAGTTTTCAGATGGTTGATTAATCACAAATCTTTAATATAGTAGATAAAAATACTATTAAATAAATATAATAGCTTGTTAAATTTATCATTCATATCTTACCTTAGACGTAAAATTTACTACATTTTAAATTTTGGTTACATATCATTCAGGTGCAACTTATGGCAACAGATAAATGGACTATTAAGCGGATCTCGGTTGGTTTTAGTCAGTACGAAGTTGAAATATTGCAGGAGTATTGTAAAAAATATGGTACAGAGAAAACAGACGTAATTAAAGTTTTTTGATAGTTTATCTACCTGTTCCTTGTTCACTTGTCTTTCTCAGCAACAATGTGTGCTGAGGTTAAGTAATAGGCTCAATGACTAGAAGATTTCATTGTCATCTTTTCTAAAGAAGCGACAGGAAACATCAATCCAGTTGTTTTTGTAGGAGGATTCAGCGTTTTAAATACTCTATCCCAAAATCCTTGAATCCCATAGTTTCCTTTGAAACAACTATGGTGAAGATCGTGAAAATCTGATGGCACAAAAAAGATTGATAAAGAACTATGTCCTTCTAGGTTATAAGCATTGCCGATAATAGTCCAGGCAAGTAATTGGGTAATATCATACCCAAAGATAAATATAGGTAAAAGGTCTGTAACAGTAACAATAATATATTCAGTCAAACTTTTATGTCCAGCTACAAAGCTGGAGGAGTCGGCAAACTCATGATGTTGAAGATGAATTTTCTGCAAGAATTTTCTGTGAAATAACCAATGGGAAATGTAAAAACAGAAATCAGCAGCAATTATTCTCATCAAAAACCATCCAATGTTTAAGAGTAAGCCATTTCCTCTAACCACTTCTGGCGCTAAATAGAGAATAATAAATGCTGCTATGAAACTCTTAATTTCTCCCAAAATTATACCTTTTGCAGTAAAGGGAGGAAATGGTTGTTTTTTTACTTGCTTAACTCTGGAAGTCAATTTATCTCTTAAAGTATCATTCTGTTTAAGGATTTTTTCAATAAAAAGACCAACGCTATAAAAAGAGACAGAACCAACCAGCCAATATAATAGCACCTGAGTGATAAAGTTGAGTTTGATACTGTGTAATAGCCAATACAATATTTGCTGAACAATTGTGCAACTAATAGCGATTTTGATGTAAAACTCGACTTCAAAACAAAAATCAAAAAACTTTTTCATGCCTGTAGACTTTATCGATGATTTTCGTCATAAGCTAAAACACACCTAAATTGCTTAACCACTTGTGAAGGTCGTCCTTGGTCATTCGTCATTTGTATTGGCAAGGTGCAAAGTCTGAGCGGAGGAAGCGTCTGCTGAAAACTTTGTCAGAGAAGACAAGGGACAAATGACATTATCAACCAGAGAATATGCAACTTGAACGCACATTAGCTTACTTTAGAGGATTATATGCTTAAGGAAACGATTTATACAGGGAAAATCTTAAATAACTTTCAGGACTTACACAAGTGGCATAGCGATCGCTATTTATTTTGACTTTCAGTATTAAACTTATTCAATTTAGTAAAAGACTTTACGGCGATGCCTCGTAAAGTAGGCATCGCGGATTTTAGATATTATCTAAAATCCCTATCGATTTAACGATTCACCGCCGCAGCTTCTCTTGCCGCAGCTGCTTGATCTGGATGGATACCCAGACGTGTGAGGTTAATTCGTCCTTTATTGTCAATTTCGCGAACTTTGACAATTACTTCATCACCAACTGCAACTTCATCCTCAACTTTACCGACACGATAATCAGCTAGTTGGGAAATGTGGATCATCCCTTCCTTGCCTGGAAGAAATTCCACAAAAGCGCCTATAGGTATAATCCGTGTCACACGTCCCGCGTAAACGTCGCCTTCATTCAGCTTGCGGGTCATGCCTTGAATAATATTCTTGGCTCTTTTCGCCTTGGTTTCATCAACCGCAGAAATGGTAACTGTGCCATCATCTTCAATATCAACTTTGGCTCCAGTTTCTTCGGTGATACCTTTAATTGTCTTCCCACCAGGCCCAATGACTAAACCAATCATGTCTGGATCAATCTTGATAGTCAACAGGCGAGGCGCGTAGGGTGAAGTTTCGGTGCGTGGCGTGTCGATAGTTTGGAGCATTTTCTCCAAAATATGCAGTCTGGCAGACTTGGCTTGGTGGATGGCTTGGGCTATCACTTCCAAGGATAAACCAGAGATTTTCATGTCCATTTGCAAGGCGGTAATGCCTGTATCCGTCCCCGCAACTTTGAAGTCCATGTCCCCTAAGAAGTCTTCAATGCCTTGAATGTCTGTCAAGACTCGGACTTCATCACCTTCTTTAATCAAACCCATCGCTGCACCACTGACGGGTTTAATAATTGGCACACCAGCATCCATTAATGCCAAGGTGGAACCGCATACGGAACCCATTGAGGTGGAACCGTTGGAGGAAAGCACTTCCGAAACTACGCGAATCACGTAGGGGAACTGCTCTTTGGGTGGGAGTATAGGGATGATGGCTCTCTCTGCTAATGCACCGTGACCAACTTCCCTTCTACCAGGGGCGCGTAAAGGCTTGGTTTCGCCTACGGAGAAGGGGGGGAAGTTGTAGTGATGGAGGTAGCGTTTGGATTGGTCTGTTTGCAGGTCATCGTTGAGGTTTTGGGCATCGCCGGGAGTACCCAAGGTACAAGCTGATAATACCTGAGTTAGTCCCCGGTTAAATAAGCCGCTACCGTGGACGCGCTTGGGTAATACGCCCACTTGACAGGAGACTGGACGCACTTCATCAAGTTTACGACCATCAACGCGCACGTTATCTTCAACGATTTGGCGGCGCATGAAGTATTTTGTAATATCTTTAAAAGTGTTGCCCAGGGCTTTGCTGTCTGCGGTTGCAGCTACCTTGATGGGGTCTTCTTCTGGGAGTTCGGCGATCGCTGTGGCAATATTTTCTTTAACAACATCCAACGCGGCATCGCGTTCGGGTTTGGTAAGTTCAAATTGAGCCAGAATTTTCTTAATTTCGTCGCTGGCGCGATCGCGGATATAATTTTCCAGAGTTTGGTCTACTTCTGGTGGTGCTTCCTGCACAATTTCCAGACCAAGTTCGGCTACTAGGTCTTGCTGCGCTTTGATTAAGTCGCGCACAGCTTCATAACCGAAATCAATCGCCTCAATAATATCTCGCTCTGGTAATTGATTTGCCCCTGCTTCCACCATGATTACACCGTCGGGTGAACCTGCGACCACCAGATCCAAATCTCCAGCTTCGATTTCCGCGTAGGTGGGGTTAATGATGAAATCATCGCCTACTAAACCTACCCTCACGGCTGCCATTGGCCCGTTAAAGGGAATTTTAGCGATTAAAGTGGCAATGGACGCACCTGTTACTGCTAACACGTCCGGTGGTACTTGCTCATCCATCGACATAGTAAAGGCGACGATTTGCAAGTCATCCCGCAACCATGAAGGGAACAAGGGACGTAGGGGACGGTCTATCAAACGACTGGTGAGAATGGCTTTTTCTGGCGGACGACCTTCTCGGCGCATAATCCCACCAGGGATTCTCCCCGCCGCATACAATCTTTCTTCATAATCTACTGTCAGGGGAAGAAAGTCAATGCCCTCTCTGGCTTGCGATCGCGTAGCTGTCACTAGAACAGCTGTATCCCCCGATTCTATCAAAACCGACCCACCCGCTTGGGGTGCTAGTAGGCCTACCTTCAGTCGAATATCCCTTCCATCGAAGGATATTGACTTCTCAAATTCTGCCATTCAACTTTTTTTCCTTCTATGCACGCTATTCTCTCTCTGTGGCAATCCTAACATTTATGCCCTGTAACTGGCTTGTTATCAGTTATCAGTTATCAGTTATCAGTTGTCAGTTGTTAGTTGTTCTCCCTTGCTCCCTTGCTCCTCTGCTCCTCTGCTCCTAACCCCTCCTGGGAGGGGTTAGGGGTGGGTTGCTCCTCTGCTCCCCTGCTCCCCTGCTCCTCTGCTCCTCTGCTCCCCCCACTCCCTCATCTCCCCCCACTCCCTAAACTCTTGTACATCATCACCGCCTTTACTACCTGCCCATCGGCTAGCTTGGCTGCGTTGGGAATGTTGCCAATGATATCAAAACCCAGGGACTGCCAGAGAGTGATTGAAGGTATATTAGTTTCAAATACTAAATTAAACATGACTGCTTCGTAGCCTAACTGGGCTGCTATTAACAGCATTGATTCTCCCATGAATCTACCTATCCCCTGTCCCCGCAGTCCTGGTTGTACAATAAAACCAGCGTTGCAGATATGACTGCACCGCCCTGGAAAGTTCGGCTTGATATAAAATGACCCTAATATTGTTTGTGGCTTGTATGTGCCATCCTCACCAGATACCCTGACGACAAAGGCATCTTTACCCAACCAGTAAGCTGCAAATTCTGGCTGTGATAGTGGTTGCTTTTGGGGATAAGTTTTCCCTTCATCAATGACAAAGTTGAGCAGTGTCCTAACTTCTTCATATTCTTGAGGTTTTATATAATCTAATTCTACAGTTGTACCGTTTTTTAGCGCTTTATATAGAGGAAGATTCATTATTTATGTTCTTTGATTTATAGCGATTATTATATTAGTAAAAAATTATCAGCATTAACCGCCGTTCGTGTAGCGTTCCGGTAGGAATGCAGAGGATAAACGCCGAGATTTTTTTGTGCCAGTAAATGAGGGTAAATTAGCAATGATATTTTTATATTAGTTATTATTAAATAATATATGGATAAATACAAAAAATAAATATTTATTAATTTAAGTAAAATTTGAGAAGTTAAAAGATGGCAATTTTACACGGTAGTTGGATATCAAAAGAGCAAGATAGTTGTTTATTTGTTTGGGGGGAGACTTGGCGATCGCCACAAGTGGAGTTTGATTTTGAGGAGGTATTGCTGAATCCTTTGGCGCTGTCGGCATCTGAGTTAAGTGATTGGTTGCAGTCTCAACATGGGGCAATTTTTAACTTACTACCGCAACAAGTAGAGAAGCGAACATCTAAAGCAGCCAGTGCGACAAAAATAAATTTACCAATTTCCTCGCAGATAATTGCTCTGCCAACAATAATTTCTCAACCTGGTAAAAAAGAAACAGTTGTCATTTCTCCTGTACATTCTGCTGCTTTAGCATCTGAGAATGATTCAAAAACTTATTTACACCCTTGGCTTGTGGAAGGTTTTTGTCTTTCCCCTGGTGCAGCGATTAAATTTCTCACTTCTTTACCTTTAAATATTACTACCGGAGAAAATGCTTTTTTAGGTGGCGACTTACGTTTTTGGTCACAAATTGCCCGTTGGAGTTTAGATTTAATTTCTCGGTCTAAATTTATTCCCAATATTCAGCGACAGCCTAATAATTCTGTTAATAGCAGATGGCAAGTGCTTTTGGATAGTGCTGTAGATGGAACCCGCTTAGAAAAGTTTGCGGCGAAAATGCCTTTGGTTTGTCGGACTTATCAAAATCAATTCAAAATTCAAAATACCCTACGGGAAGCTAAAGCTACAAAATTCAAAATTGAAGAAGTGGTGGGAAGTGGGAAATCTGCTTTATGTATAGATTTTCCTGTGCAGACGCAGGAGTTAATATTGGGGTTTCTCAATGATGTGATAGATACTCAACTGCGGGAGATGGTGGGAAATCAGCCTGTGGTGGAAACTCGGTTGCTGGCTGCTTTACCGCCTGCGGTGCGTCAGTGGCTGCAAGCTTTAACTGGTGCGTCTAATTCGGTGAATGCGGATGCGGTGGGTTGGGAACGGTTAGAGGCGGCGCTGAAGGCTTGGACGATGCCGCTACAATATCAATTGGCTAGCAAAAATCAATTTCGTACTTGTTTTGAGTTAAAAGCACCAGAACCAGAAAAAAACCAATGGACGCTGGCTTATTTCTTGCAAGCAGCCGATGATCCAGAATTTTTGGTGGATGCGGCGACTATTTGGCAGCATCCTGTTGAACAATTAGTTTACCAAGAGCGCTCAATTGAACAACCCCAGGAAACATTTTTGCGGGGTTTGGGGTTAGCTTCTCGATTATATCCGGCGATCGCACCGACTTTAGATACAGAATCGCCGCAATTTTGCCACCTCAACCCCATGCAGTCCTATGAATTTATCAAGTCAGTTGCTTGGCGATTTGAAGATAGCGGTTTAGGTGTGATTTTACCACCCAGTTTGGCGAACCGTGAAGGCTGGGCAAATCGTTTGGGTTTGAAAATCTCCGCCGAAACGCCAAACAAAAAACAAGGGCGTTTGGGATTACAAAGTTTGCTAAATTTTCAATGGCAATTAGCCATAGGCGGGCAAACTATTTCTAAGGCAGAATTTGATCGATTGGTAGCTTTAAAAAGCCCATTGGTAGAAATTAACGGGGAGTGGGTAGAGTTGCGTCCCCAAGATATCAAGACAGCCGAAGCCTTTTTTACTGCCCGTAAAGACCAAATGGCTTTATCTTTAGAAGATGCCTTACGTCTGAGTACCGGAGATACTCAAGTAATTGAGAAATTACCAGTCGTTAGTTTTGAAGCCTCCGGCGCATTACAAGAATTAATTGGGGCGCTAACAAATAATCAAGCAGTCGCACCATTACCCAAGCCGAAAGACTTTCAAGGACAGTTACGCCCATATCAAGAAAGGGGTGCAGCTTGGTTGGCTTTTCTGGAACGTTGGGGTTTAGGTGCTTGTCTCGCCGACGATATGGGATTGGGTAAATGTGTAGCACCTGATACATTGGTGAATGTTAATGGACTGTTACAGACAGCCGAGACTATTTGGAAAAATCACGCAGGTACAGCCATATTTGATGGTGAAGGATTTTGGACAGAACCGACTGCGGAATTGTTAGTTAATTCTATACATGAAGAGACTGGTAAAATTATCCAGGCTCCTATTAAAAGATTATATCGGCAGCA
The DNA here is from genome assembly GCF_014697625.1 of Anabaena azotica FACHB-119. Lineage (GTDB taxonomy): Bacteria > Cyanobacteriota > Cyanobacteriia > Cyanobacteriales > Nostocaceae > Trichormus > Trichormus azoticus_A. The sequence goes on along the minus strand of NZ_JACJSG010000015.1, from coordinate 124,444 downwards.
GGTAAGTGAAACATTAAAAAGAATTACTCTCCAAGATGGCAGCAGTATAACTATTACCCATCGCCACAAACTACTAACAAATCAGGGTTGGACAAATAATTTACAGGTGGGTGATTACGTTTGTGTACCTGCGAAAATGCTTTGGCATGGTCAACAGGAAGACCTTGATTTAATTAAATTTTTGGCTTGGCAAATTGCCGAAGGGTATGAACTACTTGATAGAGGAACTGTCACAATTACCCAAAAGGATACTAAATTATTAGCAGAACTTAGGGAGACATTTCAACGTATAGGCGATCGCTACAGTCTCAAGATTAACAACCCGCAAATTTATAGCCCATCAAACAGAGTTCCCTATCTCCAAATTAATAGCCAAACTTATCGGCAATTTTTGGAAGCTAAAGGTTACATTTGGGGCAAACTTTCCGCAGAAAAATCTGTTCCTTCCTTGATTATGCAGGCAGATGTGGATAGTATACGCTGCTTTTTACGTAACTATTTTGATGCTGAATCTGCCGTAATTTTTAGTATGCGGAGTATAGAGATTTCTACAGCCTCACCCTTACTAATTGAGCAATTATCTACACTGCTGCGACGTTTCGGCATTTGGTTGAGGATTTCACCCAAGCAAAAATCAGCAACCAATGGTAAGCAAATTTTCCGTACTTATTATATCGGTGTTATTGGCGGTAATTCTGCTAGGAGATTCTTACAAGAAATTGGTTTTGGTAATGCACAAAAGCAGGAAAAGTTAATAAAAATTTGTCAGCAATTCAATAACACTAATGTTGAAGGCATTCCGGCTAGTGATAGTGCCTTTTCCCAATATTTGCAAAACCTATCTCCTTGTATGCAAGAGGCTTTGATTTCTCCCCCTTCCCTACAAGGGAAGGGGGCTGGGGGGTTAGGTTTGACGATAGCTTTGCCACTAGATGTAGAACAGTTAACCCTTACCAAAAAATCGTTAGAACATTTACTTGAAAAAGAAGTTTTTTACTGCAAGATTGCCAAAATCGAAGAAATTGATTATCAAGGTTGGGTTTATGACTTTGAAGTGAGCGAACATCACAACTTTGTTGCTAATAGTATCATTTGCCATAACACAATTCAATTTATCGCTTTCTTACTGCACCTGAAAGAACAGGATGTACTAGAAAAACCCACTTTACTAGTTTGTCCTACTTCTGTTTTAGGTAACTGGGAACGAGAAGTGAAAAAATTTGCCCCTACACTGAAAGTTCTCCAATATCATGGTGATAAACGTCCCAAGGGTAAAGCTTTTCAAGAAGCAGTCAAAAAACACGATTTAGTTATTACAAGTTACGCCTTAATTCATCGAGATATCAAATCATTACAGGGTGTTTCTTGGCAGATAATTGTCTTAGATGAAGCCCAAAATGTGAAGAATGCCGAAGCCAAGCAATCACAAGCAGTTAGACAAATAGAAACCACATTTCGCATTGCTTTGACGGGTACACCAGTAGAAAATAGACTACAGGAACTTTGGTCAATTTTAGATTTTCTCAATCCAGGTTATTTAGGTAATAAACAATTCTTTCAAAGACGCTTTGCTATGCCAATTGAAAAGTATGGTGATGCAGCATCTTTAAATCAATTGCGGGCTTTGGTGCAACCATTTATTCTGCGTCGTCTAAAAACAGACCGGGAAATTATTCAAGACTTGCCAGATAAGCAAGAAATGACTGTATTTTGTGGTTTGACTGCGGAACAAGCTGCACTTTATCAGCAAACTGTAGAAACATCGTTAGTAGAAATTGAATCAGCAGAAGGATTACAACGTCGCGGGATGATTTTAGCCTTGTTGATTAAACTCAAACAAATTTGTAATCATCCAGCGCAATATTTGAAAGCAGCGACATTGGAAAAATACAGTTCAGGTAAACTACAACGTTTAGAAGAAATGTTGGAAGAAGTATTAGCAGAAGGCGATACTTACAGCGCTGCTGGTGGGGGAAGGGCTTTAATTTTCACCCAATTTGCCGAATGGGGTAAGTTACTCAAACCTCATTTAGAAAAACAACTAGGGCGTGAAATATTCTTCCTATATGGTAGTACCAGTAAAAAGCAACGTGAGGAAATGATTGACCGTTTCCAACATGACCCCCAAGGGCCGCCAATTATGATTCTTTCTCTAAAAGCTGGCGGTGTGGGGTTAAATTTAACTAGGGCAAATCATGTATTTCACTTTGATAGATGGTGGAATCCTGCTGTAGAAAATCAAGCTACAGACCGGGTATTTCGGATTGGTCAAACACGCAATGTACAAGTGCATAAATTTGTTTGCAATGGCACTTTAGAAGAGAAAATTCACGACATGATTGAGAGTAAAAAACAATTAGCGGAACAAGTTGTGGGTGCGGGTGAAGATTGGTTAACTGAACTAGATACAGACCAATTGCGGAATTTACTGATACTTGACCGTAGTGCAGTAATTGATGAAGACACAGATTAATTTATCTCTGTGTTCTCTGTGCCTCTGTGGTGATAATTTTTTAACCACAGAGACAAGGAGACACAGAGAACTGTTAATTTAGTAAACTTGGTTTGTCGGTAAAAGCAGCAATTGTTGATACTGGGTATATTTGACTGATGGGTGCTGGCTGCATATCGCGGTAGTCTAATATTTGCACAATTATGAGATAGGCGATCGCTAAAAGAATCGAAATAGCCCCTGTAATAATTGCCACAATTTTCTTACGTTCCATCACTAGTTCCTTCCATTCAACTTATTCGTCTTTATCTATATTTAACTTAGAGGTAGGGTGCGTCAGATGTGGAAAATTCTTGAATGTGTACGAAATTCTTGGGGTTGACGCACCCTACAGTTAGTTTGATTATGGCACTTGCGTAAGTCCTACAGCACATTTTATCTGAGTGAGGTACATAAGTAGGTAGGGTGGGCATTGCCCACCAAGACTATGATATGGTGGGCAATGCCCACCCTACAGGTACGGAGACTTTTTCAAAATTCAAATAGGATTTCTATATCTATTAGGACTTACGCAACTGGCATATTTTTTCTGTAGGGTGTGTGACGCTCTTAAAATATTTGAACGTAGTCATGAGACTTGTAGCGTCACGCACCAACCACCAATTGTGACACTTGCGTAAGTCCTATCTATATTTAACTGAGTAATACTAATATAAAAAAAGAATGCAACAAATACACAGATCCAGACTATATGTTAACGTGAGTTCGACCAGCGTTGTTTTGACCTCTCCCCCAACCCCTCTCCTACAAGGAGAGGGGAGTAAGAGGGTGATTTTTTCGTTTCTCTTCCCTCTCCTATGAGGAGAGGGAGGTTGGGAGGGAGAGGTTCATCGAACTCACGTTATGTTATGTATGGCTTTTTGAATTTTGAATTTTGAATTAATATCATGTCCCTAACTGAAGAAATTCTTTCCCAATTACCAGGGGATGTTTTAGGAAATTTACGCCGTGCTGATGATATCCTTAAATCTATTCGAGAAAATACCGCGCCCATACCTGCGGTAGTTAAGGAAAGTCAAGCCAGCTTGGGTAGTGTGGATTGGGATGCAGTTATTTGTGGTGGTACATTAGGAATTATCATCGGTTGCGCCTTGGCGGTACGGGGGTTGCGGGTGGCGTTGCTGGAGAGGGGTATTTTACGGGGTAGAGAACAGGAGTGGAATATTTCTCGTCAAGAGTTAGCGGTGTTTGTAGAATTGCATCTGCTGACTGAGGAGGAGTTGGAAAAAGCGATCGCCACAGAATACAATCCAGCCAGGGTCAAATTTAAGGATGGTGCAGAAGTTTGGGTCAAGGATGTCTTAAATATTGGTGTAGATCCAGTTTATTTACTCGCTACTTTAAAACAAAGATTTTTAGCAGTTGGTGGACAGTTATTTGAACAAACACCCTTTAGCGAAGTAGTTGTTCATCCAGATGGAGTAAAAGTCAATCACCAATTCACAGCCAAATTGTTAATAGATGCGATGGGAAACCTTTCCCCCATCACCAAACAAGCACGTCAAGGGAAAAAACCGGATGCACTTTGCTTAGTTGTGGGAAGCTGCGCTCAAGGTTTTAGCGAAAATCATGCAGGTGACTTGATATTATCATTTACATCATTACAAAATCAATGCCAATATTTTTGGGAAGCCTTCCCCGCTAGAGATGGGAGGACGACATATTTATTTACCTACATGGATGCTCATCCGCAACGCTTGAGCTTAGAAGACTTGTTTGGCGAATATCTGCGCCTATTACCAGAATATCAAGGTGTAGAATTAGGACAGTTACAATTTCAAAGAGCCTTGTTTGGGTTTTTTCCTAGCGATCGCCAAAGTCCACTAAAAACTCTCTGGAATCGCATTCTCCCAGTTGGAGACAGTAGCGGAAATCAATCACCCTTGAGTTTTGGCGGCTTTGGCGCAATGGTACGCCACCTCAAGCGTTTAACAATGGGGATAGAAGAAGCCCTACATACAGAACAATTATCAGCCAAAGCATTAACATTACTGCAACCATACCAACCAAACCTCAGCGTCACTTGGTTATTTCAAAAAGCCATGAGTGTTAGTGTCAATCAAAACATTGCCCCAGAGCAAATTAATCAACTACTGTCAACAGTTTTTCAAGAAATGCAACAATTAGGGACACCAGTATTAAAACCCTTTTTGCAAGATATAGTCCAGTTTTCAGCCTTGACAAAAACACTAGCAAAAACTGGGTTATCTCATCCAGCATTAGTAGCTAAAATAATCCCCCAAGTGGGTTTAGCAAATCTCCTAGATTGGCTGGTGCATTATACCAACTTAGGAACTTATACAGCCTTGTTTGCACTGAGCCACATCTTGGAGGCGTGGATGAAAAATTTACCACCCACACAACAATACTATTGGCATCGCTTAGTAGATGCTTGGAAATTTGGTTCCGGTGCTGATTACACAGAGGACTAGGGGTGTAGGGGTGCGTCAGGATGAATATTTTCTTGCTATAGCCAGGGTTTCTCGTACTGACGCACCCTACATTTTGACGATTTTATCTATAAGTCTCTAAATCCCCAATCCCCATGATTTACACTCCTACCCAGATACTACCTTCTTCCACACGGGTAGGAAAGACTGATAGTCCCTTTTCTTTAGAAATCATCCCCATCACTTTCCCGATACCAGGAGGGAAGGGAGTCCAGGTAGTAGGATTACCTGTTGTTAGGTCAAATGCACTACGGTGAAAAGGACATACTATTGCTCCCTCATCGGTAATTTTGCCCTTCTGTAAAGGCAACTTCAAGTGAGGACAAGAATTTTCTATCGCAAAAACTTGGTTGTTATGGTTGAGTAACAGGATATTACGTTGTTCCACCTTCACCACTTTACGCCCATTGGCTGGTAATTCATCTTGGGAAATGACTTTAATCCAGTTCATTTAGACCTCGCTTCTCAAGCGGCTCATAAGATACATCATTTTACAGGCTTGTGTGGTTCTTTGGGAGTGGGGGGAGATGAGGGAGTAGGGGAGCAGGGGAGCAGGGGAGCAGAGGAGAAAATATTCATCATCACTAACAACTGTCACCTGTCACCTGTCACCTGTCACCTGACTAATTACAAACATTTGACTTTTGCCAAGAATTATGCAGTGCGGTGGGTGTATTGGCAGTGAGAACAACATTACCTTGGGAATTTACTTTCCATCCTGTAGCTTCTACAATCTTGGTTTCGGTGGGGGTAGAAATTTTGTTGGTAATGGTGTTTGAGGATTTCTCCACATTATCTACAGCAATCCACTCGGTGAGAACAGCATCAGAGGAGAGAACTTCATCGGGACTGCTTGGCAAACCACCGCGTCCGGTGATAGTAAAACTGTTAGGATTTTTTCCGAAAGCTGCTTGACAGACTTGAGCTAGTTTAGGCTCAACATTTTGAGTTGATAAATTAACTGATCTTTGGTTAGGATCAGCTTCTGGGCTATCAATTTTAACTGTGCCGTTTACCCCAAATTCAGAACTAGCGGTGATGTCATTGGTGAGTGGGTTCTCTTTTTCTCTAGCTTCTATACCATAAATGCGAAAAGCATTGATATTAACGTTGCCGCCTGTGCCATCAAAAGCATTAGCTGTAATATCGCTATTTTCACCGGGAACGGTAATGATAAAACCATCGGGCATATTAATATTTATATTCCCGCCATTGCCAGTACTACCTATAGTGCCTGCTGTTGTGGATATGGAGCTATTCCGGCGTAAAAGTAACTGATTCTCAATTTGCAAATTGATATCACCACCGTTACCTGATCGAGTTGTAGCCTTCAAAGTTGCACGATTATCGAGATTAATTTCGCGGGCGTTAATATCTATTGTGCCTGCATCTCCTCCACCCAAAGTTTCTACCGTGACTGTAGCGCGATCGCTCACATTTAATTTACCTGTAGTAATAAATATAGAACCTGCACTTCCACTTCCTCTGCTGCTAGCAAATAAACCACTGGGGTCTAATCCATTGGATGCTGTGCCACTTAGTTCTATAAAGTCAGTAGCATTTATGGTCAAAATTCCTCCATCGCCTCGACTAATTGCACCAGTACCAGATGTGATAACCGCTCCATCTTGGACAATTAAAGCTGAAGTATTAATAATCAGGTTCCCTGCTTTACCCTGACCCAGAGCTTGAGTAAATAAGCCACTAGGTGGTAGGCCTGAAGCGGGTGAAGTTCCGCTTAGTTTGACTAAATCCAAATCGACTAATTCTAAAGTTCCCCCATTACCTGTACTACCTTCCCAAGCAGTTGTAGATACATTTCCTCCCCCCTCAACTATTAAATTTCTAGTGTTAATTGTTAGTTTACCTGCGTTACCTTGGCTAAAAGTGTAAGCATACAATGCGCTGGGATTGCCAGATGCTGATGATATGCCAATCACTTCTACAAAATCAGTTGCTTTAATTTCAACATTGCCACCATCACCTGTAACGAGTTTAGAATCACGGAAGCCTACTAAAGTTCCTATATTAGCGCCATTTTGAAGAGTTAATCGTTCTGCCTGAATTGAGATTGTTCTACCTGGTTGAGTCCCTAAATTGTAAGCTATTACTTGTGAATCTTTGTTGAGAGTGATTTGTCTGCCATTTAGCTGAATAGAACCACTTCCCAAGTTATCATAATTGATACTTTCATCAACTTTGGTACTTACATCAATTAGGGAGTTATTCTCAAGTGATAAATCTGCTAATGCTGCGTTGTCAGCAAAACTTAAAGGCTGATTATTACTATCTAAGTCTAACTTTACATTTCCTGCTTCTAGGATTCCTCCCACAGCAATTTGACCACTTCGCGCTGTTAAACTTCCACCATTTAGATTAACATTACCACCTACTAAAGCCAAAGTTTTACCTGTTGGCACTTCTAGCTTACCTTGTACATTAATTCCTCCTGCATTCCTCCCAAATTGCAATCCCATTGGCACGTTAATATTGAGTAGAGGTAAGGGTTGGGGAGAAGTGGCACTAAATACAATATCATTAGGAAAAGTGATCCCACTGGCTGTAGTGCCAATAAATGAGCCTGATAAATTCAGTGAGGCTTTTGAACCAAAATAAAGCCCGTTGGGATTTATTAAAAATAAATTTGCATTAGAAAAATTAGCAGCAGTGTTAATATTACCGAGAATATCAGAGCGGTTACTACCTGTCACTCTAACTAAAATATTCCTGATATTAGTATTAATTTCCGGCTTTAAGAAAATGGCTGTCCGTCCTTCGCTAACATTAAATTCTTGAAAACTGTGAAAAAGATTTTCTCCCCTAACGGCTCCGCCTTTGAGTGCTTCTGTAGCACTACCATTGTAGTCTGGAATAACTTGCGAATTTTCATTACCTAGAGTTTGATCAGGCTTAATATTACTGGGAATATTTTCTGCAAAAACTGTATTTCCAAAAGGAAAGTTTATTCCCAATGCTAATGTTCCAGCAGTTGCTAAAACATTTATCCAGGTCAACTTCCAAAATAAATTCTTATTATATGCCATATAAAATTTTATTTCTAATCAAAACTATGTTGATAAAATCACTTGTTATTATTTCCTACTCATGTAGGAGCGGGTTTATTAAGTAGGGGCGGGTTGATGAATATCCACCATAATTAAACCTGAGTTCGACGGCTGAAAAAACCCACTTCCATATCCTCTCACGCCAGTTGCTACAAGTCGGCAGAGCCGCCCAACGCACTAGCTCCCCTAAGAGGAGATAGGCTTTAAAAGCCTAATTTATCCTTAATATCTCATACTCTACACTCCCCTCTCCTCGTAGGAGAGGGGTTGGGGGTGAGGTCAAAACCGCACTGGTCGAACTCACGTTAATTAATGATAATCTTCGTGAACCCGCCCCCACTCCCTACGCAAACAAATTTAGCAGCAACCAGACTCCCATAGCATCCAAAAACTATTAGCTAGATAAAAAAGTGTTTATCTAGCTGAGGAATGCGATTTATTGTAGATATTCCAGTTGACTAAATACTTGCTGGGTCAGCAGGATCTGTATTTTCTTCTGGGTTAGATGGAACCGCTGAAGGTGGAGGTGGAGGTGTAGGTGTAGGTGTAGGTAATGGTTTTGGATTAGGACCCGGTGGTGGTGGGGGCCATTGAATTGCTTCTATGGTGAAACTAGGTTTGATAGCAAAGGTACTTTTTTGCCAAGATGGGGCTACTCTGCTTTTTGTTAAGGTGCTAGCTTGTCCTGATCTGCTATTCATCGGGTAGATTTACCTTTTTCAAAACGTAGGAGTTGAGTTAAATATCGATAAGTAATTGCCGAGCTTGAAAAAACGTCTACAGCAAATCACTATCTCAGTATTTTCCGCAAGGGTTGCTTTCACTATCTCATCTGTTCACTTTTTCGCTTTTATGCAAAGGCGAAAGATTTGTTACAAAAGTTTATAACTTGCTGGTGTACGGCTACTTGCTGGACTATAAAAACTAGCGACTGGGATGCAAAGGAAATATTTTGATAAACTCTTTGGTTGTAGCTGCATAAAGTTTTGCTAATTAAACACAGACTTGAGAGCTTGGGTCAATTCCAGATGATTAAATAGTTGCTGGGTTAGCTGGGGCTGGATTTTGTTGTGGGTTAGATGGATTGAGAGCTTGTTAACACTTGTAAATAAGTTGACCTTGAGCTTGTCACTTAGATTACAGCGTTTCTCTCTGGGATGGAGTATAGATTTACAGAGGGGAGAAATTAGTCAAGCTTGGGCTAGGGTGATGTACTTCATCTAAATGAAAAGCACTATTTCCATCGATGTGTTATTTGGGATGGAAAATTGGGAATCCTAATTTATACACTACTCCCATGAGTAGAGTTGGTCAAGCAGGTGATAGCTTGATTTGCTAGTATAACTGTGAACTTAGCGATCGCTCCCGCGTTATCGTCTATACTTTTGTGGCTGTAAGGAATTAGTAGGTGAAGATAGGCAAAACCAAGATTAGGCCAGGATGACGCTGACTGAACTACAGATTACACTGTGTGTAATGTCCATCCCTTGTTGCATTTAGCAACACTTAAATAAATTCTTAAAAGTCTAAATCCTGCTATATCAAAAATTACCTATGTCATCGCAACAGCGTAATTTTAGGGAGACTGGCGATTTGATGAGTGGTCAACACAACCAGGAACAAAACTTGCCAGCAACTTCATCTCCTGTGGGCGCACTAGCCCGCAGAAAAGGTACTATTTCTACGTTTCTTGCTCCCTTAACTCAGGATACTTTTAAACAAGTTGTTACAGAAGTTGAGCAAAAACTCCAAGTTGTGCATCAAACCCTGTCGATGTTAGATTCTCATGGGTTTGAGACAATTCTACAAGAAATGCTACAGTCAATTACCCTAAAAACAGGGGAATTACTAGGAGCAGACCGAACAACTATATTTTTACTGGATGAAGAAAAACAAGAACTGTGGTCAATTGTCGCCGCCGGAGAGGGCGATCGCCCGCTAGAAATTCGCATTCCCGCCGACAAAGGGATTGCGGGTGAAGTGGCTACTTTTAAAAAGGTCATTAACATACCTTTTGACTTTTATCACGATCCCCGCTCTTGCTTTGCTCAAGCACAAGAGAAAATTACTGGCTATCGTACCTACACCATGTTGGCTCTACCGCTCCTGAACGACCAAGGGCGACTGGTGGCGGTGGTACAATTACTCAACAAATTAAAATCCTTCAACTCCCCCGATGCACCATTGGGAGAACGGATTGATACTAGGGGCTTTACCATTGCTGATGAGCAGTTATTTCAGGAATTTGCGCCGTCAATTCGCTTGATATTAGAGTCGTCGCGCTCATTTTACATAGCGACGCAAAAACAAAGGGCGGCGGCGGCGATGATGAAGGCGGTCAAATCCCTCAGCCAAAGTAGTCTGGATTTGGAAGATACCCTTAAACGGGTGATGGACGAAGCGAAGGAACTGATGAACGCCGATCGCAGTACCTTATGGCTGCTAGACCGCGATCGCCAGGAATTATGGACGAAAATTACTCAAGATGATGGTTCAACAAAAGAGTTGCGTGTCCCCATAGGTAAAGGTTTTGCGGGGATAGTCGCCGCATCTGGTCAAAAACTCAACATTCCTTTTGATTTATACGACCATCCAGACTCGGAAACCGCCAAACAAATCGACCAGCAAAACGGCTACCGTACCTGTAGTTTATTATGTATGCCCGTATTCAACGGCGACCAAGAATTAATCGGTGTTACCCAACTGGTCAATAAAAAGAAAAGCGGCGATTTCCCCCACTATAATCCAGATACCTGGCCCTTAGCCCCCGAATGCTTCCAAGCGAGTTTTGACCGCAATGACGAAGAGTTCATGGAAGCTTTCAATATCCAAGCTGGGGTGGCGTTACAGAATGCACAATTGTTCGCCACAGTCAAGCAGCAAGAACAAATGCAACGGGATATTCTGCGGAGTCTTTCTAATGGGGTGATTTCCACAGATAAAGTGGGGACGATTATCGCGGCGAATGAAAGCGCCCAACGTTTGTTGGGGTTAGAATCAGAGGAGCGTTTGAAAGGTAAGTTAATTAGTGAAGCGATCGCCATCAAGGAAGGTGATTTCAGTAAATGGTGTGACGATGCTTTACATGGGACAGATACCAAAGGTCGCCAACAATATTACCCAGACAGGACACTCATCAGCAGCGAGTCAACACAACACAGCATTAATTTATCTATAAATACTATTGCCGATGCCAGCGATCCCCAGCAAGTTTGCGGCGCGTTGGTGGTGATGGAAGATATTAGTGATGAGAAACGGCTCAAAAGTACGATGTATCGCTACATGACCCAGGAATTAGCAGAAGAATTGTTGAAATTGGATGATGCTAAACTGGGAGGCGATCGCAAAGACGTTTCCATATTATTTTCCGATATTCGCGGCTACACCACTTTGACTGAGAATCTCCAAGCAGAAGAAGTGGTAAGTATGCTCAATGAATATTTTGAGTCGATGGTAGAGGCTGTATTCAAGCATAAAGGGACACTCGATAAATACATCGGTGATGCCATTATGGCTGTGTTTGGTTCGCCCCTCCCCCTAGAAGAACACGCTTGGATGGCGGTACAAACATCGATAGAAATGCGCCATCGCTTACAGGAATTTAACCAACGTCGTCATGCAGCCAATAAACCGAAAATTAACATTGGCATTGGGATTAACTCTGATACCGTAATTAGCGGTAATATTGGTTCTAGTAAGCGGATGGAATTTACAGCGATCGGTGATGGTGTAAATCTGGGTTCCCGCTTAGAAAGTGTCAGTAAGCAATATGGTTGTGACATTATCATTAGCGATAATACCTTTAAGCCATGCCAAGATCGGGTCTGGGCTAGAGAACTAGATTACATCCGCGTCAAAGGTAGAAACGAACCCGTATCCATATATGAGTTAGTCGGTTTACGTTCCGACCCCATCAGCAGTGATAAAATGCGAGTAATTGAGCATTATCATAAAGGTCGGCAATACTACCTCAGACGACAGTTTCCTCTAGCTAGGGGAGAATTCGCCAAGGTTTTAGCATTTGATAACCAGGACAAAGCCGCCATGCTGCACCTACTACGCTGTCAACATTGGCTACAGTCACCGCCAACAGATAGCGAATGGGATGAAGGCGTGTGGACTTTTCAGGAGAAGTGAGGCTTTATCAGTTATCAGTTATCAGTTATCAGTTATCAGGTGATGTTTATTGTTCACTGTTCACTGATAACTGTTCACTGACACCCACTTCCTCTATAACCGACGCGGACGTTGATTTTGATGCGGTCTGCGTAGTGGTAAGATTTCCGCTTCACTACTTTCTCTGGCTACGCGAATTAGTAAAGCTGCACCTATTAAACTGGCTATCATGGAGTTACCACCGTAACTAAACATGGGTAAGGGTAAGCCTGTGGTTGGTAATGCGCCTGTGGCTACGGCAATATGTAATAATGATTGTCCTACCATGATGATTGTGACTCCCATCGCTACTAGCCGATGGACAGAATTTTTAGCTTTAAGTGCAATTACTAGTCCCAAGGTAGTAAATAAGGCTAAAAGTACCAGCAAGACTATACTGCCCACAAAGCCAAATTCTTCAGCGAACACGGCGAAAATAAAGTCGGTGTCTTGAATTGGTAGGTAGAATAGCTTTTGCTGTGACATCCCAAATCCTGCTCCCCAAGTTCTACCAGAACCCACTGCCAAAAGACTCTGTACCAATTGATACCCATCTCCTGTTGCGTCTGCCCAAGGGTTGAGGAATGATAATACCCGTCTGCGTTGATAGTCTTTGATGCTAATACTCAGTAAGCCTAACAGGAAGCCACCGATCGCCGTTCCTGCTAAATAATGGTAAGGTATACCTCCTGCTAGGGCAATTAACCAGATAGTCATACCGCAAAGTGCGGCTGTACTTAAGTTAGGCTGGGCTAGAATGCCTAAAATTACTAAACCGAAAATCCCTAGCCAAGTTAAACGCACTCGCCAAGTCAACCGTTCCCAATTGCCAAACAATCTGGCACTTTGTAGCACTAAAAAGGGTTTAATTAGTTCTGATGGTTGTATGGGGATAGGCCCAAGGGCTATCCAACGGGCTGCGTCAAAGGCTTTTTTACCCAAACCAGGGATGAGGGTAACAAAAATTAATATTAAAAATATTCCTAGTAGCCAGTGAGAGATACTAAGAATTTTTTGTATGGGTCGATTAACAATGATATTAAAGCCGATGAGTGCGGCGAGAACCCAAAGGATTTGTCGTTTGAAGTAATACAAACCATCGCCTTGACGGACATCAGCTACTACATAGGAGGCTGAAAATAGAATTGTCAAACCGACAAATAACCAAATGAACGTTAGCCAGCGCAACAACCGCGCTTCTAAAGCCCAGGTGGAGACAGAATCATCAAAAAATGGAATCAGGCTGCGTAGCTTCACGATTCAGTAGGGGTAAAAGTAAGAAATTGAGTATTGAAAGTTAGATATAACACTCATAACTTATAACTCATAATTCGTGATATGATGCACTGTTAAAATTGCACCATTGATGTAGGATGTTACAGAGGATGGATGTTGTTGTGAATTGTTGATCCTCAACCTTGTTATGATAGCGATCGCCAGGCGAACTTATCGCGATTATCAACGATATTCATCACCGCAATCACCGATGACTTGATATAAATCTCGTGATTGACTGGAGATAGTGTTGATGCCATTGCTATCTTCTGCATCTAAACTAAAACTAAATACCTTGGCGTTATCTTCAATATGTTCCGACACCCCCAACCTTGCACCAACTATCACACCGCCAACAGTTGGCTTATCTAAAATATAACGAGTTGCCACATTAGCAATGCTAACTCCATGCTTATCAGCGATTTGCTTGAGAGTAGCAAGTAACTCTTGAAATAATCTCCAGCCTCCCCAAGCATCAATCATATTTTTGTACTTACGCAAACTAGCCGTACCCAAATCAAAACCCCTTGGTTCTGGTTTTCCTAAATATTTTTCTGATAATAAACCACCGCAAATAGTCCCATAAGTGAAAAGTTTGATGCCATGTTTTTCACAAAACTGGATCATACTTACTTCTGGACGGCGGTCTACCACAGAAAACTGCACTTGATTAGAAACAATTTTAATTCCCGCTTCGGTAATAATTTGCAAACGTTCTGTGTCAAAATTAGTCAAAGCCAAATGCTTAATTTTGCCCTCGTTTTGCAGTTCCGCCATATATTTCAGGGCATCTAAATAATTTTTATCCTGATAATCCCACCAGTGGAACTGCATCAAATCTAATGATTCTACATCCATTCTGCGCCGGGAGATATCTAGATTCTCCTCAACCAGTTTCTTCGTCATCTTCCCTGGACGAGGAACCCATTTTGTGAATGCTTGAATATTAGCTAAAGCTGCTTCACCACGGTTAGCAACTAACTGACGACGAAACTCACCAATAAAGTCTTCCGCCGGGCCATAATGGTCTGCTAAATCCCATGTAGTAAAGCCTGCATCCACGTATTGAAACATAGTTTGGATAGCAGCTTTCTGATTAATCTTACCATGTGCGCCAGATACTTGCCACATTCCTTTTAATATCCGGCAAATGTTTAAATCAGAGGTAAATTGTAAGCGACTTTCTTCTGGTAGTGCCATTTTCTCTTAATTTTAAATTGTTAACGCCAGCCTTTTTCTGCTTGTTCTAAAACATAAGCAGCCACATCTTGAATTTCTTGAGTGCTGAGACGGTCTTTATAAGCTGACATATTATTTTTACCATTAGTGACGATCGCTTCAACCGCCTCTAAAGAATCCATACCATATTTTTTCAGTGCCTTCTTGTACAAATTCTTCCCGCGCCTAACGATGTTCCCACCGTTGATATGACAACCAGCACAGTGAACAGTAAAGATTTGTTCGCCCTTGGCTATGTCTGCTGCGCTTGCGGGTGATGTAGAAATACTTATCAAACATAAAAGAGTTACTAATAGTATTTTGAGTAATTTCTGCACTTAGCTTCTCCAGTAATAGTTTATCTTTCCGCAAAATCTATTAGATAGATATGTACTTATCATCCCATAGAAGGAGTACAAGTTCTTCATCACAATCTGTAGTTAGACTTTATCACTTTTACCTCTCAAGGAAGTACCTCAAATATTAGAGGCTAAATCATAATGTGAATGGAAGACTATCAGCAATTTTATCCAAATTAACTAAATCACCAGAGTTGAAAATGGCTAATAATATCAAACAGCGAATTCAAGCAGACTTACAACAAGCAAAAACAACTGGACAGTTAAGAAGCGAAAACATTCGGGAAATTGTCAGAAACGCAGTTGCTCAATTAGCTTCTGAATTGAAAGAAGGTTCAATTGAAATCCGTTCCCTGGTGAAAGATGCAGTTTCTACCGTAATTGAAAATCTGCAAGATAAAGGCACAGAAATCAAAGAAGAAGTCACCGCATCAATTGAAGGAGCGATTGAAGGCGTTAATACAAAAAGACACGAAGCCATAGTTAAAAATCAGACAGAATTACAAAGACTGCAAGCACAAATTGATGGTGAAGAAGAAAAAATTCAGCAAGAAGTTGATGTAATCTTAGCGGAAATTGCCGAAACTGATCAGGCAAAAACTGATGGAACAAAAACCGCCATCGACTCCGCTATTGAATCAATCAAGAATAGTGAAGAAGCTTCACTCTTAAGGAAGCGTTACGCCCAATTACAAGCTCAATTGTCAATTGTTAGAGCTAATTTAGCAGCTCGTTATGGCGGACGTTCCCAAGAGGTGAAAAATTATCTTGACCAAGCCAAAACTTGGTATGATCAGGCGCGTCCACAAGCGGAAGCCCTATCTACACAAGTAGAACAGAAGCGATCGCAAATCGATGATAAGCTTGGTGAAGCTGGCACATCTTTGGCGAGAAAAGAACATCAAATTAAGCAAACCCTCCGCGAATTACTACTAGCCACTGCTGATTTATTCAAAGATAAAGACCATTCAGAACAAGATAAAACAGTTACCCGCAAATAGTAGGTGACAGGTGACAGGGGACAGGGAATAGTCTTGAAAGCCTTTTATTATCCAGCTTTTGTGATTAATTTATAGCAGGGTACAGGTTACAGGTGACAGGTGACAGAGTTAAAAGTCTTTTGCTGTCTAAGTTTTTTCATTTCTCATGTCCTAACTGTCTTGGCTATTGCTATATGTCCTAATTTATCTGGCGATGGCTATATTTAAAAATATCCCCAACTTCTTCAAGAAGCTGGGGATATTTATTATGGTGGGAATTACTCAGCATATTTAGGTTTTTACCCTATCACCTGTCACCTGTTACCTATCCCCTAAAAAAATAGGCGGGAATATTCCCACCTATTTAACCAATCCAAAGAGTGACATCAACCTTTAAACTCTAATAAATATCGCCACCTCTATTAAATTGTTCATCATGTTTGGCAATGACCCAAACCGCATGAATACTACCAGGAAGCCAACCTAAAACTGTTAACAAGACATTAATTAACAAGGTAGGACCAACACCGACTGTTAAGAAAACACCCAAAGGTGGTACGAGCAAACCAAGCAGAAGACGAAGTAATTTCATGATATTTCTGTTACGTTCCAAAAGTTACTTACATTGTCTGGAATTATCCAGATGACTAACTCCATCCCAGGAATTATCTAGAGGTTAATTCACCTTGAGAAGGTAATTCAGCAGGATTTTGATTGCTTCCGCTTAAAACATTCTTCTCAACAAAGTAGTTGTTAATGAATGTGCTAGCGAAGGAAAGAACAACTGGCCCCAAAATAAATGCGAGAAGACCGTGAGCGCTAAAACCTGGAACCAAAGCTGCTGCTAATGTGAAACACAAACCGTTAACAATTAGAGAAAATGCTCCAAAAGTTACAAGGTTTAAGGGTAATGATAAAGCGGAAAGAACTGGTCTAAGTGAGCTATTGAGGAAACCAACTACAACAGCAGCAATTAACGCAGCAGGAAAATTTGCAATATTAACACCAGGTACTACTATGTCAACAATTAGTAGGCTGAGTGCTGTGGCTAAAACTGTTAAAAATGTTCCCAACATTTTTTTACCTAAAATTCAGTGATAAGGTGTTTGAATCTGCTATTACTATCTTGAAGAATTGGCAACATATCAGCATCTCTTACAAGATAGATAGCTTGTCTATCATCTGGAATATTTAGGTAAATTGAGCGGAAATACTATACGAATACAATATAATTTGTTCGTAGTAAAGGCTTTAGCCTTTTCTTGACCACTAAACTCCTCACGACAAACCTGGAACTATTGACGCTGTTCTACTTAATGCTCAAAATAATTTTATTTTTAATGAGGGCTAAAGCCCTCACTACGAACTTTGTTACTGCTTAACAGCTTTCATCGATAAACTAATTCGCTTTAATTTGGCGTTAACTTCTAGCACCCGGACTTTGACTACTTGTCCTACTTTGACAATCTTTTTGGGGTCATCAACAAATCTGTCAGCCAGTTGGGAGATATGCACCAAACCGTCTTGATGTACGCCAATATCGACGAATGCGCCAAAGTTGGCAACGTTGGTAATAATACCTTCTAATTCCATCCCTTCTTGTAAGTCGGTGATTTCTTTAATCCCTTCTTTAAAGGTGGCGTACTTAAATTCAGCGCGGGGATCTCTCCCTGGTTTTTCTAACTCGCTGAGAATATCGCGCAATGTCGGTTCGCCAACGCTATCGGTGACGTA
The DNA here is from genome assembly GCF_014697625.1 of Anabaena azotica FACHB-119. Classification (GTDB taxonomy): domain Bacteria; phylum Cyanobacteriota; class Cyanobacteriia; order Cyanobacteriales; family Nostocaceae; genus Trichormus; species Trichormus azoticus_A. The sequence continues at coordinate 106,696 of NZ_JACJSG010000015.1, read as the reverse complement.
TTTCTTCAAGTTGGCTTTTTTGAGCTTTTCGGCTATCTGCGTCACCTGATTTAAGGGTACATTTAAGTCAGAGGCGATCGCTTCCACTACGGCATAACTTTCTGGATGCACTGCTGTATTATCCAAGGGGTTCTCACCGCCACGAATACGCAAAAACCCAGCCGCTTGTTCAAAAGCTTTCGGACCCAATTTGGGAACCTTCAACAATTGGCGGCGATTTTTAAAGGCTCCATTCTGATTACGGTAAGCCACAATATTATTAGCTACTGCTGGGGTAATCCCGGAAACAAAAGTTAACAGTTCTTTGGAGGCGGTATTTAAATCTACGCCAACGTAGTTAACACAGCTTTCTACAGTCTCATCTAATTTCTTTTTCAGCAACTTCTGATCAACATCATGTTGGTATTGTCCCACACCAATCGACTTGGGATCAATCTTCACCAGTTCCGCTAATGGGTCTTGCAAACGCCGACCTATACTAATCGCACCCCGCACCGTCAAATCTAAATCAGGAAACTCTTCTTGTGCGACTTTGCTAGCAGAATATATAGATGCACCAGACTCATTCACCATCACCTTGGTAGGTTTACGGTCTATTGCTTGTAATACTTGCGAAACAAACTCATCCGTTTCGCGGGAGGCTGTACCGTTACCAATAGCAATTAACTCTACTTGATATTTCTCCAGCAAATTTTTGACAGTTTGCGCCGCTTTTGTGCGTTGTTCAGCAGCTTGATGGGGAAATATTGCCTGATACTCCAAAAATTTCCCAGTCTGGTCAATAATTGCCACTTTACAACCAGTCCTAAACCCAGGGTCAATTGCCATAGTCGGTTTCATCCCGGCTGGTGCAGATAGTAGCAACTCCCGCAAGTTGATTTCAAATGTCTTAATAGATTCAATATCCGCGTAGGCTTTCTTCTCAGCAATGACTTCACTAATTAAGGAATTTTTCATCAAGCGGTTAAACGCATCTTTCAGCATCGCCTGATAGAAATCTCGAATTACTCGGACTTTTGTTTTAATTTCTTGAGATTCCAGATAAGACAGAATCAAATCTTCTTCATAGGCAATATCAAAGCTTAAAATTCCCTCAGTCTCACCCCGACACAAAGCCAACAAATTATGGGGGGCAATATTTTTAACTTTATTTTGATAATTACGGTACATTTCAAATTTTGTTGTACCTTCTGGATAATCATCTTTAATCCGGGAAACAAACACCCCATCTTCTAACAGATAATCGCGAATATATGCTCGCAAATCGGCTTTTTCTGCCACTTCTTCTGCTAAAATATCCGCCGCACCCTTAAGTGCTTCATCGGCGCTGCTGACTCCGTTTGTTTCCGAAACATATTTTGCGGCTTCATCTTCTAACGATGCAGTCAGCGGATTTTTGCCATTTAAAGATTTGATTAAGTCTGCCAGAGGTTGTAATCCTTTTTCTCTAGCAATAGTTGCGCGAGTGCGGCGCTTAGGTCGATAGGGTAAGTATAAATCCTCAAGTTCAGTTTTTTGTAGACAAGCGACAATTTTTGCTTCTAGTTCATCTGTCAGTTTATCTTGTTCGGCGATCGCTTTTAAAATCACCGCCTTTCTTTCTTCTAATTCTGTTAAGTAAGTATACCTATCAGCCAAATCACGCAACTGTACTTCATTCATCTCCCCAGTGCGCTCTTTGCGGTAACGTGCAATGAAGGGAATAGTTGCACCTTCCGCCAAAAGTTCCAGCGCGTTTTGCACCTGATAGGGTTTGAGTTCTAGTTCAGTTGCCAGTAGTTGAGGAATGTTCAGCATCGGGTAATTAATGTGAAAAATTTCTGCCTAAAGTTACTATGCTAAATCTTAGTTTTAGCGCCAGTGATATATATTAAGTTAATTTACCAAATCATTATATTATTTTGAGAAAAATGCGTTATTTTTAAGTAATATACTGTAACTCAACTTGCTAAAATACAAGATTACCTGAGAAAAAAGCAAGAAAAAAGGAAAACTCCCATCTTGTTTTAGCAAAAGTTTACGTTTCTAGTTGGAAGGTTAAGTAAAAATGCCTATGTTTTTTCTGCTTCCCCTAGTTGCGGGTATAGCAACTGGTTACATATCAAACAAATGTCAAGATGAAGTAGCTTATTTAACTGGTACATTTACAGTGCTGAGTCTGGTTTTAAGCATAGTTTTAGCACCTTGGCAAATTCAAGCCCTACTACTGATTGTAGTGTTGGCTAGTACCAACAAATTTTTGAGAAGGAATTAGTCCATAGTCAACTGCCAACTGTCACCTGTTTTTCAGTAATCTCCATACCTACTTTTCTGAGCATTACCAACTACACCTAAAATATTGACAGGAAGCAGTTTTAAATCGTCAATAGCAGCCTTTAAAACTGATGAATCTGTTTTATCAATCTTTACTACCATTAAAACACCATCAGTACTAGGTGCTATTAAGCTAGCATCAGCCAGTCCCAAAAAAGGAGGAACATCATAAATTACTAAGTCGAACCTCTGGGAAAATTCCTGCATCAGCCTCTTCATTTTTTCTGAAGACAGCAATTTTGCTGGATCAGGTGGTATGGAACCAGCCGCAATGATATTCAACTGAGTTATGTCAGGTGCTTGCGTGGTCACTTCATCTACTGATAAGTTACTAGAAATTAAATTGCTCAATCCGCACTCAGTACTGACATTCGCTAGTTTATGAATCGTTGGTTGACGCAGATCCGCATCTACAATTAGTACTCTTTGCCCCATTGTGGCAGCGATTATAGCTAGATGAAAAGCAACTGTAGACTTACCATCACCTTCCGTAGCTGAACTAATCACTAAAGAGCGAATAGCACCATCGGAATTAAGTAATTGAAGATTTGTATACAGCACACGTAAAGCTTCTAAAAATTTGGTTGAATATTCACCAGTCTCCTCAGATTTGTCTGGCGATCGCCTAACTTTTGGTATCAAGTTTAATAGCCACCTTTGATAATTGAGAGACTGGCTACTATCAAGTTGTTCCTCAAAAGGAATATTCCCTATCAAGGGTAATTTGATATCGGCTTTGAGAGCTTGAACGTTATGGTAAGTACTATCGATTTTGTCCAGCAAAAAAGCAGTAACAACACCTAACGCTATACTGCCGACCAAACTAGTTAAAAAACCACGTATACTATATGAAGAATTTGCCGCTAATTGGGGTCTCAGGGGAGCCTCAAGTAATTGCCAACCCAACTCCGTCTGAGAGATGCGAATTTTGAGATTTTCCCTTGTAGAGAGAAAGCGATTTAAACTTTCAGTTGCTACTTGTAGTCTGCGTTGCAATTCTGTATACTGCCTTGTAAATACTGGCAATTGTCGGCGTTTTTGTTCCAGTAGCTGCTCGTTCTTCATGAGTTCCTTGTTAGCAACTTCTAGCCTTTGTAGTTGTACTTCTGCTAGCCCAATTTTTTCCTGCATTTGTTGCTGTGCTTCCTGATGCAGTAACTGCAACAAGTATGCTCTTCTCTCCTTTAGTGTTTGCACTGTTGGATTTTCTTCCTGCAAAAGATTTAAAGCAGCAGCAATTTGAACATCTAGTTGACGCACCTGTGCTAGCAACTGCTGATATGTTTGAGCATCACTCAGCCCTACAGTTTCCCCATCTTTTCCTTTTAAGATCGCTAAATTTTTCCGAGCTTGGGCTAGCTGTAAATCAAATTCCTGTCTTCTACTAGATAACTCCAATGTCTGGTTATTAATTTGGCTTGCTAGAGACTCAGGATCATTCAAGTTAAATTTCTGCTTTAAGATTTGTAGTTCTTTTTGAATCTGATCAACCCGATTTTGTAAAGATGGGAGTTCTCTAGCAATAAAGCGAATTCCTTGACGTAGTTTAGTTTGTCGCCTTTCTTGACTGTATTCTATATATTCCTTAGCTATGCGATCTAATACTGCTTTTACCTGGTCTGGATCTTGGCTACTATAGCGAACCTCGATAATTTTCGTTTCCCCTACTCTCTGAACAGTCAGAGATAACAGCAACACATTATAGTTAATGTCTGGATATTTTTTTTGCAATTCCAACACAACGCTTCTCATGAGTTCAGGACTCTTGAGAATCTGAATTTGAGTCTCGTAATCTAGAGTAGATTGTACTGGATTAGGCTCATTGACAACAGTCACAGCTTTACTATCTTCGTTAACTGGCTCCACCAATAAGCGAAAATTACTTTCATATACTGTTGGTTTGGGGTTTAATGTTGAGTGAACAGCTATAGCTAAAGTAGCTATCAAGCTAACACCTGCAATCACTAATGCTCGTCGTTGTAACAAGCTAACGACCTTAGCCACATTCAACCCGCTTTCTTCTTCTTGCGTGTCAGGTACAGAAAAAGGTTGCGGTTGAAATAAGGGAGCTTGAGAGTTACCTTTGCGTTCAGTATTTACGCCCTGGGTAGATTTGTAAGAATTATTTTCCATTTTTAATAATCTTATGTAATATATTTGTAATTCCTATATTACTATTGATGGTATTATTTCTCTTAACTTCCAAGAATAACCCTTTTATCATGAAGAATTGTGAACCCTGTTTTAAGTCATATTTACATTGTATGAATGTTTCGCTGCTAATCCTGATAAAATATTAAGTTTCGATTATTTTTTTTATGCAAAAGTAGTTAATAATTGTCAGACATATCACTATTTTGTAATGTCGAGTCTGTGATGACGGACACTTCACTGAAGGTTTTGTGTTTATTCATTAAAACTTTATGATTTTTTATAGTGTAAGTATGCTGAAGAAATTGGAAAATAATTTTGAAATATTTATTGATTATATAAAATTTCTATAAAAAATAGTCTACTAAACTTCATAGTATGATACTCATACGACTACTGAGTACATAGAGTTGGCTGATAGCGCTTTTCATTTCCGGGATATCACCATAGTCTCTAGCCTCCTAGCTCTAGCTCCTATTGTATGGACTCTCGTCTCTGTTTGTTGATAAACACACCAAATTACTTTGGTCAATCAATTTTAATAATATGATTTATATAATATGTTTGTTTCTTAAGTAAATTTATTCCATTAAAGATAAAATGTGTTAGCTGGTTAATAAATTGATTAACATAAATTTTGCCACATAATTTGAATATGATAAAGATTGTGTAAAAAGTACTTTGAAAAAATAAAGATTCTATGGTGAGAAGATAGTTATATTTTAAACGTGATATCGTAATTTTACAGATGTAACCTGTTTATTTATATATTATAAATGTAACAAAAGCGCAATCAAGCAAATAGATGATAATTAAGCAACTGATAACAGTCAGAATAAAATATTGAGGCAATAAGTTATGGAGAGAAAATTTATTAAAAAAAATATTAACCTTTTTTGATTAAATCAAATATCAAAATGACTAGTAAAAGCAAAGAGTAACTCTAAAGATAAACACTTTTAAAAAGTGTTATGGATAACAAATATAAAAAAATATTTTTATCCTAGAATTAAGAGTGTAAATTATTAAGTGTTACCCTTGAGTAAGACCGAGCTATTTACGCAAAATCAACCTATATATCCCGATATATATGATTGTAATGGTGTAAAAAACTATTAAATTAAGTAAGTTTGATTTATACGTAAATTAAAAATAGCTGGAAAAGTTCCCAAATAGAAATTAATGGCTAGAGTATTTCGGTAATAGATTCAAGACAATCATGTTTTAAAAGTAGGACACAGCCGATGAGACTCAATGAATGGATTCATCGAAGATTTCTTCAATCCATTGCAACTCGGTTAGAATACAAGGACGATTTCCCAGTAGCTAACCATTCTAGACAGTCAATTAAGCTGTCTGTAATCACTCAATTTTTCCCACCAGACTTTGCGGCTACAGGACAGTTAATTGAGGAATTAGTGCAACAGCTAGGACACCAGGGAGTGAATGTAGAGGTTTTTACAAGTCAACCTGGATATGCTTTTCGTTCTGATACAGCTCCTAATATTGAGCAAGTAGATAATGTAAGAATTCGGCGATCGCGCACAGCACAAATGTGGCCGGGAAGGATTCGCGGTAAAGCGGTCAATGGAATCCTCTACACTTTACGCGCTCTGGTTCATCTATTAAGAGCTTGGCGACGGAACGATATATTGTTGGTAACGACGGCTCCACCATTTTTACCCTTAGTAGGATATTTAGGCAAACTATTGTTTAAATTGCCCTACGTTTGCATACTTTACGATTTATACCCAGATATTGCGATCGCCTTGGGCGTAATTTCTCAACGTAGCTGGCTGGCAAGATTTTGGCAAGAGTTAAACAGAAGAATTTGGCTCAATGCTAAGGGAATTGTGGTTCTCAGTCCGGGGATGAAACAACAGATTTTATCTCAATGTCCACAAATCGCCCATAAAATTTCTGTAATTCACAGTTGGGCTGACCCTGATTTAATCGTACCGATTGCCAAACAAGAGAATTGGTTTGCTTGGAAACATAACCTAGTGAACAAATTTACAGTCTTATATTCTGGTAATATGGGGCGATGCCATGATATCGAAACTATCTTAGCAGCCGCCAAAGAATTGCAAAATGAGCCAGTTCAATTTGTTTGTATTGGTGGTGGGGCTAAACGTGAAGAACTGATTGAGCAAGTGAATCAATTAGGCCTGCAAAACTTCACATTCCTACCTTACCAAGATAAGCAAGTTTTACCTTATTCTTTAACAGCTTGCGATTTATCATTAGTCAGCGTCGATTCCATTAGCGAAAGTTTAGTTGTACCTAGTAAGTTGTATTCAGCCCTAGCGGCGGGAAGACCCTTAGCTGTAATTTGTTCACCCTACTCTTATCTGCGACAACTAATTGCCGAAGCTGGTTGTGGTGGTACATTTGATAACGGTGATGGGCATGGACTAGCACAATTTATCCGCTTACTCAACCGGGATCAACAGTTAGGAGAACGTATGGGCAAAGCTGGTCGGCAATATATGCGATCGCACTTCACTCCCAAAGTGATCTCTCAACAATACTTGGAAGTTTTACGGCAAGCAGTTTCATCTAATGAGCAAATTCCCGTATCACCAAGGAATCACAATTAAGCAGACTAGACATTGAGCAATTTGCATTTATACCAACAAAGATACTGTAAAGTTAATAGAAAACATAGTGATTTGTGGTAGAAATTAATCAGATAATAATGATGAACCCCATCATTTAAACTGCTAAATTGTGAATTGTTGCTTGATGGATAAGTACAATTGGTAGAAGTAGAACAATATAACTTAGCAACAATTACATCACAGGTAATTTATCGCCGTTTCCTCTGATGAGCAAATCCCTGTATCACCAAGGAATCACAATTAAGCAGACTAGATATTAAGCAATTTGCATTTATACCAACAAGATTCTGTAAAGTTAATAGAAAATATAGTAATTTGTGGTATAAATTAGTCAGATAATAATGATGAATCCCATCATTTGAACTGCTAAATTGTGGATTGTTGCTTGATGAAGAAATTCAATTAGTAGAAGTAGAACAATATAACTCAGCAACAATTACATCACAGGCAATTTATTGCCATTAACTAAAGATTTTTGTGGTAATTCTTAGGAGTTGGGCTTCGATGGTCTTGTTGATCTCAGTCCCTCCAAACGGAACCTTCCTATTTTGCTGTTTATTAATTGACATGGGAGGTCGAATTGCAGAGAAGGTGTGACCGAAATCGGAAACGTTCGAAAAGAAGAGCTATATATTGTCCAATTCATGGTTGTTATCTTGACAGCGTGAGCCAAAAATATAAGTTATTTGCTGATCAAGCAGGACAACTGCAACAAAGGGGAATCAGCCGCCGTAATGCCTTAATGCTAGTAGCAAACCAAACCGCAGTTCCCATAGAGGGAGAATGGTTGGAGGCTTTTTGGTGTGAGCAATGTCAGGCGAAGAAATGGTATCACGTCCGCAAAACTGAGGAACGTAGTTATAAAATTGAGCTAGCACCTAACAACTTATGGCAGCAAGTAACAGGGGTAGTTGATTCTCAAGGAAACCCTTCCGTGGGAGAGTTTACCCGCCGACAAGCTAGAATGCTGAGTTATCCCACCATCAAAGATTTCCAATTTGTAAGTTAACTCTGAGAAGATTTATAGTCTTAAGTTAATAGTTATGAGTAGTCAAAATATAGCTTCTAAACAAGAGTTAGTGTTAGAAGCTGGAAGAGCGGAGCGCCAATACTGGCAAGATTTATGGCGCTACCGCGAATTGCTATATTTTCTTGCTTGGCGGGATATTTTAGTGCGTTATAAGCAAACAATCATTGGTCTAGCATGGGCTTTGATTAGACCCTTTTTGACAATGGTTGTATTTTCAGTCATATTTGGCAATTTAGCTAAACTACCTGCTGAGGGTGCGCCTTATCCAATTTTGGTGTTTGCAGCCATGTTACCTTGGCAATTTTTTGCTAATGCCTTAACAGAATGTAGCAATAGCTTAATCGGTAACGCCAACTTGATTTCCAAAGTCTACTTTCCTCGCTTGATTGTACCTATAAGTTCAGTTGTTGTTAGCTTTGTAGATTTTATGGTTTCTGGGATGATTCTACTGGGCTTAATGGCTTGGTACAACTTTGTTCCTGATTGGCGAATACTGACACTTCCCTTATTTATTGGTATTGCCTTTGCTGCTTCGGTAGGTGTTGGCTTGTGGTTTGCAGCGCTAAATGTTGAATACCGGGACTTTCGCTATATTGTGCCATTTATTGTCCAGTTTGGGTTGTACATATCACCCGTAGGCTTTAGTAGCACGATTATTCCTGAAAAATGGAGGTTTTTGTATTCCTTGAATCCGATGGTAGGAGTAATTGATGGTTTTCGCTGGGCGATTATTGGCGGTGAGTCCAAAATTTACTGGACTGGGTTTGGGATATCTCTGGCATTAGTTACACTGCTCCTCTTCAGTGGTATTTGGTACTTCCGCAAAACTGAACGGACGTTTGCTGATGTAATTTAACGTGAGTTCGATGAACCTCTCCCTCCCAACCTCCCTCTCCTAAAAGGAGAGGGAGGAGAAACGAAAAAATCACCGTCTTACTCCCCTCTCCTCGTGAGAGAGGGGTTGGGGGAGATGTCAAAACAACGCTTGTCGAACTCACGTTAATTTAGAAAGGAGAAAAGCAGATGTCTGATACTGTAATTCGCGTTGAAAATATTGGGAAGAAATATATCATTAGTCATCAGCAGGAAAACTCAGGTCGCTATCGCTATAAAGCTCTCAGAGATGTAATTGCTGATGGTGCTAAATCTTTAACACAGAGATTTGTCAAACCTAATAATAATAAAAAAATAGCTAATCCGTCCCGTGAAGAATTTTGGGCATTGAAGGATGTTTCCTTCGAGATTAAACAAGGTGAAGCAATTGGTGTAATTGGGCGCAATGGTGCAGGTAAATCCACACTCCTGAAAGTTCTCAGTCGGATCACAGAACCAAGTAAAGGACGGATCGCTATTCAAGGAAGAGTCGCCAGCTTATTAGAAGTCGGTACTGGATTTCACCCAGAACTGACGGGACGAGAAAACATCTATCTCAACGGTTCCGTTTTGGGGATGAGTAGAGTTGAGATTAAGAAAAAATTTGATGAAATAGTTGCTTTTGCTGACGTGGAAAAGTTTTTAGACACACCAGTCAAGCGCTATTCTTCAGGAATGTACGTGCGCCTAGCATTTTCCGTAGCCGCCCATTTAGAGCCAGAAATTCTCGTTGTTGATGAAGTTTTGGCTGTGGGTGACTCAGCATTTCAGAAAAAATGCTTAGGCAAAATGGATGATGTCGCCACTAAAGAAGGACGCACAGTTCTGTTTGTGAGTCATAGTATGCCAGCGATCGCTCAACTAACCAAACGCTGCATACTACTTTCGCGAGGTGGTGTTCAGTTTGATGGTAGTACTAACAAAGCAGTGCAGCTATATTTAGCTGGACAACAAGATGATTCTGCGCCCCAAGCATACTACCAAGCGCCTGCAAGCAAAACTGGTAATCATATAGCTTGGGCCAAGATACATACTTCCGAAGGTGGCGGAGTTCACTGTTGGGGAAAACCAATTACGGTTGAGTTTGCCCTACATATAACTCAACCCCATGAAAGTTTATGGTTTTCTTTTCAGATAGTCAGTGCTTTGCAACAACCTATTTGTATGATCTGGTTTTACGAACCTGATGCACCGTTTCGACGGGAAGCTGGAACATTCATTCTGCGCTGTCAAATTCCTAAATCTCGGCTCTACATGGGTGCGTACACCTTAACAACATGGCTGTCTGAGCGACGCAGCGAAACTCTGTTAGAAAATCTCCGGGAGATATGCCCATTTGAAGTGTCGATGCACAATTTTGAGCGTCCTGAGTATGAATGGCAGCCTGATGAATGCGTTTATTTAGAAGATGCTGTTTGGCAATCGGTGGAACAAATTATATAGCAGGTGATAGGTGATAGGGAACAGGTAAGAAATCTCTGATTTTTCATGTTTGATGATGGCTATTTTATAGCAGGGGACAGGTGACAGGTGACAGAGTTAAAAACCTTTTCTTGGATAAGTTTTCTCATTTTCTGATGTCCTAACTGTCTTGGCTATTGGTATAAAAATCAAAATTTTCATTGCAAATTGAGCTAGAAAGGTAGATAAAAGTGCCAATAAATTCTGATGTCATCTTAGGCGAAGATGTCAATATTTATCATCCCAATCTGGTGAATCTCTATGGTTGTGAGATTGGCGAACAAACAAAAATTGGAGCCTTTGTCGAGATCCAAAAAGATGTCATTGTCGGCAGTCGCTGTAAAATTTCATCACACAGCTTTCTTTGTGAAGGTGTCACTTTAGAAGATGAAGTTTTCATCGGTCATGGGGTGATGTTTACCAATGATATTTATCCCCGCGCTACCAATGAAGATGGCAGTTTAAAAACAGCAGATGATTGGTACACAGTCAAGACACTAGTTAAACGCTGTGCTTCTATTGGTAGTAACGCGACTATTCTCCCCGGAATAACTATTGGCGAAAAAGCCATCATTGGTTCTGGTGCAGTAGTCACTCATGATGTTCCTGACTATGCAATTGTAGTTGGAGTGCCGGCGCGGGTGATTGGTGATGTACGCGATAAGCTTGTTTCCACTGAAGGCGATCGCACACAAAATTTAGCCATTTCAACTAGCGATATCAATTAATAGTATGCTGAATTGCCGTCAATTAAATTCCACAGTTGCTGTTGTGTCTGTTCTGGGTGTTGCTACCACAGTTACTAGTATGCTCCCCGCTCAAGCGGCGCAGATTATATACAGTAGCTCTGGTGATGTTAGTGGCATCAATGGTCTCATCGTCGATGGCATAAGTTACGAGGTTAGCTTCCAGTTTGATACATTTACTAATGTGTTTGGTACTCCCAATAGTTCTAATTTTGATGAGCCAACTTTTTGGGGAAACCAACAAGCAGCACAAACTGCTGCCAATAGTATTGTGTCTCTTTTGAATAGTCAAGAACCTATTCCTAGAAGAATCAATAGCATTTCTTCGGTTTTGATTCCCTATAGATCCATTATTGCCAGCAATAAATCAACTTTCATTACTAATAAAATCGGTAATTTTATTAGATTTAGGTGGGATAATTACCGAGGTAATTCTCAAGATATTGAGGTACTTGATTTTGGAAAACAAAACTATGCTGTATTCAGACCAATAGTAGCACAAACATCTGTTACTGAACCTGGGGTGTTATTAGGCTTGGTTGGGTCTGTTAGTTTCTTAGGTTTAAGTCATTGGCGAAAACAACTTTTCCAATAGGATTAAGTAAACCGTCGAAAATAAATCAAACTATGTTAACTAGCCTAAAGTTATCACCATAGAGTTCGTAGTCAGGACTTTAGTCCTGACTACAAACCTTGATTTATTTAGTCCGTTCTACTTAATTACTTTTTCAAAAAATAGATTTAGTTAAAAACAATGGGAAGTAAAATTAATATCGGTGTCATCGGTTATGGTTATTGGGGGCCTAACCTAGTACGCAATTTTGCAGAAATACCAGGGGCGCAAGTTACTTGTGTAAGTGATTTTAAGCCAGAATTACTGGCAAAAGCACAAGCACGCTATCCCGCCATCAAGGTGACTAGAGATAGTCGGGATCTACTAAAAGACCCAACAATTGATGCGATCGCGATCGCCACACCCGTTTCCACCCACTACGACTTAGCCCTAGCCGCATTGCAAGCTGGTAAGCACGTCCTAGTAGAGAAGCCCATGACCACCACCTCTGAGCAAGCAATGCGCTTGATTGATGAAGCAGAAAAGCGCAACCTTGTATTAATGGTGGATCACACCTTTGTCTATACGGGTGCTGTCCGCAAAATGCACGACCTAATCGCCACCAAAACATTAGGTGATATTTATTACTACGATTCTGTCCGGGTCAACCTGGGACTATTTCAGCATGATGTTAACGTCATTTGGGATTTAGCAGTTCATGACCTGTCAATCATGAGCTATTTATTACCATCCCAACCTTATGCTGTCTCCGCTACAGGGATGAGCCATGTACCAGGGGAACCGGAAAATATTGCTTACTTAACCTTATTTTTTGCCAATAACTTAATTGCACATATTCATGTTAACTGGCTAGCTCCGGTGAAAGTACGCCGGACGCTGATTGGTGGTAGTCAACGGATGATTGTCTACGATGACTTAGAGCCTAGCGAAAAACTGAAGATTTACGACAAAGGTATTACCACAGTCAATGGTAATACGGAAAGTGTGTACCAAATGCTCATCGGTTATCGTACTGGTGATATGTGGTCGCCTAAGCTCGATGTGACCGAAGCATTAAATACCGAAGGATTGCACTTTATTGATTGTATTCAAAAAGGCGATCGCCCGATTACCGATGGACAAGCCGGACTGCAAGTAGTCAAGATTCTTGAAGCTGCTACCCAGTCTCTCAAACAACAAGGAAAATTAATTGAACTCAATCGAGTAGAGGTAGCAGCATGATTCCCTTTGTAGACTTAAAAGCTCAGTATCTCAGCATCAAAGACGAAATTGATACCGCCGTCCTCAAAGTTTTAGAAAGTACCCAATTCGTTTTAGGTAGTGAAGTCAAGGCTTTAGAGCAAGAGTTTGCTGCTTACTGCAACGCCGAATTTGGTATTGCTGTTAACACTGGTACTAGCGCCCTCCACTTAGCATTATTAGCTGCTGGTGTCGGCTCTGGTGATGAAGTCATTACCGTACCCTTCACCTTTGTCGCCACAGCCGCCGCCATTTGTTACACCGGAGCTACACCCGTTTTTGTTGACATTGACCCAGTTACCTACACCATAGATGTCAACAAAATCGAATCAGCGATTACTGAACGCACAAAAGCCATTCTGCCTGTACATTTGTACGGTCAACCAGCAGATATGGAACCAATCATGGAAATCGCCCGCCGTCACGGTTTGACGGTGGTTGAAGATGCCGCCCAAGCGCATGGCGCGGCTTACAAAGGTAAGCGAGTAGGTAGTATTGGGGATATTGGTTGTTTTAGTTTTTACCCTGGCAAGAACTTAGGCGCTTACGGTGAAGGCGGGATGATAGTTACCAACAATCCCGAATACACCCACACCATGCAGATGTTACGCGACTGGGGACAAGAAAAGAGATATCACCATGTCCTCAAAGGCTATAACTACCGCATGGATGGCATCCAAGGCGCGATTTTGCGGGTGAAGTTACGCTACATCGAAGAGTGGACGGAAGCCAGAAGAACCCACGCCGCCCAGTACAACTACCTTTTAGCCAAGTCTGGTTTAAATACACCTGTAGCCCTAGCCCATAACCGCCACGTTTATCACGTTTATGCAGTGCGGACTACCCAAAGGGAATGGCTACAACAACAACTTAACGCCCAAGGGATTCAAACAGGGATTCATTACCCAATTCCCGTTCACCTGCAACCCGCCTATGCGGATTTGGGTTACCAACCCGGTGATTTCCCCCACTCGGAATTAGCTGCTAGGGAAGTCCTTTCCTTACCTATGTATGCTGAACTCAGCAGCGCTCAAGTCAACCAAGTTGCCCAAACCTTGCAAAACATTCTTCAGGGAGTAGCCGCTTAATGAGTGATCCCCGTCCTGGTTTAAATCCCCATCGCCTCGTCTCCTTGATGCGTCAGGCTATTGAGCGTTGCGATTTGCAATTGTCAGATGCAGTGGTCTTGACAGAAGCGGCAACAGGTGCATATGCAGTCACCCCGGTTGTAGCTGCGATCGCTGGAGCCGAGAAAGTGTTTGCTTTCACCCGGACTACTCGGTATGGTACGGTAGAGCAAGTTCAGGCATTGACACAGCAACTAGCAGATATTGCGGGAGTAGGCGATCGCATCAAATTTATCCCAGAAAAAACTGCCGATATCGTTAGTCAAGCAGATATCATCACCAACAGTGGACACCTGCGCCCCATCAATACAGAAATGGTTGACTGGATGAAGCCGAATGCCGTGATTGGCTTGATGTATGAAGCTTGGGAGTTTAGACCAGAAGACGTGGATCTCGTCGCCTGTCGCCTCAAAGGTATCCAGGTAGTAGGGGTGAACGAACGCCATCCCGCCGTAGACGTATTTTCCTTTTTGGGAATCATGGCGGTAAAACAACTGCTGGATGCAGGTATATCCGTTTATACCAGCAACATTCTACTGTTATGTGACAACCCCTTCCGCCGATTTATTGAACATGGTTTAGTCCAAGCTGGAGCGACAGTTGATAGTGTTGATAGCTTGGTAGCTGCATCTATAGATAAAAATTATGATGCGATCGTCGTCGCCTTGCAACCAAGACTTGAACCCATACTTGCAGCCCAAGACGCAGCAATGATTGCCAAATATTGGCCTGGTACGCTCGTAGCTCAATACTGGGGCGACATCGATCGCAACGCCTTCGCTGCCCATAATATACCCATATCTCCAGAAATTGAGCCAAAACCGGGGCATATGGGCATTCTCCCCTCAGCAGTGGGGCCAGAACCCATCGTGCGCCTGCAAACAGGCGGACTCAAAGCCGCAGAGGTAATTTGGCGGCAAACCTTCCAGCCACAAGTATCAGGGATGGAATTTGTGCAACTGCTGTGATCAGGGCTGACGCACTAATATTATCTGTTGAGACTGGGTGTAAGGGCAATACGGTTCAGTTAGCCCTTTAAAAACAAGCTGATTTTTTCCGTATACCGCATGATAATTAGCTAATCAATTATGCCAAGTACTTTACATATTGGATTATTTGTTTTAGGGGCAGTTCTTGTAATTATAGGCTTTGTTGGAGGTAATTTTAAGTTGTTTGGAGCTGAATTTAGCTCAACTGTTTCTAATCCGTTTTTACGCTTTTCAGCGATTGCTTTAGGTATCTTCTTAATTATTCTAGCAATTGGTCTCAATGAACCAGTACCTACAACACAACAACCACCTGTACAAGACCCACAGTTAATAGCTGATGAATGGTTTAATGAAGGAAAGAAATTAGAGAACGAAGGGAAATGCCAGGAAGCAATCAAAGCCTTTAGAAAGGCAATCAAATCCATCGATGCTTCTCAAGAGTTTTGCCTTATGTGTACTTATAAACATAAAGGAGACTGCGAATTTAAACTAAATCAAATAGATGAGGGAATCGCTTCTTATAATTTAGCAGCACAAACAGCTAGAAAAGCAGGGAGGGAGAATGATGCACAATGGTTTGAAAATGAAATTAAAAATAGAAAGAAGTAATTTATAAACTATTTGACGGAAGTATTGGTAATCTATCCATGCTGGTTGTCCTGGTTTACAAGGTGAAAATTCTACTGTATCAGCTAATAAATGATAGGTTTTTTATCAAAAAAACAATCAGGCTAAATGGGATTAAATATTCTGCATATAAGCATAGTAACTCTTCCATTTTATAGATGTTTCAGCATTTTTGTTCCCAATGCACCATTCTTCTTTTAGCCAAGGTTTTACTTGATTTTTGTTAATGTTGTACTTATTGTTTCGTCTGAAATGCTGTCAATTAATTCTAAACTAACTAATCTATCAGCTAGCAATTACATTGCCCAACTTTCACGCCCAGTTAGTGGATTGCTACAGGCAGTTGCAAGTAAGAAAGCTTTTGTTTCTGGAGTTTAACCTGTTACTTATACCCTATGGTGAATGTACTGCTGATTGGTATCGGCACAACCACCTTGAGCGCCTTGGAATCTTTGATATCCAAGTGTAATGTTCAAGGAGTAGTGCGTGAAGCCCCCATCGATGATTCTGTAATTCAGTTAGCTCAACAAGCAAATATCCCAGTATTTACCGATACCTCCCAAAAAGCAATCAAATCACTCGTTCTCAAATTGCAGCCTGATTGTGTGGTAGTTTCTTCCTACAATCAAATTTTGCCTTCATCAATAATTGAACTGTCTACATTTATCAACGTTCATTATTCGCCTTTACCCCAATATCGGGGTAGAGCTAATGTGAATTGGGCAATTATTAATGATGAACCTGCGGCGGCAATTTCTATCCATAAAATTTCTCCTGATTTAGATGAGGGTAACATTTTATTTCAGCAACTAATTCCCATTCATCTTGAGGATACAGTATCTGATTTATATAACAGATTAAATCAGATTCAACAGGAAAATTTAGGCGAAACAGTTGTTAAAACTTTTCATGGTTATGCAGGAGTAAAGCAAAATAACGCTGAAGCCACCTATGGTTGTACTCGTCTACCAGAAGACGGGGAAATTAATTGGTCTGCTGCTACTAGAACTATTGATTGTTTAATCAGAGCATTGGTTGAACCTTTTCCCGGAGCTTATACATATTTTCAAAGCAAAAAACTGGTGATTTGGCAAGCCAAGCCTGTGCAAAATCCGCCTGTTTATGTAGGCAGAATACCCGGTCGAGTAATTGCCCGATCTAAAACAGCAGGTTTTGTCGATGTGCTTACAGGCGATGGAGTCTTGAGAATATTGGAAGTGCAATTTGCGGGAGAAGAAAGAACAGCAGCAGCTAATGTGATTAAGTCTGTGAAAAGTACTTTAGGTTTACAAACGGCTGATTTATTAAATCGTATTCAAAATCTAGAAGCTCAAATTACCCAACTCAAAGAAAATGCAAAATAAACGAGTATTAATTACAGGTGGCGCAGGTCTAGTCGGTTCCCATATTGCCGACTTATTGGTGCAAGAAGGTGTATCCGAAATTATTATTTTGGATAACTTCACCCGTGGACAAATGAAAAATTTGGCTTGGGCAAAAGAGCATGGGCCTTTAGTAGTTGTAGAAGGTGATATCAGGGATCAAAAACTGCTCGGTGAAGTCATGCAAGGCGTGGATATCGTCTTCCATCAAGCTGCTATTCGCATTACCCAATGTGCCGAAGTGCCACGTTTAGCTTTGGAAGTTTTGGCTGATGGAACTTTCAATGTTTTAGAAGCGGCTGTAAACGCGGGTGTGAAAAAAGTAGTAGCTGCTTCTTCCGCTTCTATATATGGAATGGCGGAAGATTTCCCTACCAACGAATCCCATCATCCCTACAACAACCGCACCCTGTACGGTGCAGCCAAGGTCTTTAATGAAGGCTTATTACGCAGTTTTTATGATATGTATGGGCTGGATTATGTAGGGCTACGCTACTTTAATGTATATGGCCCACGTATGGATATTTACGGAGTATATACTGAAGTACTGATACGGTGGATGGAACGCATCGCCGCCGGACAACCACCATTAATTTTTGGCGATGGTAAGCAGACAATGGATTTTGTCTACATCGAAGACATTGCTAGAGCCAATATTCTCGCTGCCAAAGCCGATGTTACCGATGAGGTGTTTAATGTTGCCAGTGGTACGGAAAGTAGCCTGAATGACTTAGCCTACAGCTTGGCGAAGGTGATGGGATCAGATTTACAGCCAGAATACGGCCCAGAACGCAAAGTCAACCCAGTGCAGCGTCGATTAGCAAGTGTGGACAAAGCGAAGGAATTATTGGGTTTTGAGGCGCAGGTATCCCTGGAAGAAGGATTGAAGCGGTTAGTGAGTTGGTGGCGTGAACAGAAGCTGACAAAGGAAGCGAGCAATGTCTGAAAAAATACAAACTATCCCCATTGCTAAACCCTGGATGGGTGAAGCTGAGGCAGAAGCAGCAAAGCGTCCAATCTTAGCGGGATGGGTCACACAAGGACCAGAAGTTGCCGCGTTTGAACAAGAGTTTGCTGCCTATGTAGGGGCGAACCATGCTTGTGCTGTGTCCAATTGTACCACGGCATTACATTTGGCACTGTTAGCTGTGGGTGTGCAACCAGGGGACGAAGTAATTACCGTCAGCCATTCCTATATTGCCACTGCTAACAGTATCCGCTACTGTGGGGCAATTCCGGTGTTTGTGGATATTGAGCCACAGACATATAACATCAACCCGATGTTAATTGAGGATGTCATCAATGAACGCACTCGCGCCATTTTGATTGTCCATCAAATGGGAATGCCTTGTGATTTGAAGGTAATTTTGTCTATTGCCCGTAGTCACAATTTACCAGTAATTGAGGACGCAGCTTGTGCGATCGCTAGTGAAATCCTCTGGGATGGACAGTGGGAAAAAATCGGTAAACCCCACGGAGATATAGCTTGTTTTTCTTTCCACCCCCGCAAGGTAATTTCCACAGGCGACGGGGGAATGTTGACTACCAACAACCCAGAATGGGACAAACAGTTCCGTCTCTGGCGACAACATGGGATGAGCGTTCCTGATACCGTGCGTCACGGAGCCAAGCAAGTAATATTTGAGTCTTACCCCATGTTGGGTTACAACTACCGCATGACTGATATTCAAGCAGCAGTGGGACGGGAACAACTCAAACGCCTACCGGAAATTGTGGAACGTCGGCGTTACTTGGCACAGCGTTATCAGCAAATGCTGGCAGATGTACCAGGATTGAAATTACCCACAGAACCGCAATGGGCAAAAAGTAACTGGCAAAGCTTCTGTGTCCGGCTACCAGAGAAATGCGACCAAGTGCAAGTGATGCAGGCAATGTTAGATGCTGGCGTATCTACCCGACGTGGTATTATGTGCGCTCACCGTGAACCAGCTTACAGTATAGAAGCTTGGTCTTGTGGAGTTGATAGCGATGCTTGTAATTGTGAGTTAGGCAAGTGTCAGCGTCTCACCGAAAGTGAACAAGCTCAAGAACGTGCTATTATCTTGCCACTGTTTCATCAGATGACCGAGCAAGAACAGGATCGGGTAATTGAGCTTTTGAAAAGCACAATATTAGGGTGAGTCAGATGTGGAAAATCCCTTTATTTGTAGGAAATTATTGGGGCTGACGCATCCTACTGGACTGTCTAAGCTAAAATGTGGCATTATTTTTTTCTTGTGGGATGGGCATCTTGCCCGTCCGGTGCGGGCAGGATGCCCACACCACAAGATTTATTTTTATTGCACAAAATTAGTCCGGTCACGCTACTACTGGCGTGGCAAGCTTAAAATGTTGCATTAATTAACCACAGAGGCACAGAGACACAGAGGTTAGAGAGGAAACTTATTGCACTATTTTAGCCTTGCCACGCCACTACAGTTAGTTTGGTTATGACAGTTGCGTAAGTCCTATTTAATTCTCTTTCTGACGTTGCTTACTTGTGGGATAGCAAAATGTAGGTAGCGTCAGTACGAGAAACCCTGGGTACACCAAAAAAATATTTAAATTGACGCATCCTAATAACTCACAAGAATCATCCTTTAATATAGATAATTCATATGTTGGAAACGACATTGCAAGACACCATCAGCCTGTGGCGAGAAGAAAGTCTTCGCCTCATTCCGCAAAACTTTGAAGTATTTCAGAACTTAGTTGCGCGTGCAGAAAATTTAGTTCAAAGGCGAAAGTATGACGAAGCTGCGGTTTATGCAGGGATAGCGGCTTGGTTTGCTTGCGCTCAACCTTGTGGGTTGTTTGTCAGTTCTCAGCTTGAACAAGTACTTTTAACAATTGGGCAAAAAGCTATTAGAAGTAGTTATCAAACTCAAAATTTATCTCCATCCCAAAAACCCAGAAAAATACTCCATGTTTGTACATCTGTGGTGTCTATTGGTGGGCTTCCGAAAATGCTTTGTCGTTGGATTCAGCAGGATAAAGAAAGTCACCATTCAGTTGCTTTGACCAATCAAGATTTTAACAAAATACCACAAATTTTAAAAGATTCTGTAAACGAGAGCGAAGGCAAAATATATATTTTGAATCGGTTAGCTAATGGCATTGTTGATAGAGCTAAAAAGCTACGGGAAATTGCTACAAAGGCAGATTTAGTTATCCTGCACATACATAACCAAGATGTAATTCCCATAATTGCCTTTGCTAATAAAGAACAATCACCACCAGTGTTATTTGTAGATCATGCTGATCACCTGTTTTGGTTAGGTGCTGGTATTAGCGATGTAGTTGTGAATTTGCGCGAGTCTGGGATGCGTTTATCACAGCAACGTCGGGGTATTGAGGCAAAACGTAACGTACTTCTACCAACTATTGTAGAACCAACTTACAGAAAATTTTCTCGCTCCCAAGCCAAGCAGCAGTTAGGTATTGAAGACAATAGTATAGTCCTGCTTTCAATCGCCAGAGCCATTAAATACAGCAAAACTGTAAACGGGATCAACTTTGCAGATGTACACCTGCCTATTTTACAAAAATACAAGAATGCTTATTTGTTAGTGGTGGGGGCAAACAATCAGGAGGATTGGGCAACAGCGATTAATCAAACACAAGGTAGAATTAAAGCGATCGCGGAAACTGAAAACACTGCTATATATTACCAAGCTGCTGATATTTATGTTGATTCGTTTCCCTTTGTTTCTATTACTTCTTTATTAGAAGCGGGTAGCTATGGTGTACCTTTAGTTACTCGTTATCCTTACTCTTCTGAGGCTTCGGAAATTCTTGGTGCTGATATGCCCGGTTTAACGGGTAATCTCATTCGAGTAGGGAATATTGAAGAGTATACAGCTTGCTTAACGCAATTGATTGAAAATGAAGAATATCGACTTTCTTTAGGGGAAGCAACCAAAAATAAAATAGCACAGACACACTGGCCCGCAAATTGGCAATTAGCTTTAGAAAATCTGTACGCACAAGCTACTATAATACCTCGGTTAAGTGAGCGATCGCCTCTTAAGGATCAAATGTTTTTGGGTGAGCCTGATCTATTTTTACCCCAGGTTCATGGTTGGAAATTCGATTTAGATTTGGCTATTCAACCTTATCTAACATCCATGCCATTTACTCAACGGCTCTACCACTGGTGGCAACTAGCCAAAAAGTATGGTTTTAACAATCGTCTCAGTTTGTTATTACCTAGTTGGCTTTATTCATATTATCAAAAATTGAAAAGTTAATATCTCGTTATCAGTATAGCAGGGGATTGATAGAGGAACCTTGCTTAATATAAGGATTTTGTGATTTCTCATTGTCCTAATCTATGTTGCTAATGCTGTAAGTAATACAATTATTATCCTAGATAAAAAAGAAAATGAATATAAACATAGTGCGTCACAGCTTGAAGAGAATTAAATTAGGAAGAATTTTATATCAAAGTTTTTACAAACCAAAGGCAGAGCTTGTATATAATTACAATTTACTTTTAGCCAACCGTGGGGAAGAACAACTAAAAAATAAATTGCTACTATTGGAACCTTTACAATTTCCTTTCATAGATATAAGTATCACCTTTCTCACAGGAAAAAAACATTGGCATCAAACTGTATTATGTGCCTTATCTTTGGTCAAAGTCATTAAGCATATTCCATCTTTCACTATCTATGACGATGGCACTCTCGGTCAGGAAATAACTGATTTGCTAAAAAAGCTATTACCAAATGCTTCTATAATATCTACACAACAAGCCGAAGATATTGTTAATAATTCATTGTCAAGAGATGTTTATCCAGCCTTAAGAAAGGCAAGAGATAAATGTATTTTTATGCGAAAATTTATAGATAATAACTTGGTTTCACCAGGAAGCATTTATTTAGATAGCGATATGATATTTTGGCAATATCCCCAAGAATTAATCGAGTATTATCAAAATAAAACCCCTTTCTTCATGAAGCAAAATAAAATGCCAAATGATTTAGGGTTAATTTGTAAAGCTTCCATAATTTATGAAACTCTAGGCATAGAAACATCACAGCATTTAAACGGAGGGATTATTTATCTAGGTAAAATCAACATCGATTGGGATCAAGTTGAGATTTGGACAGAAAAGTTGCTCAAAATACCTAATCAGTTTAACCCTAAACATATTGAGCAAACTCTATATTCATTACTCTTTGCTCAACAACTAGAAAATGTCGTAGGGTTGCCTGATAGTTATTATGTGGCATTTGATGATGATTTTCCCGAAAATTTAATCTTATCTCATTATGTACATCCTCTGATGAAATGTAAGTATATGAGTCAAGAATGGCATCGCTGGTTTTATAATTTTAATTAAAATATCAGACAATATATAATAAAAAATGTATTCCTTTTTTGTAAAACTACTGCCTAAAACAGTCAGACCAATCATAAAGAATAAGCTGCAAATACTCCATTATACCTGGTTAAGATTCATCAGCTACTTCTTGTTTCCCTTCATCAGTTACCGTTCACCATTACGTGGATATTACCTTTACACTAAAGATTTAATCAATAATATTGATGGAGAATACATTCTTTTAGAGAAAGAAAAATCTATAGACTTTCCCAGCTATCAAAGCAGTCATCTCAACAAAACTGCATCTAAACAAAAGTTTCTTTCTCCAGAAACTTTTGTGTCTGTCATTCCCAATGGAAGAGTATTATATGACTATGGAATCGTAATTTCTCCTGACCATAGGCTGGTAGGTGATGTTTCTATCAAACTGGGAGGAGAAGCTTCAGAACACCCAGTGATGTTTGACCTCTATTTTCCATCAGTAGAAAAGGTTTCTGGAACTCTGGCTGTTATCAGTTCCACAGCACATCAAAGATATTTTCATTGGATGTTAGATATAATGCCTCGTTTTGATTTACTTAAAAGCTCAGGCATTATAGTTGATAAATATTTCATCAATTGTGAAAAAAGTTTTCAAAGAGAGTGTATAGAAGCATTAGGTATACCTGAAGAAAGAATAATTCAACCCCAATTTAATACTCATCTACAAGCTGAGAGTCTAGTTGTTCCTTCACTCCCAGGGAAAATACATTACGCGACTCTTCGCTCATGTAATTTTCTACGTTCTATTTTTTTAGATGAGCCTAATTATATTCAGCCTTATAGATATTTATACATTACACGTACAGATGCTTTGACTCGGAGAGTAATTAATGAACAAGAAGTTTTGCAAGAACTGGCAAAATATGGTTTTGAAAGTTTAGCAATAGAAGGACTGACTATTAAGGAACAAGCAGAACTATTTGCCAGTGCCAAGATAATAGTTGCACCACATGGTGCTGCATTGACCAATATAGTTTTTTGTCCAAAAGGCACTTTGGTCATAGAGTTTATGCCAGATACCTATATAGAAAAATGCTTTCAGCGTTTAGCTGAGTTATTATCTTTAAATTATCAATGCCTAACAGCAAAAACCTATTCAAAATCTTTACAATCAACACATGATCATTATGTTGATGTACAAGAGCTTAGTTCACTATTACAAAGTTGTGGATTAATTCATTAATAAACTAAGCTAATTGTTGATAATATTAATATGAGATTATTATTTATAATTCCCGAATATCCACCATATTCAGCAGGAGGAATATCTACTTTTTATCGTCACATTTTACCAGAACTATCTAAACAAGGGCATCAGATTCATGTTTTGGTTGGTAGTGCGTTTACTAGTAAGCAACCAAGTTATGAATTAGATGGTGTGACTGTTGAGTTCTTAGACTCTAATGTAGTTGCTTCTAACCTAGCGAAATTTAACCGCTACCAAGCCATTCCCGAATTTCAACGTCACCTAGCAGCAGCTTGGACTGCTTGGGAACAGGTAAATGGAGGTCGAGGTTACGACTTGGTAGAAACAACAGATTGGGGTATGCTGTTTGCACCTTGGATGATCTCACCGGAAAGTCCTCCTACGGTTGTGCAACTGCACGCCAGCATTGGTCAAATAGATTTTCACGACCCCCAAGTTGATAGTCAACTGCAAGGTAATTTAGTTCGCTTATTAGAATTAACTCTGCTCTCAGTTGCAGATGAGTTACAGACCTACAGCCATTCTAATGCTCAAGCTTGGAAAAAACTGACTGGGAGAGATGTTAACAATATTCCTCCGGCTATGCCGTTTATATCTGATATTCAAGCATCAGAAAAATCCTCTCATGGTTTAGTCGTAGGACGGGTTCAATACTGGAAAGGTACAACAATTCTTTGTGAAGCTTTGCAATTGTTAGGAGAAAAAGCACCAATAATAGAATGGGTTGGTCGTGATACAACTTATCGTGATTTCAACACTTCGATGGCTGGTTATCTTAAGCAGACTTATCCTGATATTTGGGGAAATAAGGTACAGCCACTTGGCACTTTTTCACCAGAAGAAACTTGCCAACTGCAAGCAAAGGCAAACTTCATACTTGTACCTTCTATTTGGGATGTGTTTAACTACACCTGTGTAGAAGGAATGGCTCAAGGAAAAGTTGTATTGTGTTCTCAAGGTGCTGGAGCAGCAGATTTAATTACAAATGAAGTTAATGGGCTAACTTTTTTAGCAGGCCATGCCCAAAGTTTAGCAAATAGTTTGGATACTTTACTAAGTTGGAGTCAAGCAAAGCGAGAAGAAGTTGGCAAAGTTGCTCAAGAGACTATAAAAACTCGCCTTAATCCTCAATTTATTGCTCAAAAAAGACTTGAGGTTTATGAAAAACTGGTTAATCATGGCAGATATTCAATTGCTCCTAACTCTTGGTTAATTGATGCTGTTTCTCCTCAAAAACCTTTAGACAAACCTTTAGGGTTTTTAGACCGCTTACCCTTACGAGAGTTAGCAAACTATTTACTAGAACGTAGTCTGAAAAAATTTGGGAAACGATCGCTATGAGTCATCCTTCTTTAGCCCTGTGTATTCCTGCATACAATGCGGCGGCTTATTTACCAAGATTACTTCAGTCTGCTTTGGCTCAAACAATACCATTTGATGAGATATTGGTTTACGACGATTGTAGCACAGATGACACAGGAAAAATCGCTGTAGAGTTTGGAGCCAAGGTAATTAGAGGTGAGATAAATCGTGGCTGTTCTCATGGGAAAAATGCCTTAGCAGAGCAAACAACTTGTGAGTGGATTCATTTTCATGATGCAGATGATGCTTTATATCCAAATTTTGTAGAGCAAGCTTACAAATGGATGGTTTTGGATAACGCTCCAGATGTTGTTTTATTCAATTATGAATGGCGACATGATGATACTGGGGAATTAATTAGTATTCGCTATTTTGATGATGCTGAATTACGACGTGATGCGATCGCCTACGCAATTCGAGAGCAAATTAACCCTTTTTGCGGCTTGTATCGTCGTTCAGCTTATCTACAAGCTGGTGGTTATGACACTGATCCATTAGTGCTTTACAACGAAGATGTAGCATTCCATTGTCGGCTGGCGATCGCAGGTTTAAAATTTGCTGCTGAACCAACCATAACAATTATCAACTATTATCGCCCCAATTCCATGTCCTCTGCCAATCAGATTAAATGTGCAAAAGCGCAATATCATGTGATGCGGAAAGTAGCGGCTTCCCTTTCAGGAAGATATGCACAGGAAATTGCTCAGAGGCTGTGGGCGATCGCTGGAGTTTCTGCTGCTTATTTAGATTGGGAAAATGCTGATAACTGTTTGCATTTAGCTACTGCTGTTTACAGTAAATCTCCCAACAATTTAAGTGTTATATTTCGCTTTATATGTAATTATAATCCTTATTTTGCCATTCGTCTTAGAGAGTGGTTAATCAGACTACTCAAACCACAGTTACGTCAGCAAACCACAACTTAATTTTTGGATAGTAATTCTATTTATTTAAACCATAATCAAATTCATGAAACCCTTAGTTTCGATACTCATGCCCTGCTACAATGCCGAAGCTTGGTTAGCAGAAACCTTAGAATCTGTCTTACAACAAACTTGGGATAATATAGAAGTCATCTTAGTAGATGATGGCTCAAAAGATAACTCATTAGCAGTAGCTAAAAGTTTTGCCTCATCGAAAATTAAAATCATTAGTCAGGAAAATGCCGGACAAAGCGCCGCCGAAAATCGGGCTTTGCGAGAAGCACAAGGAGATTTTATTGAATATTTAGATGCTGATGATTTGTTAGCACCTGACAAAATAGAAAAGCAAATTAAATTATTGGGTGGAAGAGAATCAGAATTTGTCGCCGCAGGTGAATGGGCTAGATTTTATCAAAACATTTCTGAAGCTCAATTTATAGCGGAACCTGTTTGGGCAGATATGTCACCCGTTGATTGGTTAATTACTTCTTGGGAAGGGGGAGGAATGATGCACGGGGCTGCATGGTTAGTTCCTCGGAAAATTGCCGAAAAAGCAGGTTTATGGAATGAAAGTTTATCTCTCATCAATGACTTTGACTACTTTAGTCGCGTGTTATTGGCTAGTAAAGGAGTAAAGTTTTGTTGGGGAGCCAGAACTTATTATAGATCAGGCTTACCTAATAACTTAAGCAGCGCCCGTTCCAGAATTAGTTTAGAATCAGCATTTCGTTCTTTGGAATTGGGTACAAACAATCTGTTGTCAACAGAAAATAGCCCACGCACCCGTCATGCTTGTGCTACAGCTTTCCAACGGTTTATTTATTCCACATACCCTGATGCACCTGATTTAGTTAAACAAGCAGAAGCCAAAGTTCAATCTCTTGGCGGGGCAAATTTGCAGCCAGAGGGTGGTGTTGTTTTTCACATGGTAGCAAATACTTTAGGGTGGAAATCAGCAAAGCGGTTACAAAAAGTAGCTAGTAAAGTGCGGCGGTAGTAAATCTGACTTTTCACGTTATGTGGAAAAGCGCACCGCCAGACCTAACCCCCCAGCCCCCTTCCCTACAAGGGAAGGGGGAGGAATTAAAGCCTCTCTCCTTGCAGGGGAGAGAAATGAAAGTGCTGTTTTCCAGCCCGTGAAAAGTAAGGTATTGACACTCCTCGCTCTAAAGAGACGTTCGCGTTAGCGTCCCGGAGGGAGGATTCTTGCTTCATCCGTCCTCTCTAGAAATCTGAATACTAGTATTCAACTTTCTCCGTTTGGATACGTCCACAAGCTTACACGGACTGCCCGACCGCGTTTGAAAAGGTTTTTAATTTCTGCGTTTACTCCCACATTTGTCAGCCACTGCGTTGGACGGGTTTCCCGGCATAAAGCAAGTGGCGGTACAAGATGCGCGGATTTATACTACCTGTCTTTCCGGATCAGGAGCAGTCCGCTTGACCTACTTCGTCTTTTATTTGTGCGCTTTACCGCTATTAGTTATACTACCACAAAAGCCGCCCTAGAAGGGCGGGGCTTTAAACCCAGTTTTTCGGTAAATATAGCAGATGACAGAGTTAAAAGTTTTTTGTTGTCTAAGTTTTCTCCTTTCTTAATGTCCTAACTGTCTTGGCTGTGACTATACATGATTGCAAATAAGGTAAAAAAATGCAGATAAAACCAATTAATTTGTTTTATGAAGAACCAGAAAGCGATCGCTGGCTACCACTTGATCGCTATCCCCGTCGAGTAATTCGTCGTCTGATCCGAGGTAAACCTCAGCCTGGTGGGATGATGATTTATTTTATCAATCTTTGCTTAGGATTAGACCGCCTTGGTATACCTTACCAAGTCAATAAATATAGTTACATGAAAAAGCATCCAGAAGAAGTTGCTTGTATTATTGGTAAGCCTCATGTCCTATATAAAATTAAATGGCATAATCCCATAATATTTGGCCCAGCCGTTTACTCTCATCCTAGTGATGAACCTCTGCTTTTTCAGAAAGCTCCTATTCAGAAACTTCTTGTTTCTTGCGAATGGCTGAAAGATATGTATAAAACTTTATTACATGAGGATATAACAGTATGGCCGTCAGGAATTAATACTTATAGATGGCAGCCAGCAGCTCCAGCACAAAAAGATATTGATATTCTTATCTATAATAAAATTAGATGGCAATATGACAGCCTGGAAGCAGAATTATTAATACCAATCCAATCTCGCCTAGACAAGATGGGCTTGCGGGTAGAAAACATCCGCTATGGATTTTATAAAGAAGAAGAATATGAATTACTCCTCAAGCGAAGCAAGGCAATGATATTTTTATGCGAACATGAAACACAAGGTTTCGCATATCAACAAGCGCTCTCTGCTGGAGTACCGATTCTCGCATGGGATCGGGGCGGTTTTTGGCAAGATCCAACTTACTTTCCTCACAAAGCAAAGTTTGCTCCTGTCAGTTCGGTTCCTTATTGGGATCATCGTTGTGGAATTAAATTTCAAAACATTAATGAATTTCCTACTAAATTAGCAGAGTTTCTAGATAAGTTAGAAAGTGAACAATTCGCGCCTCGTGATTATATTTTAGAGAATTTGAGTTTGGAACAATGCGCTAAAAATTACGTGGAAATTCTGCATCAAGTTCAGGGAAGATTATAGAAGTTTGATTTTTGTAGCAAAATCATCCTCGATTAATGGCGAAAATACTAATTTTAATAGGCGGACATTTATCTACGGCTCCTCGCCCCCAAAAAGAAGCAGCAGCCCTAGCAAATGCAGGCCATGATGTTACAGTACGTGGTTTTTGGTTTGAACCAGAATTGGTAGAGCGCGATCGCCTACTCATGGCTGACAAAAAATGGCGATTTGCGCCCATTATTGACTTTCAACCAAGCCAAAAATTCCCCAACTGGCTAATTCGTTTGCAAGGACGTTTAGCTAGAGAAAAATTTCAACGTTTTGGGATTTTTTCACCGGAAATTCTCGGTTACGGAGCCAAAGCCATGCTCCAAGTTGCTCTAAAAACCCGTGCAGATTTAACCATAGTCCACTCAGAAGCGGGGCTTTGGGTAGGGAATCAACTTTTAGACAGGGGTTTGAGAGTTGGTGTGGATTTTGAAGATTGGTTTTCACAAGACCTATTACCAGAAGCACGTATCACTCGCCCAATTACACAGCTAAAAATTCTCGAAGCTCGGTTAGCCCAGGAATGCAGCTATTGCTTAACTACTTCTGATGTTTTAGCTGAGGCTATAGCCAAAGCTTACAACGCACCCAAACCCAAGGTAATTTATAACGTTTTTCCCTGGTCTGAGCGATCGCAAATCGACCAGCAAAAGCGCGATCGGCAAAACCACAAATTGCCCTCTTTGCATTGGTTTTCCCAAACTATTGGCCCTGGAAGAGGACTAGAAATCTTATTCCCAGCTCTACCCCACATCCAAATTCCCTTAGAAATTCATTTACGAGGTAATTATCCCCAAAGTTCCCGCCAATGGTTAGAACCATTAGTACCTGATCAATGGCGCGATCGCTTATTTATTCACCCTACTGTTCCTAACAGTGAATTACTATCACGTATCGCTGAACATGATATTGGTCTAGCCTTAGAACGTAGTGATATTCCTAGTAGAAATCTGACAGTTACAAATAAACTATTTCAATATATACAAGCTGGTTTAGCAGTTATTGCTACTGATACCGATGGGCAGAGAGAAATCTTATCTCAACATCCTGCCATTGGTCAATTGATCACAAATAATCATCCAATAGAACTAGCTCAAGCAATTAATCAATTATTAAATCATCCTGATAAATTACATAATGCTAAAAAAGCTTCCTTGCAAGCTTTTCAAGAAAAACTTTCTTGGGAGCAGCAGATTGGTAAACTATCACAGTTAATTGGGGAAAATTTTTAGGACTTACGCATAAAAACGAAAAATCAAGGGTTTGGGCAAGGGTGTAGGGGTATAGGGGTATAGGGGTGTAAATCTTTAAAACCCTTACACCCTTACACCCTTACCCCCCTACACCCTGTCTCAACAGATAACCTTGGTGCGTAAGTCCTGATTTTTACATTTAATCAACATTAGCCAGCCCAAAATGCGTATTTTACTTACAGCCGACCCAGAACTACCAGTACCACCAAAACTCTACGGTGGGATTGAACGTATTGTTGATTTATTAATCACTGGTTTGCAAAGTCGTGGTCATACCGTAGCACTCGTTGCACACCCTGAATCTACCTCCAAAGCCAGTCAATTTTTTCCTTGGTGGGGGAAACAATCTCAAAATAAATTAGATGTGTTGAAAAATACAGCCGTTTTATGGTCTGCTGTGCAGCAATTTCAACCTGATATAGTCCACAGTTTTTCTCGCATCCTTTATTTATTACCTCTGTTGAGTTCTCCCATCCCCAAAGTCATGTCTTATCAACGCAACCCCAGCCTACGCACTACAAGTTGGGGTGCAAAACTTGCTAAAGGTTCTCTCACCTTTACTGGTTGTAGTGATTATATCTGTGGTATTGGACAGAAAGCTGGCGGACTGTGGCAAACAATTCACAACTGCGTAGAACTAGAAAAATATACATTCCAACCACAAGTTAAAGCAGATGCTCCCCTAGTTTTTCTCAGTCGAGTTGAATATATTAAGGGAGCGCATCAAGCGATCGCCGCAGCTCGTCAAGCAAAAAAACCGCTAATTATAGCAGGTAATCAAGTCAATACACCAGAAGGAAAACAATATTGGCAACAAGAAATTGCCCCCTATCTGGGGAAAGATGGAATTGAATATATTGGCCCAGTCAACGATATTCAGAAAAATGAATTGCTTGGTCAAGCATTAGCAATGATTGTACCTATTCAATGGGATGAACCCTTTGGAATTGTCTTTGCTGAAGCCTTAGCTTGTGGTACACCTGTAATTTCCTGTCCACGCGGAGCTTTACCGGAAATTGTCCGTCAAGGTATAGATGGTTATTTAGTAAATAATCTTCAAGAAACCTGTACTGCAATTGAAAAAATATCTCAAATTAATCGTTATAATTGCCGTCAACGTATTGAGCAGTGCTTTTGCGCTGATGTAGTTGTCAATAAATACGAGCAAATGTACTTGAGTTTGTTATCTTCTGAATCTTTAACATTTGCCAAAAATTAACCTAAATACAATTCATTTTTTTGCCTACAAGCTGGCTATTTCTACTAGGAAAAATCCTGAAAAATTATTTTCCACTATTTCACGAATATCGAAACTGCTGTCACTATTCCCTATTTTCTTGTTTCTGTCACCTGTCACCTGTCACCTGTAACCTGTATTTCTTGATAGTAACTTTGAATCTTGAATTGGTATAAACCTTGGTTAATCGCGTCTTAATTATCAGCCCACACTTTCCACCCATTAATGCGCCAGATCACCAACGGGTAAGAATGTCCTTACCTTATTTGGCACAGTTTGGATGGGAAGCCCATATTTTAACAGTGCGTCCAGATAGCGTTGAGGGAATTAACGACCCTCTTTTAGAGAAAACAGTACCCCAGGAGATCCCAGTTACAAGTACAGGAGCATTACCCATCCAACAGACTCGAAAATTTGGTTTAGGTAGCTTGGGTCTGCGTTCTTTTCCTTACTTGCTGCAAGCAGGTAATCGCCTTTTACAACAGCAGAAATTTGATTTATTATATTTTTCTACCACTATATTTAACTCAATGGCACTAGGCCCAATTTGGCAACGTCGTTTTGGTATTCCTTATGTGTTAGACTTTCAAGACCCCTGGCTGAGTGATTACTACGAAAAACCCAATGCAGGAAGACCTCCAGGTGGGCGTTTAAAGTATGAGTTTTCGCAACTACAAGCTAAACTACTAGAACCTATTACATTAAGTTCAGTTAGTCATGTAATTAGTGTTTCACCTGCCTATCCCCAAATTCTACAACAGCGATATCCTCAGTTACGCCCAGAACAGTTTACTGTTTTACCCTTTGGTGCGCCAGAACAAGATTTTGCATCACTCCCTGCAATTGAGGTGCAACAGAAAATATTTAATCCTCATGATGGTAAACGTCATTGGGTTTACGTAGGTAGAGGCGGTGATGATATGGCACTAGCTTTACGAGCTTTATTTTTGAGTATACAGTGCGATCGCCGTCAAAATCCTCAAGTATGGGAGTCCGTTCGCTTACACTTTATTGGTACTAGTTATGCACCAAAGGAACTCGCACTCAAAACTGTAGAACCAATAGCCCAAGAACTTGGTATTGCAGATTTAGTCAGCGAACATCCTGAGCGTATTCCTTACTTTGAAGCCCTCAAAGTCCTCACCGATAGCGATGCCATCTTACTAATTGGTTCTAATGACTCTACATACACCGCTTCTAAACTTTATCCTTGTATTTTAGCCCGTAAGCCCATACTGGCAATTTTCCATCATCAAAGTTCTGTAATAGATATTCTCAAACAATGTCAAGCCGGCGAATATATCACTTTTAATTCCCATAGTCAGCCAGAAAACTTACTAACTCAGGTAACTACAGCCGTTCACAAATTGCTTTCCCTACCGAACGGGTATATACCGGAAACCAACTGGTCAGCATTCAAACCTTATACAGCAAAAGAAATGACCAGAAAGCAATGCCAAATTTTTGATCAATGTCTTACAAGTCATGGACAAAGTAAATCGCCATGAATGAGTCCCACCCCAGCAATTATTATTCATTAGCCTTGCTACCAGTCGTCGAAAGACATCAACGGCGACAGCTGCTAAAAATATTTTGGTTGCTTGCTTCAGGTTTATTGCTATTTGAATTTTGTGCAGAAACTAACTCATTACTGTCAAAATCATCGGCAATTATCATTACTATAGCTGCACTTTTGCCCAGTTACTTTTGGTGTTCTGGTCGAGCATTGGGGATGCCTATTTTTCCTTTATTTGCTCTCACATACACTTGGACTCATGGCTTACCTTTAGTAGCACATCATCCCACAGTGCTAACTTATTCTCCAGAGAGTCATTTATTTGCTAGTCTAACTGTAGCAATATTTTTAGGCATAGGAACTTTATTTTGGTTGCCATTAGTCAAATCTCCCCCAAAGTTACCTAAACACTATCGCGCATTAAATGGGAAAAAGGGCAATAAATTTTTCCTGTTTATTATGGCTGTAGCCATCATATTTAATTTATCTAACAATGGAGGCTGGTTATTGCTAAATAGCGGGATTTTTGCCATCGTTCGTGGTGGTGTTTTAGGGCTGACTGTTCTAGCTAGTTTCGTGCTGAGTTATCAATTAGGTAGTCGCGCCTTATCAAAATCTCAAGCAAAATTATTTTTAATCTTGCTAATTACCTACATGGTAACTGACGCAGTTGGTTTATTAGTTGTAGGTGCGGCTTCTACCTTTATGGTATCTACAGCCGCCTTTATTATTGGTCGTAATAAAATTCCTATTATATCTATTTTAATTGTTGCTACCTGCTTGTCTGTTTTACACCAAGGTAAACATGAGATGCGTAGTAAATATTGGTTTAACCCCAACAAACCAGCCTATGTTCAACCTTGGCAGTATCCTGAATGGTTTAGAGAATGGCTCGGTTATAGCTTCGAGAATATGCGAAAAAAAGATGATGACTCCACATCTAAATCAGAAGAAAGAGAATCTTTTGCCGAACGTTCCAGTTTAATTCAAATGCTGCTGTTAGCTCAAAAGAAAAGTCCAGATACAATCCCTTATTTAAACGGTGCAACTTACGCTATCATCCCGGAACTCTTAGTTCCTCGGTTCTTAAACGCCAATAAAATCCGCAGTCATGAAGGCACATATATTTTAAGCATTCATTATAAATTACAAACATATAAAGATACTTTAACCACAACTATTGGTTGGGGTTTATTAGCTGAATCTTACGCAAACTTTGGCATTTTCGGCTCGGCTGGGCTGGGGATGATTTTGGGAATTTGGTATGGAAAAATCACTCGCTGGTCGATGAATGCACCAATTCTTTCAGCCCAATCACTATTTGCTGTGTTATTACTCGCCTTTTGTTTTCAGTCAGAATTTAGTGCTGGAGTTTATGTTGCTAGTTTATTTCAATCTAGTATGGTATTGATGGGAATTGTAGTAGTCTTGATGAATAATCAAAAGACACAACGATTTCCAGTTTATCCTTGATAAAATACGAGTGCAGCCAGAGCATGAAAAAATTGGCAATTGTTGTTTCCCATCCCATTCAATATTATTCTCCTTGGTTTAATTATTTGTCTAACACAGCAGGTTTAGCTGTGAAAGTTTTTTATTTATGGGATTTCGGTGTCACCAAGCGAATAGATTCTGGTTTTCAGCAAGAAATTCAATGGGATATCCCATTATTAAGCGGATACGATTATGAATTTGTCCCTAACATCAGTTCTCGTCCTGGTACTGATCATTTTTGGGGTTTACAAAATCCATCTTTAAGTTCACAAATCAAGAAATTCCACCCCGAAGCGGTATTGTTAATGATTTATAACTATGCTAGTATTTATCGCTTATTGTGGAGTGGTTCTCAAGATTTACCTCCCTTGTTATTTCGCGGTGATTCCCATAGACTCTTGATATCTCATAATATCAAAGCTTTGCTCAAGCGGGAATTTATTACACAAATTTATCGCCGATTTGCTGCTTGCCTTTATGTAGGTAAAGCCAATTATAATTATTTCCGTTATCATCGAGTTGCCGAAGAAAAATTATTTTTTTCTCCCCATGCAGTAGATAATCATCGCTTTTTAGCTCAAACTGATGTAGTTAATCAGCAAGCACAAGCATGGAAACAAGAATTGGGTATACCCGCAGATCATGCAGTAATTCTATTTGCGGGTAAGCTGGAAGAGAAAAAACGTCCTTTGGATTTGCTCCAAGCTTTCTTATCAATAAATATTCCCCAAGTATCTTTATTATTTGTCGGTGCTGGGCCTTTAGAAGCAGAATTGAAAACCGCAGCAGCAGGAAAATCTCATATTTACTTTGCCCCTTTTCAAAATCAAACATTTATGCCTCGTACCTATGCGGCGGCTGATTTATTTGTTTTACCTAGCTACGGTAGTGGAGAAACTTGGGGACTAGCTATTAATGAAGCAATGTGTTTGAGTCGTCCTGTAATTGTGAGTAATCATGTAGGTTGTTCTCAAGACTTAGTTCACAATTATGAAAATGGTTTAGTTTTTCCGGCTGGTGATGTATCTGCCTTAGCGCATAGCCTCAAGGAAGCATTAGCAAATCGGCAACGTTTACAAAAATGGGGAGAAAATAGCCGTAATATAGTAGCCAATTACACTTATGCTCAGGCAACTCAGGGACTCATTCAAGCACTCGAATATACCAAACTACGCCTGATGTGAATTAGAAAAACCTTTATTATCCAAACAATAGCCTATGCGGGTAGCTCATGAGACTCGGTAGGGGCGGGTTCACCGGGATCATCGCTAATTGTTGATGATATTTGATTAACCCGCCCCTACAAATGTCTATCCAATTACAAGATTTTAATTCACATTAGACGTAAATTACAATAAATCCATGAATATACATCTCTGGTTGCCTCATCTGTTTAGTTTTAATGGTGGCATTCAAACATACTCAGCTTTTTTGTTTCAAGCTTTACAAAACCTATATCCTGAGAGTCGCTACGAAGTCTTTATCAAACATGAAGTTGAAACTTTGCCTAGCATTAACTACTTACCCCAAACGCGATTTCACTTTGCTGGTGGTTCACCACTCAAATTCCGTACACCCTTGTTTGCAGCCCAACTTATTGGGCATGGTCTGATCAAAAAACCTGATTTAGTGCTAGCAACTCACTTAAATTTTGCGGTGGCTTGCTTAATACTTAAGCGTTTGTTGGGTGTACCTTACTGGGTAGTGGCTCATGGGATAGAAGCATGGAATATCAAAAATAAGGCGGTAAAGACTGCTTTGATGGAAGCTGATTTAATTTTAGCGGTTAGTAGTTACACAAGCGATCGCCTACTCAAAGAACAAAACCTCGACCCCAAAAAAGTCACTCTTCTACCCAACACCTTTGATGCCCATCGTTTTCAACCTGCCCCTAAACCACCATATTTATTAGCAAAACACAACCTCAAACCAACACAACCAATTATCTTGACTGTGGGCAGATTATCTGCTGGTGAGCAATACAAGGGTTATGACCGAGTTTTAAAAGCAATTCCCCAAATTCGTCAGTTGCTGGGCGATATTCATTATGTAATTGTTGGTGAAGGTAGTGATAGACCCAGAATTGAGCAGCTAATAGCCCAGCTACAACTACAAGATTGTGTCACCTTAGCCGGGTTTGTGCCTGATGAACAACTATGTGATTACTACAATCTCTGCGATGTTTTCGCCATGCCCAGTAAAGGGGAAGGCTTTGGAATTGTTTATTTAGAAGCATTAGCCTGTGGTAAAGCTGTTTTAGCAGGTAATCAAGACGGTGCTATAGATGCTCTGTGTCATGGTAAATTAGGGGCGCTTGTCAATCCTGACGATGTTGAAGCGATCGCCCAAACACTAACTAAAATTTTGCTCAAACAATATCCTAATTCCTTAATTTATCAACCAGATGAACTCAGGAATTTAGCCATCGATACCTTTGGATTTAAGCAGTTTCAATCCACTCTCGCCAGACATTTTCCAACCCTCTAAAAATCACTCATTCACCTCCTTACTTTCCTTCCTCAATAAATTAATATTGTATAATTCCTTAATTCAAAATTTCCATAATAAATCTAACTTAAAAATATGTGTGGAATCGCTGGCATTCTGACAAAAAATCAATATCAGGAACAATTAGAACCGACGATTCAGCGAATGCAAATTGCTTTGCGACATCGTGGCCCTGATGATGCAGGTATTTTTATTGCCCCAGAACGGCAAGCCGCTTTAGCCCATACTCGTCTGTCCATTCTCGACCTTAGTAGTGCTGGACATCAGCCCATGTCTACCCCTGATGGACGTTACTGGATTACTTTCAATGGTGAAATCTATAACTTTCAACAACTGCGACGGGATCTAATTAATCAAGGTGAAAAATTTAATTCCCAAACAGACACAGAAGTTATTTTAAAATTGTACCAACGATTGGGTACTGTATGTGTTCAGTATCTCCGGGGGATGTTTGCCTTTGCTATTTGGGACGATGTTGAAAAAACTTGTTTTTTAGCCCGCGATCCTCTGGGTATAAAACCCCTATATTACTGGCAATCTGGTTCCACATTCATCTTTGCCTCTGAACTCAGAGCTATTCTAGCCTCCCGCTTACCTGCTGTAAATTTAAGTATGCAGGGATTATATGGTTATCTTGTTACTGGTTCAGTTCCAGAACCCCATACTTTAATTGAAGGAGTTCACTGTTTAAATGCTGGACACCATCTACATTGGCAGGCAGGTTCATTCACCCAAAAACAATACTGGCAGGTTGATTTTACTCCTCAACAAATCACTTTAGAACAAGCCCGCAAACAAGTACGCAACGCACTGATTGATTCTATTAAACATCATTTCGTCAGTGATGTACCAGTAGGTGTATTTTTGAGCGGAGGTATAGACTCCTCCGCAGTAGTTGCTTTAGCAAGGCAAACTCAAACTGGTGTACTCAAAACTTATTCCATTGCTTTTGAAGAATCAGCCTGGAATGAAGGAGAAATATCTTCTAAAATTGCTCATACATTTGAGACTGAGCATACAGAACATATTATTACATCTGCTTTGGGTAAGTCATTATTTAGCCAATTTATAGAAACAATTGACCAACCAAGTATTGATGGTTTCAATACTTTTTGTGTGTCCCAAGTCGCGCACAATGATAGCACGAAAGTAGTTCTATCTGGATTAGGAGGAGATGAACTATTTGGAGGTTATAAAGCCTTCCAACAAATCCCAAAAATGCTGCGATGGGGGCAGCAATTCCACAAATTTTCACCCATCAGTAATAGTCTAGGTAAAGCCTTAGCACATTGGGGAAAATCACCAAAACAAAAACGATTAGGAGACTTTTTACAACAAAAACCCACAACCGCCGCCGCTTATCGTAGTTTTAGAGGTATTTTTTCTCAAACAGAAGCTGGGAAAATTACTCAGCATTACCTCAAACAGTTGCCAACCCCTGTCTCAGGTTGGCAGCAGGATATAATTAATAATACGGCAATATCCCAAAATCCGCCTTCGGTAGAAGATGAAGTTAGCCTACTGGAACTGAGTCAGTATATGCGTAATCAGTTGCTACGGGATAGCGATGTCATGAGTATGGCATGGGGATTAGAATTGCGAGTCCCGTTTGTTGATCGAGTTTTACTGGAAACAATTGCATCTATTCCTAGTGCTATGCGTTTAGCACCAAGTAAACAATTATTAATTGAAGCAATACCTGAGTTACCAAGCTACTTATTAAATCGTCCCAAGCGAGGATTCTCTTTTCCGTTTCAGCAATGGATAGACCAAGAGTGGAGTGATTATTTTCCGGTTCATGAACTGAATAAAAACATTGACCTTAACCTGTGGTATCGTCGTTGGAGTCTCGTCATCCTCGACTATTGGTTACAGCAAGTTACCAACTAAATAGCTGCTAATAAATCAACGTGAGTTCGACAAGCGTTGTTTTGACCTCACCCCCAACCCCTCTCCTACGAGGAGAGGGGAGTAAGACGGTGAGGTTTTCGTTTCTCCTCCCTCTCCTACGAGGAGAGGGAGGTTGGGAGGGTGAGGTTCATCGAACTCACGTTAAATCAGTAAGTTATACATACCCCAGTTAGGTCAAAATTTTAATTTATCATGAAAGTTCTTCATATCATTCCTTCAGTCGCATCGGTCAGAGGCGGTCCCAGTCAAGCAATTATAGAAACAGTTAAATCATTGCGAAATATCGGTGTTGAAGCCGAAATTGTTACTACTAATGATAATGGTGATCACTTATTAGATGTGCCTATGGGTGAGTGGATAGAATACAAGCAAGTACCAGTACAGTTTTTTCCCCGCTTCTCTCCTCCCATTCATGCCATTAGAGAATTTGCCTTTTCTCATCAACTTACTCTATGGTTGTGGAAAAATGCTGCTCAATATGACTTGCTACACATTCACGCTATTTTTTCCTATGCTTGCACTGCGGCAATGAGAATTGCCCGTCTCCAAGGCATTCCCTACATTGTCCGCCCTTTAGGACAACTATGTAAATGGTCACTACAGCAAAGTCCCCGCAAGAAACAGGTTTATCTGGATTTAATCGAACGAGCAAATATTAATCAAAGTCTAGCTATTCACCTGACTTCTGAGCAAGAACAACAAGAAGTTTCCCTTTTAGGTTTTGATGCCCCTAGCTTTGTTCTACCCCACGGACTTGCTATTCCTGATCTTATCAGCAATGCTCGTCATCGGCTCCGCAAACAGCTAAATCTTGCGGACGATGAACCAGTAATTTTATTTTTGTCCCGTCTGCATCCCAAGAAAGGTTTAGACTATATTATTCCTGCCTTGGGGAAACTTCTTAATCATCGTTTCACCTTTATTTTAGCAGGCAGTGGTTCACCAGAATACGAAGCAGAAGTTGAATCTCTTTTGATAGCAAATGGTATGCGAGAACGCACCCGTTTTGTGGGATTTGTGGAAGGAGAAACCAAAAACATCTTTATGCAAGGTGCTGATTTATTTGTCCTCACATCCCACTCGGAAAATTTTGGCATCGCTGTTCTAGAGGCTTTGGCGGTGGGTGTGCCTGTCCTTGTTACTCCTGGTGTAGCTTTAGCTTCTTTAGTGCAACAACACCAACTGGGTTACGTTCCCCAACTAGAAGTTTTAGATATTGCATCTGCACTTGATGATTATTTTAGCCATCCTCAAGCAGCTAAAGATATGGGCGATCGCGCCCGCAAACTAATTGTTAAAAATTATACTTGGACTCGCATTGCTGAACATCTCAGCCACATATATATGCAGCTGATAAATTAAGATTTTATCAATGACAAAATCTCACATTTTATGCTAGAAGAAATCACTCCATTAATCCTCACATATAATGAAGCCCCAAATATTGCTCGTACCCTCAAAAAACTGGATTGGGCAAACACAATTGTAGTTATTGACAGCTATAGCAATGATGCAACTCTAGATATTTTATCTTCCTATCCCCAGGTACAAATATTTTCAAGAAAGTTTGATTCCTTTGCGAGTCAATGCAATTACGGTTTAACAAAAATTACCTCGTCTTGGGTACTTTCACTAGATGCTGATTATATATTGACTGATGAGTTAATTGCGGAAATTCAAGCAATCCCAGCTAATTCAGATGTAAATAGTTACAGTATCAGATTCAAGTATTGTGTATTTGGCAAACCCCTGCGCGGGACTTTGCTACCACCCCGTAAAGCCCTTTACAAAAAAGAACAAGCAGTATATCAAGATGATGGTCATGCCCATAGAGTTGTGGTAGAGGGGAAATCTACCATGCTTTCAGGCTATATCCATCATGACGATCGCAAATCTCTCAGTCGATGGCTAGCAGCCCAGGATCGTTACATGATTATTGAAACAGAGAAATTATTGACAACTCCAACACATGAATTGAGTTGGGGCGATCGCATCCGTAAACAAAAAATTGTCGCTCCTTTGATCATACTGTTCTATTGCTTAATACTCAAAGGTGGTATCCTTGATGGTTGGCAAGGTTGGTACTATGCTTTCCAACGAGTATTGGCAGAGATGCTACTAGCTACTCGTTTAATTGAAACTGAGAAGTTATCGCCCTAGCCAGAGTTAGCACTTGACACTCTCACCTTCAAGGCTGTGCCTGTGAAGGGAGATTCTTGTTTCATCCCACTTGTCTAGATTAACGACATTAAAGATCTAGGATTTACGCAACTGGCAGATTTTTTCTGTAGGGTGTGTGAGGAGCGATAATATTTGAACGTAGTCATGAGACTTGTAGCGTCACGCACCAACCACCAATTGTGACACTTGCGTAAGTCCTGAGATAGATAAATCATAAGATCCTGATCCCAAGCAGCTTTTTGTCACCTGCTATACCTTGAAAGCACTATAGAAAAACAGCCTGTAATCAAACTACAGGCTGTTTTTCAGAATTGAAAAGTCTATTTTAGTTAGGCGCTCTTACACCATTTGTCCCTGATGCAGAATAGTCAGTAGTAGCGAA
Source organism: Anabaena azotica FACHB-119 (assembly GCF_014697625.1). GTDB lineage: Bacteria > Cyanobacteriota > Cyanobacteriia > Cyanobacteriales > Nostocaceae > Trichormus > Trichormus azoticus_A. The sequence continues at coordinate 65,547 of NZ_JACJSG010000015.1, read as the reverse complement.
GATACTGGCCTGACCATCTACCTTAAAGCTAAAGCCCTGAGTAGGAACAATTTGCTTCAAGTTAATCCCCCCCGGAGTAGGTGATGTTCTAGCATTTCTTCCATAGGCATCTGTGTAGACTACAGAAGATTGAGAATTATCAAAGCTAAGAGCAGAGAAGTGGCTGCTAGATTGAACTGTTCCCCGGAATGGCGAACGAGGATCATCCCAACTTACCTTGCTTCCCGCACCCCTGGTTTCCTGGCACAATAGGGTGTTATAGAGAGGATGACCTTGAATGTAACAGTTATCCACTGTTCTACCGATTTTAGTTGCAGAAGAAGGATCATAAAAACGAGCGGGATTTGTGATAGTAAAGTAAAAATCACCCCCTACTAAACTAGTCAGCCAAAATTCTCTTGTTCTTGTGGCAACAGCAGAAACTTGTTGAGCAGTAGTACCACGTCTATAACAATCTGAAGTGGGAATAGCCCTATGGACATTTCCTGTCGGCTGGTTGGATGGCGTTGGCAAAATACCAGAAGTCACAGGCAAGTTACATTGTGACTCTTCTGCCTCTTTAAACGAACCAGGTGTACCAAACAAGGCAAATCGCTTTAAGTTAAATGCTTGTTGTCCATCGCATTTCCCAGATAAAAGTATCTCATGTGCCGTATTGGTCAGTGCATCTGGCGAATGTGTACCCATATGCAGTTTTATCACTACATCGCATTTGGTAGTTAAACTGCTATTGTTGGCATTGTACATAGTCCAGTTATTGGCTACCAAGACCTTGTGACCAAAATGATCCTCATGTCTGGGATTAGCCGGATCATTAACTGCCTGTTGTTCATTGACATAGCCGAAAGCTGGCATACCTCCGATAGAAAATGCCTCAGAGCCACGCGGATCATCGCCATGATCATGCCCATATGTACAATAACTATTGGTTTCCGGGTTGAAATCTACAGGAGGATGCCATGTGGGGTATACTTTGCCGTCTTCGCCTTTCACCCAATAGGTATCGTGTATCCACTTAGGACATTCCCAAGTTTTTCCGGGAGACCACAACCCATAGGACTTGGCTAATGTCTCGGAACTTGCAGGCAGCATACTTTTTGTTCGCACCGACGTACCAGAAATTTTGCTCACAGGTGCAGGCTTGTTAATCGCCTCATTATCTGACTTTTTCTGTATATCGTCAATTTTCTGCGTCGTGTCCTTAGCCCAGAAAGCAAACCAATTAAAGCGCATTTGGCTATTTGTTCCTGTAAACCTGATCACCAAGTTTTGTATTCCCTTAGCAAGGTTACTATCCACAGGACAAGGAACAGTACGATAGGTTGTTACAGAACCAGTACTGTTGATCGTACAAGTTCCCACAAGGGTTCCACTGGACGAGTTTAAACGAACTTCAACAGTGTTCGTCCCCGAAGCCAAGGCGATGCGGAGCATCAGCGCTTCTACACCACTACCTAAGTTAATGCTGTTGTATACAGCATAGTTGCCATTTGCAGTATTCGTTAGCTCTTGGGTATTCCCAACGTATGAAATATCATTTGGCTCTTCACTACGCTCCCAATAATCTCCCCAAACTGTTGACAAACCAACGCGAGACGAAAAAGTGAGAGCATCTATACGTTGAAAAACTGGCCAAGGTGCCACCGCACTGACCGGAATAGTCGTAGTGCCAGAAGTTTGTGCGTAAGTCACGCCAGAAACGCTCAAAATCAGCGTCATGGCTGCGAGCAGGAAAAATTTGATATACTTGAGTTTCGTCATAATTACCTATTGCCTAACATATGAAATCTTTAACATATGTTAGGTTTTCTTCATGAGTTCATTATTTTCAATTACCATCACAAGAAGGTATCATGAATTTTGTAAATCTGCCATCTGCGGTTTCTACTGATTTGTTACCCTGATAACTTTAAGATTTTTCATTCAAATCTCTGATAATGGTTACAGATAAGCCTATTCATGCTTCAAAATTTAATTTGTTCAGATTAATTTTTTAGTAATTATACAGTTCTTAGCTGGTTAATAAGTTCATATTTAGTAAAACCTTCTGCTTGAGGATAAGCATCTATTTGTGACTAAGTGAAATTTCTCACCCTAAAAACCTAAACTTAACCCCATTTACATACACAAATTTTATTAATACTCAGTGAGTATACTGCAACGCCATAAAATTAAGTAGAGCTTATTCAATGCAATGTAATTTTGCTACTTCTCTAATTGGATTAATTTGAACAGTAAAATCCCAATGCGATCGTAAATACAAGGAGTTAATTTACAAAGATGTTTATCAGAATAAGTGTGTTTTTTAATCATCTAATTCAATAAAAGAAATTCGTGAGCAACATTAAGATACCGTATATTCTTCACTCTAATTATAATTTTTCTGTAAATCATAGTATCAAATTTTCATTTTTAGATAGTGGTAATACTTACAGCAATCTGAATGTGAGTCCTTATTCTCTCCTTGTTATTATTTAGATGCAGTAATTTTTTATAAATTACGTCTAATGTGAATAAAAATCTTGTAATTGACTAGACATTTGTAGGGGCCGGTTAATCAAATATCATAAACACTTAACGATGATCTCGGTGAAGCTGTAGCTACTCCTTGCATAGGCTATTGTTTTGATAATCAATGTTTCCTAATTCACATCAGGTGTAAATTATACCATTTCTTGACGAAGCTGCACTTTATTCTGCACTGTAAAGATTGGCCTGCCAATCTCTACATTATTTATTTGGTGCATCTTCACAGAAAATTGGTATTACGTGGGACTTACGCAAGTGTCATAATCAAATTAACTGTAGGGTGCGTCAGCCCCAATAATTTCGACACATTCAAGGATTTTTCACATCTGACGTACCCTACCCCAAGTGCCAGTTGCGTAAGTCCTGTTACGCATAAAAACGAAGAATCAAGGATTTGCATAAGGGTGTAGGCGTATAGTCTAAAGTAGATACGATTTCTAACCACCCATTTCACGTTAATAGGACTTACGCACCGAGGTTATCTATTGAGGCAGGGTGTAAGGGTGTAGGTTTAGAGCTTTTACACCAGCCAAGCAAGCTCAAGTCGGGAAACCCCTTCGGGTATGCCTTCTCTACGTTCTCTACGAGACGCTTACGCGAACGCGGAGCGTGTCGTAGACAGAGGCTGCGCCAACGGCACGCCAAGGGCGAACAGCAGTTCACCCGTCGCTTGGCTACGCAAGTGTGACTGCACTCACGCAACTGGCTCCACTACACCCCTATACCCTTGCCAAAACCCTTAATTTTTCGTTTTCATACGTAAGTCCTAGTTAACGTGAGTTCGACAAGCTTTGTTTTAACCTCTCCCCCAAACCCTCTCTCTTGAAAAGTTCTGAACGCCGGAAGCCGGCGCACCCTACGGGTTCGCGTAGCGTCTCGTTAGAGAAGCAAGCTACAGACTTTTCGCCCCTTCGAGGAGAGGGGTTGGGGGTGAGGTATTTTTTCGTTTCTCCTCCCTCTCCTGACGGAGACGCTACACGAACGCCTTTTAGGAGAGGGAGCTTGGGAGGGAGAGGTTCATCGAACTCACGTTAGTTAAGTTGACACTTTGCTGTATTTGAAAAATTGCTACAAAAATAATCTCTTATACTTTTATTGGTATAAGAGATTATTTGTTATGGCCGTATCCACATAGGTTAGGACATAGGTAGATCACAAAACCTTTATGTATGTTAAATGGTTTTTGAGCCTGTCCCCTGGCATACACAGCATGATAGTCTTAAAACCAGCTAAGACAGCTATATATAGTGTTAAGACTAATTCGGAGTAAACACAACATCAACCCAGTAATTGCTCGACTGGTAGCTAGAATTGGGGAAGGCAGGGGTTGAACTATACCTATAAACACCATTACCACCACTTTCTCCATTACGTAGGGCATACAATGGAGTATTAGAAACACCAGAGTTATTAAAGTAATTTTTGTCTATAGAGTAGCGACCTACATTAGTGTGGTAAGAAACAACATAGACAGTGTTAGCAGTAATAGAAACTGGTGTAGCAAAATTAACTTGCTGCCAGCCAGAAGCCGTTTCGTTAATAAAAGTTGCCCTAGCTAACTGAGTACCAGTGCTACTCCATAAAGTACCGACGTGAGTCCCTGTATTCAGGCTACTCTTATAAAACCGGATGCCAGTAACCTTACCAGCGACAGTTGACCGGAACTTGACTCCCACTTCAACAGCACTAGTTTCCTGATCTGCTAACAAGGCTGGAGTCGCTGTCGAGTTCCAGATAGTAAACGATGCAGCCCCAGTAGTAAAAGTCCAAGTGTAGTTTGATACTAAAGCATTACCTGCTGAATCTTTGACCCCGGTTGCCCCGCCTTTAATGGTGGCTGTATAAGTTGTGGAAGCTGCCAGGAAACTGCTTGGTGTTAGCGTTGCCGTGTTGTTGCCAGCATTATAGGTGACGGTGGCTGTAATCAAACTATTATTGGAGTTCCGCAACTCAAAGGTATTACTGTTAATAGTTGCCGGATCTATGGCCTCGCTAAAGGTAGCCATAACGCTATTTCCTACACTCACTTCTGTAGCATTACTCATGGGGGATGTCGCCGTTACCGTCGGTGGGGTGGTGTCGGGAACTCCTGTAGTAAACAACCAACTGAAGTTTGCTGCTAAAGCATTACCAGCAGTGTCTTTCACCTTGGGGTCAGTTGTACCACCTTTGACTGTAGCAATGTAAGTAGTATTGCCAACCAAAGCAGTATTGGGTTTTAGTGCGGCAGTGTTGTTACTGGAGTTATAGGTGATGCTAGCAGTTACCAACGTATTATCATTCGCATTACGCAACTCAAAGGTATTGCCGTTAATAGTAGCTGCATCAATTGCTTCACTGAAGGCTACGGTAATACTACTATTGGTGCTGACTCCTGTGGCATTGTTTGCGGGAGTTGTGGCTGTGACAGTCGGCGCAGTTGTATCTGGCCCAAGACTAGAGGCAAATACCACATCTACCCAATAGTTGCTGGAGTTAAAGCTAGAGTTGGGGAAGGTGGGGTTAGCATTATAAGCATAAACACCATTACCACCGCTTTCACTGTTACTGAAAGCATAAAGCGGGTAGCTGTCTACGCCAGAATTGGCAAAATATCCACTGTCAATAGAATAACGCCCGACGTTAGTGTGATAGGAAGCAACGTAGGTAGTATTGGCTGTAATTGCTACTGGGGTGGAAAAGTTAACTTGTTGCCAACCGGAAGCTGTTTCATTGCTAAAGGTTGCCCTTGCTAGTTGTGTGCCGTTACTGTTCCATAAAGTACCAACATGAGTGCCTGTATTTTGAGGACTTTTGTAGAAGCGTAGGCCAGTAATATAACCACTGATCTGGGAGCGGAACTTCAAACCCAATTCCACTGCTCTTGTTTCTGAGTCTGCAAGTACGCTGGGTACTGTACTACTATCCCAAATACTGGTACAGGGGCTGGTAGTATTACACCGAGCGCCAACAGTAACAGTTACACTGGATACTAGCGTTTCCAGGTTGCCACTATCGTCAATAGCTCGACTCTTAATAGTGTATGTTCCAGTGGTCGTAGGTTTCCAAACATAGCTCCAGTTAGCACGACCATTTGCCGGATGCCATGTTGCGCCATTATCAACAGATACCTCAACACCACCAACGATACCACCACCAAAATCACTGGCTGTGCCAGTAATTGTCACCGAGGTATTTGTTTGGATGTTTGCACCATTAGTTGGTGAAGTAATAATCGATGTAGGAGTTTGCAGATCACTGGATAGGGATGCTGGAACTATACCCGACTGGGGTGTGGCAGGTTGTACACCCATGTCTGCAAACAGGTTGACAGTTGCCTGCTGCATACTTAAATTTGGGGTTGTATTCCCGCGATCGTGATTACCGTCTAGACCCCAAGACCATTGTACAGTTCCAGAACCAAACACTAGAGCATTTTTCCCGGTACTACCTTTGTATTTGTAAAGTGTTAAATGGTGGATAGCTGTACCAGAACCAAAAGTTGATCCGAAGTCTGTAAGAACAGGAGCATTATTGACGGTTGTAGTTGACATCCGAATAGAGCCAGTAGGTCGAAAGCCGTTATCGATGTCTTCATCCCACTCATAGCCTAAAGTTCGCTCAGTGAGTGTTGCAGTGCTACCGGGGGCGAGATTAGCAACGCTAGTGTTGCGCCAAAAGCGCAATTTGCCGTCTTCTGCTGGCACTTGAATAGCAGTCGTAGCACCGTCGTTGACTGTAAATAATGTGCCGGTTAAGGAATTTTCAGGACGACCACCATCAGCAGGTGGACTAAAACGGGGGTCGCGCCAAGTACCAGTCCACTCTGGAGAGGGATCAATTTTTGCGTTAGCGTGGGTTTCTTTGTAACAAACTAGTGTGCGATAAGGTGTCCCTGAGCCGTCGATACTGTTTTCCCAACGAGTTTTCCAGTAGACTTCGTTGCCACTAAAGAAGGCTAGATGAACACCATCATCTCTGGCTGCTTCAACTTTCTGACGCTGTTGTTTAGACCAATACTCGTCATGAGCAACGGATAGGAAGACTTTGTGATTTTTAATTAAATCACCATAGCGATCGCTATCAACGCCAGTAAAATAAGTCACATCATAACCGTTAGCCTCTAGCCAACGCACCATCGGATATTCCGCATTAAACAGCCAATCCTGACCATTATCCACAGAACGAGTATTGAAGGGACGGTTGTAGCTAACTTTGTAAGCGCCCCCTTGAGAGCCAGGCCCACCAAAATAAAGGCTAGCACCACCGTATTGGTTATATGCCTGCCAAGTCGTATCAGCTGTTTGAAACAGAATATCAGAGGTGCTAGCATCATCCCGGACAATAAAAACAATATGACTAGAACCTGTTAGTCCACCGATTAATACTGCTTTGGCAAAATAAATTCCTGAAGTGGCATCACTAGGAATAGTCCAAGACCCAGAGACATTCCAATTACCACAATCATATAGTGCCGTGCTTGAGTCTTTGTTGCAAGCAGGTTGATTTCGAGCATTGGCAATCTGTGATGTACTAGGCGATACAGTATCTACTTTGCGTGCGCCATTGCCACCATAGTAACCCATGCGGTAAATATCCAGCCGATAATTAGTGCCAGTGGTTTTAATTTTGAAGTTGACTGTTTGCCCTTTGTTATAACTGATGTCTGTGGCGAAACCTTGGATATCAGGGCTTCCAGCACCATCCACATCCCACTCAGAAGCAGGATTGCCTGACATACAGTTCTCCTCCATAATCTTGTTAGCTGGAGAATTACAGGAACTCACTGCCACTACTTTTTGCATTGCGAATTGCCCATGTCCATTTGTTCCTAACACCAGAACTATTGTTAGGAATATCAAGAACATCATTCGTAATAACTTTTTCATCAAGTCTCCTGAAAAGCAAAGTAATTACTGATTAATCAGACTTTTATGTTGATATTTGACATATACCAGTTGTGAGATAAATAGGAAATAAATTAATCATAAAATCTTGGTAATGACAGACTTTCATGACTATTTCCTATTCCTATTCCCTCCTATAAATTGAAAAACATTTGGCTGGTGAAAAATTTTTCTTACCCTATAAAGAGGGTAAGAAATAAAATAGCCAATCACTGAATTCGGGCTTTAATTGGGAGTAAAGACAACATCGACCCAATAATTAGTTGACTGGTAAGTGCCAGTAGGGAACCCGCTTGCACCATATTTATAAACACCGTTACCATCACTTTCTCCGTTTTTGAGCGCATAAAGTGGTGGATTGCTGAATCCAGAGTTGGCAAAGTATCCGACACTTGTCGAGTAGCGACCGACATTTGTATGGTAGGAAGCCACATAAACGCTGTTAGCGGTAATCGGTACAGGAGTATTAAAATTCACTTGCTGCCAACCAGAAGCAGTCTCATTGGTGAATGTTGCTGTTGCCAACAACTGACCACTACTACTCCACAGATTGCCAATATGTGTGCCTGTGTTTTGAATACTTTTGTAAAAGCGGATACCTGTAATTGAGCCATCCACATCAGCGCGGAATTTTACTCCCAATTCCACTGCACTAGTATCAGGATCTGAGAGGTTTGCCGGAGTTGCTGAATTATTCCAGATACTAGAAGAAGTTGGTGCTGTAGAGGCGGTAGTTGTGAATGACCAAGAAAAGTCTGCTGCTAAAGCATTACCAGCCGTATCTTTGATTCCGTTTGCACCACCCTTGACAGTAGCAGTGTAGAGCGTGGAGATGGACAATGCACTGCTCGGTGTCAGTGTGGCGGTACGGCTAACCGCGTTGTAGCTGACTGTGGCAGGGATGAGTGTATTGCTGGCATTACGTAACTCGAAGCTACTACTAGTTACTGTTGCCGAATTTATGGCTTCACTGAAGCTAGCAGTAATGTTAGGTAATGTACTCACACCTGTAGCACCATTGCTGGGGCTATTTGCTGTGACTGTCGGCGGTGTAGTATCGGGTGCAGTGCTGGTAGTAAACACCACGTCAACCCAGTAGTTACTTGATTGGTAGGTATCAGTGGGGAAATTGCTTGTAGCTCCATATTTGTAAACACCATTACCTCCATTTTCACCATTTCTCAGTGCATACAGTGGTGGGTTATTCACTCCAGAGTTAGTAAAGTATCCTTGGTTTAAAGCGTAGCGACCGACATTTGTATGGTAGGAGGCTACGTATACAGTATTAGCTGTAATCGCTACTGGCTGATCAAAGTTCACCTGCTGCCAACCAGAAGTGGTTTCATTGCTGAAGGTGGCTGTGGCTAGTTTTGTTCCTGTACTTGTCCACAAATTGCCGATGTGTGTTCCTGTGTTTTGACTACCTTTGTAGAATTTGATGCCAGTAATGTAGCCATCCACATCGCTACGGAATTTCACTCCCAATTCCACGGCATTGCTATCTCCTACTGATGCTGTGGTTGGTGTGGCTGAGTTATTCCAGATACTAGAAGAAGTTGGTGCTGTAGAGGCGGTAGTTGTGAATGACCAAGAGAAGTCTGCCGCTAAAGCATTACCAGCAGTATCTTTGACTCCGTTTGTACCACCCTTGACAGTAGCAGTGTACAGCGTGGAGGTGGACAATGCACTGCTCGGTGTTAACGTTGCTGTCTGGCTAGCCGCGTTGTAGCTGACTGTGGCAGGGACGAGTGTATTGCTGGCATCACGTAACTCAAAGGTACTACTAGTTACTGTTGCTGGATTGATGGCTTTACTGAAGCTAGCAGTAATGTTAGGTGATGTACTCACGCCTGTAGCACTATTGCTGGGGCTATTTGCTGTGACTGTCGGTGCTGAGGTATCTACTGTGTATGTAGCAACATAAGCACCGCTATCACCAGAGAAAAAGGCATACTCAATACCTTTAATTATTTGAGTGGTATAAGCAACACTATTACCATTGCGGGTAAGACTGCTGAGGGTAGTGTTACCAAACACTGTTGGTAACATTGCTTGCAAACCGTTAGTTGTTAGATTCGCTGTATTTGTAGCTTTGGTAATTGTGAAGTTAAGAGCGTTATTACTCCAGTTAAACGACCCGAAAGACGAACTATTACGACCATCAAGCCATTTTAAAACTTGTTTAGCAGAGACAACTGGTACACCGCGAGCTTTTGCAGATGCTACTACCTCATCAGACTCTGATGAGTTGGGGGAATCAGTATGGGCGTTAACGTTGAAAACACCGTAATACCCCTGTGTCCCAATTGCCCGATCAAGTAGAGTATCGATGGTGTAAGGATAAGACTGTCCAGATTCATCAGTTAATTGGGTAGCTGCGCCATAGACATCAATCATTTCCCCATTTTTATTGGCAAAGCGCATTGGCATACCAGAACCTGTGAAGAATCCAGGGCTGTTATTAATCCAAGCGGGCGGCCAGTAATAGTATGTTGTATCTAATCTGATGCCGTAATTAGACTCAACTTGTGGCGTGCTAAACCAGTCACTCCAGACTAAGCAGTGATGTCTTTGAGTAGTAGGGGCAGGAAGACTGGGATATTTGCTGGTAAAGTCTGCCACTTGCTGTTGATAAAGTGACTGTAATGATGGAGGGTTAGTTAATGTGGAAGTTTGATAATTTTCACAATTTGTATTTAGATGCAGCGATATTTCAAATCCCTGAGCATTGTAACTAGACATCTGTGCATTGGTAATAGGTTCAGACAGAGCATATATATATGATGTACCTCTGATGCACTGCCAATCATCGACTGAACACCCTGGTGGACTTTGGTTGATAAATTGGTCAAATCTTCCGGCTGTTCCCCCGTTAGCGTGATCGTCCCCAGTCATCATCACCACCGCTTTTTTACCATGGGGAAAATACCAAAAGCGGGGTAATGGTTTTTTCGACTGGTTCATGTTGATAATTAGATTTGCCAATAGCCTTTGTTGCTCATCGGCTTGCGGGATTGCCACTTTATTCAGGTCAACCCAATCTGGTTTGACATCACCACTAGCATTGCCATAGAACAAATCGTCGGAGCGGATGGGCGAAAAACCATCACGCTCTTGTTGATCCCAAGTGGGATTACCTTGACGAGTGTAGACAATAGAACGAGCTAAATCGTAGGTAAATGCAGCCGCCTGACCATTACCAACACTACGCAGAGTGACGGCAGGATTAGAGGTTGATGTTGTTGCATTTGTGTAAAGGGTGGCTATGCTATCAGCACCATTGAGGGTATAGCGGTCGGCTATTCCGTGGAACTGGATAGTTTGATTGACAATACCTTTACCAGCAGAGGTGGAGTTATTAACCAACAGATAAGCGTCGGATAATGTGGAGTTGGCATCAGTTAGCCCTAGTAAGCTTGCCAGTTGCTTGTCAGGACGCATGGCAATTAAATTGCCACCATTTTGAACCCAATTGTTAAATGTTGTCACCTGAGCCGAGCTTAGGTTCATTTCCGCCAGAAGGACAACATCGTAGTTAGCCAAAGTCGTTGATGTTACTGATGAGATGTCACTAACAGCAAAATAGTTGAGACCTTCATTCCGGAGAATTTCGGCGTAGTACTCACTAAAACGATTAGCTGTACTGGTCACAAGTAAGATTGGCCCACCTGTTGCTGGTGGTATGGCGGCTAATAATGTTTCTGTAAAACTACTAGTATCAGTTTTGATGGAGCTAGTAGATTTCTGTGCTTTTAAGTTTTTGTTGAGGTTGGATGATTTATTATTGGTGGCGGGTACTAGGTCTGTTACCTTCACATTCTGCTTACGTACCCCAGACTCTACATCCCACACAGCCGTATAACCATCTTTATTGGCTGTGGCTAAGTTTTTTCCATCTAAGCTCACATCGATCGCAGTTATCTCTGAGGTATCGAGTGAGTTGAGCTTTAAGCGCAAACTATTAGTTTTTGTGTTCCAAAAATAAATAATGTTCTTCCCAGTGGCGATTAATGTATCTCCATTCGGGCTGAAACGCACTGTCTGCAATGGTTCAGTTGCATCACGGAATACCTGAACTGGTTCACCTGTGTCTACATTCCACAATCTTGCTGTTTGATCTTGACTGACACTGGCTAGGGTTTTTCCATCTGTGCTAAAGGCAACATCTGTAACTGCTGCCATGTGTCCTTGAATGCTTCTCAAAGCTTTACCTGTGGTTGTATCCCAGAGGATGAGTAAACCGTTATCGTCACCACTAGCTAAAATCTTGCCATTGCGATTGAAGGCTATGCCGTTAACAAAGTTTTTGTGTCCTGAAAGAACATGAATCAATTTTTCGGTTGATACATCCCATAAGTGAACTTTGGGGTCTTCTCCAGCCGTAGCGATCATCTGACCATTCTGGCTTATAGCAATTGTTCTGGGTGGGTTTTCTGGCCCCTGTAATCTTAGAGTTTGTTTTCCTGTGGCGATGTCCCAACTGCGGAGTACCGTGTCTCGTCCGACGCTATTAAGAGTTTTACCATTGGGACTAAAAACTAGGCCCGTTACACGAGATGAGTGACCAGGCAAGGTTTTGCTGAGTTTGCCTTTGTTGATATCAACCAGAGCTATCTGACCATCTTCAATGCCATCAGCTACGGTAGTCCCATCAGGACTGAAGGCGATCGCACTGACTTGTCTAGTGGTTTCCGATAACTTTGTTTGAGCCACTGTATATTCAGTAATACTCCCTATACATAGGATTACTAATACAGTGCAAAGAAATAAACTCAAGTATTTTAAAAATTTTCGTCTCATATTTTATTGATTATTCAGTACTAGTCTTGTTTAGTTATTTTTATGATTTTTTTGTTTTTATCTATGAGATAAAAAGCTAATTTTTCATTGTTTATTCCTGCTATTTGAACTTGTTTGACCTTGAATAAATAATACATTAATACTTTCTTTATACTTGGTACTTCCCAATTTTTAGTGAAAGTATTAAAGTATAAATATGCTGTTATTAGACTAATAATTCATGGTTGGCAAATTATCCTTTTGAAAATATATCTTTTATTAAAGATTAGCTATGTCTTTCTCTAAAACATTTAAATACCTTTTTGCTAAAGAAAACAAAAATACTTTATAAAACTTTCAAAACAGACTAATTATAGAAATAATTAATCTATAGACAACTTTATTAAAATAATAAAAATTTGCCTATGAGTTGCTGATATAAACTAGCGAGCCGTTAAATATAAGGAAATAAATAGAGATTGTTAGGAAAATATACAATCTTTACTCTTCACACTTTGATTTTGATATGTATGTCTTAAGCTGTTATTATTAAGCTACTTTTAATACTTTATTACTAGAAAAATATTTGCTAGTAAAAAGCTTTTTTAAACCAGTAGCCTACTTAAATAAAAGTATAGATATTAAAATGTCAAATATACTTAAAGATTATATGAATTTTGTATGTATCTAAGTAAATGTATGTTGTGTTAATATCAAGTTATTTCTAATACAAAAAACCAATTTCGGTGTTATGTAATTGCTAGATGATTTAACAAATAAAAAATTTATTCCCCAGTTTCCCTAGCCTCTCCAGCTTGCCTCAATTAGTACCTATGTTCGGCAACACCCCAATTTTTGTAGAGCTAATCTCCCTCATAGGGCTTTCAGCGATTTGTTAGACTGATGAAACCAGGATTTTTCAGTCAAATCTCTGATAACGCCAGCAGACGAGGCTATTCATGCTTACAAGTACCCTACTTCTTTCAAATCAACTTCCTAACCTGCAATATTCGTCAACCCCAGAGCGCTTCGATGAAACTTGGGAAGCGCCCTTGGCTACCCTCTTGGGTTTAGGACGTGCAGCTGGTGCTGATTTTGTGGAATTTTTTCTAGAACGCCGTAATTACATTAGTAGTTTGGCAGAAGACGATACTATTACAAGTATTTCACCAAGCCTGACCACTGGGGCAGGAGTCAGAGTATTTCGTGGCAAAGCCGACTGCTACGTCAGTACAAACGACTTATCATTTTCTGGCTTAAAAGCAGCTTTAGAGAAAGGTTTATCTATCTTAGGCTTACAATTACCAGCCCCTAGTGCTTTTATTCCAGAAATTAACCTAGAATTACTCAGAGACTACTCCAGCAAACGCGGTAAAGATGGCTGGCTACCTCTATGTAGTTCTATCCGGGAAATGGGGGAAATCCTGCTTGATGGGACAGCATCCCTCAAGCAAAAAGCCAGCCATGTACAATCTCGTCGTGCGACTTATTTCCGGGATTGGCAAGAAGTATTAGTTGCAGCCAGTGATGGCACTTTTGCTCGTGATATTCGCCTGACTCAATCAGTAGGATTTAGCCTACTATGTGCTGATGGCGCTCATCGAGCTTCGATTGGTGAACGTGCAGGTAATACCAGCGATGCTAACTTCCTGAGAACTTGGGATTATCAACAAGCCGCCGAGCAAATTGCCGAATCTGCGGGTAAAATGCTCTATGCAGATTATGTAGAATCGGGTACTTATCCAATTATCATGGCGAATCACTTTGGTGGAGTGATTTTCCATGAAGCCTGTGGACACCTATTAGAAACAACCCAAATCGAACGCAACACCACACCCTTTGCTGATAAGAAAGGTGAAAAAATTGCCCACGAAAGCTTAACAGCTTGGGATGAAGGACGAGCCGATAACGCCTTCGGCACAATTGACATGGATGACGAAGGTATGCCAGCCCAAAGAACCCTCCTGATTGAAAAAGGTGTTTTGAAAAACTTCTTAGCAGACAGAACTGGTTCTTGGCGTACTGGACACCCCCGGACGGGTAGTGGTCGTCGCCAGAATTATACCTTTGCTGCGGCTAGCCGAATGCGTAATACTTACATCGCTACTGGTGACTATTCAATTGAAGATTTATTCGCCTCGGTAGATAAAGGTATTTACTGCAAAAAAATGGGTGGTGGTAGTGTTGGCGCTACTGGTCAATTTAACTTTAGCGTTGATGAAGCCTATTTAATTGAAAATGGTAAAGTTACCAAACCATTAAAAGGTGCGACTCTCATCGGTGAAGCTAAGGAAATTATGAACAAAATTTCCATGTGTTCCCAAGATTTAGAACTTGCGCCGGGTTTTTGCGGTTCTGTTAGTGGCAGTATCTACACTACTGTAGGACAACCCCACATTAAAGTTGATTCCATAACCGTCGGTGGACGTTAGGAATTTTAGATTGGTTCGTAGTGAGGACTTTAGTCCTCAAAATTATAGAAATCCGATTTGATGATTGGAAAATATAAGTATATAGGATTCATATTTGATTTCTGAAATATACGTAGGGTGGGCATTGCCCACAGTATCATGGTTTTGGTGGGCAATGCCCACCCTACAGATACTTAGATTTTTTCAACAATCAATTCGGATTCCTAGACGTAGGGTAAGTATTGCTCACCTGAAAATGATTTTGGTGAATATGACCTACTCTACATATAATTCAAGCATCAAGTGCAAGTTCTATATCTGACATCTTCCACCTCTTAGTAAGGAGGTGGGCAATGCCCACCCTACAAAATACAGCAATAAGCAAGTGGTTAAGATAAAAGATATGAGGACTGAAGTCCTTACTACAAACTAAATCTGTAGAAAAGAGCAGATATTAGTGAGATTTGCCGATAGAAGCTAAGAAGACATCAAATATTTTTGAACTTTGAATTGCCATGCCGAATATTCATGAAATTGCCAATTATGCCCAAGACAATGCTCAAAAGCTGGGCATCCAAAAATTTGACATTTATGGCTCAACTGTAGATGAAACGAGTGTACAGGTTGACCAAGGTGAGCCAAAACAAGTTAAAGCCTCAAATCGCTCTGGGGTGACTGTGCGTGTTTGGAATGATGACAATACCATAGGCATTACTAGCACCACAGATGTAGATCCTCAAGGGTTAGAATTGGCTTTAAAAACTGCTTATGAAGCCAGTTTTTTTGGTGTTAAGGAAAACGCACCTGATTTTAGTCCAGAGGCTACTGTTCCCATTGACAATATCTTGAACGAAAAAGCGCCTCAAGCTCCTGTTTCGGAACTGATAGAAAAACTGTTGGTGGCGGAAAAAGAATTATTGGCTGCTCATCCAGCAATCCAAAGTGTACCCTATAACGGTTTAGCACAAAGAGATATTGATAGATTCTATCTCAATAGTGCTGGCGCTTTAAGAACTGAATCTGTATCTTTGGCTTCAGTTTATCTTTATAGCAAAACTGATGAGGAAGGCAAAAAGCCACGTAGTGCTGGGGCTTTTAGAATCAATCGGAGTTTAGAAAGTTTGGATATTAATGGATGTATCCAAGAAACTGCTGAAAAAACAATTAGTCATCTAAATTACGAGAAAATCAAAACTGGTAAATATCAGGTTGTTTTTTCACCGGAAGCTTTCTTGAGTCTTTTAGGCGCGTTTTCTAATTTATTCAACGCTCAAAACATCCTTGATAAACAAAGCCTGTCTACTCCCGATGATATAGGTAAGCAAATTGCTTCGCCTTTGTTGTCATTGTATGATGATGCGTTGCATCCAGCTAATATAGGTGCGGAAACTTTTGATGGTGAAGGTACGCCAACTCGTCAGGTTGCATTGATAGAAAATGGGATTTTAACAGGCTTTCTTCACAGTGCGGGAACTGCGAAAAGGTTAAATGCTCAACCTACAGGTAATGCTAGTATTGGGGCTAAAGTTTCTGTTAGTCCTAACTTTTATCATGTGTTTGCATCTGGGGATTCTGAGCAACAATTTAGTTTGGAAACAGCAGAAAATGTGGTTTTGATTGATGATTTACACGCTTTACACGCTGGTGTGAAATCTTTGCAAGGCTCGTTTTCTTTACCTTTTGATGGTTGGTTGATTAACAAAGGTGTAAGAACAAGTATTGAATCAGCAACTGTGGCTGGTGATTTCTTGGAACTTTTGAAGTCAATTATCTATGTGGAAAAGGAAGTGGCTTTAACTCCAGGTGGTGTGGCTCCTCGAATTTGGGTTGAGGAATTGTCTATTACTGGGGAGTAGTGAATAGGGGATAGGGGACAGGGTACAGGTGACAGGTTTGAGGCTGTTCTGTTCCCTGTATTCGTATCGGCAAGGGATCAGTAGGGTGGGCAATGCCCACCACAATAATATACGGTGGACGACAGAGACTAGCTTTGTTCTTGGATTTGTCCGATTTGGGCTGTGAGCTTTTCTTTGTCTAATCGGCGTTTTCTGGCGTAAAGTTGGATTGTGACTGCCATAAATATCACTAGGGCAAAAATTAGCCAAGCAGTGAGATCAGTTGGCAGGTTGTTTTTGAAGACAGCCAGCATGACGATAACTACTAACATGACTGTGGGGGCTTCATTCAGCGCTCTTAACTGCTGACTAGTCCAGCGACATTCGTCGGCGGCTAACTTTTTCATTAACCGACTACAGTAATGATGATAACCAATCAGTAAAGCGACGCATAACAGTTTAAAGTGTAACCAGCCTTGTTTTAAAACTTCGGGTTCTGTACTGATTAAACCGATCGCCATTGCAATTGTTAACAACATTCCCGGTGTGGTGATAATGTTGTAAAGCCGTTTTTCCATGATTTGATACTGATTTTTCAGTATCGTCCGCGCTGGTTCTGGTTCTTGGTTGGCTTCCACATGATAGATGAATAACCTTACCAAGTAGAACAAACCAGCAAACCAAACGACGATACCAACAATATGAAATGCTTTAAACCAGGAATATGCCATGAACGCAACCTGCCTTTACCTATCTGTTTGTCATTAGTCATTAGTCCATAGTCAACAGTCAACAGTCAACAGTCATTAGTTTTTCTTTACTGCTGGTTACTCAGCTTGTTCGGTATCTGCTACCTTATCGGCTTTCGGTACTACTAGCACTTTATCAACGCGGTTGCCATCCATGTCCATTACCTCGATACGCATATTTTGCCATTCAAAATGATCGGTGGCGGCGGGGATGCGGCCGAGATGGGTGATGACGAAGCCACCAAGGGTTTGATAACTACCGCGTTCTTCAAAGTCCCATTCTTCTAAACCAAACAGTTCAAAGAAATCTTCTACTGGTAGCATTCCATCGAGTAGCCAGGAACCATCCTCTCTTTGCACGGCTTGGGGTTCTTCTTCGCCATCGGCGGAGGGGACATCGCCAACGATTTCACTCATGATGTCGTTCAGGGTGACTAATCCTTGGATTACGCCGTATTCATCGACGACTAGCGCCATGTGCGTAATAGTCTGTTTAAATAATTCTAAAACTTTTAAGCCACGGGTGCTTTCGGGAACAAACACAGGTTGGCGCAATCCTACTGTTAAATCTAGGGCATCTCCGCGAAAACTGCGGGCGAGTAAGTCGGTAACGGGAATAATTCCCAGTACATTGTCCAGTCCTCCCTGGCACACTGGATAACGGGAATAACCATTTTCGGTCATCTTTTGGCGATTTTCTTCGGTGGTGTCCTCTAAATCTAACCAAACGATATCAGGACGGGGTGTCATAAAGGAACTGACGGGGCGATCGCCTAATCGAAATACTCGCTCTACCATGTCCTGTTCTGCTTCCTCAAAGGTTCCAGCTTCTGTACCTTGCTCAATCAGGATTTTAATTTCTTCTTCTGTAACTTGTGGTTCATCAGAAGGCGTAATTCCTAAAATTCGCAGTACCAAGTCAGTAGAAGCACTTAGTAAATGTACAGCAGGGGAAGCTAAAGCTGCCAAAGCCCGCATCGGGATGGCGACGACAGATGCAATGCGTTCGGGGCTGTTTAAGGCTAGGCGCTTCGGCACTAGTTCACCAATAATTAGCGATAGATAGGTGATAATTACAACTACAATTCCGAAGGCGATCGCTTCACTGTAAGGTGCTAAAAATGGTATGAGTTTGACGTAAACTGCTAGTCTGCTAGCAATTGTCGCTCCCCCAAAAGCACCAGTCAGGATACCAATGAGGGAAATACCTATTTGTACAGTAGAGAGAAAGTTATTGGGAGACTCCGCCAGTTTCAGGGCTGCTTTTGCCTTAGCATCTCCTTGATTAGCGAGTTGCTGTAACCTTACTTTCCGCGCCGAGACAATTGCCATCTCGGACATAGAAAAAATACCGTTGGCAATAATTAGTACGAAAATGATTAAAATTTCAACAGTGATGGAGGACATGATTATGAATTGCCGCTATATGGAGCGAACTTCGCTCAATCCTTAGTATCCAGTATTAGAGGGTTGCTCATCAGAAAAATGAGTAAAAACCCCGTCATGCCAGCGTTCGCGTAGCGTGTCGCAGACAAGCGAAGGACGGCTTTACAAATTCTTCTAGGCTACAATTAACCCGTTGGAACGACAAATTAATTGTACTTTGCTAGAAGCAATCTGCCCTAACCTTTTCCAGTTAGCATTGCTGACAGATACTTGTTTTTCTGTGTCTCCTGACACATAGCCAATACCTTTAGGAGAACTGACCAAATCCCCCTTAGGTAGACCATGACGAGTTGTAGAACCTCCATATTTACGACGTACACCACCCTTTACTGGAACCATCAAGTGCAACTGACGACGAGAATAGGGAGGACGAAGAATGACTTTGAATAACGCAGGCGTAATGGCAACACTGCCAAACCAATCACCACCATCGACTTTTGCTGTGTGGTACTGGCGATATTCGACAAAAGCTGTTGCCGCAATAGCTACACCATCAACAGCATGAGTGTTAAACTCAGACTTTGATTTGTCTGTGTTGTTCTTGGCTAGTCCTAAATGTTTGCGAGTCGATGCTGTTTGATAGCCTTCGATCTTAACTACTGGGGCAAACCGTCCTAACTGACTCAGCATCCACTTCTGCCCAACCATCACCGCAGAGAAACCTTTACCAGATTTCGCTTTTTTACGTCTATTGGTTAAATCCACGTCAGCGCGAACATACTCGTATCTAATCTCTGAGACTGGGTAGATTTTACACAGTTCAGAAACTATTCTCAGTTCTAGTTGACGATTAGTGCGGATTGAAGGTGGAAGTTTGCCTTGGCGACGATTGTTAAATCTTCGCTGTCTGTGTGCGCGTGATGGAAATTCAGCTTTACGGTTAATTCTTCTTCCTCTACGACCACGACGCATTAATCGTCTTGCGTCCATGCGGTCACGCACTGCTGGAAACGGCAAGATTAAGTGGGCCGTGTACAGTGTAAATTTGACAGACTGAACACCAATACCAGAAAACTTTTTACCTGGGTCTATCCCGATAACAACATCCTGGGTGTTACTTCCAGACGGTTCTACTAGTAATTGAACGTAGAACTGCCCACAGTCTGACCAGCGTTTTATGGCTTTACCTTTTTCTATCCACTTCCTCGCTCTTGCCGCAGTTGTGGGCATTAGCGGTTGGTGATTGTTGTCTACTACTGGCACTCGCATTGTTGGTATAACCCAAAATTGTTTTAGTCGCTTCGCCCAACACAATCAAGATGTCTTAGTGAGTCCAGTGCTGTAGGAGGGTTTCCCTCCGTAGGCAACTGGCGAACCCGTAAGGGCTTTATCTAACGCCTGTACCAATCAGGCTTACAAATAGTCCGAACTACCGAAACATTCGGAAGTGTGTACTAGATTGTGTCTCAACTGGCTATTCACTTCTTGCGTTGGAATAATTGGTTATTCCAATCCTCACCCTAGAAGGGTGAGGTTAGTGAAACAATGCTTTAACTATACACAGGTTAGTAGCTTTAACGCTTCGAGGCTACAGGCTAGGGGTTGATGTTTTTTATGGATTCCTGAACTTGTTCACTATGATTGTTCTACAGAAATATTAAGAGGAGTGTTAAGACTTCTAAAATAGTTGACATAGGCTATCTCTCGATTTCTGTTCTGCAACGACTCCCAACTTATGGCATTTTCTTCTATTGTGCGTGCCTTGGCGCGATCGCCACTCACTACTGAGTTACTTTCTAAGCTTAATCGTCAACAGGATTTACGCTTAAATGGTATTCCCCGCTTACCCAAAGGCTTGGTAGCCTCGGCATTGGCTCAGAATTGTGGTAGTAATTTATTTGTTGTCTGTGCCACCTTAGAAGAAGCCGGACGCGCCTACGCCCAGTTGGAGGCGATGGGATGGTCTACAGTACATTTTTACCCCACATCGGAAGCCTCTCCCTACGAACCATTTGACCCGGAAACGGAAATGACTTGGGGTCAAATGCAGGTTTTGGCTGATTTGTTGAAGAGTCAACAGTCAATAGTCAATAGTCAACAGTCAATAGTCAATAGTCAACAGTCAACAGTCAATAGTCAACAGTCAACAGTCAATAGTCAACAAAATAAAATAGCTGTTGTGGCGACTGTTGGGGCTTTACAACCTCATTTACCACCGCCTGATGCTTTTACGCCTTTTTGTCTCACGCTCAAGCGGGGGCTGGAATTTGATTTAGATACTTTCAGCGAGAAAATTACTACTTTGGGATACGAACGGGTTCCCTTGGTGGAAACTGAGGGACAATGGAGTCGGCGCGGTGATATTGTTGATGTCTTCCCAGTTTCCTCAGAATTACCAGTGCGTTTGGAATGGTTTGGTGATGAAATTGAGCAAATACGGGAATTTGATCCCAATACTCAACGTTCAGCGCTTGACAAAATACCCCAAATTGTGCTTACACCTACAAGCTTTGCCCCTATTGTGACAACTGCGCTGAAAGATAGTGCTGAGTTCCAACTGCTGAGTGCTGAGTTAAGTTCTGATCCCTTTGGGACAGAAGAATCGCAAGTTATAGAAGGGACGCGGCGGTTTTTGGGTTTGGCTTTTGGGCAACCTGCATCAGTGTTAGATTATTTGCCTGAGAATACTATAATTGCGATTGATGAGCCAGAACAATGTCATGCACATAGCGATCGCTGGGTGGAAAATGCGGAGGAACAATGGTCGCTGGGGACTGGGGAAGAGGATCTAGGCACTGTACAATTACCGAAGATTCATCGGTCTTTTGAGGAATGTTTGGCTGATGTAACTCGATTTAAAACTTTATATTTATCAGAATTAGCTGAGGAAAATAGCGGGATCAATTTGGCGAGTCGGTCTGTGCCTGTAACACCCCATCAGTTTGCTAAATTAGCAGATACATTAAGACAAGAGCGCGATCGCAATTTCTCTATCTGGTTACTCTCGGCGCAGCCTTCCCGTTCTGTTTCCCTACTCCAAGAACACGATTGTCCAGCCCAGTTTATCCCCAATCCCCGCGATTATCAAGCAATTGACAAGTTGGTAATCAACCATACACCTGTAGCCATAAAATATTCTGGTTTGGCGGAGTTGGAAGGTTTTATTCTCCCTACCTATCGTCTAGTAGTCATCACTGACCGGGAATTTTACGGTCAGCACTCCCTAGCGACACCAAGTTATATCCGTAAACGGCGCAAGGCGGCTTCTAAGCAAGTTGACCCCAATAAGCTGCGTCCGGGAGATTATGTAGTTCACAAAAGTCATGGGATTGGCAAGTTTGTCAAGCTGGAAAGTCTGACAATTAACGATGAAACCCGTGATTATATCGTGGTGCAGTATGCTGATGGTCTGTTAAGGGTAGCGGCTGATCAAGTCGGGTCTTTATCTCGGTTCCGTAGTACGGGAGATAAAGCGCCGGAACTGCACAAGATGACGGGGAAAGCTTGGGATAATACTAAGAACCGCGTCCGTAAGGCGATTAAGAAATTAGCGGTGGACTTGCTGAAATTATACGCGGCGCGATCGCAACAGCAAGGTTTCGCCTATCCTCAAGATATGCCTTGGCAAGAGGAAATGGAAGATTCTTTCCCTTACCAACCCACAACCGACCAGCTAAAAGCTGTCCAAGATGTGAAACGGGATATGGAAAGCGATCGCCCAATGGATCGGTTAGTATGTGGTGATGTGGGTTTTGGGAAGACGGAAGTAGCGATACGCGCCATTTTCAAGGCGGTGACGGCTGGTAAACAAGTTGCACTCTTAGCACCTACCACAATTCTTACTCAACAACATTACCACACCCTGAAAGAACGCTTTGCACCCTATCCTGTAAATATCGGGTTACTTAACCGTTTCCGCACAGCAGAGGAACGGCGGGATATTCAAAAACGATTAGCAACGGGTGAGTTAGATGTAGTTGTGGGGACACACCAACTTTTAGGTAAGGGTGTCAACTTCAAAGATTTAGGGTTGTTGGTAATAGATGAGGAACAACGGTTTGGGGTGAACCAAAAGGAAAAAATCAAAACTTTAAAAACCCAACTTGATGTTTTGACTCTCTCCGCCACACCCATCCCTCGCACCCTGTATATGTCTTTATCGGGGATCAGGGAAATGAGTTTAATTACCACACCACCCCCCACCAGAAGACCAATTAAAACCCATCTTGCACCCAAACAACCGGAAACCATACGCAGTGCAATTCGTCAAGAATTGGATCGAGGCGGACAGGTGTTTTATGTGGTTCCCCGCGTGGAGGGAATTGAGGAGACAACAACCGCATTGCGGGAAATGGTTCCGGGTGCGAGATTTGCGATCGCTCACGGGCAAATGGACGAGAGCGAGTTAGAATCAACCATGCTCACTTTTAGCAATGGTGAAGCAGATATATTAGTGTGTACAACAATTATTGAATCTGGGTTAGATATTCCCCGTGTCAACACCATCTTAATTGAAGATGCTCACCGCTTCGGGTTATCGCAACTTTACCAGTTACGGGGAAGGGTAGGACGTGCGGGGATTCAAGCCCACGCATGGTTATTTTATCCTAAACAACGCGCCTTATCGGATGCGGCAAGGCAGAGATTACGAGCGATTCAAGAATTTACGCAACTGGGTTCCGGCTATCAACTAGCAATGCGTGACATGGAAATTCGGGGTGTGGGTAACTTGCTAGGTGCAGAACAGTCCGGTCAAATGGAAGCCATTGGTTTTGATTTGTACATGGAAATGTTGGAGGAGTCAATTAGGGAAATTCGCGGTCAAGAAATTCCTAAAGTTGACGATACCCAAATCGACCTCAACCTCACCGCCTTTATCCCGGCTGATTATATTCCTGATATTGACCAAAAGATGAGTGCATATCGTGCAGTTGCGGCGGCGAAGTCGAAAGAAGAGTTAACGCAGATTGCAGGCGAGTGGAGCGATCGCTATGGTACTTTACCAGTCAGCGCCAATC
The DNA here is from genome assembly GCF_014697625.1 of Anabaena azotica FACHB-119. Taxonomy (GTDB): domain Bacteria; phylum Cyanobacteriota; class Cyanobacteriia; order Cyanobacteriales; family Nostocaceae; genus Trichormus; species Trichormus azoticus_A. Next base: position 41,954 of record NZ_JACJSG010000015.1, on the reverse strand, counting down.
AACTCTTGCGGGTGATGGAACTGAAACAATTGGCGAAGAAATTAGGATTTAGCCGCATCAAACCAGAGAATAAACAGCACGTAGTTTTAGAAACGCCAATGGAAGAACCCGCTTGGAATTTACTGGCGGCGAATTTACCAGAACATCTCAAGACACGCTTTGTTTACTCTCCTGGTAAGGTGACAGTGCGCGGTTTAGCAGTGCTGAAAGCTGATCAACAATTGCAAAGTTTGATTGATGCAATGAGTAAAATGCAGGGAGCAATTGCAGAGGCGGCTGTTGTTTAGATAATTTTCGATAAATATACACTTTATTCGCCAAGGTAGGAGATAAATCAATGGCTTCTATTACTATTGATATTCCAGATAACCAATTACAAAAGTTACAAGAATTAGCAAAACTGCATGGAATTTCTCTGGAAGCTTTGCTGAGTGCCAGCATAGAAGAATGGTTAAGTGAGCAAAAAAGTGATTTTAATGAAGCAGCAAATTATGTACTGAAAAAAAATGCTGAACTTTACCGACGTTTAGCATGATACGTTATCTGTCATTAATTGAGGTGCTGAATTTGCATTACCAGATTATTGAACAGTCAGGAGGAGCGATAGGTATCCGGGATTTAGGTAGCTTGGAATCGGCGATCGCTCAACCTCGCATGACATTTGGCGGTGAAGATTTGTATCCAAACGTCATTGACAAAGCTGTTACTTTAGGCTTTTCAATTATCATGAATCATCCATTTCTTGATGGCAATAAGCGCACTGGTCATGCGGCAATGGAAACTTTTCTGATATTAAATGGCATGGAAATTATTGCTACCGTTGATGAACAAGAACAAATTATTTTGATGGTAGCATCAGGTAATCTCAAGCGCGATGCGTTCATTGAATGGTTACGGCAGCACACTTTTTAAGCCACTTGAGTATCGCTATGATGAAAAAGACGGATGCGATCGCATTGAGGTAGTCATTCCTCAAAGTCTGTTTCCCATCCTCAACCAATTTCCACGAGTTCTTAAACCACGGTAGACATCATGGATAGTAAAAATTGGGAACAAATCAAGTCTAAGTACCAGCTAGGTCAGTTTGTCCAGGGGAAAGTGGAATATCATACTCCTTTTGGTGTGTTTGTAGATATTGGTGAATCTTTAGTCAAGGGGTTAATTAAAATCCCAGATTTTTTAGATGAAGGAGAAATGAATGAGCAAATGTATCCTGAAATTGGTCAAACCATAGGCGCTGTAGTTGTTGGATACAACGAAAAAAATTCTAGTCAAGTGTATCTGTGTGCCAAACCTAGTGTGCTACATAAAGCACTTGTCCCGTTAAAAAGTCCTGCTTTGATTGTTTGACAATCTGGCATTCTCAAGGAATCCACCAATGGTACAGACACCATCCCAAGCTTTGACAATAGAGGAGTTTCTGAAACTACCAGAAACAAAACCTGCCAGTGAGTACATTGATGGTCAGATTATTCAGAAACCTATGCCGCAGGGTGAACTCATGTAAAATAAATAATAAATAGAAATCGGAAGTTTTATGAAAGCTGATGCAAATTCACAAATAGGAAGAATTGGTGTTACTAGTACACAACTACTCTTCACTAAATTAGGTTGGATATTTCGTGAGCAACCCATAGAAGACTATGGTATTGACGCTCATGTTGAGATAGTTGAAAATGAACAAGCCACAGGCAAACTAATTGCATTACAAATAAAATCAGGAGATAGCTGGTTTAAAGAAAAAACAGAAACCGGGATCATCTTTCGCGGTGAAACAAAACATCTAGAGTATTGGCAAGAACATTCCTTACCTGTACTAGTTATTCTATATAATATCAAAGAAGAAATTGCATATTGGCAAATAGTTAATCAAGAAACTGTCCAAAATACTGGAAAAGGCTGGAAATTAATTGTCCCATTTGAAAACAAAGTTGAGCAAAACTCTAAAGAAGCAATTCAAAATTTTAGTAGAAAATTAACTGCACATAATAAGTATATTATTATTTCTTTAAGCGATAAAAGTCATGCTGTAGCAAAAAGGTATTCTGCTAATATAGTTTTGAGCAGAGAGTTAAACAAATATGAGATTTATCAAATCATAAAAGAGGTGAATGCTGATTTAACAACTAGACAATACTATAGAAACACAACAGCCAAAGAACATTGGAAAGGCAAAAACACAGACGTTATTTGGCTTTTTATTTACTTATCTCTAGATGATTTAAGCAGAACAAATTGGATATGTAGAACTCAATGGATTAGTGAAAACTTAGCTCCTGAATTTTCACCTATGAGGTTAGAGGGCGAATCTATTGATGGTGGAATAATCGTCGATTGGAACGAAAAATATAGAGATTTATCAAATTTACTAACTGCATCTGAGGTTAGGAAAGAAGATTATTTGGATTCCATGCTTAAAATTAGGGATATAGTAAAAAATATAGTTGCTGGAATCAAAGAGGTGATAAATAAGTACGATTCAGGGAAATTAGATGAATTGGAATATGTTAGTCAGATGTCAAATTTTGAGATTGAATTAACTAAAGTTTATCATGAGTCAAGTAATTTGGGTGTTCCTCCTATAGAATGTAAAGACCTTGGTCAACAGTTCCAAAACTTTTTAGCTGTTGCACATAATATGGTTATACCTTTCTCCGAAAGAGGGTTAAAAATTTGGGAAAAAACTAATAGAGAATTTTTACTTCGTCAAGCGGTGCAAGATTATCAGAAGGAGTTGTTAAAACTTGAATTTGAACTCGAAAAAATTCATTAATCTGATCGCCTTCATCCCAGTCTGTTTTTACACCAGCAAACTCAATAATCAAATGTACTAAAATTAAGATGCAAACCTCTGTTTGAGGGTTTTCCTATGTCTTTGCAAGAACTGAAGGAACAAGCCTGTAGACTTCCAGTAAGCGATCGCCTTGCTTTGATTAACGCTGTAATTCAATCCCTGCAAGACCAGCCTCAGATGGACAACTGGCAGTATCTAGTTGCGCGTCCTCACTCTTGGCGTAAACAACTTTATATTAAAGGACGTAAACTACTTGCTTCAACTGTTTGGCAAGACATGATTGCAAATGAGATGTCACCAGAACAAGCTGCAGAAAACTGGGATTTACCCATATCCGCTATCTGTGAAGCGATTAGTTATTGTGAAAGTCATCAAGAACTACTGAAATTAGAAGCTGATGAAGAACGTCATCGTTTAGAAGCTAAAGGAGTTACGCTTGAGTCTACGAATGTTGCTTGATGAAGATTCTCAAGCAAAATATTTAGTGAATCTTCTTCAAGCAGCAGGTCACGATGTAGTCACAGTCAATGCAGTGGGTTTGATGAATCGTCCTGATTCAGTTGTGTTAGATTATGCAAGACAAAATCAGCGAGTGCTGCTGACGCGCAATTGTGATGACTTCCATGAGTTGCATCAAGCCAACCCAATACATTCAGGAATTTTGGCTGTTTATCAAAATTCTGATGCTGCCAAAAACATGAGTTATCAGATAATAGTCAAAGCGATCGCCAACTTGGAAACAGCAGAATACATACTGAATAATCGATTTGTGATTCTCAATCAGTGGAATTATTAACTTAGGCTTAACCAGTCATTGAAGCCGACGATAGATATTTGTGATTCTGAAACAGAAGCGAAAAAGTTAAGCGATCGCTACTATATAAATTGAGCTAGAGAAAAAGAATTAGTCAAGATAACTCAGCATACGACGAAGCTATGCAGTTAGGGCAAGAATATCGTGAATCTCTGCACGTTGACTGTTGACTGTTGACTATTGACTCTCCCTTCTTTGCCGACGTTCTTGTAGTTGTAACAAAATTTGGGCGTGCATTTCGCGGGTGATGGGGTAGAAGTAGGTTAAAATTAAGCCGAAAATTAAACAGATGACTGCTAAAGGCCCGACGACGATACGGATAGCTAAAAGTGCAGATTCTGGTTGTATTGGTGGTGTGCTTTGTCCAGGTTTGACTTCTTGAAAACCTGCTGTATGTAAGGCTTGACTTACTAAAAATAAACCGAAGGCTAAACCTAGTTTCTGCAAGAAAACCATGAAGCTGTAAAAAATTCCCTCTCGGCGTTGTCCTGTTTGGAGTTCGTCTAATTCGATGACATCGGGAATCATTGACCAGGGAACTAGGTAAGCTGTAGATACACCAAACCCCGCCATGATAGCCAACAAATACATTAAACCTATTTGCCCAGGCTGTAAGAAATATAGTGCAGAAGCGGCGATAATCCACAAAATCATTCCCAGAAAATAAACTATTTTTTTGCCCAGTTTTTTACTTAAAGCAGTCCATACAAATAACATGAGTAAGGCAGTTGCTTGAACTGCAAGCAGGACTGTGGCAACGTCTGAATTTGTCAGAGACATACAGTAAAGGACAAAGAAGGGAATAATACTAGCGGTTATTTGCACTCCTAACCAAGAACACAGATATATGCCAATTACAAATAGAAAAGGACGATTGCTAAAAGCGATTTTTAGTTGTTCAACAAAAGGAATAGAGGCGGGTTCTTCAACTTGGATGCGTTTTGCTTCAAATGCCAAAACGCGATCGCGCAATCCAAATACACACCAATATAATGATGCAACCGATATTACAGTGCAAATTGCTGCTAAAACTACATAAACTATATATTGTTGTTCCTGATTAGGTACTCGTGAGAAAAGTTCTCGCGCTAGTAACAAGGATAAAATACTGCCACCAATGGAAAAGGCAAAGCGAAAACTATTCAAGCTAGTGCGTTCGTCATAATCTTGGGTAAGTTCTGGAGTGAGTGCGGTATATGGCAAATTTACTACCGTATAAAACGTTTGGGATATTACCCCAATCACTACGTAATACCCCAACAAACCCCAAACATTACTATCTTGATTGCTACTAAATCGCGGTACAATCCACTGTAAGAAAAAGAAAATTCCGAAAGGAATGGCTCCGTATAACATCCAAGGTAAACGACGACCCCAGCGTCGAGACTTGGTTTTATCTGTCAACACTCCCACAAAAGGGTCGTTGATTGCATCCCAAATTTTCCCAACTATTAACACACCGCCAGCTAAACCGATGTCTATACCAGCGACGTTTGTAAAGAAAATTAATAGATAGAATATGGAAATATTAGCGGTAATTGCCGGGCCTAAATCTCCAGCACCATAAGCCAACTTGGTTTTGAGGTCTAGCTTTTGACTATCTTGAGCCTTTTGAGTATTTTCATCGCTAGTAGAGTCACTCATAATACCTTATGCTCATATTAAAATATTGCGATCGCCTTTAAGTATCACCTAAAACCTACTTACCTTATGCCAGACCTTTACGTTTCTTGGTCAGAATATCACTATAAGATTGAGCAACTGGCTGCTCAAATTTATCAGTCTGCTTGGGAGTTTAATCAAATCGTCTGTCTCGCCAGGGGTGGGCTACGAGTGGGAGATATCATTTCCCGGATCTATCACAAGCCCTTGGCGATTTTAGCAACGTCTTCTTACAGTGGTGCAGGTGAGCAACCAAGAGGTAATTTAATTGTCGCCAGTCACTTGACAATGACCACGGAAACTTTAGGTTCACGTATTCTCCTAGTCGATGACTTGGTAGACTCTGGAATCACCCTTGAAGAAACTATCCCTTGGTTGAAACAATATAGTGATTCCCCCATAGAGGAAATCCGCACAGCCGTAGTTTGGTATAAAGCTTGTTCCGTATTTAAACCAGATTACTACATCGATTATCTACCTGATAACCCCTGGATTCATCAGCCCTTTGAACATTACGAACATACCAACCCCGCCGATTTGGTGGCTAAGGTTGGTGAGTCTTGTTCATGGGGAAGGTGAGGGAAACAATTCAAAATTCAAAATTCAAAATTAAGGAATTTGTCGGAGACGGGGGAGATGAGAGACTGAGGGAATTGGGCAGAATAATTATGGACTTTTGACTATGGACTATGGACTATTAACTAATTCAAAACAACCATAGCCATAGGGGGAGTGTTAGGAGTAATAAAATAACTCCTAGCGCTAGTGTGGTGACAGCTAGGTTGCGGTCTAGGTTGAAGGTTTCGGCGATGACTAGGGAAGCGAAGGCGGGAGGCATGGCCATTTGTAGGAGAATAACTTTAGCGGCTGGCCCGGTTAGTCCTAAAAGTGGTAAGATACTGCCTAAAATTAAGGGGACTATCAGCATTTTTATACCTAAGCTGATGCCTACTTGTGGTAGGTTGCCCCAAGTATTAAGTTTGCTTAATCGCATCCCAATTAATATTAGAGATAAGGCTACTGTACTCCAAGCAAATTTATCTAAGCCAATTTCCCAGATTTGGGGAATGGCGATTTGACGAAATAGTAAGCCGAAGCCGAAACTCCACAAGGCGGGATTGATGATAATGGCTCTGGCTACTTGGGTAAATTGATGATGATTTTGATTAGTGCCAAAATGAGCGCCTAATGCTACACCTAATGCGTAAGCACCAGGAAAAGACCCTAATAAGTCATAAAATAGCGCCCAAGCAAAGTATTCTTTGCCTACCATTGCTAAGGTGACGGGGAAGCCTAAATAGCCTGTGTTGCCTATCATTGCTGCTAACAGCAAACTTCCCTGAGTAGATTTTTGCGGTATGGTATTACTGAAGTATATCTGTCCTTTGATTCCTAGCCAAGCTAAAAATGCGCCGAGTAAAATGGCGAGGTGTGCGATCGCCGGAGCAATCCAAATTTTTCCTGATAAGTCGGTTTGCCGTAAAAAAGATACTATACTTATCGGTACTCCCACCCAGAAAAGCCACTGACCTAAGCTTGTCGGAACTGTACTAGGTAGTTTGCGTCCCAGAATAAAACCTACTAGGACTAACCCTACAAGTTTGACGTATAGTTCTAGGAGATTTACCAATGTTGCGCCTAAAAATTATAGAGGTAGAATGCTACCCAATAAGTTTATTTTTATAAGTCTAAAATTTCAATGAAAATTTGTACAAAAGCAGGAGCTGACCTTTGAATAAAGCTGGGTTTTCTGAAGATTCGCACGAATCATTTGATAATCTGAGTGATGATATCCCAGTAGCTGTACGGGATACTCCCAGTATCACACCTAAACAAAAGTTACAACGCCTAATTTTGCTAGTTGGGGGAATTAGCGCTTTTGTGGTACTGGCGCTCGTGAGCGGTTTTGTATTTTTTATTACCACAAATAAAAATACAGTCGAGTCTCAAACTGCACCAGCTAGTTCTGTGGGTACACCTGGGCCGACAGTCGGTAATTCTGCTGCACCGGAAACTGTATTGAATCATTTTGCTTACCAAGAAGCTCCTGAGTCAGAATTAGCGCCTATTAGCAACGATGGACGCATCCGTATGCGGAAAACTGCTGCTCAAAAGTATCTGGAGATGGTACAGGCGGCGCGGAGTGCGGGTGTAATTTTAGTACCTATTTCCGGTTTTCGTTCGGTAAAGGAGCAGGAGCAGTTGTTTTTTGCTGTAGGCGCTCAACGTAATCAAACTCCGGCTCAAAGGGCGGCTCTGAGCGCTCCGCCTGGACATAGTGAACATCACACGGGTTATGCTGTGGATATTGGCGACGGTGCAGCACCATCAACCAATCTTCAGGCTATTTTTGAGCAAACTAAGGCTTTTGCATGGCTACAGGGTAATGCGGCTCGGTTTGGTTTTGAGTTGTCTTTTCCCAAGGATAATGTTCAAGGGGTGAGTTATGAGCCTTGGCACTGGCGTTTTGTTGGCGATCGCGATAGTCTGGAAACGTTCTATAAGGCGAGAAATTTAAAACCTGTGAAGACAGGGCAATAAGTTTTTCAACGAGTGACCGCGATGAGCATCTACAAACCTAGCTAATAATTGGGAGTACAGCATAAGCAAGGTATGAGTACCGCAGCGTGCAGAACAGGGAGTTTTTAGGAAGCTTGTAAATTTATTGGTGTCACTTCTTTCCAGGATTCCGACTCATTAGCCGCACACCAAAGATCATATTTTTGTTGTAAGTTGAGCCATAGCTCAGGAGTGGTTTGCAGAGCAGTAGATAAACGAAGAGCCATGTCAGGTGTAACGCTTGCTCGTTCGTTAACTATCTCAGACATTGTTTTACGCGATACACCAATGATGTCAGCAAAATCAGTAACTGTGATATTAAGTGGCTCAAGATACTGACGCTTGATCAAGCCACCGGGGTGTCTGGGTTTTCTTTTGGTGATCATCGGCAAAAGTCTCCTAGTGATAGTCTTCGTAATTTACCTCGTAAGCATCTCCGTCTTCAAAGGTGAAAGTTATACGCCAGTTTTTGGTGACAGTAACAGACCACTCCCCTTTTCTGTCACCTTTTAGTTGGTGTAATCCAGAGCCGGGGTATTGCATATCTTTAATTTCGCTAGCAGCATCAAGCCTGTCAAGTATATCTAAAAGCTTCTCTGCTGTATCTGGTTGAACTCCACTCCTATCATCGTCTTCAAAAAGTTTTTTAACACCCTTATGCTTAAAACTTTTAATTCCCATAAAATCGTAACCCTTGGGGTTACACGTGTCAACTGTAAGTATTATGTCAGTAAGGTGGGAGGAAAAGCACTTCCACAAACTAGGAAGATTGTTTGGGGTTGTAGTACGTAAGCAAAAACTAAGGAACGCTCAAAGCTGGCTGAAGTGGAAGTGTTAGCAATGGGCGATCCCTGGTGCTACATCGGTTGAGCCTAATTGCTCGGTCGAGCCTGACCAGTGCATATGATTTTTGCCAATAAGCTAAAAACCTCTTCCCTCCTGCCTTCAGCCCCCTACTATATTTGATAACACTTGAGCAATCTGTTGATTGATATTCGCTACATCAAAACGCTGAGTAGCAATAGTTTTGGCATTACTAGCGATGTTTGCCGTATTTGCTGTATTTTCCCAACAGTCATTAATAATGTTTGCTAGTTCTTGGGGTTCTCCTGGTGTAGTTAAAAATCCATTAATTCCATGCTCAACTAATTCGACTGCACCGCCTGCTTTGGCGGCTACTACAGGTTTACCACATAGCATAGCTTCAACAATTACTCTCCCAAAAGGTTCTGGTGCGGTGGATGTATGAGCAACTAAATTACAAGCTGCCATTAATTGGGGAATATCAGTGCGAAAACCTAAAAATTTGATGCGGTTTTCTAGCCCTAGTTGTGTAATTTGTTGATGTAATTGTTTGACATATTCTTGTTCTCCAAATAGGGCATCACCTACTAAAATTGCTGTTACTTGTAGGGGACATTGGGAAATTGCATCAATTAAAATATGCTGTCCTTTCCAAGGTGAAAGTCGGCTAAAATGTCCAACAACAAATTTATCTTCTATGCCTAATTGTTTTCGTAATTGATTAGTTTCTGACTCACAAGTTTGATAGAGTTTTGGATTAAATCCATTATAAATAACTGTTGTCAGTTCTGCGCGTCCTCCAGCCTGCACAAAAGCCGTTTGACTCGCTTGGGAATTAGCTATTACTAATGAAGCGCAACGATTAGCTAAGTTAACTGCTACTCGCAGGTTGGTTTTACTAAAGTGTTCTGGGGAAAGGATATCATGTAGATGATACACTAACGGACGACGAGCGAACAAGCTGGCGATCGCACCCACAACTAACGCCTTTTGTGTATTGGCGTAAATTAAATCATACTCAATAGCTCGTTGCACAACTTTAGCCACTAGAGGCGCAAGTTGTCCCAAACTACCGAAAGCTGGCAATAAATTACTTTGTTTACGAACTTGAATTGCTTGATTTGTCAATACTTCAACAGGTATATGATGTTGTTGTAGTAAAGTTTTAAATGACCCATCTGCAAACAAACCAACCAAAGCGCGATCGCAGTAAGGTTTAGCAATATCAATTAAACACAATTCTGCACCACCAGGTTTACCACTCTGGTCTAAAAATAATATTTTCATCTGTCAGTTATCAGTTATCAGTTATCAGTTATCAGGTAATTTTCACTGTCTACTGTCCTCTATCATCAAGCCAAAATTACCTGTCTTACTTGTTGAGCTATTTTTTGCCAATCAAAGTTAGTCACAGCATATTGGCGACAGTCTTCTCTGGAAGGGGTTGGGATTTCAGCTAATAATATTTGTTGTAACTTTTCAGCAATAGCAGTAGCTTCTGTAGATGTAGTAATTAATTCTGGAGAAAAGAGTGTTAAAATTTCGGGCATTCCCCCAACAGGAGTACATAAAACTGGTGTACCACAAGCTAAAGATTCCGTAATTGCTAATCCAAAGCCTTCAAAAGATTGACTAGGCATAACAGTTAAATTAGCAGCTTGGTAAGCAAGGGGTAATTGCTCATCTGGTAGAAAACCTAAAAATTTGACATTGTTTTCTAAACCTAATTCTTGCGCTTGTTGTTCTAATGTGGCTTGGAGATGTCCCCGTCCGGCGATCGCTAGCCAAATATCAGGGACTTTTGGTTTAATAATTGATATAGCCTCTAATAATTTATCTAACCCCACACGATGAACTAAGCGCCTAGATGTAAATAGGATAGGGCGATTTTCCGGCCAGTTTAATTGCTGACGGGCTGCTGGTCGTGATAAATTTGGTTGAAATTTCTCAATGTTCACACCACCCGGAATAATGTGTATTTTGTCCCAAGCTATATGATATTCTTGATGTAATATATTACCAAATGCTTTACTAAGAACGATAAAGCGATCGCAACGATTATATGTAGTTTGTTCTATCAGCCGACGCTTCAAGAAAATACTCAGTTTATTTCTCATTACTTCCTGTTTACTTTCAGATGCCCAAGGCCCGTGAAAATTAAAAGTAATGGGTATTCCTTTAGGTAAGATATCTAAAATAGGAAAGCTATATAAAGCAAAGTGTAAATTGATAGCATCTGGATTACTTATTCTTGTTTTCTGAAAATTCTGACGAATAGACCAGAACCTTTGCCAAATTTTACTATCTGGAGATGCTAGGTTCGTTAGCTTAATTGGTGAATTATCTTCATCTTTCGGCAACCCAACTCCACATAATTCTATTATATCTCGACTGGCTGATAATTGATAAATTAATTCATATACATATCTTTCTAAACCCCCAGGATTAGTAGGAAACCAGCCAGAACCTAGAGTCAAGATATGAGCAGGTGTTAAACTTAAATTTGCTTCTTGATTTTTCACTCTTGTCTCCTATTAATAAGTGGAGCTTGAGAATACTTCCGACGGTTTCAGCACCACTGCATTTATACACTAAACATGAAAATAAATACTGATTTACCTGACTACACTCTCCAAGATGTGAATTGTAAATAGAATTTATTCATTTGTTTTAGTATGGGCTGTTTATAAGTAGCTACTTATTAGTTATATTCTTCAATTCTCTACGCTATCAGCTACTATTACATCTGACTCAATATAGATTTTGTTTAAATTCATATATAAAATATAATTTTTATTTATAAAATCTTTAAATAAGAAATAATAGGCTTTTTGCTAGCAATGTATTCTTTATGACTTAGAGGTTATTTCTCAAGTAAGCATTATATTACCGTAGGGTCTTTTAGGCGCATATTTCAAGATAATTGATGACAAAAAGCATCATCTAAGAGCTTAACGCATTCTACTGGCTTGTCTAGACTAAACTTGTGCATAAATATAACTCTTGTGGTGTGGGCATCCTGCCCGCACCGGACGGGCAAGATGCCCATCCCACAAGAAAAAAATAATGCAACATTTTAGGCTAGACACGCTACTACTTAATATCTGCTTGGATAAATTTTGTATAAATAGCAATCTATTGTTGATGTTCTTATAGCAAAACTGTATACTAATACACGCCATATTTTTGTTTTATATAAACTTTTGTCAGGTTGACTACAAATGTTATATAACTAGATTCCCATAAGTATAAAACTCTATTAAATTAAGACTATTTTGTCAAACAGCTATACATATTAATTTTTTCATCGACATCAAAATTGAAAATTGTAAAACAAATAACCAAAAGTAATATTGGTAATTTTTAATTTTATTTAAAAAAATAAAAATATAAGATAATTTTCACATAAAATCTTTATCCTAATTTTGCTAGGCTTGTCTTATGATGAGTTTGATGCTTAAAGACAAAAAAGTTTTAGATATTAACTAAGAAATTTACATAGTTAATTATTGAACACTTACAATTACTAGTAGCCTTTTTTAGCCAAGACTATGAAGCCGAAATTCTCTATTAAAGCTTATTTACAACATTTACAGAAACTAATTCCCATTAGCTGGCTTGAGAAGGTGCAATATGTTCATTCTTGGTTACTATATAAATGGCTATTGTTGGGTGGTAGCAAAACATTACTATGTAGCGAAAAACCTATTATGGTGTTCTCTCCGCACCAAGATGATGAAACTTTTGGCTGTGGAGGTATGATTGCTTATAAAAGAGAGAATAATATACCCGTTACAGTGGTGTTTATCACTGATGGGAAAGGCTCAAAAGCTATAAATGTAGATTGGCAAAATCAGATAATTCAAACACGGCAGCAAGAGGCGATCGCTGCTTTAGGAATTTTAGGTGTAGAAGCATCAAATATACATTTTTTATCTAAGCCAGATGGAAATTTAGGGGAACTGGATGATGCAGAATATCAACAAACCATTTACGAAATAACAGAATTAATTAATCATTATCAACCTGAAGAAATATATGTACCTCATAAGAAAGATTGTCATAGGGATCATGAAGCAACTTATAAATTAGTAAAGACAGCAATTCAACAAATTAAATTTAATGTGGAAGTATTTCAATATTCCGTCTGGTTATTCTGGAGAGCGCCAATATTCATCTTGCTGAAATTACAAGATATTGCAGAGGCTCATAACTTCTCAATTGTTGCAGTGCAAGATAAGAAAAAAAGAGCGATCGCTGCATACGCCTCTCAGATCAATAACTTACCCAAAGGCTTTATAAAACAATTTCTTGCTACCCACGAAATCTTCTTTAAAAGCGAGTTTTAAATCAAATTTGCGGTAACAGCAATACACAGTCCTTTGTATCAGGATAAGTTACACCTCTATAAACCTCTACTGTATCTAAGCAATCAACGCTGCATTTACTATCAGATAGCTAACTACATAAATTTCAGGAATTACGCAACTGGCACTTGGGGTAGGGTGCGTCAGATGTGGAAAATCCTTGAATTTGTACCAAATTATTGGGGCTGACACTTGCGTAAGTCTTAAACTTGATTTCCTTCATCTAAAAAAGATGAATAATTAGTATGGAGAAAGTATAAATGTTAATATTACATATCACCAATCATGTACAAGAAATTGGTAATGGAATCGTCAATGTAGCAGTAGACTTAGCCTGCTTACAAGCTAAAAACGGTCATCAAGTAGCTATAGCTTCGGCTGGTGGAGGATATGAACCACTGTTAGCTCGCTATGGTGTCAGACACTTTCATTTAGATCAGTCTAGACAACCCCTAAATCTGATGAGAGCGATTTGGAATTTTCGGCAGATCATTCAGAAGTTCCAGCCAGATATAGTTCATGCACACATGATGACAGGAGTTGTCCTGGCGGGAATTTTAAAAGGAAGTTATGGCTATAACTTAGTTTCCACAGTCCACAATGAGTTTCAACGTAGTGCTGTGTTGATGGGATTAGCAGATCGGGTAATTGCTGTTAGTCATGCAGTAGCTGATTCAATGGTACGTCGTGGTATTCCCAGCTATAAACTACGAGTGGTTTCTAATGGTACATTAGGGAGTCCCCGCCATCGTCCATTTACAGATTACCAACCAATACCTTTAAAAAGTCCCGCAATTACTGTTGTAGCTGGGATGTATTATCGCAAAGGAATCGCTGAGTTAATTACAGCTTTCAGCAAGATTGCCAAAGACTTTCCCGAAGCACATCTATATCTGGTAGGAAATGGCCCAAATCGGTCAAATTTTGAAGCTATGGCGCAAAATCTACCCTTTAGCAATCGCATTCATTTTGAAGGTTTTCAGCCAGAACCGCAGCGCTATATGCTAGCAACCGATATTTTTGTCCTTCCTTCCCACTGCGAATCCTTCGGTTTGGTATTAACCGAAGCAAGAGAAGCCGGTTGTGCTATCATTGCCAGTGACGTAGACGGCATTCCTGAAACCTTGGATCAAGGACAAGCTGGGCTATTAGTGCCACCTAAAAATAGTGACGCATTGGCAGAAGCTTTAGCTCAATTACTCTCAGATCCCATCCAACTGTATAAATGGAAACGCCGCGCTCAACAAAACTTAGAAAGATTTAGTGCAACCAAAGTCAGCGAAGAAACTCTCGCTGTTTATCGTGAATTAGTCAGTAGTCAGTGGTCAGTGGTCAGTGGTCAGTTGCCATTAGTCCAAAGTCCAAAGTCCAAAGTCCATAGTCCATAGTCAATAGTCAATGGTCAACAGTCATCCGGTTTTCTCTCCAGTCCCCAGTTTATAATTAACGCTGATGGTTTGATGAAGGGATGGCATCATGGAGAAAAACTTGCAAGCGCTGGCGCAACTTTACAAAAACGCTCTCCTTAATGATGTACTGCCATTTTGGGAAAACCACTCAGTCGATTGGCAAGAAGGCGGTTACTTTACTTGTCTCGATCGCCAGGGTAAAGTCTACGATACAGATAAGTTTATCTGGTTGCAAAACCGTCAAGTATGGACTTTTTCCATGCTGTGCAACCAGTTAGAGAAGCGGGAAGACTGGTTAAAAATTGCTAAAAATGGTGCTAAATTTCTCGCCCAACATGGTAGAGATGCACAAGGTAATTGGTATTTTGCCCTGACTCGTGGAGGTCAACCATTAGTACAGCCTTATAATATCTTTTCTGATTGCTTTGCAGCGATGGCATTCAGTAAATACGCCTTAGTTTCTGGTGAAGAATGGGCTAAGGATGTGGCAATGCAAGCATATAACAACGTTCTCCGCCGTAAAGATAACCCAAAAGGTAAATATACCAAAGCTTACCCCGGCACACGTCCCATGAAAGCCCTATCTGTGCCGATGATTTTAGCCAACCTCACTTTAGAAATGGAATGGCTACTACCAAGTGAAACCTTAGAGGAAGTGTTGGCTGCAACTGTTGAGGAAGTCATGAATGATTTTCTCGACCAAGAACGGGGATTGATGTATGAAAATGTCGCCCCTGATGGTTCCCACATTGATAGTTTTGATGGTCGGTTGATTAACCCTGGTCATGGTATTGAGGCGATGTGGTTTATTATGGATATCGCCCAACGGAAAAACGACAGCAAAACAATTAATCAAGCTGTTGATGTGGTGTTAAATATTCTCAATTTTGCTTGGGATGATGAATATGGCGGCTTGTATTACTTTATGGATGCAGAAGGTCATCCCCCGCAACAATTAGAATGGGATCAAAAATTGTGGTGGGTACATTTGGAGTCTTTGGTAGCTTTAGCAATGGGTTATCGCTTAACGGGTCGTGATGCTTGTTGGCAATGGTATCAAAAAATGCACGATTACGCTTGGCAGCACTTTGCTGATGCAGAATACGGCGAGTGGTTTGGCTATTTAAATCGTCGTGGGGAAGTGCTGTTAAATCTCAAAGGTGGGAAATGGAAGGGATGTTTTCATGTACCTCGTGCTTTGTATCTCTGTTGGCGACAGTTTGAAGCGTTATCATAATTCGTAATTAGTAATTTTCTACAGGCGCATAAGCCTATCTAGAGAAAGTTAAAGACTAATGACTAATGACTCATAACTAATGACCAATGACTAAATTAAATGTTGTCACACCGAAGCGATTCACTATTGATGAATATCATCAATTAATTGAAATCGGATTTTTAAAGGAGGGCGATCGCATAGAATTAGTTCGAGGGGAATTAATCGAAATGGTAGCAAAGGGAACACCTCATACAGTCTGTGGTTCTATACTGTGTCGCCAACTAGACCGACTTTTAGGCGATCGCGCGGTTATTCGTGGACAAGATCCCATTACCCTACCAAATCAGAGTGAACCTGAACCGGATGCAGTAATTGCTAGAGGAAGGGATGAAGATTATCTAGCTCATCATCCTTATCCTGAAGATATTTTTTTAGTTGTAGAAATTTCTGATTCCACTTTAACTTATGACCAAACAACAAAGTTAGAAGTTTATGCAGAAGCAGGTATTTCTCATTATTGGATTGTTAACTTAAATGCTAGTCAATTAGAGTGTTACACTCAGCCTTATCAAAATGCTCAAGGTAAATTTGACTATCTTAGCAAGCAAATTTATTTACCAAATGAGTCAGTAGCAATTCCTGGGTTTCAAGATTCATTGTTGGATTTAAGGAGAATTTTTCCTAGTAATCATTTTCAATGATAGGACAAATTGTCGCCTGGGAAGTATCAGGTTTTGCTTCCCAACCCGATAGTAATCCTGTTAATTCTTGCCTCAGAATTAGTAATTGTTGAATTTGCTCATCAATGGCTTTAACCTTATCTTCTAACCTATTTTTGATATGGTCACAGGGCAATTCACCTGCATCGTAAACCTGTAAAAAATCCTTAATCTCCGCTAAATTCAAGCCTAAACTTTGAGCGCGTTTAATAAAATGCAATCGTTCTAAAACATCACTGTGAAATAATCTAAATCCTCCCTCTGTTCTCCCTGAAGATTTGAGAAGACCAAGTTCTTCATAGTAGCGAATTGTTTTAATTGGTACGCCGCTTTCTTTAGCAACTGAACCAATTAGTTTTGGTTCTTCTTGAGCTAACATACTGTTCTGGTTTTTAAATGAAACTACCTATACTCTATCTTAAACTCTCCAGTTAGATGGAGAGTCAAGTCTAGTACAATAGTAGTGGCGTGGCAAAGCTAAAATGTTGCATTATTCCTTTCCTGTAGTGCGGGCATCTTGCCCGCATCAGACGGGCAAGATGCCCGCACTACAAGATTTATTTTTATTGCACTACTTTAGCCTTGCCACGCCAGTAGTGGACTGGCAAGGCTAAAATGTGGCATTAGATTGGGAAAAAAATCGAACGCAGATGAACGCAGATAAACGCAGATGAGTAAGAGATAGATTGTTGGCTAATGCACTACTTTAGCCTTGCCACGCCAGTAGGGTGCGTCAGATGTGGAAAATCCTTTAATGTGTACGAAATAATTGGGGCTGACGCACTCTACAGTTCGTTTGATTATGACACTTGCGTAAGTTCTAACAGAGTTTGTAGTTGAGTTACCTATTCATCAAGTACAGTCAGGGATGATCAGGTAGGCAATGCCCACCCTACTGTACTAATCATCCCGTGAGGGACTGGTAAACTCAGGACTAGGCATAGCTGGAGTAACTACGGGCTTTGGTGTTGTGGCTTGGAGTTGGCGCTGGGCTTCGTCACGGGCGTTAATGGCTTGGTGGTAGTCTGGTTTGTATTTAATTGCTTGTTCGTAGGAGGCGATCGCCTGTTTATATTGTTTTAAATTATACAAGGTATTTCCCCGACTATACCAACTTTCAATATGCTTTGGTCGGTAACGCACCGCTCGATTATAGGAGGCGATCGCATCTTGGTATTTCTGTAAAATATACTGAGAATTTCCCAAACTATACCAAACTTGATAATTATTTGGCTTAATTGCCGCCGCTTTATTATAAGATTCTATTGCCTCGGTATAGCGTTGGTTTTGATGTTGTGACCAACCTTTGCCATACCATGCTTGATAGCTATTCGGATTCAGCTTAATGACTTGATTAAAAGATTCAACTGCTTCTGGATAACGTTTTAAAACAATTAATACATTACCCCTAGATAACCAAGCAATAGAATAATCTGCCTTATATTGCACTGCTTTATCATAAGCCTTAAAAGCATCTTCATAACGATTAAGATTGACTAAGACATTACCTAAATTATACCAAGCTCTGTCATAATCAGATTTTATTTCCAGAGCTTTATTATAAGCTTCTATTGCTTGATCATATTCTTTGAGATTTTGTAATGCCATCCCCTTATTATACCAAGGTTCATAAGCATCGGGTTTAAATTCAATAGCCTTATCATAAGATTTTATTGCTTCGTCATATTGTTTTAAATTGCTGAAAGCCTCACCTCTAGCATTCCATACATCTGGGTAATCTTCATTTAATTGTATGGCTTTATCAAAAGAGGCGATCGCCTCTTGATATCGCTGTAAATTCTGTAAAGCAAAACCCCTACCACTCCAAGCTTCTAGATACTCTGGTTCGAGTTGAATTGCTTTATCATAAGCTGACAATGCTTCTTGATACTGCTTGAGGCGAAATAAGGTTTTCCCTTGTCCACTCCATGCTGTCGCATAATCTGGTCTAATATTCACTGCTTTTTCATAAGCAGCTAAAGCATCTTTATATCGTTGTAATTCAAATAATGTATTACCCTGTTTAGCTAAGTCTGTGGCATTATTACTATTAATACTATTAACTACAAATACTGAGGCTGTGCCAGTAGCACTAATTAATAAAGCTGCTAATAATAGTTTGATAAATATGCTTTTCTTAGGTTGAGGAAATTTAAGTTTAGTAGGTGCTAAATTTGGAGTTATAGCGATAGTTCCAGTTGCTGGTTGCGTTATATCTGTGAGTGCTTGTAATGCAACAGTAGCCGAAGCGTAACGTTGGCGGAAATCATAACACACCATTTTGTCGATAAATTTGGCAAACTCTGGCGATACTTGGGCATGATTTTGCCAGATAATTTCATTAGTATCAGCATCATGTTCTAGTTGATCAGGTAATAATCCTGTAATGGCTTGAATTGCTACTATCCCTAAAGCGTAGATATCACTACTAAATTTAGGATTACCTTGGGCTTGTTCTCCCGGTATGTAACCAGGAGTACCAATAATCACAGTAGATTTACTTTTACCTGTAGAAGTTACTATTTGGGTAGTGATTTGTTTGACTGCGCCAAAGTCAATTAAAATTAACTTGCCATCTTGCCGTCTGAGTATGTTTCTGGGATTAATATCACGGTGGATGACATTTTGCTGATGGACAAATTCTAAAATGGTCAAAATCTCTTTTAAAAGTGCTATTACCTCATCCTCAGTCCAAGTTTTTCCCGGTGTTAATTCTTGACTCAAATCATGTCCGGGTATAAACTCCTGTACTAGATAGAACTGGGCATTTTCTTCAAAATAGGCGAGAAGCTGGGGAATGCGATCGCCAATTCCTAATTTGTATAAAACCTGCGCTTCTGTATCAAATAATCGCCGCGCTATCTCCAAAGTTGCCGGATCATTGGCTTGGGGTTGGAGTTTCTTCACCACACACTTAGGTAATCCTGGCAGGTGAGTATCACAAGCCACATAAGTTTCACCAAATCCCCCGCCTCCCAAGTGGCTAATAATTTGGTATCTTCCAACAAGTGTATTTCCCAGCATCCAGTTTACCCAGTTGAGTGCATTGTGATCTGATTCCAATCTTGCCACAGGTTTTTCGAGAACTGCTGACTGTTGACAACCGACTAATTAAAATGATTCCTATTAGTGATAACTTACGTTTTCGTAGACGGCCAATTGTTAATTATTGGTTGATTGGTATTAATCTTGTGATATTTCTATGGGAAATTAAACTAGAAGTGAGTGGTGAACTAAGCTATCTCATCAATAGTTGGGGTTTAGTTCCATTCCAAGTTAGCGCCGCAATTAAGAATGCACTTATTAACCCTGCGGCGGGGATAGTCGTATTTTGGCGTTTGTTTTCCCCCTTATCTGCTATGTTTCTACACGGCAGTTTTAGCCAAATATTGGGGAATATGTTATTTTTGTGGGTGTTTGGTAAGGGTGTAGAGAATATTTTAGGACAATGGCGCTATTTAGGATTTTATCTAGGTGCGGGTGTGATCACAGGATTGGTGCAAATTCTTGTTGAACCAAGTTTGACTGTACCACTAATTGGTGCGAATGGTGCGATCGCCGCAGTTTTAGGGGCTTATGTAATGCACTTTCCTAAAGTCGAAATAGACAGTGTTTTACCTTTAATTCTTGTTTACATCCCTCTTGCATTACCAGTTTCTTTCTATTTATTTTGGTGGTATATTCAACAGTCCTTCTATGGCATTGGTAGTTTAAGCATCCCACCTGTGGGAGTAAATCAACCCAGCCTAGCCTACTGGATGCAGTTTGTAGCCATGATTCTTGGTGCAGCATATATAAGAATATGGCGTTGACTCTCACAGGGCTAAAGCCACAGTGGCACAAAGCAATATACAAAGAGAGTTTCAGCCCTGTTTCCTGTTCCCTGTTCCCTGTCACCTACCATAACTACTTGCCCTTTGGCTACCTTGATATTATACGATGGACAAAGTGTCACAAAAGGCATGGAGCTATTATGGGTCGTTATACCTGTTCATTTTTGATTGCTATTAACCTTGAGTATCTCCAGCCATTACTTCTAGACTTGTTGCAGGATTGTGATTTAGAAATTCAATACTACACAAGTGATTATATTTTGGCGCTTGAGACTCCTGGTAAGGTTTCTTTTTCTAAGTTGGTGAAAGTGGAAGTGTTTATTGATAAATCAATGGCTACTGAAACAGAAACCCGCATGAGTATCGTCATTAAAAATGAAGAATTACCTCTCCAATTAGATAATCATTGCCGACAAATTTTTGAATATGTCAAGCAGTCAATTGAGCGTAGCCGTCATTGGCATCTCATTGAAATTATCGCTGGCTAATGGTGTTATAGCAGGGGACAGGTGATAGCGTCAACATCTGCTTGCTATGAGGATTTTATGATTCATCTATGTCCTAATCTATGTGGCTACTGCTATATCGGAAACTTTTTAGTAATCCCACGATTTAATTTACTCCCATTAAAGGATTTTCCCCGTCGGACGCACCCTACTCCAAGTGCCAGTTGCGTAAGTCCTGACCTTTTTTGAATTCAAAATGCAAAATTCAAAATTCAAAATGAACAGAAGAATGGAAATAATTTTGAATTAATTAATTCTGGGTACAAGCCCCCGCCAAAATCTTTGATTTGGCGGTCTTCCCTACGGGACGCTACGCGAACAATTAGTGGTGAGTTCAAGCTCCCACTAATTGTCTTTAATGCGCGAATTTTGCGGAAAGTTTCCTACGGCGGGTTTCCCGCCGTAGGAAACTTTCCAAGACGAATTTTGAATTGGAGCGTTCGCGTAGCGTCTCGTAGAGAAGCGACTTGACTAATTCAAAACTAAAAAATTATATATAACAAGAATTTGCTAGTTTATCCCTGTCAGATTATTTGATAAAATTGTCATTTTTTGAGAAAATTTTCGTAGGCAGAGTTAATAGTTTGAATAAACTCTGCCATATCAAATGGTCTTTGCAGATAATAAGCAATTCCTAAATCAGAGGCTATCTTTTCTAACTTGCTATCTCCAGAAATCATGACCACTGCTAGTTTAATTTTTTGTAATTGAAGATATTGATAAACTTCTGCTCCTGTTAATTTGGGCATTTGGTTATCCAAAATCAATAAATCTGGTTGCCAAGCTAAAACTTTTTCGATCGCTTCTTGCCCATCTTTTGCTTGTTTCACTTCCCAACCTTCTTTTTCTAGTGCAACAGTCAGGCAGATTTGGTTGCTGTCTTCGTCATCTGCAATTAGGGCTTTAAGTTTTTTTAAGTTTTTATAATTCATAACCGACCCTTCACTTTAGAGTTGGATAATTATCTCAAGGTTGTTATTTTTGGTATTGAGAAAGTTTAAATATTTTCCAAGTAATAAAACTGCTATTGTAAGGCTGATACAAGTTTGATGGCAAAACCTAAGAAGCTTCTATTTTCTTCTGGATTTAGGTTAGGCATTTCTTGCCAGCAAGTGCGACAAAACCAATTGGTTTTCTGGGCGCGGGCTGGAAACAACATTTGGTTTGAACAGCAAGGACAGTTAGCCATAATTTTATGGGTTTCTTAAATAATGCGGAAAAGTTTTTTATAGGTGGAAACTTCAACGCATTCAATTTATAAAAAGAAAATAAAGAACTAATAAAGAAGTGAAAAGTTGTAATAAATTGAAAAGATATGAAAAATAATTAAGAATAGTAAAGTTATAGTACGGAATATAATTGTTTACAAGACTTACGCAACTGGCACTTGGGGTAGGGTGCGTCAGAAGGGGAAAATCCTTGAATCTGTACGAAATTATTGGGGCTGACGCACCCTACTGGCGTGACCGGGCTAAAATGTTGCAAAAAATTTTCTTGTGGTGTAGGCATCTTGCCTACACTGGACGGGCAAGATGCCCATCCCACAAGAGTTTTCTAATGCACAAATTTAGTCTAGACATTCCACTACAGTTAGTTTGATTATGACACTTGCGTAAGTCCTATGTTTAATCTGCTATAGGACTCATACTTGATTTTTGAAATATACGTAGTAGACATTGCCACCCTACAGATACTACAGATACTGAGATTTTTTCAGAAATCAAATCGGATTCCTATATTGGGATAAAAATTTCGTAAACAAACGAGCGATCGCGTCCCTGTGCTTTAGCTTGGTAAAGGGCTTTATCGGCAGCCTCAATTAAATCCAATGGCAATATACTAGGTGTAGGCATGAGGGTAGCAATACCTATGCTCAAGGTGACATAAGGTTTGACATCAGATGCAGTATGGGGAATACTCAACTGTTGAACGGCTTGATGAATTTCCCTGGCAACCTGCATAGCACCTTCAATGTCAGTATTTGGTAAAATAACTACAAATTCTTCCCCACCATAACGAGCAACTAAATCGGTAGAACGTTTGACAGTTTGTTGAAAAGCTTGAGCAACTAAGCGCAAACAATGATCTCCAGCAGCATGACCATAAGTATCGTTATAGCGTTTGAAATAATCAATGTCGCATAAAAGTAATGAGATAAAACCTTGTTCTCTTAAGAGATTTTGCCAGAGGTAATTCAGCTTGGTATCAAAACGTCGGCGATTAGCAATCCCAGTTAATTGATCAAGCATTGCTAGATTTTGCAATTCCTGGTTAGCAGTTTGCAATTGCTGATGCAGTTCTGATTGCTGAATAGCGATCGCCACTTGTGTGGCTAATTGTTGCAACAAGTTACTTTCCCAAGGTTGCCACTCGCGGGGGGCGCGGCAATGATGTACAATCAACAGACCCCAAAGATTACTACCTTGTAAAATGGGAACAATTAGCTTGGCTTTGACTTGCAATTGTTCTAGTAACTGCACATGGCAAGGAGCAAAGCCTGCTGTGTAGATGTTGGGAATAACTGTAACTGTATTTTGTTGATAGAATTTTCCTTGAGTTTCTACAAAGTAACCCTCTATAATTTCCATATTCAAAATTGACCGCCAAGGTTCTGCTACAGACTCAGTAATGACTACACCACTCCAATCTGGATTGAAGCGGTAAATCATCACGCGATCGCTGTTGAGCAAATGCCTCACCTCAGTCACAGTAGTATTTAAAATGTTGTCCAAATCCAAAGTTTGACGAATGTGTTGAGCGATCGCATAAACCAGCCTTTCCTGTTCTATCTGTTGTTTGAGCGCTTGTTGAGTCTGTTTGCTCTCCGTGATATCTGTAAAAGATGTTAATACTGCATAGGGCTTTGATTCATCTGGTTTAAATAGCGGTTGGGCATTAATCGAAATCCAACTGAGACTACCATCAGGTTTGTGAACTCCCATGATCACATTGTATTGGGGTTGTCCAGTTTGTAAAGTGACAATGGCAGGATGGGTTTCCCCAACAAAAGCAGAACCATCTTCATGAATAGCTTGCCATTGCTTATCAATGGCAGTTCGCCCCATAATTTGATCAATCGTTAATCCTAAAATTCTTTCGGCACTTTCGTTACAAGCAGTAATGCGACCATCAGCTTGCTGTAAAACAATACCTTCCGTCATGGCTGTAATTACAGAACGATAGCGTTCCTTACTAGAGCGCAATGCTTCTTCCATCTCCTTGCGTTCGGTAATATCAGTATGGGTTCCCAGTAATCGTAAGGGAGAACCATCAGGCGATCGACTGACGATTTTTCCTCGGTCTAAAATCCACTTGTAAGTGCCGTCTTTACACCTGATTCGATGTTCACTAACATACTGTTGCGTTTCACCACGAAAATGCTTTTCAATCTCTTGGTAGACATATGCTTGATCATCTAAATGAATCCGTTGCTCCCATTCGCTTAAACAGTTACTAATCTCATCCTCTGCAAACCCTAACATTTCTTTCCAACGGCGTGAGAAAAAAACCTCGTTGGTTTGAGCATTCCAATCCCACACCCCATCACCATTTCCTTCTAGAGCATATTGCCATCTTTCTTCGCTAACCTTGAGTGCTTCTTCGATTTGTTTGCGTGGAGTAATATCTTCAAAAATGTATAATCTGCCAAAATATTTATCTCGAATATCCCGAATTTGAGCAGAAAAGCGACGAATCGTCCGCCCATCGGCAAATAAAATTTCATCCTCAATCGTGCAACGATGATCTTGAGATTGTAATGGTTTACAAGATTCAGCAAATGTCGGAACATCAGCGATTGATTTGATACAATCAGGAATAATGTCATTATTTTTTAATGCCCCTAAACGCATCTTTGCTTCTAAATGTTCAATACCCCAAATTTCACAGAAGCGGTGATTGAAGTAGAGAATTTCATCCGTGCGATTATCTACAACAAAAAACGCCAGTAAAGAAGTATCCGTCATGGAACGTAACAAAGCTTCCTGCCAGCGCAACTCTTCCTCGGTACGCTGATGTTCTAACCGAGCAGTTTGTTGTTTGGTAATATCTTTTTCATTAACTAGGATCATGGAATTACCCGTCACCGGATCGCGAGTACAGCGTATATCCATGCCATGCCAACGTATTCCCTCAGTTGTGAAGACTTGAGTTTCCACACTAAAAACTTTACCAGAATTAATTACACTCAAAGCTTGTAGTCCGATATTTGCATCCACAAAATGACGCAAAAAAGCATTGTCGCTAGCAGCATTGGGCTGAAGAGTATCCCTGTAACAATTAAGGGCTGCGGGGTTTTGCATCAAGGGTACACCATCCATTGTGTACAGGGAGATCATCAAGGTAGTGTGACGCAACGCTTCGATCGCCCGGAGAATTTCTTGATTAATTTCCTCTGTGACTTGGTTTGTCCCCTCCACCAACATCGCCATGCGTCCATCTTCTATTTCCACCCCAGAACACAGACAACGAACAGATACAGGTTTACCTTCTGGGTAAAATGTCCAGTTTTCGGCGATAACTTTTCCTTGCTGAAATTGATGTATATAGCTTTGCAAGCGAATACGGGTAGATTCGGAAACATCGCTAAAGTTGCGCCTGAGTAACTCTTCTCGACTTTGGGCATTCCAAATATGCAGTGCGGCTTTGTTCACCCACCACATCCGCAAGTTTTGGATGTCATAAATCCAAATTGGTGTTTGTAATCTGTCAAATGCCCTCAAATCTGCAACCGATATTTTATCAGTCAATGAAGACATGGGGGATGAGGTGAAGCAGTCCGGCTCTTCTCTACCACATATGCAGTTCGCGTTACTGTCTGCGGAGGAGATGGGG
Source organism: Anabaena azotica FACHB-119 (assembly GCF_014697625.1). GTDB lineage: Bacteria > Cyanobacteriota > Cyanobacteriia > Cyanobacteriales > Nostocaceae > Trichormus > Trichormus azoticus_A. Next base: position 16,435 of record NZ_JACJSG010000015.1, on the reverse strand, counting down.
GACTGATGTTGTCGTAGAGCAGAAGCAATACTATTCTGTTCAATTGCAGATGCAGTTTCTTGAGGAATTTTTTCTCGATTATTTTTGTGAAAATTTGTTTTTGCTAACCTGAATTTCTGTCTTATCCTATCAGAAATTTGGCAGAATTTAGGGTATCTTTGTGCTTGCTGAATAAAAATTCCTAATTCTGTGGCTAGTATTTGTAAAAACTCAATTTCTAAACTACTCCATTGGCGTGGTCTACCGCATTGATGAGCTATCAATAAACCCCACAGATTAAGAGATGAAGCTGCTTGAGGGTTAACTATAATTGGTACTATTAAGCTAGCTCGAATTTGTAATGCAGTTAATAAATTTTTATAACAGGGAACGAGCGGTGTATTATCAATATCTTCAATTACAGAAATTCTTCCGGCTTGATATTGTTCTAGCCATTTAGCTCGAAAACAAGGGTCATAAATTAATTGTCCTTGGATAGGTATCCATTGGGGGCTGACAGATTCAGCCGCTACTACCCCATCTCCATTGGGGAGAAACTGATAAATTACCGTGCGATCGCTTTTTAAAATGCTTCTAGCTTGACTGACGATGATTTCCAGACTTTCACTCAACTCCGATGACTGATGAATTTGCACAATAAGCATTCTGAGTTGAGACAGAATATGCTCCCATTGAATTTCAGTACCGAAAGAGTGATCAAGCACCATACACCAGAAAAGTTATATTCTAATTTTGCTAAAAAAAATTAGATACCGTATTTTTTCGCAAAGTATACTTAAAAACTGTTGCCGCACTAGTGATATCACTAACGCAATATTACCTACAATAAGAGCATAAATTGGACGACAGTAATCTTGTGAGCCTTTTACTTTCAAAGTTGGATAATTAATTTATACCCTAATATACTGAGTAATGCTATAGAGAAATGCTAACTTTAATTGAACTTTATTGAATAATTAATTAGCTTTCTATCCAACCCAGAATAGCAGCAATTTGAAAATGCAGTGTCACCGGATCAAATGGTTTGAGAATTATACCAGCAATTTGATACTGTCGCAGAACTTGCGGGTCTATCCACCGCGCTTTAGCGCTTAACAGAACAATCGGAATGGCTTGAGTTTGGGGATTATTTCTTAGTTGTTCTATCAACCTAAAACTATTCATAGTCCTGATTGATAAATCAAGTATAATTGCATCAGGATGAAAAAGCTCTGCCCTTTGCAATCCGTCTAAAGGAGAATCAGCAATTACTACGTTCCACCCGCCTAAATCTTTGAGGCAAAGTCCGACAATTTCTTTAACACTGATTTCATCATCTATCAGCAATATCATTCTATTGCTAATATCTATCTCCTTTATAGTAGTCATTAACTAGACTCCCAATCAATTAAAAATTTGTTTATTGCTGCTGAATGAGTTTAGAACTTATGCAAGTGTCATAATCAAACTAACTGTAGGGTGCAGCACCAATAATTTCGTACACATTCAAGGATTTTCTACATCTGAAGCACCCTACTATTGTTCCAGTTGCGTAAGTCCTGGTGTTAATAAAAATTATGAAAAATAGGATAATCTTTTTTTATTCAAAAAAATATAGTTTATCTAGGTACAATAGTAATAATATTTGTCAAGAGTTAATTGCCTAATTCATGATGCTTTTGGCGGGCAATGCCCACCATACATCTATTTCAAAACTCCAATAGGACTTTTATAGTTATAGCAGTAGCCACATAGGTTAGGACAAGGATGAATCATATAATTTTTATAGCAAGCGGCTTTTCAGCCTATCACCTGTCCCCTCTCACCTGTCACCTACTATGATTGGGGTTTTGGCTATCACCTATTATCAACTACCAAATCCAAGAGATGCCAAGAAATGGATATGATTAATAGCTGAATAAGACAAAACCAAAAATTAATAAACTAAGCCAGAACGGAGAGCTAAGACAACAGCCTGGGTGCGATCGCTAACATTCAGCTTAGTCAAAATATTCCGAACGTGGGTCTTGACTGTTCCCAAGGTTATATCCAACTCTTGTGCAATATCCAGATTAGTATTGCCATTAACCATTAATTTTAGAACATCGAGTTCTCGTTGTGTGAGGGGATGGTCTAAAATTCTCTGCATTTGTTGCACAGTAACTGCACGAATGATTACGGTTTGTGAATGCAAAACCGCAACGCCAAATCTACGATCTGGAATTTGACTCAAAGCATTACTATAGAATGGCAGCAAAGTAAATTTTATGGCTTCTTCCACTGGCTCAACTTGACAAAAGTTCATATATATTGCTATGTCTAGTAGTTGCTTGTTTATCCATAAACAAAAACAATATATGAAAAAAATAAAGAACTTATAAAGAATTAGAGATTTTTACAAAGTTTAAAGATTAGTCTTCCCAACCGAGAATATCAGCCACTTCTTGAGAAATAGTGACTGGTTCAAAAGGTTTAGCGATCATACCGGCAATTCCCATCTGAGCAAAATGGGCGCGATCGCTTGGCAAAACTTTCGCAGTCAGTAAAATTACAGGTATAGATTTGGTGGTGGAATTTGCTTGCAGTTGCTCATACACAGCAAAACCGTCCATATTAGGCATAGACACATCCAGCAGAATCGCATCAACAGGTTGTGTTTGAGCGATTGTTAAACATTCCGTCCCTGATGCAGCCGCCACAGTATCCCATCCGCCCAAATCCTCTAAACAAGCCTGCACCAGCTCACGGATTCTTGCTTCATCATCAACGATTAGTAGTTTTTTAGTCATTAGTCAATAGTCAATAGTCATTAGTCATTAGTCAACTGTCAACTGTCAACTGTTAACTGTCAACTGTCAACTGTCGCCACCGTTTGGCAAAGTAAAGAAAAATGTACTACCGACATCAACGGTACTTTCTGCCCAGATTTGCCCACCGTGTTGATCAATAATACTGCGACAAATGGCTAATCCTAAACCTGTACCGCCTTTCACACGAGAATCAGAACCATCGACTTGCTGAAATCTGCCGAAGATAGCTTCTAACTTATCAGTGGGAATACCTCGACCTTGATCGGTGATTTGGAATAGTACATAATCTGTTTGCTGTTGCACAATCAGGGTGATGGTAGAATTAGGGGGAGAAAATTTGATTGCATTACCTAACAAGTTGGTCAGTGTTTGAATAATGGCATCAGCCGCAGCCCAGACTTGAGCATCAGTAGGGTGAATATTAAAGGTAATGTTTTGCTGCTTGGCGATCGCAATTACTCCGTCTACAGCTTGTGCAATTAAATCGGCTGCTTTGCAGGTGCTTTTTTCTAAAACAGCACGACCTGACTCTAAGCGTTCCAAATCAAGAATATCGTTAACTAAACGCACTAAGCGATCGCTATCAATGGCGGCGATCTCAATCATGCGTTTAAACTTTTCTGGTTTTTTATCGTAGATACCACTATTTAATAAGCCTAGTGCAGCCCGAATGGAAGTTAAAGGGGTACGTAGTTCGTGACTAACTATACTAATAAACTCATTTTTGATTTGCTCAATTTTTTGCTGTTCAGTAATATCTTCCGCGATACCCGCTATCCGCACCATTTCCCCTAATTCATTTTTGATGGGAAAAGCGCGATCGCGAATCCACCGCATGGAACCATCAGGGCGGATGATGCGATACTTGACATCAAATTGCCCTGATCTATTCTGTTCGATGGATGCAGATTCGATGTAAGAGCGATCGTCTGGGTGAATGACATCTAACCAAGTTAAAGCATTTTGGTAGAGACTTGCACAACTTCTTTGCCAAATACTTTCATAAGCTGGACTCACATAGAGAATTTGCTGCTGCTGAATATCTTTCATCCAAAATACAGCATCGATGTTTTCTGCAAGTTGGCGAAACTTTTCCTCACTTTGGCGTAAAGCATCTTCGATGCGTTTGCGATCGGTGATATCTTGGTGAACTGCTACTAAAACATCACCGTAGTCGGGATGCTGGAATACAGAAGTCGTCGCACTACACCAAAATGGTGTGCCATCTTTTTTGACATTGTAGACTTGATAGGTCGCTTCACCATATTGTAAGACGGCAGAGCGAATAGATTGATTGACATCTTCCGCAGTTAACGAATCTGTGGCATAATTGACAATTGAGACATTTTGACCATTCAGTTCGCCCGATTCATAACCAAACATCTGCTCAAATTTGGGATTGGCGTAGACAATCATCGCATCAGTAGCCCGTACCAAACATACGCCTTCTGCCATGTTGCGGGTGATGACAGCCTGAAACTCAAGCATTTGTTCTGCTTGTTTAAGTTGAGTTAAATCGTGCTGGCTAACGATTATACCCCAAATGCTACCGTCTGGTTCACGGTAAGGCGTGTAAGTAACGCTCATAAATTGCGGTACTAAATTGGGGTAATGAAACCATCTTTCATAGTGAATTGTCTCTCCCGCTAGACATCTATCTAAGCGGGGTTGGATGAAGTCAGCAAATAAATCTTCACCCAAAACATCCCTGATGGATTTTCCTAAAACTTGGGTATGGGATTTGTTGCACCAGTCGAGGTAAGCTTGATTAACTATTTGATAAATGTAATCGCGATTGAGTAGGGCAATGCCATCTTGGGTACTGGAAACAATCCGCTCATATTGACGCAGTATGGCTTCGTTACGTTTGCGATCGCGTAGCGCCGCTTGTTGTTCGCTGATATCAAACACCGTGGAACGGCTCATCAAAAAGTTACCGTCTGCATCTTTAATGGCTGTAGCATTCACACTTACCCATCGGGTGGTTTTATCTTTGCTGACAATTTCAAACTCCAGATTATTCACCCAACCCTGTTGCTTAAATTTAGGAAAGCTATCAAGAAAAACCTGTCTACTCTCAAACGTGAGAATATCTAAAAACTGCTTGTGTAGGATTTCATCACGGGTATATCCTAACCATTGAAGTTCTGTATCGTTAATGCGAATAAAATTCCCCTCGGCATCTAGGGAGTGATAACCACAAGGTGCATTGTTATACAAATCCTCAATTTCACGTACATATTGTTGTAAAGCGGCTTGGGCTTGTTTACGCTCAGTAATGTCATTATTGATTTCTAGGATCTTAATTGGTTTACCAGCCGGGTCTGTTTGTAAAACCCAACGACTAGCAACAGTCACAGATTGCCCATCTCGCCGGATATGGGTAAGCTCTCCTTCCCAATAACCGCTTTGCAAAAGTTGGGCTGCAATCTCTTCTTTGGGCTGGGAAAATTGAGTTTTCAGGAGATTATGGCTGACTTGTCCCAAAGCTTCGGCTTTTTTCCAGCCATACATATACTCAGCGCCCTCGTTCCAGAAGGTGATGACCGCGTTGAAATCGCAAGTCATGATAGTATCGTGCGCCAAGTCTAGGAGTTGCGCCTGCTCTAAAAGCGCCATTTGGGTTTGTTGTTGCTGTATCACCGTTTGTAAAAGGCGATCGCTGATTTCCGTCAGTGCTTCGGTGCGCTCGGTAACTCGTTGCTCAAGCTCGACATTGATTTGTTCCAGGGTAACTTGCGCTTGTTTACGTATTGTAATGTCGTCACCAAAAATAATGATACCGCCAATTTCACCCATAGCATTATGCCAAGGGTGAATTGCCCAACGTATCCATTGCTGGGTTCCATCTAAGCGCACAAATAAATCTTCTTCACACTTTTCGCTGGCTCCAGCCAAACAGCGTTGATGAATTTGTTGCCATTGCGCTGATATTTCTGGGAAAATTTCGTAGTGCGATCGCCCAATAATTGATTCAACCGCATCAAGCTGATAGTCATCCACCCATCTTTGGCTAGCCATGATATAGCGCATATCCCGATCAAACATGGCAATAGCCGCAGGTGCATACTGGGCAAATAGGCGTAAGGTTGCTTCTCTTTCGCGCAAGGCTTGTTCGGCGCGTTTGCGTAAGCGAAGCTCGTCGAAGACATCGGTAATTTCCTCGCACACCGTACTGATACCAATGATACAATCGCCATCTTTTAACGGCAGAAAGCTTTCTAACCAAGTCCTCTGTACACCGGGTTGTGCTGGGGTTTCCCCAGTTATTTCTACATTGAAAACGGGTTCGCCAGTTGCTAAAATCCGACGCAGCAGTTGTTCGGCTGCATCAGCCAAATCTGGCAGTAACTCCCTTATTGTCCGACCGATATGTGCCTCGACAGAAAAACCGTTGATTTCCGCTAGACGCTCGTTAATGCGGACAAAGCGCAAATCTGCATCTAAAACATTCAACCCAATGGGGGCTGACTGGTAGATGGTTTCAATTTCCGCTAATTGGCGCTGAAGTTGGATTTGGCTTTCCTTTAAGGCTGCTTGGGCTTGTTGACGTTCCCTGAGTTGGGTTTGTACTTGTGCAAACAAATCCGCTTGCTGAATAGCAATGCTTACCTGTTCCCCTAACTGCCGCAACAGAGCAATTTGGGAAGCTTCCCATTCACGGGGAGCCGCGCAGTGATGAGCCGTCAGTAACCCCCACAATTCGTCTCCCAGAAGAATGGGAACTACTAAATTTGCCCTTACTTGTAGACTCGCCAGAAATTCGACATGGCAAGGGCTAATATCAGCATGATAAATATCAGTTCTGGCAGTAACTAAGCCTCTTTTGAAGGGGGCGATGTTTTCTTCCCCAATGCAAGGGTCGTAAATCTCCAGTGCTAAAATAGACATCCATGCAGGCGCAACCGATTCAACTACAGTCGTACCACCCCAGCCTGGAAAAAATTTAAAGATAATCACGCGATCGCACCCCAAAAACTGCCGCACTTCATCGACGGTAGTTTGCAAAATCTCTTGTAAATCAAGCGATCGCCGGATACGCTGGGACATTTCCATGACTAAGCGTTGTTGCTCAAATTGCGCTTGCAGTAAGCCTTGTGCTTGCTTGCGTTCATTTTCCTCAGCTAATTGTTGACCCAGTTGTTGAATCTTCTGTTTACTTTCGAGAAAATTGCTAGTCAGCAGGCTCATGCACAAGGCAACCAAAAAGAATAAACCCAGGCGCAATATATCTTCTGGTTGCGAGGGCAAAAATTGATATCGCGGGGGAATTAAAAAGTAGTCAAGTAATAGTGTTGAGAGAATAACTGTAGCTATCCCTGGATAAAAACCACCATACCAACTACTGACAATAATCGCTATATAAAAAAAAGCACCAATAGTCCGAGATATCAGATATTCTAACCAAAGCGACAATTGCAGAGCGATCGCCGTTGAGCCAATCACCACACCATAAGCTAATAATCGCTGATCAACTCTCATGACTTCCCCTGACCTTTCTATTACCTGTTGACTAATGACTAATGACTAATGACTATTAACTATTAACCTTTCCACCGCCTTCTTTCAATGCGGCTTAGTACCCTTGTCACCAGTTCCGGGCCTAGCACTGGCTTGTTGATAAAATCATCGGCTCCGACGGCAAAAGCTTGTTGTAGGGATTGAGCATCAGTATGGGCTGTTACTACCAAAATCGGTAAATCTCCCCAATGGGCATCTTGGCGCACAACTTGACACAACTCTAAACCATTAACTAATGGCATTTCTAAATCTAGCAAAACTAAATTTGGTGATGTCGCTTTGAATACTTCCCAAAATTGTTGCGGTTGGGATAAAGTAACGACTTCTAGACCCCAAGGAGTAAGTAACTGTGATAATTTAGTTAGCATTACAGAGTCATCATCAACAATTAATACCTTAGCTTCTGATGGTTTGGCTGGAGGTAGGACACGAGCGATCGCCTCAAAAATTTGCTCAATTGTCGAAGGTTTATGTAAAAATTGTTTTGCACCTAAGCGTGACACCGCCAGCCTATCAGCTAGGCTATCTCTGGCAGTGAAAATAATAATTGGCAGATTTGGGTGATTTTCTCCCAGTTCCCGCAACAGCGTTAATCCATCTTCTTCAGTACCAGGGAAACTCAAATCGAGTAAAATTGCATCAGGAGTTGCTAAGGCTAAACGCGATCGCGCTGTCGCCAAATCTGAAGCAATTTTCATTCGCATTCCCCAAGCATCCGCCCTAGCCAATAACTGCTCGGTAAGATTAGTATCATCATCAATTACTAGTATGCGATGAGTCTGCTGTAAAGGGGCAGGTTGAGCAGTCAGGGTTGCAGGTGGCTTTGTCAACTCCTGTTGCAATGCTGTCACCAGTCGGGAAAATTGCGTAATTTCCCCCTCAGTGAAGTTACTTTTAGCTAATAGTAAATGTTCTAACTCTCGCGCCAGTTTAGAACCTCCAGCATATCCAAATGTCCCCATTGCACCCGCTAACTTGTGAGCTTCATGCAATGCTTGCGCTTGTAACTCGGCTGATAAGTTTCCACCCAACAGAGCAGTTTTTGCTTGTTCTAGCACCGTCACCTGTTGGCTAAAGGAATTGCGAAATTTGTCTAATATTCGATTAACAGCAGTTAAATCTTTCGTGCGGGGTTTTTTGTCCAGGTACTGTTGTGGTAGCGTTGGGGTATGATGAGTATCGACTGGAACCGGATTTAAGCGATAGCCCATTCCATAAACAGTTTCGAGGATTTCTTGAGTCAGACCTCCAGCTTTGAGTTTTTTGCGTAAATCTTTAATGTGAGTAGTCACTGCATTTTCAATCGGTGCATCATCAAACCCCCAAAGCTTATCGAGAATTAACTTGCGGCTAAAGATGCGATTGGGATTTTGTAAGAACAATTCCAGCAATTTGTATTCTGTCGCTGTCAGTGAAATTATTTGCTCGTTACAAGTTACTTTGCTAGAGATTTGGTCTAAAGTGAGATTTCCCCAACTTAATATAGATGATGCGATCGCCCCACTGCGGCGTAACAAAGAACGAATTTTTGCCAGCAATGCCTCCCAGTCGTAGGGTTTGATGATATAATCATCTGCTCCCGCGTCTAAACCTTCGATGAGATTTGCCTTACAATCCTTAGCAGTCAGTAGCAGAATTGGTTTAAGATAACCTTGCGATCGCAATTGCCGACATAAACTAATCCCATCCAGCTTAGGCAGCAACCAATCCAGCAAAATTAAATCATATTCTGCCGACATTGCCAGCCCTAATCCCATTTCGCCATCATTGGCTAAGTCAATATTGTAATGATTTGCTCTTAACAAATCAGCCAGGGCCGTACTGATTAATAAATCATCTTCTACCAACAAAATTTTCATAAGCGGCATCTGGTGAAAACATTCATCACCCCTGGACAATATTTCGCATTATCTTGACCTTCCCTGGCGCTTGTACCAAATCTACATAGATTGTTACATTCTCTAGGGTGCTTGAATATCAAGGATTTTCACTTTCCACAGTATTATTTCTTAAATAAGGAATATTATCTTCATAAGTTCTTTATATTTGTTCAGTATTTTTTATTTCACAAGCAGATTCAACTCAGCCCAATTCAATGACAATTTGAATCACTATCAAGAAAATTAATATGCAATATCTCTACCATTTAGCCAATGCCAGCCTGACTCTGCGCCTAGTTGAATATTTAACCACCTGTGCCTATATTCCGAGTAACATTGTTACAGTTATTAGTCAAATTGATGGGTGGGTGGTTAACATCAAGATGAAATCTACCCTTGATGCTCAACAGGATAAAAACGTTAAAGCTGTTTTGAATGAGTTAGGAGTAGTTTACTCTCCATCCAAGTTAATCAATTCAGTACTGATGGAATTAGAAAAAGGAACAACAATTACTAATGTCATGCGCCGCTATCAAGTTGCTATAGTTTGTCATGGCATTCCTCAAAGTGATGAAATTAAAATTTTCCGCAAACATTTCATAGATGGATTAGGTTATTGTCCGCAATACTTAGCTTAATTTGTGGTGATTAGTAATGTTATTCAAAATTTCTGATTATTAGACCTCTCTAAATTGAGGATATAAAGTAATGGCTTCTGACAAGATTTAAATAATTTGGCGATCGCCTAATCTGCATCTTTACTTCTATTGCTGCTGGGTGTAAAAATGGGGCGATCGCTTCTCTACACTCGCTCATCACTGCTTCACCATTGCGGTAGAAGTTGAGTTGCATCATGGTCTTGTAGTCCGGTAACAACCAGCAACAGCCACATCCGGCACTTAAATAACCGCAGTGATAAAAGTTCTTTAGGAAATTTGTGATTTCTGTTACCTTGCCAATGTCCCAGGTGGGAAAGTTGTTGTTTGGCACAAATTGGGCAGAGGTCGCCGGGTTTGCCTTTGTCAATGCTGTATGTAGAGTCTTCTAGGTTAAGGGGTTTGATGTCTGGAAAGCGCCCTGCTTGGGAATGAGGGCATGGTCTACCGTTCAGTTCTGCGGGGATGATGCCCGTGCAGATTAGGTTATCGGGGTAGATATTGCCATCCGGGGAAAGGAAGAATTTTATCTAAACCTTTTTTCACCTAAATAAAAGCTATCTTTGTTTCTAATTAATTACTCAAAAATTCATTACCATGTAACTTTCGTTCATGAAAATCTCCTACATGGTTTCGTAGTATAAGAAATCTGTGTAATTGACCACAAAAACTTTGCAGGCTATTTAAGTTTTCTTTAGTCAAATACTTTCCGTGCATTACCCGATTGCGTAATTCACGAGCCTCACCAATTTTACCTATAATATCTACCTGATCATAATTATCAAAAATATTTTGAAATGGTTTATTGGTTGTGTGCTTTCTATCTTCATCCTCGATAATCTGCTGCAAATCTGTAAAATCTAAATAAAAAATAGGGTGTAAGTCAAAATAATTATGTAATAGATTGTTGGTTTCATTTCTTTTATATCTATCTGCTTTTCTCAATAAGTCATTATTAATACCTGCGTTATCCCACCACTCAGTACCATAATGATAAATCATCACTTTAATGATTAATTCTCTAATAACATTTTCTAAATCTATAAATAAAGGAAAACTTGCTAAATTCCGAGAACGACCACACGAACTATAAACAAGGGTTAATTTACCAAAATAATTTTTTGCTACTTCTGCAATTAAATCATTCAGTTTATCTATATCAATATCTTGATTAGATTCAATATCGAAATTTAATAGCTTTGGCTGGGGTGAAGGCTCCCATTTAATATTGATAGTCAATTCATAATCAATTGCTAAATAAGCTTCAGCTATACGGTAATTATTAGATGGATTAACCCTAAATTTTTGATCATATGTAGCATTTAGAGCATCAAAATATTTTTTTATATTTTTAATTAAAGTCTTTTCAGTCTTAGAATAACCCGTAATATATCTAGCCTGCATAAATAATCTTATTTACTTTTAAAAAAATTTTCTATTATTTCACCAGCTTCTTCCATGAGCTTTGTTGCTTTTCGTTGGAGTTCTAAAGCTTCAATTTGTTTATGACGTATAGCTTCTACTAAACTCTTTTGTTCATCCAAAGGAGGTAACGGAATAGGTAAATCTCGTAAATGAGAAATAGTTATAGACGGTTGAATACTACCTATAGCTTTTTGCTGTATCAAGTCTTTACCGAATGAAGAATTAAGAAACATAGATAAATACTGTGGATAGACTACTTCTTTTAATTCCAGTTTTACTAAAAATGAAGTAATGTTAGCAGGTTCATCAAACTCATAAACGGCGGAAATATTCATATTAGGACGTAGAAATAAGCCTACTAAAACATCATTTCGCTTAACAGCACTCCTGTATAGCTTATGATGTTCTTCCAAAGACATAAATTTATTAGCATTAGATATAGCAACCCCTTCAGCAGTTATACAATTTAATGATAAAACTGGTATTCCGTCTGATCTATATTCAAGGGTTCCAGAAAAACCACGCTCAGTTCTTTTAACGATCTCCTGTAAAGGAAATATTGGATATTTTATTTTTTTTAAGACTTTCTCTATTTTTGTAGAGGCTGAAGAAAAAATATAGAAATCCCATCTTTTTTGTTTACGTAAATCACTCAAATTTATAACTGCTTTTTCCATGTTTAGTTCTAATACTTAGCTAAATCATTAATTACTTCTTGAATTTCAACAGATATTAATTTTTGATTTTGATAGCTAGTAATTCGACCAGCTTTGTCATATCCAATATCATCAATTCGTGCCATGTAAATTTCATAATCATCATCACATTCAGCGTTTATTTGATCAAAATCTCGTTTTTCTAAAAGAATTAGACTAGTTTTCACAGCAGCACCATAGGGTGCAAATGTTTCTTGTGGCAAACTGATTACTGCTTTCAACTTTGTCCAGCGTAAAATCCAATCGCGTACATCTTGCATTGAACTATTAGCCAATATTCCATCAGGTAATATGATCGCTAACTTACCTTTTGGTGCAAGAAATTCAAGACAACGATTAAGAAAAGCGACTTCTTGGGAAATATTTTTCACAACCTTGCCATTTTTCTTACTAACTCCATCTCGTTCTGCAAAATCCTTCAAAACATCTTCATTAGTCACCTTAGAACCAAACGGGGGATTAGTTAAAATCATAGTTAACCCCCCTAGATAAAACCCAGGATATTCTGGTAGTCCCTCTGTAATTCCTCCCGTAATACTGCCTAATCGTTCTAATGAATCCATGACTTTTAAATCCGCATATTGTGCGCCATTCATTAAAGTATTAACTCGCGCTATGTGCATTACATTGCGGGAATATTCAGCACCAAATAAATGATTATCTCTAAATTTAATAAATTCTTCTGTTGGTTCTTCAGGATTAATTCCTTCAGCACTACCACCATTATTGGCTATTGCTTTTGCATACTCTTGTTTACGCACATAATCCAAAACATGGGTCAGCATCCGCGCTGAACCGCAAGCAGGATCACCAACATAATCATTTACTGTTGGTTGTAAAATACCCACCATTAAATTAATTACTGGCGTAGGTGTGAAATACTGCCCTAAATCATCACGGAAAGTTTTGCTTAAAAAATCCTCAAATACCCCACCTTTGACATCTGCTGAAGATTTTCGCAAACTATAAGGCGCTAACCGTTCTACTATTTGCATTGTGGTGTATGGCTTGAATTGCAGCATATCAGCCTCACTAAAAGCTAAACGTACACCCAAATCATCACCAAATTTTTTAGCTAATGTTTCTCTTTCCCACTGCTTGGCTTTTTCAAAAGTTTCTCTTACTTGAACAAATAAGCGTTCTGGGTCAGTTTCCTTAGTGGTACTAAATACATAGGCTCGTTGTTCGCCTGTTTTCTTTACTATGTCAATAGTTGCTTGTTCGTCGTACCACTTAGCAAACAAGAATTTAACCATTGCATCTACTGCTTCTTGTGGTTGCAAACCCTCATTATCTCTCAAAATCGAGTGGCATCCAGAGCGTGTGTCACCCAAAACTTCACGAAATTTTTCACGGGTTAATGGTGTTAGTCCTGTTTGAATCCCATCAGGCTGACTAGGATTAAGGATAACTGTATAATTACTATGCTGTGCTGCTTTACGCACACTTTCATACTTAGGTAAATCGCCAATTGGTTCTAGTTTTCTTGGGTAGTCGAGGTCACGGCGATAGATTTCTGTGTGCTTACCACTGGTTAAAATTGCATAACGTACAGACGGCGAAGCAGAGGTATAAGAATTTATTCGATGAAGATGCTCTACCCAACCTTCGGCTTCAGTCCCACCAACTTTTTTACTTGGTTCCATAGCCTCCAGCGCAATGAAGGCTACATCCAGATTACCTATTGAATCGGCATAACGATCATCGAAAATTACAACGTCTACCCGTCCTAAATATCGTCGCCCACCCTGATAAGTTCCCTCAGTAAAATCTGCATTTACTTCTAGCGCCATCGCCTCTAGTGGAACACCATACTCTGTATGTAGAATATCGATCGCCCACATTGTCACAGGGTCTTCTGCCGGACGCACGTAAGAACCATCAGACTTAAATAATTTCTGTAGATTCATGGACTGGCGATATTTTTCTGGTACGTCAGCAGGATTTTTGTAAGGGTTGGTGAAGTTAGAGAATGGCATGAGCGATCGCTATAAATAAAAATGATGCACTAGCGAATTAATATACTACTGCAAGATACTCAAAAATTAGATATCGCCAGCCTAGCAACATCCCAGCATACATGACAAATTTACCTTCCCGTAAAAAGCGATCGCCCCAACCAAAGTTGAACGGTTCAAGCGATCGCACAAATCATCCACCTCTACTTGTCATTCTTCAATCAACCGTCAACATACAGGCTGTTAAAGCCACAGCCAAAGCATCAGAAGCATCATCAGGCTGAGGAATTTCCTCTAAATCCAACTCTCGCGCTACCGCCTCTTGCACTTCAGACTTATCGGCGTTACCATAGCCCGTTAGAGTTTGTTTAATTTGCGCTGGGGTAAACTCTACATAAGGTAAATGGTGCTGTGCCAAGGCTAACATAATTACACCTCTAGCTTGTGCCACGAGGATAGTACTTGACATACGATAGAAGAAAAGTTTTTCCACGGCAACCAAATCAGGTTGTACATGGTCAATCAGGGTGTGCAAATCGTCGAACAAAATACACAAGCGTTGTCCTACATCTACATCTGCCGAAGTTCTAATCACTCCAAAATCCAAGATATCCACCAACGTATCTTGAACTTGGGTTGGGCTTTGCTTGCAAGTAATTGCACCAAATCCTAAAATAGCCAGTCCAGGGTCTAATCCTAAAATGCGTTTTTCCATTAACTGTTGACTGTTGACTGTTGACTGTTGTACGGGCGGGTTTAACTGATATATTTGTTTTCGCCATGAATTTCTCTATAAACCCGCCCCTACTGACTATGGACTAATGACCAAGTAAAACTAAAAGTTTCCATAATTTCTGACTTGGTGTTAAAACCAGTTAGTGTACATTTTCTGTTAATTGTTGTTTGTACCACGGCTCCGAATCAGGTATGTCAATCGGTTTTCTCAGACAAGCCCTCAACGCACTGCAAAAGCGATCGCCCTTGGCGGGGCGTAGCCCATCGCACAGTCGCACGTCCCATCGGGTGAACCAGTGGTTCAAATGGTTATCCCCTGGACTTTCGATCAAACGTTGGTTGCTAATTAGTGTTGGGGGTGTATTACTGTCGATTCTGGGGTTAGCAATTTGGGTGAAGCTGACCCCCATTTTTTGGATGTTGGAGTTGATTAGAGGTTTTTTAGGAGCCATAGCCAACATTTTACCCAACTATATCAGCGGCCCTTTGGTAATTTTGGGCGGCTTGTTATTGCTGCTTTGGGGTCAAACTCGCACTGTCGGGTCAATTACTCAGGTTTTAAGACCGGGTGCGGAAGAAGAACTGATTGATGTACTGTTAGCCCATCGTCGCCTGTATCGGGGGCCGAAAATAGTTGTAGTTGGTGGTGGTACTGGACTATCTACTTTGTTGAGAGGATTAAAAACCTACAGCGCTAATATTACGGCGATCGTCACTGTAGCAGATGATGGTGGTTCTTCTGGGAGGTTGCGTCAGGAATTTGGTGTGCTTCCACCAGGGGATATTCGCAACTGTTTAGCAGCCTTGGCGGATGAGGAAAAGCTATTAACTGAGTTATTTCAATATCGCTTCCGGGCTGGGGATGGTTTGACTGGTCACAGCTTTGGTAATTTGTTCTTAACAGCAATGAGCGATATCACTGGTGATTTAGAACGGGCTGTTGCGGCTAGTTCCAGAGTTCTAGCTGTGCGCGGGCAAGTTTTACCTGCTACTCTTAGCGATGTTCGTCTCTGGGCAGAATTAGCCGATGGTCGCATCATTGAGGGTGAGTCTAGCATACCCAAGGCTGGCGGTAAAATTGTCAAGATTGGTTGCCTTCCTGCCAACCCTCCGGCTTTACCTGCTGCTATTAAAGCTATCAAAGAAGCTGACTATATTATTATTGGCCCTGGTAGCCTTTATACCAGTTTGATTCCTAACTTATTAGTATCAGAAATTGCTGATGCGATCGCCGCTTCCGTTGCCCCCCGCATTTATGTCTGCAATGTCATGACCCAACCAGGCGAAACTCAAGACTACACTGTTGCTGACCACATTCGCGCCATTGACAATGCTTGCGGCGGTAGAAGGTTATTTGATGCTGTACTAGTACACAAAAAATCCCCCTCAGCCCAATCACTTATCCGCTACGCTCAACAAAATTCCCATCCTGTATTTTTAGATAGAGAAGCTGTAGCCCAACTAGGGAGAAGAATAGTTTTAGCTAATGTCTTGTACGAAGATGAAACCGGCTTCGTGCGACACAATCCCCAAAAATTAGCCAAAGTCCTACTGAAATGGTACAGTGGCGCACATCATGGGAAATAGGGAAGGGGGAAAGGGGAAGGGGGAAAGGGGAAGGGGGAAAGGGGAAAGAAACTAATGATAACTGATAACTGATAACTGATAACTGATAACTGATAACTGATAACTGATAACTGATAACTGATAACTGATAACTGATAACTGATAACTGATAACTGATAACTGATAACT
>NZ_JACJSG010000014.1 GCF_014697625.1 Anabaena azotica FACHB-119 | reverse complement strand
GATGACTCAGTAGGAATTGCCACCATTGCGGCACGCTTCAACAACATCTCCAGTGGTAACTACCAACTAAAAATCAATGGCTTTAGTAAAACCCAACTGCTAACCACGGATTTCATTTTCAGTACGACAGTAGTAAATGACAATATCACAGGCACAAATAACATTGATGATTTGTTTGGTGGTTTAGGTGATGACACTATTCAAGGTAATGGTGGTAATGACCGTTTGTTTGGGGAACAAGGGAATGACAGATTATTAGGCGGATTTGATAATGATACTCTCTATGGTGGTGCGGGTAATGACGTGTTTGTGTTCGAGACCTTCAACACTGCCACATCGTCCCAGTCTGTGGATGTAGTTGCAGATTTTGTCCAGGGACAAGACAAAATCGATCTGAGAACTGTGGGCATCAGCGACAACAATACCCTGCAACTACTCCTGAATAATGACTCAGCCGGAATTGCCACCATTGCGGCACGCTTCAACAACATCTCCAGTGGTAACTACCAACTAAAAATCAATGGCTTTAGTAAAACCCAACTGCTAACCACGGATTTCATTTTCAGTACGGCAGTGGTAAATGACAATATCACAGGTACAAACAACAATGATGATTTGTTTGGTGGTTTAGGTGATGACACTCTTCAAGGTAATGGTGGTAATGACCGTTTGTTTGGGGAACAAGGGGATGACAGATTATCAGGAGGAGCGGGTAATGATACCCTCTACGGTGGTGCGGGTAATGATATCGCTGTTTATTCAGGTAATCGTTCCGAATATCAAATTACAAGTACAAATGGGGTATTTACAATTACCGATACAGTGTCTAATCGTGATGGTGTAGATATATTGAATGACATCGAACAAGTACAATTTTTAGATCAAACTATCACCATCGGCACTGTTTTACCCTCTATTACCCTAGCCGTCTCTCCCAGTAGCGTGACTGAAGACGGTACTCCCAATCTGATTTACACCTTTACCCGCACAGGAAGTACTGCTAACACCTTAACCATTAACTTTGGAGTGGCTGGTACAGCTACCTTCAACACTGACTACACTCAAAGCGGTGCAGCCAGTTTCACCAATACCACAGGTACAATTACCTTTGCTGCGGGTGCAAGTACAGCCATCCTGACTATTAACCCCACGGCTGACACCACCGATGAAAGTAATGAAACCGTTGCTTTGACGGTAGCAAGCGGTACAGGTTACACCATCGGCACGACAACACCTGTTACCGGAACCATTACTGATGATGATCCCTCCGGCATTACCATAAATCTTAATGCTGGCCAAACCATAGTCGAAGGCTTAACTAGCCCTCAAAACGCCACCTATACAGTTAGTCTGTCCCAAGCCAGTAGCCAAACTATCACTGTGCAATATGCCACTGCTAATGGTACAGCTACAGCAGGAGTAGACTATACCAACACAACTGGAACTCTAACTTTCAACCCAGGGGAAACTAGTAAAGTCATTAATATCCCCATTCTCAATGATTCCACCAATGAAGCAAATGAAACCTTTACACTCAGCTTAACTTCTCCCACTAATGCCAGCTTGGGTACGAGTACTGTTACTACAACTATCACCGATACTCTCTCAAGTTCTTCGACTACCACTCTGCCAACCAACGTCGAGAATCTCACTCTCACAGAAACAGCAGCTATTAACGGTACAGGTAATGCCGGAAATAACATCATTACAGGTAATAGTGCCAATAATACTCTCTCTGGTGCAGATGGCAATGATACTTATGCTTTCGTAGCCAATACTGCTCTGGGAACTGACACAATTGTTGAAACCGCTACAGGTGGTGTTGATACTATTAACTTCAGTGGTACTACTGTAGCTGTCCAAGCAAACCTGGGTGTAGTTACATCACAAACAGTGAATAGCAATCTCAAGCTAATTCTCTCTGCTAACAACGTCATCGAAAATGCTACAGGCGGTACAGGTAATGACCGTTTGACAGGTAATGCCTTAAATAATATCCTTGCTGGTGGTAGTGGAAATGACCAACTGCAAGGGTTAGCAGGAAATGATACCCTCTGGGGTGGACTAGGGGATGATATTTTGACAGGCGGTGCTGGTAACGATCAATATTTATTCCAAGCTAGTGGTGTCTTTAGTTCTAGTTTAGGGGTTGATTACATTAGCCTGTTTGAGGTGGGACAAGACAAAATTGTGTTGAGTAAAGCTACTTTTAATGCAATTACTAATGGTGTGGGACAAACTTTAACTGATTTTGCGGTTGTCAGTGATAATGAATTTGTCAACGCTAGTAGTGCGCGTATTGTCTTTAGCCAAAGTAGTGGGAGCTTGTTCTACAACCAGGATGGTAGTCTTTTGGGTACAAGTACAGTGTTTGAGTTTGCCAGTTTAGGTAATCCTGATATTACTTTGAGTAGTAGCGATTTCAGTTTAATTGCTTAATTACTTAGTTATAAATACCCGACTTTTCCACAAAGTCGGGTGTCTTGTTTTTGCAGCGTAGGTGTAGCCTTTAGTAGACATCGCTTGTTGAATTTAGTCTGCTGTTGCTCCTCATCAAATTTCTGTATCTTATCCTTGTCATAGCTCGTTTTTCTCGCTTTGAGATTTACTTTATAAATAGCCTCTTAAACTTTCAAGTTATATATTTTATTTAGTTAGACAGCCACAAGTAAAAAACTTATAGGACTTACGCAACTGGCATATTTTTTCTGTAGGGTGTGTGAGGAGCGATAATATTTGAACGTAGTCATGAGACTTGTAGCGTCACGCACCAACCACCAATTGTGACACTTGCGTAAGTCCTGACTTATTATAGCGGCTGAGTTTTTTTGTAACCAAATATTATTTTTTGTTTAAACATGATTAATTTATTTAAATTTATCTAAAGTTAGAATAATCAGTTCTAACGAATCTTCCTTGAAGCAAGTAATCTATATATTGTAATTTTATTAAAGTATAAGCATTTGGCTAATATTTTTACAACTATCAAAACAGTATGAATATAGGTTATTTTCAAAAAATTCCTCTGCTACCTTTGGTACTCCTGTGGCTAGCTTACGCTCTTTTAGGCTGGTATCTAGCAGCGCATCACATTGTTTGGTTAGTAGGAGCGTTTATTGCTACTGTTGCTATAACTGTAGTTCGTAGAAGTATTTCTTGGTTAGAAGGTTTAGTTTCTTTTGGCTCTCGCACTCTGGTAGTAGTCATATTATTAAGCGCATCTATTGCTTTAGTTGCAACTTGGTCAGTATTATTGAGCTTGTTTCTCATACCCATAGCCACTACTCTTTTAGCCGATTTAGAACTACGTTTTGCTGGCTTTAAAAAAATAGATTCGTTTTGGATTTTAACTGTTTTAGCGGGTTGGGGTTTAACAGTGGGTGAACTTGTAGATATTTTACTTCTACCCAGTAGCAGATACTAATACCAATTCAAAATGGTTTTGAGGAATTGTTGGTTACTGAATTTGGGAAAATTGCCATCAATTCTTAATTCTTTAGGTAGAGTAGGGTGGGCAATGCCCACCACAATAATAATACTGTTGCCAAATTTTAGTTAATTTGGTGCTGAGGCAGATAGTCATCACGCACCGCTAGATCAGATGGTGTTGAGGCGCTTCTATAATATTTTTCATGAGAACCTATAGCCAAAGTCTGCGCCTAACATACCCTAAAAGAATTTTATTTTTACTTTATAAATAACCTCTTATAGAAAAGCTTAACTTTCATTATTCAAGCCAAAAAGTAAAGATAAGTATAAAATAAGTAGGTAACTCAAAATGCCTTTATGACATTTCAACAACTACGTACAGGAGAATACTTTTGTTTCTCTGGTATGACTACTGCTTACGTATATAGGAAAATCAGTGCTTCCTATTGCAGCCAGAACGGTTTCCTACAAAAAATTAGACCGCAAGCAAAAATTAGAAGGCTAAGTCAGACAGAAATTAAGGAATATTTAACACAAAAGCAGAGTTCCCTAAAAAATGTCTTAGAGAGAGATTAGGTGTGTTTTCAAACCCCAAATTAGACTTTGATTTAGATGAGGACATAGATAAATTAACAATCCTATAGGACTCATACTTGATTTTTGAAATATAGGTAGGGCGCTGCACTGCCCACCAAAGCCATGATATGGTGGGCAGTGCAGCGCCCTACAGATACTACATATACCGAGATTTTTTCATAAATCAAATCGGATTCCTATAGCAAGCAGATTTTCAGCCTGTCACCTATCACCTGTCACCTGTCCCCTATCTAAGTTTGCTCTATCGCCCCTAACATTTGTAAGATTTTATCGGCGTTGTCTAAATCACCAACCATGCGGCGAATTGGCAGAGGCCAAACCTTAACTAGGGTAGGAGTTGCGGAAACTTGGTCAATTTCTGCTTGTTCGGGATTAGTCAAAACATCAATCACCTTCATAGTGTAAGGATAGCCTAGCGATCGCTCCAACAGTTCATGGAGATTTTTCAAGATCCGTTCCGTATTAGCACTGTGTCCAGCAACAAACAAACGCAGAACATATGTTTTCAGTTGCGTCTTTTGTACCGTCATAGCCGGTGGATGATATTTAGGAACCTGTTGGGAAAGGTCTAAGTTAACAATTAAATCGTGGTCTTCCCAAAGTTGGGGAAACGAAGAGCGATAAGTTGATAATACCAGGCGATCGCAAGAACCCTCTTGCCAAGGAGCAGGTTGCCAAACCAAGTCACCCGTATTGAAAATCGCGTTCAGCACCGCTTGATGCTTCAACACTGCTGGAGAAGCTTCCGCAAAAACTTTTACCTGCTGAGTTTGAGTATCTAACCAATGGTCAACCGTTGCAGTGTAGCAAGGTACTAGAAAATGAGGCGGTTCCGGTAAGTCTAAAATCTCCTGCAAAGCTGCACACAAATGCGAATGCCATCGACCTTGTTTGTGAGGGTCAATGCAGTAAATTAAATCGCCTCCAGGCGTAAACAGGGCAATACCCTTATATAACTCAGGTATCGATAAATTTTCTAGAGTCGATTTAGCCACGATATCCCAAAACTCAACAGTCCATAGTCAATAGTCCACAGTCCATAGTCAACAGTCAACAGTCCAAAGTACAAAACCTAAACTAAATAATATTAACAAGTCTCCACAAAGAAAAAAGGGCAAAGGCTTCTACCCTTCCCCTTTCTCCCTTCCCCCTTCCCCTTTCCCCCTTTCCCCTTTTCCCCAGTCCCTAAACCCGACCTCGGAGAAACTGAGCCATTTCGTTAGGAGTTGGTGACATCTCCAAAGCCGTTTCTTCCGTGATCCGTCCATCTTGATAGAGATTGTACAAAGACTGATTCATCGTAATCATCCCATCAAAACTAGCTTGCTTCATCAGCTCAGTAATTTCATCATATTTACCATCTTTAACCCATTCCTTAACCGCTTCCGTATTAATGAGGATATCGTGGAAAGCAGCCCGCTTACCGTCAGTTGTCCGACACAAACCTTGTGCAATAACAGCTACCAAAGACTCCGCTAGCGCCACTCGCATCGCATCCTGTTCTTCACCAGAATACAAATTTAGAATCCGTTCAATAGTTTTCACCGCACTATTCGTGTGCAGAGTTCCCATTACCAAGTGACCAGTCTGCGCCGCCTTCAATGCAGTATTCACCGTTTCCTTATCCCGCATTTCCCCCACCAGAATCAAATCTGGGTCTTCCCGCAAAGCTGCTTTTAAAGCATTATCAAATTTGCGGGTGTGCATTCCCACTTCCCGTTGCTTCACCAACGACTTGCGACTTTGGTGAACAAATTCTATTGGGTCTTCAATCGTGATAATGTGCTTAGGCATCTCGCGATTGATATAATCAATCATCGCCGCCATCGTCGTTGATTTACCAGAACCAGTCGGCCCTGTCACCAAAATTAAACCCTTGTGATAGTGGCAAATATCCCGAAATATTGGCGGTAATCTCAACTGATCAATAGATAAGATTTTCAGTGGAATCAACCGCAGCACCATTGCATAGCCTTTGAGAGAGTCAAAGACATTAATCCGTACACGGGCGAATTCATACTGAGTTGCACCATCAAATTCTAAATGTTCTTGGAAGCGTTGAATTTCTGGCTCAGTCATGATTTCCCGTAACCAACTCATAAAAGCCTCTTTGTCAGTTTCGGGATAATCAGTTGGGCTAATCTCGCCTCGGTTACGGAATCTTGGTATTTCACCAACACCTAAGTGAATATCAGAAAAGCCATTATCAAAAGCCTCCCTGATAATTCGCGCCAAAGTTAAAGGCGTATCGCTATCTGGCGTAGAGATTGGTGGTGGTGTCCCTGGACGATGCGCCGCATGAGGAGGCGGCGGCGGTGCAGCATTAGCGCTTCTATTAACTTCTGACATATCCAACGTTTGGGTATGTTGACGTTGGGTAATTAACGATGGTGGTGGCGGTGGCGGTGGCGGTGGGATTGGCGGGATGTTACGCGCAGTCACAGAATTAGAACCAGATAGAGAGTGGGATTCTGTCATATAACTTTATGTTTTTGTGGTAATCAACTGGAAACAGCAAAAAATCACCTTAGAGTGCTAATAGCTTTGGCAAGCGGCATGAAAAAAGCCGATTTGCTGAAAATTTCCTATTTACATTTTGTTACAATGATATTTTTGCTTATGTAATTTTTTTAACCATAAAATAAAAAAGGGATTATAAATCCATATAAACTTGTTTAACCTAAGCTTTCCCAGCACAGCATCAGCAAAAACACTCATAAATATACGTAGTTATTTATACTTTTAACTTATTTGAGGTCAATTCCATCGGCGTAAATGAGAAACTCAAAGCTGAGTTCGCCAAAAATAGCTAGCAATTAACAGCCAAATTATCTGTGCATAACTTGTTTAGCGCCACCAGAGAATTATGAGAAACAAGAGGAACTTTCATAAGAAATGTTAAGCAAAATCTAAGTAAAGAGTTTGCAGTAAACTTTTTGGGTCAGAGTTTTTGTATTCTACTTCTCCAGATAGATACCGAAAGCTAGATAAATCATGAAATGTAAATCCAGCTTTACATTTATCATTGAAAAAAATTAATTGTAAAGTTTAATAAATAAATGCTCATTTTCTCAGATTGGTTTTATATACTGAAACTTCATTGAAGTATTCAGTTTATTTTATATAAGCGAAATATTACTGAATCGCAACTTGCTGTGAATTTAGGAGGAAAAGTCATGGTTTCGGCTCAGAGTGCTAATCTCGAAAAAACCTACTCCTTGTTAGTTATCAAGAGCTTCTTGATATGGACTTTTACGCTGGCAGTGTGCTTGTTGGTTGTGGGTTTTCCATTAGTGGTTTTGATGGCTACGGTCGGATGTCTGTTGTCAATTGTGTTGCAATCTGTAATGCCTGTTAGTGCAGTTTTATTTGTAGCAGGCGGCTTGATTATGTTTAATGTCATGGCAGTTTTGTTAGCTGCTGGTGTATTGACAGTCAAAGGTGTACACCCCAAAGAAATCAAATGGTTAAGTTGGTTGCACGGAGAGGAAGAACAATTGCAAAGCACCGTTTACGCTTCTTGCCCTTTAACTTGCGACATCAACCTGTAAATTTCTAACCACAAATTCGACAAACAGTACATCTGCCCGGTCAAGCCGGGTTTTTTCATGGCTATATTGGGGACTGGGGAAGGGGGAAAGGGGAAAGGGGAAGGGGGAAGAGGGAAAGAAACTAATGACAACTGACAACTGATAACTGACAACTGATAACTGATAACTGATAACTGATAACTGATAACTGATAACTGATAACTGATAACTGACAACTGATAACTGATAACTGATAACTGACCAATGACTAACGCCTTCAACAGACTCGCACCTTTTATTCAAGAATATATTTATCATCATCAGTGGACTGAATTAAGACCTATTCAAACGGCGGCTTGTGAAGTAGTGTTTGACACGGACGCGCATTTATTAATTACTGCTGCTACGGCGGCGGGGAAGACAGAGGCGGCTTTTTTACCAGTCTTAACTCTCCTACATAACAACCCGGCAAATAGTATAGGTGCATTATATATAGGGCCAATTAAAGCTTTAATTAATGACCAATTTGCACGGCTTAACGATTTATTAAAATCAGCTAACATCCCTGTCTATCATTGGCATGGTGATGTAGCGCAAAGTCGCAAAAATAAACTTCTACAAAATCCTCAAGGTATTCTGCAAATCACGCCAGAATCTTTGGAAAGTTTATTAGTTAATAAACATAAAGAAATATTACGTCTGTTTGGCGATTTAAGGTTTGTGATTATTGATGAAATTCACGCTTTTATGGGTTCAGAACGTGGTTGTCAGATTATTTGCCAATTGCAGCGTTTGGCACAATTGACGAAAACCCAACCCCGTCGCATTGGTTTATCAGCAACTTTAGGTGATTATTCGATGGCGCAAGAGTGGTTGCGTTCTGGAACTGATAGACAAGTGATAACACCAAAGGTTGAGGCGGGAAAACGGCAAATCAAATTAGCTTTAGAACACTTTTATATTAAGAAAGATGTAGATGAATCTGAAGCCACAGCCTACGAGCAATACATTTTTAATCTGAGTGAATCACGCAAATGTTTAATTTTCGCAAACAATCGTACACAAACTGAATCAATCATTGCAGCTTTGCGACGCATTGCTAGCCAAAAAGCACAGCCAGATATATATCATGTGCATCATGGAAGTATTTCTGCTAGCTTACGACAAGCGGCAGAAAATGCCATGCGAGAACCTCACAGTCCGGCAGTGACTGCGGCTACTCTCACTTTAGAATTAGGTATAGATATCGGTCATTTGGAACGAGTGATACAATTAGAATCACCTTTATCTGTAGCGAGTTTTTTACAACGCTTGGGGCGTGCGGGGAGAAGAGGTGAAGCGGCTGATATGCGCTTTGTTTGCGCTGAGGATGAATTTGCAGCAGAAGCATCTTTACCTGAGCAAATTCCTTGGCAACTTTTACAATGTATAGCGATTATTCAACTATATTTAGAAGAAAGATGGATTGAACCAATTAAGCCGATTAAATATCCTTTGAGTTTGTTATATCACCAGACCATGAGTATATTGGTAGCGGCGGGAGCAATTTCGCCTGCGGCTTTAGCTAAACAAGTTTTGAGTCTGTCTCCTTTTGCTGCTATTTCGCCAGAAGATTATAAGTTACTGTTATGTTATTTAATTGATATTGGTCATATTCAACATACTGAAGAAAATAAATTAATTCTGGGTTTAGCGGGGGAAAGAATAGTAGGTAAATTTCAATTTTATGCTGTCTTCGCCGAGAATAAAGAATATACTGTGAAGCAAGGTACGAAAGAAATTGGGAGTGTTGTCACACCGCCTATTGTTGGTAGTCAATTTGCTTTAGCGGGGATGACATGGGAAGTTACAGAAGTTGACTTTAAAAAAAGAGTCATTATAGTTAAGCAAGTGGAAGGTAAAGCTACAAGTTATTGGCGCGGTGGTGGTGGGACAATTCACACTAAGGTTTTGCAGAGAATGCGCCGGGTTTTATTGGAAGATATAGAATATAGTTATTTGCAAAAGAATGCTGTTCTACGTTTAAGAAAAGTGCGTGAATTAGTAAATAAATTTGAGTTAGATAAACAGCAAATTGTGCAGTTAGAAAAAAATAAATGTTGTATTTTTCCTTGGCTGGGTACTGTGGCTTACCGTACTTTGGAAAGGTTACTGAATACTTTTTGTCGAGAATCTTTGGAAATTAGCAGTATTGGCGGAGTTAATCCTTATTATTTGACGGTTAAGTTAGGTAAGGGTAAATATAAATATTTGCAGCAAGAGATTGTTTCTTTGTGTGAACAGAGAATTATGAGTGAGGCTTTGGTAAGTTCTGCGGAAGCGCCAGAAATGCAAAAGTATGATGAGTTTATTCCGCATTCGCTTTTACGCAAGGCTTTTGTTTACGATCATCTAGATATGGATGAAGTTAGGCTAGTATTAGATAAGTAGAATCTAAAACAGCGATCGCCTATAATCTTCAACAATAAAGAAAAGTAAACTAGTCTATAAATTGTTGAGTAAAGGCAAAACTTCTTCTTGCCAATATTCTATACGATTGGTTCTTGTTGAGGGTTTACCCATTATCTTAGTCCAACTGTGATGATTTGCAGGACTAGGATGTGGAAACTCAAGATGTTTGATGCTAGAGTCTAGGCTATGGACTGCTTTATTTGCTACTTTTCCCCAAGTAATAACAGCAAGAGGCTCAAATATCTCTAACTCTAGTTGCAAAATTTTTCTGAATCGCTCTCGCTCCTGTTTTATCAGAGGAATGCTATGCTTACCATTATTATCCTGACTAATCCAAATTTTCAACACATCTGTCAAATAAACACGGTATCCGTTATCTAGTAAAACCTGAATTAGATCAAAATAAAGTCTTGTGCTGTGATGTTTTTCACGGCAATACTTTGAATGTAGAGCGTATGGTGTAGCAATTTCAATTTCTTCTACTCTTGTATCACTTTGCCTTCGAGGGTCTTGCCCTAGTATAGCAATTGTCTTTTTATTTAAAGTTTGGTCATTTCGTTCAAGTATGCTGGGAATATCAACTCCGATTATCCAAGCATTATCATACAATTGCTGAAAGCTTTCATTAGATGAATGAAAGATATTTCTAGAAAAAGTGTGTTTAGTACATCCTTCTTCCTCAAACTCTTTCCGCATCGTTTCATAAAATTCAGATATCTGATTTTGTGAAATAGTAAAAACTTGAGCTAATTGGTGATATAAATTTTTAAACTCATTATTTTTGAATTGAGAAAACAAATATTGAGACATATTTAGTAGTAATTAATATGTTACTGCCATTAAGGTGTGAAGTTATATATATTATGGGTGAGATGGCAGTAACTTATTCCAACCTTTGAGGGTAGCAGGAAGGACTAAAGTCCTTACTACGAACTCAAATAGAAAGTTTGACACTCCCCTGCCTAACCAAGTTTCGCTTTCGCTCACTTGCTTAAAAAGGCAGGGGATTCTTGGTTCAATGAGTCCACTTAGCGCCCGATTCCTTGCGGTATCTTGTGCCAGAGGTGGTTCTCTCCCCAAGCGTTAACTTTTGGTCTGCCCGACCATAGTTGCACAGTGTGCAATATTTGTTTGGTAGAGAAGCGATTAATCGCTTCTGTACAATGCTGTTCGTCTAGTACCTGTAAATCTTTTACCTACTTCCAGGTGATACTAGAACTACGAAGTAGAACCAGCAAGATTCATTTGTCAAGGTTCAGCTTCTGCGTATTAGGCAGCAATAGGGTTTTTTCAGTGGTTGATTACCCTTCCACAACCATATTCTACCAAAAGCCGTCCTATAAGGACGGGGTTTTCAACCCAAATTTTCGATAACTGTCTTACCTGGGATATATGTCGTATCTGTTATCTCTGTCGTATCTATCATCTCTGTCGTATCTATCATCTCTGTCGTATCTATCATCTCTGCCGTATCTGCCATCTCTGTCGTATCTGCCATTTCTGTAAAATCGAGAATTGCCTACAGAGAACTCAGCTCGACAACCATTTCTGACGAAAATACGATTGCGGGTGAAACCCCAATTCCCTCTACAGTCAGCATCAGATAATTGCCTGATGAGCCTCACTCTGCCTGTTGGGGGTATAGCACAAGTGTTTCTGCGATTATTCTGGCTTTCACAAGTTATGATTTGTTGAGCTGAAGCTGGGGGAGCAAAGCTCAAAAGGCTACCAATGCTAATGCTAGCGATCGCCAGACTAGTAACCATTTTTGCAAGACGAGTAACCATAGTAATTATGCTCCTGAATTAACATACCATCAAAACAGGTTGATTTTAGCTAAATCAACCCATATTAATCATAAAATTAGAGCTGAATGGGCAAACTAGGAAAAAAGTCATGAATCAGCTATGAATAAAGTCATATTTTCTTATTTTGCAGGACTTACGCACCAAGGTTATCTGTTGAGACAGGGTGTAGGGGGGTAAGGGTGTAAGGGTGTAAGGGTTTTAAAGATTTACACCCCTATACCCCTATACCCCTACACCCTTGCCCAAACCCTTGATTTTTCGTTTTTATGCGTAAGTCCTATTTTGGTTATGAAAACTGATATTAATCAGAATGTGGTGGGCATTGCCCACCCTACAGTAGACTCTAAGCTAAGGACAATATAATGTATCGCGGGTGTCTCGTCCTGTGGTGGGATTAGTACCTTTGGCAACTTTACAGAGTTTTTTCTGCTCGTCTGGACGTAGGAGGACATCAGTGAAGTCTGCACCGTCAATTATCGCCCCGTCAAATTTGGCGTTGGCGGCAAACGCTCCTTCTAAGATGGCGTTTGTTAAGTTAGTTTTGATGAGACGAGCTGAGTCTAATGTGGCGTTGGTGAGGTTTGTTCCTTCTAGGTTGGCTGCTTCTAAGTTGGCGGCGAAGAAGCTAACACCTGTTAAATTTGAGTTGCTAAAGTTGCTCTGGCGTAGGTTGGCTTTGGTGAAACTAGAGTCTGTTAAATCACGTCCAGAAAAGTCGGCTTCAATTAAGATTTCTTTGTTGTAATCAAGTGCTAATGCTGGGGGTGTGAAATTGGCGATCGCCATGATGCCAAGTACCCCCCAAAGTAATAAGCTCAGTATACTGAGGCTAAGTTGTGGAATCTTAAGTTTCATCATACTACTTTTACCCGGCGAATCTTCCACCATCACATTATCCTGATCTTGGGAGCATTGAGATAGGCTTGGGGATTTTCTGGGTCAAATTCTAAACCGTTAAAGAATTTCTCAACGCCCCGTGATGTACTAGCGGGAATTGCTGACTCTTGACCAATTAATTTAGCAACTTCTCGCCATATATCCTCCCGGTTAACGGTATCAATTAGGGGTTTAGTTTCAAAATCGGGGGAACGATAACCCCAGCGCATATCTTCAGTTAAAAACCATAAATCATGGCTTTTGTAAGGATATGAAGCACTGTCACGCCAGTATTTGATGGCGTGGGGGCTATTTTCCACTACCCGCCCGTTACCATAATCAAATTTACCTAAAAGGCGATCGCGGATCAACTCACTTTTCACCCCAATCCATTGCCTTTGTGACACAATCTCAAATAATTCAGCTTTATTTTCTGGCTGGTCACACCAAATTTGTGCCTCTAAAAATGCCGCCAGCATGGCTTTCGCCGCCTGGGGATATTTATCCACCCACTCAGCCCGCATTGTGAAGGCTTTTTCTGGATGATTATGCCACAACTCCCCAGTTGTCACAGCCGAATAACCAAGACCTTGTTTGATCAGGCGATGATGCCAAGGGTCAACCACGCAAAAAGCTTCCATGCTACCGCTACGCATACTTGCAACCATCTGTGGGGGTGCAATAACGATGATTGATAAATCACGCTCAGGGTCAATTCCACCGTAAGCCAACCACCAGCGCAAGAAAAAATCACCAGTGACTCGGCGATAGGGAACTGCACAACGCACCGTTTCCCCTGCTTGGGTTTTTTGGGCAAAGGCTGATTTTAAGGCAGAACTATCTAGACTCAAGTTTAAATTTTTGTAAGTATTGGCAACAGATATTCCCTGACCATTGACATTCATCCTCGCCAAAATGTACATAGGAATTTTGCGCCCGTAGGTAATTTCCCCGGTAGCCATGAGGTAAACCATAGGAAACAGGAGATGACCGCCATCTAAGCCTTCATCAGCAGCACCTAACATAAGTTTGTCGCGCATCACTGCCCATGAAGGTTGTTTGACGACACGAATATCAGGCAGACCATGTTTAGCAAAAAAGCCTTTAGCTTGAGCGATAATCAAAGGACAGCCACTGGTGACAGGTACAAAGCCGAGTGTGGCTGTTGTGACTTCTGGGCTGTCACTATAACCAGCGTAAACACCTGAATTTAATTGGGTTTTGGCAACGGTGGAATTAGTGGAGTTGCTGAGGGTGTGTGTGAGGACAGCAGCGCCAGCAGTTGTGATAAATTGTCTTCTGTTAAATTTTGCCATAGTTAGGGACTGGGGACTGGGGACTGGGGACTGGGGAAAGAACTTCTGTTTACCTTGTCTCCCTCATCTCCCTTTTCCCCTCCAGGGAGGGGCTAGGGGTGGGTTTCTCCCTCATCCCCCCCATTTCTTGACCTTGCAAGAATTGCATTAATTCGTGGCGTAGGTGGTGGTATTTGGGGGTGTCTCTAATTTCTAGGGAACGGGGATGTTCAAAGGGGATATCTAAGACTTGACCGATGGTGGCGGCTGGGCCATTTTTTAACATTACTACTTGGTCTGAGAGTAATAATGCTTCATCTACGTCATGAGTCACCATGATAGTTGTGATGTGGTAGATGTCACAGATACGCATTAATTCTGCTTGCAATGAACCACGGGTGAGGGCATCTAGTGCGCCAAATGGTTCATCGAGGAGGAGTAGTTTGGGTTGAACAGCTAAAGCACGGGCTAGGGCGACTCGTTGTTTCATCCCTCCTGACAGTTGTGAGGGCTTTTTATGAACTGCATCTTTTAAACCAACCATCTCTAGGTGCGAGGAGATAATTTCTCGGCGTTCGTTTTTGGATTTTCGCGGCATGGCTTTATCAACGAACAAAGCCACATTTTCCCAAGCAGTTAGCCAAGGTAACAGGGAGTAATTCTGAAAGACTACCATGCGATCGCGGTATGGTCTTTTGACTATTTGACCATCCACTCGCACTTGACCTTGAGTCGGTTTCTCTAAACCAGCTACGATATTTAACAGCGTAGATTTACCACAGCCAGAATGTCCTATCAAAGATACAAAACTTCCCTGTTGAATTTCTAAGTTGACATCTTTGAGAACAATATTCTTGTTTCCATTCTCAACAAATTCCTTGTTGATATCCCTGATTTCTACAAAATTAGACATAGTATTTACTTAAAAAATTGATTATTCTTTAACAGGAATTACGCAACTGGCAGATTTTTTCTGTAGGGTGTGTGACGCTGCGAAAAGATTTGAACGTAGTAATGAGACTTGTAGCGTCACGCACCAACCACCAATTGTGACACTTGCGTAAGTCCTGAATCTGTACGAAATTATTGGGGCTGACGCACCCTACAGTTAGTTTGGTTATGACACTTGCGTAAGTCCTATTACTCTTGAGGTGTCACTTTCTCGGCGATAAATGCCATAATTTTGTCTAGCACCAAGCCAACGCCACCCAAATATATAATTGCTAAAATCATTTCCTCAATATTTGCATTGTTGTAAGCATCAACAATAAAAAAGCCAATGCCATCATCGGAAAGCAACATTTCGGCGGCAACAACTGCTAACCATGATAAACCAATAGCAATTCTTAATCCTGTAAATATATAAGGTAACGTTGCGGGTAGGAGAATTTTATAAAAGTTTTCTAATGGTGATAAACCTACTAACTTAGCTACATTAATATAATCTTTAGGTATAAGTTTTACACCCAAAGCTGTATTTAAAATAATCGGCCAAATGGCAGTTATCGCAATTACAAAAATAGCTGAAGGATTGGGTTTGAGAAATACTGCTTGCGCTAAAGGTAGCCAAGCCAAGGGAGCAACAGGGCGCAATAACTGTATCAGTGGGTCTACCGCTTTTCGACAAAAGCTATTGAGGCTAATAATAAAACCGATGGGAATACCTATAACTGTTGCCAAAAAATAACCAACTACAACTCGCCTGAGACTTGCCATAATTAGCCAGAAGAAACCTTTATTATTCCCTCCTTTCTGGAAAAAAGGGTCTTTAATTAAATCCCAAGTATCGGTGACAACTGTCAAGGGTGAAGGCAAAGTTGTATTGGGGCGCAAGCTTAAAAAATGCCAGAGAGTTAAAAATATAAAAATACCAAAAATAGACGGCAATAACTGCTTTAGTTTTTGATAAGTGGCTTTTACTATCTGCTGCGGAAAATTTTGATAATTGGCTGGTGTATACATTTCTTATAGTTAAGTAACTAATTATGATTAACCTAAAAAACAAAAATCAGCAAACTTTGATAATCTAAAACCTGTAAAAAAGTAATTCATTTTTTCCCAAATCTTTCCTCCGTGTTAACACGGAGGAAAGATTTATTAGTCTAGTAAAAAATAATATAATTTTAATATAATTTCATTAAATGTTACAAAAATTAATATTTAATTGAGGGTTTATTTTGTAAAAGCTTGATTACTCCTAGTTAATGAACTGTACAGAAGATGAATGAGAACAGAAAATTAACTTACGTCTGATGTGAACAGGACTTACGCACCAATGTTATCTGTTAAGACTGGGTGTAAGGGTGTAAGGGTGTAAGGGTGTAGGTTTTGAAGGCTTACCCCCCTACACCCCTATACCCTTGTCAAAACCCTTGATTTTTCGTTTTCATGCGTAAGTCCTAGTGAATTAGGAAAACCTTCTATATCCAAAAAATAGCCTATGCTTGGAGCCTATGAGACTCGGTAGGGGCGGGTTCACCGGGATCATCGTTAATTGTTGATGATATTTGATTAACCCGCCCCTACAAATGTCTACCCAATTACAAGATTTTTATTCACCGGAAAAGGCAGAGGGCAGGAGGCAGGAGGCAGGAGGAATGTCTCCTGCCCTCTGCCCACGACTGAAAGGAGTAAGGGTCACAAGCCCCGGACATATCTTTGATTTGGGAGCTTCCAATTGGGAGGGGTCACAATCCCCTTCCAATTGGTTCCTCCTGCCCTCTGCCTCAAGCCGGACTGCCTTCTTGAACGTCTTACTCCCCTCTCCTCGTAGGAGAGGGGTTGGGGGTGAGGTCAAAACAACGTTGGTCGAACTCACGTTAAATTAAAATGTCATTTTTTAACAACTTTTAAACTACGCAGACTGGTATCAGCGCAACCTGTGATAAATCCACCTAAGCTTTGAATATGTTGCAAATATTCCAGGGCTGGTTTTGTAATCACTTCCCCTGGCATAATAACGGGGATTCCCGGTGGATAAGGACAGACTATTTCGGCACAAATGCGATCGCCTGTCTGTTCCACAGGTAATATCTCACTATCAGCAAAAAAAGCTTCACGGGGCGAAAGTTCCCGAAAATAAGCGAAATTAGTCTCAATTTCCCTATTTACTTGGGGGTAAGTTGGAGTTATTTCCACCAATTGAGTGAACCCTTGAACTAACTGCTCAATATCAGCAGGCTTGTTTCCCAAACTAATGATAAAGGTGAGATGTTGCAAACTGGCAAACTCCGCCACCACACCCAGCTTTTCATCTAAAATTTCTTCCGCCGCAAACCCAGTTATACCCAAACCGGAAACAGTGACAGTTAACCTTGTTTGATCCAAAGCCGCAAACCCTGGTGATATCCTGTGAGAATGCAGCACCGATAACCCAGCAATTTGACTAATTCTTTCCCTCGCCTCATTCGCCAGATGTAAAGTACGAGACATCAACTCTTTACCAAACACAGCCATTTGCTGACGCGCCGCATCCAAGGAAGCCAAAAGTACATAACTGGGACTGGTTGACTGTAACAACTGCAAAGCCTTACTCACTTTATCAACATCTATCCTATTGCCTTGGATATGCAGCATGGAAGCCTGGGTCATTGCACCCAGTACCTTGTGAGTTGACTGTACAGTTAAATCTGCTCCTGCGGCTAAAGCTGAGGTAGGTAATTCTGGGTGAAAAGTGAAATGTGCGCCGTGGGCTTCATCTACAAGTAAGGGGATATTGTATTGATGGGTGATTTGGGCGATCGCTTCTAAATCCCCACATACGCCGTAATATGTAGGATATACCGTCAACACCGCCTTAGCATCAGGATGTTGTTGCAAAGCAGCTTGTACAGCATCGGGTGTGATACTGTGGGCAATATCTAAAACTGGGTCATATTCAGGATTAAGGAAAATTGGCATAGCACCAGAGACAATTAAACCGGCGATCGCAGATGAATGCACATTCCGAGGCAAAATAATTTTATCCCCAGCGCCACAAGTAGCTAGAATAGCCGCCTCTACCCCACAAGTAGAACCATTCACCAAAAACCAAGTCCGCCCCGCCCCAAACGCCGCCGCCGCTAACTCCTGCGCTTGTTGAATCACACCCTGCGGTGCTGATAGATTATCCAAATTTGCCAACTCTGTCAAATCAGCCGCAAACACAGAATTACCCAGCAAATCAGCCAAAGATTGTGCAATTCCCCTCCCTCCCTTATGTCCGGGAGTGTAAAAAGCCGCATGAGAACGCGCTGCACAAGCCTTTATCGCATCAACTAGAGGTGTTTGGTTTTGATTGAGCATTTTTCGGGGGCTGGGCTTTCAAGGGCAGATTTTTGACAATTCGCTCCCAAATACTAGTTTTAGTGTAGGGGTGAATGAAAGTCTGATATTGAATATGTCGGTTAGTGGTTGAAAGTCTATGCTTTTGAGGATACGTCAAAATGTTGAGTAGGACGCAAATTTGATTTTTGGCTTTAAGCAAAGTAGTTGTATGAAACCACCCTGTCCTCCCAGGAGGGTAAAAGGGAGCAGGGGAGAATAACAACTGTCACCTGTCAACTGTCAACTGTCACCTGACCAATTGGCGCTAAACTTAACATTTATTAAAGAAGCAGTGGAAGACTTGGACAAAAAGAGATAATATTAATCTTCTGGAAAGAAAAGTTGCCAAAAATTTGTTTCTTTAACCTTTCCACTTAATTAAAATTTTCCATATCCCATCCTTAGCGAAAAAGACTTAAATCCCGTGACTTTGAGCTTGTCTGTTGCTAAATCTTATCGCCAACCCTGGCCCGGACTGATAGAAGCCTATCGTGAGTATCTACCTGTCAGCGAGAAAACACCAGTTGTAACTTTGTTAGAAGGTAACACTCCCCTAATTCCTGTGCCAGCGATCGCAGAACGTATCGGTAGACAAGTCACGGTGTATGTGAAATACGATGGTCTTAACCCCACTGGCAGTTTCAAGGACAGGGGGATGACTATGGCGATTTCCAAAGCTAAGGAAGCTGGAGCCAAAGCGGTAATTTGTGCAAGTACAGGGAATACCTCAGCCGCCGCCGCCGCTTACGCCAGGCGTGGAGGGATGAAAGCTTTTGTTTTAATTCCCGATGGTTATGTCGCCTTGGGTAAGTTAGCCCAAGCACTATTGTATGGCGCGGAAGTTTTGGCAATTAAAGGTAACTTTGATAGAGCCTTAGAAATTGTCCGCGAGATGGCGGAAAGCTATCCCATCACCCTAGTCAATTCAGTCAACCCCTACCGTTTGGAAGGGCAGAAAACAGGAGCCTTTGAAGTTGTCGATGCTTTAGGGAATGCCCCAGACTGGTTATGTATCCCCGTAGGCAATGCAGGGAATATCACAGCATACTGGATGGGTTTTTGTCAATATCATCAAATCGGGAAATGCGATCGCCTACCCCGAATGATGGGATTCCAAGCCGCAGGTGCAGCCCCCCTAGTCAATGGACAACCTGTAGCCCATCCCGAAACCATCGCCACAGCCATCCGCATCGGCAACCCCGCTAGCTGGGATAAAGCGATCGCCGCCCAAACAGCCAGCCAGGGCAACTTTAACGCCGTCACCGACGCAGAAATCCTCGACGCATACCGCCTGTTAGCCTCATCAGAGGGCATTTTCTGCGAACCCGCCAGCGCCGCCTCCGTCGCCGGCTTATTGAAAGTCAAAGACCAAGTACCCACAGGCGCAACAGTAGTATGTATCCTCACAGGTAACGGTCTCAAAGACCCAGATACAGCAATTAAGCACAGCAACAGCCAATTTAAACAAGGCATTGAGGCAGACTTAGGATCTGTAGCCAAGGCGATGGGATTTTAGTATAGGGTACTGGGGATTTGGTACTGGGTACTGGGAAAACTCAGGGAAGCAGAGGTACACAGGAGCGAGGAAAGAAATTTAGGACTTACGCATAAAAACGAAAAATCAAGGGTTTGGGCAAGGGTGTAGGGGTATAGCGCAAAGTCTGAGCGCCGGTTTCCGGCGCTCAGAACTTTGTAAGAGAGGGGTATAGGGGTGTAAATCTTTAAAACCCTTACACCCTTACACCCTTACCCCCCTACACCCTGTCTCAACAGATAACCTTGGTGCGTAAGTCCTGAAATTCTAACTCAGCCCAGGTTGAACGCCCCGCTACCGCGCTTAAGCATTCAGTACTCAGCACCAACAACTCATACCGTTTCTTGATGTATAGCAGTCGAAGCATAGGTTAGGACATCATACAATTTTAAAACCTTTAATTTCAAAGGCTTTCAGCCCTGACAAGAGTCCCCTATCACCTGTCCCCTGCTATAGCTTGTGGCGTAGTAGAGACGTTGTATGCAACGTCTCTACACAATTTTTGGCTGCAACTTTATTAGGACTTACGCATGAAAACGAAAAATCAAGGGTTTGGACAAGGGTATAGGGGTATAGCGCAAAGTCTGAGCGGAGGCTTCCTCCGTTGGCGCAGCCCGCCGTTCGCGGTAGCGTCTCTGAAAGAGAAGGCATCAGAACTTTGTAAGAGAGGGGTGTAGGGGGGTAAGCCTTCAAAACCTACACCCTTACACCCTTACACCCTTACACCCAGTCTTAACAGATAACATTGGTGCGTAAGTCCTGTTTATAGAGAATTGGTATCAGCACTTTGCTATAGTTTTTGTTAAATTTCGCTAACTTCTGAATTTGTAGTTAACTGTAAGGGTAAGCTCACTACATAGCGATGTCCTACTTCTGGCGAACCTTGAACGGTAATTTGTCCTCCGTGCAGCTCTGCCAACTGACAACTCAACAATAGACCTAAACTTTCACGAGACAAAGTGCCTTTGGATTTGGTGGGATTACCATTAACATCTACAGCCAAGATATCAGAAGAGGAATCAGTTAAAGTTTGTAATTTTTCTATAGTAACTGGTACACTTCCCACTTCCTCATGAAGTTCAGGCGGCATATTGTAAATAGCTGCTTCGCTGCTAAAATCCATCAGAGACATTGAATTGAGGCGTAAGTAAGGGTCAACGTCAGTAATACCGTCTCCTAACCAAGGGTGAGAAACCCAAATAGTAATATTCAGCGTATCTTCTTTATATGAAACATGAATACGCACAATACTGCCAGTAGCCGACAATTGAACCACGCTAAAAATCAAGTGATACAATATTTGCCGCACTTTGTCCTTGTCCAAAGCCCAAATACGGTTACGTCCTGGTTCTATCGACAAACGAATATCTTGTTCACGACGGTTAGCCGCTTCTTCTAGAGTATTGATAGCTTGTTGGCACAGCATTTCAATATCCACAGGAGCAAGATTGATGACATGGGCATTTTCATCTATTGCGCCTAGTTCAGCAATTTCATTCACTAGAGAAAGTAAATATTTGCCACTATGTTGGATAATATCTACATATTCTCGCTGCTTAGATGATAGCGGCCCGTAAATCTCACGCCCTAAAACACTTGCCATCCCTAACACAGATGTTAAGGGTGTGCGTAATTCTTGAGTGAGTTGGGCTAAAAGTTCTATTTTGACTTGCCTTGTTGAATCAGAACGTTTTTCTGGGCTATGTGATGTAACTTTAATATTACTAGGTTCTTCATGAAGAGTCATGGGAGCGCTCTTGAAGCTACTTGCTTCTGGTTTGGCTTGCATGAGTAGACGGTTACGCTCAAACTCGCTCATGCTCCAACGGGCGATAATTTGTAAAAATTCAATATCTCTGCTTGTAAAATTGCGCGGTACTAGATCCATAACGGCTAATGCACCAAGGCAATTACCAGCTGCATCAATTAAGGGTGCGCCTAAATAAGCACGAATGCCATAATCTTGGATCAACTTACCAGTCGCAAGTATGGGGCTAGTAATTTTTTGGGTATCATTGATGGCAAGTATTTGATGACTCTCTACTACTTGGGTGCAGAAAGATTCCTGGCGCAACAACTGACGACTTTGAGCTAGTTGATTCATCAAACCTAGCCTAGATAAACCTACCGCCGATTTGAACCAGTGACGTTCCTGATCTATAAAACCTAGAATAGAAATAGGTGCTTCCAAAAAATGAGCAGCAGTTTGAGTCGCCTCTTCAAAGACTGGTATCGTTTCTGGTTGTCGCAAACCTAATTCTAATATTGCTTTGAGACGTTGTTGTTCTCTTGGGTCGTGAGAAACCCAACCATCCTTGAGGGCTAACAATTTGTTTTCCGGCTCTAACATTGCCACTGCTACCTTAGTAAATGCGCGATAATGTAATTTATATAACCACTAAATATTGGGTTATGATTTCCTATCCCTAATAATTCCCTAATTTGACTGCTGATAAACAGTTTGGGAACAAAAATTTTCTCCACCTGAGAAAATAGTATAGGTAGTTATGTATTATCTCCTATCAGTAATCATTGTACGACAGTATATTAACCTAATTATTCGCTAGGTTTTATATTGCAAATGCTGTTAGTTTTGATATTTAGATGGGTACAATAAGTGATTTTGGCTTTGGCAAGCGTGAGTGCGATGCTAAGTCACTAGATATATTTCATCAAAATTACAAATATGAAATAGTCTGTCAATAATTGATGACCTCTTATTCATCGTCATGATATTTACAGGACAAAATAATTAATAAGTCTTCTGCTACCTTGTAAACTAATCTATGTTCTTCTGTAATTCGTCTTGACCAATAGCCTTGTAACTCATATTTAAGAGGTTCTGGTTTCCCTATTCCAGAAAAAGGCTCTCTTTGTATATCCTTAATTAACTCTAATATTTTTTTGAAAATTTTCTTGTCTTCGTTTGCCCACTGCCCTAGTTGTTCAAAAGCATCTGGCTCAAATGCGACTTTTTTCATATTCATCTAAATCAACATAAATTAAGTTTCCTTTCTCTACATTTTCTACAGCTTGAAGCAAATGCTTTTTATTAGCTTCTGATTTCATAAGATATGTAGTTTCATCCTCTTGAGTTGGAGATTCAACTAATACAATCACTTCTACAACTGTTCCTTCTGGTATTTCAGTTGCAGATAGTTCAATTTTGCCGTCTTTCCCCACAATAGCTTTTTGTTTAATCCCACTCAGCATAGTTTATATCCACTCTCGTCTACTTATTATTGTAACTTTATTTGGAGGAAGTATGACTAGGCGATCGCTTTCTTTCTCCCCTGTATTTTTTACTTTCCTAATTCATGAGATAAACTCCAACCCAAACTGGGAATACTAACTAAAGCACAGCTACCTGCTACTTATATGCAAGGTAGTTATTCATCGGCTGAAGTTGAGCAATGAGGAGAATATTGTGAGTTTACCAGTAACAGTAACATTCATGCTTGCGGATTGGATTGTCAAAGGATTAGCAGATGGAACTTTTGAACGGGTTGGGGGTGTAATTCGAGACAAAGCAAGTAAACAAGTTGTTACTTGGTTAAGAGGCATACCTAATAATTCTCCAATACCAACCGCTTCCTCTAACAATTTGCTCAATCTGATATTTTCAGGAGCAAATCTAGTTACATCAGGTGCTAACGTTGCTGTCACAGGAAAGGGTTTAGCTAATGTCAACGAGCGTTTAGGTGGAATTGAACAAACAAATTTAGGCAACATTGCTGTTTCAGGAGCTAATTTGGTTGCAAGTGTTGCTAACGCTGCTGTAACAGGAAAAGGTTTAGCCGATGTTAATGGACGTTTAGGTAGTATTGAAAATCAGTTACAGGAGCTAGGGCAGAATTTACAATTGACTCAAGGAATTTTACAGGTAACAACTGCTGCTAGCATACTCAATCTTGGTGTTTCAGTGATGGGCTTTGCTGTCATAGCACAGCGTCTTAGGGAACTAGAACAACGCCTACAAGAAGCACAAGAGTTACTAACCAAAATAAATCGAAAAATAGACCTAAGTTTTTATGCTAATTTTCGTGCTGCTATTGACTTAGCAATTAATGCCTTTACAATGACGAAAGCTGAAAATCGTAGAAGTAGCGCTTTACAAGCAATTAATAGATTTTTAGAAGCAGAACATATTTACACAGAATTTACCGATATTGAAATTGAACAACAGAGCCAAATTGCTGATGAATATCTTCTGACTCTATCTTTAGCATATCTAGCCGAAGCACGCTGTTATTTAGAATTAGAAGAACATGAAACAGCATTACGTCGTTTTCAAGAAGGCGCAAGAGTTATCCGTTCTCGTATTCAAAAGTATGTTGATATTCTTCTGACTTCTAACCCCGCAGCATATTTACAACCTCATTTAAAGGGTCAAACTGATTTGCAAAGATTAACCAGAATCTACCAATGGATTGATCCAAGTTTGGCTGAAAATGAGGTATTTGAAATGCAGCGTGAAAACTTATTTAAAATAGCACAAGACCCTAATAAGTGGGTAGAATCACTACCACCAGCAATTTTAAGTCGCGTTGAAGTTCAAGGAGGATGGCTAGGCCCAAATTCCAATGATTTAAAACGAGAAGCTGATAAACGGCTTCCTCAAATGTTAGAAGTAATGGAATCTATGGTAGAGACTAATCACCGTTTTGAATCATATCAAACAGAAATACAGGCAATCTCTCAACTTGGTATTAGCTTTCATGAATGGCTAAAATTATCGCCATCTACAGAAATAAAACCCGAAGGTGCAGAATTAATGTTTATCATTCCATCAACACCTTTGCAAATATAACTATTCATCATTCATATCTTACATTTTCTTAATAAACAGATGGTGGGCAATGCCCACCCTACTTTTCCTTATTTCTTTTGCGCCTCTGCGCCTTTGCGTGAAATAAAAAAGGCGAACATGGGTTCGCCTTAAATACTCTTTCCTCTGTGTCTCTGTGTCTCTGTGGTTAATAAAACCTAAATCTTCGCTTCCTCCCTTACCAACTTATCCCAACCCAAATCTTTCAAATTATTATTCCGACGTAGCGGACGAGTCACCAATTCCAAAATGTCACGCGCATTGCTAAAACCGTGAATTTGAGCAAAAGTGAACTCCACCGACCACTTAGTATTAATACCCCTTGCTTCCAATGGGTTAGCATGAGCCATACCAGTAATAACTAAATCTGGCTGCAACTCATAAATTCGCTGTAATTGATTATAATTATCTGGCTTCTCAACAATTGTCGGCAGAGGTACGCCCATTTCGTGACAAGCCTGTTCCAACATTGCCAACTCAGCAGCTTGGTAACGCTTATCCATGTAAGGAATGCCAACTTCCTGAACAGTCATCCCACAACGCACTAAGAACCGCGCTAAGGAGACTTCCAACAAATTGTCACCCATGAAAAACACAGACTTACCACGAATTAGTTTTACATAATCTTCCACGCCCGCCCAAATTTGCGCTTCCCGTTCTTCCAAACCTTTTGGCGTGATCCCAAACACAGAGCAAATTTTCTCGATCCAAGCGCGGGTTCCATCAGGGCCGATAGGGAAGGGTGCGCCGATGAGTTTGCATTTGCGGCGACGCATCAAGGTTGTGGCTGTACGGCTGAGGAAGGGGTTGACACCAGCGACATAATATCCTTCTTCCAGCACTGGTAATTCTGTAAAGCGTTTGGCGGGTAGCCAACCGGAAACTTTAATACCTTGTTTTTTTAATTCTAAAGTTAACTGAGTTACCACAGGGTCGGGTAGGGAACCGAAGAGAACCAAGGGAGGATGGTCTACATATTCAGATTCTTCTTGGGCGACATCTTCTTTCTTCTTACCAAAGTTGAGCAGCTTTTGAA
This sequence comes from Anabaena azotica FACHB-119, assembly GCF_014697625.1. Classification (GTDB taxonomy): domain Bacteria; phylum Cyanobacteriota; class Cyanobacteriia; order Cyanobacteriales; family Nostocaceae; genus Trichormus; species Trichormus azoticus_A. The sequence goes on along the minus strand of NZ_JACJSG010000014.1, from coordinate 138,590 downwards.
TAGCATTACGCTCATTTTTCTCTGCTTCGGCGACTGGCGCTTTATCGGGACAACGGTTAGCCATTGCAGCGAGAACTGTGTCTTCCCCTTGGGTGAAGGCGTAATCTAAGCCGTTAGCACGGGCGACTACAATAGGTATGCCGATTTCGCCTTCTAGCTTGGGTGCTAGTCCTTCCAAGTCCATTTTAATGATTTCGGTGGTGCAAGTGCCAATCCACACAATGACGCTAGGGTTGCGATCGCGCTTAATTTGTTCGCACAATCTTTTCAACTCCTCATAATCATTCAACTGTGCTGAAATATCTCCCTCTTCCAACTCTGCCATTGCATAGCGGGGTTCCGCAAAAATCATCACCCCCATCGCATTTTGCAGGAAATACCCACAGGTTTTAGTGCCAATTACCAAAAAGAAGCTATCTTCAATTTTTTGGTATAACCACGCTACACAGCTAATTGGGCAGAAGGTGTGATAGTTGCCAGTTTCACACTCAAAGTTTAAAGCTGCTGGTTCTTGTGCAATGGTCATCTTGGTTATCTCCCCTTTTGGATTAAAAGCCGGAATTGGGAGGAGTCGGAACTAGCCCCTAGCCCCTACTCCCTCTGTTTGGCACATAGCACCAACTACCAATCCCTTGTATTATGCGTTGGGGAAGAGACGGGCAATTTCTGATTCATCAAAAACGCCAGCCGGTAATTCTTCACCCAAAAAATCGTTATTATCTTCGGTCTTTTGCAGCGATGTCTCATCACCCCAAACATCTGATAACACGTCACTGAAAGCATTCTCATCTGGTGTGTTCAATTCACTGAGAATTTGTTCTTCCAAGTTTTCTGTTGATGCAGTGACGGTATCAAAGTTAACTTCATCAAAATCTGCTGTTCCCTTGCCGTTTGTATGCTGGAACTGATCCTGTAATTTAGTTTCGTTGGTGACAGAAATTTCATCCAGGTCGTTGAAGCTTGATGTTGCTGATTCAATTATCAGAGTTTGATGTTCAGAATCTAGGCTAAAGCCATTTGTTTCCGACGCTGCTAAGGTTTCATCTTGGATATTGTCTTCAATTGTTGACTCGTACTGATGACTGACTGGTTCTTCTTCCACCACTGAATGATGACCGAGGGCGATGTCTGGGTCAAAATTTAACTCCAGCACTTCAATTAAGGTATCGGCATCAGGATTCAGTTTGGAGAAGGGAAACATTAGCTGGGCTAGTTTCGGTTCCAGTGCGTTGACTACCCCCAGGATGAGGTAAGAAGGTGGTCGCTTGCCACCGTCGGGTGTATAAACTGATTCCACTTCCATGTGGAGTTTGATCCAGTCACGGTTAGCTTGAAAGAATTGCAGCCACTTCTGTTTAATCGAATCCGTAAAGCTATTAAAGAAAGCCATAATTGACCCCATCCTGAAAATAGATGATTTATACAATCATCAAGTCTAATTCCTCTTCAGGATTAGTAACCTGGGGTTTACGCGGATTTAAATAAAAATCTGATAATAAAGTGAATAATTCACGATCAGGGGCATCATTGGGGACGACTCCTTCAGGACGTGCTAAAATCTGGTCGGCAATGTTGAGGTAGTAGTCGCAAACGTAGTTCAGGGAAGGATCTGACTCTGCCATTTCAAATAAAGTCTTACCCTTAACGCGGGAAACGCGAATATCTTCAATTAAGGGTAAAACTTCCAATACTGGCATTGGCACGGCTTCCACATACTTTTCAATCAAGTCGCGCTTGGAAGTACGATTACCAATTAACCCAGCTAGACGTAGGGGATGAGTTCTGGCTTTCTCCCGCACTGAAGCCGCAATTCTATTAGCGGCAAATAAGGCATCAAAGCCGTTATCAGTCACAATCATGCAGTAATCAGCGTAGTTGAGGGGTGCGGCAAAACCACCACATACCACGTCCCCCAGAACATCAAACAAGATGACATCGTATTCATCAAAGGCGTTGAGTTCTTTGAGTAATTTTACTGTCTCACCTACGACATAACCGCCACATCCAGCGCCCGCAGGTGGGCCACCAGCTTCCACGCAGTCTACACCACCGTAGCCTTTATATATGACATCTTCGGGCCAGACATCTTCATAGTGATAATCTTTCTCTTGCAGGGTGTCGATAATTGTGGGAATCAAAAACCCGGTGAGGGTGAAGGTGCTGTCATGTTTAGGATCGCAACCGATTTGCAGCACTTTCTTACCGCGTTTGGCTAGGGCGACGGATATATTACAGCTAGTTGTGGATTTACCTATCCCACCTTTTCCGTAGACTGCTAGTTTCACTGTGCTTGCCTCTTATCGTTTTTTATCAAACCTGTGGCTAAAACATTTGCCTTCACCTAGCCGCAGTTGGCAATGTGTGAGGTATGTGATTGTGATTATTGACGAAATGACAGGGAAAAGAAAGGGGTGGTAAATATGAAAAAGCTAGATAATAGCTATTTAACAGAGATAAATTTAATTTTGAACATATTATTCAATAATTTTAGCTAATTTGAAGCTATAAGCTATTATAAACGTATTTATAGCTTATAAATATAAAAAGAGTAACAAAAAACAAAAAGCTAAATTTCCTATAATTCAAGAGTTTTGCTAGATTTAGCCCAGTGTGGGAGCTAGCTAGATTTTAGGAGAATAGGTGCGATCGCTTATAGCAGGGAACTGGGGACTGGGGACTGGGGACTGGGGACTGGGGACTGGTTCAAAATGGCAAATTTGAAGTTTACCAATCTCAGCATCTAATATATAGGGCGGGCAAGATGCCCACCCCACAAGACCAATAGTTATCGATTAGTTAAAAAATATGATGTTGTAAAAAATTATTAATTTTGCCAATAGTCATTAGTCATTAGTCATTATTCATTAGTCCATAGTTCAAAGTTACTCTCCCCCACTCCCCCCACTCCCTCATCTCCCTCATCTCCTCCACTCCCCAGTGCCTTATCTACTGCTTCAATTTCCTGCAATGACTGCCAACCGGCTTGCCACTGAAAACCATCTTGTAATAACTTGGCATTGAGCCAAAAGCGAACTTTGGGGTCACAAGCGGCGACCATCTCCGCATAAACCCATTTACCTTGGTTTTTGCGGTTGACTACTTGAAAGTGTCGCCAACCGTCTATTTTTTTTGTTGCTGTCCACTTGGAACCCACTAGATAAGGAAATTTCTGTTTTTTAGTCATTGGTCATTTGTCATTGGTCATTAGTCCATAAAACGGGCCAGGATTTCTCTTTTTCTCCTTTCTCCGTTTTCCCCTGAGTTGGAAATCTTGCGGCGTTACACCTAAGATAACGGTAGTCTGCTAATTAGCAATGTTTATTTTTATTCACCGTTACTATTTTATGGCAATTTTAGATTAAATCAGTTATCAGGTATAAGGCATAGGGTAAGAGATTTAGACCCGCCAAAATACGCCTTCTACCAATTACTGTGGTGTTTCGCCAACGTATTTAAGTACGGGCGGGTTTAGCTGACATATCTGTTTTCCCCATGAATTTCTCAATGAACCCGCCCCTACAACTGTTCACTGTTCACTGTTAAAATTTTATGTTTACTAATAAAAGCAATCAAGAGCTTGGGAAACATCTTCTCAGCGATGAAACAGTTGATTTAACAAACTGTGACAAGGAACCAATTCATATTCCGGGATTAATTCAGCCTCATGGAGTTTTGCTAGTTTTGCAAGACCCTTCATTAGAAATCATTCAAGTGAGTAGTAACGCTGAGGAAATGATTGGTTACACACCGGAGGAATTGCTAGGTAAACCTTTGTTAGAGCTATTCGATGATGAGAAAATTCAGAAAATTCAGCGATGTTTGAGTGAGGATTTTGAAAGTATTAACCCTATCAATCTTTGTATTCAGCATCTTCAGGAATCGCTTGATTTTGATGGCATTGTACATCGTATAGATGGGGTGATTATTCTGGAACTGGAGCCAAAAAACGCGCGGGGAAAAACTGACTTTTTTGACTTTTATCATCAGGTGAAAGGAACTATTACGCGCATTCAAAAAGCACCTACGTTGCTGGAAATGTGTCAACTTGTTGTGAAGGAAGTGCGGCGCATCACTGGTTTTGAGCGCGTCATGGTCTACCGCTTTGACCAGGAAGGGGCGGGTATTGTCATTGCTGAAGATACTGATCAGGAAATGGCTTATCTAGATTTACGTTACCCAGCTTCAGACATTCCTAAGCAAGCTCGACATCTCTACACCCTCAACTGGTTGCGGTTAATTCCCGATGCAAACTACCAACCTGTTCCCTTAATTCCAGCAAATAATCCTGTAACTAATCAACCACTGGATTTGAGTTTGTCGGTGTTGCGGAGTGTTTCGCCAATTCACTTGGAGTATTTGCACAATATGGATGTGGTTGCTTCTATGTCTATTTCTCTGGTGCAAAATCAAGAACTGTGGGGCTTAATTGCTTGTCATAATTCATCGCCTAAATATATTCCTTATAATATCCGCACTGCCTGCGAGTTTATTGCACAGGTGATGTCTATTGAACTAGCGAATAAAGAAGCTAGGGAGGATATAGATTACAAAATCCAATTGAAATCATTACAAACTCAATTTGTCGAGGCGTTGTCTCAGGCTGAGTATTTATTTGATGGGATGGTGCAACTGCAATCTCAATTACTGCATTTGGTAAACGCTACGGGTGCGGCAATTTTTACGGGTAAGCAGTGCATTAGAGTGGGTGAAACACCTTCAGAGGAGGAGATTCACGCCTTACTCGAATGGATTAAACCGCATCTGCATCAAGGTTGGTTTGAAACGCGATCGCTCACTAAACATTATCCCCCAGCTGCGTCGTTTGTGGCGATCGCTAGTGGGGTGTTAGCCCTAGAAATTTCTAGAGTCCACCGCAATTACATTCTCTGGTTTCGTCCAGAGGTGATTCAAACTGTGAATTGGGGCGGAAACCCTCACAAGCCTGTGGAAGTAGCCCTGGATGGCAGTTTACGGATGTCTCCCCGCAAATCCTTTGATTTGTGGCAAGAAACGGTGCAGGGTTGTGCTTTGCCTTGGAAGCCCTGCGAAATTGCCGCAGTGGCTGAACTACGCAGCCTCATTGTGGGTATTGTCCTGCGCCAAGCTGAGGAATTAGCCTCGATGAATTTTGAATTACAACGCAGCAATGAAGAACTTGATTCTTTTGCTTATATTGCTTCCCACGATTTGAAGGAACCACTGCGGGGGATTCACAACTATGCTAACTTTTTAATGGAAGATTATGCAGATTTGTTAAATGAGGATGGGGTGGCGAAGCTGCAAACCTTGGTGCGGTTGACGCAGCGCATGGAAAACTTGATTAATTCTTTACTCCATTTCTCGCGGTTGGGACGGGCCGAATTGATACGGCAAAGGGTGAATCTGCATGAGTTGGTGCAGCAGGCGATCGCTACTCTCACCATTGCCCGACCGCAAACTGATGTGGAATTTCGCCTTCCCCAAACTCTACCTATTGTAGAATGCGATCGCGCTCAAGTCAATGAACTCTTCACCAACCTGATCAGTAATGGGATTAAATACAACGACAAAGTGCAAAAATGGGTAGAAGTCGGCTATATTGATCAGCATTTAGCACCACCCATTTTCTACGTCCGTGATAACGGTATCGGCATTCGCCAGGAACATCTCGATAAAATCTTTCAAATTTTCCGTCGTTTACATGGCAGAGATGAGTTTGGCGGCGGAACTGGGGCAGGATTAACTATTGCCCGGAAAATTGTCGAACGACACGGGGGGCGAATTTGGGTAGAATCTACAATAAGTCAAGGTAGTACATTTTACTTTACTTTATCGGCGGAGGAAATCTCTTGAACCGTGATTCAACCTTGTTTGTGCAAAAAAAGCCACCACTTTTAGTTGTGGAAGACAGCAATGAAGATTTTGAGGCACTGCAACGGTTTTTGCTGCGATCGCATCTGAAAATTCCCATCCACAGGTGTGTGAATGGGGAGCAAGCCTTGGCGTTTCTTTACCGCAAGGGTAAGTATAGCGATCGCCAAATTTCCCCCCGTCCCGGCTTGATTGTGCTAGATTTAAACTTGCCGGGAACCGATGGCAGAGAGGTATTGCGCCAGATCAAGCAGGATGATCATCTCAAAACCATTCCGGTTGTAGTATTTACTACCTCTGATAATCCTAAAGATATTGATGACTGCTATCAGTATGGAGTCAATAGTTATATTGTCAAGCCGATCAATTTTGAACAATTGAAACAATATGTGCAAGGGCTAGTAGACTACTGGTTTGAAGTGACTACTCTGCCTGATTGTTTGGAAGATTAATTAGGTTGGGATAATTATACCGATTCCCAAATATGTCCGCTAGTTTTTGATTCAAAACCAAAGTCATCAGGGATGGAAAGTGAAAAATCAAGCGGGAGTTGGGAAAAATCAGGATAGTGATAAAAAATACTGCATAAAAAAGTAGAGTTACTGAAAATAGAGTGAGTAACTCTTGCAAAAGTTGATAAAAAGAAACCTTGAGTAAAATGACAATTTTTTTGAGATTGATTAACACGGCTGATAAGCTGTTTAGTGCTAATTTTATTTATTTTTTTGGCTTCTAGCCTGATTCTGACTATTAACTTTACTTCTAAGTTTTTGTTGTCTCAATTTTTACCAATATTCTTGATTTGCTGACTACTTTCTCTGTGTGCCAGTTTTAGGCGCGGAATGTGGGGTCCAAGCCGTAGTCCGTCGCATCGATAATATTTACCAGAAAGCGATCGCAACTCATTAACATAGATGAAGGTATAGCATTTGCCATCTAAGTTATGAAGTCAGAACTGCCGATAATTACCAGCGATCGCCTACTATTACGTATAGGTATTCAAGAAGATATTCCCAGCATCCTCAAATACTTCATTGATAACAAAGCCTACTTAACCCCATACTATCCCACTTGGGCTGAACATTTTTTCACAGCAGAATATTGGAATTATCAAGTAGAGAATAATTTTTTAGAATTTATCCACGACCAATCTTTAAAGTTATTCATATTTCCCAAAAAGCAACCTACCAAAATCATTGGAACTATAAACTTTAGTAACTTTGTCAAAGGAGCAGCCCATTTTTGTTATGTAGGCTATAGCTTGGCAGAGGCTGAACAAGGTAAAGGCTATATGACAGAAGCTTTAAAAGTCGCCACTGATTATGTATTCCAAGAATTAAACCTGCATCGGATTATGGCTAATTATATGCCTCATAATCAACGTAGTGGTAATGTCCTGAAAAGATTAGGTTTTGTTGTTGAAGGTTACGCCAGAGATTATTTATTAATTAATGGCAAATGGCAAGACCACATCTTGACCAGCCTCACAAACCCCAAGTGGGAACCATATGAAAATAGGTAATCGGTAATGGGTAATGGGGAAAAATTACCTATTACCTATTACCAATACAATCAAAATTACCCAAGCAAATCAGCTTGTTCTAATTCCTGTCCTTCCCCAGATTGTTTAAACGCAAAACGCAATAAAGGAGGCGCTAAAAAGGTTGTCAGAATCACCATAATAATGATTGCTGCTTGCAAAGGCTTATCTAAAACCCCACTAGCCGAACCAATACCAGCAAATACTAACCCAACTTCACCTCTAGGAATCATCCCAAAGCCAACAGCCAAGCGGTTAATTCCCGCTTGACCAAACACAGCCCAACCGGTGACAACCTTACCAATAATTGCCACCACAATTAAAAAGGTAGCGATGATTAAACCTTCTCTATTCTCTGGAACCAAAGGATTAAGCACACCTAAATCAACCTTGGCTCCAACAGTCACAAAGAAAACAGGAACTAAGATATCAGCAATAGGTTTTACTTGCTCATCTAACTCTTTACGCTTATCAGTTTCATCCAAAACCAAACCAGCCGCAAAAGCACCTAAAATCGCTTCCAAATGAATGGCATTACCTAAGAAAGCCATGAAAAATGCAAAGACAAAAGCGGGGATAATTAAGTTACCGCGAGTTTGTAATTTATTAGCAATGGCAACAAAACTTTGATTGAAGTATTTACCCAAAAGAATGGAACCGATCAGAAAAACGGTAGCGCTGACAATCAAATAAATTACATTAAAAACATCAACTTCCCCAGTTTTTGCCAAACTAGCAACCACCGCCAAAACGATAATTCCTAAAATGTCATCAATAACAGCCGCACCAACAATAATTTGTCCTTCCCTAGATTTTAACTGCCCCAGTTCTGACAAAACTTTCGAGGTAATCCCAATGCTAGTAGCCGTCAGTGCAGCACCAGCAAAAATTGCCGGAATAACAGGAGCATGAAATATGGTAATCAATCCTACCGTACCAGCCGCAAAAGGAACCGCAACCCCAACACAAGCCACAATTGTCGCTTGATAACCCACTTTCTGCAATTCTTTTAAATCTGATTCCAGACCAATTTCAAATAACAGAATGATCACACCCAATTCAGCCAGAATAGAAACAGCTTCACTTTGGCTTTGAAAAATTGATGTTACTGCTTCAGGAGTGAGATTGTTAATAAATTGCAGGATGGTCATAATCACCGAATCACTTGCAACTGCACCGCTTTCGGGAAACACAACCAAATGGAGTGCAGAAGCACCAACCACCACACCAGCAACTAATTCACCTAAAACTGGAGGTAAGTCTATCATCCGAGACAGTTCGCCCCCAATTTTACTGGCTAAATAAATGACTACTAAACTTAGGAGTACCCCAGTCAACACAATGGGAGCATTTTCTGCCTCGGTTGTGGCTAGTAATTGAGGCTGAAGTTTTAAAGCTAGGGAATTTACCCAGGTAATTGAATTAATTATTGGTTCTGTCAAAATCATGTTTTCTGTTTGTTTTGCTGATGAATTTTTGGGATTAATCAAAATAATTCGTAATTCATAATTAAATTACGAATTACGAATTAAAACAAGTGAAAGTTTACAGTATTTGAGTTAGTTGGGATAGGCGTAAGAATCAGGGTCATTACCTTGGTTAGTCAAGCTATTTAAGCCTACGACATCTGTGCCAGTTTGATTAGACTTAACTAAAGCAACAGCTTGTTTGAGCGCTTCCACACGGTCTACAAACATATAATGTGTAGGTACAAATCGCATGATGCCAAACTTTTCTAAGCGCCGTTTGACTTTACCACCTGCACCGACAATCAAAACTTGACGACCTTGTTCACTAGCATCTTTAATGGCGTTTTCAATCGCTAAAGAAGCTGTCACACCCAGCATTGGTACATCACTCAAGTCTACAATCAACACATCGGAATCCGCCATTGCTGAATGTTCACGAGCGATCGCCTTAGATACCCCAAAAATCATCGGCCCACTCAGATAAAATAGCAAAATGCGTCCATTACCTTGATCCAGCAATCGTTTCTCTTCATCGCTTAAAACAATTGCATCATCCGCATCACTAATTGTTTTCACTTCCTGAGCTTGCAATTCAGAAAGACGGTCAATAGTCAAGATATTGGCAATGAACACACCCACACCAACGGCAACAATCAAGTCAACAAATACGGTTAAAAATAACACACCGTACATGATGATTGTACCCTTCAAGGATACTTTGTGAGCGCGTTTTAAGAAGCTCCAGTCAAGAATATCAATCCCCACCTTCAGAGCAATACCAGCCAACACCGCCATTGGGATATATTCGGTGATATTCGCAGCCCACAACACCACAACCAATAAGATTAAGGCGCGAGTAATACCAGATAAAGCAGTTTGAGCGCCAGTCTGGATATTAACCACCGTTCCCATTGTCGCACCTGCACCTGGTAATCCACCGCACAAACCAGATACAAAGTTACCAATACCTTGACCAATTAATTCCTTATCAGATTTGTGTTCGGTACGAGTTAAACTATCCGCAATCACAGCAGTCAGCAAGGTATCAATACAACCCAGCATCCCTAACATTGCGCCATCAATAATCATGACTGTGATTTGTGATGGAGTGAAGGTAGGTAGTACTAATTTTGGCAACCCCATTGGAATGTCGTTAATACGTCTAATATCAACGTTGCCAAAGAAAACCAGAGAAACTACAGTACCTATAATTAATGCAACTAACTGAGGTGGGGCGTAACGTTTAATTTTGGATGGCATGAAAAAGATAATTGCCAATGTCAGCACACCCAAAATTGTTTCTGCCGGATTAATCTTTGTCAATAAAACAGGCAGGTTTTGCACCATTCCCAATACCCCGCCTTTAGGATTTGGTTGTCCAACAAAAGGCGCAATTTGGAGAATAATCAGAATTACCCCAATTCCTGACATAAAGCCAGAAATTACACTGTAGGGCATGAGGGTAATATATTTACCCAGCTTAAATACCCCAAAGAAAATTTGAAATAATCCAGCTAGCATGACTACAGTAAATGCCATTGCTAAACCGTTTTCTGGATTATTTGCAGTCATGGAACTGACAATAGCAGTCATCACTACAGTCATCGGCCCAGTTGGTTCAGAAATTAGCGTTGGAGTCCCACCAAATAAGGCCGCAAAAAAACCAACGCAAACCGCTCCATACAAACCAGCTACAGGCCCAGCACCAGAAGCCACGCCAAACGCTAAGGCTAGAGGCAGAGATACAATTGCGGTAGTTAAACCACCGAATAGATCGCCTCGCAAGTTATTGAAATTGATACTATTGGTCAAAGACATTTTAGCTACAAGGTAAGAGAAATTGAAACTTTGACAAAACTTTGAGTCGCTTTTATAGCGGTTCTCGGTCTAGTGAAGTACAATTTTAACCTCTCTCCAAACCTCTCTCCTAAAAGGAGAGAGGCTTTGAATTGTTCCCCCTTCCCGCTTCGGGAAGGGGGTTAGGGGGTTAGGTCTATTTGCATACCTGTACCTCACTAGATTGAAAATGGCTATAATAAATTTCTTCTTTTATAGGCATGAAAAACTTAGCCAAGAAATAAATTTTTGGCGCACTCAAGGTTGATAGCGATTTGCATACAAAGCCTCGCTATCGTGCAAGTGTTAAACAAAGCTCTTACTAGAGATTAGATACAAAAAAACTCATTTAGGCTAATTTATGCAGTAGTTTTTTATCAACAGCATTGACATTCATTAATATTCACTGAGAATAGCTTACAGCGATTCGTATCAATGTTGTGCATTTGTAATTGTTATTATTAAAAGAATATTAAATTAATATCATAGATAAAGACTTATATATTAAACAATATTACGCCTTATCAAAATATGATCCCAGACGTGTATATCAAAGGGGATATTCTTAAACTAGTAATCTAGAGAAGTTTGCCCCAAAAATAAATGGGCTTGTGTACAAATTAGTTGTGGCTTTTCTGGAAAATATCAACTTTATTAAGCCATCAGAGAAGTAAATTATGTCAAAAAAATCACATTTAACTATAAATTGTTACTAGCATTACAACTGTATTAATATAATTATCTAGTAATTTAACCACTGCTCAAAGCTAATATAAAACTCCCTGCGCTTAGAAAAGGGAGTTTTATTGTGCTATTCTCAGCTCCAGGGTGAAGGGATAGGTGTTGTTGACAGTACCTTGTTAGCCATTAACCGGATTGCTGTTCTGCCACAACTAGGACAAGTGGCTTCTATAACTTGGGGAGATACTCCTTCAACCTCACTTAATAAACCTTGCTTACAGTGCCAACATTCATAAATCACTCTGCTTACTGGTTGATTGCAGTCCAGTATTTTAACGTGTTGAAAGTTCCTAGTTTCGTAGTCTTGAGTTTTTGGCTTGTAAGGTTTTTTAATTTCTTTAATTTCCATAGTGTCTGTGAGTGCTTGGAATTAATTTACTTTCAAGGATGACCAATTAGAGCATTATAGAAGAAGCCAAAGGAGAAGGGAAAGCCTTCAAACCTGAGCTTTTTCTCTTTTCACCAGTTTTCACATAAAACTGGGTGTACTTCAATTTTATTTGGGAGACTTGGGTTGCTTAATTCAATCGGATGCCACAAGGAGCGATCGCAGTAAATAATTTATGGTATAGGTAAGCCGTCGAAAATCAATCAAACTATGTTAAGTACTGTAAAGTTATCACAATTGAGTGAGTAGTCAGGACTTTAGTCTTTTTCCCCGGACTAAAGTCCTGACTACAAACCCTAATTTATTTAGTCGGTTCTACTTAAACAACTATATGAATGCTAAGTAAGTTTTGAACTTGCTAGTTACTTGAGCTATCAGTACTAATCAAGCCTCTTTTTAGATGGCTTTCAACACCCGTTTTGGTGATATTACCAGAAAAGGAACCTCCGCCACTCTTATCTGTGTACCTATAAGAATAGCAACAAAATCAAGTACATTACGCCAAGCGTTATGGTTCCCAGTCTCTACCAAAAAATAGCAGGTGTCCTTGTTCAAGTTGCGATCGCAGTTTCAAACCACTGATTTAGGTAAATCACTGCTGCATCATATTACAAATATTTGCAAATATCAAAAGCTAGCATCAAGCTTCCTATGTCGCGCTTCATTTCTAACTTTTTATTTGCCTTGTTTTTAAACTCCCCAGACTGGATTCGAACCAGTGACCAATCGATTAACAGTCGATCGCTCTACCGCTGAGCTACTGAGGAACGTTGCTCTCACGATTTATAATGTTAGCGTAGTATTTAGGAGATGGCAAGGGCTTTTGCAAAATTTTTTTCACTTGCTTTATTGTCCAGATAATTCCAGCCAAAACCCTCTCTAGTCTGACACTAGAGACTTTGCTGCTGCTAGCATTGATTCAAATGCCCATGCGTAATTCGGCAAGTTTCTGCCTTGCTTTAGGATCAATAGCACTAGCTAAAAATCTACTTTTAGACTGTTTACGGGTTTGATACTTATGACGCATCCGACATACTGTAGTTTCCACTTCCCCACACAGTTGATGTGCTGATAACCATTCAGCCCCGTATCCCTGCACCGTCAATTGCTGTGCGCGGTCTGATGTGGCAACAATGACGCGAGAAATGCGAGCTTGTGCAATTTCGGAACGTAAGGACGCACAAATTTTTTCGATGTACGTGTCTGCCGTTTGCCCAAAATCTGTGTAATGAACTGAGACTAGCTCTGTAATAACTTCCTTATTACTAGAAGTATTTTGATAGTGAGCATCAAAAACGACTTGAGTATCGTAGCCTACAAACGCGCTGTAACTTGTCATCGCTTCCACAAGTTGCCAGCGAGCCGCTTCTAGTCCATCTTGATCACGGGTTTTTTTCAGGCAAGGCCAAGCGCCAATTATATTGTAGCCGTCTACTAATAAAACGACGGGGATTAGGGAACGGGGCATGGTTTTCAATCACAATTTTCTAGAGTTAACAAGATCCATTCATAACTTTTATAGTAATTGAAGCAATGCCTGTAACACTATGTTACAAATAATGGAAAAATATGATTTGTTGGCAAAGTTAATTTGAAAAAGCGCCAATAACAGCAAACGCGCCATTAATAGCGCGTTGCAGTTGTCAGAAATTATTGATTAATTGGTCAGGGGACAGGGGAAAGGGGAAAGGGGAAGGGGTAAAGGGTTTGAATTATTCCCTTAACCTTTACCTTTTTTTCCACCCTACGGGTTCGCGGTAGCGTCTCGTCAGAGAAGCAAGCTACATCTTCCCCCAGTCCCCAGTACCTAGTCCCCAGTCCCCAACTCAAGAAGCTTCTTGATGCACTTCCATCAGACGCTGTTTGAGGCGTTCGGGTTCACCTTGGTCTACTAAACAACCTTTTTCTAGTAGGAAAGCGCCATCGCAGTAATTCAACTCATCCAAGCGATGTGTTACCCACAAAGCAGTGATACCCCTGCTTTTAACTAAGCGGCGGACACTGGCCACTAAGTCCAGTTGGCTATCTGGATCGAGTAAAGCTGTAGGTTCATCTAATAATAAGACTTCACAGCGTCGAGCGATCGCCCCTGCAATAGCCACACGCTGTTTTTGCCCCCCACTGAGGGCGTAAATTGGGCGTAGCGTCAGGGCGTTCAAATTCACAGCCCCCAAGGCCTCCTCTACTCTGGCTCTAACAACAGCAGTTGGCAGTTTTTCCTCCACCAAACCAAAAGCCACATCCGCCCCAACAGTTGGCATCACCAATTGATGATCGGGGTTTTGGAAGACAAAACCCACAGGTTGTAAAACTCCAATTTCACCAGCTTGAGGAGCCAGAAGCCCGGCTAAAAGACGGAGTAATGTGGATTTTCCACTGCCATTAGTGCCGAGAAGCATCCAAAACTCACCTTGGGGGACTTCCAAAGAGCAAGATTGAATGGCTATCTCACCACTCGGCCAACTAAAACTTAAATCTTTAACAACAATGCCCATGTCCGCCATGTTTGCACCTTGGGTTACTCACCAGCTAGGGCAAAAAATCCCGGCGCTCTACCACTGCTGGTTGTAACACCATCTTTTTGAGTAATTTGCACTCCAGAAATTTCACTAGCGCGGACAGCAACTTTCTTTTCTGTCTTACCCTCACACTTAAGTTCCACAATATCAGGATTGCCAGAGCGCATAGCTGCCAAAATCAGCTGATAAACAGCCTCAGCGTCCTCTGCTGTCTTACGTTGCACCGTTACGGGGAAAGCAGTATTTTTGATTGTTAAGTCGATGGTAAACATTTAGCAGGAATTACATATAACTGTAGGACTCATTTTAGCGTTATCAGATTAGGGATTGGGGATTGGGGATTGGGGATTGGGGATTGGGAATTGGGAATTGGGAATTGGGAATTATTTAATTCTCCTCTGCTCCCCTGCTCCCCTGCTCCCCTGCTCCCCTGCTCCCCCAGTCCTTTATGTATCCAAATATTAAAATCTCTTTAAAACTGACTGGAAAAATTAGTGATTTACGCCTAGAATTATTAGAGTCAGTAAAAAATTGTAAACTAGATTGACAATCTAGTTAATTATCTGTTTGTAGAAGGCAATACCCAGCCAATCTACAGACAAATCCGAACTTATAACATTTTGGAGATTTCTTGTAATGACCATCGCAGTAGGACGCGCCCCCAGTAGAGGGTGGTTTGACGTACTAGACGACTGGTTAAAGCGCGATCGCTTCGTATTCGTAGGTTGGTCAGGAATATTACTATTCCCCTGCGCCTTCCTCGCACTAGGCGGTTGGCTAACCGGCACAACCTTCGTCACCTCCTGGTACACCCACGGACTAGCATCATCCTACCTGGAAGGAGCAAACTTCCTGACAGTAGCAGTATCCAGCCCAGCAGACAGCATGGGACATTCCCTGCTGTTGTTATGGGGGCCAGAAGCCCAAGGCGACTTCACCCGTTGGTGTCAGCTAGGCGGTTTATGGACATTCGTCGCATTACACGGAGCCTTTGGTCTCATCGGCTTCATGCTACGCCAATTTGAGATTGCGCGTTTGGTAGGCATCAGACCCTACAACGCCCTAGCATTCTCAGCACCCATTGCGGTATTCGTCAGCGTATTCTTGATGTACCCCTTGGGACAATCAAGCTGGTTCTTCGCACCCAGCTTTGGAGTAGCAGCAATCTTCCGTTTCTTATTATTCCTGCAAGGGTTCCACAACTGGACACTCAACCCCTTCCACATGATGGGAGTAGCGGGTGTACTAGGTGGAGCGCTACTATGTGCCATCCACGGTGCAACAGTAGAAAACACCCTATTTGAAGACGGTGAAGGGGCAAACACCTTCCGCGCCTTCAACCCCACCCAATCAGAAGAAACCTACTCAATGGTGACAGCAAACCGCTTCTGGTCACAGATATTCGGGATTGCTTTCTCCAACAAACGCTGGTTACACTTCTTCATGTTGTTCGTACCTGTAACAGGGTTGTGGATGAGTGCAGTAGGTATTGTCGGCTTGGCATTGAACCTACGGGCTTATGACTTCGTATCCCAAGAGTTACGTGCAGCAGAAGACCCAGAATTTGAAACCTTCTATACCAAGAACATTTTGCTGAACGAGGGTATCCGCGCTTGGATGGCTCCTCAAGACCAGCCTCACGAAAAATTTGTATTCCCCGAAGAAGTATTACCTCGTGGTAATGCTCTCTAAGCATGATTTAAGATTCATCGCTTGCCATTGTGTTAAGAACCTCCGCCCCGCGCGGGGGTTTTTTGTTGGGGAAAGGGGAAAGGGGAAGGGGGAAGGGAGAAAGGGGAAAGGGGAAGGGGGAAAGGGGAAAGGGGAAAAAACTATGGACTATGGACTATGGACTATGGACTATGGACTATGGACTGTGGACTTTTGACAACTGACTATAGACTAATTAATTTTTTATGTTATATTAGTCGAAGGTGAAAACCCAGAGATAAATTCTCTGCCTTTTTGAGACTAAGACCGTTTAGGCAACAAGGAGGTGATGCCCATGATAGAAAGTAGTAAAAGCATGGGTCATCAGGTTGCAGTTAGCCGGCTGTGTGCCGGGGCTGTTCTCTAAAAGTTAGCCTTAGTCTTTTTGAGACTAAGTTAGCTCCAAAAGCTAGGCTAAAGCTCGGAGTTCCTTCCGGCAGTCTGGTTGCAACCTGAAGACCCGCTAGACCGCTCTGACTTAGATTATCTGATCTAAATCAGAGCGGATAGTTTTTTAGAGGGATTGTCAGTGGTCAGTTGTAAAAAAATAGCAAGACTGTTAATAGTGAAGTTATTAGAATAGAGCTAAAAACAACTGACAGACTCTTGCGTAATAAATGTAGGAAATTTCGGCAATGGCACAACTACTAAGTGATGCAGAAATTGAAGCACAAGCCAGTAAACTATCTGGATGGATATTAGAGGGTTCCAAGTTAGAGACTAAGCGCAAGTTCAAAGATTTTGTGGAAGCGATCGCATTTGTTAATAAGCTAGTAGAGCCAGCCCAAACAGCAGGACATCATCCAGATATAGAAGTGTCTTATAACAAAGTCAAAATTACTTTGACAACCCATGACGCAGGCGGTTTGACGCAAAAGGACTTTGATCTGGCAAGGGAGATTTCGCAAATTGATTAATCACTTGTGAGAAAATTGCCAAGCAAATATATAAAAAAATACATAATTTTTTATACACAGGAATTAAGAAATTGAATACTCCCTTTTGGTATATATATAGAACTAAGTGTGACAGTTGATAAGGTGATCGCCATTAGCTTGTCATAGCGTTGAAATGCTCTATAATAATCAGCTATATGGGTAAGTTTTTGCATAAGTTGATTGCATTAATTTTTAAGATTAAGTTAATTAGTTATTAGCTTGGCAAAAACTAAAATTGTCATAGTGGCAACTTTGCCTCATCAAAAGAGTCAAATAAGATATCGCACTTTTGAGAGTAGCTGCAACAAAAACAATTATCTATACAAGGTGTGAGGAGAAAAGTAAATGTCTAATATATTGTGGAAATCCCTCGTGGTTAGCCCGGCTGTTTTAGGCGCAACATTATTGGTTTCGTCAACAGCGATCGCAGCAACAAATGCAACCACAGAAGTATCAACAACTGATACAGTAGTACCTACTGAAGTAGCTCAACAGCAGCCAGCAATTGTCGCTCAAGCAGCGCCAACAACCAACGAAACCCAGATTATCAACCAAGTTGACCGCTACGGCAATGAAGGTAGAAGTAACGCTCAAGGTCAAGTTACATCGGTTTCTCAGTTCTCTGACGTACAACCAACCGATTGGGCATTCCAAGCATTGCAGTCCTTGGTTGAGCGTTATGGTTGTATCGCAGGTTATCCCAACGGTACATATCGCGGCAACCGTGCTTTAACCCGTTATGAATTTGCGGCTGGTTTAAACGCTTGTTTGGATCGCGTAAATGAATTGATTGCAACAGCAACAGCTGACCTAGTAACCAAGCAAGACTTAGCAACCTTACAACGTTTACAAGAAGAATTTTCCGCAGAACTAGCAACCCTACGCGGTCGTGTAGATACCTTAGAAGCACGCACGGCGGAATTGGAAGCTAACCAGTTCTCCACTACCACCAAGCTAGTTGGGGAAGCTATATTCGCTGTTACCGATGTTTTTGGTGAGAACACAGGTAGCGCTAACAACACTGTTTTCCAAAACAGAGTGCGTTTAGGCTTGCAAACCAGCTTCACTGGTAGAGACGTATTAACTACCCGTCTGTCCTCTGGTAATGCAGTAGGCTTTGAGTTTAGAGATAACAATAACAATCCTACTGGTGTTAGTGGTCAAGGACTACAAACCTTCCAAGTTGATAGCACGGGTGGCAACACTGTTGAGATAGACAAATTGACCTATGAAGCTCCCATAGGCCCAGCTCAAGTTTACTTAGCTGCTGCTGGTGGTCGTCATAGCCATTATGCTGCTGTCAATAACCCCTACTTCTTTGATAAAACAGACGGCGGTAACGGTTCTTTATCCACCTTCTCTTCAGAAAACCCCATCTATCGTATTGGTGGCGGCGCAGGTATTGCGTTCAACATACCTTTTGGTCAAGGTGGCGGTATCTTAAGACCTAGCTCTTTGACTGTTGGTTACTTAGCATCAGACGCTAATAACCCTGGCACAGATGCAGGTTTGTTCAACGGTGATTATTCTGCTTTAGGTCAGTTGAACTTTAGTGTAGGCGATCGCGTAGCGTTAGCTGCTACCTACGTTCATGGCTATAGAGGAGGACTAAACAATAATCTCTTTAGTAATGAAGACGATACCCCCTTAGTTGGTACTTCCTTCGCTAACAATTTACCTAACCCATCTTCTATCAACGCCTACGGTTTATCTGCGGCGTTTAGACCCAGCAATAATCTATCAATCAGTGGTTTCGTATCTTACATAGATGTCGTAGGTACTGGAGCTGGTGATGACAGAGAAGCTTGGGCTTACGGTGCTGGTGTAGCTTTACCTGACTTCGGTAAACGAGGCAACGTTTTAGGTATTTTCGCTGGCGCTCAACCCTATTCTTTGGGTAGAACATCTGATGGTAACAATGATGTTCCTTACCAAGTTGAAGGTTTCTACAAATATCGCGTATCCGATAACATCTCTATCACCCCTGGTGTGATTTGGATCACCAATCTTAACCAGAACGGTAACAATGATGATGCGTTTATCGGTACTTTGAGAACTACCTTCACCTTCTAAGGTGTTGATCACTCACTAAAAACTTTTAAATCCCAAAAACCCCGCCATTAGACGGGGTTTTTTGCTGTGATTAGGGGTGATGCACAAACCCCACTGCTTAACCGGAGTATACTGGAGAAAGTTATAGCAGGTGACAGGTGATAGGGGACAGGTTCAAAACCTGCTTACTATCAATATTTTGTGATTTCCCAATGTCCTAAGCTATGTGGCTACTGCTATAAAACTCATAGCAGGTGACAGATAGATGAGGAAATGGGGTAATTATCAGACTCCAATAGCAAACAGCTTCTACATCTGTCCCCTGCTGTAACACTTAACCGTTTATAAATTACCTATAACTTATTGCTTGTGGAACTATCTTGTAAATCAGAATACGCAATTCTGGCCCTAATAGAAATGGCAACTCATTACAACAGTGGCGAACCCATGCAAATTAGACAAATCGCCGCTCAACAGAGTATACCCGATCGCTATTTAGAGCAGCTACTAGCCACCTTGAGGCGTGGGGGAATACTCAAAAGTCAACGGGGAGCAAGAGGCGGCTATTTTTTAGCCCGTGAACCCCGGAAAATTAGCATTTTTGATATATTGGAATGTTTGGAAGGTTTAGAAGCAACGGCTGGTGAAGATAATGTCAAAACTCAAACTTTGGATGGTTCGGTTATAGAAGAAATTTGGCAAGAAGCACGTCAAGCAGCAAATGCTGTGTTGAAAAAATATAGCCTTGAGGATCTTTGTGAAAAAAGAGATGCTCGTAAGCAGTTAAATGTAATGTATTACATTTAGTCATTAGTCATTAGTCATTAGTCATTAGTCAACAGTCAATAGTCCATAGTTTGGGACT
This sequence comes from Anabaena azotica FACHB-119, assembly GCF_014697625.1. Taxonomy (GTDB): domain Bacteria; phylum Cyanobacteriota; class Cyanobacteriia; order Cyanobacteriales; family Nostocaceae; genus Trichormus; species Trichormus azoticus_A. The sequence continues at coordinate 118,682 of NZ_JACJSG010000014.1, read as the reverse complement.
GAGTGCTGGGGGCTGGAGTCAGGGATATGAATTAATAAATAGTAACCAATGACCAATGACCAATGATCAATGACCAATGACCATTAACTAAATAAGGAAAAAAATATGCGGGTTGCTCGTAACGTTACAGAATTGGTTGGTCGTACACCTTTAGTACAGTTGAACCGCATTCCTCAAGCGGAGGGATGTGTGGCTGAGATTCTTGTGAAGATGGAAAGTATGAACCCATCGTCGTCTGTAAAAGACCGAATTGGGGTGAGTATGATTAATGCGGCGGAAAAAGAAGGATTGATTTCGCCAGGGAAAACGGTATTAGTAGAACCTACATCGGGAAATACAGGTATTGCTTTAGCAATGGCCGCAGCCGCTAAGGGTTATCGCTTAATTTTAACGATGCCAGAAACTATGAGTGGTGAGCGTCGGGCGATGTTGCGGGCTTATGGGGCGGAATTGGAACTGACACCGGGAATGGAAGGTATGAGTGGAGCCATTCGCCGGGCGCAGGAAATTGTCAATAGTACGCCTTATGCTTATATGTTACAGCAGTTTCGCAATCCCGCTAATGTGAAAATACATCAAGAAACTACCGCCGAAGAAATCTGGGAAGATACTGACGGAAAGGTAGATATGATTGTCGCTGGGGTGGGTACTGGTGGTACGATCACAGGTGTAGCCGAAGTGCTGAAAGCTCGTAAACCTAGTTTTAGGGCGATCGCAGTTGAGCCTGCCAATAGCCCAGTTTTATCGGGAGGTAAACCAGGCCCCCATAAAATTCAGGGAATTGGTGCAGGATTTGTCCCCCAAGTCCTCAAGCTACAATTAATAGATGAGGTGATTACCGTCACCGATGAAGAAGCGATCGCTTACGGTCGGCGTTTAGCCAGAGAAGAAGGTTTACTATCTGGAATTTCCAGTGGTGCTGCTTTGTGTGCAGCTATTCAAGTGGCTCAACGTCCAGAAAATGCGGGACGCTTAATTGTGTTGATTCAGCCTAGTTTTGGTGAAAGGTACTTAAGTACACCTTTGTTCCAAGACCTAGAGGCGAAGGCAACAGCTAGCATTAGCTAAAGATAATTTGAATGAATGGTCGATTCTAAGAAAGACATAAATCATTACGACACTCTCAAAGTCAGCCCCAACGCCAGCCAAGCGGAGATTAAGCAAGCTTACCGCCGCTTGGTAAAATTATTTCATCCCGATAGTAATCAGGACACAGCAGACAAAGAGCAGATTATTCGCATTAACGCTGCATACGAAGTTTTAGGCGACAATCAAAGTCGCCTCAATTATGACCAAGAACTACGGGATCAATCACAAAGATTCAATAGCGAACGTCAACAACGCACTGCATCAGTGCAAGAACAATACAAAACCAGACGCAAAACTGGTAAGGATGCAGATGAGCAGGTAGAAGAATGGTTACGCTTGGTTTATCACCCAGTCAACCGCTTACTCTGCACCATCCTCAATTCATTGGAAGAACAAATAGAGGAACTAGCGGCTGATCCTTTTGATGATGAGCTATTGGATACATTTCAGGAATATTTAGTCACCTGTAAAGAAGACTTCAAGCAAGCCCAAACGATATTTCGTTCCCGTCCCAATCCTCCCAGCATGGCGAGAGCGGCTGCACATCTTTACTACAGCCTCAATCAAGTCGCAGATGGGCTGGAAGAGTTGGCTTATTTTCCCTTGAATTACGACGATCGCTATTTACACACTGGTCAAGAATTATTCCGTATAGCTACGCGATTACACTGTGAAGCACAGGCTGCTGTAAGTAGTCAATAAGGGTGAGAAAAGATTTCCTATAATTAGTTGTTTTGAAAAGAGGGAGTAGGTGTAATGTCAATTAAAGAACAGATTACTCAAGAACTAGAAAGATTACCTGAACCTCTCTTACAGGAAATTTTAGACTTTGTTCAGTTTATACAAGCTAAACATCAAAAAATCAAACCTGTTGTAGCAGAGCATACTTTGACAGGTTCGACTGCTCAGGATTTATTAGAGTTTGTAGGAAGTTGGGAAGGTTCAGATATTAGAGAATGTTTACAATTAGTGCATGAAAGCCGTATGCCAATTGAATCTTAATTATGTATCTTATTGATACTAATCATTGTTCTTACTTAATGGAAGGTCTGCCTAGTGTAGTTGAACATTTGCGATCGCTTGGTCAAGTAGAATTGGCAACCAGCGTTATTGTTGCTGGTGAGCTAAGGTTTATGGCACAAAACTCGCAGCAAATTACAAGATATCATCAACAAGAACTGTACCACCATCATAGAAATCTATGCTGAGATGATAAATTTCTATATTCGCATTTGTTAGCCGATAAAAAGTGAGATTAATTCGAGCTTGTAACCCAACTACGGTTCCATTTATCACGATGCCGTCCTGATTAATGTACCACCAACAGCATAGACTGCATTGAAACCAATCCGTCCTGCCCAGATTGCTGCATCAGCCTGCTTGACTTGTAATTGGCGACTTGTGGCTATGAGATCATCACCGATTTCATACTCACCGGTTTCCACATTAATAGAAATAATTTTGCCAATATTCTGTGCTGTCTCTACTTGAGGACGAATGCTCTTTTCATAGATTGCTCTACCACGTTGGGTAATTTCTTCACCGCTCAATTTAGGGTAAGACATAGGTAATGTGGAAGTTTTAATTAACTTATGCCATTATTCTAAAACACAAGCTACCGTCAATCGTTTTTCTTTGCCAAGGGCAAAAAATAGGCAATGGCAACGCTCAACCTCATGTAGCGCAGTGAGGGAATCCTCTATAGTCAATAGTGAAAAATCCATACACTAATGACTAATGACTGATGACCAATGACGAAAAAATTAGTTTATGCTGGTAGCAGTGAAAGATTAAGAAAGTTTAAAATTTGCTCCCAGTGTACTCATGCAATGTATCGTAAATCGCCGCGCTCAGTTTTCGGCTAGCCATCGCTATTGGTTGCCAGAACTGGGTGAAGCCGAAAATATTGAGAAATTTGGCGCTTGCTCTCGGTTTCCAGGGCATGGACACAACTATGTCATATTTATCTCCCTGGCGGGAGAACTAGATGAATATGGTATGGTGTTGAACTTGTCTGATGTGAAACAAGTCATCAAGCGAGAAGTTACCAGCCAATTGGACTTCTCCTATCTCAACGATGTCTGGGCAGAATTTGGTCAAACTTTGCCAACGACAGAAAATATCGCACGGGTTATCTGGCAGCGACTAGCACCTCACTTGCCTCTAGTCCGCGTACAGTTGTTTGAACATCCTGAACTTTGGGCAGATTATTTAGGAAACGGAATGGAAGCTTACCTCACTGTTAGTACTCACTTTAGCGCCGCCCATCGGCTGGCTCATCCCCATCTCAGCCAAGAAGACAACACGGAAATTTATGGTAAATGTGCGCGTCCTCACGGTCACGGACACAACTATCATTTAGAAGTGACTGTTAAAGGTGAGATTGATCAACGCACCGGGATGATTGTGGATTTAGGTGCTTTGTATCAAGTGATTGACAATTATGTTGTGGAACCATTTGACCACACATTTTTAAACAAGGATATTCCTTACTTTGCCGAAGTTGTACCAACGGCTGAGAATATCGCTTTGTATATCAGTAATATACTGCGATCGCCTATTCAAGAATTAGGAGCCAAGCTTTACAAGGTGAAGCTGATCGAGAGTCCTAATAACTCCTGTGAAATCTACAGCACTGATTCAGAATCTACCAGCGCCAGTACAGCAATACCAGAACCACAGTTGGCGCGGATTTAATTTATACAAGTCTGGATACAAATACATGGTTAAGGGCGCACATCTGTGCGCCCCTACTATTATTCAATGTAGGGATTATTAATTGTATCTACAAAGACGTTGCTAGACAAGGGCAAACGACCTGGATTTAGGCGGGGTTCTGCTGCATAACCGACGGGAACCAAAACTGCGATCGCTAAATCCGAGTCATCCCCCGCGCCAATCACTTCTTTTACTTTGTCTTCCACCCAACCGTTCATAAAGCAGGTAGACAAGCCCAAACTTTCGGCGGCTAATACCAAATGAGTCGCCGCAATAATTGCATCTTTAACTGCATATTCCCGGCGTTTATCTCCTAACCCTGCTTGAAATTGGGGGATGGCGTTTTTAAAATAATTGATTGTGCCTTCATTCCAGGCTCCAGTCGCTGAAGCCGTCTCAAAAATTGGGGTTAAGTCTGCTTCGCCAGCATTGGGATCGGCAGCAAAGACAAAGGTGACTGGTGCTTCAATAATTTGTTTCTGGTTCCAAGCGGCGGCGGCGAGGTCTGCTTTTTTTGCCTCATCTTGAACGAGAATAATTCGCCAACTTTGAGTATTAAAGCTACTGGGTGCGGCTATGGTTAACTCTACCAGTTGTTTTAATAATTCTGGTGCGATCGCGTCTTTTTTAAAGGTTTTGATTGAGCGACGTTGAACTATCGCGCTAGGTACATCTAAAGCTTGAGTTTGGGTGATGGTACTCATGAGATTCTCCCGTGTAATTTACGCACAACTAGCAATTGACAATCACAGTACAATAACTCCTAGTTATTTGCTAGCTAGTTCTAAAAATGGATAATCTGTGTAACCTTTTTCTCCACCCCCATAAAAGGTTGAGGGATCTGGCTGGGTTAGCGGTGCATTCAGCGCCAAGCGTTCTGGCAAATCTGGGTTGGAGATAAACAAAGAACCAAAGGCGACTAAATCTGCTGCTTGGTTTGCTAGTACAGCATCAGCTTTTTCACGAGTGTAACCACCATTAACGATCAGTGTACCTGTAAAGCGTTCTCGCAAATGGCTGGTGGGTAAATTTTTCCCGCCATGTCTAATATCTGCCTCTGTAGCCTCATAGATATGCAAGTATGCCAAGTTGAACCGATTCAAGGCTTGAGCCACGTAACCAAAAGTTTCCCAAGGATTAGAGTCATTGATATCGTTAAATGTCCCACTAGGCGATAGTCTAACTCCTACCCGTTGAGAATCCCACACAGTCATCACCGCTTCAGTTACTTCTAACAACAGTCGGGCGCGGTTCTCGACTGAACCGCCATATTTGTCTGTACGGTGATTCGTACTATCCCTGAGAAACTGGTCAAGTAAGTAACCATTGGCACAATGAATTTCTACGCCATCAAACCCAGCCTCTAGGGCGTTTGCTGCTCCTTGGCGATATTGTTCTACAATGTCAGGAATTTCTGATGTTTCTAATACACGAGGGGTAACATAGGGTTTGTTGCCCTCAAAAGTTAATATCTCACCTTTGGGAGTAATAGCAGAAGGTGCTACGGGTAATGCTCCATCTGGTTGAAAGTCAGGATGAGAAATTCTACCAACGTGCCACAATTGCAGAAAGATTTTACCACCTTTTTGATGTACAGCCTCAGTGACTAATTTCCAACCTGCTACTTGCTCTGGAGAGTGAATCCCTGGTGTGTAAGAATAACCTTGTCCTTGGGGTGTCACTTGGGTAGCTTCGGTAATAATCAATCCAGCTGAAGCACGTTGAGCATAGTAAGTTGCATTGAGTTGATGTGGTACATTTCCTTCCCCAGCTCTTTGTCTGGTTAAGGGAGCCATGACGACGCGGTTGGGTAGTTCTAAGTCACCCAATTGGTAAGGAGAAAATAAGTTTGTAGACATGATTTTAATTAGGTATTGAGGGAAGGGGAAGGGGGAATGGGGAAGGGGGAAGGGGGAAGGGGGAAGGGGGAAAGGGAAGAAGTTATGGCCTTTGCCCTTTCTGGGGATTGGGAATTTGCTACTATTAAATGATTGAGCGAACAACACCACCATCGACGCGCAAGGCTGCGCCATTGGTGGCTGAGGCTAAAGGGCTGGATAGATAGAGTACTAGATTTGCTACTTCTTCGTTAGTTGCAAAGCGTTTGATTAAAGATGATGGGCGCAAATCTTGGAAGAACTCTGTTTCAACTGCCGATGCGCTAATATTGCGATCGCTGGCGATTTTTTGAATAAATTCTTCAACTCCTTCTGAGCGTGTCGGCCCTGGTAGCACTGAGTTGACTGTGACTTGGCTACCAGTTGTCATTTCTGCCAAACCTCTAGAAATAGCTAGTTGCGCGGTTTTAGTTGTACCATAATGGGCGTTGCTGAATCAAGATATGAATTTGTCTCACGCAAAGGCGCAAAGGCGCTAAGTTACAAAGAAAAAGGACGGTCATTTTGCGATTTCATATTCTAATTCAGCAACGCCCCATAATGAATCATCTCCACAGGAATTTGTATTGCAGATTCACTAGATTTGACACTCCCCTGCCTAACCAAGTTTCGCTTTCGCTCACTTGCTTAAAAAGGCAGGGGATTCTTGGTTCAATGAGTCCACTTAGCGCCCGATTCCTTGCGGTATCTTGTGCCAGAGGTGGTTCTCTCCCCAAGCGTTAACTTTTGGTCTGCCCGACCATAGTTGCACAGTGTGCAATATTTGTTTGGTAGAGAAGCGATTAATCGCTTCTGTACAATGCTGTTCGTCTAGTACCTGTAAATCTTTTACCTACTTCCAGGTGATACTAGAACTACGAAGTAGAACCAGCAAGATTCATTTGTCAAGGTTCAGCTTCTGCGTATTAGGCAGCAATAGGGTTTTTTCAGTGGTTGATTACCCTTCCACAACCATATTCTACCAAAAGCCGTCCTATAAGGACGGGGTTTTCAACCCAAATTTTCGATAAAGATGATTCGCCCCCAGTTTCGCTCTAGCATTTTTTGCAGGTAGTATCGGCTCAGACGCACTCCACTGAGGACGTTAGTTTCAAATATATGTAACCAGTCTTCGTCAGTAATCTCAAAAAATGCTTTTGGTTCGTAGATACCCAAGTTATTGATCAAAATATCTACATCGGGAACTTGCTGCAACATTTGCTCTATTCCCGCTTTGCTTGCTCCGTCAGCTACCACGCCTGTAACTTGAGCCTGTGAATTACTAGATTTAATTTTGGCGATCGCTTCAGCTACCCTTTGTTCTGTGCGACCATTTATAATGACTGATGCACCCTCTTGGGCTAGTGCTTGCGCTATAGCTAAACCAATACCTGCGGTTGAACCACTCACGAGCGCGGTTTTACCCTGTAATTTTAAGTCCATTAGCTTCTTTCCTTGGTTACTTGAAAACTAACTGGTCTATGAAGGCTGGGGATGTGGGAGACATCAGTGCATTATTTACTCGCCTATTCTCCACTCCCTTTCTGCCAATATTACTGTTCTTGAATATGCTGTGCTAAAGTCTTAGTCAACGTCACCTTAGAAACAGCCCCGACAACTGTATCAACTTGCCTTCCTCCTTTAAAAACCATTAATGTAGGAATGCTGCGGATGCCATAATGGCTGGCAACGGTGGGATTCTGATCTGTATTCAGCTTGACTACTTTGACTTGTCCGTTGTATTGGTTCGCAACTTCATCCACCACTGGCGCTACCATCCGACAAGGGCCGCACCAAGGGGCCCAAAAGTCTACTAACACGGGAACGCTGCTGTCCAACACTTCATGCTTGAATGTGGCTTCTGTGACATTTGTAACGGATGACATGGTTCTCAACCTTAATTCGTTTGTTCGATATTATCGAATAATTAAAATATAAGTCATTTTAAGAGATAATGCAAGTATGAGATTTTTATATCATCCAGACCGAAAAGACATTTCCTTACCAGGAGTGCTGTATGCTTTAGGCGATCCAGTACGATTGGAGATTGTGAGGCTGTTAGCAACCAAAGGAGAGCAGTGTTGTGCTGAATTTGATTTTGCGATCGCTAAATCCACCATGTCTAACCACTTTAAGATTTTACGAGAGTCGGGTGTAGTGATGACTCGTAAAGAAGGGACACAGCACATCAATACATTGCGGCGTGAAGACTTAGAAGTACTTTTTCCAGGGTTAATGGAGGCGGTACTGCGGTCGGCTCAACCGTTGTTGGCTTGTCAACCGTCAGTAGTTGTCAAGTAGTCTAATTTGGTGGCTATACCCTAATTTTAGCGACATCAAGCAAATCAAGCGTGTGCGCCTAGTGCGTCGTGCTGACCGAAGATGAAAAGGATACAAGCCCCTTCTTACGTTCGCGTAGCGTCCCGTAGGGAAGTTCAGATCGCCGGAAGCCGGCGCTCTGACTTCGCGCTAAATTTATTTATGGACAATGTAGAAACAATTTTGCCGAGATGCGTAAGCACAAGGCAAAAAATTCCTTGTCTTGAGCCGCCTCAATTTATTTATGGGGATTGTAATGCGTGAATGAGTGAATGCGTGAATGAGTGAATTGCAGCGTTCGCGTAGCGTCTCGTAGAGAAGCGACTTGACTGTGCCTACACTTTCCATATCCTCTTTTATCTTCTATTACCCGCAACTTGGGTTATTAGTTGTTATCTATTACCGCTCAAACTAACCATATTATAAATAATTAGGGAAACTTAATATAACTTATGTCTGAGCAAAAAACTCTTAATCCTTGGGATTATAAACCCTGGTGGTGTCAGCCTTGGTCAATATTATTGACGGGTGTAACGCTAATTATTGGTAGTTGGTTACTATTAAAAATTATCTGGGTGACTGTAATAGTTGCTATTCCTGTATTGGTTTGGATGGGTTTCTTTTTGTTGATTTGGCCGCAACTGATGATTCGCAGTGGGGTTTTGGAATCTTATCAAAATGATTTCAATAAGTAAGTGGTCGAAAATAAATCAAACTATGTTAAGTAATGTGAATTTATTACAATTGAGTTCGTAGTATGGACTTTAGTTCTCAAAAAAGGACTAAAGTCCTTACTACAAACCTTTAATCAAGGTAATAGGGAGGATTAAACCTAGTCAATCAATCCAATGTAATATCTGCAACTGTAACCGAATGCGCCTTCAGAATAATTATGCGTTGGGGCTTATGGCAATTCGCAATATCCCACGGAAAGGTTAACACCTACTTAATTCGCGTAATTAAGAAACCTAGTAAGGTGGGCAGTGCAGCGCCCTACGAATATTTCAAAATATCTAGGAATCTTATAGTATCATTAAAAATCATCCTTTTTTCCCCAACCATAGGAGTGAAAGCGGATGATTTCTTATTACTGAAGAAAGAAGTTTTTAGTAATTACACAGAATAAGATGAATTAAAATATATGCAATTCCTAAAATGTCCAATTCCATTGAATTTAACCTATTTGCTCCTCAAAATACACAAGCATCTCTAATTGGCTATTTTTCTCAAGAAAGAGAAATACCAATGGAAAAAACTGATGATGGTTATTTTCGTACTTCTTTAGAATTAAAAGACGGTATTTATCAATATAAATTTCGGGTTAAATCAAACAGCCCAAATCACCAAGATGAATGGCTAGATATCATTGACCCTTACGCCACAGATGTAAATGAAGAAAAAGGCTATGGAATAGTTAGAATTAAAGATGGGCAGCGCATTGTTGATGACTATATTTGGCAATATGATCATGTGCCTTTACCCGAAAATCATCAACTAGTCATTTATGAAATGCACGTTGCTGACTTTACAGGTGATGAATCCGATCCTAATAAACGTGGCAAATATTTAGGAGTAATTGAAAAGTTAGATTATCTGAGTGATTTGGGAATTAATGCCATTGAATTGATGCCCGTCAATGAGTATCCTGGTGATTATAGCTGGGGTTACAAAGTCCGTCACTTCTGGGCAACAGAATCTAGTTACGGTTCAACGAAAGATTTAAAACGATTAATTGACGAGTGCCACAGTAGAGGCATTCGTGTTTTTATGGATGGGATTTATAATCATACAGATGAAAAATGCCCCTTAATGCTGATTGACCGCAATTATTGGTATTATGAATATCGGCATTATCCAGAAGACCCGGATAATTATTGGGGGCCAGAGTTTAATTACAATAACTATGATGAAAAATTAGATATCAAACCCGCGTGGAAATATGTCGGTGATGTGGTGCAGTTTTGGGTTAGTGAATATCACCTTGATGGGATTCGTTTTGATGCAGTTCGTCAATTAGCTAACTTTGAATTTTTAACTTGGATAGCACAAAAAGCACAAGAGACTGCTGGTTCTAAACCTTTCTTTAACATTGCCGAACACATTCCTGATACTAGTACAGTAGTTAAACCAGATGGGCCATTGGATGCTTGTTGGCATGAAAGTTTCCACTACTTTCTTGTTCCCCACATTACAGGCGAACAATTTGATTTAGAACAACTCAAACCAGCATTAGACCCGAAACAACAAGGGTATGCGACGGCTACAAACGTGATTAATTATATAGCAACACACGATCGCCAGAGATTGATGCGAGAATTAGGCGATCGCGGTATCTTTGACGAAGACGCATTTAGACGCGCCAAATTAGCCGCCGTTATTCTCATGACAACCGTGGGTATACCTATGCTATGGATGGGAGAAGAGTTTGGCGAATATCAGCGCAAAAGCGAAGATGTCACCCAACCCAAAAGAATTAATTGGTCATTATTAAACAACGACCAAAATCAAGATTTACTCGATTACTATAAAAAACTCATCGCTTTACGCAAAGAAACACCAGCCTTACAAAGCGACAACATAGAGTTCTTCCACGAAAACCCCGCCGCCAGAATTCTCGCCTACGTTCGCTGGAGTGACCAAGGTTCCTGCGTAGCAGTCATTATTAACTTCTCAGCCAACAATCTCAGCTACTATCAAATTCCTCAATTCCCTACGGCTGAAACTTGGCGAGACTTCTTCACCAACGACGAAATCACAATTACAGACGGGACTTTAGTAACTGACTTACCCAGCTACGAAGCAAAAGTATTTGTTAGTTGACAGTTGACAGGTGACAGTTGACAGTTATCAGTTATCAGTTATTAGTTGTGCCTTTCCCCTTTCCCCCTTCCCTAGTCCGCAATCCCCAATCCCCAATCCCCTGTGATATGATGAGAGACTGCTGCATACATTTAGAACGAATATAAATTGAATCAATCATGGCTCTGACGCAACAGCGCAAACAAGAAATAATTAATAACTTCCAAGTGCATGGAACTGACACCGGTTCTACCGATGTCCAAATCGCTATGCTAACCGAGCGCATTAACCGCCTTAGTGAGCATTTGCAAGCCAATAAAAAAGACCATTCTTCCCGCCGGGGTTTGTTAAAACTTATTGGTCATCGCAAGCGCCTTCTGGCTTACTTGCAACAAGAAAGTCGGGAAAAATACCAAGCTTTGATTAGTCGTCTCGGTATTCGTGGATAGGGACTACCTTTTATGCCTGCTGAAGAATCTGAACGCAGTCGTTTGCCTTTTGAACCGAAAAAAAAGCGCCAAAAACCTGCAAAAGCTCCCAGTCAGCCAGCAGTACAGCTAAAAGAAGCTGACAAGCAAGATAAAAAGCCGCGACTCTACACTAAACAAGAGATGGCAATTCCCGAAGTGGTAAGCCAGAGAATGATCCGGCGTGTAGCCGCATTTTGCGGTATACCCACAGCTTTGGGTATTGCTACCTTAGTTGTTAGCTATTTGCTAGCTACTTATGCTCATATCCAACTAGCTCCCATCGCTGTTTTATTAGTGAATATGGGACTTTTTGGTTTGGGTGTGTTGGGTATTACTTATGGCGTTCTCTCCGCCTCTTGGGATGTGGAAAGAGAGGGTAGTCTTTTCGGTTTAGGTGAATTTAGCACCAACTGGGGACGCATGGTAGAAGGTTGGCGCGAAACGCGACAAAAAAAGGCGTAAAAAACGGCGCTCAAGTGTTCAGATAACTTTCTTGTTGGGTAAGTGTTGGAGTCAATGTTGAAGTTTATATTTGCATAACTTCAACATTACCAAATGCTGATAAATCAGCCACTAAATCCCATAAGTAGTAAAAGGCACTGGGCGCTCAAGTTTTTTATAGTATAAGTATTTATCATCTTTGCGGTTCGACACCATACGCAGCGTAGCGGAGTGTGGCATGGGAGAGCAAAGCCAAAGTCTATGGCACTTAACTAATTGACTTGAATTGGATAAGTATTGTATATTAAGCCTCATGGGAAATAAGGCTTACAAATTCAGACTGTATCCAAATAAAGAGCAATCAGCATTTTTGGCAAAGTGTTTTGGTTGCTCCAGGTTTGTGTACAACCATTTTTTGAGACTCACGACAGATGTTTACGCTGAGTCTAAAAAGTCTCTGCGTTACAAAGAATGGGCAAAGCTTTTAACAGGTTTAAAGTCAGAATTTGAATGGCTTAAAGAGGTTAACTCCCAAGCATTACAACAGACTCTTAAGGATTTAGAGTCAGCATTTGTTAGATTTTTTAAAAAGGTAGGAGGATTCCCAAACTTTAAAAAGAAAAGCAATCGGCAATCTTTCAGAGTGCCACAACACTTTTTAATAGACAATAATGGGTTTCTCAATCTCCCTAAGATGACACCTATCAAGATGGTAATCCATAGGGAGATGTTAGGAACACCAAAAAATGTCACCATATTTAAGATCCCATCTGGTAAATATTACGCATCAATAGTAACCGAGCAAGATATCCCTCATGCACCTTTGAATGGTGACAAGATTGGTTTGGATTTAGGACTCAAAGAATTTGCAATCACATCAAAGGGTGATAAGTTTGAGAACCCTAAGTATTTTCAAAAATCTTTACGCCGACTGAAAATAAGACAGAGGAGATTAAGCAGAAAAAATAAAGGCTCTAGTAATCGCAGTAAAGCTAGATTGGCTGTAGCTAAGATTCACGAAAGAGTACGATTACAACGGCAAGATTACCAACACAAAATTAGTCTGAAACTGGTATCCGAGAACCAAAGAATATCAGCAGAAAGTCTAAATATTAAGGGAATGGTAAAAAACCGTAAACTCGCCAAACAGATAAGCGATGTAGCGTGGGGTAATTTCCTCACAATGTTGGAATACAAGGGAGATGTCTACGGTTGTGAAGTTCATTATGTAGACAGATTTTTTCCCAGTTCAAAAAGATGCTCTAATTGTGGCTACATCAAACAAGATTTAACACTTGCCATTCGTGAGTGGGAGTGTCCAGAGTGCAAAAGTTTTTGGGACAGAGATATTAATGCTGCCCTCAACCTGATGTTGTTCTCTGAGTCAAAAATACCCTTGGAAGAAGGGAAATTTACGCCTGATCAGCTAGTTGAGATACTAGGTATGAACCGAGATACTGGTTCAGGACAGGAAGCCACAGGTGCAGCGTAGCGAAACCTGTGGTACTTCACTTTAAATCGTTGATCAGGTCAGCAATTAATATAGAAGAACCAGGATAAAGCCTATTGTTTTTCAGGAGGCAGGAGGCAGGAGGCAGAAGAACTACTTACTTATCACTACCCAGTCCCCAGTACCCAATCCCCAGTCCCCTGACTCAAATACTGATCACTATTAATTAAGGATTTTTATATGATAGTAGTCATGAAAGTTGGTTCCCCGGAAGTGGAAATCAACCGTATTAGTGAAGAATTAAGTAGTTGGGGGCTGACACCAGAAAAAATTGTCGGCAAACACAAAGTTGTAATTGGTTTAGTAGGGGAAACTGCCGATTTAGATCCCTTACAAATTCAGGAAGTTAGCCCTTGGATTGAGCAAGTATTACGAGTAGAATTGCCTTATAAACGAGCTAGCCGTCAATATCGTCATGGCGAAGCTTCGGAAGTGGTGGTGAATACGCCTGATGGCCCAGTTATATTTGGTGAACATCATCCTTTGGTGGTGGTGGCTGGCCCCTGTTCTGTCGAAAATGAGGAAATGATCGTTGAGACGGCGCAGCGCGTCAAAGCATCTGGAGCTAAGTTTTTGCGCGGTGGTGCGTATAAGCCTCGTACTTCCCCTTACGCCTTCCAAGGACATGGCGAAAGTGCTTTGGAATTGTTGGCAAAGGCGCGAGAAGTTAGTGGCTTGGGTGTGATCACTGAAGTTATGGACGCGGCGGAATTGGAAATTATCGCGGAAGTGGCTGATGTTATTCAGGTAGGCGCAAGAAATATGCAGAATTTCTCCCTGCTGAAAAAAGTAGGGGCGCAACCAAAGCCAGTGCTGCTGAAGCGGGGTATGGCTGCTACTATTGAAGATTGGTTAATGGCAGCCGAGTATATTCTGGCAGCAGGCAACCCGAATGTAATTTTATGCGAAAGGGGTATACGTACTTTTGACCGTCAGTATACACGTAATACTCTAGATTTGTCGGTCGTGCCGGTATTGCGGAAGTTGACTCACCTACCTATTATGATTGACCCCAGTCATGGTACAGGTTGGGCTGAGTTTGTGCCTTCAATGGCTATGGCGGCGATCGCAGCTGGTAGCGATTCCCTGATGATAGAAGTACACCCCAATCCTAAAAAAGCCCTATCCGACGGGCCACAATCCCTGACACCAGAGCGTTTCGACCATTTAATGCAAGAATTAGCAGTTATAGGTAAAGCCGTAGGACGCTGGCCGCAACCAGTAGCTGCAATAGCATAAAAATAGATTTAAGTCAACTTATTGATTAAAAAAAGGAGTGTTTAGCACGCTAAATACTCCTTTTTCTTGAAAGGGGAAGGGGGAAAGGGGAAGGGGGAAGGGGGAAGGGGAAGCTTCCTGATAACTGTCAACTGCCTACTGACCAATGACCATTAACTACACAACAGCACTGATGACTCTGGCAACAATCAATCTTGATAAGCTAGTCAATTTTTACACTAACTTATTACAACAACAACCAATAACCAACATCCCCAATGTGTATGCTGAGTTTAATCTGGCTGGAATGCGATTGGGAATTTTTAAACCTAAACAAACTCACGAGTTAGAATTTCAAAATGCAGCCAAAAGTAAGGTAAGTTTGTGTTTAGAGGTAAATAACTTAGAAGTTGCGATCGCACACATCACCAATTTAGGTTATCCGCCACCAGGAGAAATTGCGATCGCCTCCCACGGTCGAGAAATTTACGCCTACGACCCAGACGGCAATCGTCTGATTTTGCATCAAGCTATTACAGGTAATAATTAAGAAGGCAGGAGGCCGTAGGCCGAGGGCAGGAAGAAAATCACAACTGTCAACTGTTAACTGTCAACTGTCAACTGATAACTATGGGCTTAACAGATAACTACAAATTAAACTTAATCCAATGGTATCCGGGGCATATTGCCAAGGCGGAAAAGAACCTCAAGGAACAGCTATCGCGGGTAGATGTGGTATTTGAGGTGAGAGATGCACGGATACCTTTAGCTACGCACCATCCACAAATAGATGAGTGGGTGGGAAGTAAAACGCGAGTGTTGGTAATCAATCGCTTGGATATGATACCTGCACAAGTGCGATCGCTGTGGGTAGATTATTTTAAAAATCGTGGCGAAACACCTTATTTTACCAATGCACAACATGGTCAAGGTGTCGTGGCGGTGTCAAAAGCAGCCCAAGCTGCTGGGGTAGAACTGAATCAACGAAGACGCGATCGGGGAATGCTACCTCGTCCCGTCCGTGCAGTTGTCATTGGTTTTCCTAACGTTGGCAAATCAGCCTTAATTAACCGCTTATTGGGTAAGCGAGTTGTAGAAAGTGCAGCCCGTCCAGGGGTGACTCGTCAGCTACGCTGGGTGCGAATTTCTGACCAGTTAGAATTACTAGATGCACCTGGTGTCATTCCCGCTAAATTAGGTAATCAAGAAGCAGCAGTGAAACTAGCAATTTGTGATGATATTGGTGAAGCATCATACGACAATCAGCTAGTAGCAGCAGCATTAGTAGATTTACTTACTTCTCTGGAAGAACAAGCCGGTGAATTACTACCAAAATCGCCCTTATACGCTCGTTATGAACTCGACCCCATACCCCACACAGGAGAAGGTTATTTACACGCCCTAGCAGAACATCGTTACAAAGGTGATGTAGAAAGAACCGCTAGGCAACTATTAACAGATTATCGCAAGGGTTTCTTAGGAACAGTCCCTTTAGAGTTACCGCCCATGTAAATGAAGTCAGCAAGACAAAATCAAAAAGATTCACAGCAAATCTAAAGCCCATCCCGCCTGAAAATATAGTTTTATGCGAGATAAGAGTTAGGTGTGAAAACATTCAACTTGTAGGCACTTTTAAGGGAATTCCAGATAAAAAATATCCAAAATGTAGGGTGCGTCAGTACAAGAAACTCTAGCTATATCAAGAAAATATTCATACTGACGCACCCTACTGGCTTATCTAGGCTAAAATTTTGTATTAGATTTGAACGCAGATGAACGCAGATGAACGCAGATGAATAGGATGATAGATTGTTGGCTAATGCACAAGTTTAGTTTTGCCACGCCACTACTAACTAAAAGAAAAGGGGTTTTATAGCTGTTTCCTGTCACCTATCACCTGTCCCCTGCTATACTTTCAACTTTTCAGTTTTGCGTTTTCTGATTTGTAAACCGGCTGCGACGACACCTGTACCAATTAAAGTTGTGGTAGCTGCTGGTTCTGGAACTTCCTGGGGAGTCTGCAAGTTGAAGTTGAGTGTAGCCAACCCCCTACTAGGGCCTCCTGAAGGATCAAGCCTATCTTGTTGGGTAAAAGTTATAGTACCTGTAGCATTTTTAAATATGCCTGTTCCATCATAAATAGTTATAGTACCACCACCCCTAATAGTCCCTTCTGTAAGATTAATCTCCGCCCTGTCATTGGCTCTACCAAATAATTTGTTATCCCCACTACCATAATAAACATCAAAAAGTGTTGGTTCCTCTGATAAACCAAATACGCTAGGGTCTGAATTAAAGTTATATCTGCGAATTGATGGATCTTCAACAGGTTGAAGTTTACCGTAGGTGTTGCTGGTAAAAAAATCTAAACCATAAGGAGCATCTGTGGTACTCTCACCTGTGATGGTTGCTCTAACAATTTCTAAGTCTGGTCTATAGTTGAAATCTAATTCAACCAATGTAGAGTAGTCAACGCTAAATTGATAATTATTAGTATTCTCTGCTTTTGCTGTTTGTATACTTGTCCCTAAACCGAGTAAAGTTAACGTTACAGGAACAAGCCAGGCGAGACGTGAACCAAACATAATTGTCATTTTTCGTTCGGTAGTGATAATAAAAATTGCCAAAGGTATTAGGGAATAACAGAGTTTTAAGAAGCTGTTACAAAGTATATTAAGTTTAATTTTTTCTCAGAACAATGATTTATTAATTGATATTAAATGAATTATTTTTAGATAATTGCTATAAATTTGATAAGTCTGAACAAGTCAATATTATGGTATTGGCATTAATAAACTATGCGTGAACGCATCGCAGCTTTGCGTAAAAATAGCCCGAAATAATACCAATTTGAAAAAAGAATGCGACAAATACGTGGGTAGGGGCGCACAGATGTGCGCCCCTACTTTGTACCCTTACCCATGCTGTTGATTGTCAAGTTGTTGTAGAGACGTTGCATGCAACGTCTCTACAGAATTTGTCTGTTGCAGCTTCTCATAGAATTGGTATCAACAATTAAAAGCAAACAGAAAATAGATAAATGTATATAACTAAAACTGAAATTTATGTACTTTTTTTAATCGCGCCGCCCTTACTCTCAAAAGCAGCATAGTTAATGCTGTAAATGAAATACCCAGTAATAAGTTTTTTAGGCTGAAATTCTTGCCACTTTCACTTACTAAAATGGTTTCTAACATTAAAGAAGGTATCAATACTCCACTATAAAATACAAATCGATAAAATATTAATCTCTTTTGAGCTAGCAGAGTTATTATACTTAAGCCTATGCCTAAAGGAATAAAAGTTATGGCATAATAAAAAATGCGTTGTTCTCTAGGAATTAAATCTAGCAAGTTAAAAGAGTAGAAATTATCTATATTGTCTACATAAACTTGCATAGTACCTCTGGCGTAGGTGATGATAATATGATGAAGATAATTATCTGTAAAAATGTTAGGTATATTTAGATTTAAATCTGACCCGTTCTCCCCTGTAAGCGGTGTACGTAAGCGTAAATCTAAGCTATTTCCTTGTTGTGCCAAGGTCAAATTGCGGCGTAGAGAACTATCAGCAATAGATATAATCCTTGCAGGGCCTTTCTGGTCTAATTTTGTAGTAGCGATCGCAGTACTAATGGTAAACTCTGATGTCTGACTAATTCTTTGGCTGAGAGTCGTCACAGGAGCAGATGTTCTCAACCAATGATTTGCACTCAGAAACACACCCTGGCTTTCTGGTACAGTTACAGGCTTTCCTCGCCATAATAATTTGGGCTGATTTCCGGTTTGGTCTTGATAGCAACATTTACCATTTAATTCATAATGTGCTACTAAAGAATTACCAAGTTGATTAAAGTAACTAGCATTAGATAAACCTTGTGATGCTTCATTTTTGGATATAGCTCTATCAGCAATATAAATTTCTGCTACATATCCTTGCCAAGGTCTATTTCCTATAACTTCATTGCCTATACTTAAGCGATAATTACTATCCCAATTACTTAAATTAGTTGCACTTTGCCACAAAAAGGAAATAAATAATGCCAAGAACAAATAGGCAATAAACAAAACGACTATTTGTTTACGTGATTGACTAGCTCGACTTGTTTCTAATTTCTCAACTGTACTACTAAAGCTTTTTGCATTCCAGATATAAAAGCAAATAAACCCAAACATTCCTCCCACTGTATTATTCAATAAATCAGCAGGTGTAGGGCTTCTAGAGGGTAAGAATATTTGTAAAAGTTCAACTGTTAATGATAAGCTAAAACTAAATAAAATAGCTAAAAAAAGCTTTGATAGATTTTTTTTACTTGATTTTGACAACAAATTAGTAAAACTGAAGCCCAAGGGGATAAATAATAGAACATTATTTAGTTGGTCTTGAAAAGTACTCGAATGATTAAAATTAGCAATAATTGTAGATAATGACAACAATTGTATTTGGGAAAAGTTAAACGGATAAAGTGTGGCTATTAATATAATTAAAGTTGTAGCCAGTAAGAATAAAAAATTATACTTTGGCGTGAGTTTCTGTATTTTAACCATAAGAGATAACAGTTAGTAATTAGTTAATACTCAGTCTGGTAGATATTCCCAACGCTCTCTTAATATTATTTCCTCAAATAATATTTGGCTAAATTCTGTGTGTTTTTTGGATATAGATATTATAAATAAATTGTAAAGGTAGTTAAGTCTACTTAAAAGAAGAATTTTAGTTTTCTTAAGCATAAATATCGTATAAGTAAACACAAAATACTATTGTTTCTCATATACAAGCAAATTATCTTTTTGGAAATTCAGTAATTTCGCTGAATCTTTTTGCACAAAGCTTTTAAAAAATTTGCATATAATTAATGCGTAATATTTACTACATATAGTTGTCGATCGCCTTTTACAATGCGATAAAGAAAAGGTAAAGGCCATCTGTACATCCTTTACCCAGATAAGTTTGTGTTCCCAGTCCCCAGCATAGACAGATTAAACCAATGACTGAACTGACTTTACGCCTACAACAAGGAGATACGGAAACAACTGTCACCGTGAATGAGAATGTATTCACAATTGGGCGGTTGCCGGAATGTAATTTATACTTACCCTATGGAGGCATTTCTCGCAAACACGCCCAACTGGTAAAGCAAGCTAATGGTAAATGGGTAATTGAGGACTTGGGGAGTAAAAACGGGACACAAGTTAATCAAAGGGTAGTCACAGATCCCCAGCCTTTACAGCATGGTGATGTAATTTGGCTAGGTAACGTGAATGTAGTCGTGCTGTTTCAAACTCCCCCTACAGTAGCAGCGACTAAGCACATCCAAGTTGAAGAGGCTGGCGAACAAAGAACAATTTTTCGCAGCGCCAAACAGCTACAACAACAATGGATAGAATCTCATAGTGATGATGGCGATATCGGCAATAAAAATAAAACCATTGCTAGGTTGAAAGATTTAGTAGATATTGCCAAAAATCTCAGTGCAGCAGCATCAATTGAAGAAATTTTCTCACAAGTGCAACAGGTTGTATTCCGTTACCTTAGTAGTATTGACCGATTGGCGTTATTAATTGACGTTAATGGTTGCGGTCATTTAGAATTAGTGAATGCAGGTACTAGAGATAAAACTCAACAGAAATATTTACTTGCGGATGGTAGTTGGATTAGTCGTAGTATCTGCCAAAAGGTATTTGAAGAAAAAATCGTCATTCAAACTGCTGATACGCACAAAGATGAGCGTTTTTCTAGCGAACACAGCATTTTACTCAAAGGTATTCGTAGCGCAATGGCTGTACCCTTATGGGACGAAAGTAAGGTAGTAGGTGTGCTTTATGCTGACGCGCATTTGTCTTCTTCTCATTGGGAAAGAGATGGTGAGGAAGAACTCAGCTTTTTTTCAGCTTTAGCAAACTTAGTAGCTTCTAGCGTGCAACGTTGGTTATTAGCTGATAAACTGAAAACCGAAGAAGTAATTCGTCATCGCTTAGAACGCTATCATTCGCCGGCGGTTGTGCAGCAGTTAATCTCTGTAGGTGGTTCAGTAGATGGACGTTTACCGCCTGCGGAAAGCGAAATCAGTATTTTGTTTGCTGACTTGGTTGGGTTTACGGCTATTTCCGAGAAGTTAACACCAACTGCGATCGCCGAATTATTAAATAATTTATTTGAAGAGATGCTGCAAGAAGTCTTTGCTTGTGGCGGTACGTTAGATAAATACATCGGTGATTGTATTATGGCATTTTTTGGCGCTCCCGAACCCCAAGCCGACCACGCCGATCGCGCCACGACTGCTGCTAAAGCCATGCTGAAGCGTATGGAACATCTCAACGCCAACGGCTTTTGGAAAGAACCGCTACAGTTACGTATCGCCATTAACAGTGGTAAAGCGGTTGTCGGCGATGTTGGGAGTTCCCAAAGAGTAGAATACACAGCATTAGGCGGAACAATTAATTTAGCTGCACGTATGGAAGCAGTTTGTCCGCCTAGTGAATGCGTCATTAGTGAGGCTACTTATCAATTACTTGCAAAACGTGATGATTTTCAAGAAATGGGAGATTATCGTTTTAAAGGTATTGAGAGATTAGTCAAAGTTTATCAGACAAAATTACAACAAGTTACAACCCTTATTGGCTATTAGTGAACTCCGCCGCTTCGGCGATCGCACTCATGTAAAATAATCCTATTGTCCTCAAAGTAGCCCATGACCAGGTTTCCCTACGACCAGTTTGCCAAAGACTACCTTAAAGAATTATTACAACCATTAGGACAAGTAGAAACAAGTCGTAAAGTTCCATCAGAAGTACGAGAGATAGATGTTTATTTTGCCCCTTCACCCCAATCAACAAGCGATACAATACAAATAGGACTGTTAGGAAAAATTGCCGCAAAACCTGCATTAATTGAACCATTTAGAAATGCAGCTACAATTACAGAAATTCGTAGCTGTATGAACAAATTATTTGAGGTCTTTGCTCAAATCAAGCGTCAAAGTAAAGGTGAAGATAACCCAATAGAGGAATCAGAATTACCAATGCTATGGATTTTCTCACCCACAGCTTCTGATTCTATATTAAACGGTTTTAGAGCAAGCACAGATGCAGAAAACTGGGGAGAAGGTGTACATTTTTTAGGAGATTATCTACGAACTGTAATTGTGGCAATTCATCAATTACCGCGTACACAAGAAACATTATGGTTGAGAATATTAGGTAAGGGGAGAGTACAGAAACAAGCAATCGATGAACTAGAAGCACTGCCTAACAATCATCCATTACGTGCTAAAGCAATTGATTTATTATTGAGTTTAAAGACTACCTTAGAAGTAAATCAAAACATAGACCAGGAGGATAGAGATTTAATTATGCGGTTATCAGCTATTTACGAGCAAAAACTAGCAGAAGCTAAACAAGAAGGTCTTCAGGAAGGTGTGCAAGCAGGACATCGCCAAGTGATAGAAAATCTCTTACAAGTAAGATTTGGTGCTTTAGATGCAGAGTTAAGCTCTATTATTGAGCCTTTACTACTATTAGCACCACAAGAATTTACTCCTTTATTACTGCAATTATCAAGAGAGGAGTTATTAGAAAGATTTCGTTAATAAAATTATTTGGTAAGTAGGTCGGTGTGAATATTTAGCGTTGGGATAAGGCAGGAGGCAGAGAGCAGCGCGTTGCGGGGGTTCCCCCCGTTGTAGCGACTGCGGAGAGGGAAGGGGGTTTTAGTCTAGTTTACTTTTATTAACATAGTTTGGTTTTTTCCCACCGTTCTACTTATTTAAAAATTTAATTATGCAGTTATCAGCTATTTACGAGCAAAAACTATCAGAAGCTAAACAAGAAGGTTTTCGTCATGGATTCCAGAAAGGTATACAAACCGAACGTCGCCAAGTCATAGAAAATATCTTACAAGTAAGATTTGGCGCTTCAGATGTAGAATTAAGCGTTATTATTGACACCTTACTACTATTAACGCCACAAGAATATATTCCCTTATTACTGCAATTATCCAGAGAAGAGTTATTAGAAAGATTTCGTTAACACAATTATTTAAAATGTATTTGCAGCTAGTAATTTATAAGATGTGAGCAGAAAAAATTACTCATAAAAAACCAGATTCAAATATGTAAGTTTAGTGGACATTGCCCACTAAACTTACGAAAAATATTCACTCATAGTTAATTTTTAGGAAAAATCGCTAAATCGGTGTCTGGGTCGAAAAAGTGAATTTTTTCTGCTGTTAATGATAACCAAAGCTGTTCACCCACAGTTACAAGCCTGTCTGGTGGAACTCGCACTTGTAGAGATTTTGCTGCATGGGCAAATTGTGAATCAGTTTCAGTTAATGCCACAGTAATAAAAGAATCATTACCTAAGTTTTCCACTAAGTCTACTTGTACTGGCAAATTTTTAGTTGCAGGTACACTCACAATTAAATGTTCTGGACGAATACCTAAAATGAGGGTTTGTCCATCGTATTTTTGCAGCGCAGTAGCCCAAATATCAGGTAGGGTGAGGCGGAATTGGGAATGGGTAATTAATAATGGGGCGTGAAACTCTACAGGAATAAAATTCATTGGGGGTGTACCAATGAACTCGGCGACAAAACGATTGGCAGGATGATTATATAATTCTAGGGGAGAGGCTACTTGTTGAATCTGACCTTGATTCATAATGGCGATGCGATCGCCCATTGTCATCGCTTCTGTTTGGTCATGGGTGACATATATTGTGGTTGTACCTAGTTGGCGTTGTAATTTGACAATTTGAGCGCGAGTTTCTGCCCTTAACTTAGCATCTAGGTTAGAAAGGGGTTCATCCATTAAGAATACTTGAGGATTGCGAGCGATCGCCCGTCCCAATGCTACCCTTTGTCTTTGTCCCCCAGATAGTTGTTTAGGTAAACGATGCAGCAGAGTTTCAATTTGTAACAATTGCGCCACAGCCCGTACTTGCTGATCTACCTCCCGTTCCCTATCAGAAACGTAACGCAGTCCTTTAGGTAACTTTCTTGTCGCCCCCACCAGCAGATTTTCCGCCCAGGTAGGGAGTTGGGAGTCTTGCGTTTGTCTTGGTTCCTCAGCTTGAGAACGGCGACGTAAACCGAAGGCGATATTGTCGTATACCGTCATGTGGGGATAGAGGGCGTAATTTTGAAACACCATTGCAATATCCCTATCCTTGGGTGGTAAATCATTAACCAAGCGATCGCCTACCCATATATTACCCCCTGTCATTACCTCTAATCCCGCAATCAACCGTAGCAAGGTACTTTTACCACAACCAGAAGGCCCCACCAGCACCATAAATTCCCCATCAGGAATAGTCAGGTTAATGCGCCGCAAAACATTAACGGTTCCTGCTGGTTCAGCATCAGTTTTCTTCCCAGATGGAGTACTTTCCCCTCTACGGGGGGGGAAACTCTTGTAAACGTTTTCTAAAACAACTTGCGCCACAGTATTTTTAATAGTCACGAGTCAACAGTCAACAGTCAACAGTCAACAGTCAACAGTCAACAGTCAACAGTCAACAGATGAAGGACATTTTAGCGTCCATCATATACGTTCTGTATCACTACGAAAAATTAAAAAAATTGCTCACACTATCAAAAGCACAATACCCTTGATTTTAGGGCTGTCTGGAGGTGTTGTAATGACTACCGATATAATGACTAATCTTGCCCATGAGATTGTAGATGTCAAAACTACCGATTGTTGCATTGTCGGGGGAGGCCCAGGTGGTGCTATTTTAGCTTTACTGTTGGCGCGTCAAGGCGTTTGTGTAACTTTGCTGGAGGCGCATAAGGACTTTGACCGGGATTTTCGCGGCGATACAATTCATCCATCGGTGATGGAGATTATGGAAGAATTGGGATTAAGCGATCGCCTGCTACAATTACCCCATGCCAAAATGCGGCAAATTCAAATCAAAACGCCACAAGATACTCTCACATTAGCGGATTTTAGTCACCTGAAAACTCGCTATCCCTACATTACAATGTTGCCTCAAGTGAAATTCCTAGAGTTTATTACCCAAGAGGCGCAACAATACCCAAATTTTCACCTAGTAATGGGTGCGAATGTCCAAGAATTAATTGAGGAAAACGGAATAATTCAAGGTGTCCGTTATCGTGGGGGCGGTGGTTGGCACGAAATCAGGGCAACACTAACAGTTGGTGCAGATGGTCGTCATTCCCGATTACGCCAACTAGGTAATTTTACCACAACCCAAACCTCACCACCAATGGATATATTGTGGTTCCGCCTACCCCGTCAACCAGAAGATGGTGAGGGAGGAATGGGGCGTTTTGCTCCTGGTCATATCATCGCTATGCTTGACCGTGGTGATGAATGGCAAATGGCTTATGTCATTCCCAAGGGAGAGTATCAAAAATTACGGGCTACAGGTTTAGAAGCCCTGAAAAAATCTATTGTCGAAGTTGTCCCAGAGTTAGCAAATCGTATCCACCATTTGCAAGACTGGTCACAGGTAGCATTTCTCTGTGTTGAATCTAATCTTGTCAAGCGCTGGTATCGTCCAGGTTTACTACTAATTGGTGATGCAGCCCATATCATGTCACCCGTTGGCGGCGTAGGTATTAATTATGCCATTCAAGATGCAGTTGTCGCAGCTAACGTCCTCACCAAACCACTGCAAAATCACCACGTCGAACTGAGCGACTTAGCCAAAGTCCAACGCCGCCGAGAATTCCCCACCCGCATCATCCAAGCATTTCAAACCTTCATTCAAAAGCGAGTATTCGCCCCTGTCCTGGCTGCTAATCGCACCTTTCAACCCCCCGCACTGTTACGCTTACCCATACTGCGTGACCTCCCAGCCAGATTAATTGCTTTAGGTGTTTTTCCCGTTCATGTGCAAGTTTAATGACAGTTGACTGTTGACTATGGACTATAAACTATGGACTAATGACTAATTACTATACTCATGAAATCTCATGATCGGTAAAATCCTTGATGGGCGCTACGAGATTATTAGCAAACTGGGACAAGGTGCTTTTGGGACTACATACCTAGCTATTGATAGGAAGCTACCCGATAAAGACCAGTGTGTTGTTAAACACTTCTCGCCGCGAACAGTAAATGCCTATACTTTACACCATGCTCGACGGCTATTTGAGACGGAAGCTAAAGTATTAAATCGCTTAGGTAATAATGACTGTATTCCTCGCTTACTAGCACATTTTGAAGAAGAGGAGAATTTCTATTTAGTTGAAGAATTTGTAGCGGGGCATGATTTAAGTTATGAAGTCAATCCCCACAAGATTTGGAGTGAGGAACAAGTTATTACCTTATTGAAGGATATTTTAGAGGCTTTAAATGTTATTCATCAGCATAATGTAATTCACCGTGATATTAAGCCATCCAATTTAATGCGTCGTCAGCAGGATGGTAAAGTTGTGCTGATAGATTTTGGTGCAGTCAAACAAATTAACTCTCAAGTAGTCTCGGCGCAGGGGCAAGAATTACCGACGGTTGTAGTGGGGACACCTGGCTATATACCTAGTGAACAAAGTCAAGGTCAGCCCAGGTTATGCAGTGATGTTTATGCAGTCGGAATCATTGCTATCCAAGCCCTTACAGGATTAAACCCGACGCAGATAGTTAGAGATAGTAGTACAGGGGAAATTATTTGGCGCAACCAAGCAAAGGTTAGTCAACAGTTAGCCGACATTCTCGACAAAATGGTCAAGTATGACTTTCGCCAGAGATATGAAAATGCAGCCGAAGTCTTGCAAGCCCTGAAAACTGTCACACCAACTCATCGTTTAAATAAATCCATTTGGTGGAAAGCTGGTATCGGTTTGGCTGTTGCTACCGCAGCGATCGCCACCATATTGGCATTTATCTTCATACAACGCAATCAAAATTTAGAAATTTATCAGAACGCTGTTTATGGTATTACGATAAAATATCCTCAGACTTGGCAAAAAACTGTTACTCCAGACCGGATTACCGGAAATCTCGTCAAATTCATCTCACCAAAAGAAAATAATCAAGATAGCTACACAGAAAATCTTAACTTAATTGTGCAAGATTTACCAGAAACACGTAGACAATTAGAGCAGTTTAATCAATTCTATCTCGGTGAAATTCAACAGTCTCATCAGAATTTGCAAATTACTCAAAATGATGAAACCCAGTTAGCCAATCAACCAGCGCGTCAAGTTGTTTATACATTCACCGAGGAGGGAAATAAGTTTCAACGTTTACAAGTATGGACTATTAAAAATAACAAAGCCTATATTATGACTTATACGGCAGATGCAGCCAAATATTCAGAATATTTGCCAGTTGTCAAAACAATGATTTCTTCATTGGACATTAAGTAGTCATCCAGGCAAACTAGAGATAGGGCTGGTATCACTAAGCTCATCATTAATCATAGTGAATATTTGTCAACCGGTCTGTAATCTCATGTTTGACTGGTGATTTTTTATTAGGACTGCCTTTTCCGTATTTTCAATAAAATTAAGGCTTTTGTGATATGTTTATTATACAGATGCTTTCATCATATATTAGTCAGAACTACTCAAGATGAAAAACCACTTATCTTTGCAGCTTTTAACTAGCGGTTTAATTGCTCTCAGTAGTATTGCCAGCATTAATCCACCCAGCCTAGCCGAACAAAAAACCTACTTTTGTGATGTAGATAAGGGTGTTTGGACTACATTTGCCAGAAACTACAATAACCAAAAAATTCCTGTGATTCGCTGGGTCAGAGCTTTAGGCAATTACACTGCCAAAGAACGCTGTCAAGCAGTATCTACAAGATTCCAAAGCGCCTATGAAAGTGGCATTTTAAACTACCTTACCTCCGGCATTTCTGGCAGACAAGCAGTAATATGTGCCGCCAGTCAATACGGTGGCCCTTGTAGTCAATTATTATTCACCCTCAAGTCTTCACAAGATGCCAGTTCAGTGCTGCAAAGTCTTGTAGAAATTGGTTACAAAGCTCGTGGGCCTATCCTGCAATCAGAAGATGCTTCTGGACAAATATACATTGACATGAGCGCAATAGTAAACAGCAAAACACCAGAAGGTAACTAATAGCAATTCCCAATTCACACAATCAGATAATCATCCAGGTTTTGGCGCTGGTCTTTTGTACTTATATTTTGGTAAAGAAAATTGCAGATTGCTATACTAGCCTAGTGCCGATTAAGTATGTTTCTTATAGATATTTGCAAGTTTTAAAAGCAACATGAAACAAAAATTAATCAATACTTGCTCATTGGCTCTACTTGCCTGGATGGGCGCAATTTTGATGTTGCCAATACAAACTGTTGAACAGCCTTTTTTTTCCGCGAAAGCATCGGCTCAACAGTCAAATCTTCAGCTATCTGAAGAGCAACTTAATCGGCTGGCTAAATCAATCACTGTCAAAATTTTGTCAGGAGACAATAGCGGCTCTGGGTTCTTATTAAAAAGAAGTAATCAAGTTTATACTGTCGTTACAAACAGCCATGTTTTAGCATCGGGATCTGCTATTAAAATCCAGACGGAAGATGGAAAAATTTACCCAGCCAGTGTAGTGAAGGGAGTTAACCTGCAAGGCAAAGATTTAGCTTTATTGCAATTCCGTGCTAACGTCAATTATCAAGTAGCTCCTTTGGGAAATTTGGCAACAGTAGCAGTTAATGAACCAATATATGCAGCCGGATTTCCCTTTGAAAATAAGTCACCTCAATCCCAGGGGTTTGTATTTAAAAAAGGAAAAGTTCTGTTAATACAGGAGCGAGCCTTTAAGGAAGGCTACCAGATAGGGTACAGTAATGATATTGAAAAGGGCATGAGCGGCGGCCCCATACTCAATGGTCGGGGGCAAGTAATAGGGATTAATGGTATCCATGCCTATCCCCTGTGGGGCAATCCTTACGTCTATGAGGATGGTTCTCGACCAACAGCAGCGCTACAAGATTTAATGAGCCGTTATAGTTGGGGGATTCCGATTCAAACTCTAGCACGTTTGGCTCCTGAATATGCTGCCAAAGAATCCCAACCAGCAGCTAACACAGCCTCAAAACCCAGACTACCCCCCATCGCCAACGAAGTCAACAACATTGCCCAAGAAATTACAGTACGTATAGATGTGCCGACTTTACGCGAGTGTAGCGGGTCAGGGGTAATTGTTGGCAAACAGGGAAATACTTACACAGTCCTGACGGCGGAACACGTTGTCAGGAGTTCGAGAAAATGCGATCGCAGCCTTTTAGAAGTAATTACCCCTGATGGTAAGCAGCATCAAATCAGGGTGAATGAGCAAAACCTAAAAACTGTAACAGATGCAGACTTAGCCATATTGCAGTTTACCAGCAATCAAAACTACCGTGTGGCAACCCTAGCTAACTACGACATAGTTAAAGATAAAAACTACATTTTTGTTTCTGGGTGGTTGGGGCTTCAACCTGGACGTAGAGAAACACAACGTCAGTTTACCGCAGGGAATGTGGTATCAAAACAAATAGGTTCTCTTATTGCCAAGAACTCTTTGTCACTCAGTTATGGTTATGGGTTAGTCTATACGAACCTCACCTATCAAGGTATGAGTGGCGGCCCCATATTGGATATCCGTGGGCGCGTTATTGGTATTCATGGAAAATCAGAACTGGAAGAAATTACAGATAAAACTGGTCAACTTCGTTTAATCTCATTGGGTGTTAGTTATGGTGTTCCCATCAGCAGCTTTGTGCGTTGGTCACAGTCGGTTGGGATGGCTTCTATCTTCAAAGTAGAGAATAATCAACCACCGAAACTGACAATAGAAGAAACAAAACCAATTCTAGAAGCTTTATTTCAGGTAGAGAAACCCAAAGATACTGCTGATGCTATTGATTGGCTTAACTATGGCTGGGAACTAGCACGCAACACCCCAGAATCACTGGGTGAAAAGCAAGCAAAAGAAGCACTCAGGGCTATTGACAAAGCAATTCAGCTAGACCCTAACTTTTATCAAGCTTGGTATCTGCGGGGGTTCGTTCAACTCATTCTTGAGGAAAATAATGTAGCAGCGCTGAAGTCTTTTGAGCAAGCCACGCAAATTGAGCCAAAATTTGCTCCTGCTTGGCGTTTACGTGGGCTGACACTTGTCAATTTAGAGAAATTGCCAGAAGCATTACAATCTTTTGAGCAATTAGTAAAATTAGACCCCAATGATACCAGCGCTGAGATATTTCGGATTATCCTCTTATTACAAGCAGAACGTTGGCAAGAAGCTTTAGAAGTATCAAACCGAGTCTTACAAAAGACTCCTAGTTCTTGGGCTTACTTCGCTAGGGGTGGAGTCCGTATTGCTACGGGAGACATCAAAGGAGCGATGGCTGATTTAAACCAAGCAATTAGCCTCAACCCAGAATACATCGAAGAAGCGGCTTATTTACTGCGAGGGGGACTCCGCGCTCAACAAGGAGACCTGAAAGGGGCGCTAGCTGACTACAATGAAGCTGTGCGTGTTAACCCTGAAAATGCTGAGAATTTTAAAAACCGCTCCGCAGTTCGCTCTCAGATGCAAGACTATAAAGGGGCTTTAGCCGATTTAAACGAAGCTCTGCGACTCAAACCTGAAGATGTTGACGCTTACTACCGCCGAGGACAAGCACGCGCTCAACTCAAAGATTATCAAGGGGCAGTAGATGACTATAACAAGGTATTGATTTATATAGAAAAAGCAGGTATTGGTGTGAAAACAGAAATAAATCCCCAAACTAAAATACCAACCATCACTCAAGTAGTGCAAAATTCTCCTGCTCAAAAAGGAGGAGTACAGGCTGGAGACCAAATCTTAGCAGTTGATGGTCAATCAACAGCAAATATGAGTTTAGAACAGTTCACGAAACTAATTCGGGGTCAGGAAGGTACTCAAGTCACCCTGCAAATTAATCGTACTGGTAACAACACCTTAAACACTACCCTTACAAGGGCGAAAATTGCACCTGACAAAGAATTTGCTGATATTTACTACCATCGTGGTCTTGCTCGTATCCAAGTAAAAGATAATCAAGGAGCGCGACAGGATTTTCAAACAGCCGCAGCCCTTTATCAGCAACAAGGTAAAGCAGATGACTACCAAAAAGTCATGGCACAAATTAGACAGCTTCAGTAGTGGGGTGTTGACGGTTGACGGTTGACGGTTAATTATCTAGGTTAAGATCAGACTCCTGTATGGTTGTGGTGGCTTTAGGGCATCGCAACCATAATTGTCTTAAATCTGTACCATGTATTTTATTTGCTAATATATGGTACAATTATACTACTCATGCAGAAATCAATGCTCGTTCCGGTCAGGCGACAGTTTTGGACAGCATTTCCAAAATGCTGTCCAAAACTGTCGCTTGGCTTTTATGCTAAAACTGGTTTTAATTAGAGAGTTTATTTATGATGAGAGATAAATAATTTGGTAACTACAAGAAAAAGCCAACTATTAAATATTAATTATTGATTGGCATTACTCCAAAAATATGTGACCTGACCTAATAGTCATCATCAACTGCATACACAAAGACTGATGAGCATGGAAAGGAAAAAGGGAAAGGTCAAACAGCGCTTGATCTGCATAAGTGGCTATTACATCCGCTTTCGGAGGGACAAAAGCCAAAGGCAACAAATTCTCCCCTTTCCCCTTACCCCTTTCCCCCTCTTCTTCCCCAACCCCCAACCCATCAGGAGGATTTAATGAACAGTTGCGTTTTAATGGCAGAAATCATTCAAGAACCCCAACTGCGCTATACATCAGATAACTTAGCAGTTACAGAAATGTTAGTGCAGTTTCCTAATTCCACCAAACCAGAAGACCCCCCAGCAACCTTAAAAGTTGTGGGATGGGGGAATTTAGCGACAGAAATTCAGCAAAACTATCATCAAGGCGATCGCGTCATCATTGCTGGACGTTTAGGCATGAATACCATCGAGCGTCCAGAAGGATTTAAAGAAAAACGTGCTGAATTAACAGTACAGCAAATTCAGTCAGTTGGCGCTAACTTCACCCCATCAGTAGCCAGAACACCAGCCCCCACAGAAACCCCCTCTCGTCCACCATCCCCGGCTGTGACTATCCCACAAAACGAAGTTCCTACCTACGAGTCACCACGTCCAGCACCTACCCCAGCCACCAGTACAGTTAGTGTTGCACCACCAGTAACTAACTACGAACCCGCACCGAAAACTAACTATCCACCAGTAGAAGAACCAGACCCGGACGACATTCCATTTTAGGGAAGTAGGTTTGTCAGTTAACAGTTATCAGTGAACAGTTATCAATTTTTGTTAACTGATAACTGTTAACTGTTAACTGAATTAATTCCCCAATTCCTCCAACTACTGCTAAAATCCAAATAATTTTTACTAACGATTATAATTAACTCCTATGAAAGAAACCGTCCTAGAGGTTAGTAACCTGCAAGTTGAATTTTCCAGTGATGGTTATACGGTTAAAGCCGTCGATGGGGTTGCTTTTCAGCTAAATAGAGGTGAAACTCTAGGAATAGTAGGTGAATCTGGGAGTGGTAAATCAGTCACCTCATTGGCGGTGATGGGTTTATTGCAGCATCCAGGGAGAATTAGCGGTGGGGAAATTTGGTTTCATCAACAAGCCAATGCTAACCCTATCAATTTAGCGGCGTTATCTTCAGAAGAAATGCAGCTATATCGGGGTGGCGATATCGCCATGATTTTCCAAGAACCGATGAGTTCACTTAACCCAGTTTATACGATTGGGTTTCAACTAACAGAAGCCATTCTCCGCCATCAGAATGTGAGTTTAACCGAAGCTAAAAGACTGGCGATCGCGCTTTTACAAGAAGTTAAACTTTTACCTAGCGATGAGCAAATCAAACAACAATATAGCGAAACTTGGTTGCAAACCAACCCCAACTCCCCCCTTGATGAGTATAAGGTAGCTCAGTTAGTAAAGCAGCATAAAGAATCAATGCTTGAACGCTACCCCCACCAACTATCAGGGGGACAATTGCAAAGGGTGATGATTGCAATGGCAATTTCCTGTAACCCCTTAGTATTAATTGCCGATGAACCGACCACAGCCTTAGATGTGACCGTACAAGCCACAATTATCGATTTGTTGCGAGAATTGCAACAAAGTCGAGAAATGGCGTTAATTTTTATTACCCATGACTTGGGTTTAATCTCGGAAATTGCCGACCAAGTAGCGGTAATGTACAAAGGTAAATTCGTCGAATACGGTGCAGTCGCCCAAATTTTCCATAATCCTCAACATCCCTATACTAAAGGCTTGGTAGCTTGTCGCCCCACCCTCAACCACCGTCCCCACAAACTACTCACCGTTTCTGACTACATGACGGTGGAAGAAACACCAAGTGGACAATTAATTATTCAAGCCAAAGAACCTGCACCACCCCCAGAAATTACCTTTGAAGAAATCTCCGCCAGATTAGAAAGTCTGCAAGCAAAGCCACCTCTATTACAAATTCGCAACTTGAAAGTGGGTTTCCCGGTCAAGGCTTGGTTTGGGAGGACAAAACGCTATTTAATGGCGGTTGACGATGTTTCCTTTGATGTCAAACCAGGAGAAACTGTAGGCTTAGTAGGAGAGTCTGGTTGCGGTAAAACCACCCTGGGTAGAACTTTGTTGCGGTTAATCGAACCAATGAGTGGTCAAATTATCTTTGATGGACGAGATATTACCAATCTCAAAGGCGAACCGTTGCAAAAACTGCGGCGGGAAATGCAAATAGTTTTTCAAAATCCCTTTAGTTCCCTTGACCCCCGGATGAAGGTTGGGGATGCAGTCATGGAACCGTTATTAATTCACTCGGTAGGTAAAACAACAAGACAACGACGCGAACGAGTAGCGGAACTTTTAGAACGGGTAGGTTTGAGTGCAGATGCAATGAACCGTTACCCGCATCAATTTTCTGGCGGTCAACGTCAACGCATATGTATTGCGCGTTCCTTGGCTTTAAACCCCAAGTTTATCATCTGTGATGAATCCGTTTCCGCCTTGGATGTATCAGTACAGGCGCAAGTGTTGAATTTACTTAAAGAATTGCAGGACGAATTTCAACTAACTTATATATTTATCTCCCATGACCTAAGCGTCGTTAAATTTATGAGCGATCGCATTTTAGTCATGAATCGTGGTCAAATAGTTGAACAAGGCACAGCCGAAAGCATCTACCGCGAACCTAAACAAGCCTACACCCAAAAATTAATCGCCTCCATCCCCACAGGTAGCCCTGAACGAGTTCGCAACCACCATCTCAAAACTTCTTAAGGTAATTCCAGATCAAAAAATATCCAAAATGTAGGGTGCGTCAGTACGAAAAATCCTAACTACACCAAGGAAACATTCATACTGACGCACCCTACTGTCTACGGCTAGATATAGAGTATAAAAAATCTATTTACCAAAATGGTAAATAATTAATTGATATAATATGTTCTCTGAACATAACAAATTTGTTTACCGAAATGGTAAACTTGTATTAGTCTAGTAACGCATGGAAATTACTTTCGCAGGCAGCAAACTGCAAAAACTATGCGAGGAAAAAAACCTAGCGCAAAAAGAATTGGGTGCAAACTGCGCCAAGAAATTGAAAGCTCGATTGGCGGATCTTGCTGCTGTTAGTTGTGTCGCGGAATTAACTGCTGGTTGTCCCCATCAATTAAAAGGAGATCGAGCAGGTCAATACGCATTAGATATAGATCAGAGTAAAGCAGGAAGAGGACGAGGTGGTAAAAGACTTGTATTTGAACCTGATCATGACCCTGTTCCCTTGAGACAGGATGGAAGCATCGATTGGTCAAAAGTTACAGCTGTTTGTATTGTTTTCATTGGAGATTACCATGACTAAGACAACCCGACCCTTTACTCCAGATTGGGTTTCTCCCCCTGGTGATACCATCGCTGATATATTAGAAGAACGTGATTGGACACAAGCAGAATTAGCAGAGCGTCTAGGTTACACTACAAAACACATCAGCCTGCTGATTAACGGCAAAGCACCTGTCAATGAAGAAACAGCCCTGAAGCTAGAACGAGTTCTGGGGAGTACAGCAGCATTTTGGCTCAAGCGTGAAGCTCAATATCGCGCAGATATGGCACGCATAGAAGAGGAAAACCGCTTAAAGGAGTGGACATCTTGGTTAGATGAGCTACCAGTCAAAGAATTGATGAACCAAGGAGTAATTCCCAAATGCAATTTAATTCCCAAGAATAAACCAGGAGTAGTAAAAAGTTTATTACATTTTTTCGGTGTGGCTTCGCCGGAAAAGTGGCGAAGTTGTTATGCAGATAGGGAGATTTACTTTCGTCGCACCCGCGAAGAACAAAGTGATGTTGGTGCTATTTCTGCTTGGTTAAGGTTGGGTGAGATAGAAGCAGAAAAATTAGACTGTCCCAAATACAGTAAACCAAAGTTTGAAAAAGCGGTGCAAGAAATTCGCTCTTTAACAGTGCTACCACAACAGGAATTTAAACCACAGATGCAACAGTTGTGCCGGGAAGCGGGGGTGGTGCTGGTTTTAGTACCCTCAATTAAGAGAGCGCACGTTAATGGTGTAGCTCGATGGTTAAATCCCCATAAACCACTAATTCAACTCTCGTTATACGGTAAAACTAATGACCGCTTCTGGTTTAATTTCTTCCATGAAGCAGCACATATCTTACTTCATGATAAAAAAAATATTTTTTTGGATCAATGGGATAGTGGGGAAAGTTTGGTATCTGAGCCGGAACGGGAAGCTGATGAATGGGCGCGGGAATTTTTGATACCACCTGAATATGAAGGAGAATTAGCGCAACTTCAATCGAAAAATGATGTGATTGATTTTGCCGAGCGTATAGGCATCCATCGTGGTATTGTTGTAGGTCGGTTGCAACATGATGACTTAATTCGGCGTGATTGGATGAATGATTTGAAGCAGAGTTTGTGTTTATAAATGCTGTCAGCTAAAATTCATCAAAGATTTACGAATTTATACGGTTTATAATTTTTTGTCCGTTGGCTTAGTTGTCAAAAATACACCATATTAAAACTAGATAGAATACTGGTATTTATTTTTGAGGCTAGGCAATGAGCGTGAGAGTTCCCTTTGTCGATTTGCATTTACAACATCAGCCAATCGAGACTCAGATACAACAAGCAATTGGGAAAGTATTACAACAGGGAGATTTTATTTTAGGTAAAGCAGTGGCAGAGTTTGAAGCAGCTTTTGCAGCAGCTTCAGGGGTGGGGTATGGTGTGGGTGTGGCTTCTGGTACTGATGCGATCGCCTTGGGTTTAAAAGCCTGTAACATAGGCCCTGGGGATGAAGTCATCTTACCCGCTAACACCTTTGTCGCCACATTGATTGGTGTTCTGCAAGTTGGTGCTAAACCCATTCTCGTAGATTGCGACCCACAAACAGCATTAATCGACTTAGAAGCAGCAGCCAAAGCAGTCACCGCCAAAACCAAAGCCATTATCCCTGTGCATCTGTATGGGCAGATGGTATCACCCCAGCAGCTATTAGATTTTGCTCAAACCCACAAGGTATTAATTTTTGAAGACGCAGCCCAGGCGCACCTAGCCCAGAGGGAAGGATACAAAGCTGGTTCTGTAGGGACAGCCGCCGCCTTTAGCTTTTACCCCAGCAAGAATTTAGGTGCATTGGGTGATGGGGGCATATTACTCACCAGTGATGCAGATATCGCGAAGAAAGTTACCAGCATCCGCAATTATGGTTCATCCCAGAAGTACGTACATGTGGAACTGGGGACAAATAGCCGCTTAGATACATTACAAGCAGCAGTATTACTAGAAAAATTACCTCATTTACCCCAATGGAATAGCGATCGCCACAGCATAGCCCAAACATACGATCTAGAATTAGCACCATTAGCATCAGCAGGCATCATCCCCATGCAAAACCACAGTGGAGAGGGTCATGTTTATCATCTCTACGTGATTAAGATAGATGATTCCTGTCCCGTAGAACGCCAGTATATCCAAGAACAACTATCAGCAGTAGGCATTCAAACAGGCATTCACTACCCAATTCCTTGTCACCTACAACCAGCATTTACCAACTTAGGCTATAAAGCAGGTGATTTTCCCCAATCAGAAAAACTAGCCAAGCAAATATTGTCCTTACCTATGTTTCCTGGTTTAAGCCAAAGCCAGATTAGGGAAGTTGTCGCAGCCATAGCCACAGCAGTAGGAGATTTCACAGAAAAACCAGCATCCCTTACTCAGGAAACTAAGGTAGCATAAATTTTAGTCCAGAGTTTCTCCAAAACCTCCAATTTGCAACCCTATTTTTTGAATTGCTTACGCTTATGGCACTCCAGCAACAAATTAGAACCCGAAACACAGAGCAATTACTGGGCATAGGTATTTTAGGTATTTTGGCGCTGCTGTACGCTCCTGTCCTACTACATTGGTTAAATGGTTGGCTGTATAAAACCATCAGTACAGAACATGAGTATTTCAGTCATGGCATCATTGGTATCCCATTTGCCGCTTATCTGATTTGGGGGAACCGCAAAAAGTGGCAACGCCTACCCAATAAAACCCATCCCTTGGGAGCAACATTACTTGTAATTGGGGCAATATTTTATTTAACAGGTGTTACCGAATGGGTCAATCTTTCCCTGCCTGCAATTTTGGCAGGCTTGTGCTTGTGGTTTAAGGGTGTTCCGGGGCTAAAATTACAAGGCTTCCCCTTACTGCTGATATTTTTAGCTACTCCAACAGCAGTACCTTACCTGATAGCACCTTATACTTTTCCTTTACAGAGTTTCATCGCAGGTACAGCCGGCTTCATTCTCAATCAATTCGGGATGAATGCAGTAGTAGATGGGATTAATATTTACGTATCTGGGAGAATTGTGGAAGTTGCTCCCTATTGTGCCGGTTTAAAAATGTTATTTACAACCATCTATGTTTGTTTGATGCTGCTTTATTGGACAGATAATTTATCCTCACGCCGCATCACTGGATGGTTTTTATCAACGGCTGTTGTAATTAGCGTAATTGCGAATATCATTCGTAACACAATACTCAGCTTCTTTCATGGTACTGGTCAAGAAGCCGCCTTTAAGTGGCTACATGATAGTTGGGGTGGCGACCTCTACTCGGCATTAATGCTGCTGTCTTTAATACCCGTCTTGAATTGGATGAGTGATTACTTTAGTGAACCGCTAGAAACTGAACTTGAGCCAGAAAACCAAATACTACCGCCAGAAATTACTGATTAAACTCCAGTTTTTCACAAAAATAAAGTCTGAGTATGGATTTTTCTGCTCAGACTTTTTATAAACCAGAAGATTTTTTACACAAACAAAAACCGCTAAATAGATTATATTAGCGGCTTTCCACTTTCCAGTATTTTGTTTCTTCGTGCGATTTCATTTTCTGGTAAATGCTGGGTTACGTAAACTAAGCTACCTCTAAAAAGTCTCTATCTGATAAATTTACCGGAAAAAATACAGCAGGCGAAACTTTAAAGAACTCTGCCAGCTTTTGGATATGCTCAACAGTTAATTTACGCTTGCCCTTTAGCACATCAGAAACAATTGATTCAGTTTTAAAAATAGGAACTAAATCTTTTTGTTTGAGATTTAGTTCAGCAATTAAAACTTTGAGAAGTTCTACCCCATAAATATCTGGCACTAATTCTTGTTGTTCTTCGTATTCATGAATTAACATTCCCAGTAAATTGAGATAGTCTTCTTCTTCCTCTGTTAACTCTCCTTTGTCCAATAGATTATCGACAACTGCCTGCGTTTTTTCAAAATCATCTTCAGATTTTATGGGACGCGGCGGGAAAGAGTTAAGCAATTCTATGTAACTAGTATTGCGGTATGGCATTTCATCATTATGGTATTACTTACTTAATTATTAGAACTAAGATTGCCAAGCAACTGGCAATCTTCGCTCCACTTGGTTAATAGCTTTTCTAGTTGAGATTAGCCATTAAACCATTCGTCATTTTTCCATTTATCTTGATCGTATTCTGCATGAGTTAGAAACTCACGAATATATATAGCTTTAGTTTTGTAGTTAATTTTAGTTATTAACCTATACTTATTGCCGCCAATATCAAAAATGACGAAGTTTTTAACTTGGTCGGGTGCAAAAATAGAAGTAGCTTTGACATCAGCAAAACTATTCCAAGTTTGCATTTTTACCAGCTTCTTCCAGGCTTGTATGCCAGGTTCGGCTTCGGGGTACTGTTCACAAGCTTGTTTGAGTCTTGTTTCAGAAATAATACGCATATATTTGGGCTTTCCCTTTTTGGGATAAATTTAGACATATTCGATCTCCTGTTGAGTAGACAAATTTACTTTTAATACTTTTGATATCATGTCCGGCTAATTACTTATGATATGGTTGCTAGGGTCGGTAATGGGTAATTGGGAGAAAACAATTACCCATTACCAATTACCGATCCTGACGATATGATAAGTATTTAAGCGGACATGATATCAAAGGCATTAAAAATAATCTTAGCAAAATGCGAAGTTGGCTGCAAGTACTAGCCCATAAGTATTTCTACTTTTAGACCTTAATTATTATCTCCTTCACTTCCACCAATCATCCCCATATAACACCAGCCGTCTGGGTGAAAGCGAAAACACCAACCCTTACGCCTTCGCCAGTGATGATAAAGCCTAGCCAATAACATCACAACAATGAATGTCGCCTAACAGGCAAAGTACAATATCCAGATTGTTGAGCTATTGTAAAGTAATAATTTCAGATTTAAGCAATGCTCACACCAATAGTTCGATTGTGGCGCTGCACTGCCCACCCTACTGGCGTGGCAAGGCTAAAATGTGGCAATAGGTTTAAATAAAAAACCGCCGATGAACGCCGATGAACGCCGATAAAACGGATTTTTTATTGCACTATTTTAGTCCGGTCACGCCACTACTGGCGTGACCGGGCTAAAATGTTGCAAAAAATTTTCTTGTGGTGTAGGCATCTTGCCTGCACTGGACGGGCAAGATGCCCATCCCACAAGAGTTTTCTAATGCACAAATTTAGTCTAGACATTCCACTACTAGCGTGACCGGGCTAAAATGTGGCAATAGATTTGGGAAAAATTGAACGCAGATGAACGCAGATGAACGCAGATGAACAAGATAATAGATTGTTGGCTAATGCACAAAATTAGTCCGGTCGCGCCACTACGTTAATTTCCACAAGCAGGGGCAGAAAAAATTTACCAACAATTCATATACCTAGACGGATTGAATAAATTTGCTATGTAAATTCTATTGTATAACCTTAGTTAGACTGAAGGTTTTACTGAACATACAGGGTCATTTTTTCGAGTAAAATCTTGCGTAAATATAGCAATTTTACTAATGGTTCCCTTATCTAAATTTCTCAACCACAAGCATCTGACTACTTTAGCAGTGCTGATGTTATTCCTACTACTATTAACAGTGGGTGCAGTACCTGGATATTTAAGCGGACGCTGGCAGTGGAAACAACCACCACCTATTGCCACCCTCAAGGAATTGAGAGAAATACGTAGTCGAGGTATAAGTATAGCTGGTTGGCAAACTACTGAGCAAGGAGAACAAGCTATTGGTCAGCACAAATGGTTTTTGCAGGTTCTCAAGCAAGAAGGCTCAAAAAATCCCGCCTTATTACTCTTATTGCCGCAAAATAGCTCAAAGAGTCAACCGGAAGTAGAGTGGACTGATGTGAGTGGTTGGGGAAAATTGCGCTGGGGTAAATGGGACGTAGCACAATTCCGTTCGGCTCAATTCAGTGTCAAGCAACCAGGGAATTCAGGAGAAAATGGCATTCAGGTAGAAGCTGAATTCTTTCGTGCTTCGACAAATGAGCAAACTTTTGCCGTTTTGCAATGGTACGCCTTACCACATGGTGGTTACTCCTCGCCTGTACGCTGGTTTATAGCAGATCAAATCGCACAATTACATCAAAGTCGCGCTCCGTGGGTAGCTGTCAGCATTCTCATCCCTATAGAACCTCTAGGTGATGTGGAAACTACTTGGCCATTAGCCCAGTCTCTTGGGGAAACAGTACAATCCACATTGATGGCGAAGGCTCTAAAAATTAGTTCATTATGACAACGACTCCTTGCGGTATATTCAAAAGTCAACAGTGTTAACAGTTTTCCGTGATCATATGCGTGCATTCAACGCCCTATCCCTAGTAAGTTTACAAGTAGGGTTTGTCTTAGCTACAACCTTTCAAGGTGCGATCGCTCAAACACCTTCGTCTGGGCAAATATTTCCTCAACCCTTACCAGAAACAGAATCTGTAACCCAAC
This sequence comes from Anabaena azotica FACHB-119, assembly GCF_014697625.1. GTDB lineage: Bacteria > Cyanobacteriota > Cyanobacteriia > Cyanobacteriales > Nostocaceae > Trichormus > Trichormus azoticus_A. The sequence goes on along the minus strand of NZ_JACJSG010000014.1, from coordinate 77,972 downwards.
CCAGTAACCAAACTTCTCCCCAATTCACCCGTTACTTACTTGGAACTGGTGATGTAATTAACGTCACCTTTCAGCGTCCTCCTGGGCCTTATCGCTTGGGGCCTGGTGATGCTATTAGTGTCTCTGTACAACGCTTTCCAGATTTGAGCTTTCAAGCTGCAATTAATCCCGAAGGAAACATCATCGTTCCCCTATTGGAAACAGTTCCCCTACAAGGTCTAACTTTGTTGGAAGCGCAAGAGAAAATTCGCACATTGCTGAATCGCTTTGTGATTAACCCTATAGTAGTTTTATCTTTGAGTTCACAACGTCCAGATACAAGTTTTCCAGCCCAAGTTAATGCAGAGGGTAATGTTGTAGTTCCCCAAGTGGGAGTTGTGTCTGTACAAGGCTTGAGTTTGGAGGAAGCACAAGAAAAAATCCGTTTGAGTTTGAGTAAGATTTTAACTGATCCGCTTCTGGCTGTTACCCTAGCCAGTCCTCGTCCAGTGCAAGTGAATATTAGTGGGGAAGTTTTCCGCCCCGGTATTTATAATTTGAATCCATCACTACCCAGAATTGGTGAGGCTTTGTTGGTAGCGGGTGGTTCTACCATAAGCGCAGATTTGCGTCAAGTGCAAGTTCGTCGCAGGTTAGTAGATGGTTCCACTATTTCCCAAACTGTTGACTTGTATGCGGCATTGCAAAATGATGGCTCAATACCTAGCTTACGGTTGCAGGATGGCGATTCATTGATTATTCCTCGCCGTGAAGTCGGCGCAGATGAAGGTTATGACCGCAATTTAGTGGCGCGTTCCACTTTGGCAACACCACAAATTAGAGTCCGGGTGTTAAACTACGCTGCGGGTGGTCTGGTGACTCAAACACTGCCGAATGGTAGCACGTTTGTGGATGCACTAGGGGGAATTAACCTGGATACTGCTAACGTGAGAAATATCGCTTTAGTGCGGTTTGACCCTGAACGCGGTAGGGCGGTAACACAAAGACTAGATGGAAAAAGAGCTTTGGAAGGTGATGCTGCTCAAAATGTGCCATTACAAGATAATGATGTGATTGTCGTTGGACGAAACTTGATTGGTAGGATTACAAACTTCCTCAGTAATATTACGCAACCATTCTTTAATGTCCGCTCATTTCTCAACTTTTTTGAAAGCTTTGGTGGTGGGAACTAGGGATACTTTTATTACCTGCGATCGCCAGACTGCTAACCTCAAAAAATAAAGAATCAAGTCATCTAGGTGGCTAATGAATCATAAATGATGAATAATAGCTAGTAAATATCACAACAACTTTCCCTTGACCACATAAATTTTCATTATTTTTATATGCCTGTTCTATGACCCCACCAATTGTTAAAAGCTACATAATTGCTTTTGAAAAATATAAATGGATTGGATTAGCCAGCTTTGCTTTAGTTGTAGCGGGGTCAACAGTTGTGGCGATCCAACCAGAACCAGCGCCGACATACACCGCAAGCGGTTCACTGACTTACTCTCGACCCCCAGTATCATTTTCGACTACAGGTAGTGAAATTCAACAACAAGGTCAGGAATTAAACCAGCAAGTTCTCCTATCAAATCAGGTGATCGAAGGTGTGTCAGCCAAGGTGGGAGTTCCTGCTAGAACTATTGCTGCTAATGTGGCAATTACACCACCAAAAAGAAACCCACGTACCGGAGAATTAGAATCAAATCTGATTGGTTTAGCATATAAAGATACTGATGCCAAGCGATCGCAGGAAGTATTGCAGGAACTGATGCAGGCAATGGTGAAGCTCAGTAGTGATATTAATACTGGGCGATTGAAAGCTATTATTGGCAAGATTAATGAACGCATACCGCAGGTTAGGTCTGAGCTACAAGCGGCAGAAAAAAGATTAGAACAGTATGATCGCCGCGAACGTCCAGCAATATTAGCCGCAGAAAATGGTAGTCTACTAGGTGCTGTTACCAATAGTCAAAATCAGCAACGGACAATTCGCCAAACAATTACGGGGATTGAGGCGCAAATTGCCAGCCTACAAGATAAATTAGGCTTAAATGTCAGCCAATCTTATGTCGCTTCGGCTTTAAGTGCTGATCCGATCATTGCCAACTTGCGATCGCAAATCTATCAAACAGAATCACAAATCGCCCTACTGCGGAAAGATTTGCGACCAGAACACCCAAATATGGTTCAGTTGCAGCGTCAAAAACAAGCATCTGAAGAATTACTCCAACAACGGGCGGCGGAAGTAATTGGTGGCGGTGGTACTACAGCCCCCTTGGCGGAAAGTGTGACTGGTATCCGCACCCAAAGCAGTCTCGATCCAGCCAGACAGCAGCTAGCTAACCAAATGGTGGCTTTGCAAACTCAAAAAGAAACGCTGCAACAACAATTATTACAACAAATCCGCGACGAACAACGATTGCGGCAAGAATATTCTCAAATACCAAACAAACAATTAGAGCGATCGCGTTTAGAACAGGAAGTCGGACTCAAAAAAGCAGTTTACGATCAAATGCAAGCCAAGCTCACCGACGCTCAAACCGCCGAAGCCGAAACGGTGAGCAGCTTTAGCATCGCTCAAACCCCCGTCGTCGGCACTGATCTCAAGAAACCAAAAAGTGTACCTTTAACTTTGGCGGTAGGTGGTTTCTTAGGATTGATAGTCGGTGGTGGGGTAATATTCTTGTTGGGTACTTTGGAAGGCACACTCCGCACCAGAGAAGCCATCAAAGACAGCCTCAAACAACGGGAAGTGGCAATGCTGGGAGAAGTACCACTATTACCAGTGGAGGATCTACCACCAGAAGCTTTACCCGTCATTCTTTCCCCTGATTCTCTGTATTTAGAGTTTTATGAAAAAGTCCGCAGTAACTTGCAGCGCATTAGTGGCAGAAATTTAAAGGTGCTTTTGGTGACTAGTACCATGAGCCGGGAAGGGAAAACAACCACAGCTTACAACTTGGGTGTAGCCTCCGCCCGTGCTGGGAAAAGAACCTTAATCATCGAAACAGATTTGCGATCGCCCTCGCGTTGTTCATCCTTGAGAATTGCTCCTGATGAAGATGCTACTCTTGAACCCCTACGTTATTACGGCAACTTAAGTGAATGTATCCGCTTAGTTCCTGAAGTAGAAAATTTATACATCATTCCTAGCCCTGGGCCTGTGCGTCAATCTGCGGCTATTTTAGAATCAAGCGAGATGCGGCGACTCATGGAAGATGTGCGAGAAAGGTATGATTTAGTAATACTGGATACTCCTTCATTAAGTGTATCTAATGACCCTTTGCTAATTCAGCCCTACAGCGATGGTATAGTACTGGTATCAAGAGTTAACTACACACAAGAAAATATGATGGCTGAAGCCATTGATCAATTAGTAGAAGCAGAACTCGGACTACTAGGAGTGATCATCAACGGTGCTGATATTACCGTTTCCATACCACCATCGGCTGAATTTGTCGATACCACACCTGTAAATGTAAATGATGAATCAGAAATTTCTGTAGCTGTTAGTAACAATTAGGGACTGGGGACTGGGGACTGGGGACTGGGGACTGGGGACTGGGGACTGGGGAAATAACCTGATAACTGATAACTGATAACTGATAACTGATAACTGATAACTGATAACTGATAACTGATAACTGATAACTGATAACTGATAACTGATAACTGATAACTGATAACTTTGGTGAATTAATTATGGGTTTTTGGTTAAGTCTGTGTGGTGCGGTGGTAATTGTGGCGTATCTGTTGGGTTCTTTCCCCACAGGTTATATTGCTGTGAAACAACTCAAAGGTATTGATATTCGGGAGGTGGGTTCAGGTTCCACTGGCGCAACCAATGTTCTGAGAACTTTGGGTAAAGGCCCTGGAGCATTCGTTTTAGGAATAGATTGCTTAAAGGGAGTATTAGCGATCGCCTTAGTTTACTATTTATTTAACTTCGCCACTAGCCAAAACCTGATACCCGAAACAGTGGATGTGACACTGTGGCAACCTTGGTTAGTAATTTTAGCAGGTATAGCCGCCATCCTGGGACATAGTAAATCGATTTTCTTAGGCTTTACAGGTGGTAAATCTGTCGCTACCAGTTTAGGAATTTTGTTAGCCATGAATTGGCAAGTAGGTTTAGCTACCTTTGGTGTATTTGCCGTTGTAGTAGCGATATCAAGGATTGTATCACTCAGTTCCATTGCCGGAGCGATCGCAGTTTCTATTGTGATGGTATTTTTGCAGCAACCCTTACCCTACATTTTATTTGGTGTAGCTGGCGGCTTGTATGTCATCTTGCGCCACCGCACCAACATCGAACGCTTGCTTGCAGGTACAGAACCCAAAATTGGGCAAAAACTCACAACAGAGTCAGTTGACAGTTGACAGTTGACAGTTATCAGTTATCAGTTATCAGTTGTCAGTGGTTAAAGACTTCTTCCCTTCCCCTTTCCCCTTTCCCCTTTCCCCCAGTCCCCAATTCCATGAAACTACCAGAATTAGATACTGAAACCATAGACCGCATCATTGAAATGGCTTGGGAAGATAGAACCCCTTTTGATGCCATTGAAGCACAATTTGGACTTCTGGAGAAACAGGTAATTGCCCTGATGAAACGTGAGATGAAAGAATCAAGTTTTCGGATGTGGCGAGAACGAGTTACTCAACGTAAAACCAAGCATTTAGCTAAACGAGAATTTGTCGCGGGTAGGTTCAAATCAGATAATCAAAAAACATAATACCGTTTCTTGATGTAGCTTGTCTGGCGTAGCCATAGATGCGCGTTATTCTCACTGTAGAGATTGGTATGCCAATCTCTACATCATGTATTTGGCTCAAATTCATAAAGAATTGGTATAACTTTAAATATGAGACCAATTATCGCTACTAACGATATCTTTGGTCTGCTTGGTAATAGGTAATTGTTTTGCCCATTACCCATTACCAACCCCCATGATATGATAAGTATTTAAACAAAGATGATATGACAGTTGGAGTTTGGATATTAGGCGATCAACTTTGGGAACAACAAGCAGCATTACAAAGCTGTGATCAACAAGAAAATTTGCCTGTAATTTTTATTGAGTCAATACAACATATCCAAACTCGCCCTTATCATCAGCAAAAGCTGGTTTTATTATGGTCAGCGATGCGACATTTTGCTGAGGAATTGCGGCAAAAGAAATATGCTGTTAGCTATGAAATAGCTGAGGATTTTGCTACACCGTTACAAGCATGGGTGCAGGCAAATCAAATTACTGAATTACGGGTGATGACTCCGAGCGATCGCCCTTTCTTAAAGATAATTCAAAATTTACAAATACCTTGTAAAATTAGCTTAATTCCTAATAATCATTTTTTGTGGACTACAGAACAATTTAATAGTTGGGCTAAAAATCGTCAGCGCCTATTAATGGAAGATTTTTACCGAGAAGGTAGAAGGCGCTGGCAAATTTTAATGGCAGAAGATAAACCAGTCGGGGGACAGTGGAATTTAGATAAAGAGAACCGTCAACCACCAAAGGGTAAGTTACATACACCCCCGACACAATGGTTTGAGCCAGATAAAATTACATTAGATGTGATAGCTAAAGTTAAATCTCTTTCCGTCCCCACCTTTGGAGAAGTAGAACCATTTCGTTGGGGTGTAACAAGTCAACAAGCACTGCAAGTTTTAGATTGGTTTATTCAATATCGTTTAGCTGATTTTGGCCCCTATCAAGATGCAATGATAACAGGAGAAGAAACGATGTGGCACGCCATGATTTCTCCTTACCTCAATCTTGGTTTACTCCATCCTTTAGAAGTAATTAAAGCAGCCGAAACAGCTTATCAACAACAGCAATTACCTTTAAATAGTGTTGAGGGTTTTATTCGTCAGGTGTTGGGTTGGCGAGAATATATGCGTGGTGTTTATCACTATGTAGATGCAGAATATCCTCATAAAAATTGGTTTAATCATACCCAACCTTTACCGGAATTTTTCTGGACAGGTAAAACCAAAATGAATTGTTTACAGCAAATTTTTAGCCAATTGCAACGCACAGGATACGCCCATCATATCCAAAGATTAATGGTGTTGAGTAATTTTGCTTTAATTGCCGGAATTTCACCCCAAGAAGTAGAAAATTGGTTTCATGCCACTTTTATTGATGGTTATGATTGGGTAATGCAAACAAATGTGATTGGGATGGGTTTATTTGCTGATGGGGGAATGTTAGCATCAAAGCCTTATGGGGCATCTGCTAACTATATCAATAAGATGAGTGACTATTGCAAAAACTGCACATATAGTCATAAAGAACGAATTGGTAACAATGCTTGTCCATTTAACTTTTTCTATTGGAATTTTTTGGATAGACACCGTGAAAAGTTACAAAAACAAGGACGGATGAGCTTTATTTTAAAAAATTTAGATAAAATGTCTACGGAAGAATTACAATCTATTCGCACACAAGCACAGGATTGGCATGATAATTGTTAATTATTGTATGGGGAAATAGCGATCGCTACTTTTGTTGAGCCTCTAACCAAGATGACAAATCAGCTAAACTGGTAAAATCTAACAGTGCATCACTCAAATTTGCCAAAGCTGGTAAAGGTAAAGCAGAAATTGCGGAACGTATTTCTTCAGATAATTCTCCCAGTCGTTTAGCCAATTGTCGGCAAATAGCATTAGCCATCACTGCTTTAGCCTCTTGTTCGGCTTTTTGCCGTACTTCGTCTTCGATTTCTTCCTTGATTTCTTGGTAAACTCTGGTTTGTTTCAGCGTTATCCCTAACATCGACTCTACCTCCCTGCGGTTTAGTTGCTCAAACCTGTACATCATAATTGTAGTGATTATTTCTATTATGACGCTAGCTGTTGGTGATGATACTTCTTGGTTAGTCCTATTTAACAAATACCTTGCTGTTTCCGGTGCTTTTTCTTCTTCTATCGTAGTTAATACCATCAGCGCCACCCATAAAGGTAATTGGCGAATATCTCCCAATTCATCTAAAAACACCCGATGTACTTGGTTTCCATTGAGTAAGTTGCGATGAGGGTAAATATCACTCTGTTCCACACTCCGAGACGGATAAATAATCACCACTTGCCAGTCGCTAAATTTAGCACGGTTGCGGTAGAAATATAATGAAGATTCAGCGAATACCCTTTCATAAAGCTGTTCATCCTTTTGAAACTGTACCTCGCAGAAATATACAACCCCAGCACCTTCATTTTCTGGCGGAAGAAACACCCCATCAATTTCAAATTTTGGTTCTTTAACAGCTACCGAATCAAATCGATAAGCATCTGCATTAATTGGTGGTGTGGCGATGAGTTGAAACAACAGATTAGGACATTGTTGAAACAGTTTGTAAAAAATTGAATCTCGACGCATGAAGGAGTATAGAAAATCTATGTCCCCATATTACCTAATTATTGGGTACACAATTAATTAACTTTTTAATATGGCGTTTTCTAGTCTGCTGATGTAAAAATTCATCTGCATTTATCTGCGTTCATCTGCGTTCATCTGCGTTAAATTATTCTTTCCTCTACCTAAATAGGATAAGAATAGCTATATTCTCTTATGGCAACTTATAGCTAGCAACCCGCACAATTAATTTCCCTTGACGCGGGTTTTGAGAAAATATAAAAGCTCCCTCTTCCTGTTCACTACTGGATAAAAAATCAATTTGTTGCTCTGCTGTTTCTACAACCTTACCAGCAATTTGTAACTCCGCGATAATTTGCACTGATTCAGCAGTTTCTCCGCCATTATTCACAATTTCAAACGGGACATAAAATTGTCCCTTGACTTCCCGAATTATTTGCTTTTGACTCACCGATAAAATCGGGGGTTGGTCATCTTCATTTACCCAAATGTAACCAACTAAGCTAATAATAATTGCCAAAATAAATAAAGCTATGGCAAATGTTACCAACTCAGCTAAAGAACGTTGTGGTTTTGGTTCTGTTTGCGTCATATTGCTAACCTACCAGCCGCACCGCCAATTGTTGCAGGTAAACCCAAGACTAAAGTATGTTCTAACCACATTCTCCAAGGGTCTGTAAATGTCACCTTTTGAAAGAAGAATAACATCATCGCACTGGCTAGCAAAGATACTAAATAAGAGATAGTTGTCTCACTTAACGGACGTTGAAAAATTCCCTTTTGCTGTCTGCGCTTTTGTTGGTCGGAAAAACCAGCTTGAAAAACAATAGCATAGGAAATTACAACAGATGCAGCTATCAATGCTAATAACCAAGGGGGTGAAATAGCGGCGGCTAACATGGGAACTTCATCGGTGGGAGCGATATTAAAAGCAATGACAATTGCACCAATGACGGTTGCACCCAAATCAGCTAATGTGGCGTGTAAACCATGATTATTATGTTGGCTAATACTATTTCTTTTCTGAGTATCTGATGCTGAATTGTCTTGTTCACTATTTCCTAGAAACTGGTTTGCTAAGGCTACACCTAGAGTAAATGGTACACTTTCAAAGACAATTTTACCCAAAGATTCTTTTAAGGAAGCCTCTAGCGTAATTTCTCGCAATAGCCACAACATAAAAGCAGAACAAACAAACCCTATCGCCATTGCTTCTACCGTATCTATAGCAGCTTCATCCACTCGCCAGTTATTTCTGCGTTTACGAAAACCTTCTGTATAGTTGAGTAGGAAAACTATAATGAACATTATGGCGATCGCTATCATCATCAGCCTTGGTTTTGCCAGCGATCCAATCCACCATACTTCCATAGTATATATTAGTGGGATACCAAACAAAAAACCTCCACAAGTACCCCGTACAATATCATTTAGCTCTCGTTTCCAACTACTTCTATGCTGTTTTTTAGCCACTCCTAATATTTACCTATATTAATAATAGTTTTTAGCGTCTAAACTTATATTATCATACATATATTGGCATCTATCTGTAGTTATTAGATGATACAGATTTATATATCTCTTCTGATAGGTACAAATGAAATTAATTAATGGTAGCTTACTTTATGTTAACGATTTGAATAAATATAGAAAAATATGAGTACCGAAAACAGAATTGAAGCAACCGCTAAGAATATTGAAGGCAAAATACAAGAAGCCATTGGTGAATTGAGCGGAAATCCTTCAGACAAGGCAGAGGGTAAAGCCAAACAAGCTGAAGCCCAAGTAATTCATACAACAGAAAATATCAAGGATGAATTGAAAAAGTCTCTTGACTAATAACATTTTATGTTACTCAAACTTCTGATGTCATGAATTACAGCAGTTTCGCTATTCGTGAAATACTGTAGAGACGTTACATGTAACGTCTCTACATAGTTTTGGGTTTTAGGCTTGTACCTCATTTACCCAAAATATGCTATAGCTGATAAGAACCTAATAATACTTATAATTTATAACTCCAAGAATTATAAAATCTTGGAGTTTTTATAGTTTATTTTTTTAATATAACAAAGGTTAGTTTGGAGTATAGCAGTTGCCACATAGGCGAGGACTGAATCATAATAACTTGATTTTGAGTCTGTCCCCTGTTCTCTACTATAAATTATCTCTAACCTTGGGGGCTATTATTTGTCTAGTAACTTCTGGAACTACCAGTAATTAAATTCCAGAGGAAGATGGCAACGATAGCGCCAATAATTGCCACAATTATTCCAGAAATACTCAGGGTTGATGCTGTCAATTGTATTGTTCCCGTGTCTATCAGGGTAACGATTGTGCCACCAATTAAAGCACCAATGATACCCAAAATCATAGTTCCCAAAATACCGCCACCTTGACGACCAGGGTAAATGGCTTTAGCTATAGCTCCAGCTATCAAGCCAAGAATAATCCAAGCGATAATGTTCATAATTTGATTAGCTTAAAAACTTACCAGTACTGTATTAATTCCTCTTAGTTTTTCCTTCTATCAGAAGAGATAAGTATCGTATCTACTTTTATAGATTTACTACATTCATCCCTGAAGATAGCAATTCACTTTAACAGTGAACAGTTGTAGGGGCGGGTTGATTGAGAAATTCATGATAAAAACAGATATGTCCGCTAAACCCGCCCGTACTTAAATGCGTTGGTGCAACACCACATCAATTGGTATAAGGGGTATTTTGGCACTTATTTATCCCCACTATACGCCGTCAAAACTAATAACTGGTAACTGATAACTGATTTAAGTAATTACACCTTGAAATTGCATAGTCACTGTTAACTGTCAACCTTCAGCAGTCAACAGCTAAGACGAAAAGATGTGCAATTTAGATGCGTGACAGCTTAACATAATGCTGGTAGCGATCGCCTGTAATGTAAAGTTGTTAACAGGTTAATAAATTTTCATGAAATCTCCTTCACCTTGGACTTATATCCCCATCCTCTATTTTGCCTCCGGTGTACCTTACGTCATGATCAACACCGTTTCTGTAATCTTCTACAAAAAGCTAGGAATAGCCAATGCACAAATCACCTTTTGGACAAGTTTTCTTTACTTACCTTGGGTAATTAAAATGTTTTGGGGGCCAGTTGTCGATATTTACTCAACTAAACGCAGATGGATAATTTATACACAATTTGCTATGTCTGCTTGTTTAGGTTTAGTGGCGTTTAGTTTACAATTACCCAATTTCTTTTTCATTTCCCTTGCGGCTTTAACTGTAGGTGCATTTATTTCTGCAACTTATGACATCGCTACAGATGGCTTTTACCTACTAGCTTTAACTCCAGAACAACAAGCATTCTTCGTAGGTATTCGTTCACTATTTTATAGACTGGCTGTGATTTTTGGCTCTGGTCTTTTAGTTGTTTTAGCGGGACAAATTGAAGCTAAACTTAATAATATTCCTCTGAGTTGGACATTAGCTATTGGCTTGGCTGCGGTAATTTTAGGTGTAATTTCGGTTGGCGATCGCCTAATTTTACCCCTACCAGAAGCAGATAGCCCAAGACCACAAGAAAACACCAACAAAATTCCCTTTTTCCAAATCATTACCGCATACTTTCAGCAACCAAAAATTATCGCTATAATAGCATTTATTTTACTCTATAGATTCGGAGAAGCAATGCTATTAAAAGTTGCCTCCTTATTTTTATTAGATACCCTAGAAAAAGGCGGCTTAGGATTAACCACCTCAGATGTAGGTTTAGTTTACGGCACATTTGGCGTTATCTCCCTAATTGTTGGCGGGATTTTAGGAGGACTAGCAATAGCTAAATATGGGTTAAAAAAATGTCTATTCCCTATGGCTTTAGCCTTAAACCTACCTAATATATTTTACGTCTACATGGCTTATACAAAACCTGGACTAACATTAGTATATCCTCTAGTTTCTTTAGAACAATTCGGATATGGTTTTGGCTTCACAGCTTTTAGCGTTTATTTAATGTACATCTCTCAAGGCGAATATAAAACTTCTCACTTTGCCATATCTACAGGTATTATGGCTTTAGGTATGATGTTACCTGGAATAATTAGCGGTTATCTACAAAATCTATTAGGATATCCACTATTTTTTATTCTGGTATGTCTTCTGACCATCCCAGGAATGATTTCTCTATTTTTTATTCCCTTACCAGCAGAAACCGAACAGCAAACTAGTTAATATGACTTATGTATTAGGGATAGATGGCGGCGGTAGTAAAACAGAGTGTATTTTAATGGATGATACACATCAAGTTATTGGTCGTGGTCAAGCAGGTGCAGCCAATTATCAAAGTATAGGCACAGAAGCAGCATTGATATCTATTGAATTGGCAATTCGTCAGGCTATCAAGTTAAGCAAACCAATCAAAATTGATGCCATATGTTTAGGATTAGCAGGCGTTGGTCGTCCCAAAGATATAGAAATAGCCAAAGGTTTAGTAAAAGGATTAATAGATAACCAATCTCTACCTATCACTTGGAACTTACAACCATCTAATATTGTAGTTTGTAATGATGCTTTAATTGCGTTAGTTGGTGGAATTGGTCATTCTGTAGGAATTGTTGCCGCAGTTGGTACTGGTTCCATAATTCTCGGTCAAAATCAGCAAGGACAAACCAAGCGAGTTGGCGGTTGGGGATATATTTTAGGCGACGAAGGAAGCGCTTATAAAATTGCTGTGGCAGGAATGCAGGCTGCATTAAAATCTTATGATGGGCGGGAAAAATCTACCAGTCTTATAGAAGCTTTTCAACAGCAGTTGAGTTTAGAAAATATAGAAGATTTAATACAAGTTATCTATGGGCGAGGATGGGGAGTTAAACAAATAGCTGCTTTAGCACCCATTGTTGATTTAGTCGCCGCTTCTGGTGATGAAGTAGCCAATCATATAATTGATGATGCTGTGAGAGAATTGGTAACAGCTACATCCACAGTTATTGAGGCGATTTTTACTCCTGACTCAGCTTTAGAAATAGTCACAACTGGTAGTGTGTGGCTGGGGAGATGCAAGATACAGGAGAGATTTACATCTTCTATAGTGAATCAGTTTCCGCAGGTGAAGGTAATCTTTCCCCGTTATGAACCTGCTTATGGTGCTGGGTTATTGGCTTTGGGGAGTTTGGGGTGGCAACATATAAGCCGACAATAATATCATAATATTGATTATTCAAAAGCTAAAATTCCTTCAGACTCATATTTAGAGATAAATGAGGAAACGTAGGATACAATTAGACATCATTTTTTCCTAATTAGCTTGAAAAAACGTTCAAACTCTTAGATTCTAATAGCCTCTAAGTAATTTAAGGTAGATAGACAAAATCTGTGCTACCAACACATATCATATTGTCTAAATAAGATAAATGTTAGTTGGTAGTCTTAAGTTGCAAAATAATTCTTAGTTAAAAAGGTGCAAAACAAATGGTGAAAGAAAGCTCGATAAAAATTGAAGAAATTGATAATACATCATCACATTTAGATACAGTTAAAGAACTATGGCGTTTGAATAGCGCAACCCTTGGGTTTTTTCCTAAAGGTGCTTTTGCAGAGCGTGCAAAAAAACGTCAAATACTTGTAGCACTTGATCCTGAAGCTGGATGCGTTGGCTATTTGTTATATCGAGAGTCATATGATCGGATCACGATTGTTCATCTTTGCGTTAATAAGGAACATCAAAACAAAAAAGTGGCTCGATTACTTGTCAAACATCTTAAACAAATAACTCAAGAAAAATATAGAGGTATTGGTTTACACTGCCGTCGTGATTATGACTTAGCAAGTATGTGGTCAAGGCTAGGATTTGTTTACCAATATGATAAAGAAGGAAGGGGTAAGGATAAAAAAAAGTTAGAATTTTGGTGGTTTGATCATGGACATCCAGACATATTTTCTAATATCCACATTGATAAAGTTGAATCAAAATTGTGTATCATTATCGATGCTAGTATCTTTTTTGATTTGTACATGAATGAAGATATAAATAGTGAAGAATCAAAAGTATTACTAGCTGATTGGTTAGATTCAGAAGTAGAAATATGCTTAACTGATGAAATATTTAACTACATAAATCTTATTCCTGATGATAAGGAAAGAGAATCACAAAGACAAATAGCAAAACGTTTTCTAATCTTGCCGACTCCAAGCGAAAATTTAGATGAATTAATACAAGTCATACAGTCATTTTTAATTCAAAAAAACAGAGATTTTTCTGATTTTGATGTACGTCATTTAGCGAGAACTATTGCGTCCGAATCTCATATTTTTGTAACTAATAATCCAGTTATGCTAAATGTTGCAGATAAAATATATGATAGATTTAGGCTGTCTGTTCTAACTCCTCATGAACTGCTTACTCAATTGGACGAGCTGCACAATAAGCCTGACTATCAACCTGTACGTTTGGCTGGAACGCTGCTACAACAAATCCTAGTTCAAAAAGGACAAGAAGACTTATTAACTAATTATTTTATTTGTATAAACCAAGGTGAAACTAGAACTGAATTTCAACAGAGATTACGCCGATTTCTTACAGAATCAGAAAAGTTCGATTGTTATGTAGTTATGGAAAACCAAAATCAACCATTGGCTTTATTTGTATATGGTAAACATAAAAAAGATGAGCTAGAAATTCCACTGATAAGAGTTTCTAAAAGCCAATTATCTGGCACACTAGCACGTCATTTGATTTTTCAATCAATCTTACGTTCTGCCCACGAAAATCGGCATTCTACTAAAATTACAGACTTAAAGTTAGATGAAACTATTACCAGCGCTATTCAGGAAGATAATTTTGTCAGGGTTCAGAATGGATGGTTAAAAATAAACTTAGCAGTTGTTGAAACTGTGTCTCAATTATCAATACGCCTTGCTAATTTAGCATCTAATTTAGGGCAGGAATACAACTTTTGCCTTCAAATTGCTAACAACCTTAATTTAAATAATTGTATGAAAGATGTCCAACTCTCAGCCAATATTGAGAAATTCTTTTTTCCATTAAAAATCATTGATACTGAAATACCTAACTTTATTATTCCCATAAAAGCAGAATTTGCCAAAGATTTATTTGATTATGACTTAGCTAAACAAACGCTATTCGGTTCAAAAATAGAACTAGCATTTAACCGTGAAGCTGTTTACTATCGCTCTGTTAAGAATTCAAGAGGTTTAAAGGCTCCATGTCGGGTTCTATGGTATGTCAGTCCAAGTAAACATGGTAAATACTGTGGAGTAAGTGCTATTCGAGCCTGCTCTTTTGTAGATGAAATTATTATCGATGAACCTAAAAATCTTTATCAACGCTTTCAACGGTTGGGAATTTATAAGTTTGAGGATATTTTGGCAATAAATCTGGATGATGGTAATATTATGGCAATCAGATTTAGTAATACAGAATTATTTAACTATCCTATAGAATTGCGGCAAATCAGAGAAGTTATAAATAGTAAAGAATCCTTTCAGTCAGCTTATAAAATAAATAGTGAGCTATTCATTGAGTTATATAATTTAGGATATACTAATAAATAAATGAATGCTTTTAATGTCTGATTGAATGTACAAGAATATATTGTTGATTTCTGTTAAACCTAAATATGCTGAAAAAATATTTTCTGGAAATAAACAAATAGAATTTCGTCGTGTTCGCTCTCGATTAGAAAAAAATGATTTGGTTTTAGTGTATGTATCGTCTCCTAAAAAAGCTCTGGTAGGTTATTTTGAGGTAGGGCATATTGTCCAAATAGAAATTCAAAAATCCTCCAAAGAGTTAAATAAATTTTGGAAGCAGGTTAAAGATATAGCGGGAATTAGTTCTAAAGAATTTAAAACTTATTATAATGGTGCTTCAATAATGGTGGGTATTTTTGTGAAAAATATAAAAACTTTATCAGAACCGATAGAATTAACACAACTTAGAGAAAGGATACCTGAAATTCGACCCCCACAAAGTTATCGTTATTTAAAAGAGAGTGAGTTTAAAATACTCAAATCTATGATGGAATAGCTAACAATAGATGCTTTATATATAAATTAATTTTTGGTAAAAAAAGCAATTATTTCACAATTTATTATTAGTAATGTTAATAGAGAAAAAAAAAGAATTTATAAATTTGTTTTCTGAGTTCATCAACTCATATGTGTACACCCCATCTGGTATGAGTCGTAGAAACTCATACTTTCAACAGCGTCAGCAGGGACGGGGTAATTTTGAGGCTATCATAGCAGCAGTAGGCTTAGGAGAAAATGTAACAGACTTAGTGTTGCTACAACTTTTACCCTATAAGCAAAATAGCAATATTCAAAAGAGTGTATGGACTCATATTAGTTCCAATATCACAAAAAATATAAAGGAATGGTTTGAAGATGCAAACTTGATAAAACCTGAAGATTGGCAGCAGATTTCACGAGAAATTTTAAAATTTGTTTGTTGCTGTAATGATAATCAAAAGCAATTATCAACAGCTTGTAGTGAATTTTTGCAGATGCCTTGTTCAAGATATTTTAAAACAGAGATACTAACACCAATTCTGAACGCTCTCCAACCAGATAAATTTCTTTTAATTAACAATACATCGATACGAGTAATTAATTACTTGGTAAACACAAACTATAAAGCAGAACTAACAGACTATCCAGCAGCCAACAGTACGGGACAGAAGCTAATTAAAGAATTGGCGCAAGATATGCACCAGCCTAGTGTACCGGCTTTGCGAGATGATGACTTGTTTGATATGTTTTGCCACTGGCTGGTAGAAGTAAAGACATACGACTTCACTAACGAAAATTTAAAAAATAGCTTTTACTGGGAGCAAAAAATTCACTTACCAGAATATACTTTAGCTCAACTTATTGAAGAAATCAGCATTGACGAAACAATAGTAGAAAGCTGGATAAATACCATTCATCGTAAAGGTCAAGTAATTTTATACGGTTCACCTGGAACAGGGAAAACCTATATTGCAGAAAAACTTGCTAAACACCTAATCAGTGATGGTGATGGCTTCTGCGAATTGGTGCAATTTCACCCAGCATATGCTTATGAAGACTTTATTCAAGGTATCCGTCCTCAAAGCCAAGACGGTAAACTGACATATCCACTCGTTCCAGGTAGATTTTTAGAATTTTGCAAAAAGGCTGAGTCTCGCTTAGACATTTGTGTTCTCATCATTGATGAAATAAATCGTGCTAATCTTGCACAGGTTTTTGGTGAATTGATGTATTTACTTGAATACAGAGATAGAGAAATTCCCTTAGCTGCTGGTAACACCTTTCGCATCCCAAAAAATGTCCGAATTATTGGGACGATGAATACAGCAGATAGGTCTATCGCTCAAATAGATCATGCACTACGTCGTCGCTTTGCGTTTATCGAACTTCGTCCAAACTATGATGTACTGCTAAATTATCACCTAAAAACAGGTTACGCAGTGGCAGAATTAATCAAAATTCTACAGGAATTAAATCAGGCGATCGCAGATAAAAATTACGAAATCGGAATTTCCTTTTTTCTCACAGATAATCTACGTGATGATATACAAGATATATGGCAAATGGAAATCGAACCTTACCTAGAAGAATACTTCTTTGACAAGCCAGATAAGGTAGATGAATTTCGCTGGAACAAAATTTATCCCCGTTTACATATATAAAACAAGTGACCTTAAAAATTATTGAAATCACCGAATATCAAACTAAATACTTTGAGCCTGATGATATACCCCCTGAAGCCGGAATTAAACTGTATGAAAAATATACAGCACAAGTAGATGTAGAATTTCCTAATTATATAACTCGTCATCAAGGTTATTTAAAAGCCAAAGGATGGGTAGGTTACATTCCTCTAAGCTCGGAGATAGCTATAAAAATCAATCCCAAGGTTTCCATTGTAAACCTTTTTGCTATGCTGGAGTATGCTTATAATTTAAAGAGTTTTCGCTTCCTAGAAGGACAAATGAATTGTGAATCCTTAGAAGGCTTTTATAATAAACTCGCTTATATATTAGCTCAGAAAGTTTTAGAACGATGTCGCAAAGGATTATATCGTACTTACTTACCTAAAACAGAAAATATTTCTTATGTGCGAGGCAAGCTAAATTTACAGCAAATAATCCAAAAACCTTGGGAAGTAAAACTTAAATGTCAATATGAAGAACATACGGCTGATGTTGCAGAAAATCAAATCCTTGCCTGGACATTACATATTATTGGATATAGTGGTTTGTGTTCTGACAAAGTGTCAGCAATAGTCCGAAAAGCTTATCATGCACTACAAGGCTTAGTCACGCTACAAACTTATACAGCAGAAGACTGTATTCAACGCCAATACAATCGCCTTAATGAAGATTATCAAATCCTCCATGCTCTGTGTCGATTTTTCTTAGAAAATACTACACCCAGCCATGAAAAGGGTAACAATACCACTTTACCCTTTCTAGTAAATATGGAGCGTTTGTATGAGATATTTGTTGCAGAATGGCTTAAGTTTCACTTGCCATCAAATTTAACTCTCAAATCCCAAGAAAGAATCAATATAGGAAAGAATATTTACTTTAAGACAGATTTAATTCTGTACGATACTGCAACTATTACACCTAAATATATTATTGATACAAAGTATAAAGCCCCGGATAGTCCATCATCTGAAGATATAGCTCAAGTAGTAGCTTACGCTGTCTCTAAAAATTGCCAAGAAGTAACTTTAGTTTACCCAACAGCCTTAACTCATACCTTAAACACTTTTATTGGCAATATCAGAGTACGCAGCCTAACCTTTGCACTTAATGATCATCTTGATATTGCAGGTCAAACCTTTTTAAACGAACTCCTGTATGCGACTTCCAAATAAAAAATATCCAAAATTTAGGGTGAGTCAGTACGAAATACCATAGCTACACAAAAAATATTTAACAGGACTTACGCACCAATGTTATCTGTTAAGACTGGGTGTAAGGGTGTAAGGGTGTAAGGGTGTAGGTTTTGAAGGCTTACCCCCCTACACCCCTATACCCCTATACCCTTGTCCAAACCCTTGATTTTTCGTTTTCATGCGTAAGTCCTATTTAAACTGACGCACCCTACCCTGCGCCCATACTCATCTGCGTTTATCTGCGTTTATCTGCGTTCAATTTTGCCAAGCCACTACAGTAACTTTATTTTTACTTGATAAATAAACTCTATTGATGAGCCATTGGTAAGGTGAGGGTAAACGCTGTTTGACCGTTCAATGTTGAGTCAAGGGTGAGGTCGCCACGGTGAGCGCGAGCAATTTCACGGGCTAAACTCAGTCCTAGACCAATACCTTCAACTTGACGGGTACGCGCCGGATCGCCGCGATAGAAGCGGTCAAAAAGCCGATCGCGATCGCTCTGAGGAATGTCTTTTGAAGCATTGGCGATGGTAATCTGAATATTTGTTGACATTTTCCCAGCATAAATCTTCATCCAACCTTGGGCAAGATTGTATTTGATGGCATTACTCAACAGGTTTTGCAGAACCTGCATGAGCAAATCGCGATCGCCCTCTACTTTCAAGCCACTAGGAATATCAGTTTCCACAGTCAAACTAGGAGCCAGCAGTTCCACATCCTCTACCATCTCCATAAGTAACCCTGACATATCCACCTCAACCAAATACAAGCTCATTTGTCCCGCATCGGCTAGAGATAGCAGCAACAGTTTCCGCATAATTCCACTCAGACGGCGCACTTCATCCAAGAGATTGCTGAGACTTTGTTGCACTTCACTCCCAGGCTCAACCTGTTGCAGAGTTCGTTCCAGTTCGCCTTGCAAAATTGTTAGCGGCGTTTTCAGTTCGTGAGCCGCATCAGCACTGAAGCGAGAGGCTTGGGTAAAACTGCGTTCTAAGCGTTCTAGCATTTGGTTAAACACCACAATCAGTTGCACAAACTCAACATCAGTTGTCCCGATAGGAATGCGCTGATCTAACCCCTTGACTGTCACCTGTTGAATTACACCCGTTAATTGATTGATAGGACGCAAAGCCCCACCAGAAATTAACCATGCACCAACCGCAACCATTAGCAACGCCGTGGGAATGGAAACCAAGAAAATATTGCGAATTGTCGCCATCTCTTGATTGACAGCTTCCAGGCTGACTGCGATCGCCACCTGATTATAGGGAAATTTAGCGGCTCCTATCCGCCAAATTGCTGTTGCTGTCTTTGCGGTAACAAATTGTGGAGGAATTGGGCGAAAAGATGGTGGTTCTAAGGCTGGATTTAATCGTTCTCTTGGAGGCGGTGGCGCTAAAGGTGTTAATCTCAGACGCTCAACCAATAAGCGGTTTAGCTCACTATCGGTAGATACCAAGTTGGATTGAAAAACTATTTCACCATTAGCATCAAGCACCAGTAGGGCGATAGGATTTTTGGTATTTATTTCTACTCTTGGTGGAGGAGGTAATCGTTCTTGTTGGTGTGGGCGACTGGCTCGCATCAACTGATTTAACAGTTCTACGTCTAAACCACTGATTTTGGCATTATAAATCTGCAACCAGGAAACTGCACCAAACCCAACTAATGTACTGCCAGCCAGAGCCGCAGACAACAGAGCAATTCGCAGGCGAAACGATCGCAGTTGTTTCATGTTGATTCTGGTTTGCGAAACCGATAGCCAACGCCGCGAATGCTTTCAATCCAACTAGCTTCATCGATAGAGTCAACTTTTTTGCGGATGCGCTGGATAGATACATCCACAACATTAGTGTTAGGGTGAAAGTCATAACCCCAAACCTGCTCCAGAATTTGGGTACGGGTGAAAACTCTTCCCGGAGAGCGCATGAGATATTCCAACAGATTAAACTCCCGACTGGTAAGTTCAATTGCTCGTTGATTGCAAGTCACTTCGCGCGTGATGCGATCGAGTTTGATTGACCCCACCACCAGGAGATTTTGCCTCTCACCTACACTCCGGCGCACAACCGCATGAATACGAGCCGCTAACTCTTCCACAAAGAACGGTTTAGCAATATAATCATCCGCACCCAAATTCAGACCTTGTAAGCGATCGTCTAGTTCATTGCGGGCTGTTAACAAAATTACCGGAGCATTACGACCTTCTCGCCGCAGTTGTTTGAGAATTGATAGCCCATCTTTTCCCGGAACCATAATATCCAGAATAATCGCATCATATTCATGATCTAATGCCCGCAGATATCCTTCATCACCGTTGTCGCAATAGTCTACGACAAACCCCAACTCCTTCAGTCCAGCCCGGACGAAGTTAGCAATTTTAGCTTCATCTTCAACAAATAGAACCTTCACAAATATTAATTAGTTCATCTATTGTTCCATTTTAGATTGATTAATCTTTAGCTCAAATTACAAAAATGTAATTTAGCACTTGGGGTAGGGTGCGTCAGATGTGGGAAATCCTTGAATCTGTACGAAATTATTGGGGCTGACGCACCCTACAGTTACTTTGATTATGATAATTGCGTAAGTCCCATACCCTTTAGCTCAAATTACAAAAATGTAATTTAGAAAATGGGCAAGCTGTAATTTTGGGGTGGCTCAATCATAAATATCAGCAACAATAAATTTCGAGGTTAATTATGAGAAATCTTCGCCCAATTTTAGCAGTAGCAGTCATGCTCGTGATTGGTACATTCGGTATTATTGCACCTAATCAAGCGATCGCAGCTAATCCACGCGATTAATTGCTGTGGTGTTTCACCAACGTATTTAACTGATAACTGATAACTGATGACAAATCACCTACGCCGCCTTTTCACTCGCAGACAAGCACTTGCTTTATTTAAGGCAATGGGAAGTGCAATACTTGTGTTTGGATGCCTACCGAGAAAGTCCAGTCAAACCGCCCTAGCATCGTCTCAACCTACCTGTGTTGTCAGTCCAGAGCAAACGGAAGGGCCGTATTTTGTAGACGA
Organism: Anabaena azotica FACHB-119; assembly: GCF_014697625.1. Taxonomy (GTDB): domain Bacteria; phylum Cyanobacteriota; class Cyanobacteriia; order Cyanobacteriales; family Nostocaceae; genus Trichormus; species Trichormus azoticus_A. Next base: position 56,677 of record NZ_JACJSG010000014.1, on the reverse strand, counting down.
AAAGCTTAACCGTTCTGATATTCGTGCCGATCCCACCGATGGTTCAGTGAAACCAGGTGTACCACTACAACTGACACTGCACATTTCTCAAGTCGGTAGTAATAGTTGTACAACATTAGTAGGTGCGATCGTCGATGTTTGGCACTGTGATGCTTCCGGTGTTTATTCGGATGTGACAGACAGAAGTTTTAATACTATTGGCAAAAAATTTCTCCGTGGTTATCAAATAACGGATGCTCAGGGAAATGTGCAGTTCACAACTATTTATCCTGGTTGGTATCCAGGCAGAACTGTGCATATCCATTTTAAAGTTCGCACAACTGGGACATCACAGGAAAGTTATGAGTTTACCTCCCAACTATATTTTGATGACAAAATCAGCGATCGCGTTTACAGTCAACCACCCTACCCCAGAAAGGAACAACGCACAACCAAAAACACTGATGATGGAATTTTTGCTGATGGTGGCGAGCAACTGTTGCTCAAGCTCACTCAAAATGGACAAGGTTATAGCGCCACCTTTGATGTTGGGCTGAGGATAGCGTGATTTAAGCATTGTACTAAGCGCAAAAATTACAAAACTGTAATTCAAAAGCAGGGCTAACTGTAATTTTCAGCTATTTCAATAGAAACATAAACAATCTAACTTGTAGGAGATGACAATGAAGCTTAATAAAGCAGTAGTCGTAACAGCAATTTCCCTTGCGGTTGGTACATTTGGTTTAATTTATCTCAATCAGGTAAATCCTGCTAATTCAGCCTATCCAATTGCCCAAGCATCACCACAACCCAACCAACCACCAGACAAACAGCGTCCACCCCGCCCCGATTTTAAAGCAGCCGCCACCAAGTTAGGTGTAACTGAACAACAATTAAAAGATGCGCTAGGAGTACCAGCCAATCCTCCCAGCCCTGGAGATAGAAATCAACGTCCACCCCGCCCCGATTTTGCCGCAGCAGCCACAAAGTTAGGTGTGACTGAACAACAATTAAAAGACGCGCTCGGTGTTCCGCCTCATCCACCCCGCCCAGATTTTGCCGCCGCCGCCACCAAGTTAGGTGTAACTGAACAACGCTTAAAAGACGCACTAGGAGTACCAGCCAATCCTCCCAGCCCTGGAGATAGAAATCAACGTCCACCCCGCCCCGATTTTGCCGCCGCCGCCACCAAGTTAGGTGTGACCGAACAACAATTAAAAGACGCGCTCGGTGTTCCGCCTCATCCTCCTGGTGAAGCCCGCCCAGACCCTTCCAGATAAACATACAAAACACTAACCCAATCTCAGATTTCGTAGGGTGGGCATTGCCCACCACCTGCTTCCACACAAGAGACTTTTCGCTCCTACGAGGAGAGGGGTTGGGGGTGAGGTATTTTTTCGTTTCTCCTCCCTCTCCTACGAGGAGAGGGAGGTTGGGAGGGAGAGGTTCATCGAACTCACGTTAAAAAATTATCTCTTCCCCAACCCCCAATCCCCCCATCGCCAGCAACGCCGTTCCATAGGCGGCTTCTGTATTCATTGAGGAAATTACAGGAACTTGTAAATTTCTTTGACGAATTGCCGTCCAAGTAGGGTTTTTTGCCCCACCACCAGCTGTATATACTTGAGTCAAGCTATCCGCACCCAATTTTTGTAATAGTTCATATCCCTGAGTTTCTATGCGGGCGATACTTTCTAACAACCCATGCAGAAATTCCACAGGATGATCTGGGCGTGGTGTGAGGCGTGGGGGTAAATTAGCATCGTTGATAGGGAAGCGTTCTCCTACCTTCAACAAAGGATAATAATCTAATTCACTGGCTTTACCAGCATCAATCTCACGACTCAAATTTTCCAACTCAGCATCGCTAAAAAACTCCCGTAACACAGCACCCCCCGTATTTGACGCACCGCCAGTCAGCCACAAATCACCAAGGCGATGGCTATAAATTCCATACCTTGCATCCTCTACACGAGTGCGACTCAACAATTTCAACACCAGCGTTGAACCCAGGGAAGTCACAGCTTCCCCTGGAGATTTAGCCCCACTCGCCAGAAAAGCCGCAATACTATCCGTTGTCCCAGCACAGACCAAGCAATTTGCCGGAAATAGGAACTGTTGAGATATTTCAGGACGTAATTCACCAATGGGAGTCCCAGGCGCTAATACTTTGGGTAACTCAAGCGGTATTTGCAACCCTAACAACCATTCTGGATATTGCAAACATTCCACGTCATACCCCAGTTTTAAAGCATTGTGGTAGTCGCTAATTCCCAACTGTCCATGTAAGAGAAACGCCAGCCAGTCGGCTTGATGCAGAAAATATCTCGCCTCCCCAAAAGCAGGTAACTGCATCATCCACCGCAATTTAGCCAAGCTAGAGGTAGCGCTGAGAACTGTATGATTTGGCGGGGCGATATCTCTCAACTCCCCCAGCACCGATGATCCCCGCCCATCGTTGTAGAGTAAAGGCGTATCTACCGGGTTGCCATCCCCATCGCATAATAAGACTGTAGAGGAAGTCCCGTTGATGGCGATCGCCCTCATCCCTCGCCGCAACTCTTCAGGAATTTCTCCTAGCAGCGTCAACAAAGCCCTCTGCCAACTCGACGCTAACTCAGCATCCGCCCCCCAAGGATACCGCACTTGTGCCTGGATGTGAGCAGCCTCATCGATGACCACAGCCCTAGCCCCTGACGTGCCAAAGTCGATTCCTAAATAAAAATCCATATTTTTATAAATTTTTTTTATGAAAAATAACCAAAATTACTGACTTATCACTGCTTTTGTTGCATCTTGTAACAAGATATTCCCCATTCTCGGCAAAACAAGGAAAAGTAGTAAACGAACTACTATTCAACATCCATTCGAGCTTAGGAGGTTTCCCACCATGCCTAATCTGTATCTTGCAGTGACTTCCATCTCAGATACTCAAGTCTACATCGCTCTAGTTGTCGCCCTAATTCCAGGTGTTCTGGCTTGGCGCTTGGCAACAGAACTTTACAAGTAATGGAAGCTCAACATCATCTCTGCTCAAATGCTGATCACGGGAATTTCTCATGATGAGCCATTAGACAGACTTGATGTAAAACCCAGCTCCATATTCCTGAACACAACAATCCAAAATAACTGGATTGTTGTGTTCTGTTGGTTATAGCGATTTCCATAATGTAAATTATCTATACACTGGCGTTGTCACTAAATTTTGTTTTTATACTTTTATTCTGTACGAAATTATTGGGGCTGAAGCACCCTACAGTTAGCTTGATGATGACACTTGCGTAAGTCCTATTAAATACTAAACAAGTATTAGTAAATCAAAATTGACAAAAGCAAGTTTCGCTTGATACTTTAGAGAGGTTTAATTTCCCTCAGAAATCAAAACACCCAAAACTCAATATCATACAGCAACTTGTGCTTCACGAGTGAGATGCACATTGCAATTGACATTGACACCTAAAAGAATAATAATCCAGGCATACAAGGTGCAGTTTCCAAATACTGGTGGTTGAATCCTACAAAATCGTGCCAACCATTTACCTACGTATGTTTTGTTTTGTTTTGACAAAGAAAATACGTGTAGCAATTTGGAAAAAATGAAGTAATATGTCAGCTAATCTTAGCCGTCATCAACGCCAGTAGGCTTCTGATGGCTTGGCTATACAATCAGGCAATTTTCTCTAGAGCATCATGAACGCTTTTCAACCTTCCCAATTTCCGCAACAACCCACACCACAACATCGTCCGCCCGCGCCGCGCCCAAAACGACATCTACGCCAACGCTCCTATCGGCTAATGGCTGTAGAAGTCACAGCCAAGATAGGAGTGAACGTCGCCATCTCCGCCGCCGCCGCCGCCGCTTTGGTGCAGCTGATACCTCATCACTTATCACAACAAGCTAAGTTGCGTGAAGTCCATGTTGAAGTCAAGCAGATGGAAAAGCGCGTCAGTGATTTACAAGAAAAATTGAGCCGTAATCTTGATCCCCTTCAAGCTAACAGTATCAGACAAGAACAAGCATTTAAATTTGAACCTAATCAAATTCCCATTGTAGTGACCAAGCAAGAGCAACCAGATAACGAAACCTCAGAATTGCCTTAAGACAAATATCCCCAGGGACAGGGTATCAAGGGCAGGTAACAGGCTCGTAAGTCGCTTAGTCGGTTTATTTCCTGGTTAGTTTGTGTCCTGATCTATCGGGCGTTAGCGTTCTGCAAGAGCGTAGCTCCTCGCTATATAAATTATTTACAAATGCAGATAGCTGATAAATACAGGGTTATCATCCAGACTGGTAACAGCTAATAGTTAATAGCTCATTTTAGTTAAATACGTCTAATGTGAATTAAAATCTTGTAATTGCATAGACATTTGTAGGGGCGGGTTAATCAAATATCATCAACAATTAACGATGATCCCGGTGAACCCGCCCCTAGCGAGTCTCATTCCCTCCCTGCATGGGCTATTATTTGGATAATAAAGGTTTTTCTAATTCACATCAGGCGTTAAATTATTTTAGTTATCATCTATTAGCTGTTAACCACGCTAGCAGCAAGTTGGAAGTAGGGAAAAGAAAAATTTATATTTGATTGTCAGCTTTTTTCATAAGATTAATTACGAATTACCAAGAAGGTAGCAATTCATTTATCCAATTTTCCAGTTGTAAACGTAAACGGTAGCCAGGAACATCTCTACGACTATATAAAGAAGGTAATTGAGCCACAGCGCGACGATAGTCGGCGATCGCACAATTCCATTCCCCCCAAAGGTGGTAAGTTCTGCCACGTTCCGCCCAAATATGCCCCTCTAGCTGACCGAAAACCAGCGCGATATCAAAATTCTCAATTGCTTGCTCATACTCGCCCAAATCGCGCAGAGTAATCCCCCGATTAATCCACGCTCGCACATGACGAGGATTCAAATCAATAGCACGGTCATAATCAGCCAGCGCAGCTGCTAACTCTCCGCAGGCTGCGTAATAATTGGCTCGATTGTTGTAAGTACTAGCTAAATCAGGATTCAACTGTAGAGCGGTGTTGTAATCTTGTAGTGCTTGTTGGCTGTGACCACTTTGAAAATAAATTAACCCCCGGTTGTTGTAGTCAACCGCATTGTAGGGATGGCGATTAATCAATTGGTTGAGGAGTGCGATCGCTTCGTGATAATTTCCCTGTTGTGCTGACTTCAAAGCACAAGACCGTAGGTAGCCATCAGCCAAACCCGACTCATCACAGTCAGCATCTTGCTTGTGAGGGTCGAGTGTAGTCTTAGTCAGAAATTGGTAACAGCTATTTTGCTGATCGCCGGAGGCTAAAAACGGGTGAGTATTCATATCTTCTACCTTAGCTGCTTGGTCTGGGAAATCAAATTATAGTTATTGCAGTAGCTTGTTCATAAATTTTTTTGAAGACAAGCAAACCTGATACAGACTATTTACACCCCAATCTAGTAATACATACGTCATTCTTAGGGTAAATTCCTGAAACAAGAAATATTAATCTATAAGACTATTCAAGTAGTAAGACTGACAAATTCGGTAAAATGCCAAAGAGGTAAAAGGGACAGTTGACAGTTGACAGTTGACAGTTGTCACAGATTAAAGGCTTCTTCTTTTCCCCTTTCCCCTTTCCCCCTTCCCCTTTCCCCAATCCCCAGTCCCTATGATTTCTGAACAAAACGCAGTCGATTTAAACGCTGATGATTATATTCTCATCGGTCTAGCTACTTGCTTTATTAAAGAAGATGGTGAAGTTCATCAAGTCGACGTAATTGAACCAATTCCCTCCGCGTCTTTAGAAGCGCTGTTAAAAGGTATACCCACTTCGTATAAATATGCTTGTGCAACCAACTTAGGTTCAGTAGTGAACCAAGATGAGCCAATCTTACCAACCGGCTTTCCTTCCTCGGCTCAGTTCGCAGATGAATTTGTGCCACGAGTATATGCAGCAGCGCGTACATACAAGCGTCGAGAAAGTGCAAAATCTCTAATTCCTCTAGGCACAACCTATACAGATTTTAAATACTCCCTTGACCGTAAGCGGGTATTAAATGCTAGTAGAGTAGTAACAAAAGACGATAACGTCAAACAGCATTCTCACACTCACAAAGTACTTTAATCTCAGGTAGTTATGTTGAAACTTTATGGAGGGGCTTTTAGCCGCGCTTCAATTGTCAAGTGGTATTTAGAAGAGCTAGAAGTTCCCTACGAGTTTGTCTTGCTAGATATGCAGGCTGGAGAACACCGCAGTCCTGAATACTTAAAAATTAACCCTATTGGGAAAGTACCCGCAATTGTAGACGGGGATTTTCAACTTTGGGAATCAGGAGCAATTTTGCTCTATCTCAATGACAAGTACAGTCAAACTTCTCTCTCACCAGAGGAGCGGGGAATCATCTCCCAATGGGTAGCATTTGCCAACGCCACCCTTGGCCCTGGTATTTTTGTGGAAGCTAATCGAGAAAAGGAAATGCCTCGTTTATTGACTCCCTTAAATGAAATTTTCCAGCATCAACCCTTTATGCTAGGCAATGAATTCACTGTTGCTGATGTTGCTGTCGGGTCTATCTTGGCTTACATTCCCACTTTCTTAAAACTAGACTTAAGCGATTATCCAGCCGTAGCAAACTATATCAAACAAATTACTGAACGACCAGCTTTTCAAAAAAGTATTGGCAAACGGTAGTGAACACGTCAGGGTTGGTAATAGGTAATAGGTAATTGGTAATGGGAGAAAACAATTACTTGTTACCTATTACTAACTAAACTAACCATATCGTAAGTAATTAGCCGGACTTGATATAATTCACTATCAATAGCTTGATTCTGGGGGCATTTCCAGAAATCAATCTTGCCGCCTAAAGCTTGTTAACTAATAAAAAAGCGGGGAAATAATGATATTTTACCCGCTTTTTTAAGCTTGATAGCAGTTGTCAGATAGATGAGGACACAGATGATATCATGTCCGCTTAAATACTTATCATATCTTGGGGGTTGGTAATGGGTAATAGTAAAAAACAATTACCAATTCCCGATTACCAATTACCGACTAAACCAACTATATCGCAACTAATTAGCCGGACTCTGTTCCCTCTCCCCTGTTATTTGCTAGTTAACGGTAATTTGTGAACTGCAACGCCACAGGATAATCTTCTTGCTTCAACCTTTGGATAACTACTTGCAAATCATCTTTAGATTTAGCTGACACTCGCACAGCATCACCTTGAATTGAGGCTTGAACTTTCTTAAATTCATCGCGAATCAATTTAGAGATTTGCTTGGCGATATCTTGACTGATACCTTTTTTGAGAGTGATTTCTTGACGGACACGATTACCACTGGCTGATTCTACTTTGCCAAAATCAAAGATTTTTTGTGAGAGATTACGCTTGGCGGCTTTTTCCCGCAGAATGTTGTGAACAGACTCTAGGGTAAACTCGCTATCTGTACCGATGGTAATCTTTTCTTCACCCAACTCAACAGTTGTCTGAGTATCTTTGAGGTCGTAGCGACTTTTAAGGTCTCGGACGACTTGATCGACAGCGTTAACCAATTCTTGTCGGTCAAAATCGCTCACAATGTCAAAGGAATAAGTGGAAGCCATAAAAAATGTGAAATTTGCGATTTTGGATTTTAGAGCAAGGATAGAACATGGATTTAGGAAAATCCTAGTCCCCGATTATCTGCTAGCCTGCATGATACTCAAAATATAAAGAGTTGCACTGCTAGCAGAGGCAATGGCAAACATCAACGATCGCAAAAGCGGTATATTCACAATATAGAAGATTGAGTATAGCAACCGAGCCACAACAAAAGCGATCGCTGCCCACACCGCAGTTACAGATGTTACACCAGTAACATAAGCCATAAGTGCAGCTGCGGAGAATACCATAAACGCTTCAAAGGAGTTTTGGTGCGCCCATGTAGCCCGTTGCCCATAAGGTGGTAACTTATCGAACATAGCCCGTGGGGCGGAAACATCGTACCCAACACGCGCACGCGCATAACCTACCACCAAAAATGGCAGATAAATTAAAACCGCAGCTGCGGCAATAGAATATAACAGAATAATCATCTTTTATGGTTACTAGTCATTAGTCATTAGTCATCAGTCCATAGTCCAGATGTTTGACTATTGACTGTTGACTAATCAAAGTAGAAAAGCGTTACCACCTTTCTTTGTTCTTCCGCATCTCCACAGGTTTGTAGCAGAGTGCGACTGTCATGAAATGCAAAGCAGATAAGCTGCTGGCATCGGGAGACAATTTCTTTGTTGCACAAGTAACTGGCTTCAGCAAGAGACAAGCTATCATTACTAGGATTTTCTACTAGGTGCATCACTTGTTCTAGTTGCTGGCGTGATTCTTGGGGCTGACGTTCCAAGCTTTGCGGTAAAATTACCGTCAACAAATTGGGGTCAGCACGCATTGCGCCCTTAATGGCAGCTGAGTTAGTACCTGTAGCACCAGAGGTAATGACTCGATTCCCTGACAAAACCAAGGCATAAGTCATCATCTCAATCAAATTTTGATGCGTAATTGGCACATGACGGGAACCCAGCAAAGCAATTCGTTTAGAACCTGTTTGCTGGATTGTCGCCAGTTCTTGGGCTAACGTATCGAGGTTAATAAGGTCTATTGACTGGCTCAAAGACGGAAATATTCAGATTAAACAACCAAGTTATTCTACCAAAGAGCGTGTAAGTAAGAAGCGAACTTGAGCCATAATTTTGTGAAGGGATTGGGGAAGGGGGAAAGGGGAAGGGGGGAAAGGGGAAAGGGGAAGGGGGAAAGGAAGAAACTAACTGTCAACTGTTAACTGTCAACTGATAACTGATAACTGACTAATGACTAATGACTGGCGTTAGCCCCAGTTTGGATAATAGGCGATCGCAGTCGAAATGCTCTGCCATTAATTGGCGGATGCAGTATACTTTAATCGGTTCGTGGACGCGCACTTGACCGAAGGTGCGGTCAACAATTTCCACCGTAGTTAGGGTATCTAAGTCAACCGATAGGATGGGGATTTCTAATTCTTCGGCCCGACTAAGAATAAACTGTGGTGGGGGTAATTGTCCGGTAAGGATGAGGCATTGGGTAGAGGTTTCTAAGGCTGCTTGTTGAATTTCTACGCGATCGCCGCCTGTGACTACTGCCATATTTCGGCGTTTGCGGAAATATTTCACCGCCGCATTGACGTTCATCGCGCCAATTGCTAGGCTTTCTACCATCAAATCTAAGCGATCGCCCCGACAGAGAACTTCGGCGTTTAGCTGTTTGACTAATTCACCGACGCTGACGCTGCGGAGTAAATCGTTTTTCGGTAGCATTGCTAGCACGGCGATACCATGCTGTTCTAAATAAGGACGGACAAAATTATTCACCGTTTCTAACTCTTTAGGCGGGATATCATTGATGACAACACCAATTAAGCGATCGCCTACACGTTGTTTAGCAGATAATAGAGATTCTACAGAAACCAGCGAACTGTAACGGCTTACCAAAAGTACAGACGCATTCAAAACATCTGCCACTTGCAGCAAAGACAAGTCAAACAAATAACCTTCAGATAAATCCCCAGGGCCTTCTAGCACAACTAAATCCCCACGAGGAATCTGTAAATATTGCTCTACTAAAGTCTGACGATAATCAGTTGTGTCTTCACCATACAGACGCTTCTGCACACTCGCTTCATCTAAAGCCAGTATTGTCGGCGCAATGCGGTTTGCCGATAGGTTGAGATTATGAGTAATAAACTGGACATCTTCTTCAACTACAGCACCTTCAGATGTACTCAAACTATTACCTAATGGTTTGCCGTAAGCAATGTCTAATCCCTTTTGCTGTAACTGATGAGACAATCCCAGAACTGTGGCGGACTTACCGCTATAAGTCTCAGTTGAGCCAATCAGCAAATATTTAGCAGACTTTGGCACACGCGCACTCCTAATTTCAAAAGGCAACAAAAATGAGGGGAAAAGGTAACAGGGAAAAGAGAAAGGAATGAACAGGTCGCCAATAGGGGGCGAGGTTTTCACCTTTTCCCCTTCCCCCTGCTGATCAAACCCAGCCAGGTGTTTACTAATTTTAATTGGTTCCGGCAGAAACCTCAGACATTTTCACAAAGTATTTTCTGGAAATCTACTTTTTTTAGGTAATTAAATTGAGCAAATGCTAAGTAGCTTGACCGCGCTATAGGTGTCAGTTGTTTTTGAGATGCTTTAATGCTCCGCCTGCTTGTAGATAGGTTGATAGGACTTACGTAAGTGTCATAATCAAACTAACTGTAGGGTGCGTCAGCCCCAATAATTTCGTACACATTCTGTGGATTTTCCACATCTGACGCACCCTACCCCATGTGCCAGTTGCGTAAGTCCTGGTTGACAATCTTCTTCAGTACGGGCAAAATTAACAGTTCCCTTTTGGGGAAAAATTCATAATATTAAATATAAAAAATTAATTCTTTTTAAATAAAAATGAATAAATAAAAGTATAAGAGTATAGCTCAAGGAATATATTTCCCTTTCTAAACTCCTATACTGATATATACATAGAGATTTTCACTCATCTATACGCAGGAGCTTGCGGTAAAAAGATTGCGAAAAATCTGTCAGCTTATAACGTTTATGATTTTCCATTAATTCAATTAAAAAATTGATAAATTCAAAACTAGCCATCATCACTTCATAACTTAACTCAGCGTTACCATCAAACTGCATCCGGCAACGTGTCAAATCTGAAGGTAAAGTAGCAACATTCCAAGAAGCGACAAAGGGAACATTTTCACCTGCTTCTATTTTCCGATGCCCTTCGAGGATGCCTTTTTGATAAAGGCTGATAGCAAGGGGTAAATAATTACGCTTATTACCTTGAATATAAGGTAAGTATACGTTCGCTTGTTGTTGAGTGGCAGGCTGGAGTTGCTCAAGAGACATCTTTGGCTATTCCTCAAGTTAATCGACAACTAGGGATATTAGTCGTTGTCAATAGTATTCCCAAAAATTTTTGATTGTTTACATGGGGAGTGGGGGGAGATGAGGGGGATGAGGGAGATGAGGGAGATGAGGGAGATGAGGGAGATGTAGCTTGCTTCCCGTTCGCGTAGCGTCCCGTAGGGAAGGGTGGGAGTGAGGGGAGCAGGTGGGAACAACTAATGACTATGGACTATGGACTATGGACTGTTGACTAATGACTATGGACTATTGACTAATTCACAAGAATGATAGTGATAATACAAGTTACTGCTAAGAAATATTAAAATGTCGGTTAAAATAGGTCAGCATTAGCTTTTTTGAAGCTGGGCGCAATAACTAGCAAAATCCGCTCCGTCAGGTTATGGATACTGGTATTGCAAGTTCTGCCAACAATCAACTGTGGCTATGCGATCGCCAGCCTCAATCTGATGAGAAAGGTATTCCCTGCGGCTTTTAGCTTCGGGATAGAGGGCAAAAGCAGTTTGCCCATTCCGGGTGATTCCGGGAAAAGTAACTTATGATATTTGTCCATAAAGTTACAAACTGTAGACAAATACTGGTTTTTGAATCAAGTAACTTATGCCAGCGAATCCCTGGCCCGACAACGATTCCTACAAAGAGCTTGATCCACTCAATTCCTTGTTATCTGACCTATCAGTAACTGAGGAAGCAGTGGTGGAAACAGGGGATTTATCTCGTCCATCCCGGTTTCAAGGACGTAGAGGGAAGGCTGCTCTAGTTTTAACAATCGTCTGGAGTGGCACGATCGCTCTACATTTGGCTTCTTGGGGTTCTATTTTCATACTAGGGCTGACTACCATTTTAGGCATTCATGCTTTAGGAGTAGTTTTTGCTCGCCCCCGCCACTATCAAAAAGAGATTCAGGGTAGTTTACCTTTTGTATCTATATTGGTAGCTGCAAAAAACGAAGAAGCTGTCATTGCGAAATTAGCGAAAAATCTTTGTAATCTGGAATATCCCAACGGGCAATACGAAGTTTGGATAATTGACGATAATAGTACCGATCAAACCCCCCAAGTTTTAGCAGAACTGGCAAAAGACTACGACAAACTCAAAGTCCTGCGACGTTCTCCTCAAGCTACTGGTGGGAAATCGGGGGCATTAAATCAGGTTTTACCATTAATTAAGGGTGAAATTATCGCCGTGTTTGATGCTGATGCTCAAGTGGCATCAGATATGTTACTCCATGTAGTACCGTTATTTCAACGGGAAAAGGTGGGGGCGGTGCAGGTGCGAAAAGCAATCGCCAACGCCAAAGAAAATTTCTGGACAAAAGGGCAAATGGCAGAAATGGCGCTGGACACTTGGTTCCAGCAACAGCGCATAGCCTTGGGAGGAATTGGAGAACTGCGGGGTAACGGTCAATTTGTGCGCCGCCAAGCTTTGGATAGCTGTGGCGGTTGGAATGAAGAAACGATCACCGATGATTTGGATCTAACTTTCCGCCTGCAACTTGACAAATGGGACATTGAATGCTTATTTTACCCAGCAGTACAAGAAGAAGGCGTAACAACAGCGATCGCCCTTTGGCATCAGCGCAACCGTTGGGCAGAAGGCGGCTATCAACGCTATTTAGACTATTGGGATTTGATTCTCAAAAACCGTATGGGGACGCGGAAAACCTGGGATATGCTCATGTTCATGCTGACGATGTATATTTTACCGACAGCAGTAATTCCCGACGTACTAATGGCGATCGCCCGCCATCGTCCACCCATGTTAGGCCCGGTAACAGGCTTATCTGTCACCATGTCCGTTGTGGGAATGTTTGCTGGTTTACGTCGCATCCGCCAAGAGCAAAAATTCCAAGTTCACACCCCCTTTGTACTGCTACTGCAAACAGTACGCGGCACATTATATATGTTGCACTGGCTAGTAGTCATGAGCAGCACCACAGCGCGGATGTCCTTCAGACCCAAGCGTTTAAAGTGGGTAAAAACAGTACATACGGGAACAAGCGAATAGTCCCGTTAAACAATTCAAAATTCAAAATGCAAAATTCAAAATTATACGTTTGGATTTTGCATTTTTTTATTTGGTAATTGGTAATTGGTAATTGGTAATTGGTAATTGGTCAGTCTCTACTCATGTATTTCCAGTCCCCAGTCCCTTACTCATCTTCCAAATCTGCTTCATCTGTCCACTCAGATGTAGCCAATTCTGATAATCCTTCGCCATCGTCGGTAAAGCGAATGATTTGCCCATCAAAGTATTTTGCTAGACGTTGGGCGGCCCTCGCCACTTCGTCAGTTTCCCATTCAGGTAGAGGTGCTTTGTTTGGGGTGGGTTGCGGTTGTTTTACCCCTGCTGTATTTGCGGGTGTTGGGGGTGTTTTTGGTGCAGGAGGCGGTGTAGTTGGCTGTGGTGGAGGTGATGTAGCTGATTTCCCGTTGTTATGGGTTGGTGCAGGCGGCTGTTTGACGGTGGAAGCAGCATTATGACCGTTACCGTTATTGTTGGTGGCTGGCGGTGCTTTCTTGACTGTGGAAGTGTTAGAGGTGTTATCTTTTTCTAAAGTTATTTGCACCTCACGATGAAAAGTCTGTTGGAAAACAGCCGTAATAATTGGTAAGTCTGATTTAAGTTTGTCGTACCATATAGGTTTGACACCAATACGTGCGATCGCACCTTCAAATTCGATGAGATAGCACATTTGTTTCAACAAGGCGTGTGTGGGTGGTAAGTGAACATTATTTAGTACCAGCTGCCAAATTTGAGCTAAGTCAAGTTCTCCTGTATCAATTACTTGTTCTGTTACAGGGGAAGTAGGTTGAACTGTGTTTTGTGGTGGTGCTTTGGTTTCTGCGGTAGTGAGAGGTGTACTATTAACTTCCTGTGCAGTCGGGGATACTGGCCTGTGATTGGGTTCTGGCTGGTTGGTGGATGATGGGGTTGAGGGGGTGTATTGGGGGGGAGGATTTTGTGCGGCTGGTTTTTGAGGAACTGTTTGTGCTGATTGTGTGCGATATTGCTGTGGTGTAATTATCGCTGTGGGTTGAATGTTGGCGCTCGGTAATAGTCCTAGTAATGTTACTTCCAACCATAAACGGGGTTGGGTGGTGTTTTTAATTTGTAGTTCTGCTTCTTGTAGGTGTTTCTGTCCTAGCAAGATTTTACTCATGTCCAGTGATTGGGCTGACTCAACTAGGGATTTCCATGTTTGCCCTGTGCAAGCTACTAAATCATGGCGGTTGGGGGCTGTTTTGGCGATGAGCAAGTCGCGGTAGAAAGCGGCTAGGTTTTGCAGAATGGTTAAGGGTTCTCGACCACGATCTAATATTTGCCGGGTACAGTCTAATACTACTTCTGGTTTATCTTCGGCGATCGCGAAGAGCAACATTAACAAGTCCCGTTCGCTGACTGACCCTACTAAATCCCAAACTTTATCCGGTGTAACTTCATTTGGTAATAAGGCTAGTTGGTCAAGTAAACTTTCTGCATCTCTCAATCCACCTTGGGATAATTGGGCTACTAATGTTACAGCCTCATGGGAAATATTAATGTTTTCTTTGGAGGCGATCGCACTTAAATGCTTCACCATCGCCTCTATTTGAATGCGTCTAAAATCAAACCTCTGACAACGAGAAATAATTGTCGGTAATACTCGTTGTGGGTCGGTTGTAGCTAAAACAAAAACTACGTGTTTCGGTGGTTCTTCTAATGTCTTAAGTAGCGCATTGAACGCCGCACTACTGAGCATATGACAATTGTGGACTAAAAGCCCGTTAGCGACAAAGTTGTGATTATCCTCTACTTCGATATCATATACCCGTTCAACTCCACCGAGGCGGACAGATTCGACCTCCTCCAAATTTGTAGTCCATTGTGGGTATTGAATATTGATGCAGGTCTGCCAACCATTTTCTACTGGTGTTTGCTCCCATCCAGATATAGTAATATTGCTTGCCTGTTCTACTCCTGGTGTAAAATTTTGTCTCTGCTGGGTATCCAATTTTTGTAAGCCAACTGGCAAGAATGTAATTTTCTTGGGCAGAGAATCCTTCTGTATGTAATTGAATCTGTGGACTCCCTTGTGGTGTAAGACTAAGTGAGCCATCATCCATGTACCACCAAGCAAGTCCTTCTGGGGAAATTTGATTGAGCCACAATTGAGAGACGGTTTTTTTGTCTCTATTCCCATGAACGATGTCGAATACATCTCTAAGTTGGGGATGGCAAAATGTTTTACAGGTAACGGAGTTTTGACCGTATCCTTTATTAGATGAAAGTTTTTGCTTTGGTCGTAAACTTTGTAAGCGTTCTGCCTTGTACTCCGACCATTCCCTTTGGTTGTCCGAGTGTGTCCAAGCCAGTCTGGGGAATCTGCTGTGTTTGTTAGGGTAAATAATTGAGCAGTCCCCCAGTAATGTTCCGTAGATAAGCCCCAGTGTTTCTGATTGCAAAATTTCAGCAGTGGTAACAAAGTTTTCGGTGCGCTTAATCCAAATTCCGTGTCCTTTCTTGTACGGGTGTCTTTGCCAATGGGACTGTATGCTCTTAATTCCTTTGCCTTTTGTTTGTAAAAAGCTTGGAATATCAAGTTTTTCTCCACATCCGCAGCCACACAGGGGACTGAGTAATTCAGCTTGTTGAAGAATGGATTCCAGGTTATAAGATTTTTGTCCGTAAGTATTGCCCTTGAACTGGTGTCCTGGCACAAATCGCCGTATCCGTCCATCCGTACCAAACTTGTAGATGAGGTTGCCACATCCACATTCACAGGGGATAGTATCTTCACTCCTTCTTTGACGTTTTTTGCTGGTATCCATCCCTGATCTGTCCTAATTAAATGATTACCCGTACATCTAATTTTTCTGTTAGTTGTCTGGATAACCAGTACTTCCCGTTCACCCTGGTCTAACCATCTAACAACTTTTTTAAATTCCCACTTTTGTAATGAATCATTGTAGCTGAGAACTTGTTTGCCTTTAATCGTGGGATCGTCGATCCTCATCAGACCGTCACTCGTTAAAACCAGAGTATCCCCTGTGAGGCATTCATCGACCACGTAAACTTTATAACGACACTGTACAGGCGCGAACTGGGCTTTCTCAATCAATTCGCGGATGTTGTCTACACCTGTATTACTGGCAGCATCAATTTCAATTACATCCAGGGAGTAGCCTTTGGTGATTCCCTGACAAACATCACATACGCCACAGGGTTCAGCCGTGGGCTTGTCACTTTTGAGACAATTGAGGGATTTGGCAAGAATTCGAGCGCTAGAGGTTTTACCTGTACCTCTAGGCCCTGTAAATAAATAGGCAGGGGCTATTTTAGCTGTACGGATAGCATTTGTGAGCGTGGTAGCGATCGCCTCTTGCCCCACCAGTTCAGCAAAACTCTTTGGGCGATACTTGTGGTGCAGGGGTTCATACGACATGGGTCAAAAAAAGTCAATACCTTCCAGGGTTGATTTGGTAAGTGGTTGTGCCTTACATTTACTTACACCCCATCATGATCCTTTTTCTCCCCGAAGAGTCTGAGCATTTTTAATGGTGAATGAAGTTAAACCATTTTAAACTTTGCCACATATCTTGTGAACTGTGGCATAACCTAGAAGAGAAATAGTGAAATTCACTTATATCGACTCAGTGAATGCGATCGCCAACTCGGCGGCTACAATCTTAGGGGAAACAATAGTTGATGGTACAGCAAATGCTCAGGCGGCTCGTCCAATGGTTGAAAAGCTTCTTTCAAGGCTTGTTTGGCGGTGGTAAGAAACAGACTGCGGTCAGAACTAGTCCTACCGTCACAAAACAACCAGCACCACCCCTCAGTGATACAGACTTAGAATTTCTGTTTACTGAACTTCTCGAAGGAGTGCATCAGGCGCGAGGCGAAGCTTGGGCTGTCAAGTGGTTACAAAATATTGAGCATCGTGTAACAACCGCACAATGGGTAGAGTGGTTAAAGCGCTTTGGCGAAAAATTACTAGCATCCTCCTCACCAAATAATGAATTAGCAGCTCGATTAGTCCAACTGGGTGAACTGGGTGTAGGTGAAATCGGCGATGTCGCCTACGATATTGGTATGCAGGTGTTAAACCGCAATCAAGGCGAACCCATCTGGGAATATGATGGCCCAGATGCTGACAGTACAAATGTATTATATACAGAAGAAGACCTTTCCGCAACCGAGGAAAACCCAGAGGGACAATATCAAACCGTCACCCTTGATCAGTTGTTTGTCATGTTGCAACAGGATGAAAACCTCCGCCAACAGATAGCAGAACAGCTAGGACTGGAAACCGACGATCCGCAGGTAATTGTCGAGACTTTAATGAGTCAATATCAGGCTGGTCAGGAAGCGGGAAATGAGGGATGAGGGAGATGAGGGAGATGAGGGAGATGAGGGAGATGAGGGAGATGAGGGAGATGAGGGAGATGAGGTAGTAGAATATTCCCCCAATCCCCAGTCCCCAATCCCCAATCCCCAGTCCCCACTTTGCTATATGTTAATTTTCCTAGATTTTACGGAAATTGTGGTTTATTATGATGTACTAAAACACAACGGTCGCTACAATCTAGGTTAGGTAAAATCCAAGAGTGTGACAAATGCTCACTCGGCTCTTTCAGTGGCTGAAAAATTTTGACAAACACCCTGTTGATAATCCACAAACTGATTTTCTCAAGGGTGTTAACAAACAGGTGGCAGAACAACCACCTGAACTTACTAATGCGGATCTGGAACTATTGTTTACTCAGTTGCTGCAAGGTGTGGAACAAGGAAGGGGTCAGCAATGGGCTATCAAGTTTCTGCAACGGATGGAAGACCGGATTAGTGTTGAGCGCTGGATAGATTGGTTATTATTGTTTGGTGAAAAACTATTAATCTCACCTGCACCAAATCAATATTTAGGTAGACAGATGGTGCAGTTGGGTGAATTGGGTATTGGGCAGGTGGGAGAACTTGCTTATGATATTGGTATTCGCTTGCTAAATAAGGATTTTATTGAACTGAATGGCTTGGTTGAGGCGCAGGAAGCATCATCGGCTAAAGTCCCAGAACCTGCCAATATTCTAGATTCCCCTGGACAAGAATTAATCCGCAGTTTAGGAGACTTATTGTGGGAGTCGGAAGAACCGCCAGTTAATTCTCCCACAACAACATCAGAAATTAACTCTGTTAATGAAGAGACAATTGACAATTTACAGCAATTGAGTTGGGAATATCAAATCACCCCAACGGAGTCAGTTTATGAAGAGACAATCGAAAATTTACAACAATTGAGTTGGGAATATCAAATTACCCAAAATCAATCTGTTGACGAAGATAGAAGCGAAAACCTACGGGAACCAAGTTGGGAATATCAAACAGGCGCAACTGAATTAGAGGACGCAACTACAACAGAATTAAATTGGGAATATCAAACAAACCCAACTGAATCAGTGGCGGAAACGGCAGAGAATTTACAACAAATCAGTTGGGAATATCAAACAAACCCGACTGAATCAGTGGCGGAAACGGCAGAGAATTTACAACAAATCAGTTGGGAATATCAAGAAGTAGAATTTACAGCACCGGATTTACTAATTCCGGCACAAGAAGATGTTATCAACAATTTAGGCGAACTGATATTAGATTATCGGCAACAAAACTCAGCCGCTATAGTATCAACCCAAAGTAATTGGGATCAGTCTCTAGTTAATTTAGACCCCAATGTTGCTAATACCTTAGATGAGTTGATGGTGCGACTGGAACAAAGTAACAATTTAGTCCAGCAGTTGGCGGCTAATTTGATTATGCAGAAAAACCAGTCGCCGACTACTACTAGTGAACAATCGAATGCTTTTATTAAGGCACAGGCACTATATTACCAAGGGTTGCAGCTAGCTAAAACGGGCGATTTGGCAGGAGCGATCGCATCTTATGAACAAGCCATCCAATTATACCCCAACTCCTACGAATACTGGTTTAATCGTGGTTTAACTCTCTTCCATTTAGAAAGGTTTGTGGAAGCGATCGCCTCTTATGACCAAGCGATCGCACTTAAACCAGATTACTACAAGGCTTGGTACAATCGGGGCGGGACTTTGGGACAATTGGGACTGTATGAGGAAGCTGTCGCCTCATTTGGACAAGCAATCACCATTCAGTCGGATACGCCGGAGGTGTGGTCTAGTAAGGGTTGGGCGGAGTTGAAGGTGGGACAAATTAGCGAAGCGATCGCTTCTTATGACCAAGCCTTAGCTTTATCACCGGAAGACCCGGAAAACTGGTATTATCGAGGGATTGCTTTAGGTATCGATGAACAGTACGAAGCAGCGATCGCCTCTTATGACCAAGCCTTAGAACTTTACCCCGAATTCCATGAGGTTTGGATTGACCGGGGTGTGGTGTTATTTAACTTAAAACAGTGGTCAGAGGCGATCGCATCTTGGGATCAAGCCCTATCAACCCAACCAGATTTTTACCTAGCTTGGTATAACCGGGGTGTGGCTTTAGAAAACTTAGGTAGGCGAGAAGAAGCGATCGCATCCTACAAGCAAGCCATAGCCATTAAGCCAGATTTCCACCTAGCTTGGTATAACCAAGCCGTGGCGCTATTTTACCTAGAAAGATTTTTAGAGGCGATCGTTTGTTATGACAACGCCTTACAATTCAAACCAGACTATTGGGAAGCTTGGATTGGTAGAGGGACGGCTGTTGGTAATATAAGTGAGGCAGAAACGCCCTTAAATTTACTGACAGTCATCGCCACTAATAATTCTGCCTTAAAGCTGGCTAGCCATGAAGGTAAATTAGCTAGTTATCAGGAAGGGTTAAAACATATCCGTCCAGATACACACCCAGAAGGTTGGGGAAGATTGCATCTGGCGATCGCCAATACATACTACGAACAAGGTAAAAAACATTCTACATCGCGTAACTATTGGCGTAAAGCCGTCACCGCCTATAATCAAGCCTTATTAACACTCACAACTGTAGGTTTTCCGCAGTTACACTTAGAAGTTTTACAATCTCTGGTTAAAGCATTACTAGGACTAGGACAAACAGCACAAGCCCAAGAACTACAACAACGGGGCGCGAACTTATTACAAAAATTGCTCAATGAACCGGGGCGCAATGGGGAAATTAAAAAACAACTAGCCTGGAAATTTGCGGGATTTACCCAATTAGCCGTAGATATATGTGTAGGATATGGTGATTTAGTAGAAGCTTGGGAAATTGCCGAACAGGGAAAAAATGCTTGTTTAACTTGGCAATTGTCTGGGTGGAATGCAGAGGTGCGATCGCTCAATTATCGCTCAGTTCAACAACTACTCAATCCCCACACCGCAATTATCTACTGGCATCTTAGCCCAGTTGCCCTACATACCTTTATTATCAAAGACCAAGCCCCCTCACCAATTCTCGTTTTTACACCCGTTCAAAATACAGGCACAATTAGCGCCGCCACACCCCTGCAAGATTTACCCCTACCCGAAGCTAACAGAAGGCTAATTATATTTGAAAATTGGCTAGAAAATTGGCAACAAACCTATCAAGAATATCGCCAGCAAGCCCAAGACCAACAAAGCAAAACAAATCATTCTTGGCGCTTGGAGATGGAAGAGAGATTATTGCAGTTGAGAGATATTCTCGAAATTGAGACGATTTTACAAGAACTTGAAGATATTACCCAACTAATATTAGTTCCCCACCGCGACTTATTTAGATTGCCTCTTCATTCATTATTTCATTTCAATTCTGCATCTGAAGAAATCACCAATATCACATATTTGCCAAATATTCAAGCAGGTTTATCCGCAAGTATTACAGACATTGCCCAGTTTGATCACCAAACATTATTAACTGTTGAATACCCTGATAATACCGATTATCCCACTTTGAGGTTTGCTAACCTAGAAGCCGAAGTTGTCAGTCAAATGTTTAGAAATCGCCTACGTCTGCAAGGTGGCGAGGCAAATAAAATTAATTTTGAAGAAGCTTTCTTTGAAAATTATAATATTCTGCATTTCACAGGTCAAGCAATTAATAAACCGATTGAGCCTCAAGCATCAG
Organism: Anabaena azotica FACHB-119; assembly: GCF_014697625.1. Lineage (GTDB taxonomy): Bacteria > Cyanobacteriota > Cyanobacteriia > Cyanobacteriales > Nostocaceae > Trichormus > Trichormus azoticus_A. The sequence continues at coordinate 35,702 of NZ_JACJSG010000014.1, read as the reverse complement.
AATTAGTATTGGCGGGTAAAGATAAGTTTACCTTAGAAGAAATCTGTGAAACAAACTTATCAACATATAATTTAGTTACTCTTTCCGCTTGTGAAACCACAATTAATATTAACCAAACAACTACAGGTGAATATGTAGATTTAATTACTGCTTTCTTCTCTAGAGGCGTTCCCCACATAGTTAGTACCCTCTGGACGGTAGAATCATCTGCTAGTGCTTTAGTCATCATTGAATTTTACCGCCGATTACAGTCAGTGCAATCAGTCACCACAGCTTTAGCAGAAGCCACAGCTTGGCTAAGAGAATTAACCGCCGCAGAACTCACACAATGGTATGAAGATTTGCTCAAAAATCTCGATCCACAAGAACTGAAAATTAGAGCTTACTTAGCAACACATATTTATAGAATCAGTAAAATGCCAGCAGAGAAAAAACTCTACTCTCATCCTTATTATTGGGCAGCTTTTATCATTACAGGTAAGCCGGGAAAGTCCTTACAATATTATCTCCATGTAAACGATTGAAATCTATAGCAGGTGACAGGTGACAGTTGTAAAAGCTGTCACCTGTCACCTCTCAACTGCTATATGTATTCATGTTGTTTAACGTGAGTTCGACAAGCGTTGTTTTGACCTCTCCCCCAACCCCTCTCCTTCGAGGAGAGGGGAGTAATACCAATTTTATATGAGGTTACACATAATATAAAATCCATTGATTTATCCGCGTTTATCTGCGTGCATCTGCGTTCAATTATTATAAAGGGTAGGTTGAAAACCCCTGAGAAACAGCAACGAAGTTGCATCGGAGCGTGCTAAGAGCGGGGATGAAAACCACGCTTATGGGCTTTAGCCCTCAGTGACATGAAGGCTTTTTTGGTTCTGGTATTGGTTCTGTCAACGACATATTATTCTATGCAGCTTCATATTAATTTGGTATAAGACGGTGATTTTTTCGTTTCTCTTCCCTCTCCTGACGGAGACGCTACGCGAACGCCTTTTACGAGAGGGAGAGGTTCATCGAACTCACGTTTGTTTAGTGCAAATGTTCTACACAAATTGAGCAAAGTTACAAAAAATTAAAAATCTTTTTACTATTTAAAAAACCTCGATTAATATGGTTGCCAAGTATCACTTTTAACAATTAATTGAATAAATGAATAAGTTTCTAGTTACAGGGATAGTTGTAACTATTTTGTGGCCATTATTGGTAGGCGAGGCTGGGGCGCAGCTATCTAGTTGTCGTGCGGGTACGTCTCAAGCGCATTCAGACAGAATCAGTTCAACCCCACAAAGCCAAGCGATAGTCATTGGCAAAGTAGCAAACCAACCATATACAGTTGTTGTTCCAGGCAAGTCGGAAAGTCTTTTAAATCTTGTAAAAAACCACGTTCCCGGAGCATTCATGACACAACATAAACTAGGTGCTTATGTACACGCTGGCAGTTTTTCCCAGAGAAGAGAGGCGGAGTGTTTGTCTAGATTGTTGCGATCGCACCGCTTAGATGCACGAGTTGTTTATTTGCGCTAAAAAATGTAATGAATCAAAAATTCATCAAAACATGGTGGGCGTATACTTCAATTTTACTAGGAGTTTGGCTAATTGATGCCCTCAATCCCTCTACCGCACAACAAAAATTACAAGTCAGAGTCAACCGTTGGCTAGAGGTGCGTAACCCCACCGGAGAAGTGTTTTATCACCGTGAACAAACATCTCAAGTGGCGCGTAGTGGAATGCGACTCCAAGGGGTTGGAGATGCAATCACTACTAAAAATCAATCCAGTACAAAACTTGCCTTAGATAATGGTATCGGATTCATTCAAGTAGGAGAAAATACAACCCTAAATGTGCAGCAACTCCAGACAACTAAGAGCGGTGGTAGGATTACCAAACTACAAGTAACAAGTGGACAAGTGCGGTTGCAAGTACGTCGATTCACCACTCCAGAATCACGTCTAGAAATTCAGACTCCTGCTGGAATTAGTGGTGTTCGCGGGACAGAATTTGGTGTCAATGTACAGCCGAACGGCAACATGGCTGTAGCTACTCTCAACGGTGGTGTTGCCACCATAGCTCAAGGACAAAGCGTACTGGTTAAGGCTGGTTTCCAAAATCTTACCATCCCAGGTCAGCCGCCTTCAAAACCAGTACCCATACGAGAAAATCCGTACCTCAATATTATTCAACTGGTAGCTCAAGGAAATCAAGTGAGGATTGTTGGCAGTATTGATCCAGTCAATATATTGGCGATCGCACAAAAAACCCAAACCACTGACTTGAATGGCAAATTTGACATTACTTTACCCTTACCAGCTAACCGCAAAGTTGAGGCTGTTGTGGTGACACCTCTAGGAAAAAAACAATTGTATGAACTGGCAGTTCCCTAATTGGCGTAATCTTTCCTGGCTGTTGCCTGGAAGCATCGCCAGCTTAATATTTTTGCTTATATTGAAACTTGGCATTCTCAACCCTTTGGAAAGATTAGCCTATATTTCCCTGTTTCAACTACGGGGTGAAATTCCTTGGAGTCAACAAGTAGTGGTAATCGGCATAGATGATGCTAGCATTCAGCAACTAGGGCGGTTTCCCTGGCCGCGACAGCAGTACACAACCTTGCTCCAGCAATTATCCACAGCCAAGCCAAATTTAGTTGTATTTGATATGGTGTTTTCGGAAACTACTGGCGCAGATCCGCAATTGGCACAAGCTATGCAGCAGCATGGATTGGTAGTAATTGCCCAAGCTTGGGATTATCAAGGAAAACCTTGGTTGCCAACTACGAAATTACAAGCAGCAGCAATTGATACTGGACATATATCTAAATCGCAAGATGCTGATGGCATTACTCGTCAAATCTCGCCGCAAATTCAAGGTATCCCTGCCTTGGGATTGATCACTGGCCAGATTTATAGTTCTACCTGGGAGCATGTTCACATACCCAATTTAAACGAGCCGCTTTGGTTGAATTATCCGGGTAAAATTCGTCATGCTTCGGTGTACTCATTTGCCGATGTTGTGCAAGGCAAAATCCCGGCTCAAACCTTTAAAGATAAAATCGTTCTGGTTGGTGTGACTGCTATTGGTATCGATTCAGTTAACTCAACTCCCTTTGAACGAGACTCTCGCTTTAGTGGTGTGTATCTTCATGCAGTCTTCATTAACAATCTACTTCAACAAAATTTTCTGCGTAGGTTCCAGCCAGAATCCTTAATTATCCTCTTGGTACTGATCAATATCAGTTGGAGTTTAGTGATCACTCGTTGGCATCTACACTGGCAACTACTTGGCTGGCTGGGAGGCTGTTTAGGATACTTGGTTGTGGGTGTATTTGCCCTCAAGTTGGGTTACTGGTTACTACCTGTTGCGTCTGCGATGATTTTTCTGAGTCTGACTACTGTTGTCGTGATCATTAACCAGCAATTTCAGCAAGCGATCGCTATTCAATATTTAAAACGCCAGATTAATATTGATGGACTAACTCAAATTGCTAATCGCCGTTGCTTCAATGAATATTTCCATCAAGAATGGCGAAGGGCAGCAAGAGAGCAGACTTTGCTATCATTAATTATCTGCGATGTTGATTTCTTTAAAAAATATAATGATAGCTATGGGCATCAAGCAGGAGATATCTGTTTACAGCAAGTTGCACAGGCACTACAACAGTCTATAAAACGTCCTGCGGATCTTGTTGCTCGTTATGGTGGCGAAGAATTTGTTGTCATTTTACCAAATACCAATGCTCAAGGAGCAATTCACATCGCCGAAATCATGCGTACCAATGTTAAGGCGCTAGAAATTCCTCATATAGCTTCGGAAGTCAGCGAATACGTATCTTTAAGTATAGGTATTGCTACAACCATTCCCGATCACCAAGATTCTGAAAAAACACTTATAGAAACAGCAGATCAGGGACTTTATACAGCGAAACAAAAAGGACGCGATCAAATTGTTTTTCAGGAATGGCGATCGCCATAATTACCTTCTCAGAAATTAGACAGGGGACTCTTGACAGGAGACTGGTGATAGGCTTAAGAGCCGCTTACCATCAGGATTATATGATTCATCCATGTCCTCAGCTATGTGGCTACTGCCATAACGATTTTTTCAACTGACTACTAAGACTAAGGTCTTTACTACAAACTTATTAATAAACTAGCGGTTTATTGTTGATTCAATTCTTGAACTTCGCTGTAATAATGTCGGTGGGTTGCGGTTAAATGTAGTAATTACTATCCCTAAAGTAGAAAGTGAGATGATAATAATACCCGTCAGCCATCTAATTTGATGACGTAAAGCCTTAATTTCCCGAATCGCATTTTTGGCTGCTAACATTTGAGGCTGCTGAATTGCTGAAGCTTCCACTTCTATTTCTTGAGGCACATTGATAGGATTTTCAAAAGCCACTTGAGTGTATAACCAATTAGCAATCAATTGAGGGCAATTTTTCCGAAACCAATGCCACGCATAAATCCTAAATATAGGTTTAGACATCCCAGCAATTGATTTCATTACTCGGTTAAAAGGTCGATAGCGAAACTTTTGGTTGATAAAATTGACTGCGCCAATATCATAAAGGCAATCTAAAACCAACTTAATAGTTGCTTCTTCATTCTCAGATAAGTTTAACAGCAAAAGCCGGACATCTCGCATTCGCTGTTCTTCAAACTGCTTACGAGCCAGTTGATCTGAGGAATTTACTGAGTTATTTAAAGAGTTATGTCTAATTATAGTCATATTAAAAGATTAGCAAATAGGCGAGTTTTCTTATGCTTAACCAAAGAGGGAAAAATGCAGTAAGTAATAAACTAGTTATGGCAGTTTATATTTATTAGTAATCCATCAAAAGATATAGTTATAATAATCTTTTGGCAGAAATTGATATAATAAAGTTGTGGAGTTTCGTTCGTAGTAAAGGCTTTAGCCTTTTTTAAGGACTGAAGTCCTGACTAAAAATCTTTGACAATGTTCTACTAAAGTAGCTGCCAATAGCAGAAAACAACCTAGAACATCACCATAAAATTATAATTTTTTAAATATGGGCGATCGCTACTACTTGCGTTCGTCCTATCAGTTCTCGTAAAGTACCCATAACGGCACTGACTATATATTGAATTACTAGAAATGATGCCTGTACGCCAAACCCTATCAAAAGCTGATATCCAACTGTCTTACTTGGAATGGAATCAAGGTAAAGAACCATTACTGCTATTACATGGTTTAGGCGACCATGCCTTAGTCTGGTCTAGTTTAGGAGAATACTTAGCGGCAGACTATCACATAGTAGCGCCAGATATGCGGGGTCATGGCGAAAGCAGCAAGCCAGAGAAAGATTATAGCTTTGAGAGTGCGATCGCCGACTTAGAAGCCTTGATGGATCATTTAGGATGGACATCTGCCCACATCGTCAGCCATTCATGGACAGGTAAATTAGCAGTAATTTGGGCAAGACAAAATCCCCAACGCCTGCGGAGTATGGTGTTGATAGATCCCATCTTCATTTGGAAAATGCCCAGCCTCTTCCGCCTCACCTTCCCCCTGCTTTACCGCTTCCTATCCTTTCTCAAAGCGATGGGGCCTTTCACCAGCTACGCACAAGCCGAACAAACAGCAAAGCAATTAAACCAATTCCAAGGCTGGAGTCCCCTACAACAAAAAGTATTTCAAGCCGGAATCGAACAAAAACCCGATGGTAGTTGGGGTAGCAAATTTACCATAGCCGCCCGTGACGGCATATTTGATGATGTATTGCGCGTCCCCGGTTTCACCATTCCCCTAGAAACTCCCGCCTTATTTGTTCAACCAGAACAGGGACTCAACCGCCAAGAATGGCAAATCAAACCCTACAAAACCTATCTCAAAAACTTCCGCCTGTACCGAACACCCGGTAATCACTGGCCTTTTTTAACTGCACCCCAAGCCTTTCAACAAACCATCGCCGCATTCTTAGCAGAATATCAGGAAAACCATTCTCATGATAGATAGATAGATAAGTAGGGGAAGAAGAGGGGAAAAGGTAAAAGGTTAAGGGGGAAAGGGAGAAGTCTTTTCCCTTTCCCCTTTCCCCTTTCCCCTTTCTATGGACTAATGACTAATGACTAATGACTCTTTTTGTATAAATCCAGTTTGCCCCAAGCCTAACCATCCCCGTAATCAGGAAAACCGTTTTTGTCAAAGTTGTGGTTCCCAATTGCAATTGTTAGGACGCTATCGGGTGACACAATGTTTATCTGATACAAATGGCTTGGCAAAAATTTATCAAGCCTACGAAAAAAACACAGCCAAAATACTCAAAGTCCTCAAAGCCAACCTCGCCAGCGATCCTCAAACCGTAGAACTGTTTCGCCGAGAAGCAGTAGTTTTAGGACAGCTAAATCATTCTGGTATTCCTAAAGTCGATAGTTACTTCCAGCATCAAACCAGAGATGGAGAGATTATCCACTGCATCGTCATGGAAAAAATTACCGGGACGAACTTAGAAGACTGGCTACAACAACGACAGTATCAGCCAATTTCCTCAGCACAAGCTATTACTTGGTTGATACAGTTGGCAGAGGTTTTAGATTTGGTACATAGTCAACAATACCTGCATTTAGATATTAAACCTGCAAATATTCTACTGCGACCTGATGGCAAAGTAGTTTTAATTAATTTTGGTGCAGCTAGAACTTACTCCACTGGAACTACCACACCAACCTTATTATCTGGTTACAGCGCAACCGAACAAATGAACGGACAAACTGTAGCAAAATCCGACTTTTTCAGCTTGGGACGTACCTTTGTCTTTTTACTCACAGGACAACATCCCTTAGATATGTATGATGAGCGGAAGAACATATTACATTGGCGCAACTATGCTAAGGAAATTTCCCCCTCATTATTAAATTTAATTGATTGGTTAATAGCACCAGAATTAAAAAATCGTCCTACAAATGCCAAAGGAATTTTACAGCGTCTACGAGCTATTGAGCAGGAAGTTACTGTTAATGTCAAAGAATTTCCTCCAAGTGAACAGCAAACTCAACTCAAACCTCATCCACCCTTAAAATCCCCAACAAAAACCCTCAACAAAGTACCTTTAATTGCATTTTGTGCCGCTCTCATAGTTTCTGTTGGGTTACTAGGTTTAGTTGCTTTCCTGATAGGTTATCCCAGATTCACCTTATTACCACCCCCAAGCCAATCACCGCAAAGAAAAGGCAAAATCGCTTACTTTCCTTATGTGGAAGGTAAAGATAGTCAAGGAAGAATTGCTAGATTTAATGTAGCTGTTTTATCAATAGATTATAAATGGCTATCAGGTAGTAATTTTCAAATTAAAAATAACGATAGAGTCATTAGTCTTGATGTTTTAAAATTAAGTTTAGAACAAGAAAATCTACAGGAGATAATGGAAAATCCAGAGGAAATTATCGCTGTTGGTACTGCTGCTTGTGAAGGTAGTTTAGCAGTTGGACAACGTAAAGCTTTCGAGCGATCGCAACAGGTACAATATTTAACCAAAAGAATATTTCAAAGGACAGCAAGCGTTAAAAATTATCGCCTATTAAATTTAGGACAATTTCAAAGCAGTGATTGTCAAAACAACCGAGATTTAACTGCATATCAAAGAAGTGTAATTATTATAGGTGTTAAAAGACAGTCAAAAGCTGTGGTCATAGATGAAGCTTTACGAGATAGACTAGTAAATAAACCCTTTGGCGACTTTAAATTAGAAGATTATTCTTTAGGTTCTGTAGAGAAATTTAGGACAATATCAAATAAATTGTAACGTGGTTTTGTGGGTGCGATCGCTTACTACCAACCAGAGATATAATATGGCAAAAAAAAGCAGATATCAGTACGAAAAAATTAATTAGCCTTGCCCCGGAAAACTGGGTAAAATGGGTAACACAAATTCCTGATATTATTACTGGAGAAATAATCAATTCCGAATTTCAATGGATTAGCCGCGAGAGCGATGTATTAATACGCGCTACGAGTCTTCAATATGGCGAATTTCTTGTTCTCAATGAGCTACAATTACGCTATAAACCCGAAATGCCTAAAAGAATGCGGGCATATACAGCACTAGCAGAAGAGAAATACAATCTACCCATCTTTCCAGTATTAATTAATATCCTCAAGGGGAATGAGTCAGAAATCCCCACAGGTTATCAATCAGAATTTGCAGGATTACAAGCACGTCAAGACTACCGCGTAATTAATCTTTGGGAAGTTGATGTAGAGATAGCTTTCACTCAATCTGTACCATCTTTAGTACCTTTTGTACCCTTACTTAAAGGTGGTGCAGAAGAATCGACAATACAACGAGCATTACAAATACTTCGTGCTGATGAGCAATTGAGTCAATTAGAAACAGTCATGGCTTTTTTTGCTACATTCGTATTAGATAGCGCCCTAGTTCAGCAAATTATGAGGTGGGATATGGCAATATTAACTGAATCACCTTGGTATCAACAAATTTTAAGAGAAGGTAGAGAACAAGGAAGACGTGAGGAGAGGCTGTCAAGTATTGAACTAGATTTAGAGTTTAAATTTGGTAATGATGGTTTACAACTGATGTCACAAATTTCTCAAATATCCAATTTAGAGCAACTCAAGACAATTCAACGCAGTATTAAGACCATAAATACCCTAGACGAATTACGTCAAATTATCGAGCAAATTGAAATTTCCTGAAACTAGACAAATCAATAATTTCTAAATTCTCTATATAAATTGGACGGAATTTCTTCAATAATCCCGTCCAATTTATATTCCTGCTTGTTCTCCGCCTACTTCCTTCCCAACCAAAACATACCTTTAAATTCCTGCTTTGCACCTACCGTAAGCGGTTCTGCTTTAACGGTATGAGTTAGCCGAAAAATGATTGCGGTAATAATCTAACGTGAGTTCGACCAGCGTTGTTTTGACCTCTCCCCCAACCCCTCTCCTATAAGGAGAGGGGAGTAAGACGGTGATTTTTTCGTTTCTCCTCCCTCTCCTCGTAGGAGAGGGAGGTTGGGAGGGAGAGGTTCATCGAACTCACGTTAATCTAGCAAGAAACGACTAAATACTTACGCTCCCATTCCCGAATATCTTTTCAATCCTGCACGCCATAACAAGCGATTTGCCACCAAAAATATAAATATCCAAGCCAGTAGTGCTAAAAATCCTCGTCCAACATCGACGGGGATTCCTACTAATAAACTCGTAGGAAAATCAATCAAATATGGAAATGGTGTAAATAAAACGATCGCCTTCACTTCCGGCGGAAAAACATCTAAAGGTGCAATTAATCCAGATAAAAACAAGTAAAACAAAAACCAGAAGTTTTCCAAAGCATTAGCCCTTTCAGTCCAAAAGGCGAACATAGCAAAAGTATACTGAATTACAAACCGCAAAACAAAAGCCAAAACTACAGCTATTGTAAATAGAAATAACTGACTGAAACTAGGCAACCAAATCGCCTGCGGATACAGAATAAAAAACAATACTATTAGTAAAATGGCAAAAGGTATCCGCGCCACCCTTTCCGAAAGATGGGATGCAACATGATGCCACACCGGGTCTAAAGGCTGTAATAATCTAGGGGATAATCTGCCTTCTACTACTTCCTTTTCAAATTCCCAAATTACCCAAACAACCGAAATTTGCCTAACCACAAAAACCGTCAGAAAGTAACGAGCAAAATCCACAGGTGATAAACCAAACCTTCCCCCTTGCGCCGCCTTTATCCACACCCCCATGAGAATAATTGGTAAAGAACCAGACAAAACCCATAAAATTAGTTCTGCCCGATACTCAACCATATAGGCGTAGTAAACTGTCAGCAAAGTCAACGCTTTTCTAATAATTTTCTTCATTCACCTTACATTTTTAATTTCTAATACTTTTAAGACTTACGCAACTGGCACAAAAGTAGGGTGCGTCAGATGTGGAAAATCCTTGAATGTGGACGAAATGATTGGGGCTGACGCACCCTACAGCTACTAATAATTTTTTTCATTCACCCTTAATTTTGAATTTTGAATTTTGAATTTTGAATTTACACCACTCCCGCCTGAAAAACCCGTCCAATTACTTCTTCTATAGGCGGCTCAGTTACTGTTAAATCTATGACCTCCAAATCCGTTAATATTTTGGATACTGTAGCTGTTAGCACCTCTCGTTGCACCATAAAACATACAGCCCTTCCTTCCAAAAGTTCCACATCACCGTAAGATTGGAGTTTTTCCAAAGGTAAAGGTTGGGCTAACTCTACACGCACTTCTCGGTAAGGCGCAAAACGTTCTAGCAACCCATCCAAACTCCCGTCATACATCAACTTTCCTTGGTGAATTAACAACACCCTTTCACACAAAGCAGTGATATCAGCCATATAATGGCTAGTTAATAACACTGTCGCTTGATAACGTTGATTATACTCACGCAAAAAATCGCGCACGGCGACTTGAGCGTTAACATCTAAGCCTAGAGTTGGTTCATCCAGAAACAACACATGGGGACGGTGTAAAAGTGCGGCTAAAAGTTCAGCCTTCATGCGTTCACCTAAAGACAGTTTCCGCACTGGTTGGGTAAGCTTACCCCCCAAGGACAACATTTCTGTTAACTCCCCTACTCGGCGATGAAACTCTTTATCAGGGATATTGTAGACAGCAGCGTTAATTTTCAAAGAATCTAAAGCTGGTAAGTCCCAGATAAGTTGCTGTTTTTGCCCCATTACCAAGGTAATTTTTTGTAAAAATGCTTCTTGGCGCAGAAAAGGGACATGACCAGCTACCCTCACCCCACCACCAGAAGGATGAATTAATCCTGTCAACATTTTCAGCGTGGTAGTTTTCCCTGCACCATTCGGCCCCAGAAACCCCACTACCTCCCCAGGAGCGATTTCAAAAGATACATCCTGAACAGCATGAATTGAACGGTAGGTGCGGCGGAAAAAGTGGGTAATTGTTCCTGCAAACCCAGGTTCCTTTACCGCCACCGGATAAGATTTACTGAGATTTTCAGCAATAATAATTGACATAATATGTACTCATTTCTTTCTCCATGCCTCCGTGTTTCTGTGGTTAACTAACTTTAAATCACAGAGACACAGAGACACAGAGGTTTTAAAAATATGAACCTTAAGCTTGGGTTTTATTTTAAACGACCCGATCGCAATATACTAATAATCAGCCACAATCCCAACAAACTCGCCGCCGCAAACAGCAAACTGCTTAAAAATGATAACTGGCTTGTCTGGGCGTTGTTGGAAATTATCGCCGCCCCCATAATCATCGAACCTACCAATATACTAAAAGATAAGCGGTTGGCTGCATCGTCCATTGTGCGCCGCACACCATCTAAACCATGTAGGGTGAAATTCCACCTTAGGGTTTCCGATGTGACTCGATCTAGCAGCAGTTCGATTTGTCGGGGAGATTGTAGGGAGAGACTTTTTAAATCTAGGGCAGTTCTTAAGAGCGATCGCACTGGATTATCCCCTAACAACTGCCTTCTAAACAAGTCCGTAATTAATGGTTGAATTTCTTCAAATAAATTTACCTCTGGGTTAAACGTCTGGGCTACCCCTTCCAAATTCGCGATAGTTTTGGCATACAAACCCATATTGCTGGGTAAGCGAATTTTATTATTTCTGGCTACTTGCAAAATTTCATAAAAGATTTGGCTAAAATTCATCTCCGTCAAACTGACGTTATAATATTTCCGCAGCATCCGGTCATAATCACTTTCCAACCTTGATAAAATCACAGGTTGGGCAGAATCAGCCAATTGTAAAGTTAATTGGGCGCATCTCCCCGCATCTAAATCCACGATCGCCAACAGCATTTCTGTTAATATCTGCTGAGTCCGGGGATCAAGTCTCCCCACCATGCCACAATCTAACAGGGCAACACGACCATCATTGAGATAAAAAATATTCCCTGGATGGGGATCAGCGTGGAAAAAGCCATCCACATATAACTGCTGAAAGAAAGCCCGAAATAACAAGGTAGTAATTGCTTTACGTACCTCTGTTGGGTCTTTACCGTTATTGTTATTTAAACTAGCTGACAGTATTGGTACACCATCCAACCATTCCATCACCAGCAATTTTTCTGTAGTCAAATGCCAGTAAATCTCAGCCACTACAAGCTGTGTAGGATCATACCAGCGACTACGAGATAAATTCCGCCGCAATTGGTCTGTATGCGTCGCTTCTCGTGTAAAATCTAACTCCGCTTCTAAAGCTTTAGTAAATTCTTCCGCAGTCGATTTAATTTCATAATTCTGCCCAAATTCAGTACGCGCCACCAAATCGGCAATTCCCAGAATTAAAGCCGTATCTTGAGCAATGGTAACATCAATCCCCGGTCTTTGGATCTTAATTGCTACTTCTCGACCATCTATTAATATACCGCGATGGATTTGGGCAATTGATCCCGCAGCCACAGGTACAGGATTAACCTTGCTGAAAGTCTCTTCCAAAGGGCGTTTGAGTTGTTGACGCATAACTATCTCAATTTCCGCCCAAGGAACAGGGGGAACTTCATCTTGGAGAGTAGAAAGTTCTTCAATATAAGCCCCACTCAGCAAATCTGGGCGAGTAGACATCAATTGACCGAGTTTTACATAAACCGGCCCCAAATCGATCAGAATATTTTTCAAAACCGCCGGCGTAGGTAATTGGGGTTCATCAGCTTTACCGCCAGTCAGCAACCGCCGCATATAATCCCAACCATTGCGGAGGAAGACCTCTAAAATTTCTCGTTGACGGGGGACAGTTTGGGTGAGGAACATTGTAGGAACTGGGGAGTGGGGGAGTGGGGGGAGATGGGGGAGTGGGGGAAGTAGGGGGAGATAGGGGAGTGGGGGGAGCTCTTAAGGGCAGGTTTTTCATAAAGTAATCAGTGAGGACTATAAGATTCAGTAAATTATCAGACTTTCATCTACCCCTACACCCCTACACCCTTATACCCCTACACCCTAAAATCAGTGTTTTTGGGTCGAAGTGTAAAAAACCTGCCCTTGAAAGAGTGGGGGGAGTGGGGGGAGAAAAACTGTAAATTCTTCCTCATCTCCCTCATCCCCTTCATCCCCCTCATCCCCCTTATCTTCCTATTCCCCTCCAGGGAGGGGCTAGGGGTGGGTTACTCCCTCATCCCTTGTTTCTTATTTATACTAAAAACCCCGCATTGCCGCCTCTGCCAAGGGTTCTAACTTTTACCCTGACAACTGACAACTGACAACTGTCAAAGCAGTTCGGTAAAGCGGGGATCGCTTTGGAGGGTTTTGAGGACTTGCTTGATTTCTTGGGTGCGTTCTTTGTTGACAATGAGAGTAACATTGCGATCGCGCACAATCACCACATCCTCTAAACCAATAGTAACAATTACATCATCTGGACTAGTAGAGTAAAGGATTGCCCCTTGCGTATCCAGACCGACGTGAGTAGCCAGTTCCACATTAGGAGTATCAGCTTTCTTTAACAAACGCTCAATAGCATTCCAATCACCCAAATCATCCCAACCAAATTCTGCCGGCAAGACATATACTAGACTAGTCTTTTCCATGAGTGCGTAGTCTATACTTTTCTTAGGTAACTGGGGATAGACCTCAACACCCAGTTTTTCCAATGGTTCGATAATTTCAGGTGCATGGGTGTGTAGTTCCTTGAGAACGACACCCGCACGGAAAACAAACATACCGCTATTCCAGCTAAATCGCCCCGTAGCTAAAAAAGTCTCTGCCGTTTCGCGGTTGGGCTTTTCAGTAAAGCGGTTGACATGATAAGCTGGCAACTCATTAAAGCTACCAATTTGTTGACCTTGTTCAATGTAGCCGTAGCCAGTTGATGGAAAACTAGGCTTAATCCCTAAAGTGACAATCGCTTCTGTGCTTGCCGCTAGCTGGGTTGCAGCATCTAATGTACGTGCAAACGCCGCTTGATCTGCTATCCAGTGGTCAGAAGGAAAAAAGCCTATAATTGCGTCATCACCGTAACGCTTTTGAATTTCCAAACTGGCCCAAGCCACAGCCGCAGCAGTGTCTCTACCTTGGGGTTCAATTAATATATTTTGCGATGGTATTTCGGGTAGTTGTTGTTGCACCCCTAGTCCTAATTGGCTAGAGGTGATTACCCATAATTCATTCCACCCGCCGGCGAGTTTAACCAGTCGATCGGCGGTTGATTGCAATAAACTTCTAGAGCTACCATCAAGACTTAAAAATTGTTTCGGTCGGTCTTGGCGGCTGAGGGGCCAAAAACGTTCTCCTTTACCACCAGCCAAGATTACTGGGAACAGTGGGCTACTCATGCTGTCATACAAACCAACGGTAGAACATTTCAAGTTTACAGTGCGGTTAGACACTGGCAAGATTAGTAGCTTGCATTAACATACTTTTAGGGAGTGGTTGAGTGGGGAGATAAATGTGATTAAACAGGTACAATGGTCAGAAAATCAGGCCGCACCTCAGCAAATACCGGATATTAACTTAGAGGCGGGGCCTTCACAAATAGAACTGGTAGAAAATCAGGGAATGCCTCAAGAGGCAGAATCTCAACAACAGTCAGCTAACGTTTCCCGTAATGTTGTTGAGTCCGTCGGCGCAATACCTAATGAACTATATGAGCGCTTGGGCTTAACCATGCCTCGTTGGTTATTAGGGATGTTGACAGTTGTTTTAGGTGTCATCCTCTCTGGGCTGTTAGTATCCACCTTGGCGCTGTGGACTCCGTTATGGAGTAATTTAGACCGCACCGACGAAGAATTAGGAGTATCTGGGAAAGATGAGCAGAAAATGCCATTACCTGGGGAATTATGGAGCAAAATTTCCCAGTACCAGCTATCCAAGCCGATGAATATTCTCATTATGGGAATTGAACCAGTTAGCGGTGCTGTGGATGGTTCCCCAGAAAGTTTCTCTGGCAAAAGCGACACCATGTTAATGGCGAGGCTAGACCCCAGCGATAAAACTATGCGGGTGCTGTCCATTCCCAGGGATACAATGATTGCCATCCCCGAACAGGGCTTGACTAAGGTATCGGAAGCTAACGCCCAAGGCGGGCCAGTATTGGCAGCCAGGGTAGTCAGCCGCACCTTAAACAATGCTCGCATCGATCGCTATATTCGCATTTCCACCAGTGGTTTAAGGCAATTAGTTGATCAATTGGGTGGTGTAGAGGTTTTTGTCCCCAAAGCAATGGCTTATCAAGACTCCAACAGTGGTTCTACCATTAGCCTAGTTGCTGGATGGCAAACTCTTAACGGTGAACAGGCAGAACTATTTGCCCGTTACCGCGAAGAAGGATTAGGGGATTTACCGAGAGTACAGCGACAACAAGCACTAGTAGGCGCATTACTGCAAAGGCTGAATAGTCCCACTGTATTACCCAGATTGCCCCAATTAACTCGCCTGATGCGGAAATATTTTGATACAAATTTGAAAATAGAAGAAATGATGGCCTTGGTGAATTTTTCCGTCAATACAGAACGGGACAAATTCCAAATGGCTATGCTACCCGGTACATTCAGCAAATTTAGTAAAGACCCGAATAGCTATTGGCTGAATCTCACCGGACAGCAAAATCTATTAAACAATTATGTTGGCGTAGACGTGCCTGGACTTAAACAAGATTCCCGTCCCGTTTCTCAACTGAAAATTGCTATTCAAAATGCTTCCAATCAACCTCAGCTAACTCAAAAAGTTATTGCTTACTTACAACAAAAAGGCTTTAAAAATATTTACACTGTCCCAGATTGGCCAGATAACCAACCCCAAACCCAGATTATTGTCCAAAAAGGCAACCGTCAAGCAGGATTGGAACTGCAAAAGGTTATAGGTTTGGGTTTGTTAGAAACTAAATCAATCGGTGATTTAGAATCTGATTTGACAATTCGCATTGGGAAAGATTGGAAATAAATATTTAGTCATTAGTCATTAGTCATTAGTCATTAGTCATTAGTCATTCATGGCTATTGACTTTTTCTTTTGAAGTAGGGTGGGCATTGCCCACCAAAACCATGAGCTACAGATACTGAAAATGTCTTTAATGCGCGAATTTTGAATTGTTATCTGGAAGTCCCTTAAATTTATGAAAAATATTTTATTGCGATTATTTAGTGTAATTTTAGTTTTAATACTGGCTTGGTTTTGGGTGATGATTACTCCCCGTCCGGCTCTGGCTCAGATTAATACAATTAACTACAGCAATACAAATCTAGAAAATCGTGACTTCTCCAATGCTGATTTAGTTGGGGTTACTTTTGTGGCGGCAGAAATGCGAGGAACGAACTTTCAAGGAGCAAATTTAACTAACGCTATTCTCACCAAGGGCGTATTATTAAAAGCTAACTTGGAAGGAGCAAATTTAACAGGTGCTTTAGTTGACAGGGCAACTTTAGACAACGCCAACTTAAAAAATGCTATTTTTACAGAAGCAACTTTAACTCGTAGTCGCTTCTATGATGCTGATATTACAGGGGCAGACTTTACCGACGCACTAATTGACAGATATCAAGTTTCCTTGCTGTGCGAAAAAGCAGATGGGGTAAATCCAGTTACAGGTGTTTCCACCCGCGAGAGTTTGGGTTGTCGTTAGTTGAAAGCCTACCGACTATTACAGCATATTTTGGGTAGATGAGGCACAAGCGTAGAACCCAAAACAATGTAGAGACGTTGCATGCAACGTCTCTACAGTATTTCACGAATATCGAAATTACTGTATGTTTGTATAATCAAACCGCTTTCTATAGCTGTCGAATAGTTCACTAACCTTATCTGGATCGGATACAAGTGTTCCTCGTTCATCACGGAATTTGCGATCGCTCGCACCTCGGAAGGATAGCCAGTTAAAACTTGTGGTGACAGCAAATTTCGTATCAGAAATCAGAATTTTTGCGTGGGTATCTCCCAAACGCTTTAGCTGGAAATTATTTTTGTACTGAATGGCTAATTGTTTTATTTTCTTCTCTGCTTCGATATCTTCTTGGTACTTTTTATCGTTATCGTCTTCTCCCAAACCATACCCAATATAAACTTGCACTCCCCGCTTTAGGAGCTTTTCAAAATCTGTAAGAAATCGTTTATTTACAGAACTAGCTCGAATCCAAGGTGAAATAATCATTAAACATTCTTGAGTATCATGGAGAGCTTGTTCTAAAAGTGGACGGTGTTCTGACATATCTAACCAACGCATGGGAACTGTAGCTAGGAGCGAATTTAACTGTGTCTGAAGTTCTTTAATTTGTTCTTTTGCAGATTGTAATTGCTGCATCAAATTAACTTTTTCATCTTCATTTTCAGTTTGTTCGAGGTTACTTTCAACTATTTCTATTTCAGCTACAATTTTTGCTTGCTGAGTAGAAACTTCAGCCTTAATCGAATCAATTTCTTCTAGTAGAGTTTGATTAACAAAATCACTTCCTAAAATTTCTTCAGCTAATTTTCTGGGAGAGCTTTCTTTTAGAGTCTCGACAATGCGAAGTTTTTTAATTCCATTAGAACGAGCAAAAGCAGCTTCATGTTCACTGGAAATTTCATTATCAATTAAAAATGCCACCTGAACATCATCACTATCTTTAGCTTTATATATAAGAGCCAAGGCTTTTTCAAAAAATCTCTGCCTTTTTTCAATTGCTTTTAATGCTAGTAAGTCTTTCTCTTCTTTATATCGGGCTTTACTAGCTCCTTCAATTTGACGAATAATTTCATCTACCTCTTTAAGTTTGATATCAGATAATTCTGGAGGTTTATTGGGAAACGGCTCAATCTCTATAATTTCTTGCTCTCGTAAATCCTTATTATTTAAAAAGTATGAATTGCTGCCATACCAGCGTGGATATCTTAATAATCCATCAAAACATATATCAAATGTACGCTCTTCTGGAACAATAATTTTAGCTTCTTGAAGAGTTGTAATCCCCTTTTTAGTTAATTTCCAAACTTGTAATCGAGAATCATCAGGAGCTATGAGGTCAATATTTTCACTCATCCTTAAATTGACCATTGCATCATTTAATATTTGCTTTTCTATACCAAGGAAAGCACTAATATCTTCTTCTGAATTAAGCCCAGCATCAATAGCCTTTAAGACAAATTCCTCTATTGGTGGTATTGGTTTACGTAATTGTATTAAAGCTTCGATAGTTACTTTGTAAACTGGTAAACCTACCTCTTTACAGGCTACTAAATCAAAACCACTTCTGTTGTAACGCAGTAGTTCATTGGCTGTGAGAGAAATAAACTTGTCTAAATCCATAATTTTGTTTACCTATTTTATTTACTTACCATTCATTGCTTCTTTTAACAGTTATCAGTTATCAGTTATCAGTCAAGAGTGATGTGTTTATCCTTGGGGGAAACACCACACCAATTGGTGGTTGGCGTTGGTGGCGAGTTTAAATCCCCCACCATACGCCTTGATAAATGTTCACTGTTCACTGTTTTAAGCTACAACTTTCAGGATGGCGTTCAATGTAATCTAAGACTTGGTATAAAGGATTATTTTTTGAACTCCGACAGAAATAATGATCTCCCACAATTACTAAGCCAACTCTGCCTCTAGATAAAGCAACATTTAGTCGTGCTTCATCTCTAAGAAAACCTATTTCCCCTTTTTTGTTTGAACGAGTAATAGAATATATAGCTACGTCAGCTTCACTTCCTTGAAATGCGTCAACTGTAGCGCATCTAATGGTTAGTCTTTGCCAATTGTTTAATTCTGTATTAATTCTGCGACTCAGCAATTTTAATTGTGCTGAATACCCACTTAATACTGCCACACTATAGTTTTTTTCTGCTGCTTCTGCCATTGTATTAATTTGGCGAAGCAGTTGAATAATAACTTTGACCTCACAGCTATTGTGATAACTGGAATTAGCACGTTGCTCTTGATAATTTGGCAGATTAGAAGTTGTCAACCAAGTTACTGGTTGTGGTAAAACTTTAGCCAAATTTGTATCTATATCTTTTCTGGCACTTTTTAGCTCACCTTGATAAAAGCACTCACTGATAAGATTACCAATTGGCTCAACCATCCGATGTTGAATTTTTAGCATCTTACAACAACTGTCAGGAAGTGTCCTTAGCAGTCTGTCAAATAAAGTTTCTCGGATGTCATCTTCAGTTAAATCATATTTTTCTAAGAACTCTACATTACGACTGACTTCATCTTGGAAGGGTGGAAGTTGTTTCGGATCACCCACAAGTATCCAGCGCCGAGTTCTTGACATCGGGACTAATACTTCTGTTGCTGTAGCCTTTGATGCCTCATCAATAATGCAAAGGTCAAATTCTATATCCTGAATGTATTTAGCAATGCCAATACAAGTTCCTGCTACTACATCAGAACGTTTGATTAGTGGGTCATTAAATTTTTCATTGCGACCAAAACAATCAAACCACTCAGCTTGAATACTAATTAGTTGTTGTAACATTTTAGCATCTGGAGCATGAGGATTAATCAACTGATTGCTCTTTTCTTGTAGTTGATTAGCGTTGAGTTTTAATAATTCCTCTGTAGCAATTCCTGTGAGTTCTTGGAGACGCTGGGCTTTGGCTTTATGTTGCTTTCTTGCTTGTTTTTGTTCTTCCTGCAATTCTTCAATTTCACTGGTAAGGCGCTGAAATTCATCTCTTTTATCTTTGGGTATTTTCTGTTTAGCTGGTAATTTGGGATTGTCTATGTCATAGTCTGTAGGGTAAATTTCATATAATTCTTCTTTGCGAGTTGTTGCTTCTGTTTTTAAGTCATTAAGCTTTGTGACTATAGCTTTTAGGTCTTGAAATAAAATGGCTTTTTCTAATTCTTGCTCAGAGATACCTCTTTTAGTAGACCAATCTGTTATAAATTTTTTACTGGTAGTTTCAGCCTGTTCTCTCCATCTCTCCATTTGTTCTTCTAATAATAGAGAGTGAATATTTTCGGAAACCTGTTCATGATTACCCAGGCGTAACAAATTTAAGTCAAGGTTTTGGTCTTGAATCCGTTCTAGTGCATTATCCAATGCTACATGAGTTTGTGAACTCAACAGGATTCGTGCTTCTGAGTTTTGCAGAAGAGTTTGAATGATAATTTCTGTAATAAAGGTTGTCTTTCCTGTCCCTGGTGGCCCTTGAACTAGGAGAAAATTTTGTGTTGTTAATGCTGCTTCTACAACCTCTTTTTGTGATTCATTTAGAGATTGAAAACACTCTATATTTCCAGAGATTTCTGGATGCTTGACTTCTTGAGTATTAACAAATAATTGACGCATATCAGACCGAACTGCACGGTCAAATCTAATTGCATCTAGCGCATATTTTTGGCGATTTAAGGCGGTTTCAGTGGCACGAATATCAAAAACTAGATCACCTAATTTTGGTAGTCTGTCTGGTTGTCCATGTTTTACATAAAGAATTAATTGAACACTGGCTTTTTGGACAACTTCAACAACATCTCCCCCTAAAATACTAAATCCATTTTTGCGAATGATATGGCGGGGTTGTCCTGCTATATCCTTATCAGGAAGTTCTGAGATTTCAAATATTAATCGCTTGCCATCAGGAGTAAAGTCGGTATATTTAATTGGCTGTTCTCGGCTTCTTTCCCAATCGGTTTTCGCTTGGAGAATATTAAACCAAGTCTGGAATAATCTTTGTTTTTCTGCTTCTAATTTTGTCTGTCGCAGGTTAGCTTCGTGTTCTGCAACTGCATTCTCCATGTCTGTAATCAGGTCTACGGCTTCAGACACGAAGGGTGGTCTACCAAACTTAAATTCGTAGGGAGGTATCCAAGCTTGCTCTCGATTTCTTTCTAGCAAGGCACTAGACAAAGTATTGGCATTAATAATATCAAGGTATTCTTGCCCCACTGCTACATGATATTTATAATTAACCCCAAAAATAGAATAGTGTCCTTCTCGAAATTCTTCTTCAGGAAAGTTGGAATTACGGTTACGGTAACGGCTGATGCCACAAGCTGTATTCAAATCCTCTAGAATAATTTTTTGAATTTCCGCTTCTGATGCCTGAAGTTCGTTACTAAGATTTCTCAAAGCATTGCGAGTTAATTTTAGATAACAAGCAGGTTTTATAATTAACAGGTTTTGCGATCGCCTTTCTTGGATACCCTTGAGTTCTGTCAGTAGCACTTCTGCATTGTGCTGACGTTCTGCGGGATCTAAGGAAACAGCACGTTCTATGACTTCGATAATTTCAGGTGGTGCTTTAAATGCAGCCACCCCTTGAGCTATGGCATCATAATCGTTAATTTCTACCTTTGTTAAGCACTTTAGTACCAATACCCCAAAGCTGAAGACATCCCTAGTGTAAGGATAAGTGCCATCATCAGGTTCCGGTGGTGTGAAGGGACGAGATACAAACTCCCTGAGAGTAACGCTAGGACGAAAATAACTTCTGAGCTTAGATATGCCAAAGTCGGCAAGTTTTGGTTTACCGTCACTACTAATTAAAATATTATTGGGCTTGATATCTCGATGGCTGTAGTTGCGATTGTGAGAGAAAGCCAGAGCTTGTAATATGGGAATAGCCACTTTTTGCCAAAAAACATCCCAATGGTTTAAGGGAGATTCTTTCAACAATTTTGCCAAATCTTGCTCCATCCACTCCAACACCAGGAAATACTCGCCTGTAGTTTCATCCCTACCTGAGTCAAGAAGTTCGACGATTCCTTGATGCTTTAATTCCTTAAGTGCTTGGGTTTCACGTCTGAAGGACTCTTCTAAGATATCGCCTTCAAGCTGCCCATGCTTGAATACTTTCACCGCCACAAGTCGTTCTTCTTGTTCATAATCTCTTGCTCTATAGACATCAGCCATTCCACCAGAGCGCGGTTGAGGAGACAGAGCATAGCGATCGTTGATCAGGCGAACTGGCGGCATCAATTTACACCCCGTATAATTTTTTCATTTATAACACAGCCCTCATCTCAGTGTGAGGTTCAAACATCTGATATGGCTGAGTTATGGCAACGTCATCGGTGTATAGCAGGTGACAGGTGACAGAAAGGAGGTAATACCAATTCTCTATGAAGTTGTACCGAATAAACAATGTAGAGACGTTGCATGCAACGTCTCTACAGGGCAGAATAAAGTGCATCTTCATCAAGAAACGGTATAAGTTCTTTTATTAACGTTTTTAGGCAGATGATTAATGACAGATGAAGAGTTAGAAAATCAAACTTGTAAAAATTATCCTGACAATTTGTCAGATTTCGAGTTAATGTTTTCAGGTGTATGACTCTGCTACAGTTGTCAGGTACTATTCGTGACTAATCAAGAGCAAAAAACCTCTCGTTCGTTCGCTGGGATTGCTGGTATTGTTGCCGCAGCCACTTTAATTAGTAAAGTTTTCGGTTTAGTGAGGCAACAAGCGATCGCAGCTGCTTTCGGTGTGGGTGCGGCTGCTACTGCTTACAGCTACGCCTACATTATCCCCGGTTTTCTTTTAGTATTACTAGGCGGTGTCAATGGGCCGTTACATAGTGCAGTTGTCAGCGTTTTAGCCAAGCGCAAGCAAGAAGAAGCCGCCCCCCTAGTAGAAACTGTGACTACCTTGGTGGGTGGAATACTCTTATTAGTAACGGTAGCCCAGATTTTCTTGGCAGATAATATTGTAGATATTGTAGGTCATGGTTTGCAGGAGAAAACGCGAGCGATCGCCATTCAACAAATCCAAATCATGGCCCCGATGGCTTTATTCGCCGGCTTAATTGGCATCGGTTTCGGTACTCTCAACGCCGCTAATCAATATTGGCTACTCTCCATCAGCCCCCTGTTATCTAGCGTCACCGTTGTTATCGGTATCGGTATCATGGCTCTGCAATTAGGCAAAGACATCATCAAGCCCGAATACGCCTTCATCGGCGGTATGGTGTTGGCTTGGGGAACCTTGGGCGGTGCAATTCTCCAATGGTTAGTGCAGTTAATTGTGCAATGGCGCTTAGGGCTAGGTACATTACGCCTACGCTTTGATTTTCAATCCCCTGGAGTTCAGGAAGTGATTAGAGTGATGACTCCCGCAACGATTTCTTCGGGGATGATGCCGATTAACGTTGCTACAGACTTATACTTTGCTAGTCCCATTCCCGGTGCGGCGGCTGGTTTTAACTATGCCAATCTTCTCGTACAAACGCCTTTAGGAATTATCTCTAATATTATATTGTTGCCTTTATTACCCATCTTCGCCAAACTAGCGGAACCAGAAAACTGGCCAGATTTAAAATTACGCATTCGTCAAGGTTTATTACTCACTGCTGTCACAATGCTGCCCTTGGGGGCGTTGCTAGTAACTCTATCTGTGCCAATTGTCCAGGTAATTTATGAACGCGGTGCATTTAAACAAGATGCGACAAAGTTAGTTTCATCCCTGCTGATTTCCTACGGTATTGGGATGTTTGCTTATTTGGGGCGAGATGTTTTGGTAAGAGTATTTTACGCCTTGGGGGATGGACAGACACCTTTTCGTATCAGCATCTTTAATATCCTTCTCAACGCCCTATTAGATTGGTTTTTCGTGAAACCTTTCGGCGCACCGGGTTTAGTATTAGCTACAGTCGGTGTCAATTGTAGCTCTATGTTGATGCTCTTGTTTATCCTTGACCGCCGCCTCAACGGTTTACCTTGGCGGGAATGGGGTTTACCCATCCTGGGTTTAACTGCGGGTAGTGTGGTAGCGGGTATTGCTAGTTTTGGTACACTGGTTGCTTCTCAGCAATTGTTAGGGAAAGAAGGTTTATTCGTCCTGATTTTACAGTTGTGTGTATCTGGTTTGGTAGGGATTGCGGTGTTTGCTGCGATCGCCTCATTCATGAGAATACCAGAAGTCAACACTTTTGTGGTGCGGATGCGTCAGCGCTTCCTCAAGAGATAGATTTTTTGCTACTACCAAATTTGAGCGATCGGCACTTTGGCAACTTCAATCTTTTTCTTACTGGTATTCTAATTACACTCTATGTCATCCACGCCAGAGTTATTAGTTGTCAATATCCCTGGCTAACCACCGGGGATATTTATTAACCTTTTAAAGTTGAACTTTATAGTAAATGAAAATCAAGAATAACCCAAAAACATTGGTTTGGGGTGTAGGGGTGTAAGTATAAGGGTGTAGCGCAAAGTCTGTAGCTTGCTTCTCTAACGAGACGCTACGCGAACCCGTAGGGTGCGCCGGCTTCCGGCGTTCCCCGAAGGAATTGCCAAAGGCATCAGAACTTTGTAACAGAGGGGTTGATGAAACGATGATTCTCTCGTTAGTAGGGGCGGGTTAACCAAGATCATCATCAATCATGAAAGGTATTTGTTAACCCGCCCCTACAACTGCTTGGTGAAAAACCTACACTTGTGAGCGGGCTAACCCTCCTACAGAACTTTTCGCTGCGTACATCTGCTATCAATTTTTCCAAATCTATCGCCACATTTTAGTCTGGAAACGCCAGTATTCATTGGTATTAATTTACTCTTAATTATTAATTTCAAAACCCAAGTATTACATTAATAATAGCAATAAGTATGATTATGTAAATTTAATCATACTTATTTTTCATGTCTGCTTAAAAAAAGCTTTTCAATACAGCTATTACAAAATCTGTTTAAAGCTATTGCTACTTAAAAATGAAGTTTTAGTAGAGTAATTACTTAAGTGTTGCATTTTTATTTTGGATATATTTTAATAATGTTAATTGAACTCCGTAAAAATACTCTTTCTTGACAAAGATAAATTTAAGTAAAGCATCTTACCCGTAATCATACTTTTGTATATACGTAATCTCTCGAAAATCACTTCACAACGGAGATAAATGCAGGAGAAATGATTGTAAGTTTTTCATTTTCCTGTTTGTCAATTGCTGGTACATAACAACAACCCAAAATTATGGTCATGGTAACAAAATCCCTAGTTCGTGTTTTACAAGTAGCTGGAATAGCTGTTACAGTTTCTGTAACTTCTTTAGCTGTAGCGCCTCAAGCTCATGCGGCATTACTATATACAAGTTCTGCTTCTTTCACGAAACAACCCACTGATCTCGAACCTAGCAATCCAGATTTAAAATTAACACTGAGTAAATATAAACCATCAGCAAAAGAAACTGTCAATAAGGTAGTCGTTACCCTAGAATCGGAAATTGAAAGTTCCGGTTCAGTGACTAATAACTCTCCTCGTACAAGAAATTTTACAGTAGTCAGTAAATTAGGTGAATTTACTGTTTCTCCCAATGCTGGCGCTCCCTCAACATTAGCTTCCTTTAACCTATTCTCAGCCTCACCAGAACTTGTTTCCCAAGCATTTACTTTAAAAAAAGGTGAGACAGGCAACTTTGGGACTTTTGTCAAAAGTGATAAAAATTCGCAAACATTTGAGAATAATTCAGACATTCAGCAATTTTTAGGAGTAGGAAATTTTAGTTTTTCTCCTTCTGCATTAGTCAATGCTACGTTTACCGGCTCAGGTAACAATAATTTTCAAATCAACACACTTGCCAGCGTAAAACTTACAGTAGATTACTATGGTGAACAAATTGTCAGTAATCCACCAAGAGTTCCCGAAGCTTCTACCACATTGGGGATTATTGGACTAGCTAGTGCTGCCTTCGTTTCCAAAAAATTAGGAGCATGGCAGAAGTCTGTAGGGTAATTTAGTCCTGATTAATACAACATTTAGATATAGCAGTTTCGCTATTCGTGAAATACTGTAGAGACGTTACATATAAAGTCTCTACATGGTATTGGGTATTACGCTTGTACCTCATCTACCCAAAATCTGCTGTATATCCTAGATGTTGTATTTTCCTATAGCAATTCTATTTGATTTGTGAAAGTTAGTGAGCTTCAGATCCCCGACTTCTCTAATATCATGTCCGCTTAAATACTTATCATATATTGGGGGCTGGTAATAGGTAATCGGTAATCGGTAATGGCTCACAACAATTACCTATTAGCTATTACCAATTACCGACCAAAACAATCATATTATAAGTAATTAGCCGAACTTGATATAAGAAGTCAGGGATCTTATTGGTCACGAATGATTTAGGATTGCTAGATGCTTGCTTTATATTTAATGTAGGACTTACGCAACTGGCATATTTTTTCTGTAGGGTGTGTGAGGAGCGATAATATTTGAACGTAGTCATGAGACTTGTAGCGTCACGCACCAACCACCAATTGTGACACTTGCGTAAGTCCTGTAATAGTTAGGTATAGGCAGGATTTTTCCTAATCTAATAAGTTAGTAATTTTAATTACCCATATCGTTATAAATTCAATGACTTTTTGTCAATCCTTACATTTGCGCTTACGCAAGCATTCTTTTGTTTGTTCATCTCTAGCAGATATTTGCCACGGCATTATCTGTAATTGAATATTGTAACTGCTAGCCACCAAAGCAGTTGTATTCAAAAATGGATTGATAAAACTTTCTACCTCACTACTATTCACAAGATTGACTTCGGCATTGTAAAAATAAATAGGCAATGCCAAACAGCTAAGACAAATTCTCCTTTTCATCACAACCTCAGCAAAAATTACGTCCGCCAACGGTGAGCGAACTGATAACTTGTTCTGTAGATAGCACCAGATGAACGGGAACTTAGAAACTGAGCATTGTTCTATTGATGCGGTATCGATGTGTGCAATGCTACTAATTGCAGAAACCTGTGGCAACAATTCCTCTTCCTATCCATATGCAGACAGGTAGGGCAAATATCTTTCCCAAGTGCGGAGTCAACAGTAGATTAATTTCCCCATACTCTTATATTCTGACATATTTCTCAGTTCATGCTTACCTACAACCAGGATTTTGGTTTTGCATGGGTCAATCCTGTTATGGTAGCTGCTTCCCCAGATACAATAGTTAGCAAATGTTGCCTACCACCTGAGCTATGACCCCCTCACAAGAAGTAGATACAATCAAAACTCCTGAGATTGACACAGAAGGATATGGCAACTCAGATATTGATTCTGTCGATGATGAGTTGCCCGGTGAAGTCGAAATGTCCCTATTCGACCACCTAGAAGAGTTAAGACAGCGTATCTTTTATTCCTTAGCTGCTGTAGCGGTGGGCGTAGTTGGCTGTTTCTTTGCCGTCAAGCCAATTGTGCAGCTGCTAGAAGTTCCCGCCCAAGGCGTTAAATTTCTCCAACTAGCCCCTGGAGAGTATTTCTTTGTTTCCCTCAAAGTAGCGGGCTACAGTGGCTTGTTGCTTTCTAGCCCCTTCATCCTCTACCAAATTATTTTGTTTGTTCTCCCCGGACTAACTCGCCGCGAACGTCGCTTGTTGGGGCCAGTGGTTTTAGGCTCAAGTGTTTTGTTTGCGGGTGGTTTAGTATTTGCCTATTTATTACTCATTCCCGCAGCTTTGAATTTTTTCATCAGCTACGGTGCGGATGTAGTAGAACAACTTTGGTCAATTGATAAATACTTTGAGTTTGTATTGTTGCTTTTATTTAGCACTGGTTTAGCTTTTCAAGTGCCAATAATCCAACTTTTACTAGCTAATTTAGGTATCGTTTCCTCAGAGCGAATGATTTCCGGTTGGCGATTTGTGATTATGGCGGCTGTAGTTTTAGGCGCTGTGCTAACACCCTCTACCGACCCCCTGACCCAAAGTCTTTTGGCTGGTGCGGTGCTGACTCTTTACTTTGGTGGTATTGCTTTGGTTAAGCTAACTGGTAAATAACATCACCATGCAAATCAGTTATGAAGACTTTGAAAAAGTCGAAATTCGGGTTGGCAAAGTTATCAAAGTAGAAGCGTTTACCAAAGCAAGAAAACCTGCTTACAAACTGTGGATAGATTTTGGTGATTTGGGGATGAAAAAATCTAGCGCCCAAATCACCAAACTTTATCAGCCAGAAGATATTATTAACAAATTAGTATTAGCCGTAACTAATTTTCCTCCGCGCCAAATTGCTGATTTTATGTCTGAAGTTTTGGTGTTGGGTGTAGTTTTAGATGATGGTGAAGTGGCTCTCATTCAGCCAGACAGAGATGTACCTTTGGGTAAAAGAATTTTATAACTGTAGTAGGGGACAGGTTATAGGTGACAGGTTACAGGCGCTCAATCGCTGCTTGTTGTAAAGATTTTTTAATTTATTTATAGGACACCCATCTCATTTTTGAACTAAATTCAGTACATATCTATTCCCTTCCCTGTTCCCTGTTCCCTAAGATCACACCATCCATTCCGAAGAGCGATCGCCTAAATCTAGAGGTATGCTCACCGCTTTACCCAGGCGGGGACGCTCTTTTGTTTGGGTGATATATGTTCTCACCTGTGCTGAACTACCCAAGGCATGAAGGTAATTGGCAATACCATCAAGATGCTCTTGATATTCTGCCTCATTCATGGGGAAAGAAGCTTGCTCTAGATACTTCCACATAATCTGCAAGAATATTTTGCCTTGTGTGCGCCGAAACTGCACATCATAAGAATGTCCCCATTTATCCAGCAATAGTTGGTGTAATTCCTGTCCTGTCATAGTTTTCTCAGCTAGATTTTACATTTAGTTATGACGTTAAGTTCCGTAACTCAAGTATGATAAGGATATAAAGAAATGTAATGCTAACAAAAAAGATGCTCGATATGTCTTGAAATAAAGATTAACAGCATCGGGACAAGCGTTAGCATTTCAACTCAGACAGGAGTAGCTCAAGTATTTTAGCGCTCTTGTCTAATGCTGCTTAACAAAATACACGAAGAGCGCGTAAATTATGGCTCAATTTTCTGAATCAATGGACGTTCCCGATATGGGGAGACGTCAATTCATGAACCTGCTAACTTTTGGAACCGTTACTGGCGTGGCTTTGGGTGCATTGTACCCAGTGGTCAATTACTTCATTCCCCCAGCAACTGGTGGGGCTGGTGGCGGAACCACAGCAAAAGACGAGCTGGGCAACGATGTTAGCGTCAGCAAATTTCTAGAAAGCCATAATGTAGGCGATCGCACCCTAGTTCAAGGACTCAAGGGCGACCCAACTTATATTGTGGTAGAAAGCAAAGAAGCAATTACCGATTACGGCATCAACGCCGTCTGCACCCACCTGGGTTGTGTGGTTCCCTGGAACGCGGCAGAAAACAAATTCAAATGCCCTTGCCACGGTTCCCAATACGATGCAACAGGTAAGGTAGTTCGTGGCCCAGCACCAAAATCCCTCGCTTTAAGCCACGCCAAAGTCGAAAACGACAAAATCCTGTTGACTCCCTGGACAGAAACCGACTTCCGCACCAACGAAGAACCTTGGTGGGCTTAATGTTTAGTCAATAGTCCACAGTCCACAGCCCACAGTCCACAGTCCACAGTCCATAGTAAACACTAATGACTAATGACTAATGACTAATGACTATTGACTAATGACTATTGACTAATGACTCTTGACTCTTGACTAAATTCAATCGTTGCCCTTATTGAGATGAGAAATGCTTGTTCAACAGCGAGGTTAACTCGCAGTGCTAGAGCGATGGTAAAAGCATTGCTCATAGCGATCGCCAGCGTGACATTCTTCTTCACCAGCGACTTAGCCCTTCCCCAGTCTGCTGCTGCATATCCCTTCTGGGCGCAGCAAACCTACCCCGAAACCCCCCGCGAACCGACAGGTAGAATCGTTTGCGCCAACTGTCACCTAGCAGCAAAGCCCACAGAAGTAGAAGTTCCTCAATCGGTACTTCCCGACACCGTATTTAAAGCCGTCGTTAAAATTCCCTACGATACCAGCGTGCAACAAGTTGGTGCTGATGGCTCTAAAGTCGGCTTAAACGTCGGTGCTGTACTGATGTTACCCGAAGGCTTCAAGATTGCGCCCCAAGACCGCATTCCTGAAGACATCAAAGAAGAAATCGGTGATCTCTTCTACCAACCCTACAGCGAAGAGAAAGAGAACATCGTCATCGTCGGCCCTTTACCCGGTGAACAGTATCAAGAAATCGTCTTCCCTGTTCTTTCTCCCAACCCCGCCAACGACAAGAACATTCACTTCGGTAAATATGCAGTTCATGTCGGTGGAAACCGGGGACGCGGACAAGTTTATCCCACAGGCGAAAAGAGCAACAACAACGTTTATAACGCCTCTGCTACTGGCACAATCAGCAAGATTGCCAAACAGGAAGGCGAAGACGGTACTGTTAAATATCTCGTAGACATCAAAACTGAGTCTGGAGAGGTTGTTACTGATACAGTTCCCGCAGGCCCAGAACTGATTGTTTCTGAAGGACAAGCTGTTAACAATGGTGACGCTTTGACAAATAACCCCAACGTTGGTGGTTTCGGTCAAAAAGACACAGAAATCGTGCTTCAAGATGCCAATAGAGTTGGCTGGTTGATTGCTTTCGTTGCTTTGGTAATGTTAGCTCAAATCATGCTAGTTCTGAAGAAAAAGCAGGTGGAAAAAGTCCAAGCTGCCGAAATGAATTTCTAACATCTCTGATAAATCGATACTTGTTAGGCAGGCAACAGCCTGTCTTTTTTATTTGCACTGCTTATTTCAAACTAGAAAATCTAGAAATAGACTTCTTGCATAAATACTTTGGTGTTGCTGACTATATTATTTAAACGCTCACGCAAAGGCGCAAAGACGCAAAGAGGAACACAAAAGAATAACTATTGAAGTTATGTATTCATGCGTATTATCTAACAAAATATAAATTAGTATCAAAATATACTTTTATTTGCTGGTGAATAATAGATTAAAACTGGGAAAATATTATAATATCTGAGATTATTAAGTCAAAACAGATAGTTGTTAAAGTTATTATAATAACTCAGTATACGTCATACTTAAAATTGATTAACAAACTAGCATTAGATAATCTAAAAACTTAACCTAATTCTACTTTTGAGTTAAGGGCTTTCACAAGATGCTTTAGAAATAGGAATTATTAAAATCCTTAGAACATTACTGCTTGTTCCAAAGGGTAAGACCTGTGCAATTGACTCACAACCCCGGTTGATTTTGTAATAAATCAACCATATTATACAAAAATTTCAAATTTTCAGCTTTTGGATAAACTCAACATAACAATGTGTAACTAACTTACACATTGTTATACCACCTTAAACAGATTCTAGAATTTGTGTTATTATGGGTCTGAGAAAATTTCTCTGGCATTCTTATATAGTAAAAATATTAATTCTTGATAAAAAATAATATTAAAACTAACAATAATAACATAAAAGATACGCTAAACACAACAAACATAAACATAAAATTACACTATTACAGCTATTGTAATAAGTGTAATTTTGATGTTATATATTGTTAGTAGATTTCTGAATTAAATTATTGATAGGCTAATCTTAAAAAGAAGCAAAAAAAAGCTTCTAAATTTATTAGTAAGTGGTTTTTAAGCAAATACTTAGTATCTAAGTAAAAATTTGCTTGAACCATTCCTATCAGTTCAGAAGCCGAAAACATATTTTAGATATATTGATTATGCCACAAAAACATGGTTTTGCTGCCGATGAAAATCGGCACAGTAGTTTTTTGGAATTTCTTTGGACATCAATTTGTGATAACATCACGATCCCAAACGTGAAGGCGCTCATGAAACAACATGGACAGCTTCTCAATCTTAGCGAAGCAGAAGCGGTAATAGCTCTGCCGCCTACCTTACTGATGTTCCATCGAAAGGGTATCGATGGCAAAGAAATTGAACATCATATTGAAGTAGCATTTGAGAAGTTCTTCAAAGATTCCTGCAATTGTGAATCGAGCCTCAGAGTCTTATTAATAGCTTACAAGGCTTTCAAATAGCTGATGATTTTTGAGAGGGTGCTTTAAAGATCCTCTTTAGGATGCCAAGTAACTACAAATTCAACTCTACTAGAGTTAAATTTAATTTAACTCCAGTAGAGTTAAGGTATCCGACTATGACAACCTCAGTAGAATATATACCCGTTACCCCAATTGAATATCCAGATGAGGACGGTCAACCAGTGGCTGAAGGTGATTCACAAAGAAAGTATCTGCTATATGCAACGGATGTATTACAAATTTATTTTCAAAACCGTTCTGATGTCTACGTTTCTGGGAATTTATTTATATATTATGAGGAAGGTCGCCCAGAGTCGGTTGTTGCACCAGATGTATTTGTTGTGTTTGGGGTAGAAAACCGGGACAGACGTTCTTACAAAACCTGGGAAGAAAATAACAAAGCACCTGATTTCGTTCTAGAAATCACTTCCAAAAGTACCCGCGCCAAAGACCAAGGCGCGAAAAAAGGAATCTACTCCTTTCTGGGAGTGCGCGAATACTTCCAATACGACCCAACAGGCGATTATCTAAATCCTCAACTCCAAGGCTTACGCTTAGTTGATGATAATTATTTTCCCGTACCAGCTAACACCGCCGCAGATGGTACAGTTTCCGTAACCAGTGAAGTTTTAGGACTGGAATTGCGAATAGAAGCTGGGAAGCTACGCTTTTACGATGCAGGTACAGGTGAATATCTTCTTAGCCATCAAGAAGAAGCAGCCGCAAGACAAGCCGCAGAAACAGCTAAACAACAAGCTGAGGAAAAAGCGCAAAAGTTAGCGACTAAACTCCGAGAACTGAATATCGACCCTGATAATCTCTAACTCAGAAATTACGCATCAAAGTTATCTGTTGAGACTGGGTGTAAGGGTTTTTAACACCTGCACCCTTGTCGAAACCTTTGATTTTTCGTTTTTATGCGTAAGTCCTAATTTCATCATGGCGGTGGGAATTTCCCTACCTGCCTGATCGGTATGCACGAATTAACTCATATTGCCAAATATGTTGCAATAAAGTTATATTTATTTACATAAAGTTACAAAAATATATAAAAGAGGTTTGTGATGGCTATTTTATTTGCAGTGTTAGTTGTAGGTTGGGTTGCGGCTTCTGTTATCGGTTCCCTAGCATACTTCCTGGGAGAGCAGAAAAAGCCCATCCATGAGCGTAACTGGCGTTCTGAGTCTTTTGAAAAATTGGCTAAATCTATTACAGGTTTGGATATAGATTACACTGAGCGCACCCCAGCCTACGCGATGGATGCTTACACTAGCCAAAATCTGCCTAAATAGCAGCGAAAATGCTCAAATTCATCCGAATAAAACCCCCAGCAATAGTTGTTACTGGGGGTTTTTGCTTTGAGTAATTAAAAAATGGTCTAGAGGCTAGAGTATTTTACTCAGCACTCTTTACAAAGGACGATAAACACGGTAGTTAATATTGGGGAAGATATTATCCATTAATTCGACTTTTTCTAACCAACCACTGTCAAACTTGCCGATTTTGGCATCTTCATAGAGCTTATTAAAACGCATGAGGTGCGATCGCGTCCTTCTCACCGCATAAGGAACCATTGTTCCCGTCCGCATAATAAACGCCCAGTCGGAAGATTGCGCCAATAGTAATTCTCTCGCAGCTTGGTTAAGCGATCGCCATCCCAACTCATCTTCCGGTTCCATCTGCGAAATTTCAATCATCCGTTCCGCAGCTTTGTGTAAATGTGGATAAATCCAAGCATTGGTTTCATTCAACCAATATTCATGGAAACCCTTGTAACCCCAACTCGACTGAGAAGGACGACAGACTTGTTGATTAGGTTCTGCGCGTAAATAGTCTGCCAAATGAGTCATAGTATAGGTTCCTTGGTCATACCATGATTTGCGGAATAGGTAATCAATAAACCAAGGCCCCTCATACCACCAATGACCGAACAACTCAGCATCATAAGGTGACACGATAATCGGTGGACGCTGCATAATTCCATACAAATGCTCTGCTTGGCGTTCCCGGTTATACATGAAATTGGCGGCGTGTTCTGCTGCCTTTTCCCGCGCCCAGTAAGGGTCATACAGTGCTTTCTCTGATAAACCTAAACCGCGTCCGGTAATCTTATGATACTTAATCCCTGTATTTTTTCTCTGACCATTGGGCATAATGTAGGGCTTGATGTATTCATACTCAGCCTCCCAACCCAAATCTTTATAAAATTCCCGATATTCAGCAGCACCAGGATAACCAACCTCAGAAGACCATACCTGCTGAGAGGATTCATGGTCTCGACCAAAAGCTGCAACCCCAGTTTCGGTAAAAATTGGCGCGTAAGTACCGAAGCGAGGACGAGGACGAGCGTATAAAATACCATGCCCATCGGTGAGGAAATAACGTAAACCAGCATCTGCTAGCATCCGTTCCAAACCTTCATAGTAAGCGCATTCTGGCAACCAAATACCTTTAGCTGGACGACCAAAAGTTTCTTCGTAATGTTCGCAAGCTACTTGAATTTGCGCCCAGACTGCTTGGGGATACATCTTCATCAATGGCAAATAGCCATGAGTAGCACCGCAAGTAATAATTTCTAGGTTATTGGTATCTTGAAATTGCTTAAAAGCCGTGACTAAATCACCGTTGTAGCGTTCCCACATTTGCCGCGCTTCGTTGAACTCAGTAGCGTAGTGTTCGGCTAAGTAACGGATGTGACCATTGTGAGCATTATGCTCAACTTCTAGTTCCGTCAGTTCTTCAAGTTTGGCTAAATGTGCATCATAGCGTTCTTGCAACAAAGGATCACGCAGCATCGACACAAGCGGCGGTGTCATACTCATCGTAATTTTAAAGTCGATGCCGTCTCTCTTTAAGCCTTCAAATACTTTCAATAAGGGAATGTATGTTTCGGTAATGGCTTCATATAACCATTCCTCCTCTAGCACGTAGTCACTCTCAGGGTGACGAACGAAGGGCAGATGTGCATGAAGTACGAGCGCGACGTAGCCAATAGCCATAGTGTTCTGGGGTGATACTTGTTAAAGTGAAGGTCGAGGATTAGGCGGAAATTAACAATATTTTAAGACCTTCTGGGGATCGAAGTAGTCGTGCAATCTGGGGAAAATATAGTCGGGGATAGGGGATAGGTTACAGGGGACAGGTTACAGTGATTTAAGATTAGTTTTTGACTTAATATATCAGGCGATCGCATTCCGCAAGCGCGTCGCTCTTCGCTATATTTACAGCCACCGCCTGATACATAAAGACATTAACCAATCATAAAACTGTCCCCTATCCCCTGTCCCCTCATGATGTGGCTACAGTATTTCCTCTGGGTCAATACCAGCAGCACGTAAGCGTTCCGCCAATCTTTGCGCCCTTTGTCGTTCCTGTTCTAATTGTTCGTTAACCTGCTGTAACTGTTGGTTAGCTTCTTCTTCTGGCAACAAAACTAAATTACCATCTGGTGTAAAAAAGCGTAATTTTCTGCCCTCAATGCCTAAATATAGTTGTAATTGCTGACTCCACAACCAACCCGCAGAATTAGCTGCTATAGGCTGATATTGCCCATCTACTATATGAAAACCTTGTAATTCCAGGGTATTCGGGTCAAACCGGAAATAATCAGGAGTGCGAAATGTGTTCTGATATATTTGCTTTTTCAGCCCTCTATCAACTGCGGCTGTGGAATTAGACAATAATTCGATAATTATATTGGGGTATTTACCATCTTCTTGCCAGACAACCCAACTTTTGCGGTCTTTTTTTTCTGTAT
This sequence comes from Anabaena azotica FACHB-119, assembly GCF_014697625.1. Lineage (GTDB taxonomy): Bacteria > Cyanobacteriota > Cyanobacteriia > Cyanobacteriales > Nostocaceae > Trichormus > Trichormus azoticus_A. The sequence goes on along the minus strand of NZ_JACJSG010000014.1, from coordinate 241 downwards.
CTAGGACTACAAAAAAATCAGGGCCACGAAATTCTGCTGATTTTTTCTGGTTAGGACTGAAGTATATAGTCAAGTTGCCTGTAGCATAGAAGTCTTGGCGATCGCGCCAAAACGACTTGATCAAGCGGTTGACTCTCACCGGGCTAAAGCCACGGTGATTCAAACTGTTGCTACGAGGCAGGCTAAAGCCGTGCCTCTTCGCCTTTTACAGTTATTCTTCCAGAGAAATACTCTCTGTGGG